>CAVZQM010000003.1:0-745220 GCA_963777495.1 uncultured Actinomycetes bacterium | reverse complement strand
TCGGCGCCGCGAAGGACCTGTCTGAATCGCCGGGCAGCTTCGATCAGGACACGATCCCCCGCATCGTGGCCGTGCTCGTCGTTCACCCGCTTGAACCCGTCGAGATCGAGGAACATGACGGCGAGGCCCACGCCGCGCGCCGTGCGAGCGAGGGCGACGCCGACCCGGTCGAGCAGGAGGTCGCGGTTGGGGAGTCCCGTCAGCGCGTCGTGCATCGCTCGGCGTGCCAGGTCATGCTCGGCGGCCCTCCTGGCCGTGATGTCCTCGAACATCGCGATCGCGAATTCCGGCACGCCCTCCTCGTCGCGGATCAGTGAGACGGCGATGTGGCACCAGATCTCCTCTTCGTCCCTCCGCACGTAGGGACGGTCTGCCTCGAAGCGATCGATGCCGCCTTCCGCGAGACTGGTGAACTCCTCCGGGACGCCGTCGGGGCCGCCGTTCGCGTCGAGCGTGCCGACGTAACTCCCCAGGAGCTCCATCCGACCGCAGCCGATGAGCGTCGCGAGGGCGTCGTTCGACTCCAGGATCCAGCCGTCGAGGGCCACGCGGGCGATCCCGACCGCCGAGTCGTCGAAGATGGCGCGGAAGCGCCGCTCGCCGGCAAGGAGCGCCTGCTGCGCTTGCTTGTGCTTCGTGACATCCAACATCGTTCCCTGCCAGAGATCGGCACGACCCTCCTCGCCGGGCACCACCAGGGAGTCCTCGTCGATCCAGACGACCCTTCCATCCTTCCGCACCATCCGATACTGGTCGGTGAACCTCCCTCCCGCGCTCCTCACCTCTTCGATGGAGCGAAGGATCCGCTCTCGGTCCTTCGGATGGATGAGATCCGTTCGTAGTCGTGGGCTCGACATCACCTCCTCCTGGCTGTATCCGAGGACCTCGGCGACCTGTGGGCTGACGTACTCGGGAGCCACGTCGGTCGCCGAAGGGCCGCAGATGCGCTCGACGAACGTGATGCTTCGTACCTGCTCCACGAGCTGTCGAAAGCGTGCCAGCATGGCCGCATCGTTGCCTTGGAGGGAATCGCGAGGCGTGGTGTTTGGCATCGGCCAGCTTCCGCTACGGATAAAAGGGGAATCGTTCTGAGACAACGCTACACCTATTCAGCCGATGCTCCGATATGAACCACGAGAGCCGAGCGGCCTGCTTGAAGGTCGCGTCATGGGAGGCGCCATGAACAGCGGTAGCGCGACCACCTACGTGCAGGATGAACCGACCGAGGCGGCGGCCATCAAGGCACTGCAGGAGCTCGTGGGGTTGGAGACCGCAGTGTCGCTGTGGGAGTGGACCTGCGAGCGCGCGCAAGTCGTCCCGCCCGTCTGGGAGCTCCCCACCCTCCTGTTGGTGGCCGAGCTGCTCACCGCGTCACCGGACGCACTCGCCAGGGTCGCCGGGCGATCCATCGTCATCAGGATCGTGACCTACACCGCACTGAACGAACGGGGGTTGTTGTCCGTATGAGTGATCAGAACGGGACCGACCTACTGAAAGACGCCGAACGTCTCAAGGAGATCTCGGACCTGGGCCTGGACTCGCCGGAGGTCGACGAGATGCTGGACGGCATCGCCCGCGAGGCGGCCGAGCATCTCGATCTTCCTATCGGCGTCGTCAGCATCGTCTTGGACGAGGCGCAGTCGTTCAACGCGATGTTCGGCGTCGAAGGGTGGATGGGCGTCGCCAGAGGGTCACCCGTCGAGTGGTCGTTCTGCCGCAACGTGGTGATCCAGGAGGCCGAGTTCATCGTCGAGGATGCGCTGCTCGACGAGACCATGAAGGACTCGCCACTCGTGCAGGTCGAGGGCATCCGCTGCTATGCCGGGATCCCCTTGGTGACGTCCCGGGGGAACGTGATCGGCTCGTTCTGCGTGCAGGGCCGCGAGGAACGTCACTTCTCCGAGGAGGATCTCGAGGCTCTCCGCGGCTATGCGGCCCGAGCCATGGCTCGCATCGAAGGGCGCAGGGCCGTTCCGATCGCGTGATCCGAAGGTCGGTGTTCAGTTCCGGCCGGCGGGGGTAGGGTGGGCTACTCTCCGAACCTCCGAGGCCACAGGGGGTGGCTCCCATCAGGCGGCGCCCGATCCGATGGATGACCCTGCTCCTTCCGGCGTGCTTGACGGCCTCACTCGTCGTCGCGATCGGTGCGGGTCCGGTGTCTGCCGCACCACAACTCCCGTCGACCGGCGCGTTCTTCGGCGCGCTGGTCGAACCCCGCGGCGGAGAGAACGCGATCGAAGCCATCCGCCGCGCGGAGGAGATGATCGGTCGCCGCTACGACATCGATCACCAGTTCTACAAGTGGAACGACGAGATCCCGACCTGGGTCCAACGCCGCGACGTGGAAGCCGGGCGGATCTCGCTGATCAACTGGTCCGCGGGATCCTCCAACGGGGAGACCGCCAGATGGGGTGCCATCGCTAACGGTCAGTACGACGGGTGGATCGGCGAACGCGCAGATGCCTTCGTGCAGTACGGTGCGCCGATCTTCGTGGCGTTCCACCATGAGCCCGAGAATGACCTAAGGTCAGTTCGGTTCCCCGCAGGAGTACGCGGCCGCGTTCCGCCACATCGTCGACATCTTCCGTTCCCGCGGCGTCACGAACGTGGGGTGCGTGTTCAACATCACGGGTCGCTCGTTCCGATCCAGCACCGGGCCGCTCGCCCATCGCCTACTATCCCGGGGACAGCTACGTCGATGTGATCGGCGCCGACGGGTACAACTGGGCGCCGGGCGACCCCGGGACGCAACTGGGTGTCGTTCGCAGAGATCTTCACCAGCGTGAACGGATGGGCGACCGCGCACGGGAAGCCGTGGATCGTCGCGGAGTACGGCGTCCAGGAGGATCCCGAGTGTCCCGGGACGCAAGGCGCAATGGCTGCTGGATGCGCTCGCGACGATCAAGTCGTGGCCGCAGTTGAAGGGTGTCGTCTACTTCGACAAGAACAAGGAGTTCAACTGGTTGACCGACACTTCACTGGCTTCTGCTGACGCGTATCGGACGATGGCGCAAGACCAATACATGAATCAGGCGCCGTCACCGCCCCCGCCCCCGTTGCCGCCCTTCCGCAACGGTTTGAACGGCGGCCCGGACGGGGCGCCCCTCGGGGACGGAGGGAGCGGTAGTCAGCTCGTCACCACCACCGTCTCCGCCGGTGCTCACCTGGTGTTCGATGACGACAAGGCTCCGTACGGGAAGTTCGCCGCGAAGCACATCCTTCCGTCGGAAACTGCGGATTCGTATTACGAGTGGAGGGGAGAACGTCTTCTCTGGTACGGGCGGATATACGTTCGGTTGAAGCAGCTTCCATCCGACAACCTCCGGATCATACGGGCTCGTTACGCGAGCGACCTCCGCGGTTCGATCAACGTCTCGCCGGGCGGAGCTCTCGTGTTCATGGACCAGGACAATGACGTCGTGATGCGAACGGCGACGCCGATCCTGACTCGCCGTTGGGTGCGGATCGAGTGGGTCATCGACCATCCGGATCAGGCAGCAACAGTCATGCTGTTCAACCGACCGAACTCCCAAACCGCGACCGAGATCGTCTCCTCGAACGACGTCGATATCGGTTACAGCACGAACGAGTACCACTTCGGGCGTTCGGGGAGCGAGGATTTCGCCGTGACCTTCTGGACGGACGGTCCGGCGATCTCATCGGGGGGATTCCTCGGGCCTATCCGATCCACTCGTCGCTAGGTCAGCCTAGCCTCACAGGCATGATCGATCACCTGACCCGGGTCACCAGGAAGTCCTCCCAACCCGACCTGCCGTCGTCCTCGTCGTCGAAGATCTTGATCCGGAGGCCCTGGCTCGTTCCGGAGCCGTAGGCGGCGAACTCTGCATCCGAGAGTCGATACGTGACCTTCGCCCGACGGATCCCTTCCCCCGAGACGGTGCACGAGATGGGCGAGTCCTGCGGCGACTCTGGCATCCGCATCGTCAGGCGATATGAGTGACCTTCGACGAAGCCGATGTCGTCCCGAGACGCCAACAGCGATGTCGTGAGGTCGCCACGTTCGTCGCCAAGAGCGAGCAGGCCGGTTCCGGACGCCCGTGGCTGACCTCGAGCTTGCAGACGACGTGGTTCTTCCGATCCGCGAAGAGCGCAACGAGACCCACGTTAGCGCGGAGCGGAGTCGGCGAGAGCGTGATCGTCGCATCGACGACCAGACCGGTCGCGCGACCGCTGTCGATCGTCGCGAGCCAGACGGAGTTCTTCCTCGAGCCGGGTGCCATCGCTGCGCGCGGAGCCATCGCTCTCGAACACAGGGTGGCAAGCCGTCGCAGTTGAGCCCCAAGGTGATCCAGCTCAGCCCCGGAGCTCGACCGGACGATGGCGCCCGGAGGACCATCGAAGTCATCCCACGACAGGCAGCCGGGCACGTCGGCCGGGCACTCCAGGGGAGCGTGCCGGAGGTCGCTCGCTGGCGGGAGCCGCCGGAGGTTACCGGATCGAGCCGGAGGCGCCGCATCCCACGAGGAGAGACGAGAACGAGCGCAAGCGCCATGACGGCGAACGAACGTGGAGATGAGATGATGCGAAGACCGCCGGAACACGCTCGCCGAGGATACCCACGGATTCGACCGGTAGCGGCGGACCCGGATACGCTCTCTGCCAACGCGTCTCCCGTCACGACATCCGCAGCTCCGAAGGAGGTCGAAGGATGCCGACATCCACCCGCCCCATCGTCGTACGGTCCGACGATGAACTCATCGATCTCCTCGCGTTGATCCGAGGAGCCGACAGCGTCGAGCTGAAGCTCACGGTTCCGGAGCTCCGGATCGACGGTCGCGGCGCTGGGCATCGACCCCCTGGACGCCCAGATCCGTCAGGTCTACTTCTTCGACACGCCCGACCTGCAGCTGGACAAGCACGGCGTCGTCCTGCGGGCGCGAAGGGTCCAGCGCAAGGGCGACGACTCCGTCGTGAAGCTCCGCCCGTGACGCCGGACGACCTGCCCTCAGAGCTGCGAGCATCGCCGAACTTCAACGTCGAGGTGGATGCGATGCCCGGCGGTTACGTGTGCTCAGGTTCGCTGAAAGGCGTGCCGAAGGCGGACGTGCGGCAGGTGATCCGCGGCAAGGGTCCACTCCAGAAGCTGTTCTCGAAGGAGCAGCGGGCGCTGTTCGCATCGCACGCTCCCGACGGGATCGAGATCAACGACCTGTCGGTTCTCGGGCCGATCTTCGTCCTGAAGCTGAAGTTCCAACCGGCTGGGGCCCCGCGCAGGATGGTCGCGGAGCTGTGGCTCTATCCGGACACCTCGACGATCCTCGAGCTCTCGACGAAGTGCGCGCCGAACGAGGCGCTGCAGGTCGCGGCGGAGAGCCGTGCGTTCCTGGTCGAGCAGGGCGTGGACCTGTCCGGCGAACAACAGACGAAGACGCGAAAGGCGCTGCAGTTCTTCTCGAAGCAGCTCAAGGCCGAACAGGCCTAGGTCAGTGGAGCGTCGCTGAGGAGTTGGGTATCCAGCTCCTCCGCGACGCGCCGCCAGGTCTAACTCGTTGAGCAGTCCGTCCTATCCCGTGGCGAGCGCCGAACGGCTCAGATCTGGATCGTCGCCTTGCGCTTCAGGTCCTCGTACTCCTCGGCGGTGATCTTGCCCTCGTCACGCAGCTTCGCGAGTTTGGCGATCTCATCGGCGGGGGAGTACCCCTGGATCCGGCGCTGCGCCTCCTGCGCCCGCTCCATCATCTCACGGTCCTGCTCCGTCATCTTGGGGCGGGCGATCATGTAGATCAGAGCGCCGAGGAACGGCACGAGGAAGATCAACGCGATCCAGCCCGCCTTGGCCCATCCCGATAGGTCGTTCCGGCGGAAGATGTCACCGAAGATACTGATGAAGATCCAGATGGCCATCATCCAGAAGAAGAACACCACCATCGCCCAGATCACGCTTCCCAGGCCCCACTCTGCTGCGATCATCTCCGTGCTCCTTTCACATGAACAACATCTGGTCGTGTGGACGGCTCGTGCTACCGGATGATCGGAGGCTCCGCCGACCGAGGATCGGATCCGGCCGCGCCGGGAGCGTACGACGAACCTTCGCCGAACGCCTCGGGATGGGTGGTCAGGCCGAAGACGATGAGGAGATCCATCGCCACGACCACGATCGACCACAGCGGGTACGCCCCGATCGAGACGAAGGCCACGACAGCGGACCCCGCGGCGAGCACGATGCCCAGCGTGCGGCCGCTCCGGGCACGATCGATCAACAGGTAGGCGGCCACGATCTGGAGGACGCCGACGATCAACCACGCCCATGCCCAGAACTGGAGGTTGCCGTAGAGCAGGCCGGATTCGCTGAAGTACTCCTTCTTGAACAGCGCGCCGAGTCCCTGGATGCCGTTCGAGATCCCGACGATGGCGAACACGGTCGCCGCGAACGTCGCCCAGCCGCCTCCGTTGCCGTCTCGTGACATCGAGCCCTCCCCTCGTTGACCCGCCGGATGCTACTCCAACGCAGGGCGGTTCGGATAGCCTCCGTTTGCTCTCTCCAGCAACGGCATGCCAGACTGCACCCCGTGGCGCAGTCATGACTGGGCCAGGATCCGAGATGCAACGGTGATCACGTTTCGAGCCACCGCCGCCGATGAGGGCTGCCCCTCAGACGCGCGTCGGTAAAGGAGGGGGGCACGATGGCTACCATGTCCGATCGTCCGAGCGGCGCGGCGGTGGGATTCACGCTGTTCGCTGCAGTGATGATGATCATGATCGGGGTGTTCTCGGCGCTGTGGGGGTTCTCGGCGATCCTCAAGGACGAGTTCTTCGTCGTGGCGCCGAACTACCTCTACGACATCGACGTCAGCGCCTGGGGATGGATCCACCTGATCCTCGGGGTGGTCGTGGCCTTGGCGGGCTTCTCGCTGACCACGGGAGCGGTGTGGGCGAGGACCGTCGGCGTGATCCTCGCCGTGCTCTCGGCCATCGCCAATTTCCTGGTGATCCCCTACTACCCGATCTGGTCGATCATCGTCATCGCGCTCAACGTCTTCGTGATCTGGGCACTCACGGCCCGTGCAGGTGACGTCGCGACGGGGTAGGGCGATGCCACCGACCGTTGGCGCGAGATACGACGACGAGGATGTAGGCGGGCGACGAAACGTTCCGAGGCACCATCAAATCTCGACCTGCAGGACTCGATAGAGGATCGGGAAGCGTTCCTGGCCGGTCTTCGAACTGCCGAACATCGTGTTGAGGAGCAGCGCCCCGGCGCACCTGCCGGGTTCGTCGGCAGATGTTTCAACCCGCGGGACGAGATCCAAGCGGGCATGGCCGTCGTCGGGAGGCCTTCGGTGCACACGACTCGATCGAGCTCGACGGGCGACACGAAGGGCATGTTCCGCGTACCCGACGGCACGTTCCTGATGGGGTCCGACGCGTTCTACCCCGAGGAGCGACCGGTTCATCGCGTCGACGTCGATGCCTTCTGGATGGATGAGCACCCGGTGACGGTGGCCCAGTTCCGACGGTTCGTGAAGGCGACCGGCTACGTCACGCTGGCCGAGCGGCCTCCCGATCCCGCGCAGTACCCGGATGCCGACCCGGAGCTGCTGGTGCCCGGATCGTTGGTGTTCAACCCGACGACGGGACCTGTGGATCTCCGCGACGTGGCGAACTGGTGGTCGTACGTCCCCGGTGCCGATTGGCGTCACCCCGAGGGGCCCGAGAGCTCGCTTCACGGGCGGGAGCGTCATCCCGTGACGCAGATCGCGTCGGAGGACGCGAAGGCGTACGCGGCGTGGGCCGGGAAGGCGCTGCCCACCGAAGCGGAGTGGGAGTTCGCCGCGAGGGGTGGGCTGGAAGGAGCCACGTTCGTCTGGGGCGATGAGTTCGCGCCCAAGGGCAAGATGATGGCGAACACGTGGCAGGGGGAGTTCCCCTGGCAGAACCTCATGAGCGACGGGTTCGAGAGGACGTCGCCGGTGAAGACCTTCCCGCCGAACGGTTACGGCTTGTTCGACATGGCCGGGAACGTGTGGGAGTGGACCGACGACTACTTTTCGACACCTTCGAACGATGAAGGCGGTCACGCCTGCTGTGCGCCGCGGAACCCCCGATCGACCGAACCAGAGGCCAGCATCGTCTCAGACCAACCAGACGCAAACATCCCGCGCAAGGTGATCAAGGGCGGTTCGCACCTCTGCGCGCCGAACTACTGCCTGCGCTATCGGCCGGCTGCGAGACAGAGCGAAACGGTCGATACCTCGACGGGCCACATCGGGTTCCGTTGCGTTCTCCGATGACGATAGAAGGGCGCAGCGGCGTCCCTGATCGCGCCCGACGCGGAGGCTATCGGCGAGCGGGGCGTCCGCGGACGGCGCCCCAGATGGCCAGCACCACGATCGCGCCGACGATGGTGCCGGCGAGACCGCTGGGCCGGATCCGGAGCCCGTCGCCGGCGATCAAGCTCGCGAGCAGGCCTCCGACGAACGACCCCACCAACCCGGCGAACAGCGCCTCGCTCCAGTTGCCCGTGCCGCGGCCGAGCACCAGCTGCGCGACCCAGCCCGCGGCCATGCCGATGAGGATGATGGCGAGGATCAACATCGCGCGAACGATAGCAGCGCTCGGGCCGAAGTGCTCACGATGCCGAGTGCTCCAACGACGCAAGCAGGAACGCCACCAAGAATCCGAACGTCGTCGCGAGCCCGACCACCGGACCGCCGTGCTCGTACGCCTCGGGCATCATCGTGTCGGCGAGCATGGTGAGCAGCGCGCCTGCCGCGAACGCCTGCACGATGGCGATCGTCAGCCCCGAGGCATCGTCCAGCAACACGTATCCGGCCGCCGCCGCGATCGCGCTCACCAGCGCGACGGCCGTCCACAACAGCAGGACGCCCCGAGCCGAGCCGCCGGATGCCATGAGGCCGGTCGTGGCGGCCATCGATTCCGGGAGGTTCGAGAGGAACACGGCCGCGATCACGGCCACGCTGACCCCTTCACCCGACAGGAAGGACAATCCGATGACGATCGACTCGGGGATACCGTCGAGCACGGTCCCCAGCACGATCGCCTTCGCCGAACCGTCCGAGCCGGCCGACGACTTCCGGCCCTCGCCGCCCGCACGATCGATCACCAGGTCGCCGAAGAAGAACGTGAGCGCCCCGAGCGCCAGTCCGATGGAGATGCCCTCGCCTCCCTGGGAGAGCGTGAACGCGTCCAGGACCAGGTCGTAGGCCACGGCGCTGATCAGCACGCCGGCGCCGAAGGCCATGATCAGGCCCAGCGTGCGCGTCGACACCCGGTGGACCAGCGCGATGACGGCCCCGATCACCAGTGAAGAGCTCGCCAGCAGGCCGGCGAGGAACGCGTCGGTCACGGCGTGGCGGTCGGCGCGGGCGACGGGACGCGGCGTCGCCAGTCGTACTGGACACTCGTGTCGAGCAGCAGGTCATGGACCGCGCGATGGCGGCGATCGACGACGCACCACAACAGGCCGAAGGGGAAGCAGGTGCACACGATCGCTCGAACGACCGCACGGCCGGCTCCGATGCGGCGTCCGTCCGCCCGTACGGCTCGGAGGCCCATGACCTGCTTACCGATCGTCCTCCCCGTCACGCTCCAGCCGGCGGCAAGGTAGATGACGAACAGGAACGCCGCGACCGCCGAGAGGTTCAGCGTCCCCAGCTCCCACCAGCGGAACGCCCGCGGTCGCAGGATGAAGCGGACGGCATGGACGCCGAGGTATCCGACCAAGACGACGCCGACCGCGACCAGCACATCGAGCACATCCGCGGTCATCCGTGAGACGAGCCCGGCGGGCCGGCCCTGCGATGCCTCCACTTCGGAAGGCAGGGTCATCCGGCTCAGGGCCGGCTCCCCGGCTCATGGTCCGGCGCCGGTTCGACGTCTTCCCCGCGCGAGAGGAGGCGGTCGACCCACCCGGTGACCACCCGGTCTGCATCCATCCCGCGGATCCGGATGCTGTCCACCGTCTCGGCGGACATGGCGCCCGTCGACTCACGGATGATCTCGGGCAGGTCGAGTTCGTCGATCACTCGTTGGGCGATGCCGGCCAGGTCGAGGCGATCGACGACGGCCTGCACGTCGATCCGCGCGGCCACGGCGTCCACGTCGAGCCGCGCGGCGACCTCGTCGATCGACACCCGTTCGAGGACGCGGGCGACGTCGACGCGATCGATCACGCGGTCCAGATCGACCTCGGCCACCACGGCATCCAGGTCGACACGATCGGCCACCAGCGCATCGAGGTCCAGCCGATCCAGGACCACCTCGAGGACCACGGGGACGAAGACATCCGCGAACGCGGTGGCCGCGTCTTCTGCCAGGTGCCGTCCCTCACGTCCTCGATCGTCGGCGTCGGCGATCCGTCCTTGCACCCAGGCCGATCGTTCGGCTCCGGCGATCGAGCCGATCACGACCGATGCGACGCCTCCTGCGGTGCGCATCATCGCCAGTCCGCCTCGGACGACCAGCAGGCCGGCCTGCATCGCGGCGCCCGCCGCCGCGCCGGCCGCCACGGCACCCGTGGGTCGGGAACCCTCTTCCCACCCGGGTGCGTCAGGGTCGATCGAGCGCGCGACGGCGTCGGTGATCGCTGCTGCGGCGAGCGACGCCATCCCGGCCGCGATCAGATAGGCGCGCTCGAGGATCGCGGCCAGGTCCGGCGCGGCGGGCTCGTCGCGTTCGAGCCCATCCGAAACAGGCACCGGGCGGAGTGGCATGAGGCCACCGGGCGTCGGCTCGTGCATCAGGTATCCGATCCGGGAGTCATGCCCGAATCCTACGCTTCGCTCAGATCACCTGCTCACGAGCGATATCCGGCGATCGGCCGTCAGTTGGTGAGGACGGCGTCCAGGTCGATCCTCGGCCTCCCGAACGTCGCGAGGTTCGTGATGGAGAGCGTGTGCGTGCCTGCCGACATCGCGGTCTCGAACACCACGACCCGGTTCGTATTCACTTCCGCGAACGTGTCGATCCTGTCGACGATCACGCCGTCGACCCTGATCGTGGCACGTCCCCTGCCCGGGCCCTGTGCCATCACGAGCGCGACGTGGTCGCCCTCCTCGTAGGTCCGGGTGAACACCGCCACCGCTCCTCGTGTCGTCGTCCGGGCGGTGTTCCCCTGGAGGAAGCACCCGCACGCGCCGACGCCCCAGTGGTCCTCGTAGGTGAGCTGCCCCCACGGGCTGACCTCGAACAGGCCCGAGGCATTGTCCTCCTGGGTCACCCTCGGGCGGTCGGGGACAAACCTGGTCGTGGCGTTGTACTGGCAGTCCCTGGCCGTGACCAAGAACCCGTGGACGACCTCCGAGCCTCCACCGAACGAGCCGTCGTAGTCGGTGCCGAACGTGTACAGGAACTGCGTGTCCGGCACGAACTCGAGGATCGGCCTCGGCGGTGCTCCGGCGGGGACGATATCCAGGTCGTACCAGCAGACACCCACGTCATCGGTTGCGCTCCAGTTGAGGAGTTGCTCGATGCCGTAGGTGAAGTTGACCAGCTCGGGGTCCTCGGATGGCGGAGCGAGGATGTTCCCGACGACGAACGCCGGTTTCGCGTCGACGACCAGCACCGGTGGTGTCTGGTCGACCGCCGCGCTCGCGGTCTGCGCTTGCACGCCGACCACGAGCACCGCTGAAACGATCATGGTGGTCAGAACCCGGATGCGATCCCGCATGGTCATCAACCCCTCCTCGGATCTCGTCGTGCTGCCTGCCGTTCGTTCGTGTGGTGACGTTGTGTGTACCCCGTTTCAAGCCTCCGCACCACTACCTTCGGAAATCCACCGGATCGAGGGCGACGATCGGACGCGTCCTAGGCCGGATGGAGCCTGAACGCGTGCGGGCGGACGCGGCTATCCGTCGTGCTCGACGGGTCGATCCTTCGCGGGGCCTCCCAGGGAGACGAGCGCGTCATCGATCTCGTCGATGAAGCCGAGGAGGCGGCGCCGGATCTCCGGGAACCGCTCGCCGAGCTCATCGTGCTGTGCGACGACCTCGGCCCGCAGGCGATCGGCTTGCTGCGCGGTCTGCGTGCGGAACGCGTCGGTCTCTCGTCCCACCCGTTCGGCGCCTGCTCGCTCCTTCTCGAGGATCTGGTCGGCTTCCTCTTTGGCCTCGGCGACGACCCGTGACGCTTCGTCGCGGGCTTCGCTGAGCAAGGTCTCCGCCTCCCGCTCCTGCACGGACACGATCTTGGCGAAACGCTGTTCGAGGCGATCCTCGACCTCCTCGGGAGCCTCCACCGCCGCCTCACGTAACCGTCGCTGGAGCGTCTTCACGGCGGTCGCCGACCTGCGCGATGAACGTGTCGACCTGCTCCGGGTCGTACCCGCGACGCACGGACCCGAACGTCGGAGGCGCCTCTTCGGCATCGCTCTCGCCGGGCAACTCGAAACCGGTGCTCACACGTGCTTCATACCCCGCGGCGTGGAGTCCCGGCAACCGCATGGCCGGTTGGCCGGGACTCCCCGCGGCGTGGATCAGGGAACGGGACCGATGAAGGTGCTCGGGCCGATCGCCGGGTCGTCGGTCCAGAACGCGATCGACGAACGCTGCGAACCCGAGCGACCGATCTGCACCTGATCGGTGTTCCAACCGATCGATGAGCCGTCCGACGAGAGCAGGATGTCGGTCGGGGTCGTCCCGTTCGGGCTGTTGAACAGCAACAGCCACACGGTTCCGGTGTCGTGGTTCACCATCCACTCGATCCGAGCCCAACCCCCCGTGAGGATCGGCTCGGCCATCGTGCCGATCGCCCGGTTGTAGGCATCCCTGATGCTCAACCGACCCGACGAGAGGAGATCGACCGAGAGGTTCAATCGACCGTCCGCACGACTGCGGATGAGGCGAGTGCTGCCATCGGGGAGCGAATCGAACCAGACGTAGACCCGTCCGAACCACATCGAGGACCACGGGAACCCGCTTCCCCATTCGTAGTACGCGTCGCTGCGGTAGCCGACCTCGTGCCGCACCGCGAGCCCATCACCTCGTGTCCGACTGTCGTCGAGCGTCAGCGATGCGCCGCTGTCGACCACGACCCTGTCGAACGGATCGCCTTCGCCGATCCACGGAGAGAGCGGTTCGCCGGCCTGGCCACCGTCGAAGCTGTTGGTGAACTGGCCGGGGATGTCCGGCGGCGGCGTCGGGCTCGGCGACGGACTCGGGCTGGGCGACGGACTCGGGCTTGGGCGACGGACTCGGGCTCGGCGATGGACGGGGTCGGTGACGGCCGCGGGGTCGGGGTCGGTGACGGCCGCGGGCGTCGGGGTCGGTGACGGCCGCGGGGTCGGCGATGGGCGGCACCGGGCCCATCCCCGGGTTCAGGTAGGGGTCGTTCGCGATGCTGCCGGTACGCCTGCATCGCCGAACTCGGAGCTGTCCGTGTCCCATGGATAGAGCTTGGAGACGTGGAAATAGATCAGCGCCTTGAGGCCCGGCCAGGTCTTGGCGGTGGCGAGCGCGTCGACGGAGCCACTGCGCCTTCCGACCGGGGACGTCCGGGTCCTCCTGGGCGCCCCATTCGACCACCATCCACGGCTTCCCGTGCGCGGCGGCCCAATCGTTGACGTCCGTGAAGATCGTCTCGAACGAGTTCCACTCGTCGCCCGGACGACCGGAGCGAAGTTGTAGCCGTCGGCGCCGACGAAGTCGATGTACGAGTCACCGGGATAGTAGTCCGACGCATCCCGACCGGATCGGGGGTTCATCGTCCACGACATCATCGTCCACACGAACGCGACGTTCGTGACGTCGTTCGCGCGGAAGACATCTACGATCCGCCGGAACGCGGCCGCGAATTCGCCGGGCGTTCCGTACGAACCCAAGTCGTTCTCTGGTTCATGGTGGAAGGTCAGGTAGATCGGGGAATCGAAGTCCTTGATGGCTTCCGCCCGTGCTTCGATGACGTCGTCCTGGGAGCCGTTCGCGATCTGGCTCCAGTCGCCCCCTGCCTTCCAGTTGATGAAGGGGATCCGTCCTTCGTCGACGGTCCACGTCCTGCGCCTGGTTCGGGAACGAACTGGTCCATTGATAGTAGTAGTGATCGATCGCCAGCTTGCGACCGATCTGGGACTCGATGCGTTCGACCGCGTCGTTCTGCGTCTCGCCGCCGCGCGGCTCGACACGAGCACCGAGGTAGGCCCCGTTGGCCGGCATCAACACGGACGCTGCGGACGGGGAGATCGCGGCGCCGGCGCGCACGAGAGCGGTGCCTACCAGCGTCAGGATCAGAACGGTGAGGATGGTGCGCTTTCGGGAAGTGTGAAGTAGTGCAGGATGGATGTTCTGCGAGGTCACGTTCGCGCCCCCTTTCGGTGTTGGTCAGCCCACGGGCCGACACGCCTTCAGGAAGGTCTTGGCTTTCGATCACCCCCTTCTTCCGCCGCCAGACCGGCCATCTCCACCGAGGCATGACAGATCACAGAGAGGTGAGCATCCGGGGGAAGGAGGGTGCCGCGATGCTCCTCCAGTGATCCATCACACGGAGGAGTGGCTTGCCGGGGACCCTACCAGGCACTCGTTCGTCGCGCAAAATCCGCAGTTGGATAGGCCGAGTGTCCGCGTCGTCGTTCTGGGTCTCGCACGTGCGAGCGATATCCTGCGCGGGACCGGAACGAGGGGTGGGCTCCATCGAAGAGGAACGGGAGGTCTTCGGCCGCCGTCGAGGTTGGACGATCGGCCAGCGGTCTCCGTGCACCCGAGAGCTACGGCTTGCTGCTGTGGTTGATCATCGCCTCGCTCTTCGCCACCGCGTTCAGCGATTCCACCGATCGGTGAGATCGTCGCCGTCGTCCTGCAAGGCGGATCATTGGTCTTCGCGCTGTACACGTCGCGGTCTCGCCCGTTCGTACTTGCGGGCGGCGATCGCGCTCGTCGTCCTGAGCGCGATCGCTCCGGTGATCGTCTCGTCGTCGTCGAGCGATGCCCTCCAGCTGGCGATCGGGTCATCGATACGCCTGACGTTGTCGCTCGCCGCCATGGCCGCGATCCTCCGGCGCGCCACACAGCACGCGAGGGTGGACGGCGAGATCCTCCTCGCGGCACTCTGCATCTACCTGTTGCTGGGCATGCTGTTCTCCGCAGGCGTACGGGTTGATCGGCGCCATCCAATCGGGCCCGTTCTTCGTCCGGCCTCGACGACGGGACGTGGGTGGATCGCCTGTACTTCAGCTTCACCACGATGACGACCGTCGGCTTCGGAGACCTGACGGCGGCCGGTGACGCCGGCCGCATGTTGGCGATCACCGAGGCGTTGCTCGGTCAGCTCTACCTCGTCTCGGTCGTCGCGCTGATCGTCGCCAACCTCGGCCGCACCCGGCGTCCCCGGGGGCCGGGCGCGACCGGCTGAGACGGCCGCGACGTGACCGGGCTCCACTCGGACGGAGTCCTCGACGGAGCGCACGATAGGGTGAGGGCGCGCGTGAGCGATACGACCGAGCACCCACCGAAGACGGATCCGGCTCGACGTCGATCGGGTCCGGGCAGAGTGCGGTCAACCTCGCCGTCGCCGCGGCTGAGCTGGGCACATGGGGATGGGACATCGCCACCGGCCGCGTCACGTGGGACGAGCGCTTGGAGGCGATCTACGGCGTTCCCGCCGGCACGTTCGACGGAACGTTCGCCACCTATCAAGGGCTGATCCATCCGGAGGATCGCGACACCGTCCAGCGCGCCGTACGCGAGGCGGTCGCCGAGGCGTCCGGACATCACGTCGAGCATCGGGTCGTGCATCCGGACGGGACCGTGCGGTGGGTCGAGGGGTGGGGGCGCGTCCTGCAGGACGACGACGGCACGGTGACGGGCATGGTCGGTGTCTCTCGCGACGTCACGGATCGGCACGACGCCCGCCAGGAGCTCGACGTCGCTCGCCGAGGGATGGCCGCCGAGACCGAGCGTCTGGAACGACTGCAATCCGTCACCGCCGCCCTCTCGAGGGCGGTCTCGCAGGAGGATGTGGCGAACGTGCTGGTCGCCCACGCGATCGGCGCGACGGACGCCACCGCGGCGAGCGTGTCCATCCTCAGCGAGGACGGTGCGTCCCTCAACGTCCTCGCGTCGACGGGATACGAGTTCCTCCCGCAGGAGGCTCGGGATCGGTGGCCGGTCTCGATGGACCACCCGTTGGGCGAGACCGCGCGCACCGGCGAACCTCGTTGGACGGAGAAGCGGAGCCAGCTCCTCGACGAGCATCCGGGTCTGCGTCCGACCCCGGGCATGGAACGGTTCGGAGCATTCGCCTCGCTCCCGCTCCTGTCCGCCGGTCGCGTCATCGGCGCGATCGGGCTGAGCTTCGACGACGATCGGGCGTTCCCCGATGCTGAGCGGGAACACCTCCTGACCATGACGGGGCAGGTGGCCGTCGCGTTGGAGCGCGCCAGCCTGTACGAGGATGCCGAGCACGCCCGGCGCGCCGCGCGCCGTGCCAACGAACGACTGTTGTTCCTGAGCGATGCGACGCAATTGCTGGCGGGTTCGTTGGACTACGACCAGACCGTGTCGACGCTGGCCCGGCTGTGTGTCCCGAACTTCGCGGATTGGGCCGCCGTCGACCTCGTGGAGACCGGGGGAGAGATCCGGCAGCTGATCGTCGTGCACCAGGATCCGGATCGACTGAACCACGCACGCGAGGTCCGCGAGCGCCATCCGGTCGATCCGAGCGCCTCCAGAGGTCTGGCGAACGTCTTGCGGACGGGTGTCTCCGAGTTCTACCCAGAGATCCCGGAGGAGTTCCTCGAGCAGGCACCGAAGGAGGCGGAGTTCGCCGGGGACCTGCAGCTCTCGTCCGTGATGATCGTGCCACTGGAGGTGCGGGGATCCATCCTCGGCGCCATGACGCTCGCCTACGCGGAGTCCGATCGTCACTACGACGAGCAGGATCTCCGGATGGTCGAGAGCCTCGGTCGGCGAGCAGCCATCGCGATCGACAACGCGCGCGTCTATCACGACCGGGATCACATGGCGCGAACCCTTCAGCGGAGCCTGCTTCCGCCCGCGCTCCCCCCGATCCCCGGTGCGGAGCTGGCGGCGCGCTACGAGCCCTTCGGCGACGGTCACGAGGTCGGCGGCGACTTCTACGACGTGTTCAGCGTGGCGGACGGCGAATGGGGCATGGTCATCGGTGACGTATGCGGCAAGGGAGCCGAGGCCGCCGCGGTGATGGGGATCGCACGGTTCACGACCCGCGCCATCGCGATGAGCGAACGACGCCCGAGCGCGCTGCTGGCGGGCCTGAATGATGCCCTTCGACAGCAGACGACCGGGGAGCGATTCTGCACGGCCTGCTACTGCCGCGTTCACCGCGACGAGTCGGGGTTCCGCGTCACGGTGTCGCTCGCCGGACACCCGCTCCCCATCGTCCTACGGGCGGACGGGTCGATCCAGGAGGTCGGCGCGGCAGGGACGTTCCTCGGCGTGTTCGACGACGTCGAACTCTCGGACGAGGTCGTCGACCTGCTTCCTGGGGATGCGCTGATCCTCTACACCGATGGGGTGCTCGGCCGCGGCGACACGGTCGGCGGCGCCGATCTGCTTCCCGAACAGCGCTCGATGTCCGGAGCCTCCGCGGAGTCCATCGCGGACGCGCTGATCGCCGGCATCGTCGAACGCGAGGGCGGGCGGTTCCTCGACGACGTCGCGGTGCTGGTGCTGCGTGTCACCGCGGAGCCGAGAAGGCTAGGCGCCGTCGAGAGGTCCGAACTCCACCGCGTCGTGCTCTCCGGGGTCGGCGAGGCCCGGATCGCACGAGGGACCAGAACGCGAGCTCGACGACCGGTCCGATCAAGAGCGCGAGGGCGAGGGTACCGATGCCGGCGATCCCGCCCAAGGCGAGACCGCTGAGCAGTACCGTGACCTCCATCACGCCCCGCACCAGGCCGATCCGCTTCCCCGTCCGGCGCGAGAGCACCATCATCAGCGAATCGCGGGGCCCGGCTCCCATCCCGGCGCCGATGTAGAACGCCGACCCGACGCCGAACAGCGCGATCCCCGCGATCAGGAGGGCGATGCGGACCGAGAGGCTGGATCCGGAGAGCGCGTCGACGGCCTCGAACGATCGACAACACATCGATCCACGAGCGCCGATCACGATGGCGTTGGCGATCGTGCCGAATCCGGGCGCCGTGCCTTCGATCCAGGTGAACACCACGAGGACCAGCCCGACGACGATCCCGGCGGTCCCGAGCGACAGGGGCGTGTGGAGCGAGATCCCGTAGTGGAGCACGTCCCACGGCGGCAGCCCCAGCCGGGACTCCAGCATGAGCACGATGGCGAGCCCGAACAGCAGCAACCCACCGAACAGGGCCACGGATCTGGTCGCCAGGCCCCCGCGGATGCGCGGGGCGTCCTTCATGAACGACCTTCGGCGACGTCGAACGTCATCCGGTGAGCGTACCGGCGCCGCGGTGGGTGGGCTCAGGCTCGGTCGAGCGTCAGCGTCGCGATGGCCGCCTGTGTCCGGTTCGAGACCCCGAGCTTCAGATAGGCCGACGTGAGGTGGGACTTCACGGTGCTCTCCGCGACATGCAGGACGTTCGCGATCTCGCCGTTCCGCATGCCGTTGGCGACGCATGCCAGGATCTCCTGCTCACGACGGGTGAGGTCCGAACGCCGTCCACCGTTGCCTTCGTGGTGCCCGTTTCCGTTGCCATCGTGTTGCGCATTGCCGTTGTTGTTGAAGCTATCCATTCGGCGCCTCCAGCGTGGAAAACGTGTCGACCGACGCCCGCCTGGGCGATGCCGCCGCTGCCGCGGCCCTTCGGCCCTGATGTGGGCCGTCGCCCCGATCCCAGGCAGCGAGGGTTCGACGTCGTTCGGGGTGGTCGAGCATCTGCCCCTCCGTGAACACTCGGTCCCCGTGGAGCCGAGCGACTTCCATCGCGGCGGGGTAGTTCGGACATTCGGCGAAGATGTAGTGCTCCGTGGTGTTCATCTCATGGATGGAACGGAGCACGAAGAACCGACGGCGAGGCGCGTGGACCGCCCGGCGGCCGAAACGGCGGGTGTGCTCGGCCTCCGGGTAGTGCCACGGATAGCGACGTCGATCGCGCCACACGAACAGCCTGTGGCGGATCCGGCGGGAGGGGAAGTTCCTGCCCATGGCCTATGCAACCTAGTCCCAAAGGACTGGGCCGCACAACCTGGCCATTCGCCCTAGTTCAATCGTCGGACGCTGCTCGCCGGTGCCCTGACCTGCCGAACAGCGTCCGGAGCGCGGCTCCCATGCCAACATCAGGGGCCACTCCCTCCTCGCCGACGGGCACCACGCTGATCGAGGGGATGTACGGGCGCGCGACCGTGGACGGTCGTTGGAACAGCGCACGGACATGCTCCTCCGGGAGGAGATCGACCGCGTACGCCTCGATCAATCGCGCCTGCAGCGACCGGGGGTCCATGCCGGTCGGTGTCGTGCGCCGCCCGTCTGGCACCTGGATCCCACCGCGGTGGACGGCACACAAGGTGTACAGGCGATTCCCGAACGCGTGCACCACCTCCGGCGTCCCCGGCCCCGGTTCGAACCAGGCGCACATCGAACAGACCAGCCGCAATCGGGCCGGGTAGGCGAGCCGGGCTCGCCATCCCCGTTCGTGCTCGACGACCGTGCCCCACAACGACACCGTGCCGACGACCGGGGCGGGCGGCCAAGCGGGACGTGGCCGTTCGAAATCCGCCAGGGACCGGCTGGCGTAGATGCCGCATCGGCATCGGATGTCCGGCGCCACGTGCTTGCCGATCCCCGCCGTCAGGATGCCCAGGCGCGCCACATCGCGCCTCACTCGCCACCCGCGGTTCCCAGGAGTCGACGCCCGATCCCGCCGGCATGAGTCGAGGCCCCGAACCGCCGGACAGGTTCCAGACGCGCCAACCGGAGATCGGCTCGTCCACGTGGGACCGTGGGTCGCCGGGGCGGTCATCCATCACCGCTCCATCGTGGTCCGGCTCGAGTGATCGGGCAAGGGACGCTCCCCGCCGGGGCCGGATACCCTGCGCTCGCCGAACCGTCCGGGTATCCAGGAGGAGGTCGCCATGCAGTACGTCGTCATCGCCAGGGACGGGACCGACCAGCGAGGCGCCTGAGCGCCGCTCGGCGGTCAGACCGCCCATCTCGATGCGATCCGTTCCTACGTCGATCAGGGGAACATCGCGGTGGGCGGCGCGATCCTGGACGCGTCGGAGACCATGGTCGGCTCCGTCCTGCTCGTGGAGTTCCCGACACGAGAGGCGCTGGACGGATGGCTCTCCGCGGACCCGTACGTGACGTCCGGCGTCTGGCGCGATGTCGAGGTGCATCCGTTCCGTGCGGCGGTGGGGACATGGCTGCCCGATCCATGAGGAACGGGAAACCCCGAACGTCGTCGCACGGCGTACCCGTGGTTCGGACGGTTCGCGTAGGATGCGGGTATGCCCGACACACCTGGGAAGCGACAGCGTCGCGAGGTCAAAGCCAAGCGGCGGCAAGCCAAGGACGAGCGACGCACCTCGCGGACCCTTCGGCGGGACGATCCGAACGCGCCCGAGCCCTTGCTCGATGAGAACGGGTTCCCGGTGTACGACGAGGACGGCTACCCCGTGTACGTCGAGCGCGAGCCCGAGCCGGACCAACCCCTCGACGACGACGAAGATGCGGCCGTGCTCGAAGGCGACGCCGCCGCTCCCGAACAGTTGGCATAGCGAAACCACCGTCCGTGCGACGAACCGCGTTGTTTCCGCTACCGCGCGACTACTGAGGAAGCGACTGGATCTGTCGTTCGGTCAGTTTCGTCGTGGTGGGGGCGACACGCAATCCTGCCATCCCGATCGGCCCCTGAACCCATAGGCTCGTTTGGAGCAACTCCACCGAGAGGCGGCCTTCGTCGTCCTCTTTGAGCCGGAAGATCGTTCCCTGCTCAGTCTTGTAGAAGCTGGACTCACTCACTCGACCCACCCTACGCCTGTTTGCGGATCCGCGCATCTCCCGAAGGTCTCCGGATACCGCCGGCATGCGCTGACCCGGGGTCATCGGCGCGGATGCATCAACTCGCCATCCACGCGTCGATCCGCTGCTCGACCTCCCGGAGGCGATCCACGATGGCCTGGAGCATCGAGAGCGCGACGGCGGGCCGTTCGAGCAGGAACGCTTGGAACGCCTCTGCCGGGATCTTCAACGCCTCGACGGGCTCGGCCGCTTTGACCGTGGCCATCCGCTTGCCGGTCGTGAACAGTGCCATCTCGCCGAAGAAGTTGCCTGTCGTGAGCTTGTGGAACCGGCCTCCGACGTCCACCTCGGCCGTGCCGCTGACGATGATGTACATGCCGTCGCCTGCGTCTCCCTGCTCCACGATCGCTTGCCCGGGCTCGAACGACACCGACCGTCCGACCCGCAGGATCCCGTCGATATCGTCGGGGTCGAGCCCCGCGAAGAACGGCGCTCCCCGCAGCGCCTCGGTTCCGACCGACGGTCCGCTCATGTGATCCCCTTTCCCTCACGATCGCGCCGGCCCGGCCCTCGATGGATGCTCGATGATGGGTTGCGGCGGTCGCGCTATCGTAGCCGCCTCTCACGAGGAGATCGGATGATGTCCACTCCCACCGACGACTGGATACCGGCGATCGGGGAAGCCGAGCTGCCGGAAGGCAAGGCCGTTCGCGTCGATCTCGACGGGACCGGAGTGCTGCTCGTTCGGCGTGCGGACGACACGATCCTGGCCGTCGCCGCTCGATGCACCCATCAGGGCGCGCCGCTCGATCGCGGGGTCGTGAACCTCCGAGAGGCAGAGCCCACGGTCACGTGTCCGGCGCACGGGAGCATCTTCTCCCTGCTGACCGGCCGCGTTCGCCGAGGCCCGGCAACGCGGCCGGTCCAGGCGTACGAGACGCGCGTCAGCGATGGCTCCGTCGAGGTTCGCGTCGCAATCGGATTGAGGACATCGAAGAGCCCGGCGCTTGCGCGCCGGGCTCTTCGTGCGTTGTGCGTCGGTGCCTGTCCTTAGACGGGCTTGACGTTCGCAGCCTGCGGGCCCTTCTGGCCCTGCGTCACGTCGTACTCGACGCGCTGCCCCTCATCGAGGTTGCGGTACCCGTCTCCGGCGATCGCGCTGAAGTGTACGAACACATCTGCGCTGCCATCTTCGGGAGTGATGAAGCCGAACCCCTTCTCGGAGCTGAACCACTTCACGGTTCCGGTTGCCATAGCGATCCCTCCTTCCTTCGCCGTCCGAGCCCATCCGTGAAACTGCTCATCAGGCGCCGGCGTGACATCCGCCGGTGTGAGGGAACTGCTCGTAGCGAACCGCGACCTGTACCCTCGTCGACAACGCTAACAGAAGCGCGAGGGCAAGACAGCGAGCATCCGGCTCCCGCAACCTCGGGACAGGTACGCTTGAGCTGTGCAAACGCCCGTGAAACCGCGGATGCGGGGCCGCCTCCACGAGATCGCCTTCTTCGTGTCCGTGCCACTGGGCATCGCCCTCATCGTCTTGGCCGACACGGGCAAGGCGCGGCTCGCCGCCGTGATCTTCGCGACCGGCCTCGTCGGCGTCTTCGGGGCGAGCGCCGCCTATCACCGCGTGGCCTGGTCCGACCCGGCGCGGAAACGGATGAAGCGCCTCGACCACTCGATGATCTTCGTCCTGATCGCCGGGACCTACACCCCGCTCTGTCTGCTGGCGCTCAGCGGGGTCTGGAGCGTCGTGATGCTCGCCACCGTCTGGGCGGGCGCCGTCACCGGGATCGTGCTGAAGCAGTTCAACATCGACGGGCTGCGCCGGGTGAGCGGCTTCCTCTACATCTCGTTGGGCTGGGTCTCGATCGTGACGTTGCCGCAGCTGTTCCACTCGCTGAGCGGCGCGGCGTTCACGCTGGTGATCGCCGGTGGCCTGCTCTACACGCTCGGCGCCATCGTCTTCGCGGCCAAGCGCCCCGACCCGAACCCGGCCGTGTTCGGCTACCACGAGGTCTGGCACGCGTTCACGGCCGGTGCGGGTCTGTGTCACTACTCGGCGGTGCTGCTCCTGGTCCTTGCGGTCCACTGACGCCGGGGGCACCCAGGTCCGTACACTCGGAACCGTGCAGGAAGAGACCACGCTGTTCGAGGCGGTCGGCGGCATGCCATTCTTCGAGGCGCTCGTCGACCACTTCTACGACGGCGTGCAGCACGATCCCGTCCTGCTCGCGCTCTATCCGGAGCCGCGAGGATCTGGGACCGGCCCGGCACAAGCTGACCCTCTTCCTGGCCCAGTACTGGGGAGGTCCGACGACCTATCACGAGGAGCGAGGGCACCCGGCGCTTGCGGATGCGCCACGCACCGTTCGCGATCGGCACCGACGAGCGCGATCGGTGGCTCAGGCACATGCGCGCGGCGATCGACGCGATGGACCCGCCGCCGGAGGTCAGGAAGGCGCTGATCGGACTACTTCGACATGGCGGCCGACTCGCTCCGGAACCAGCCGGTCTACGACGCTACGGTAGCGGACCCTCGGGTCGAGGAACGCGTACGCGACGTCGACGCAGAGGTTCGCGATCGCGATGAACAGCGCCCCGAGCACCGTGACCCCCATGACCATCGGGAAGTCGTTCCGCCCGATCGACAGCACCGCGAGCTGACCGATCCCGGGGAGGCCGAACAGCGCCTCGGTGATGAAGAGTCCGCCGATCACGGTCGCGAGATCGAGCCCGAGCATCGTCACCACGGGCGTGAGGGCTCCCCGGAGTCCGTGCTTGAAGATCACGCGTCGTTCGGACAGGCCCTTGGCGCGGGCCGTCCGGATGTAATCGTCGCTCATCGTCTCGATCATGTTGCCGCGCACCATCCGCGCGTAGAACGCGGCGTAGCCGACCGCGACCGTGATCCACGGCAGGATGAACTTGCCCTGCAGGACCGAGTCCCAGCGCTCGCGCCGATCTCGAGGCCGCTCGACGGCATGATGCCCAATCGAACCAGAAGACGTACAGCAGCAGTTGCCCGAGCCAGAAGACCGGCATCGAGACCCCGACGATCGCGAGCAGCATCGCGGATCGGCTGGCGAACGTGTTGCGACGGACGGCGGACAGGATCCCGATCGGTATCCCCAACAGCAGCCAGATGCATGCCGCGCCGACCCCGAGCGTGATCGAGATGGGCAGACGGCGTGCGATCTCCTCCTTCACGGGGATGAAGTTGCCGTACGAGTAGTACACGTCCTCCGACAGGAACAGACCCGGCCAGGGGATCAAGCCCTTCGCGAACCGTGCCGTACTGGACCCACACCGGCTTGATCCAGTCCGAACGCCTTGCGGGCGTTCGCGATCTGTTCCGGGGTCGAGGTCTTGCCCGTCGGCGCGTCGCGCAGGATCGCCGGCCGGGAGCTTGACGAAGATGGCGAACGTCAGCAGCGAGACGATGAACAGGACCAGGACCATGAAGAGGAAGCGGCGTGCCAAGTACCTGCCCACGTTCGAAGCGTGCTCGGCGCAACGCCGGGAGAGCAAGCGGTTCCTTGCCGGATCGCTGACTCCGAGTGACTTGTGGCAAAGAAACGCAGGGCTCGTGTGATCAGTCGTCGCTGCGGCGTCCGATGGCGCGGCCGCCACCGCCCAGAAGTCCGAAGTCGACCATGATCCCCAGGACGAGGACGACCAGCCCCCAACCCGTCGTTCCGTCGAACTCGTTCTGCGCCACCGCGTATGCCATGGTCGTGGTGGGGAGGAACACGAAGCCCAGGAGCGGCCAGAAGAACGACCCGAACGCTTCGCTCAGGTAGTCGGTGAACACCCAGAGGACGACCATGATGAAGCGCGGCGTGACCAAGGCGAACAGCACCATCACGCAACCCACGACCGCACCTCCAGCGCCGGAGCCTATCCCACCTGTTCCCGGCTCACCGACGGCGGATCGACGCGCTCCCGGCGCGCCAACACGACCATGCCGACGACGGCGATGATCGCGAACGTGAACCATTGCACGGCGTAGCTCAGGTGCGGCCCATCCGACGGCTCCGGCAGGGGAGCCGCTCGTGGCAACTCCTCGGGCTGCGATGGGGATTGCTCCTGCAGGAGCAGGTAGAGGGGCGCGATCGGGTACGGGAGTCGCGATCGGATGGCGGTGAGGTCCAGTTCGGCGATCGTGGTCGCTCCTGCTTCCGACGGTTCCTCCTCGCCGGGAGCACCTCCCTCCGATGAGAACAGCACGCCTCTGACGCGGATCTCGCCCGTAGGCGGGGCGGCGACGGCTGCGCCGGGCGTGTCGACGTTCAAGGGCACCCATCCCCGATCGACGAGGATCGCACCGCCGTCGGAGAGCCGCAGCGGCGTCAGCAGATGGTTCCCGGCCTGAGAGTCCTGCGTCCGCCCGTACAGGACGAACTCGTGCTCCATGTCGTACGTCCCGGTCGCCTCCACCCGCCGGTAGCGGAGCGCGTCGGGGTCGGCGCCCGCGGTGAGGAGCCGGTCGAGCGGGGCAGCCGGCGCCGCCAGACCCGCGACGAGCGCGTCATTGAACTGCTGCTTCTGATGGAGTCGGGCGATCTGCCAGATGCCGAGCGCCACGCACGTGGCAACGACGAGCAGCGCGACGATCAGGAGCTTGACCAGGCGTCTGGACCCCGCGATCCCGGTCATGCGGATATCTCTATCAGAAGGTCGTCGCTCCCCCCTTCACGCACAGAGGCCACTCCAGTTCCGAGGCCGTTTTGCCGATGCTTCCCCCAAGACGGCGCGCAGGGCCGCCCAACCCCCGGGCGGCCCGATGTGCCGGATTCCCTACCTATCGGAGGGGGTGTTGGGATGCTTCTGCGACTCATCACGAGCGCGAAGATCCAACTGGGAGTGCTCCGCTCTCGGGCGGAGCAAGACTTCGGTGCAACGGCCGTTGAGTACGCACTCATGCTCGCTTTCATCGCGGCGGTCGTCATCGCGGGAGTCACCTTGTTGGGTCAAGGCACGGAAGCGGGATTCGAGACGGTCGAGTTCCCCCCGTGAGCCATCCGGCTCTCGGACACTGACCGGCCCGCGACCGGGGCACGTCGGGCCCCGGTCGTTCCCGTTCTCCGGGAGCGATCGCACCCATCTCAGAGCGTTGGCGCTCCCGCGCGACGTGGCGGCGCCCGCCGAACCATCGGCTACGCTTCGGCCCACGATGAACATGGCCAAGCTGCTCGCGCTGCAGCAGATCGATACCACCGTCGACCGACTCACCGCGCGCAAGGACGTGTTGGAGTCGGGTGGAGAGCTCGCCGACGCGCGGAACGAGGCCGATGCCGCCGAACAGGCCCTCGGTGAGCTCCGCCTGCAGCTGGACGTCGTCGGCCGCGACCAGTCCAAGCTCGAACACGAGATCGACTCGCTGTCGCAGAAGGCCGCCGCCGAGGACAAGCGTCTGTACGACGGCAGCATCGTCAACGCCAAGGAGCTGGAATCGATCCAGCACGAGATCGAGAACCTGAAGCGGCGTCGAACCGACCGCGAAGACGAGATGCTCGGGCTCATGGAGGTCCGCGAGGAGCTCGAACGCCGTGCTGGCGACGCGACGACGACCTCTGACGCGCTGCGGCAGCACGTGGAGTCCGTCGGCGGCGCGGCGATCGAAGAGCTCCGCTCGATCGAGGCGGAGCTGGAGGCGACGGTCTCCGAACGTCAGCGCGTCGTTCCGGAGATCGATCCCGACATCCTGGAGCTGTACGAAGATCTCCGGAAGCAGAAGAAGGGGATCGGCGCTGCGGCGCTGGTGGACGGCGTCTGCCAGGGGTGCCACGAGCAGCTCTCGGCGATGGAGCTCGACAAGCTCAAGCGCGTCGAAGGCGTGAAGAGGTGCGAACACTGCCGACGGATCCTGATCTTCTGATCGTCAGCTGTGACGGCGCGGCACGCGGGAACCCCGGCCCGGCGGGCATCGGTGTCCAGATCACCGACGAGCGAGGAAACGTCGTCGCCGAGATCGCGGAGTGGATCGGCGAGACCACGAACAACGTCGCCGAGTACACCGCCGCCGTGGAGGGGCTTCGCCGAGCGGCCGTGATGGGCGCCCGTCGCGTCCACCTGCGCTCGGACAGCCAGTTGCTGATCCAACAGCTGAAGGGCACCTACCGCGTGAAGGCGCCGCATCTCCGACCGCTGTATGAACAGGCGAAACAGTTGCTCGCCGGGTTCGATCGGGTGCAGCTCCAACACGTGCCGCGGGAGGAGAACCGGGAGGCCGATCGTCTCGCGAACCTGGGCGTCGATCTCAGGGGCTCGGGGCCGGGGACGCGCTAGCCGGCGGGATGGGGTGGATCAGGTCCCTCGGAGCACGAACCCGATCGTCGCCGGTCCTCCCGGACCACGGAACGTCATCCGCAGGATGAGCCCGTCCGCGCCGGCTTGTGCGGGGAACGTCACGATGCCCTCGACGTCGTCGCCGGACGCGACCGTTCGGATCGACGCCGTGACGTCCCCGGCGGTCGCGACCCGTTCGCCCTTCGCGTCCACCAACCGGACATCCCGTCGAGGTGAGTCGCACGTCCCGGTCGCTCGAGATCCTCAGGAAGAACTGCCAATACGGAACCGACACGAACGCGTCCATCACCACGTCGGTCCCGCCGCGTGCGACCGCCGGCGGCTCGCGGACGATCTCGAACGTTCGGCTGAGCGGGATGCCGTCCCGCGTGAAGTCGAGCACGGACCACGTTCCCCGTTGATCGTCGAAGAGCAAGCGCATGGGACCGTCCAAGGACCGGGAGAGGGTGATCACGTCACCGTCATCGGGCTGGAACGAGAACGTGATCGATGGCGCTCACATCGACGTCCCGGAGGAACGCGGCGGAGCCCGGTACGGTCGCCACATCGAACGGGGCGGCCGGTCCGATCTGGTTGGTATCGACCGCCCCTGAGATGGTCCCGGGGAACTCGCGATCCTGGATCCCCAGCCAGTACACCCACCGCTCGAGGCGAGCACCGTCGACGAGCCGCGCCAGCTCGCGGGGGTTCGCGTCGGTCTCGCTCGCGTACGCGCGGACGAACGCCGCGGCGGCGGCTCGGGCTCCGGCCGCCTTGATCGCGTCGTCGGACGACAGCTGATCGGGAGCGGCAGGTGCGGCGGGTCCGATCGGCGACGGGTTGCACGCGGCCGCACACATCACGACGATGACGACGACGCAGGCGAGCCGGACGCGCATGGAGCATCCGAGTCTACGCCTGCGGGTATGCTCGCCATGGAGGAGCCGGCCGGGCGGCCGCGGGCGATCTTCGGATCGCTCGAGGAAAGTCCGGACTCCGAAGGGCAGGGTGCTGGGTAACACCCAGGCGGGGGCGACCTCGCGGAGAGCGCAACAGAGAACAGACCGCCGCGCGCGCATCGCCGCGCGCGGTAAGGGTGAAACGGTGAGGTAAGAGCTCACCAGCGGTCCGGGCGACCGGTCCGGCTCGGCAAGCCCCACCCGGAGCAAGGCCAAGCAGGGAGCGCTCGAGGACGGCCCGTCCGAGCTCCCGGGTAGGCCGCACGGCGCCGGTCGAACGGCGCCGCGGTCGCGAGAGCGCCGAGAGAGATGGTCGCCGGTCCGCCGCGAGGCGGCGCACAGGATCCGGCTTACAGGCCGGCTCCTCCTACTCTCGCGGTGTCAGCGCGAGCCGGCGAGCTGCCTCGCGTCGCCCGCCGGTACTGCTCTCCCGGCGTGATACGAGCTCCGGACGAGCGGCCCGGCCTCGACGTGGGGGATGCCCATCGTCCTCGCCGACGCGCTTGTGCTCGGCGAACTCGTCGGGTGTCGACCCAACGGTCGACCGGCAGATGGAGCTTCGTCGGCTGCAGGTACTGACCGATCGTCACGAGGTCGCAACCCGCGTCGCGCGAGATCGCGCGAGCGCCTGGGTCACCTCGGCCGGCGCTCACCCATACCCAGGATGAGGTTCGACTTCGTGATCTGGCCGGTGCGGAGGCGCTTGGCGATCCGCAGCACGTCGAGCGAGCGGTCGTAGCCGAACGCCGGGCGGATCCGGTCGTGCAGCCGCCGCACCGTCTCCAGGTTGTGGGCGAACACGTCGGGATCGGCCTCGATCACGGTGGCGATGTCGCGCTCGCCGCCCTTGAAGTCGGTGGGCAGCACCTCGACGCCGCACCCGGGACCGCGCCTCGCGGACCGCGCGGATCGTGGTGGCCCAGATCCGAGCTCCGCCGTCCGGGAGGTCGTCGCGCGCGACGCCGGTGAGGACGACGAACCGAAGGCCCATCTGCCGCACCGCGGACGCGATCCGCTCGGGCTCGTCCTCGTCCACCGGGTCGGGACGCGCCGTCATCACGTCGCAGAAGCCGCAACGGCGCGTGCACCGATCGCCCAGGATGAGGAACGTCGCCTCGCGCTCCTCCCAGCATTCGCCGATGTTCGGGCACATCGCCTCTTCGCAGACGGTGTGCAGGTCGAGGCCGCGCATGATCGACGTGAGCTCGGCGTGGTTCGGACCCGATGCCAGGCGCACCTTCAGCCACGGCGGCTTGCGTGCATCCGCGAGGGCCGTGCGATCGGCACCGGCGGCCCGCCGCTCGTCGACACGATCGGGAGGTAGAGGCGTCGTTTGCGGGGGTTGTGGTCCTGGCCGGGCATCGGTCGATCGAGTCTAGCCTGCCTCCGCTTGACCGACGGCCGAAGTTCCCTCGTCGTCCGATGGTTCGCCGGATGCCGTCTGGCGATGCGCTCGGGCCCCTGGGTCGTCCCGGCCGGAAGGAACACGCGGAACGATGCGCCACCGCCTTCGCGCTCCTCGACCCACGCGCGACCGCCGTGCAGCGCGGCGAACCGGCCGACGAGTGAGAGGCCGATCCCGGTGCCGGGGGAGTGGGCGGCGAGGACGTCGGGTCCCTGACGGAACGGTTCGAAGATGGCTTCCCGAAGCTCTTCGGGAACGCCGGGCCCATCGTCCTCGACGGCGATCAGGATGCCCTTCGCCCTCGGGCGCACACCGGATCCAGATCGTCGCGGTCGGACTTGGTGTGGCGGGCCGCGTTCATCAGCAGGTTCTCGACGATCCGCTCGACCTTCGCGGGATCGACGGAGATCACGACCGGCTCCGCGAAGACCATGATGGAGCGGTCGGCCAGCGCGTCCAGGCTCTCGATCGTGCGGCGCGCGAGCGCGCCGACGTCGGTGATCCGGTAGCTGCGGGTCGACGATGCCCGCGGTTGAGCCGGTCGATGTCGAGCAGGTCCTTCAGGAGCCGGTCGAGCTTGCGTGCGTTCGCGGCGAGGCGCTCGCAGGAGGTCGTGCCGATCGGCCTCGAGCCATCTCCGAACGCTCGAGGGTGAGCGCCAGGCCGAGGATCGCCGTGAGCGGGCTGCGGAGCTCGTGCGACACGGCGGCGAGGAACGTGTTCTTCATCTCGTCGAGGGCTCGCAGTCGCTCGGCCGCCTCGCGCTCGCGCTGCTCCGACTCGCGCAGCGCGTGCTCCGCCAGCTTGCGTTCCGTGATGTCGGACATCACGCCCGAGGAGCATCGTGTGACGTCCCTCGTCGTCGTGGATGAACGTCGTCTCGTCGTGCACCCAGATGGTGCGCCCGTCGCGCGTCCGCATCCGGTACTCGTCGCTCCACGGTTCCTCGGCGGCGATCGCGGCGAGGTAGCGCCCGAGGACATCGTCGCGATCGTCGGGATGCACCGCGTCGACCCAGGAGTCCGGGTCGTCGCGATCCATTCGTCCTCGCGGGATGCCGGTGATGTCCGCGACCTGCGGGCTGACGTACAGGGTCTGCATGCTGCTGTCGGGAGCGTCCACGTAGATCCCGGCCGGAACGTGCTCGACGATGGCTCGGAACCGCTCTTCCGTTTCGCGGAGCTGCTCCTCGGCTTCGCGCCGCTCGGTGATGTCGAAGACGACCCCCTGAGAGAAGCGGAGGTTGCCGAGCTCGTCCCGGAGCATGACGGCCTGGTCGTGCACCCAGATCCATCGGCCGTCTCGGTGCCGGTACCGATACTCGGCTTCGTACGGGAGCCCATCCTGATTGTGACGTTCGACGGCAGCGACCACCCGATCGTGGTCGTCAGGGTGCAGGCCAAGCTCCCACAGTTCGGGCTGCCCCTTCCACTCCTCGGGCGAGTAGCCGTAGATCTGCTCCATCTGCGGACTGACGTAGACCGGCCGTGAGAGCGCGTCGACGGTATCGATGTAGGTCGCCGCAGGGATCGTCTCGATCAAGCTGCGGTAGCGGTCCTCGGCCTCGCGGAGCTGTTCTTCGGCCGAGCTTCCGCTCGGTGACGTCGAGCAGGATCCCCTGGCTCCAGAGTCGCTACCCGTCGTCGTCCATCACCATGAGCGCCTCGTCCCGGATCCAATGGATCGTCCCGTCCTTGGCGACCATGCGGAGCTCCGTCGCGAGCGGCTCCCCGGTCTCGTAGTGGCGTCGATCGGCGACCCTCGAACGTTCGAGGTCGTCGGGGTGGATCAACCGGGCCCAGAGATCCGGATCGGCATTTCCATTCCTCGGGGGAGTACCCCAGGATCGTCTCCACCTGCGGGCTGATGTACGTGGTTGGCCACGATGAAGGATCGTCGGACCCTCGGCGCTCGTCGATGTACGTGATCGCCGGGATCTGTTCGACCAGGATGCGATACCGCGCTCGGCCTCGCGGAGGAGGATCTCGGCTTCCTTCCGCGCGGTGACGTCGAACCGCACGCCCTGCCAATAGAGCGGCTCGCCACGATCGTCGCGCAGCAGCACGGCGTCGTCCTGGAGCCAGACGACGCCGCCGTCGGGACGGACCATCCGGTACTCGCAGCTGAACGGCTCCCCGGTCTCCTGCGTGACCCGATCCTCGGCCAGGACGCGCTCGCGGTCGTCGGGATGGATCGCCCGCAGCCAGCCCTCGTGGCTCCACTCGGACGCCTCGAAGCCCGAGGATCGTTCGGACCTGTGGGCTCACGTAGAGCTTCTTGCCCGGCTCGGCCGCCGACTCCATGTACGTGACGGCGGGGATCTGCTCGATGAGCGTTTGGTAGCGGGCCTCCGTCTCCGACAACGTGCGCATCGCCCGCTCGCGACCGATCGCCGCACCGAGCGTGTTGGCGACGAGGGAGAGCGCCTCGATCTCGGCGGGCTGCCAATTGCGCTCCTCCTCGCATTGGTCGTATCCCACGAACCCCCACCACTCGCCGGCGGAGAAGATCGGGACGACCAGGATCGACAGGATGCCTTGCGGCTCCAAGCGGTCACGCTCGGACTCCGGCAGCTCGCGGACGAGTCCGGCGATGACGGACCCCTCGGAGAGGCGTCGTTCCCACCGTTCGAACCCGCCGCCGCTGTACGGGATGTTCGCCGTGAGATCCAGCCCGATCGTCGGGTCGATACCGGGCGCGGTCCATTCGAAGACCTGCGTCGTCAGCCGCTCACCGTCGCCGCGCGACTCGTTGCGGAAGACGTAGGCCCGGCTGGCCGATGCCGCTTCGCCGGCACGCTCCAGCACGTCGTCGATGCAGTCCGTCCACGACGGGGCATTCAGGAACCGCTCGGCGGCGAAACCCGAGGCCTCGAGGATCCGGTCCCGGCGTGTGAGCGCTTCTTCCGCCCGCTTGCGCTCGGTGATGTCGGTGAGGACGCCCTGCCAGGACGGCCGCCCACCCTGGTCCTCGACCAAGGAGGCGTGGTCGTGGACCCAGATCGTCCGTCCGTCCTTCGTGATGAGTCGGTACTCCAGGTCGAACGGGTCGCCGCGAGTCATTCGTCCGGTCCGGATTCGGCGAGGACGGGATCTCGGTCGTCGGGGTGCAGCATCTCGACCCAGAGGCCGGGTTGCGCGAGCCGTTCCTCCGGGGAGTAGCCGGTGAGCTGCTCGTACTGCGGACTGATGTAGACCGCGGTGGCCATCTCGTCGACCTCGTCGACGTAGACCGCCGCCGGGATGCGTTCGACGAGGTGGCGGTATCGCGACTCGGCCGCTCGCTGACCCGCCTCGGCCTCGTGGCGGGCGGTGACGTCCTCGAGCACGCCCTGCCAAACCGGCCAGTCGCCGTCGCGCTCAACCAGGAGCGCGGTGTCATGCACCCACACGATCGATCCGTCCCGCCGCAGCATCCGGTACTCGATCTCGAAGCGGTCGCCGGAGCGCTCCGTCCGAGCGTTCTCCTCCAGGACGCGTTCACGGTCGTCCGGGTGGATCAGCTCCGTCCCACGTCTCGGGTCGCGCCATCCACTCGCTCGCCGGGCACGCCGGTCAGCTTCTCGATCGATGGTGCGACGTAGGGGAGCCGGTGGTGTGCCGTCCGGATCCTGCTCGTTCGCGAGATACGTCACGACGGGAAGCTCCTCGACCAGCTGCCGGTAGCGCTCCTGCGCTCGCTTCTGCTCGGTGATGTCGTACATCACGCCCGGATAGATGGGCCGCCCGCGCGGGCCGGTCGACACGGGGACAGCCTCGTCCCTGATCCACACCCATCGGCCGTCCGCGTCTCGGAGGCGATACTCGGCGGTGAACGTCTGCTCGCGAGACGCGACGTCGTCCCACGCCTCCAGCGTCGCCTGACGGTCGTCCGGGTGGGCGCACGCTTCCCAGAGCGATCGGATCCTCGATCCACTCCTGCGGCCGTGTAGCCGAGCAATCGGATAGATCTGTGGGCTGATGTAGGCGGCGGGAGCTTCCCCCGGCGCGTCGGCCGAGTCCCACGTGTACGCCACCGTCGGAACGCGTTCCACGATCATCCGGTACCGGTTCTCGGCGTCCTGCGTCCGCTCCTCGGCCTCCTTCTGCTGCGTGATGTCGTACATCACGCCCTGCACAGCTCGGCCGTCCGGTCGCGTCCGCGACGACGGTCCGCGACTCGTCGCGGACCCAGACGATCCGGCCGTCACTGGCGATGATCGCGGTACTCCTCGTTGAACGAGGTGCCCTCGCGATCGGCACGGGCCGATGCCGTCGATCACCTGCTGTCGGTCGTCGGAGTGGATGCGCTCGTTCCAGAACGTCGGCGACGACATCCATTCCTCCGGCGTGTAGCCGATCAGCCGTTCGATCTGCGGGACTGATGTAGATGGTGGCGACGTCGTCTTCGGCCGTCGTGGGGTTCCAGGTGTACGTGATCGCCGGGCACCTGCTCGACCATCGCCCGGAACCGTCGCTCGGTCTCCTCCCGGAGCGCCCTTCGCGCTCGGCGCGCTGCAGCCCGCGCACGGACACCACCGCGAACGAGGCGGCGAGGATCACGAAGACCGCGAGCACATTGTTCGTGATCACGGGAGAGAGGCGTTCGAGCCGGTCGTCGAGCCAGGCGAACACGTCGAAGGCCACGCCGATGGAGAAGGCGACGAGCGCCACGACCGAGATGAGAGCAGGTCTCGACGGGCGCCCGCGGGCCTCGGATGCTCGCTCCGACGGTCCCTCGATGGCCTCTTCACGGTCCGGGCTAGGTATCGACGGGTTCGCAGGGCGCCTGAACGGCGAAGCGCGGTTCCTGAACGGCGTGGGCGAGGCCCGTTCGGCCTTGGATAGCTACGAACGGGCGAGTTCGAGCATCTCGCCGATAGAGGTGATCGGGTTCCGGTTCGATGTAGTAGTGCTCGAGCGGGCGCCGCGAACGGCATCGCGGGGATGTCCGGCCCGCCGATGCGCACGATCGGGGCATCCAGATCGAACATCGCCTCCTCAGCGATCGTGGCGGCGATCTCGGCGCCGGCCCCGAACGAGCGGTTGTCCTCGTAGACGACCATGGCCTTCGACGTCTTGCGCACCGAGGTCGAGGATCGTCGTCCACGTCGAGCGGCGCGATCGTCCGCACGTCGACGACCTCGACGGAGATGCCCTCGTCCTCCTCCAGCCGCTGGGCTGCCTCGAGGCATCGGTGGAGCTCGTAGCCGTACGTGATGACCGACAGGTCCTCGCCCTCCCGCTTCACGTCGGCGAGGCCGATCGGCACCTGGAACCAATCGTCGGGGACGTCGCCCTTCACGGCGCGATACGTCTTCTTGTGCTCGAGGAACAGCACGGGGTCGGGGTCGCGGATCGCCGTCCGCAGCAGTCCGACCGCGTCCGCCGGCGTGGCCGGCATCACGACCTTCAGTCCGGGCACGTGCGCGTAGAACGCCTCGATCGATTGCGAGTGGTACAGCGCGCCGTGGATCCCGCCACCGCACGGTGTCCGGATCACCATCGGCACGCCGAAGTCGCCGTTCGAGCGGTAGCGGATGCGAGCGGCCTCCGACACGATCTGGTCGAACGCCGGATGGATGAAGTCGGCGAACTGGATCTCGGCGACCGGGAGCAGGCCGTGCAGCGCCATCCCGATCGCGATGCCGACGATGCCCGACTCGGCGAGCGGTGTGTCGATGATCCGGTGCTCCCCGAACTCCGTCATCCAGCCGTCCGAGATGCGGAAGACGCCGCCGCGGGCGCCGACGTCCTCGCCGAGCAGGACCACGCGCTCGTCCTCGGCGATCTCATCGTGGAGCGCGTCGCGGATGGCGGTCACGACGTTCTTCTCGGTCATACGTCCTCGGCGAACACGTGTGCCAGCGACGTCGCCGGATCGGGATCGGCCGCGTCCCATGCGGCGGCGATGTGCCCGTCGATCTCCGTCTTGATCGTCGCGCGGAGGGACTCCTGGGCGGCCTCGTCGAGCAGATCGTGCTCCGACAGGTACGCGCCGAACCCGACCAGCGGGTCGTGTTCCCGAGCCTCCTGGACCTCCTCGCGGCTGCGATAGCTGCGGTCGTCATCGTCGGAGGTGTGCGGTTGGAACCGATACGTCTTGCACTCGATGAGCGTCGGTCCATCACCGGCGCGAGCGCGGTCGTGTGCCTGCTTCATCGCGCCGTAGCATGCGAGCACGTCGTTGCCGTCGACGACGACGCCTGGGAACCCGTAGCCCGCCGCCCGGTCGGCCACATCGGTGATCGCCATCTGCTTCGACTGCGGCACGCTGATCGCGTAGTGGTTGTTCTCGCACACGAAGATGACGGGAGCTTGTGGACGCCGGCGAAGTTCAGGCCCTCGTGCCAGTCGCCCTCGCTGGTCGCGCCGTCGCCGAACCACGTCGCGACCACCGCATCCTCCCCGCGGTACTTCGCGGCGTACGCGATCCCGGCGGCGTGCGGGATCTGGGTGGCGATCGGGGACGAGCCGGTGATGATGCCGAGCCGCCGCGAGCCCCAGTGGGCGGGCATCTGGCGGCCGCCCGAGGACGGGTCGTCGGCCTTGGAGAAGATCCCCAGGAAGACCTCGTACGGCGTCATCCCGGCGACGAGCACCACGGCCAGGTCGCGGTAGTACGGGAGCCAGATGTCGGTGCCCCGGCGCATCGCCCAGGCCGTGCCGATCTGGCAGCCCTCGTGACCGGAGACCGGGACGACGAACGGCGCCCGTCCCATCCGGTTCTGACGGAACGCCGCCTCGTCGATCAGCCGTGCCATCACGGCGATGCGATACATCGAGCGAACGTCGTCGTCGGTGAGGCCGAGCTCGTCGTGGGGGGTTCGCGTCACCCGCGTGGACACGTCGTGCCTCCTCGCACCGTCTGCCGAGTCTAGCAGCGAGGCGTCGCACGCTCACCGCCTGCCCGATGGCCGAACCGTGACGGGCGGCGGACGCCAGATGTCAGATACCCCCTAGGGGTATATACTCGCGTCCTGGCGATCGAGGAGAGGCGGGGAACGATGAGGGATCCGGTCTGTGGCATGGAGGTGACGCCGGAGGACGCCGCCGCAGCATGGCAGCATGCAGGCACGACGTACTATTTCTGCTCGGTTCCGTGCATGGAGCGTTTCCGGGCCGACCCCGACGGCTTCCTCGCCGACCGACTCTTCGCCGAGGGAGCTTGACATACCCGGGTAGGGTATACACGGCAGGCCGGGACCGGTGGAGTCAGGAGGTGCGCGGTGGTTGGGTACACGCATGAACAAGAAGGACCTGCAGGATCGACTCCGACGGATCGAGGGGCAGGTGCGCGGCCTGCAGCGGATGGTCGAGGAGGACACGTACTGCATCGATGTCCTGACGCAGCTGAACTCGGTGAACGCGGCGCTCAAGGCCGTCGGTATGGGCTTGCTCGATGCCCATGTTCGCCATTGCGTGCGCGAGAGCATCGAGCAGGGCCAGGGCGACGCAGAAGGTCGAGGAGCTGATGGCGGCCGTCGGGCGCCTGACAGGGAGGTGAGGGAGATGACGACCGAGACGACGGAGCCGGCCATCGTCCTCGATATCGAGGGGATGACGTGTGCCTCGTGCGTGCACAAGGTCGAGACGGCGTTGTCGGGCGTGGACCACGTCGATTCGGCCATCGTGAACCTGGCGAACCGGACCGCGATCGTCCGGACGTCGACATCCACAGAAGTCGAGCCACTGATCCGCGCGGTGGAACACGTCGGCTACGGCGCCCATCAGCACGGCGACGGCCGCCCCGCCGGCGAGGAGATGCGTGCGTACCTCCGCCGGCTGGTGGTCGCGGTCGCGTTCACGATCCCGCTCCTCGTCGTCAGCTTCGGTGTGCCCGAGGAGCCGTGGGCGATGTGGGTGAGCTGGGCCCTGGCCACGCCCGGTCGTCTTCTACGCCGGTTGGCCGTTCTTCCGGTCGGCGCTGCGCGCCGCTCGACACCGGACGACCACGATGGACACCCTCGTGGCGCTCGGTGCCGCTGCAGCGTACGGCTACAGCGCCTTCGTGACGGCGACCGACTCCGACGGCCACTACTTCGACATCGCGGCGGTCACCGTGACGCTGATCCTCGTGGGCAAGACGCTCGAGGCCCGGGCGCGCTCGTCCGCGGGCGACGCCGCGCGAACGCTCCTCGCCCGGGGTGCGAAGGAGGCCACCATCGTGGACGGACGGGGTCGCGCGACGGGTACCGATCGACGAGCTCCGACCCGGGCAACCTGGTGATCGTCATGCCGGGGGAGAAGATCCCCGCGGACGGCGTCGTCCAGGAGGGGACATCGTGGGTGGACCTCTCGATGCTCACCGGCGAGTCGGTTCCCGTCGACGTGGGGCCAGGAAGCGAGGTGGTCGGCGCATCGATCAACGGCCACGGTCGGCTCGTGGTGTTCGTCACGACGGTGGGCGCCAACACCAAGCTGGCGGAGATCGTGCGTCTCCTGGAGCGGGCACAGGGATCCAGGGCACCCGTGCAGGCGCTGGCGGATCGGGTCTCGACCGTCTTCGTCCCGATCGTGATGCTTGTGGCGTTGATCACGTTCGTGGGGTGGATCGCCCTGACGGACGCCGAACCCGGACAAGCGCTCCTCCACGCGGTGGCGGTGCTGTTGATCGCGTGCCCGTGCGCGCTCGGTCTGGCGACCCCCGCAGCGATCATGGCCGGGACCGGCCGGGCGGCCGAGCTCGGCATCCTGTTCAAGGGCGGTGAGGTCTTCGAAACGGCCCACGCGGCCGACATCGTCCTGCTGGACAAGACCGGCACCGTGACGGAGGGCACCATGCGCCTGACCGAGGTCATCCCGCTGGGGGGGTTCGCCGAGGACGAGGTCCTGGCGCTGGCCGCGGCCGCGGAGTCGGGCTCGGACCATCCCGTGGCCCTCGCGGTCGTCGAGGCGGCCCGCGAGCGGGGGCTCGTCATGCTCGCGGCGACAGAGCTGGCCGTCGAGCCCGGCACCGGTGCCATGGGCAAGGTCGATGGCCACGACATCGCCGTGGGTCGGCCGGATCACCTGCCACGCGATCTCGAGTCGCAGGTGGATCGGTCGTCCGAACAGGGACTGACCACGTTCGTCGTCCGTCGCGACGGTGAGGCGATCGGCCTGGTGGCGGTCTCCGATCGGGTGCGCCCCGAAGCCGCCACGGCCGTTCGCCGGCTGCGGCATATCGGACTCGACGTGGCCATGGTGACGGGCGATCGTCGCACCACTGCGGAGGCGATCGCCGCATCCGTGGACATCCGGCGGGTGCTGGCCGAGACCCTCCCCGGGGGGAAGGTCGACGAGGTGTCGCGCTTGCAGGCGGATGGACGCCGCGTGGTGTTCGTGGGCGACGGCCTCAACGACGCCCCCGCCCTGGCCCAGGCCGATGTCGGCATCGCCGTGGGGTCCGGCACCGACGTCGCCATCCAGGCGGCGGACGTCACGCTGCTGGGCGGGGGCCTGGACGGGGTGGCCGATGCGGTCGATCTGGCGCGCCGCACGTATCGGGTCATCGCCCAGAACCTCTTCTGGGCGTTCGCGTACAACGTGGTCATGGTGCCGCTGGCGGTCTTCGGGATCCTCACACCCACGTGGGCCGCGGGCGCCATGGCGGCGTCGAGCGTCAGCGTCGTCGCGAACGCCCTGCGGCTCCGGCGGTTCCGGCGATCGTCCCGTACCCTGGAGGGCGTATGAGCGTGACCACCCCGAACGTCATCGAGGTCACCGATGCGGACTTCGAGCAACTCGTCATCGAGGAGTCGAAGTCGCGGCCGGTGGTCGTCGACCTGTGGGCCGCCTGGTGCGGCCCCTGCCGGACCCTGGGTCCCATCCTGGAGAAGGTCGCCGGCGAGCGTCAGGGTGCGTTCCTGCTCGCCAAGCTCGACGTGGATGCCAACCAGGTCGGCAACGCCTTGCTCCAAGCGGTGAAGAGCCAGGGCATCCCCACCGTCGTCGCGTTCCGCGACGGCCAACCCGTGAGTATGTTCATCGGTGCCTACCCGGAGCAGGAGGTCAACGCGTTCGTCGACAAGCTCCTCCCCACCGAGGCGGAGATCGTCGCCGAGGAGGCCGTGGCGGAGGAGGCATCGGGTGACGTCGAGGCCGCGGAGCAGGGATACCGCGAAGCGCTCGAGAAGGACCCGGCGAACCGGGAGGCCGGACTCGGTCTCGGCCGCATCCTCGCCGATCGGGGTGACCTCGATGAGGCGCGCGAGACCGTGACGCCGTTCCTGCCGGATCCGGAGGCCGAACGGGTCCTTTCGATGGTGCGGGTGCGGGACTGGGGCGCATCGGAAGGGGTGGGGACGCTCCCTTCCGCGAAGCGCCTGGCTGCGACGGGGCGCTGGCGCGAGGCGCTCGACGGCATGCTCGGCTCCCTCACGGACGATCGCGACGAGGCCAGCAGCGCCATGCGCGACGTCTTCGCGGTCCTGGGTGACGAGGACCCGCTCGTCCCCGAGTTCCGGCGCCGGCTCTCGAACGCCCTGTTCTGACCCAGGAGGACGAACGTGACCGACGTCCACGACCTGATCCGGGACTTCTGGGACCGGGACGCTCACACGTACGACGACTCCACGTCCCACGCCATCTCCGACCCGATCGAGGCGGCCGCGTGGAGGGCGGCGCTCCGCCGGGCGCTGCCCGATCCGGGAGCGACGGTGCTCGACGTGGGAGCCGGAACCGGCGCGCTCAGCCTGCTCGCCGCGGAGATGGGCTACGACGTGACCGCGCTGGACCTCTCCGAGGGGATGCTCGCGAAGGCTCGAGCCAAAGCCGAGGCGCGCGGGTTCGGCATGACGTTCGTGGTGAGCCCGGCCGCCGAGCCACCGAGCGGGCCGTTCGACGCGATCATGGAACGACATGTCGTCTGGACGATGCCGGACCCCGTGGCGGTGATGCACGCGTGGCGGGAGGTGACGGCGCCCGGCGGGCGTCTCGTGCTCTTCGAGGGGGTCTGGGGTTCCGACGGCCCGTGGCAACAGGTGAAGGATCGGGCGGCCGAGGTGGCACGGCAGGCGTTACGGATCGAGGATCACCACCACGCGCCGTACCCCGGCGACGTGCTGGCGCAGTTGCCGCTGGCACGGATGACCTCACCCGCCCCGCTGATCGACATGGTGCACCAGGCGGGTTGGCACGCGGTTCGGATCCAGCGGCTCCGCGACGTGGAATGGGCCTCGATGCAGCACCAGCCCTGGCCGCTGGGTTGGCTGGAGTTCCGGCCCCGCTACGCCCTGATCGCCGACGCCTAGTGACGGGAGCGGGGCGGTACCGCTCCCTACCCGGGGAGCTTGTCGACGCGGATGTCGTCGAAGTTCGCGGTCCACGATCGCCGCGTTGGGTCCCCAGCTCGAAGCCCCCGATCGGAGTAGTCCCGGTGTTCGCGATCCATCCGCGACGATGCGGAGCCCGTCGCGGTACAGATCCCAGGTACCCGCGGCGCCCACGGTCCCGCAGACCTCCAGCGCGTGCCACCCGGAGCCGAGCGCGGTCGTCGAGGTGCGGGTGACCCCTGACACGTCGGAGCGAAGGGCGAGCACGCCCGACGTGTTCACGAGCACCCGTGCGACGGGCCCCGACGATGTCGATCGCAATCGGAGCAGCATGATCGAGCCGGTGCGCGCGCTGACGTTGACGCGCCAGCTCAGGCAGAGGTTGGAGTAGCTCGAACCGAAGGTCTTGACCAGGAACGCCGTCTGGTTGGACACGGCCGCGCGCGCGCTCGGTGCGGCGAGGCTCCCGGTCGTGGTGTCGATGGAGAACCGCGTCACCGACGTCCAGTTCGCGAGCGTTCCACTCGAGAAGTCATCGGTGAAGATCGCCGAGGGGCCGGCCATCACGGTGATCGGTTCCGACGTCGGGCTGGGATCGCTCTCGTTCATCGCCGCATCGACGGCCGTGATCACATAGGTGTGCGTCGAATCGGGCGTGAGCCCGGTGTCGTTGAAGCTGACGGTCGCCGACGAGCTGGTGATCGAACCCGCCGGCGCGCCGTCGCGGAAGACGCGGTACAGCAGCGACGTGCTGACGTCGTCCGTCGCCGCGGCCCACGAGAGGTTGATGGTCCCGGGCGACGAGCTCGAGCCGCTCGGCTGACCGGGTGGCGGTCGGGGGCGTCGAGTCCGGCGGTCCGTCGGTCCTCAGCGCGAGCGAGAACTCGGCACCGCCGTGGACGTCGACCACGCTCGCCAGCCCGTTCACCGGCACGGGAACCGTCCGGTTGGTCGTCGTGCCGTCGCCGAGCTGACCGGTGTCGTTGCGCCCCCACGTCCGGACGGTGCCGTCGGCCAGGGCCGCAAGGCCGTGGTCGCGCCCCGAACCCACGGCGGCGACACCGGCAAGACCGGAGACCGTGACGGGGGTCCGTCGCAGGGTCGTCGTGCCGTCGCCCAGCTGTCCCAGGTTGTTGCGCCCCCAGGCCGCGACCGTGCCGTTCGCCCTCACCGCGTACGAGTGGTGGGCGCCGGCCGAGACCGCCACGATGCCGGAGAGCCCCGCCACCTGCACGGGCGAGCTCCGGTCGGTGACGCTGCCGTCCCCGAGCTGGCCGTAGGCGTTGTCGCCAAAGGTCCACACCGTGCCTCCGGCGAGCAGAGCGACCCCGTGATCACGACCTCCCGCGATCGCGATCACGTTGGTCAACGTGCCGACACGCACGGGTGTGGTGCGAGTCACGAGGGTCCCGTCACCGAGCTCCCCGTCGGAGTTGAGACCCCATGCCCAGAGCGTGCCGTCGGACCGGATCGCGTAGCTCATGTCCCGTCCACCGGCGATCGCGGTGACGCCGGTGAGGCCCGACACCGTCACGGGGGTGCGGCGGTTGGTGGTCGTGCCGTCGCCGATCTGGCCGGTGGCGTTGTATCCCCACGCGCGGATCGTCCCGCCGGGGAGCAGGGCCATCGTGTGATTGTGGCCGCTGGCGACATCGATCACGCCGGTCAGCCCGGGAACGGGGACCGGCGTCGGTCGATTCGCCGTCGACCCGTCGCCGATCTGGCCGAAGTTGTTCCGACCCCAGGTACGCACGGTTCCGTCACCCATCAAGGCCAGCGCATGTTCCCGCCCCGCGGCGATGTCGATCGCACCGGTGATGCCCGTCACCGTGGCCGGGGTCCGGTGGGCGACGGTCGTCCCGTCGCCGAGCTGGCCGTAGGTGTTCGCGCCCCACGCGAGCGGCGTGCCGGGAGGCGCGGCGAGCGCGGGCGCGGCCGGCAGCGTGGCCGCGACGGCGAGCGAGATGGCCACGAGGATCGCGCGCCGGCGTCCGGCCGACCCCGTCCGTTCACGTCTCATGCGCATCGCGGCGAGTCTAGGGCGGCGGTGGTTCGCCGGGGATAGATGGCCGAAGGTCGTAGACGGGGAAGGACGGAGCGCACGCTCCGTCCTTCCACCGGTCCCTCGCCCGAACTATCCCGCTGCGACATCGACGATGACCGTGTCGAAGTTCGCCGTGAACGTCTTCGCGGCCGTGTCACCGATCTGGATGCGGCCGACCGGCGTCGTCCCGGTGTCGGCCACCCAGTTCGTCACGATCGCGACACCGTCGCGGTACAGGGTCCAACCCGTGGCCGACCCGACCGTCCCGCAGAGCTCCACGTTGTGCCAGCCCGTCCCGAGCTGCACGTTGGAGTTCCGGGTCGAGCCGTCGAAGTCCGACCGGATCTGCAGCGACCCGCTCGTGTGGACCACGACCTTCGCGATCGGCCCGTTCGCGGCCGTCCGGAGCCGGAACAGGTCCACGCCGTTCCCGGCGGCCAGGTTCACGTTCATGCTCATGCACGGCGTCATCGTGGTGGTGCCCAGGTCCCGGTAGGCGAACGCCGACTGGGCCGTGACCTGCGCCCGAGCGCTGGGTGCGTCCGGCATGCCCGCCGTGGTGTCGATGGTCAACCGCGTCACCGACACCCAGGATGCGAAGCTGGCGAAGTCGCTCTGGAAGATCGGCGGTGTCCCGCCTCCTGAGACCACGATCGGCGCCGAGGCAGGGCTCATCTGGCTGACGTTGGTGAGCGAGTCGACGGCGTCCACGGTGTAGGTGTGGCTGTTGCCGGGGGTGAGCCCCGGATCCATGAACGTGGTGGACGTGGTTTGCCCGATCGAGGTCGGGTTGCCGTCGCGGTAGATCCGGTAGGTGATGGGCGGCGAGGCATCGGTCGATGCCGTCCACGCGATCTGGATCAGGCCGTTCGACGGGCTCGAGCCGGTGGGCTGACCCGGGGTCGTCGGACCATCGGTGTCAGGATCCACGACGACCTCGCCGACGAACTGGTCCACCTGGACGTCGTCGAAGTTCGCCGTCCACGTCTTGTTGGCGGTGTCGCCGATCTGGATGCGGCCGAGGGGCTCTGTGCCCGTGTTCGCCGCCCACGCGTTCACGACCTTGATGCCGTTCAGGTAGAGGTCCCAGACTCCGCCGCCCGAGATGTTCGAGCCGCACAGCTCGACCCGGTTCCATCCCGGTGCGAGCGACACGAGTGAGCTGATCTGCGTGCCCGCGAAGTCCGAGCGCACGATCACCCTGCCCGCGGTGTCCAGCGCAACCTTGGCGATGGCGCCGTTCGCTGCCGTTCGGAGCCGGATCAGGTCGAGTCCCACACCTGCCGTCCGGTTCGAGACGTTGATGTTGGCGCTGACGCAGGCCATGGTCATCGTGGTCCCCAGATCCCGATACGCGAACGCGCTCTGCGCCACGGGACTTCCTTGCGCGCTGGGCGCGGACTGCGAGCCGGCGGAGATGTCCTGGGAGATCCGGGTGACGGTCGACCAGTTCGCCAGCCCGGCGGTGAAGTCGTCGGCGAAGACCGCCTCGAGCGTGGTGATGGGCTCCGACGGAACCCTCGCACTGGTGTTCAAGGCGGCGTCGGTCGCATCCACCCAATAGGTGTGCGTGCTGCCCGGCCACAGACCCGCGTCCGTGAAGGAGACGGTGGTCGTCGAACTGCTCTGGAACTGCGCGATCTGGTTGCCCGGATCATCGCGGAACACGCGATACGTGAGGTTCGTCGTCTCGGCGTCGCTCGACGCCGCCCACGTCAGATCGATCCTCGACGTCGCACTCGCGACGCCGGTCGGCGTGCCGGGGTCGGTCGGCGGCGTCGTGTCCGGAGCCAGCACCGTGATCGGATCGGAGACGTCGCTGAGCACGCTCGCGTTGTTCGACGCGTCCACGGCGTCCACCTGATAGGTGTGCGTGGTTCCCGCTCCCAACCCCGTGTCGTTGTACGTGACGTTTCCGGTCGATGAGCTGATCACCTGCCCCACCACACCCCCGTCGCGGTAAACGCGGTAGGTGAGCGGTCCGGGCGCGTTGTCGGTCGACGCCTGCCAGGTGAGGTCGATCGAGTCGAACGATGCGCTCGTCCCGCTCGGCTTGCCGGGCGTCGATGGCGCGAAGGCGTCGCTCAGCTGCTGGTACACGAACATCCCACGCGACTGCCACGTGGTGGCGCTGCTGATCTGGGTCACCGCGCCGGTCGGCTTGGTGCCGTCCCAGTTCACGCTGTAGAGGCGACCGTCGGTAAGGGCGTAGATCAGCTTGCCGGAGGCCAGGGTCATGCCCCGGACGTTGCCCCAGTTGATCCCCTCGCCGCCCGTGCTGGCGACGTACAGGTTCGCACCGACGATCTCGCTCTCCGGGTTGAAGTACCGGTAGTAGAGCTTGTTGTTGTTGGCGGCCGCGGTCCCGGTCTTCGCGACCGTGTAGTAGATGCGGCCGTTGTCGTAGAACATCCCGGTCGCGCTCGCGATGTCGTTGGTGAACGACGGGGTCCGGGTCGTCGTCCCCGGGATCACGAACGAGGTGCTGGGCTGGACCTCGAGGCCGTACAGGTTCACCTGGGAAGCGGCACCCACCGTCGTGCCGTCGAACGTCCGCTTGTAGAGCCAGCCGTCGCTCATCCCGTAGTAGAGGTTGCCGTTGACCATGAAGGCGCCGCGGGCGTTCCGCCAATCGATGCCGAGCGGGACCGCCGACGCCGATCCGAGCGTCGTGAGGTCGTAGCTCCTGCGGCTCAACGCGCCGACCCCGGCCTGATCCATGTTGTAGAGGTCGTTGGGCAAGGAGTACGTCACGACCGGCGGGGGAGTGACGCCACCCGCGGCCGGGAAGAACGCGATCTTCTGATGGAACTCGTTGCCGGCGTGATCCGTGTCGCTGCCGACCCACAAGCCGTCAGGCGTGACCGGGAGGGTGAAGCTCCCCACGCCGCGCTCGTGACCGGGGTTCCAGCTGTACGGGATGCCGTTGAGCGGGGACAGGGCCGCGATCCCCTCGCGGGGGACGGCACCGGGTCCGGCGATGTCTCCGCGATACGGGTTGTTCACCCAGCGCATGTGTCCGCCGATGTACACGGCGGCACCACTGATGCTGACGCTCCAGGTCGTGTCCCCGCCGGTCCAGTTCGTCCATGTCGGCGCCTGGTTGGGTCCGGTCGTGGTCAGCTCGAACCGGCTGATCGAGTCACAGAGCCGGTTGGCGCGGAACGCTCCCGTGGTCACCACCACGAAGTACGAGCCGTCCGGTGAGATGTCGAGATCGCGCATGTACGTCGCGAACGAGCTGGAGCACCAGGTGGTCGTGCCGTTGGCCTCGTACACGGGGTACAGGCTGGTCTGCCACGGCGAGACCGACGCCGGAGTGGTCGTCAGGTCGAGCTGTGCGATCTGGACGCGCGGTTCGCCGGCGACCTGACTGAAGCTCCCGAGCGCCATCAGCTTCGAGCCGTCCGCGGAGACGTCGATCTCCGGGACGCCCATCGTGCCGCGCAGCGGGTTCGTGAACGGGAGGTTGAAGTTCGGGTCCACGGCGCCAGTGGTCGGGTTCAACCGGGCGACCCCGGAGCGCGCGACGCTCTTGATCTGGTCGAACTTGCCCGAGACGTAGAGCCATCCGTTGCGGAGCACGACGTCCTGAACGAGACGGTTCGCGTTCGCCTTGAAGCTCGTGATGATGCTGCCGGTCGCGAGGTTCAGCCGCACCAGCTTCTTGTAGCTCTGTCCGTTGACCGTGCCGAAGTCGCCGCCGACGAACACCGAGGTGCCGTCGGGGCCGGGAGCCAGCTCCTCGACCGACGCGTCCAGTACGGGCACGAAGTTGGGATCGATGACGCCCGTTTCCATGTCGAACGCGAACAGGTAGTTGCGCGTGAAGGTCTCCAGGAACCCGGCGCGACGCACCTGCGTGAACGTGCCACCCACGACCACCTTGCTTCCCATCTGCAGGATGGCATTGACCTGGCCGTCGAGGATCTGCGGGGTCCAGTCCGCCGGATCCGGATTCACCACGACCGTTTCGGGGCTCTGCACGGCCGCGGCCGGGCCGGCCGGGATGATCGTCAAGACCGACATCGCCACGAAGAGCGAGAGGACGAGCGACGCCACGCGGGGGAACTGGTGGTGCTTCGACATGAGGTGGATCCTCCTGGCGGTCTACGGACGGCCACCGAAACGGGATCGGTTGCCGCCTTCTGGGGGGCGATGGGTCCCCCACGATATACGCGGATCGCTGAAGCAACTACGGCCGGAGGTCTACCGTAGGTAGGTCGCCCGCGTACTGATCGCCAGGGCGGGGGATGACCAGAAGGACTAGTCCGAACGTTTTGCGCAGCATCGACTTTGGGGAATGTGCGCTACCGGGTCCGGTAACCGTAGTGCCGGAGGAGCGGTGCCGTGAGGGTCGACACCACCGAGCGATCCCGCGGAACCATCGCCGTCCGCCAGGCGTCGTCGGCGCGGATGGTGAGCGGGCCGGTGGCGAACCGCATCGGGTTGCCATCGACGGTGTGGCTCCGCTCCAACCTGGCCGTTCCCGCATCGAGGAAGCCGAGGTCGGCTTCCGTCCCCACGCCCGCGAAGTCCAGGATCGTGCGGAGGCTGGCCGCCGGATCCTGCACGAGGTCCTCGTACCGGACGAAGAGGTACGGGACGTGGAGAGGCCGCAGGAGTTCGGTGACTCCGTTGTAGAAGAGGTAGCGGGCGGATGCCGAGGCGACGCCGTACTTGTGCATGTGGTCGGGCTGGGCCGTCGCGTCGGGTCGAAGCACCTGCTTCTGCCAGGAGAACACCACCCCGCGGGCATCGCGAACCAGGTGCACCACCCGTAGCTCGATCGGGGCCACCCGATCCAAGAGCATCGCGTACGTGGGGATCTTGGACGAATCGATGATCATCTGCGCACCGGAGACCTCCCGGATCCCCTGGTAGAGACGTTGCGTGTACCAGAGGTACTCGCGGAGCGCGGCCCCTCCTCCGCGTCCGGATGCCAGCAGTGGTGCGGTCCAGGGACGGTCGTATCGCGTGCGGGTCTGCACCAATCGTTCGACGGGGACCTGGGCCCAGCCCCCGAACGCGTCCTCGCCCACGGCCGACCAGAACGGACAATCGCTGAACCGCTCCCCGCAGCCGCACAGGCGGTCCTCGACGTAGCCTCGCAGCCAGAAGTCACGCATCTCGCCGACGGACACGTACCCCGGCACCTGGGCGAGCAGCCGTTCCAGGAGCGTGCTCCCGCTGCGTCCCCAGCCGCCGATGTACAGGACGGGCAGGCGGGGGGGATCCACGGCCTCGATCCCGAGCTCCATCGCCAGCTCCGCGAACCGTGTCGCGGTCGCCGTCGTCGTGTCCTCCGAGCGGTAGGTCTCTCGCTCCGGGTTGGCGAGGGCTTCGTCCAACAGCGTTCGCAGATCGTCCTCTGTCTCGGCGACCCGGATGTATCCGGCGCTCTCGAGTCGTCGCGTGAACCGGACCTGATGGTCGTCGACGTGTTCGCCTTCTGCGTGCCTGCGCGGGACGACGATGGGCTTCGTGCCGACCTTGAGGCAATCCATGATCGTCCCCGGTCCGCCGTGGCACACGACCGCGGTCGCTTCGGCCGTGCGCGTGCTCATCTCGTCATGCGCGAGGTACTCGGAGTGCCCCAGCCCCGCGGTGCCGTTCCACGGCGGTGCCTTCGATGTTCCGTGCTGCACGAAGCAGGACGCGCGTTCACGTCCACCGGCTTCCACCCAACCGTCGACCCATCTGATCAACCTGTCGAACGGATGGTGATCCGTGCCCACCGTCACGAACACGGACGGGAGGGTCGGGCGTTGAGGGCTCGTCACAGCAACGGTCCCAAGACTCGACCGCGGGGATACATCCGTTTCTGCTCTTCCCATTGGAGGAGGAAGAGGTCGCTCAGCGGGTAGCACAGACGCCCCGTCATGGTCGCGGAGTCCAGCCGGTCGAACACCTCGATGTAGGTCGTCCTCGCTCCGTAGACACGTGCCGCCAGGAAGAACGGGAACGCGACGGCCGCCCCCGTCGAGACGACCATCGACGGGCGGAGCCGACGGACCGTCCCGAAGGCCAGCCAGGTGTTGCGGATCAGGTTGCGCAGGTTCCTCGTCGTGGGGTGGTGGGCCCAGAGCACGCGTTCACCGGCGAGCAGCGACGTGGCGTCGGGTTTCTCGAACGTCACCCAGACCCGATCGAAGCCTTGCCACCAGGGGCGGAGGTTGTACAGCTGCCCGAGGTGTCCTCCGGAGGAGCACACGAGGAGTATCGGGCGGCGATCCGGTGGGCTCACGGGTCGTTTCGCACGCCGGACTCCCTAGGGGATCCGGGAGTGACTTTCGCCCCGTTGCCGGCCTCTGTGCGACGGGCGGGAACGTCGCCGCCGCCCCCGCCCCCGTTCTGGCTTCCCTGGCTCCATCGTTCGCGTGTCCGCTCGGACTGCGAGGGCTTCGGCGTCGGCGGCTCCGGCTCGTCGTCCGGACCGGACGCACCGTAGCCGTATCCATAGGTGTACCCGAAGCCATCCATGCCACCGCGCTTGGACGGGGCGACGTTGTTCAAGATCCCACCGCGGACGACCGCGCCGACTTGGCCGAGTTGGTCCACGGCGTGCATCAGCGCGCCCCGGGTCGTCTTCTCGGCGCTCGCGACCAGGAGCACCGCATCGGCGAACGGCGCGATGGCGAGCGTGTCGGCCAATCCCAGCACGGGGGGGCAGTCGACGAGCACGAAGTCGAAGAGTTCGCTCTGCTTCGCCAGGAGGTCGGACATCTGATTCGACTGCAGCAGCTCCGCCGGACGCGCCGGCGGGCGACCACTGGTGAGGAGCCACAGGTTGGGGGAGACCGAGAGGATGGCCTCCTTCACGGGAACGTCACCCTGAAGGACGTCCCCGAGCCCGAGCCCGTTCTCCACGTCGAAGAACGTGTGCAGCGTAGGTCGCCGGAGATCCGCGGAGATCGCGAGGATCCGATTGTCCGCATGTGACAGCACGACCGCGAGGTTGGCGACCGTGGTGCTCTTCCCGTCTCCGAGCGTCGGGCTCGCCACGGCGAAGACCCGCAGGTCGCGTTGGCGGCTCATGGCCATCACGCTCGTGCGGAGCGTTCGATACGCCTCCGCGGCCGGGCTCCTCGGCTGCTTCTCGGTGACGAGACCGGCCGACCGCTTGCCGACGCCCGAGATCGTCGGGATGGCGGCCAGCACGGGGGCATCCAGGGCTTGCTCGAGGTCCGCTCTCCCGCCGATCCTCTCGTCGGTCCGGTCACGGATGAACGCCGCGACGACCCCGAAGAAGACCCCGAGGAAGAGCCCCATCGCCAGGTTGATCGTGTGCTTCGGGCTCGATGGTGACGGAGGGACCTCGGCGTGGATGATGATCTCGCCCGGGTCGAAGACGGCGGGCAGCGCCGCGATCTGGGTGTTGAGCACGGAGATCTGTCCGTTCACCGTGTCTCGCTCCTCCTCCGCGTTCAGCACTTCGGTGCTGCCCGGGATGCCCGACGCGATGTCGCGGTCGAGCCGGTCTCGCTGACGCATCAGCTCGTCCACCTGCGATTGGATGCTTTGGCGCGCGGTGGACGCGGCCTCGACCGCGCGACTGCGCTTGTACTCGAGATAGGCGCTCGCGAACGCATCCGCTCCCGCAGCCGCATCCGCGGCGTTCTTGTCGGTGTAGAAGATGTCGAGGACCAGCGCATCCTGCAGCGTCTTGACGTCGACCTTCTTCAGCAGCTCAGGGACGGTGAGCGGAGACTTCAGCGCCTCTTTCACGAGCTCGCCCACGGGGGACGACTTCGCGAGCCGGGTCTCCGTGTCGAGGCTCACGAGCTGATCGGGCCGGTACTGCGACGATGCCGTGCTCGGGACGATCAAGACCTCGGATCGTCCGGTGTACATCGGCGTCCGTGTGAAGGAGTAGGCGCCCAACAGCCCCGTGAAGAAGACGAGGATGATGAGGACGAGCCAGATCCGCCGCCGAAGGATGGCCCCGTACTCTCGGAGGTCGATGGCGTCGTCTGAACTCGAACCGGAAGCTTGCATCCTTCGCTGCACCTTTGTTAGGTCTCGGAGGTCGCGAACACGGCCATCTTACGATGACCCCTGGGCCATTCCAACGGACCGAACGGGTTCATCGGTGGGGCCGCCGACCTAGTGCGCATGCACGTTCCGGGCGTCGGACCGGGACCCATCGGGCCCCAGACAGGGCCCTTGGTCCGATCCCGACCATCACCCGGAGCCTCTACACTGGCATCCGTGAGGCCCCCTCGATCTTCCCTGTTGGATGTCGCGTGCTCATCTCTCCAGATGCGCTCAGTCGGGCGGGCTTCGGGAGCACGACCCACAGTGTCACCGGCGGGCCGGGTCACCGGGGCATCGTTCATCCGGCGAACTTGCCGGCCGTGCCTCTCGACACATCGCTCGGTCGGTCGCGAGGGATGGATATCGCGAGCCGCCACCCATGACAACAGCCGATACGCGGTCTCGTGCAGGCATGATGCGACGACGGTCGTCACCGGGTCGCAGGGATCGTCGAGCGCGACCCGATGTGACCACGTCGTCGGGTGCGACGCGTGCCACTCGCGCAGCGGTGGTCCCCGTGCTCTACATCGGCGGTTGCCAACGCAGCGGCAGCACCCTGCTCGACCGGATGCTGGGGCAGTCCTCCGGACATGCATCGGCCGGAGAGATCGTCCATCTGTGGGCCCGTGGGCTCATCGCGAACGAGCTCTGCGGCTGCGGCAGCCGCTTCGCGGACTGTCCGTTCTGGGCCGAGGTCGGCCGGGTCGCATTCGGCGGGTGGAGCGAGCTCGACGCCGATGCCGTCCTCCGTCTGCAGCGTCGCGTCGACCGCAATCGCTACATCTTCTTCATGCTTTGGCCCGCACTCTCGCCCCGATACCGTCGCGATCTGGCTCGCTACGTCGACATCCTCGATCGCCTCTACCGAGCGCTCGGGCAGGTGGGGGGTGGCGTGATCGTCGATTCCTCGAAGCACGCCTCCACCGCGTTCCTCCTTCGGAGGGTGCCGTCGGTGAAGCTCCGCGTGGTGCATCTGGTGAGGGACAGCCGTGGCGTCGCCTATTCCCTCCTCAAGAAGGTTCGCCGACCCGAGGCCGTCGGTGCGGAGGCCTTCATGTTCCGCGCCTCGCCGTGGCGCTCCGGTGCCGAATGGATCGCGTTCAACACGTCGTTCCATCTGCTCCGGCTCGTGGGCACGCCGACGACGCTGACGCGGTACGAGCGCCTCGTTCACGATCCCCGGGGAACGCTGGGCGAGATCCTCGCGGAGGAGCCGGTTTCGGCGGCCGACCTGGAGCTCGCGTTCATCCAGGGGTCGACGGTGTCCCTCGGCGTCGATCATTCCGTCGCGGGCAACCCGATGCGCCTTCAACAGGGATCCTTCGACCTGCGCGTCGACAGCGAGTGGCGCACGTCGATGCGCACCCGGGATCGACGGGTCACGACGCTCGTCACGTGGCCGTTGCTGGCACGCTACGGTTACCTGCGGAACCTCGATCGATGACGACGCCCCTTCTCGTCGTCGTCGCTGCCCGCGGTGTCCGTGGTCGTCCCGACACGCGACCGCATGGAGCTGCTGCGCCGAGCCCTGACGTCGATCGCCGGCCAGCGCTACGACGGGCACATCGAGATGATCGTGGTCTTCGATCAGGCAGAGCCCGTCGATCCGGGCGTGGAGGTCGGGGAGGGTCGCTCGATCCGGCTGTTGCGCAACGAGCGGCTCGATCGGCCTGGCGGGCGCCCGCAACACCGGGATCCTGGCGGCCACCGGGGACTACATCGCGTACTGCGACGACGACGACGAGTGGCTGCCCGACAAGCTGAAGCTCCAGCTCGACGCGGCGACGGTCGAGCCGCGGCCAGAGGTGATCGTGACCGGCGCCACCATCGTGTACGAGGACCGGTGCATCGATCGCGTCCCCGAGCACGACGTCGACCTCGGGCAGCTGCTGCGATCGCGGGTCCAGGAGATCCATCCATCGTCGATCCTCGTGGAGCGCAAGGCCATGACGGACGGGATCGGCATCGTCGACGAGGCGTTGCCCGGAGGGTACGGCGAGGACTATGAATGGTTGTTGCGCGCGGCCCGGCGAGGTCCCATCCGGGTGGTGAGCGAACCACTCGTGCGGGTGTACTGGCATCGTTCGTCGTTCTTCGCCGACCGGTGGGCCGTGATCGTGCAGTCGATCACGTACCTGCTGAACAAGTATCCGGAGTTCGCCCGCGAACCCAAGGGCCGCGCTCGGCTCTACGGACGGCTGGCCTTCGCGAACGCCGCGATCGGGCAGCGGGCCGAGGCCCGGCGATGGTCCCGCAAGGCCATCCGCCTGAACGTCAAGGAGCGACGTGCCTATCTCGCCCTCGCCGTCAGTTGGCATCTCGTGTCTCCGGAGCGCCTCATGAGGCTCGCCCATCGTCAAGGTCGAGGGATTCTGATGGCCACCTCGCTCGGAGCACGCGGGCCCCAGTCCGGTGAGGTGGGCGGATGACCGAGCCGGTCTCCTCGGGTCCACACGTCCGCGACGCATCCTCCCCGCTCGGTTGGTTGATGAACCTGCTCTGGCCGGAAGGCTCGGGCTCCTCGGTGGCGTTGACGCGCGGCGGCCGGGCCGGGACGAACGCGCGGGTGTGGGCCGTGATGCCTTCCGCCGCGCGCCCGACCGTCCTCACACCCGTCTCCGGGAGGGCGGCGAGCTCGGCGCTGCGCCAGTACAACGATTCGATGTCGCAACTGGCCCGCGTTCGCAAGGCCGCGGCCGGCGTGGCCGTCCAGGTGGGCGGTGGGACCATCGTCGCTCGCGACCGGCTGGTCGTGACCTCGAGGACCCGGGGTCGTTCGACCTGATCGACGACGCCTTGCCGGCGATCCTCGGGGAGCCCCGGGTCGAGGTGGCGATCTCTGTGGGCCGGCAGCTCCGACCGAACCTCAAGCCGGTCCTCCAGGTCATGGATCCACGTGGACGGGTCTTGGCCTACGTGAAGATCGGGTGGAACGACCTCACGAAGGAGCTGGTGCAGAACGAAGCGCGCGCGCTCCGCGCCTGGGCGGAGGCGCCGCCGCGCCATCTCGAGGTTCCCCGCCTGATCCACGAGGGCGAGTGGCACGGAGCCGCCATCACCGTGCTCTCGCCCCATCCGCATCGCTTGCTCAGGCGGGGCTCGAGGAACGCCCTCCCGTCCGCGGCGGTCCTCGGTGAAGTGGCCTCGCTCGGTGGAACCGAACGCTCGTCCTTGCACGGCAGCTCGTACTGGCGACGACTGAAGGCGCGAGCCGAAGCGATCGCGACGGGAGACGCGTCGAGCGATGCTCTCCGATCCATCCTCGGCCGCGTGGAAGGCGCGACCGGGGCCGAGGAGCTCACGTTCGGGAGCTGTCACGGTGACTGGGCACCGTGGAACATGAGCACCGGCCGCCGATCGCTGTACGTCTGGGACTGGGAGCGTTCCGCCCGACCGACGCCGGTGGGGACCGACGTGCTCCATTTCTGGTTCGAGGTGGGATTCCACAAGGAAGGGATGGATGTCGCCGCGGCGAGCCGCTCGGCTCTCGCCCGGTCGCTCGATGTCGTTCGATGCTCTCGGGATCGCCGCGGCGTCGCGGACCGTGTTGCTGCAGCTCTTCCTGATCGAACGGTTCTTGAGGATCGAGGAGGGGCGCGTCGCGGGCGTGCCCGTCAGTCGCGATCTCGCACGAAGGTCTCCTCCGCGAGCTCGGTGAAGGATGACGATGGACCGGACCGCCGCCCGTGGGGTCGCTCGAAGAGCCGCGAAGAAGGCCGCCCGCCTCTACACGGTGCCGACGGTGCCGATGAGGCAGCTCCCCGACTTCCTCATCATCGGCACGCAGCGCGGCGGGACGACCTCGCTGTACCGGTACCTGGAGAAACACCCGAACGTGCTTCCGACGGTGCTCAACAAGGGCGTCCACTACTTCGACACCAACTTCGACAGGGGCCCGCGGTGGTACCGGACGCATTTCCCCAGCAGCCTCGCCAAGGGCCTCCGGCGGATGCGCGCCGGTGGAGGGCGCGTCGTCACCGGGGAGGGAAGCCCGTACTACTCGTTCCATCCGCTCGCCCCGCAGCGGATCGCCGAGCTGCTGCCCGAACGGCCGGTTCATCCTGATGCTCCGCGATCCCATCTCTCGCGCGCACTCGCACTTCCAACACGAGGCGGCGCGTGGCTTCGAGGACCTGTCCTTCGAGGAGGCATTGGAGCGCGAGGAGGAACGGCTCGACGGCGAAGAGCAGCGCATGATCGCCGACCCCTCCTACTACAGCTTCGCTCACCAACACCATTCGTACGTTGCCCGGGGCCTGTATCTCGCCCAGATCCGACGCTGGCATGAAGTGCTCCCTCGGGAGCAGCTGCTGATCATGGACAGCGCCGCGTTCTTCGCCGATGCCGACGTCGCGTACCGCGAGGTGCTGCGCTTCCTCGAGCTGAAGGAGCGATCGCTGCCCGCCTACGAGAAGATGAACGCGCATACGTACGACCGGATGTCACCACGTGCGCTCGCCTTCCTGCGGGGGCGGCTCAACGAGGCGAACCAGGCGCTGTACGACTACCTGGGTCGCTCGTTCCCGTGGGACGTGCAGTGAGGACGGACCCCGAGCAGGGGGTAGCGGAGACGACGAGCGAAGAAGCAGCGGCCGAGCACCAGGCCGCCATGCGCGGGGATCTCACCACGCTCGCTCGCGGGGGGATGCTCAACCTCGTCGGCGTCGTGGTCAACACGATCTTCAACTTCCTGCTCGTGGTGATCGTGACCCGCGGGATGGGTGGAACCGCGACCGGGATCTTCTTCGAATCCATCGCACTGTTCAACATCGCCGCGACGGCCTCGCAGTGGGGTGCGGATGTCGGCATCGTGCGCGCGATCCCGCGGTACCGCGCGCTCGGGAGGATGGCGGACGTGCGGCACAGCATCCGTGCGGCGATCCTTCCCGCCGCGCTCGTGGGTGTCGCGTTCTCGTTCCTCCTCTACTCGCTCGCCGGCCCCCTGGGTGACCTCTTGACGAACGGCGCGCATGGCGACGAACTGACGCCCACGTTGAAGGTATTGGCTCCGTTCCTTCCGCTCTCGGCGGCGTACTCGGTGTCGCTCGCCGTGACCCGTGGGTTCGGCACGATGGTGCCGTCGACGCTGATCGACAAGCTCGGGAAGGCCATCACGCAGCCGATCCTCGTGCTGATCGTGGTCCTCGCCGGGCTATCGAGCTCGGCGGTGGCCGTGGCATGGGCGACCCCGTTCGCGCTGGGACTGGCCGCGGCGCTGCTGTGCACGCGGTACCTGCTCCGGCGGAACCGGATCTCGGCGGACGAAGGGGAGCCGTCGGTGGGCCGGCGCGCCGTCTTCAAGGAGTTCTGGTTGTTCACCACGCCTCGCGGCCTGGCCAGCATGTTCTCGGTCATCATCCTGTGGTTCGACACGCTGCTGATCGGCGCGATGCGGTCGAGCGCCGAAGCCGGCATCTACGCGTCGGCGACCAGGTACCTCGCGCTCGGGCAGTTCATCGGCGTGGCGATCGCGCAGGTCGTCGGCCCGAAGCTGAGCGAGGTGCTCGCCTCCGACGACCACCGGCGGGCGCGCGCCGTCTACGCGACGACCACGTGGTGGCTGATGGCGCTCGCGTGGCCGCTCTACCTGACGATGATCGTGCACGCGCCCACGCTCCTGTCGGTGTTCGGACCGGGCTACCAGGAAGCCCAAGCGGTCATGGTGATCCTCGGTGCCTCGATGCTGGTGGCGACGCTGGTCGGACCGGTCGACGTCGTGCTGCTGATGGCGGGCAAGAGCTCGTGGAACCTGCTGAACACGATCGCGGCGGTCGTCGTGAACGTGGTCCTGAACCTGATCCTGATCCCGCGGTACGGCATCACGGGCGCGGCGGCCGCGTGGTCGGCGAGCATCCTGCTGAACAACCTGCTCCCGCTCCTGCAGACGTGGAGGATCATCCACCTCCACCCGTTCGGTCGAGGCTCAGTGATCGTGGGGACGAGTGCCGTCCTGTGCTTCGGTGCCCTGGGGCTCCTCGCGCGAGAGGTGCTCGGCGCGAGCTTCGGAACGCTCATCCTGGCCGGGCTCGTCGCGACCCCGATCTACGTGGCGGCTCCTCTGGCGCTTCCGCGAACCGCTCGGGCTCTCCGTCCTGCGGGATGCCCTTCGTCGAGGGCGGGTCGGTCCCGATGAGGCAGGGATCACGGCGCAGGTGTCCGCCGCCGACTGACGTCGCCTGAACGCCGGTCATCCCCCCTGAGCGTGACCCGAGGCCGGACGCGGAAGCGCCCCGACGGATGTCGGGGCGCTCACGCTCGTGACGGTTCGCGGGTCGTCGCTCCTAGGCGACCGGCCCGACGAAGCCCTGTCGGCTGAACGCGGGGTCATCGGTCCAGAAGACCACCGAGAACGCCTGCGAGCCCGATCGACCGATCTGCACCCGCTCGGCGCGCGGTCCGATGTTGCGACCGGTTGCCGTGACGATGGTCTCGCTCGGCGTGGTGACGTTCGGACTGTTGAACAACCGCACCTCGATCTGCCCGGTCGAATGGTTGACCTTCCACTCGAGCCGGACCCAGCCGCCCGTGAGGACGATGGGTCCTCGACGTGGCGATGATCCTGTTCGCGGCATCCCTGATCCGGATGCTTCCTCGTCGGGTGACCTCGATGACCGCCTGGAGTCCGGAAGCACCCTCGACGCGGATCAGTCGGAGGTCACCCCCGGGCAGGGAGGTCAGGTACGTGTACACCCGTCCGTACCACACGCTCGGTGAGGCCGTGGAGGTATTCCACTCGTAGTACGAGTTCTGGCCCACACCGACGGTGTGCTTGGCCGAGAGCCCAACCCCACGCGTAGGGCTGTTCGAATACACGAGCCCTGCACCACCCGTGGTCACCACGGTGTCGAACGCGGCATCGCTGCCTGCCCCGGTGTTCGAAGGCGAGAGCGAGGCGCCGAGGAATCCGGCGTTCAACGTGTTCGCCAAGGTACCGATCGGCACCGGCGGAGGTGTCGGTGTGGGTGTCGGCGACGGCACCGGTGGAGGTGTCGGCGACGGCACCGGGAGCGCGGACGGCGGGTGTCGGCGACGGCACCGGTGAAGGTGACGGCCCGGCGGGGGTGTCGGCGACGGCACCGGTGAAGGTGACGGCCTCGGCGTGGGTGACTCGGCGACGGCACCGGTGAAGGTGACGGTGAGGGTCGCACGGCGATAGGCGATGGTGATGGCGATGGCGCCGGGGTCACTGAAGGCGCCGGCGACGGCGTCGGGCTCAATGTGAATGCCGGACGCATGTAGGGATCGAGGGAGAGAGCTCGGTACGCGGCCATCGACGATGCCGAGCTATCCGTGTCCCACGGGTAGAGCTTGGTCATGTCGAAGTACAGGAGTCCCTTCAGTGCGGGCCATGCCTTGGCCGTGGGCAGGATGTCGCTGATCCACTGGGCCTTACGTCCCGGGACCGCCGGATCCTCCTGCGCGCCGTATTCCACGGCCATCCACGGCTTGTTGTGAGCGACGGCGAACGCGTTCGTGAGGGTGAAGACCGGCTGGAACGAGTTCCACTTGTCGCCGGCGCGACCGGGGTACCAGCAGTAACCGTCGCTGCCGACGAAGTCGATGTAGGAATCTCCGGGCCAGTAGGACATCGCGTCCCTGCCCGAGCGCGGATCGAAGCTCCACGCCATCATCGTCCAGACCCACGCCACGTTGGTCACGCCGCGCTCGCGGAAGATGTCGACGATGCGACGCCACGCGGCCGCGTACTCGGTCGGTGTGCCCATCGAGTCCAGGTCGTTCTCCGGCTCGTGGTGGAACGACAGGTACATCGGGTAGCCGAACGCCTTGATCGCGTTGGCCCGAGCGATGATGGCAGCATCCTGGCGATCCGCTCGCGATGGCGCTCCACGGGGCTCCCGCTTTCCAGTTGATGAACGGGATCCGTCCCTGACCGACCGTCCACGTCTGCGCGGAGCTCGGGAAGTTCGACGTCCACTGGTAGTAGTAGTGATCGATCGCGAACTTGCGACCGATCTGATTCTCGACGCGGATCACCGCGTCGTTCTGGGATTCTCCGGCGCGCGGCTCGACCCGAGCGCCGAAGTACGTGGTCGACGGGAACGAGCACGGCGGGAGGAGATGTCGCGGCAGCCACGGCATCTCCCTTCGGAAGCAGCGTGGCGACGAGCGTGACCATGGCCACCATCGCCAGGATCGAGGCGCTGAACTTGTGCCGGCGAACGGCGTACGCCCATCCGACCCCTCCATCGCGGAAAACGACCGGGCTCTCATCTCGAACCGACACCGTGCCCCCTATCCGGCATCCCGCGGAACGGAGGTCGATGCGACCCGTTCTCTGTTCGGTAGCTCAGCCACCCGAGCTGGGTCTGGAGCTTTGCGTCCCCGCCTTCCGGCGGGTTTGCCCGTTCGCAGATTGCCTAGCTGACGTTTCTCGTTCTTAGGCTATCGGCCCCACGCTATCGGGCCTTTAGCCGGAGATCGACCCCGCAGGGTGAGCCTCGGGTAGTGCCGTATGGCCAGGGTGCGGCGCGTCGCTGGAACTTCCGAAGCCGTCAACCACCGCCGGCCGAAGCCGGATCCCGAACGTCGCGGACACGGCCCGTTCGACGGCCGGTCGAAGTTCGTCGACCGTGACCCTCCGGCCGGCCAGCTCGCTGAGCGAGGTGACGCCGTGATCCGGCAGGCCGCACGGGACGATCCCGTCGAACCACGACAGGTCCGTGTCGCAGTTGACCGCGAAGCCGTGGAGCGTCACGCGCGCCCGCATCAGGCGGACGCCGATCGCGCACACCTTCCGTTCGCCCGACCACACGCCGGTCTGGACGTCCGGGCGGCGCTGCACGCTCGACGCCGACGTCGGCCGCCGCGCGGATCACGACCTCCTCCATGCGCCGGAGGTGCGCGGCCGCGTCCGGCGCTGGTGCCGAGGTCGAGGATCGGGATAGCCGACGAGCTGGCCCGGACCGTGGAACGTGAACGACCCGCCGCGGTCGATCCGGTGCACCTCCGCGCCGCGGCATCGCGACCGTCCTCGGTGACCACAGGAGCTCCTCCGGCTTCGCCCGGCGTCCCGCGGTGAACACCGGGGGGTGCTCGAGCAGGATCGACGGTGTCGGGGATCTCGCCCGCGAGCCGGCGCTCGGCCAGCCGTGCATCGCCTCGTTCGCGGGGTCGTACGGCACCGGTCCCTCCGGGCGGATCAGCCAGCCCGGACGCATCGAGCTAGAGCCCGAGGTCCTCGGCCCAGTCCCACGTCTCCAGGTTCTCCTTGACCCGGGCGAGGAACTGCGAGGCGAGCGCGCCGTCGATCACGCGGTGGTCCCACGACATCGAGATGTAGACCATGTGCCGGATCGCGATCGCGTCGTCGATCACGACGGGCCGCTTCTCGATCGCGTCGAACGCGAGGATCGCGGTGTTCGGCGTGTTGATGATCGGCACGGAGATGATCGAGCCGAACGGGCCGGGGTTCGTGATCGAGAACGTCGCGCCCTGCACCTCGTCGGGCTTCAGCTTCTTCGATCGCGCCCGCGTCGCGAGGTCGTTGATCGCGCGGGCGACGCCGACGAGGTTCATCGTGTCGGCGCCCTTCACGACCGGGACGATCAGCCCTTCGTCGTAGGAGACCGCGATCCCCATGTTCACGAAGTGCCGGACGACGATGTCCTCGCCGCGGAGCTCGCTGTTCACCATCGGGTACGTGAGGAGCGCCTCGGTGACGGCGCGCGTCACGAACGGCGTGTAGGTGAGGCTGAAGCCCTCGCGCGCCGCGAACGCCTCCTTCACGCGCTGTCGCGTCCGCACGACGTGCTCCATGTTGACCTCGACCATGTTCCACGCCCGCGCGGTCGTCTGCAGCGAGCCCACCATGTGCGACGGCGATCGCCTTGCGGATGTGCGTCATCGGCACGACCTCTTCGCCGCCCCCGGCCACGGTCGGCCCCGGAACGGCGCGCAACGCCGGCGCGGCACCGGCCGGCGCCGCGGCGGCCGGCGCCGCCGCCGGAGCCGACGTGCCTCCCGCAGCGACCGCGTCCATCACGTCCTTCTTCGTGATCCGCCCACCGGTCCCGCTCCCCGAGACCTGCGACAGGTCGAGCTGATGCTCCTCCGCCAGCTTCCGCACGAGCGGCGAGAGGATCTGCGACCGAGGCCCTCGGTCGGGCAGCGACGCCGCGGGCTGGGCCGTGCGCGGGAGCGGCGGAGGTCGAAGGGGCCGTCGGCGTGGCGGACAGCGGCGGGCTCTGCCTCCTCGACGCCGGCCGCGTCGGCAGCGACCGGCTCCTGCGCGGCGGCGGAAGCATCCGGCGCCGTCGAGCCGGCGGCGGCTTCCCCGTTCCCCGACGCCGCTCCATCGCCCGGAGTCGACCTCGGCCAGCGCCGTCCCGACCGCGACCGTCGTGCCCTCTGCGACGAGGATCTTCGTCACGGTTCCGGACACCGGCGACGGCACCTCGGTGTCGACCTTGTCGGTCGAGATCTCGAAGAGCGGCTCGTCGATCGTCGATCCGCTCGCCCTCCTGCTTCAGCCACTTCAAGATCGTGCCCTCGATGATCGTCTCGCCGAGCTGGGGCATCTGGATCGACGTCACCTCATCGCCTCCCGGGATTCACCATGCGGAGAGGCGGTCGACCGCCTCCTCGATCTCGGACACCTGCGGGATGAACGCGTCCTCGAGCGGCGGCGAGAACGGCACCGGCACGTTCGGCGGCGCGAGCCGCATCACCGGCGCGTCGAGATGCTCGAACGCCTTCTCCGCGATCATGGCCGCGACCTCGGCGCCGACGCCGAGGAACCGGTAGGACTCGTACAGGACGAACGCGCGCGACGTCTTCTCGATCGAGCGGAGCACGGTCTCCTTGTCGAGCGGCACGATCGATCGGAGGTCGACGACCTCGACGTCGATCGCCCTTGGCGGCGAGGTTCTCCGCCGCCTCGAGCGCCCGGTGCACCATGGCGCCGTACGCGACGATCGAGACATCGGTAGCCGCGCCGCTTCACGTCGGCCTTGCCGATCGGGATCAGGAAGTCCGGATCCTCCGGGACCTGCTCCTTGATCCGTCGGTAGATCCACTTGTGCTCGAGGTACACGACCGGGTTGTCGTCGCGGATCGCCGACTTCAGCAGGCCCTTCGCGTCGGACGGGAACGCGGGACAGACGACCTTGAGGCCGGGCTGGTGCGCGAACCACGGCTCGGGGTTCGTCGAGTGGAAGTTCGACGCGCGGACGCCGCCGCCCGACGGGGCGCGGAGCACGACCGGCAGCGGCACGCCGCTGCGGTAGTGGTAGCGCGCGAGCGTCGTCGTGATCTCGTCGAAGCCGGTCGTCATGAAGTCGGCGTACTGGAACTCCGCGACCGGCCGCAGCCCTTCCATCGCGGAGCCGATCGCCATGCCGACGATCGTCTCCTCGGCGATCGGCGTGTCCATCACGCGCTCGGGGCCGAAGTGCTCGATGAAGCCCTCGGTCACCTTGAACGCTCCGCCGTACGCGCCGATGTCCTCGCCGAGCATGTAGACGCGCTCGTCGCGCTCCATCTCCTCCCACAGCGCCTCGGCGATCGCGATCAGGTACGTGGCCTCGCCGTCGTCGCTGCGCTTGCCGCGCGGCTCGGCGCCGTGTCCGGCCGCGCCCGCCTCGACCTGCTTCGTCGCCATCAGCTCTCCGTCCCGCCGCCGCGACCGGGCTCGCTCGTCCAGTAGCCGTCCTCGACCCAGAGGCCCTTCGTCACGTCGCCGGGCTCGGGGAACGGCGAGGCCTGCGCGAACTCGTACCCCTCGTCGAACGCCTTCTCGACGCGCTCCTGCACCTCGCCGATGTCCTCCTTCGTGACCACGCCCTCCGAGAGCAGGTACTCCTCGAAGTTGCTTCACGGGGTCCTTGTCGGCCATGTAGCGCTGGAGCAGCTCGTTCGGCATGTACTTCGCCGGGTCGTGGCCGGCGTGCCCGCGCCACCGGAGCGAGACGGACTCGATCAGCGTCGGGCCGCCGCCGTCCCGGGCGCGCTCGACCGCTTCGAGCGCCGCCTCGTAGACCTCGACGACGTCGCCGCCGTCGACGCGAACGCCCGGCATGCCGTACGCGACGGCGCGCTCGGCGATCGTCGGGACGTGGAACTCGAGCGGGTTCGGCGTCGAGTACGCGTACTGGTTGTTGTTCACGACCCAGACGACGGGGAGTTGGTGGACCGCCGACCAGTTCAGCGCCTCGTGCCAGCGGCCGTTCGACGTGGACCCGTCGCCGCAGATCGCCATCGCGACGCGGCGCTCGCCCTTCCGCTTGTAGGCGAGCGCCGCGCCACACGCCACCGGGTAGGCGATCGGCAGGTGCGAGATGACCGTGAACGTCCGGTTCCCGTCCCAGTCGCCGATGTGGCTGTTGCCGTCGCGTCCGCGCGTGTAGCCGTCGATCCGTCCCCAGAACTGCGCCATCACGCGGTTCAGGTCCAGGCCCTTCGTCAGCTGCGCCGAGAGGTCGCGGTGCGTCGGGAACAGCGAGTCGTCCTTCTCCAGCGCGAACGCGACGCCGACGTGGGTGCCCTCCTGGCCGCGGCCGGAGTAGATCGCGCCGGGCAGCCGGCCCTGCCGGTACAGCGCCTCCATCCGCTCGTCGAAGTACCGGCAGAGCTTCAGCGAGGTAGAGCATCTCCTTCGAGCCGGTCGTCCGGGAGCGGACGCCCGCCGGGAGCGGTCTGCGTGTCGGCCTTCGTCGCCAAGGCTCTCCTTCGCTACGGGGAGTGGAGCGGCTTGCCGGCGAGCGCGAGGTGCGCCTCGCCGACGGCCTCGGACAGGGACGGGTGGGGGTGGATGAGCGCGGCCACCTCGGCCGGGATCGCCTCCCAGTTCGTGATCAGCATGGCCTCGGAGATCAGGTCGGTCACGTGCGGGCCGATCATGTGGATGCCGAGGACGGGCCGCCGTCGGCCTCCGCGACGACCTTCACGATGCCGCCCTCGCCGACGATGTTGGCCTTGCCGATCGCCCGGAAGTCGAGCTTCTCGATGACGACCTCGTGGCCGCGCTCGACGGCCTGCGCCTCGGTCAGGCCGACGGAGGCGATCTCGGGCGAGGAGTACGTGACCCGCGGGATGTCGACGTAGTCGATCTCGGGACGTCGATCCCGGCGATGCGCTCGGCGACCGCGTACCCCTCGGTGAACGAGACGTGGGCGAGCTGCAGCGGCGTCGCCGCCACGTCGCCGATCGCCCACACGTGCTCGACGTTGGTCTGCAGCTGTCCGTCGACCTTGACGAACCCCTTCTCGTGCACCGAGATGCCGGCGGCCTCCAGCCGAGCCCGTCGGTCACCGGGCCGCGGCCGACCGCCACCAGACAGATGTCGGCGCTCGACGGTCTTGACGCCCGCCGCGCGTCGAACGTCACCTCGACGCTGGTCGCCGGTGTCCTTGACCTCCTGCACCGACGCGCCGGCGGCGTTCGCGATGCCGCGCTTGCGGAACGCGCGCGCGACCTCCTTCGAGATGTCCTCGTCCTCGAGCGGCGCGAGCCGGGGCAGCGCCTCGATGACCGTGACCTCCGCGCCGAACGAGCGGTACATCGAGGCGAACTCGAGCCCGACCGCGCCGGCGCCGATGACGACCGCCGACGACGGGATGGATCCGTACCAGAGCGCCTGGTCGCTGGTGATGATCGTCGCTCGGCGATCTCGAGCCCGGGGAGCAGCTTCGGCGTACGAGCCGGTGGCGAGCGACGACGTCGGCGCGCGTCGATCGTCCGGCCGTCGACCTCGACCGCGGGTCCGGACGAGCAGCGTCGCGGTGCCGTTGACCACGTCGATCTTGCGCGCCTTGACCAGGCCGGTGACGCCCTTGACGAGCTTGTCGACGATCTTGTTCTCGAACGCCTTGCACCGCGGACCAGTCGGGCTCGCCGGACGCCTTGATGCCCCACTCCGCCGAGCGGTTCGACGGTGTCCATGACCGCCGCCGACTGCAGCAGCGCCTTGGTCGGGATGCAGCCGCGGAGCAGGCAGGTGCCGCCGAGGCGGTCGTCGCGCTCGACGATGGCGACGCGCTTGCCGAGTTGTGCGGCGCGGAGGGCGGCGGAGTACCCGCCGGTCCCCGCGCCGATCACGACTACGTCGTAGGCATCGGCCATCCGAGCGCAGAGTCTACCGTCCTCGTCGGAACCGCCGCGCTCGCGGTGCCGGGCCGTGCGTCGACGGCGCGCCGCCGTACGATGCGCGCATGCACGCCGATGAGCGACGACGGAGAGCTGCAAGCACACGCCGCTCGAGGACGAGCATCGGCGGCTCGGCGCCAAGCTCGGCCCGTTCGCCGGCTGGATCATGCCGATCGAGTACGAGGGCACGCTCTCGGAGCACCGCGCCGTCCGGGAGCGCGTCGGGCTGTTCGACCTCACGCACCTGGGCAAGGTCGACGTCACCGGCCCGGGGCGCTCGACTGCTGCAGCGGGTCGTCACGAACGACCTGTCGAGAGCGGCCGTCGGGGAGGCGCAGTACAACCTGGTCCTGAACGACGGGGGCGGCGTGATCGAGGACCTGATCGTCTATCACCTCGGAGCCGGAGCGATACTTCGTGGTGCCGAACGCGTCGAACGCCCCGCGGGTGCTGCGCATGCTCGAGGAGGAGCCCGCCGACGGCCGGCTCCATCTGATGTACCACCAGGACTGGTGCTTCCTCGCCGTCCAGGGCCCGGAGTCCGTCCACGTGATGCGCGGCCTGTTCCCGGAAGCCGCGCGACCTGTCGTTCATGCAGTGCGTCGAGTCCGAGTACCACCGACGGCCGGTGATCGTGACCCGCTCGGGCTACACGGGCGAGGTCGGGTTCGAGCTGTTCACGTACCAGGACATCGCCCGGCAGCTCTGGAGCGATGCTGACGGAGGCCATGGCCCCGTTCGGCGGATGCCCCGTGCGGCCTCGCCGCCCGCGACGTGCTTCGACTGGAGATGGGCTACCCGCTCTACGGTCAGGACCTCTTCGAGTCCTCCACGGCGCTCGAGGCCGGCCTCGGGTGGGCGGTGTCGTTCGACAAGGGCGAGTTCCGCGGGAGAGATGCGCTGCTGCGACAGCGAGACGAGGGGCCTGCCCAGCCGGCTGCGTGGCCTCCTGATGGAGGAGCGCCGGCACATCCCGCGGGCGCACTACCCGGTGTTCCGCGGGAGATCAGCTGATCGGTGAGGTCACGAGCGGGACGTTCTCGCCGGCCCTGCAGAAGGGGATCGCGCTCGCCTACCTCTGGCCGGCGCGACGTGGCCGACCTCGGATCGGAGGTAGAGGTCGACATCCGAGGTCGCCGCGGGCATCGCGACGGTCGTGCGGACGCCGTTCGTCGACCGCAGTCCTCGATAGCGTCGAGCCGGAACGCGGTCAGGCGGTGTCGACGGCGCGCTGGCGGACCGCTTGGACGAAATCGCGGATCGGCGTGTCGCCGAATCGCGTCTGTGCGATCAGCCGCTGCAGCGTCCGCTCCGCCTTCTGACCGTCCCGGAGTACCGCCACCACGACGTACAGACCCGATCGGGCGATCCCGAGCTGCCGGACGGGCCCGAAACCGGGCGCGGCGACGAAGTACGCCCAGCGTGTGACCCGTCCACGCACCTTGCACGTGCCCTCACCCTTCGCCATGTAGTCGCCGGGGGACCCGGCGGCACCGGAAGCGAACGTCGGCACGTTGTCGATGAGGACGCGGCTGGACTCGGCCCGGCAGTCGGGGGAGTGGACGCAGCTGCGAGAACAGGGGTCCGGTGGCGGCCAGGTAGTAGAAGTCCGACGGCACGCCGACCACGGTGGCGTCGACCCACGTCGCCGCGATGCCTTCGGTCGTCCCGTCCATCCGCGACCAGGCGTCGGGGCTCGGCGACGCGAAGAACCCCTCGCGGGCACCGCCCGACGACGGTACCGGCTGCCAGCCATCGGGGATCAACGCGCGGACCGGACCCGCCGTGACCTCGGAGAACGGCGACGGGGAGCGTTCGATGCTGATCGGAGTCGGGGCCGGGGGCGGAGTCGGAACCAGAGGGCAGGCCGGTGCATCCGGCGCCCATCGTCAACACCACGATCCCCAGGATGGCTCTTCGCAACAAACCCCGCCGATCCCCCGCGGGCGAGGATAGCCGGGGTTCCGCAGGAAAGCTAGGCCGGGATCCTGTCGTTCATGCGGCGCCGGGAGGTGCCGCGAACGACGCCCCCACCTTCGACGGGCAGGCAGAACGAGACACGCGTCCCGCCCGCCGGGATCGGATCCGTCCACAGGATGCCGCCGTGCCGCACCACCAGCTGCCTGGACAGGTGCAAGCCGACGCCGGCACCGGCCTTCTCCTTGCGAAGCGTCGCTTCACCGGTGGAGAACGGCTGCTCGAACGATCGCCAGGCCACATCGCGGTCCATCCCGGCACCTTGATCCATCACCGAGATGACGATGCCCTCGTCCATGATGCGGGCGCGGATCTCGACCGCACGATCGTCGGGCGAGTACCGGCAGGCGTTCTCCAGCAGCTCGTGGATGACGCCGTGGATCCTCGCCTCGTCGGCCAGCGCGAACAGGTTGGCCGGGATCCGCGAGAGCACCAAGACGTTCGGATGGAGGTCACCCATGTCGGCGACCGCCCGTTCGATCAGCGGCGCCAGGTCGGTGTACGCGATGTTCAGCTGGAACGTGCCCTGGTCGAGCTCGGTGATCTCGATGATCTCGTCGACCAGTCCGGCGAGCTTCGTCAAGCGACGCCTGCAGCTGCTCGAGGAATTCGCCGCGTTCATCCTCGCTCACGTTGGGGTTGCGCAGGACGTGGGCGATGCCTTTGGCGACGGTGACGGGCGTCCTGAGCTCGTGCGACACGTTCGCCAGGAACTGGCTCTTGGCGTTCGTGCCGTCCTCGATCGACGATTCCATCTCGCGGATCTGCTCATCGAGCTCGCGCATGCGGGCCAGGGAGGCGCCGAGCTCCTTCCCGAGCAGGGCGGCGGCGCTGCGTGTCAGGACGAAGGACCCGGCCGCCGCTGCTTGGATGGCCCGCGCCGCCTCGTCGACCCCGTCCTCCTTGAGGAGGTAGCCGGATGCCCCGGTCGCCAGTACGAGCGCCATGCGGCCGGGATCGCGCAGACGGGTCCATCCCACGATGGCCGACAGGGGTGCCGCATCCTTGAGGCGTCGGACAAGGTGCGCGTCCCTCAACCCCTCGAGGCCGAGCTCGGTGGCGATGACGTCGGGCTGCAGGCCCGCTGCCATCTCGATCACCCGTTCGGAATCCGTGGTGACGTCGATCTCCATGGCGGGGTCGAGCATGCGCAGCGCGAACTGGAGGCGGGTGACCTCATCGGCCGTATCGCAGAGGAGTACCTTCACGCTGAAGGTATCGGTGCCACGCGTGTGCGGGTTGAGGATGGAAGCGTGCGCCGCGGGGCTCAGTGCACGATGCCGAGGCGGATCGCGATGGCGACGGCCTGTGCGCGATCGTTCGCGCCCAGCTTCTCGAAGATCCGCTCCAGGTGGGTCTTCACGGTGTGGGGCGAGATCCCGAGATCGCTCGCGACCTGCTTCGTGGTGGCGCCGTCGGCCACCCGCTGCAGGATCTCACGCTCGCGTTTGGACAGGGGCGTCGTGTCGGATGCGGCGGGGTCACCCATGCGAACCTCCTCGATGAACGTGCGGGTGAGCTGTGGGTGGATCACCGCGTTGCCCTCGATGGCGTTGCGTGCCGCGTCGACCAGGGCGTCGGCCGAGGCATCCTTCAGGAGGTAGCCGGAGACCCCGGCCTGGATCGCTTGGGAGATGGCTCCTCGCGACTCGTCGATCGTGATCAGGATGACCTTGGTCTCGGGTGCCGCTTGCAGGATCTGCCGGGTGGCCTCGATCCCGTCCATGCCGGGCATCCGCACGTCCATGAAGACCACGTCGGGCGTGAGCTCTCGCGCCCGGTCGACGGCTTCCTCGCCGCTCGACGCCTCACCGACCACCATGACGTCATCGGAGAGTCCGAGGGCGGTGCGGAGCCCTTCCCGCGTCACGGGATGGTCGTCCACGATCATCGCGCGGATCTGTGTCATGCGGGCGCCGCGTTCCTTTCGCGTTCGGAGAAGTAGGCTGGGGTACAGGATAGAGGTATCGGAGCCCGCGACCGGGAAGGTTGTCGCATGAACGAGCAGGAAACCGTCCAGACCGACCATGCACGTCCCCCGACGGAACCGCCGGTGCGCCGACGGAGGACCAGGTGTTCGAAGCGCTCAAGAACGTCTTCGACCCGGAGCTCGGCATCAACATCGTGGATCTGGGACTCGTCTACGACGTGAAGATCGACGAGGCACGGCGACATCGACATCACGTACTCGCTGACGACGATGGGATGCCCGATCGGTCCCGATGATCGAGGATCAGATGCGGGGGTTCCTGTCCATCGGTGCCCGGCGTCGGCGAGGTGCGGCCCGAGATGGTGATCAGGCCGCCGTGGAGCCCCGAGATGATGTCGGACGAGGCCAAGGCCGCCCTCGGCGTGTTCTGAACAGACCTCGCCGTCGTTCACGGTGTCGTTCATCACCCCCGACGGTGATGCCCATCATTGACAGTCGTCACCACCCGGCGATACAAGTTGCACCTGCAAATCCCCAGTCAGGAGGTAGGGATACTGATCCGTACGCGGTGTCGTGGGCTCGTCGGAGCCATGATCCCGTCTCGCCTCTGCTGTATGCCTGGCGGCGCCCTCCGGGAGGCGCCAGCGCGCACGCGGCCGTAGACGGATCCCGGCAACCCCGCACCATCCTCGGCCGCCTTCGGCGGCCGTTCTCGTTCCCGGACCGTCGTCCGGGAGGAAGGAGCAAGGACATGAGCGACTACGCCAAGCCCGACGTCCTCGTCGACACCGATTGGGTGGAGGCTCACGCCGACGACGACGCCGTCCGCCTGATCGAGGTGGACGAAGACTCCGCCGCCTACGACAAGGGGCACATCGAGGGAGCCGTCGGGTGGAACTGGACGACCGACCTTCACACCAAGGTCGGTCGCGAGTACGTCTCGCAGGCCGAGCTCGCCGCAGCTCCTGTCGTCGGCCGGTGTCGGACCGGACACGACCGTCGTCCTGTACGGCGGCAACAACAACTGGTTCGCCGCGTACGCGTACTGGATCCTCAAGCTCCGTGGATTCGACAACGTCAAGCTGCTGAACGGCGGGCGCAAGAAGTGGGAGCTCGAGTCGCGTCCTCTCACGCAGGACGTGCCGATCTACGCGGCCACCGGCATCACGATCCACGGTGCCGATCGGCCCGAGATCCGGGCCTGGCGCGACGAGGTCATCTCGAAGATCGGCTCGGTCGGTCTCGTCGACGTGCGCTCGCCGGAGGAGTTCCGCGGCGAGAAGCTCGCGCCCGACCACCTGCCGCAGGAGCAGTCGCAGGTCCCCGGGCACGTTCCCGGCGCGGCGAACATCCCGTGGGTGAAGGCCGCGAACGACGACGGAACGTTCAAGTCCGCCGACGAGCTCCGCGAGCTCTACGAGGGAGAGGGCATCACCGCCGACCGCGAGGTGATCGCGTACTGCCGGATCGGCGAGCGTTCCTCGCACACGTGGTTCGCGCTCCAGGAGCTGCTCGGGTACGAGCACGTCAAGAACTACGACGGCTCGTGGACCGAGTACGGCTCGCTCGTGGGCGCGCCGGTCGAGGTCGGCTGAGACCCGTCCCGTGACCGGTCGTCTCGAGGGAAGGTCGGGGGCCCGGCTCCGGCCTTCCTCCGCGGCGACGACCCGGTCTAGACTCCGCGACATGGGCGCGCGACCGGGCGATCCGCCGTCGAAGAGCGACCTCGCCTGGGCAGCGGAGGTGACTCGCGCGGCCTGTTCCTGGCCGGGTCGGCGTCGAGCCCGGGATGGTCTCGGCGTTCGAGCTCCGCCGTCTTCCGGATCTTCAACGACGCGCCGGACGTCCTCTACGTCGTCGTCTGGCCGCTGATGCAGTACGGCACGTTCATCACGATCCCGGTGGCCACGGTCGTTGCCCTGCTGTTCCGCAAGGTCCGGCTGGCGGTCGAGATCGGTTCCGCGGGGGTCGTCGTCTACTGCCTGGCCAAGCTGGCGAAGGACGCGTTCCCGCGCGGGCGACCGGGAGCGGTCCTCACCGACGCGACATCTCCGCGGCGTCCCGCCCGGCGAACAGGGGTTCCCGTCCGGGCATGCCGCCGTCTCGGCGGCGCTCGCGTTCATCCTGTTCGCGTACCTCCCCGGTCGTTGGCGCTGGGTCCCGGTCGCGCTCGCCGTCGATCGTTCCCGCCGGCCGCCTGTACGTGGGCGCGCACTTCCCGCTCGACGTGGTGGGAGGTGCATGCCTCGGGATCGCGGCCGGGGCGATCGCCACGTTCATCGGTGGGGTCCCGCAACGGCGCGGCCCGAGCGGCGAGGTCGAGACCGCGGACGAGCGAACCGGCGACCGAGCGACCGGCCTAGGCGATCGCCGGTCTCAGGAGCGCTCCGGTCCCGTGTCCGAGGCGCGGGCCGGCACCGCCACGATCAGGTTGGTGATAGCCCCCACCGCCACGCCGAGTCCGATGCCCCCGACGACATCGAGCGGGTTGTGGGCTCCCAGGTAGATCCGGGCGAACGACACGATCCCGACGACACCCACGGCGCGTATCGCCAACGGCCGCGGAGGTACGGGGTGATCACCCACGCGAGCGCCGTCACCAAGATCACGTGGCCCGACACGAACGACACGCCGCTCGTGGCGGTCCCGCCACGCACGATGGCGTTCGGTTCCGTCTCGCCCGGCCGCTGGCGGCTGACGTAGTGCCACACGGTCCGCTCGGCCGCGAGCTTGCCGAGGGTGACCAGGAGTGCCGCGAGCGCCAATCGCCACCGACGGAGCACGAGCGCCACGAGCGCCACGATGGGTCCGACGACGAGCACACCGAGGAACTGCGCCAGGCGCATGGGAGGTTCCAGGGACGTCGGGCAGCCCGTTGATGGCCTCGAACACGCTCCGCTCGAGCGATCCCACCGTCCCGTCCCGAACGATCACCGCGCACGCGAGAAGGACGGCGAGTCCCGCGAGGCCGCGATCGCGTCCAACCGGCGCCGTTCGAACGTCTGGTGCTCGTCCATGCGGGGACCCTAGTCATCCCAGGGACCGGGGGGTAGTGCGGGGTGGGTTCCACGAGCCGCCCGTTGAATCCGACCTGATCGGTGGACTTTACGTTCGGGGCGCGGGTAGTCTGTGTGTGTCGGCGTTCAGTCCAGCCGCGAGGAGACCATCCATGGCCATCAGTCAAGAAGAGCACCTCGAAGAGCTCAGCAAGGGCTATCGGTTCGACTGGAAGGACGCGGATCATTCCGTCTTCGAGCCGAAGCGTGGCCTGTCGGCCGCCGTGGTCGAGGAGATCAGCGCGCTCAAGAGCGAGCCCGACTGGATGAAGAAGTACCGGCTGAAGGCGCTGAAGCACTTCGAGGCGCGCCCGATGCCGTGGTGGGGCGCCGACCTGTCCGAGATCGACTTCAACAACATCTTCTACTTCATCCGCTCGACCGAGAAGCAGGCCAGCAACTGGGAGGACCTGCCCGACGACATCCGCGGCACCTGGGACAAGCTCGGCATCCCCGAGGCGGAGAAGAAGTACCTCGGCGGCGTGAGCGCGCAGTACGAGTGCGAGGTCGTGTACCACAAGATCAAGAAGGAGCTCGACGACATCGGCGTCATCTTCACCGACATGGACTCCGCGCTCCGCGACTACCCGGACCTGGTGAAGGAGTACTTCGGCACGCTGATCCCGTCGAACGACAACAAGTTCGCGGCCCTGAACACGGCCGTGTGGTCCGGCGGTTCGTTCATCTACGTGCCGCCGGGCGTGCAGGTCGACATCCCGCTCCAGGCGTACTTCCGGATCAACGCCGAGAACATGGGTCAGTTCGAGCGGACGTTGATCATCGCCGACGAGGGCAGCTACGTGCACTACGTCGAGGGCTGCTCCGCGCCGATCTACTCGAGCGACTCGTTGCATTCCGCGGTCGTCGAGATCGTCGCGAAGAAGGGCGCTCGCGTCCGGTACACGACGATCCAGAACTGGTCGACCAACGTCTACAACCTGGTGACGAAGCGCGCCGCGGCCTACGAGGACGCGGTGATGGAGTGGGTCGACGGCAACATCGGCTCGAAGGTCACCATGAAGTACCCGTCGATCTACCTGCTGGGCAAGGGCGCGCGCGGCGAGGTGCTGTCCGTGGCGTTCGCCGGCAAGGGGATGCACACCGACGCCGGCGGCAAGGCGATCCATGCCGCGCCGTACACGACCAGCGTGATCAACTCGAAGTCGGTGTCGAAGGACGGCGGGCGTACGGGCTACCGCGGTCTGATCCGCGTGGAGCCCGACGCGCACCACGCGAAGTCCACCGTGCGTTGCGACGCGCTGATCCTGGACGACGAGAGCCGCTCCGACACGTACCCGTACATCGAGGTGGAAGACGAGACCGCGTCACTCGGTCACGAGGCCACGGTCTCGAAGGTCGGCGAGGATCAGCTCTTCTACCTGATGAGCCGCGGACTGTCCGAGGTCGAGGCGACCGCCATGATCGTCAACGGCTTCATCGAGCCGATCACCCGCGAGCTCCCGATGGAGTACGCGGTGGAGCTGAACCGCCTCATCGAGCTGCAGATGGAGGGCTCGGTCGGCTAGCAGCGCACACGCTCCTCCGCCCGTACACTCGCTCTATGGCGTCCGTGGCGCACCGCTCGGTAGCCTCCCGCCGCCGGATCGACGCCATTTCGTCACATGCGGAACGCTGGCATCCCTGTGGGTCCCGGTTATCCTTCCACCGTGAGGACGACGGATGCAGGGTTCCTCCGGTGCGCCCTCGCGCGTGAGCCGGCGGCGACGGTAGGCGGGTGACTGCGCGCCCAGCTGTTGGGCGTTACTACGCCGATGTGCCCAACAGGCTCGTCGGATACGTCATCGATCTGTTGATCCTCTCGATCCTGGCGTTCGTCTGCGCGGTGGTGGTCTCCGTGCTGTTCGGCCCGATCGTCGAGATCGACCTCTCCACGGATCCGCGCGTCACCCTCAACCAGGGACTGGCGCTGCTGTGCGGCGCGCTCGCCACCGCGGTCGGCGCCGTGTACTTCGTGGGTTCGTGGCGGCGGTGGCGAGCAACACCGGGCCAGCGTCTGCTCCGCATGACCATCGGGACCGAATCGGACGGTGGCACCATCACCTACCGACAGGGCCTCATCCGCTGGGCGGTCCTGGTGCTTCCGCTGAGCGTGCAGTCATCGATCACGTCGGTCATCTCCGGAACGCTTGACGCGATCCTCCTCCTCGTCCTTTCCGCCTGGTACGTCTACCTGCTCGTGAGCACGGCGCGGCATCCGGCGAAGCAGGGGTTCCACGACCGGCTCGCGCACACCGTCGTGACGAAGGTCGGCCTGAGCGTTCCATGGGAGAACGACGCCGAGAGGGAGCCGGGCGCGGTTGTTCGCTGACGCCCGCAACGTACCGTCCGAGAGCACGGTCGAGACGGACCTCTGCATCATCGGTGCCGGAGCCGCAGGGATCACGCTCGCGCGCGAGTTCATCGGGAGCGCCGTCCGGGTGGCGGTGCTCGAGAGCGGTGGGGAAGACCCCGATCCGGAAACCCAGTCGCTCTACGAGGGACCGGTCGTCGGCCTTCCGTATTTCCCGCTCGACACGCCCCGGCTCCGCTACTTCGGCGGCACGACCAATCACTGGGCGGGGGTGTGCCGGCCCTTCGACAGCGTCGACTTCGAGCGCCGCGACTGGGTCCCCTTCAGCGGCTGGCCCATGGGCAAGTCGGATCTCCAGCCGTACGAGCTCCGCGCGGAGCAGCTCGTGCAGCTGACATCCGAACAGTGGGACACGTCGGGATGGGTCAGCGCGGATCAGTACGAGCCGTTGCCGCTGGAGGGCGACCGGGTGCAGACGCGGGTGGATCAGATCGTGCCGCCGGACAAGCGCCGGTTCTCCGATCTGTACGGCGACGAGTTGAGGGCTGCCTCCAACATCACCGTGTACCTGGAAGCCAACGTCACCGAGATCGAGCTCGACGAGACCGGCACCACGGCGACGGGCGTCTCGGTGGTGACGCTCACCGGCAACCGCTTCACGGTCTCGGCCCGCGTGATCGTCCTGGCGGTCGGCGGGATCGACAACGCCCGATTGTTGTTGGCCTCGAACAGCCGGTACCCGGACGGCATCGGCAACGCGAACGACCTGGTCGGTCGATTCTTCCAGGAGCACCCGCGGTTCGTGGCCGGTGTCGTGGCTCCCGCGGACCCGAACCTGTCGATCGCCTTCTATCAGGAGCACATCGTCGACGGCACGATCATCCAGCCACGTTTGGGGATATCGCGCGAGACACAGGAGGCAGAGGGCATCGCCGACGTGCAGGTCCGGATCGATCCGGTCCACGACGCCGCACTCGAGCGGGCTGCCAACTCCGCCGACGTCGAGCATCTCAAGGCGATCCGGGATGCCGTGCAAGACGGAAACCTCGGCGACATCGGCGGCGATCTCTCGAACGTCATCTCGGACCTCATGACATGGCACCGGTTCACGGTCCCGGGTGCGCCGTTCCCGATCCCGTATCCCGACGTGGTCGGCTCGTTGATGCGCGCCTCGCCGCGTGAGCAGCAATCGCTGATCCCGGGCCTCCTCGGTGATATCGCCGGGTTCCTCTACACGGAGGTCGAGGGGAACCTCCCGCTCGACAGCCTCCTGCTGACCGCGCGGTTCGAGCCGGCGCCGAACCCGGACAGCCGCGTGACGCTGATACCGGAGCGGGATGAGGTGGGGATGCCGCGGGCGGAGCTCGACTGGCGGTTGAGCACCTCGGATCGTCACGCTGTCCGGCGGAGCATGGAGATCGTCGCTGCCGAGATCGGACGGGCCGGAGTGGGGCGCGTGCGGATCCTGTTCGAGGAGGAGGGAACCGAATGGCCGGGCGATCTCGCCGGAGGGTTCCATCACATGGGCACCACGCGCATGAGCGCTGACCCCACGCAGGGCGTGGTGGACGGCGACTGTCGGGTGCACGGGCTCGCGAACCTCTACGTCGCAGGAAGCAGCGTCTTCCCGACGGGCGGCTCGAGCAACCCGACGATGCTCATCGTGGCCCTCGCGCTCCGCTTGGCCGACCACCTGCAGGGAGGGTTCGCATGAGCCCGGATGGGGCCCCTGCTCACGCGGCGAGGCTTCGTCTCGCTCGCCGCCCTCGGCGCGTCCGCGCTCGTGGTCCGCTCCCGTCCTTGGACGGCGATCGTGGCGTTCGCTCCCGTCTCCCTGGCGGAACGACTGGCGGGACTCATGGTCCACCGCGAGAGTGCTCGTGTGGTGGGGAGCGCCTACCTCGACCGCGTCCCCTCGGAGTCGTCGGCGGGCCGGCTCGTGGAACGCATCTCGGCGGGGCTTCCCGAGGGGCGTCGTACCCTGCTCGCCGCGAGCGACGCCGACCTCAGGGCGCTCCTGTCGGAGACGATCCGTTCGGACTTCGAGGCGGACCGGGTCGTCGACGTGGATGGATGGATCCTTTCGCCCACCGAGGCCCGGCTGTACGCGCTCACCGCATCGGTCTGATCCGTCGAGTCGAATCCGACCATTCCGATAGACTTTGCGCGTGACCCGGCACGCCTCACTCTCTTCAGACACGTATCCCTCGTTCGACGAACGCGCCCTCGCGGAGCTCCCCGGCGTCGCTGGGTTCACCGGTGACCTCCGGCTGCGCGCGCTCAGCGAGTTCGAGGCGATGCCGATCCCGTCGCAGGAGACGGAGGAGTGGCGCTACACCGACCTGTCGGACTTCGATCTGGATCTTCGTCCCGTTCTCGCCCGGCGGCGGCCCGGAGGCGCTCGAACCGGCACGGGCTCCTCGAGGCGGCTGCCGTGGCGGGCGAACGGGCCGGCCTCCAGATCCAGCGCAACTCCGAGGTGATCTCCACGCAGCTCGCGAGCGGCGCGTCGGAGGCCGGCGTGATCTTCTGCGACCTGGATGTCGCCGCCGCGACCCACCCAGACCTCGTCGAGCGATACCTGCACTCGCTCGTCCCCACGTCGCGGACGAAGTTCCTGGCGCTCCACGGGGCCTTCCGCACGGGCGGCACGTTCCTCCATGTCCCCGACGGTGTGGAGGTCGACCTCCCGCTCCAGACGCTCACGTACCTGGACGCGGACGGCGCGGCCGTCTTCCCGCACACGCTGATCGTCGTGGGGAAGCACGCATCCGTGACGTTCATCGATCGCTACGTCTCGCCCGATCTCACGCGGGCGTTCTCGAACGCCGTCACGGAGATCGTCGTGGGCGACGGCGCCCGCGTCCGGTACGCGTCGATCCAGGACTGGGGCGCCGGCGTGACGCATCTCGGTGTGCAGCGTGCAGAGGTGGGCCGCGACGCCGACATCCGGACGCTCGCGATCGGGTTCGGCGCCGACCTCTCGCGCGCCGAGGCCGAGACGATCCTGGCGCAACCCGGCGGGTTCAGCGAGATGCTCGGGATCTTCTTCGCCGACGGCGAGCAACACTTCGACCACCGGACGCTGCAGGACCACGTCGCACCCAACTGCCGGAGCGACCTGCTGTACAAGGGGGCGCTCCGCGATCGGAGCCGCGCCGTGTACAGCGGTTGGGTCCACGTGCGGCCCGACGCGCAGAAGACGAACGCGATGCAGACCAACCGCAACATCGTCCTGTCCGAGGATGCGAAGGCCGACTCCATCCCGAACCTCGAGATCGAGGCGAACGACGTCCGGTGCGGCCACGCGGCCAGCGTCGGACCGGTGGACGAGGAGGCGATCTTCTACCTGCAGAGTCGCGGCATCACGCGCGAGGACGCCGAGCGGCTGATCGTCTCGGGATTCTTCCAGGAGGTCCTGGACCGCGTCACGATCGACGAGGTGCGGGAGGGCGGCGAGGCCGCCATCGCACGCGAGCTCGCCGCGGGAGCACGCGGATGACGCTCGTCAAGGTCTGCACCGTCGGCGGACGTGCCGGAAGGCGAGGTCCGACGCTTCGTGGTCGACCACCGCCCCGTCGCCGTGACGAACCTCGGCGCCGACGGGTTCCGGGCCGTGGACGCGATCTGCTCGCATGCGCACTACTTCTTGGACGAGGGCGAGGTCGACGTCGACGACCAGACGATCGAATGCCCCAAGCACGGTTCCACGTTCGACCTGAACACGGGGAGACCCGATCACGCTGCCGGCGACGCTGCCGGTCGAGGTCTTCCCCGTCAAGACCGAAGGCGACGACATCCTGATCGAGGTGCCAAGTGATGAATGAGATGACGCAGACGAACGGCGCGGCGACGCTCGAGATCGTCGACCTGCACGCGGAGGTCGAAGGCAAGGAGATCCTCAAGGGGATCGACCTGGTGGTGAAGCAAGGCGAGACGCACGCGCTGATGGGCCCGAACGGCTCCGGCAAGTCGACCCTGTCGAACGTGATCATGGGCCGGCCCGGCTACACGGTCACGCAGGGCAAGGTCGTGTTCAAGGGCGAGGACATCACCAAGCTCACGCCCGACGAGCGCGCCAAGCGCGGGCTCTTCCTGGCGATGCAGTACCCGACCGAGGTCCCCGGCGTGTCGGTCGTGAACTTCCTGCGGACCGCCTACACGGCGGTGAAGGGCGAGCAGGTGAGCGCGCTCGCGTTCCGCAAGCACATGAAGGAGAAGATGGACGTCTTGGGCGTCGAGGACTCCATGGTGCAGCGCTACGTGAACCAGGGGTTCTCCGGCGGCGAGAAGAAGAAGAACGAGGTCCTGCAGCTGGCGGTGCTCGAGCCGGAGATCGCCATCCTGGACGAGACCGACTCCGGCCTGGACATCGACTCGCTGAAGTCCGTGGCGATCGGCGTGAACGAGCTGGTCGGCCCGGATCTCGGCGTGCTGCTCATCACCCACTACCAGCGCATGCTGGACTACATCACGCCCGACAAGGTCCACGTGATGATGAAGGGTCGTATCGTGAAGACCGGCGGCCCCGAGCTCGCCAAGGAGCTCGAGGCCAAGGGGTACGAAGGGCGTCCGCGACGAGCTGGGCCTGGAAGCGGACGCGACCGCCGAGGGTTGAGCCGAAGAGCTGAGTCGGAGGCAGGCATGACGGGGCACATCGGGGGACTGGACGTCGAGAAGATCCGCAGGGATTTCCCGATCCTCGCGCGAACGGTGGGCGAACGGCCGCTGGTCTACCTGGACAGCGCGGCGACGTCGCAGAAGCCGCAGCAGGTGATCGACGCCGAGTCCGACTTCTACGCGCACCACAACGCGAACGCCCACCGAGGTCTCTACATGCTGGGCGAGGAGGCCACGGAGCTGTTCGAGGGCGCCCGTGCGAACCTGGCCCGGTTCTTCGGCGCTCCCGGTCCCGAGACCATCGTGTTCACCCGCGGCACCACCGAGTCGATGAACCTGGTCGCGCAGGGATGGGGCCGGAAGTTCCTTCACGAGGGCGACGAGGTGCTGCTCACCGACATGGAGCATCACTCGAACATCGTCCCCTGGCAGATGACCGCCGCCGTCACCGGCGCCACCGTGAGGTTCATCCCCCTCACCGATGACGGACAGCTCGACCTCTCGGACCTAGGCTCGCTGCTCACCGAACGGACGAAGATCCTGGCGGTCACCGGCATGTCGAACGCCCTCGGGACCATCACGCCGCTCCGTCAGCTGATCGATGCCGCGCATGCGGTCGGGGCGATCGTGGCCGTCGACGGCGCGCAGCTCGCTCCGCACCACGCGATCGACGTGACGGCGCTCGGCTGCGACTTCCTGACCTTCAGCGGCCACAAGATGCTCGGTCCGACGTCGTCCGGTGGCCTCTACGGCGACGGCCGAGATCCTCGACGCCATGGATCCCATGTTCGGCGGCGGCGAGATGATCCACGAGGTCTTCCACGACCACAGCACGTACAAGGCGATCCCGTACAAGTTCGAAGCCGGGACGATGCAGATCGCGCAGCAGATCGGTCTCGGCGCGGCCGTCGACTACCTGACCGCGATCGGCATGGACGTGGTCCGGGCACACGAGGAAGAGATCACCCGGTACGCGCTCGACCGGCTGATCGACGCCGGAGCGACGGTCTTCGGCCCGAAGGACGCGAGCATCCGCGGGGGCGCGGTGAGCTTCTGGTACAAGGACGTGCACCCGCACGACCTGGCGACCATCCTGAACGAGGACGGCGTCGCGATCCGTGCGGGGCACCATTGCGCGCAGCTCGTGATGCGTCGGTTCGACACGCCCGCCACGGCGCGCGCGTCGTTCTACATCTACAACACGAAGGAAGAGGTCGACGTCCTGGTCGAAAGCCTGGCCAAGGCCGAATCGATCTTCATCTAGGAACGGCGGAGGGAACGTGGCGCTCGACGACATCTACAAGGAAGTGATCCTCGATCACTACAAGAACCCGCGGAACAAGCACGATCTGCCAACGGCGGAGCTCAGCTGCACACGGAACAACCCGCTCTGCGGTGATGAGATCACGGTGTTCGTGCACGAGGAAGGCGACACCATCGCGCGAGGTGGCGTTCATGGGCGCCGGCTGCTCCATCTCGCAATCCAGCGCGTCGATGATGACCGAGGCCGTCGCGGGCAAGCCGGTGGATCAGGCGAGGGCGCTGGCCGCCGATTTCCGCGGCATGATGGCCGGCGAGGTCGAGCCCGATGAGGATGGGTTCGGCGACCTGATCGCCCTCAAAGGCGTGGTCAAGTACCCGATCCGCATCAAGTGCGCCGTGCTGGCCTGGGATGTGCTCCAGGAGGCGCTCGACGGCGCAGGTTCGGCCACCGGCTCCGCCCCACACGCGGTCTGAGCCTCTAGGCTTCGGGCCGTGAAGGCCCGCCCACCGCTCGACCGGATGCTCGCGCCCCTCCGGACGGCCTTCGGCTGCGAGGGGCAGCGGTGAGGCGTGCGGCGATCCTCGCGCTCGCGTGTATGGCCGTGTGGGCGCTGGGCGCCCCCGCAGGAGCGCAGGCCAGCGAGGTGATCCGTTCGTACGACGTGGCGATCGAGATCCGAGCCGACGACTCGATCCGGATCACCGAGGTGATCGAGTACGACTTCGGGCCAGAACCAGCGCTCACGGGATCTTCCGCGACATCCCGACGCGACAGGCGTACGACGACCGGTACGACCGCGTCTACCCCGTTGCACGTCGAGTCGGTGACGGCGACCGGCGGGCATCCGCGGACTACGAGGTCTCGAGCCAGCCCGGCGGGATCACGCAGATCAAGATCGGTGACCCCGACGTGACGACGTCACGGCGTCGCACACCTACACGATCGTCTACACGGTCGACGCGGCGATGAACGGCTTCGACGACCACGACGAGCTCTACTGGAACGCGATCGGCGAGGACTGGGACGTGCCCGGTCGACCGCGGCGACCGCGACCGTCAGCGCACCTGCGGAGATCGTCGACGCAGCCTGCTTCGCCGGGTCGATCGGGGCGTACACGGCCTGCGACCGGCAGCGAATCCTCGAACGGACGAGCATCGCCCGCTTCCGGCACGACGGACCTCTTCGCCGTTCCAGGCGTTCACGGTGGTCGTGGCGCTCCCGAAAGGCGCTCGTGGCGGAGCCGCAGCCGCGCTTGGTCGAGCCGTGGAGCATCGGCCGGGCGTTCTCGCGGACCTCCGTGACGCTCGGCGTGTCGGGCGGTCTGCTCGTCGCTGCTCATCGCGGGCTGCGGCTGGCTGCTGTGGAGCCGCGGACGCGACCGCCGCTTCGTCGGCTCGCCGATCGATCAGACCCTGGGGAACGCGACCGGCGATGCGCAGGCCGTGCCGCTGTTCGAGCGAGGCGTCGCGCCCGTCGAGTTCGCGCCGCCGGAGGATCTCCGGCCGGGGCAGATCGGCACGATCGTCGACGAGCAGGCGAACACGCTCGACGTCACCGCGACGATCGTGGACCTGGCCGTCCGCGGGCTACCTGACGATCGAGGAGATCCCCAAGGAGGGGTGGTTCGGCAAGCCGGACTGGACGCTGCATCGCACCGACAAGGCCGACGCCGACCTGCTCACGTACGAACGGACGCTGCTGATCGGGCCTGTTCAAGGACGGGAACGACCCCACGCTGTCCGAGCCTGCGGCGCACGTTCTCCGAGCGGCTGTCCAAGGTCGAGGACCAGCTGTACACGGACGCGGTGAAGCGCGGCTGGTTCGTGAAGCGCCCCGACAAGATCCGGGCGTCGTGGCACGCGCGCGGAGCCGTTGCTGTTCGTCGTCGGCCTCGTGCTCACGTTCGTCCTGGCGAAGTGGACGACGTTCGGGCTCGTGGGCATCCCGGTGATCGTCGGCCGGCGTCGTCCTCACGGTCGGCGCCCGATGGATGCCGAGCCGGACCGCGAAGGGCACGGCGATCGCCCGGCGCGTCGGCGGGTTCCGGACGGTGATCGAGACCGCCGAAGACGCACATGTCGCGGTGGGCGGAGGAGCAGAACGTGTTCACCCGATACCTGCCCGTACGCGATCGTGTTCGGCGTGCACCGACAAGTGGGCGAAGGCGTTCGAAGGCCTCGGGCAGATGCCGCCACGACACGACGTGGTACCTGTCGCACCCGGCCGTTCATCTACGCGGACTTCGGCCGAGCGCTGGACGATTTCTCGGTGACGACCGGCGGGACGATCGCGTCGACGCCGGCGGCGTCCGGGTCGCAGCGGATTCTCCGGTGGCGGTTTCTCGGGCGGCGGCGGCGGCGGCGGTGGGCGGTGAGCGGGACCCGCTGGGTTGACCATGGGTGCGGACCCGCCGACCGACCACCGCGGACCGTAGCATGGCGCCGTGCGCATCGCCTTCTCTGAGGATCCGCAGGACTTCCACGCCCGGGACTGGTCGGCGTTCGTCGACGCCGACCCTGCCGGCACGTTCTTCCACACGCCGGACTACCTGAAGCTCTACTGGGAGGAGTTCGGCGAGCAGCCCGAGCACCTCCTGTTCGCGTTCGCGGAGGACGACGACGGAGCGCAGGTGGGCGCGGTCGCGTTCGAGCGGATCGGGACGCACGCTGCGGTTCCTCGGCGGGACCGAGGTGACCGACTACATGGGACCGGTCGCGCTCCCCGAGGTGCAGGCGCCGATGGCCGCGGCGCTCTGGGCGGCCTGCTCGAGCGCCGACGACTGGACCGACGCCGACCTGCGCGGTCTCCCCGAGGATCGCCCGTGGCTCGGCGCTGCTGCCGTGACGCGGCCGTCGCGCAGGGCATGCGCGGTCGAGGAGACCGAGGACCAGAACGGCGTCGCCCCGTTCCTGCGCGTTCGCCGGGACCTGGGACGCGTACCTCGAGGACCTTGCCGTCGAAGCTCCGACACGAGATCAAGCGGAAGGCGCGCAAGCTCGAGGCCGAAACCGGGCCGTTCGCCATCGTGACCGCGACCCAGGACACGCTGATCCCGTTCCTCGACCGGTTCGTCGAGCTCCATCGGATGAGCGAAGGGCCGAAGGGCGTCTTCATGCAGCCGGGGATGGAGATCTTCTTCCGGAGGCTCGGCGAGGCGTTCGGCCCGCGCGGGATCTTCCGGCTCACGTTCATCGAGGTCGGCGGCGTGAAGGCCGCCGGGACGATCGGCTTCTCGTTTCGGCGGGACGTTCTTCCTGTACAACTCCGCGTTCGACCGGGAGCTCCAGCAGCTGTCGCCCGGCATGGTGCTCGTGGCCGAGGACATCCGCCTGGCGATCGAGGACGGCTGCGAGGCGTTCGACCTGCTGAAGGGCGACTACGCGTACAAGTACCGGTTCGGCGCCGTGCCGCGGACCATCCGCCGGTTGATCGTCGCGCCGCTAGGCGGCGGCGATCTCGGCCGTCGCGAGCACCGTTCCGTCCTCCGCCGTGACGGTGAGCTGATCGTACGCGGTGAGGTCGCTGGACGTGACGAGCCACGTCGCGGCATCGCCGTCGGGCTGGAACTCGAGGGTGCCGGCGTCGATCGTCGTGCGTCCGTCCGACCGCGCCGGTGCTCGAGAGCGTTACCGATGCCGTGCCCGAGACCCCGGGCGCGCGGCACCAGGACGACGCCCCACGACTGCCCCTGGTGCGAGTCGTAGAGCACGACGCTGCCCTCGAACGGGTGGGTCGATGCGCGAGTCCGAGGGTGCCGACCCGGAACTCCTTCCCGCCGAGCGTGGTCAGGACGCGTCCGGTAGCTCTCCGCATCCTCGGCGGCGACCGACGCGCGTTGCGTCTGCGTGACGGCTCCAGCGAGCGCCGGCGACCACGACGCGCGACGGCCGCCCGTCCGAGCCAGCGGGCGCGTCCGTTGTCCGGGCGCAGCGCATCGGCGTCCCGCCATTCCTGCTCCAGCATCGTCGAGCACCCGCTCGCGCAGGTCGTCGGGAGGCGGCTCGCGTCGTGCGCGGCACGTGCGAACCACTCCGACGCCCTCGGACAACGCCGTCCATCTCGGCACGGCAGCCGGCACAGCCGCGGAGGTGACGGCGGACCTCGAGGTCCTCGGGGCCCTCGAGCGTGCCGAGCAGGTGCTCGGGCAGCAGCTCGCGCACCTCGTCACACGTCACGTTGTTCCTCCGCCATCGCGTCGCGCAGGCGCAGGAGCGCCGTGCGGATCCTCGTCTTCGCCGTCCCGATCGGGATGCCTTCCATCTCGGCCACCTCGGCGCTGGTCTTGCCGCCGAAGTACGCCAGCTCCAGCGCGGCCCGCTGTTCGCCGGACAGTCGCTCCATCGCGCTGCGCGCCCGCGCGGCCATGTCCGCCGTCGCCGCCAGCTCGTCGGGCGCGGGCCGTTGGTCCGCCTCGTCCGGACGCCCGAGCGTCTCCAGCGACCGCGCCTCGAGCACGCGTCTGCGCAGGGCGTCGATCGCCAGCGAGCGGGCCACGAGCAGCACCCACGTCTCGAGCTTTCCCCGCGACGCGTCGTATCGGTCGGCGCTCCGCCAGAGCTTCACGAACGTGTCCTGCACCAGATCCTGCGCCGCCGCATCGCTGCCCAGCATCACGATCCCGAGCCCGTAGATCGCGCGAGGCGAAGCGCCCGTAGAGCACGTCGGCGGCGGGCGCGTCGCGGCGCGCGAAGCGCTGCATCAGCGCCGCGTCAGACTCGGGCTCCCTCGCTCGCACGCGCAGCACGGTACTCGTGTGGTCTACGAACGGGAAGCCGGAACGGGCTTGCGGGCAGCGTGTGTGGGCCGCGTCACGGTGTCGCGCGATACGGGTACGCGCGGATGTGGCGGACGACCGCCTCCGCGATCTCGGACTCGCCACCGAGCGCGACGTTGCCCGAGTCCAGGACGTCGTCCACCGGGAGGCGATGCGCCGCAACGAGCGCGAACTGGGGAGCCGCGACCCGGATGAACGCGTCGGGCTTCTTGTCCGTCGGGCGGTGTCTCGCCGGCGCCGAGTCCCCAGTGCCACGAGCCCTCGCCGGCGCCTTCCAGGTCGATCTGCACGCTCGCGCCCTGGAGATCGATGCCCGGCCTCCCCGAGCGTCCAGGGCAGCATCCGCACGCCCATGTCGATCGTGAGGAAGATCGGCCAGTGCTGGATCTGCGGGCCGAGCCCGCGTCGTGGCGCGGATGTCCTCGCCGTGGACCCACCACTCCACGACGCGCGACTGCACCAGGTACCGCGCGCGCGATCGCGCCGAGGAGCCACGGGAACGCGCTCGTCGCGCCACGCGTCCTCCGAGAGCGCGGACGCGTAGCTCGAGCGTCGCCTCGGCGGCCAGCCCCCACGTCGTGAGCACCTCGCCGGTAGTGGAGCGCCGCTGCGGTTGTTCACGAGGTACGCGTTGAACCCGTCGACCGTGAACGCGTCGTCGAGGGAGCGCTCGCCCGGTACGCATCGAGCTCCTCGGCCGGATCGCCGCGAAGCAGCTGAGCGGCGGCCGTGTCCTGCCCGGCGAGATGCGCGACGATGTCGCGGTTCCACCAGCCGGCGCACGGCGCTCGGCTGCTCCCAGCGTCTCGGGCGGCGCGTACTGGATGGTCCTGCCCGAGCCGCTGCGCGCTCGGCGTGCGCGATCGCCGATCAGCTGCTTCCTGCGAGGTCCGCGTCACGCGGGCTTCCTTCCAGGTGCACGCCGACGGGTCCGGCGCGGAATCGTAGCATCGGCCGGATGCGCGTCCTCGTGGCCCCCGACAAGTTCCGAGGCACGCTCACGGCGCGTCAGGCGGCGGAGGCGATGGCGACCGGATGGCGTCGGTCCGCCCCGACGACCGGCTCGACCTGGCGCCGATGGCCGACGGCGGCGAGGGAACGATGGCGGCGCTCGTGGATGCGCTCCACGGTGACGTCGTTCCGCGGCACCGTCTCCGGGCCGCGGGGCGACCCGGTCGAGGCCGCGTTCGGCATCGCGGAGACGCGCCGACGGGCGGCTCGCGATCGTCGAGATGGCGTCGCGCCTCGGGCCTCGCGCTCGCTCTCGGCCGCCGCGGCGTGATCCGCGGCTGACGACGACCCGGGGAACCGGCGAGCTGATCGCGGCGGCGCTCGATCGCGAGCCCGTCGCGGCTGCTCGTCGGCCTCGGGGGGCAGCGCGACGAACGACGGAGGGTGCCGGCATGGCGCAGGCGCTCGGGCGTGCGGATGCTTGATGCCGACGCGGCGCGAGATCGGGCCCGAGGCGGGCGGCGCTGGCGGCGTCTGGCGCGCGTCGACGTCGACCGGGCTCGACCCGCGCGTGCGCGGGGTCACGTTCGTCGCCGCGACCGACGTGGACAACCCGCTCACCGGGCCGCCGGCGCGAGCGCGGTCTACGGGCCGCAGAAGGGCGCGTCGGCCGAGGACGTGATGGTGCTCGACCGCGCGCTGGCCCACCTGGCCGCCGTCGTGGAGCGCGACCTCGGTGTCGGATCTGCGCGACGAGCCCGGCGCCGGCGCCGCGGGAGGCGTTGGGCTTCGGGCTCATGGCGTTCCTCGGCGCGCACGTCCGGCCGGGGGTCGAGCGTGGTGGCCGACGCGCTCGGGCTGCACGCGCGGATGGCGGCCGCCGATCTCGCGATCACGGGCGAGGGGAGGCTCGACGTGGGATCGCTCCACGGCAAGGTGCCGGCCGGGATCCTGCGGGCTCGGTCGCGAGCTCTCGATCCCCGTCGTCATCGTGTGCGGCGAGGCCGAGGACGGGCTTGCCGTCTCGACGGCGTGCCGTGGTATCCCTGGTGGAGCGGTTCGGGCGCGGAGGAGGCGCTCGGGGATGCGCGCCGGTCGCTGGAGCGGCTCGCGCAGGAGCTCGCCGCCCGGGCGGACGACGCTGGTCGGCAGCGGGAAGCGGCGGCGATGAGCGGCGCGATCGACCGATTCCTGGAGGCCGCGCGCGTCGAGGGCCTCGAGCCCGAGGTGCGCCGGTTCCCCGAGGGGACGAAGACGGCGCAGGACGCCGCCCGGGCGATCGGGTGCGACGTCGCGCAGATCGTGAAGTCGCTCGTCTTCATGGCCGACGACCGCCCGGTGATGGCGTTCACCAGCGGAGCGAACCGGGTGGACGAGGCCAAGCTGGCCTCGCTCGTCGGCGCCGAGCGGTCCGGCGGGCGACGCCCGAGGAGGCGCGGTCCGCGACCGGGTTCGCGGTGGGGGGCACGCCTCCGTTCGGGCACCCCGAGCGCCTCACGTGCCTGGTCGACCACGACCTCCTGACGCTGGGACGAGATCTGGGCCGCCGCCGGGACGCCGGACTCCGTCTTCCCGCTCACCCCGGCCGAGCTGCTCCGCGTGACCGGGGCCACGCCGTCCGCGTTCGCCGACGGCTGAGCGAACGCTCGGCTCAGGCGGCGTTCGGCGGTTACAATCGAGAGGTCCGCACGTTCCACCCGACCTCGACCGGAGGAACCGATGATCAGTCTGACCGAGAACGCAGCCGGCAAGGTCAAAGAGCTCCTGACCGAGGAAGGTCGCGACGACATCGCGCTCCGCATCGCCGTCCAGCCGGGCGGATGCTCCGGTCTCCGGTACGCCATGTACCTGGACGATCAGGTCACCGAGAAGGACCAGACCGAGGAGCAGTTCGGCGTCCGCCTGGTGATCGACAAGATGAGCGTGCCCGTACCTGAGCCAGGCGACGATCGACTTCGTGGACTCGCTCGAGGCCTCCGGCTTCACGATCGACAACCCCGCCGCGCAGAGCTCCTGCGCCTGCGGCAGCTCCTTCCACTAGCGCCCGCCCTCTCACCACTCCGGGCCATACGCTTGCTCGGCATGTCCCGGATGAAGGAGGAACGACGGTGACGAACCCGTTGATCCATGCAGTCCCAGCCGCATCCCGCGTTGCTGAGCGCACGCGCTGGTGCGGGCGATCAGGACGTCCAGAGCCGCATCGCCGATCGGATCACGTAGTTCGCGGGGTCGATGCCGTTCGTCTACGTCCACGTGGTGTGGTTCGGCCTCGTGGATCGGGCTCGGCGTCGAGCGCGTACCCGTTCGGCCTGCTCACGATGATCGTGTCCCTCGAGGCCATCTTCCTGTCGACGTTCGTGATGATCAGCCAGAACCGCGCCGACGAGAAGCGCGAGCATCGCTGGCGGATCAGGAATGGCAGTTCGTGCAGACCGAGGAGCAGCAGAACGAAGAGCTGCTGGCGCTGTCGAAGCAGATCCTCGACCTCACGACGGCGATCCACCGGATGACCTCGCAACCGCCGCCCGCGGTCGCGGCCGGTCCGACGGACCGAGCCGGGACCTAGCTCACCGCGTCGAGCGCGGCGCCGATCGCGTCGGCGAGCTCGCTGCAGCTCCGTCGGCGTCGATCACCAGCGCAGGGTGAGATCTGCAGCGCGCCGGGCGCCAGCGCGCGCGTGAGCACGCCGGTCTCGCGGCACGCGGTGACCGTCTTGCCCGGCAGCGCCGGGGTCGTCCCCGATCGCGGCCGGGTCCAGCTGCACCGCGCCCAGCACGCCGGCGGTCCGGACCTCGCTCACCAGCGGATGCGAGGCGAGCGGCTCGAGCGCGTCGGCCAGCTCCGTCTCGAGCTCCCGAGCGCGCTCACACAGAGCCCCTCGCGCTCCATGATGTCCAGGTTCGCGAGCGCGGCGGCGGATGCCGCGGCGTGTCCGGAGTACGTGTAGCCGTGCCGCCACATGCCCGCGCCCTCGGCCCAGAACGGCTCGGCGATCCACGGCGCGGCGACCACCGCGCCCATCGGCAGGTAGCCGCTGGTGATGCCCTTCGCGCACGTGATGATGTCGGGCTGCAGCCCCCAGCGCCCGCTCGCGAACCACGCACCGCACCGGCCGAAGCCGGTGATGACCTCGTCGGCCACGAACAGCACGCCGGTCTCGCGGCACACGGCGCGGGCGGCCGACAGGTAGCCGTCGGGTGCGGGGTACACGCCGCCCGCCCCGATCACGGGCTCGCAGAAGAACGCGGCGACCTTGTCCACCCCGACCCGATCGATCATCGCGCGCAGGTCGTCCGCGTCGTCCCACCGCACCTGCACCACGTCCTCGATCAGGTCTCCGTGACCGTCCGCGTTCGCCGGGATGCCGGCCAGGCTGGTGCCGGCGGTGTGCATCCCGTGGTACGCGCGTTCCCGGCGGATCAGGATCGTCCGCTCCGGTTGTCCCACCAGCTGCCAGAACCGGCGGGCCATCTTCGTGGCCGTGTCGATCGAGTCCGAGCCGCCGCTCGTCAGGAACACCCGGCTGTCGGTGACGGGAGCGAGCGACGAGACGCGCTCTGCCAGCTCCGAGGCCGGCCGGTTCGAGAAGTCGCCGAACGTGGAGTACGCCGGGAGTGCGGTCATCTGTGCCGCGGCTGCCTCGGCGATGTCGCGGCGACCGAAGCCGACGTTCGCGAACCACAAGCCCGCGGTCGCGTCCATGTAGCGGCGTCCCGACTCGTCCCACACGCGAACGCCGTCGCCGCGCACGAGGACCAGCTCGCCGCGCGCGGAGACGGCCGCCATGTCGGCGAACGGGTGCCAGAAGTGACCCATGCGCGCGAGGCTACCAGCGGCACACCGGGCGACGGCCGGACGGAGCGGCGCGGAGGAACGACCGCTCAGTCCGTGTCGTAGGCTAGGTTCGGTCGGAGCCATCGCTCGGCTTCGGCGATGCTCTCGCCGCGACGCCGCGCGTAGTCCTCGAGCTGGTCCTTCGCGATGCGCCCCACGTTGAAGTAGCGCGACTCGGGGTGCGCGAAGTAGAGGCCCGAGACGGACGCGGCCGGCGTCATGGCGAACGAGTCGGTCAGGTCCATGCCGATCTCGCGCGCGTCCAAGAGGTCGAACAGGTTGCGCTTCTGACTGTGGTCGGGACAGGCGGGATAGCCGAACGCCGGCCGGATCCCCCGGTACTTCTCGGCCACGAGCTCCTCGTTCGGCAAGGGGGCATCCTGGTAGCCCCAGGCGATCCGCACCTGCTCGTGGAGCATCTCCGCGAACGCCTCTGCGAGCCGGTCGGCGAGCGCTTTCACCATGATCGCGCGGTAGTCGTCGTGCTCGGCCTCGAAGCGTTTGACGAGGTCTTCCGAGCCCAAGCCCGCCGTGACGGCGAACGCGCCGACGTGGTCGTGGATGCCGGTCTCGGCCGGGGCGATGAAGTCCGCGAGGCATCGGTTCGGACGATCGTCGCCTTTCGCTGTCTGTTGCCGCAGCATCGGGAAGACCATGCCGTTGGCCAGGACGATGTCGTCGCCCTCGGCGTTCGCGGGCCAGAACCCGTAGACGCCGCGTGCCTGCAGCAGCTCGTTCTCGTCGATCTCATCCAGGAGCTCGATCGCGTTGTCGAAGAGCTCTCGCGCGGCCGCCCCGTGCTTCGGGTGGTCGAAGATCTTCGGGTAGCGGCCCTTGAGCTCCCACGCCGTGAAGAAGAACGTCCAGTCGATGAAGGCGCGGAGCTCACGGACCGAGGGCTCGATCACTCGCGCGCCCGTGAACGACGGCGTCGGCACGTCCTCCGGGCGCCATTCGATCGGCGTTCGATGCTCGATCGCCTTGCGGTAGGGGAGCAGCGGGGTCTTCTCACGCTCGGCGTGCTGCGCGCGGAGCGTCTCCTGCAGTTCGCGGTTCTTCGCGTCGAGATCGACCTTCCGCACGGGGTCCAGCAACGAGGAGACGACACCGACCACTCGCGTGGCGTCGATCACGTGGACGGTCTGGTCGAGAGTACTTCGGGGCGATGCGCACCGCCGTGTGTTGGCGTGACGTCGTGGCGCCGCCGATCAACAACGGCAGGTCGAGCCGGCGCCGCTCCATCTCGGTGGCGACGTTCACCATCTCGTCGAGCGACGGCGTGATCAAGCCCGAGACGCCGACGATGTCGCACTGCTCGCGGATCGCCGTGTCCAGCAGGACATCCGCCGGCACCATCACGCCGAGGTCGATGACCGCATAGTTGTTGCAGGCCAGTACGACGCCCACGATGCTCTTCCCGATGTCGTGGACGTCGCCCTTCACGGTGGCGAGCACGATCTTCCCCTGCGCGGACGCCGTGTCGCCGAGCGTCAGCTTCTCTTCCTCCATGAAGGGCTCCAGGTACGCCACCGCGCGCTTCATCGCGCGGGCGCTCTTGACGACCTGCGGCAGGAACATCTTCCCGGCGCCGAACAGGTCGCCGACGATCTTCATGCCGTCCATCAGCGGACCCTCGATCACCTCGAGTGGACGCTCGTAGAGCAGCCGGGCCTCCTCGGTGTCGTCCTCGATGAAGTCGACGATGCCGTGGACGAGCGCGTGGGACAGCCGTTCGTGCACCGTTCCCTCGCGCCAGGAGAGGTCGAGCTCGCGCACGACGCCGCCGCCCTTGACGGTCTCGGCGAACGTCACCATGCGCTCGGTCGCGTCGGGCCGCCGGTTGAAGATGATGTCCTCGACGTGTTCCAGCAGATCGTCGGGATGTCGTCGTAGACGGGAAGCTGTCCGGCGTTGACGATCGCCATGTCCAGACCGGCGGCACGCGCGTGATACAGGAACGCGGAGTGGATCGCCTGACGCACCGGCTCGTTACCGCGGAACGAGAAGGACAGGTTCGACACGCCGCCCGAGACCTTCACGCCGGGACAGCGGCGCTTGATCTCGCGCGTTCCCTCGATGAATGCCTTGGCGAAATCGCTGTGCTCCTCCATCCCGGTCGCGATCGCCAGGATGTTCGGGTCGAAGATGATGTCGGACGGGTCGTAGCCGGCCTCCTGCGTCAGGAGTCGGTAGGCGCGCTCGCTGATCTCGATCTTGCGCTCGACCGTGCCGGCCTGCCCCTGTTCGTCGAACGCCATCACGACCACCGCGGCGCCGTACCGCTTGATGCGCCTGGCCTTCGCCAGGAAGTCCTCCTCGCCTTCCTTGAGGCTGATCGAATTGACGATGCCGCGGCCCTGCACGCACTTGAGCCCGGCCTCGATCACCGTCCACTTCGAGCTGTCGATCATGATGGGCACGCGCGCGATCTCGGGCTCGGTGGCGATCGAGGTTGAGGAACGTGGTCATCGCCTTCTCGGAGTCGAGGAGGTCGGCGTCCATGTTCACGTCGATCACGTTGGCGCCGCTGCGCACCTGCTCGAGCGCCACGTCGACCCCGCTCTGGAAGTCCCCGGACTCGATCAGGCGGCGGAACTTGGCCGAGCCGGTGATGTTCGTGCGCTCGCCGACCATCACGAAGCCGGTGTCCGGCGTGATGCGGAACGGCTCGAGGCCGCTCAGCGTCGTGTAGCGGTCGTCGAAACGCGGGATCTCGCGCCGGGCGATGTCTCGCACGGTGTCGGTGATCATCCGGATGTGCTCCGGCGTGGTGCCGCAGCAGCCGCCGACGATGTTCACGAGTCCGGCCCCGGCGAACTCGCCGAGTAAGCCGCTCGTGGTCTCCGGCGTCTCGTCGTACCCACCGAACGCGTTCGGGAGACCGGCGTTCGGGTAGCAGCTGACCGGGATCGGCGCGACGCGTGCGAGCGCCTCGACGTACGGGCGCATCTCGGTGGCTCCGAGCGAGCAGTTGACCCCGGCGAGCATGGGCTCGGCGTGCTCGATCGAGGCCCAGAACGCCTCGAGGGTCTGCCCGGAGAGCGTGCGGCCGCTCCGGTCGATGATCGTCACCGAGATCCAGCGCGGGAGGTCGGGAGCGACGTCCATCGCCGCCGCGATCGCCGCCTTCGCGTTCAGCGTGTCGAAGATCGTCTCGATCAGCAGGAGGTCGGCGCCGCCGTCCCGCAGGCCGCGGATCTGTTCGGCGTAGGCCTCGTAGACCTGGTCGAACGAGATCGTGCGGAACGACGCCTCGTCCACCTTGGGCGACATGGAGAGCGTGACGTTCAGTGGGCCGATCGAGCCCGCGACCCAGCCACGCCCGTGCTGCTCCGTCGCCTGTTTGGCGAGGCGGGCTCCCTCGACGTTCATCTCGTACACGGCGTCGGTCAGGCCGTAGTCCGACTGGCCGATCGACGTGGCCGTGAACGTGTTCGTCGTGGTGATGTCGGCCCCGGCCTCGAGGTATGCCAGATGGAGGTCCGAGACGATGTCCGGCCGGGTCAGGTTGAGCAGGTCCGGGTCGCCTTTGACGTCTCCGGGATGGTCACGGAATCGCTCGCCCCGGAAGTCCTCCTCCGTGAGACCGCGCCCCTGCAGGAGCACGCCCCATGCCCCGTCCAGGATGACGATGCGTTCGTTCGAGGAGCGCTGCGAGGTCGTCGATCCCGTCCACGCACGTCACCCTATCGGCGGACCCGAACACCGTGACCAGCGGTCACGAGCGTCACTGCCGTTGGCTCCGTCGGCCGGCGCTTCGCGCTGGGGAGGTCGGCGGGGGTAGGCTTCGCTCGATGAGCCAGAGTCTCCCAGAGATGGTGCTCCAGGGCCGCCGTCGTAAGCCGGTGCGGACGGCAACCGGAGCAGCGCATCCGCCGGACCCGCCGCGAGACCGCGCAGGCGCTGTCGGTCGTCCCGCTGTTCACGGGATTCACGAAGCGGGACCTCGCCCGGCTGGCGGAGGAGACCGATGTGGTCTCGTTCCCACCGGGGGCAACGGTCGTCGAGGAAGGACTGCTCGGCGAGACCATGTTCGTGGTGCTGACCGGGCGAGGCGAAGGTCGTGAAGGGCAAGCGTCGCCTGGGGACCGTGCGGCCCGGGGACTTCTTCGGCGAAGTGGCCTTGCTCGACGGCGCCCCGCGGAGCGCATCGGTCGTGGCCGAGACGCCGCTCGTGACGATCCGCCTCTTCCGCCGGACACTGCTGAAGATGCTCGCAAGCGGAGCCGCAACTGGCCCTCAAGATCCTGGATTCGCTCGTGCGGCGTGTGCGGGCCGCTCGACGAGCTCGCTGAACGCCTAGCTCGCCAGCAGCCGCTCGATCTCCGCCAGCGTTCGCTTCGTCCAGCTCGACGTCACCGGCCGCGGCGTTGTCGCGCGCGTGGTCCGGATCGCGGCTGCCGGCGATCGCCGACGTGACACCGGGCTGAGCCACGTTCCACGCCAGGGCGAGCTGGGCCATCGCTGATCGTCGAGGCGCTCCGCGATCGGCCGGAGTCCGTCGACGATCGGCGAGGTCGTGATCGAGGTTCTCGTCGCGGAACGGTCCATCGAACTCCCGGCGCCAATCGGCCACCGACGCGAACTTGCTCCTTCGAGATCGTCGCCGGTCAGCAGGCCGAACCCGAGCGGGCCGTACGTCACCACCCCGATGCCCTGCTCACCGCACCAGCGGATCAGCTCGCGGTCGTCGAGCGCGAGCATCGAGAACTCCTGCTGGAGCGAATCCACGTGACGGATCGCCTCGCACCGCTCGATCAGCGTCCCGGTCGAAGTTCGAGACGCCCGATGGATCGCACCGTGCCGGCGTCCACGAGCTCGGCCATCGCGCCCCACGTCTCCTCGATCGGCACCCCCGTCTCGTCGGGCCAATGCAGCTGGTAGAGGTCGATCACGTCGATCCCCAGCCGTGCGAGGGAGCGCCTCGCACCCTGCGCGGACCTGTCGGGCCGGAACCCCGACCCCTCCGGCGCCGGCGCCGAGCTTCGTCGCGACCAGGAGCTGGTCCCGGCGGCCGGCCACGGCCCGTCCGACGAGGCGTTCGGAGACTCCCTTGCCGTAGACCTCGGCGGTGTCGATCCAGTTCATGCCCGCATCGAGACCGGCGCGCATCGCGTCGATCACCGCCTCCTCGGAGGCGTTCGGGCCCCATTCGATCGCCACCGGCCTCCCACGATCCGAAGCCGATCACGCTCATCTCCGGTCCGCTCGATCCCAGCCGTCTCGTCCGCACGGGCTCACCCTAGCCGCAGGAGATCTGCCACGAACATCCGCCGACCGGTCCCTGGCGCCTGAGGACGCTACGCTTAGACGGGAGCCGTTCCGCCCGTCGCCCCACCGATACCGAGGAGCCGGCCGAGAGCCACGATGTCCCCGATCGTCCGGAAAGACCATCGAAGAGAAGGAACGCGTCGTCATCCGGTTCGCGGGCGACTCCGGAGACGGGATGCAGCTGACGGGAGACCGGTTCACGAGCGCGACCGCGGTGCTCGGGAACGATCTCGCGACGCTTCCGGACTTCCCCGCCGAGATCCGAGCGCCGGCCGGCACCGTCCACGGCGTCTCGGCCTTCCAGATCCAGTTCGGTTCGTCGGACATCACCACGCCCGGCGACCACGCCGACGTCCTGGTCGCGATGAACCCTGCCGCCCTGAAGGCGGACCTCGACAAGGTCCTCCGGGGCGGCACGGTGATCATCAACGAGGACGCGTTCACACCTCGGAACATCGAGAAGGCGGGATTCGCCTCCGACCCGATGGGCGACGGCACGCTCGACGGCTTCCAGGTCTACAAGGTGCCGATGACCTCGATCACGGTCCGCGCCACCGAGGACATCGGGATCGGCAAGAAGGAGTCGGAGCGGGCGAAGAACATGTTCGCGCTGGGGCTCCTGTCGTGGATGTACGGGCGCCCGGCCGAGACCACGCTCAACTGGCTGGAGCGGAAGTTCGGCGGCAAGCAGGAGATCTTCGACGCGAACGTGGCGGCGTTCAAGGCCGGCTACAACTTCGGCGAGACGACCGAGCTGTTCGCGCACTCGTACCTGGTGAAGGCCGCGCCGGCCGAGCCCGGCACGTACCGGAACATCGCGGGCTCCACCGCGCTGTCGTGGGGACTCGTCGCCGCCAGCGCGCGGAGCGGCCTGCCGTTGTTCTACGCGAGCTACCCGATCACGCCGGCCTCCGAGCTGCTGCACGAGCTCTCGCGCCACAAGAACTTCGGCGTGATGACGCTGCAGGCCGAGGACGAGATCGCCGCCGCCAACATGGCGCTCGGTGCGGCGTTCGCCGGACAGCTGGCCGTGACCGGGACGAGCGGGCCGGGCATGGACCTCAAGGCCGAGACGCTGGGGCTCGCGGCGATCATGGAGCTGCCGATGATCATCGTCGACGTCCAGCGCGGCGGGCCGTCGACCGGGCTGCCCGACGAAGACCGAGCAGAGCGACCTGCTGCTGGCGATGTTCGGTCGTCACGGCGAGTCGCCGCTGCCGATCGTCGCGCCGTCCTCGACGCCGGCCGATTGCTTCGACACCGCGATCGAGGCTGCGCGCATCGCCGTCACGTACCGGACGCCGGTGATCCTGCTCTCGGACACGTTCCTGTCGAACTCGTCGGAGCCGTGGAAGATCCCGGACGTCGACGGGCTCCCCACGATCGAGCCGCGGTTCGCCACGACGCCCTCGAACGGCGACGGGTTCCTGCCGTACGAGCGCGACGAGAAGCTCGCGCGGCCGTGGGCGACGCCCGGGCACCCCGGGCCTGGTCCACCGGATCGGCGGGCTCGAGCGGGAGGACGGAACCGGCAACATCAGCTACGACCCGCTGAACCACGAGCGGATGACGCGATCTGCGCGCGGCGAAGATCGCCGGCATCGCGAACGACATCCCGCCGCTCGAGGTCGACGACCCCGACGGCGACGCCGAGCTGCTCGATCCTGGCGTGGGGGTCGTCGCTCGGGCACCGTCCGGGCGGCGGCTCGTCGCGTCCGCGCCGACGGGCGCACGGTCGCCACCGCCCACCTGCGCCATCTCAACCCGTTCCCGTCGAACACCGGCGACGTCGTGCGACGCTACCGGAAGGTGCTGATCCCCGAGATGAACTCGGGCAGCTCGTCCCTGCTGATCCGGGCGCCGGTTCCTGGTCGACGCGCATCAGCTTCACGAAGGTGCAGGGCATCCCGATCTTCGCCGACGATCTGGAGCAGGAGATCCTCCGGGTGCTGGACCATGGCGTGACGTCGAAGCCGGCGGCGTCGTCGGCACGCTGACCAAGAAGGACTTCACGTCCGACCAGGAGGTCCGCTGGTGTCCCGGCTGCGGCGACTACGCGATCCTGTCGGCCGTCCAGGGGTTCATGCCCGAGCTCGGCGATCGAGCCCGCACAACACGGTCTTCGTCTCCGGGATCGGCTGCTGCGGGCGGTTCAGCTACTACATGGACACGTACGGCATGCACGGGATCCACGGCCGCGCGCCGGCGCTCGCGACGGGGATCGCCACCGCCAACCCCGAGCTTTCGGTCTGGGTGGTCACCGGCGACGGCGACGGCCTGTCGATCGGCGGCAACCACCTGATCCACGCGCTCCGCCGGAACGTGAACCTCAAGATCCTGCTGTTCAACAACCAGATCTACGGGCTGACGAAGGGGCAGTACTCGCCGACGAGCGAGGAGGGCAAGGTCACGAAGTCCTCGCCGTTCGGCTCGGTCGACCACCCGTTCAACCCGATCGCGGTCGCGCTCGGGCGCCGAGGCCACGTTCGTCGCGCGGACGATGGACAACGACCGCCAGCACCTCACGGACGTGCTCCGGCAGGCCGTGGCGCACCAGGGGACGGCGTTCGTCGAGATCTATCAGAACTGCAACGTGTTCAACGACGGCGCGTTCGACGTGCTCCGCGAGAAGCCGCAGGGCGTCCACAACCAGATCCGCCTGACGCACGGCGAGCCGATCGTCTTCGACGAAGGCACGCGGTGCGTCGTGGTGGGCGAGAACGGCCGGCTGGTGATCGCGAACACGGCCGACGTGCCCGACGACTCGATCGTCGTGCACGACGTGCACGGCCGGCCGTCGCTCGCCTTCGCGCTGGCGCACCTGTCGCACGGTCCGACGGAGCCGACCGCGATCGGCGTGTTCCGCGAGTTCGAACGTCCGGTCTACGGCCAGGCGATGAACGAGCAGCTCGCACGCGCCACCGAGCGGCTCGGCAAGGGCGACCTGCGGCGCGCTCCTGCACTCCGGTGACACGTGGACGGTGAGCTGAGCACTACCGAACCGCGCTTCGTCGCGTCACCGTCGATGTCTCCGGGGGTGGCTGGAGGAACATCACGACTCGGCCACGGAGCTCATCGTGGGCTTCCACAAGAAGGGGACCGGCGTCCCGAGCATGACGTGGCCCGAGTCCGTCGACCCGAGCCGCTCGAACTGACGCCGGTCGTCACACCTCCGGCGGCGGAAACGTGCGAGCGCCGCCGACGAGATCGTCTCGACCTCGCGCAGCTCGTGGACGATCCCGGGGAGGACCTCGAGGAGCGCGTCGATGTCGGCCTCCGTCGTGGTCGGACCCAGGCTCACGCGGAAGCCCGACGTGCCGGGGAAGCCGATCTGCTCCAGGACCGGCGACGGGTCGTCGGGTTGCCCGGAGCAGAGCGAGCCCGCCGCCAGCCGGATCCCGCGATCGTCGAGCGCCATCATCAGCGTCGCCGGGTCGAGCCCGTCGACGCTGAAACAGACGAGGTGCGGGGCTCGGTGCGTGGGATGCCCGTGCACGCGGGCGCCGGGCACGTCGGCGGCGATCCGCTCACGGAGCCGGCCGGTGAGCGTCCAGTCACGTGCGGCGCGATCGGCCATGTCGGCGAGCGACACGGTGAGCGCCGCCGCCATCGACGAGATGCCCGGTGTGTTCTCCATACCGGACCGTCGCTTGCGCTCGCGGTCGTCGCCGCACGGGTACGCGGTCACGCCGACCCCGCGTCGCACGAAGAGCGCGCCGACGCCCGGCGGCCCGCCGAACTTGTGAGCCGACAGCGAGAGCAGGTCGACGTCGAGCGCCTCGACGTCGACCGGCAGCCGGCCGACCGTCTGGCAGGCGTCGGTGTGGAACCGGACGTGGGACTCCCGCGCGAGCCGGGCGGCCTCGGCCACCTGCTGGAGCGTGCCCAGCTCCTGGTTCGCATGCTGGACGCTGGCGAGGAGCGTGTCCGGGCGTCCGTACTTCGGCGGCGTACCGGTCCATGTCCAGTCGCCCGTCGGCGTCGACCGGCACCATCACGACCTCGAACCCGTCGCTCTCGAGGACGTGGCATACGCCGCCGACGGCTGGGTGCTCGGCGGCCCCGATCACGATCCGGGTCCCCAGTTCCCGGATCGCGCGCACGCCGCCCCAGATCGCGAGGGCGACCGACTCGGTCCCACCCGACGTGAAGACCAGCTCGTCGGGCTGGGCGTGGATCGCCGATGACACGATGGCGCGCGCGTCGTCGATCAGCCGTCGAGCCTCACGACCGGGCGCGTGGATGTTCAACGGATCGCCGAACGCATCGAGGGCCGAGAGCAACGCGTCGCGAGCTGCCGGCAGGAGCGGCGTGGCCGACGCCGCGTCGAGGTAGATGTCGGTGGTCATGCGAGACCTCAGGCTACCGCTCGGCTCGTGCGGGCGGCCGGGGCTCAGGGCGTCGCGGGTTCCTTGTCCCGCAGGAACATTCCCCAGTACGCGACGCCCGCGAGGACCCCGCCGGCGATCGGACCGACGATCCAGACGAACCAGTCGCTCCATCGTCCGGACGCGAGCGCCGGACCGAACCACCGCGCGGGGTTGAGCGCGCCGCCCGTCCACGGAGCGAGCGCCAGGATGGCGAACGTCAGCGTGAGTCCGACCGTGAGCCCGGCGGTCTTCGCCGAACGGGCCACGGTCGTCGACGATCGTCGCGAACACGGCCCACACCAGGAAGAACGTCCCGACGGCCTCCAGCAGGATCCCCTTGCCCGACGAGATGCCATCGCCGAGCGTCGGTGTCCCGCCGAACGCGGCGTCGAAGGCCTGCGCAGGCACCAGGAACTTCAGCAGCAGCGCCGCGACCGCTGCCCCGACGAGCTGCGCACCCAGGAACACGACGGTCCGTGATGGAGGGCGCCTTCCCGGTCACCCAGAGGGCGATCTGGATGGCGGGGTTGAAGGCGCCGCCGGACAGGTGGGCCATCTGCGAGACCATCACGGCGATCACCAACCCGTGCGCCAGCGCCACGCCGACCAGGTCGAGCTGCCCGTTGAGGTACAAGATGACGGAGCCCGCGCCGAAGAAGATCAGCGCGAACGTCCCGACCCCCTCGGCGACCGCTGCCTTCGCGTTGCTCTCCACGCGTTCCCCCTCGATCGGTCGACCCGGTGCGTTCGCGCGCGACCCAGCCGCGGCGCCGGCCCGCCGGAGGGTAGTCCACCGCAGCGGGTCTCGCCAAGGCGGGGACAGGGGTGCGTAGTACGATGCCCGCCGTGGACGTCCTGCTCGTCTCACCCGATCCCACGTCCCGCGAGCTGATGGCGCTCGCCGTTCGGAGCATCGAACGGCGCGTCGGGTCGCCGTTGCGGTTCCGGGCCGCCAAGAACGGCGAGCTCGGCATCCGTGCGGCGCTCCGCGACCGCCCGGAGATCGTCGTGGCCGACGAGATCGCGAGCCGAGCGGGTGCGTTCGCGCTGGCGAAGGCGCTCCGCGACGACGCGCATCCGTTCACCGGCGTCATCGTGATCCTGTTGGAACGCAAGCACGATGCGTGGCTCGCTCGATGGTCGGGCGCCGACGCATGGTTCGTCCGACCCGTCGACCCGTTCGAGTTGGCGGACCGTGTCCTCGAGCTCGTCACCGAGAAGGAGAGCGCGTGAAGATCAGAGCGACGTGCAAGCGCGACGGCCGTGACTTCATGGTCGAGCAGGCGATCGCCTCGGGAGGCGGAGTGCCCCTGGGACGGCGAGCCGTTCAACGCCGACTACGCCGCCACGCTGGTGGGCGCGTTGGAGCGGGCCGAGGCCGCCGGCACCGAGCTCGAGATGGCGCTGCAGGTGATCGCCGACCTGCACCCGGAGTTCCGGATCCACCTGGACACGGTGATCGGGCCGCTCAAGGAGCACCTGGAGCGTCTCGACACGCCGTTGGTTCGGCGCGGGTAGGAGCGTCGTGGACGACGGTGCGGACGGGTACCGCGTCCGGATCGACGACGGACCCGGACGGCTGGCGCGTGGCGATCGAGGATCCGTCGGGGGCGGTCGTGATGGAGCGCGCGTGCGCGGACGGTGCCGAGGCCCGGACGTTCGCGTCGACGGTCCGCCAGCACCTGTATTGGCTCTCACCGGACAAGTTCCGCGAGTACTACCGGGTCTGAGGAGGCGGCGTGGGCTTCAACGCGATGCAACCGGGGAAGATGAAGAAGGGCGACTGGATCATGCTCGGCGCCGCCGTCGTGGTCATCGCCCTCCTGATCCTGTGGGTCGCGCTGACTAGAGCGGTGCGAGACCCGACCGATCTGGACTTCGGCTACCTGACGACCACCGGACGGGTGACGGGTATGCCGCGTCGCATCGAGATCTGGTTCGCGTTCGCTCGGTGGCACGGCGTACCTGCTCTCCGGTGGGCGGGACCGGAGCGACTGGGTGCGGAACCTGATCGCCGACCCACGCGTGCGGTTCCGGATCGGCGACGACGAGCGAGCGGTCACCGCCCGCGTGATCGAGGAAGGCACCGACGAGGACGCGTTGGCCCGGCGCCTGCTGGTCGAGAAGTACGCGTCGCGCGACGCCGACGACCTGGAGGAATGGGGACGCACGGCGCTCCCCATCGCGATCGGATGGGATGCGCGGCGGGGTCCGTCCGAGTCGGACTAGCTGTCCTCGAAGCCGATCGAGAACAGGCGTTCGAGGTCGTGCTTGGAGTAGACCTGGAACGCGATCAAGGTCTCGGTGCGGTCCACACCGTCGACCTTGGCGATCCCGCCGGGGATGACGCTCGACAGATCGTCGTGCTGGCTCACCCGCACGATCGCGATCAGGTCGAACTCACCGGCCACGGAGTAGACCTCCGAGACGCCTTCGATGTCGGCGATCGCCTGGGCGGCCTCGGGGATCCCGTCGATCTCGCACTGGATCAGGACGACGGCGTGCACGCTCATGTCGGTCGGTTCTCCCTTCAGTGGCGCTCGAGGACCACGGCGAGGCCCTGGCCGCCCGAGATACAGAGCGTCGCCAGGCCGAGCGCCGCGCCGCGGGCGCGCATCTCGTAGGCCAGCGACAGGATGATCCGGGCTCCGCTCATCCCGATCGGATGGCCGATCGAGATACCTCCGCCGTTCACGTTCAGCTTGTCGCGATCGATCTTCAGCTCGCGTTCGACGGCGATCACCTGGGCGGCGAACGCCTCGTTGATCTCGATCAGGTCGATGTCGGCGAGCGTCAGCCCCGTCCGGTCCAGGACCTTCTGCGTCGCGGGCACGGGACCGATGCCCATGATCTCGGGCGGCACGCCCGCCCACGACACGCCCAGGATCCGCGCGAGCGGCTCGCGACCCTCCGCGGAGGCGCGGGACTCCGCCATCAGCACCATGGCCGCCGCGCCGTCGGTGATGCCGGCCGAATTGCCGGCCGTGACGCTGCCGGCTTCGCGGAAGACAGGCTCGAGGCCGGCGAGGACTTCGAGGGTGGTGTCGGGACGTGGGTGCTCGTCCTCGGCGATGGTCAGCGTGGTGCGCTTCGGACCGGGAGCGTCGACGGCGACGATCTCGGCTGCACGACGCTCCCTCCCGTCTCGCGCCTTCCCTTGTGACTCCAGGGCGAATCCGTCCTGTTCCTCGCGCGTGATGTCGTAGCGGTCGACCAGGTTCTCGGCGGTCTGGCCCATGATGAGGCCGCTGAGGGGATCGAGGAGCCCGTCCCGGTACATCGCGTCGACCACGTCGGCATCGCCGAGCCGGTACCCCAGACGCATCTGCGGCAACAGGAACGGCACCTGCGTCATGTTCTCCATCCCGCCGGCAAGCACCACCTCCGAGTCGCCGAGCGCGATCTGTTGGGCGCCGATCTGGACGGCCTTCATCCCGGAGCCGCACGCGATGTTGACGTTGTACGCGCCGACCTCGACGGGGATGCCGGCCCGAACGCTGACCTGCCGGCCGGTGTTGGGGCCGTTGCCGGCCTGGCGTGCGTGCCCCAGGATCGCTTGATCGATGCTCGCCGGTTCGACGTCGGCGCGTCGCATCGCTTCCCGCGCTGCGACGGTGCCCAACTCGACGGCCGGGACCTCGGCGAAAGCCCCCAGGAACTTCCCGACCGGCGTCCGCGCGCCCTCCAGGATGACTGCGCGCTCCATGCGTCCCAGTCTATCCGGCGGCGGTATGAGCGCCGTGAGCGCCCGTGACCCGGCGCGCATGGAGCAACCACTCGCGGGCGCCCTTGGCGCCGGTCACCGGCGAGGGCATCGTCCCGGCGACGTGCCACGGGCGCCGCTCCACGCCGGCGACGGCGAGATCGAGCGCGCGTTGCAGCGACCGATCGTCTTCGGGAGGCGCGTCGAGCCCCAGCTCGAACATCGGCTTGACGAGCGCGACGAGGTCGGCATCGGACGCCAGCGACAGGGGTTCGATCTGCGGGACCGCGTCGGCGACGGACAGGTACGAGAGGTCCATCGTCACCACGCCGATCGGCGCGCACCGCGGGATCTTCGACAGATCTCCCAGGTTCGTCCGTTCCAGGTTCACCACCCGGCTGTGGTTGCGCAGGTCCCCGCGCAGCTGGCCGTGGCCGGCGTCGACCGCGAACACGCGGCGAGCTCCGTGCTCCAGCAGGACCCGGGTGAAGCCGCCCGCCGACGCGCCCAGGTCCACGCACTCCCGATCGGTGACATCGACGGCGAATCGCTCGAGTGCTGCCCGCAGCTTGTCCTCGCCGCGCAACGCCCGCGGCGGCCTGATCACGACCGACGCGTCCGCCCGGACCTGGGAACGAGGGTTCGTGACCACGCGACCGTCGATCAGCACGTGCCCGGCGGTGAGCGCGGCCTCGGGATCGGCGAGGTCCGGTCGCGCGCGGGCCAGGTGGTCGATCACGTTGCGGAACTTGGCGCGCGACGAGGTGCTCATGAACCCCTCCCGGTCGCGTCGAGTCTACGTCCGGCCCTCCCCGGCGGCGCGAACCCGCTCCTGGATGCGAGCGATCGCCGCTCCACCGTCGACCGGCTCGGCGAGCGGGCGGTCGCAGGACTCCACCCGCGGGTGGTTCGCGCGGATCCAGGAGCGCACGGCCGCGAGCTCGTCGGCCCGCTCGCGCGGGCACGGGATGCCGAGCGCATCGGCCGAGCCATGCCGCACCATCGCACCGTCCAGCGAAACCGATCGTCGACCCGCCGGCGTCGCGGACCGTGAGCGCTCCCGCACCGATGAGCCACGTGTCGGCCCGGCTCCGCGACAAGGCGTCGGCCAGCGCCCGGAGGCGGTCGCGCACCAGGCCGGCCTCCTCGAAGCGTTCCTGGTCGGCGAGATGGGCCATGCGTCGCTCGAGCGCTCCGAGGAGCCCGCCCGGGGAGGTCAGGGAGGAGACGAGCCTCCGGACGAGCTCTCCGTAGCGCTCGGGATCGACGCGGCCGTCGCACGGTGCGACGCACCTGCCCATGTCGGCCAGCGCGCAGGGTGCGAACCGGGTCCGGGCGCCGCATCGCGGTGGTGCAGCGGCGGACCGGGATGATCTCCTCGATCGCCTCCTTGGCGAGCCGGGCGGCGCTGGACGTGGTGAACGGACCGAGGTACGTGCATCCGTCGCCGGGCGACGCCGCCCGGACGATCTTCAGCCTGGGGAACGCCTCGGCGGGATCGATCTTGAGGTACGCGTAGCGTCGCCAGGTCTTGCCGCGCCGGTTGTACTTCGGCTCGTACCGGCGGATCAACCGAGCCTCGACGACCAGCGCCTCGAGTCTCCGACGCGCAGCGCTCGCCGTCGATCGACGTCGTCTGGGACAAGAGGTCGTCGACCTTCTTGCGCTCGTCGCCGTAGAAGTACGACTTCACCCGGGCCCGCAGGTCCTTCGACTTGCCCACGTACAGCACACGGCCGTCGCGAGCGCGGAACAGGTACACGCCGGGAGCATGCGGCAGGTGGTCGGCCAGCTGGATCTTGCCGAAGTGCGGTCGTCCCCGGGCGCGAACCGCCTCGTGCAGGTCGCCGAGCGTCAGGATGCCGAGCCGCCCGCCCAGGTCGAGGAGCCCGTGGAGGACCTCGGCGCAGGCCTCGGCATCGGCCAAGGCCCGGTGGTTGGGCACGGCTCGCGTGCGGAAGTACCGCGACAAGCGTCAGCAGCCTGACGTTCGGGACGTCCGGCCAGACGACGCGGCGCGCCAGCTTGGCCGTGCACACGGCCGGCCCGGGCAACCGGTCGTAGTCGAGGCGGGTGAGGTTCGCGTTCAGGAACGAGAAGTCGAAGCGCGCGTTGTGCGCGACGAAGACCGCCCCGCGGCAGAACTCGAGGAACGCCGGGAGGATCTCCTCGATCGGCGGCTCACCCGAGACGGCCCGGTCGTCGATCCCCGTCAGCTGTGTGATGAACGGCGGGATCGAGATCTCGGGATCCACCAGTGCCTGGAACGCGCCGATCCGTTCCCCACCCCGGTACTTGACCGCTCCGACCTCGGTGATGCGGCAATCGGTGGGGGACCCGCCGGTGGTCTCCAGGTCCACCACGCAGAACGTGACCTGATCCAGCGGGATAGCCACGTCGAGCGTGGTCTGGATGGGCGCGGCGAGCACGGGTTCCTCCGTCCGGTGGGGCCGTGCGGAACGCCGACCATATCGAACAGGTGTTCGGGCGTCAAGCATCGCCGGGTCATCGTGAGGGAAGGGACCGACACGACCGCGGAGATGCTCGGGGTTAGAGCCGAACGCGGACGTGCGCGTGGGTGGGCGCGTGCGTCGCATCGCCGCGGAAGGTCGCCCGCACGATGTACACGCCGGGTGACTGGTGCGCGAAACGCGTGGTGAAGATGCCGGTGCGCACGTCGCCGCGGGCCTGGACCTGGATCGGCACGGTATCGCGCGCGATCCTGACGAGGCCCGTATCCAGCTTCTTGAGGAGCACCACGCGCACCCGCATGCCGGGCTCGGCATGCAGCATCCGGCCACGTGCCAGGACGAGGTGATGCCGACCCTTTGCCCGCAGGGTGATGCGCGTGGCCTCCCGGTCGTCGTCCGTGATCGTGCCGGTGCCGTCCCCGCCGATGAGCCGGGCGCCATGGATGTTCGACAACCGCAGGACGATCGTCTCGTCCTCCTCGACGGTGTCGTCTCCGATCACACCGACGGGGAGCGTCATCGACGTGACACCGGCAGGGATCGTGGTCGTCTGCGGGGTAGTGATGGCGGCGAAGTCCGTTCCGGTGGAGGCCGTCCCGGCGAGCGCCTGGTAGTCGAACGTGACATCGCGGGGTGAGGTGCGGCTCAGCCGAACGACGAACACCATCTGCGAGATCGCCCCGGCATCTCCCTCCTGGACCTGCGCGTCGCTCGTGCTCACGGTCAGCGCCGGCCGGTCGTCGTCCAGGATCGTCCCCACACCGCTGGGGGTGAGCAGGGCGGCGCCGGCGGCGTTCGCCAGATCGAACGCGAAAATCTCGTCCGCCTCGAACGTCCGGTCACCCTTCACGGGCACGTCGACGGTCTTCCACGTCTCGCCGGGCGCGAACGTCAGGCTGCCCGACGTGAGCGCGTAGTCCTGCGGCTGGTAAGCGGAGCCATCGGATGTCGCGTACTCCACCGTGACCGGCGTCGCGGCGACGGATGACAGGCTCACCGTGAACGTCGCCGGCGTGCTTCCGCCGTCGCCCTCAGGGACTTCGACGTCGTCGACGCTGATCGTCAGCGCGCCTTCGTCGTCGACGATCGTCCCCAGCCCGGTCCCGATCGAGGTGGTCGCTCCGGCCTCGTTCGACAGCTCGACGGTGAACGATTCGTTGCCTTCGAAGACCGTGTCGCCGTTCACGAGGATGTCCACCGTGTGAGACGTCTCACCCGGCAGGAACGCGAGGCTCGTCGCGGTCGCGGCGTAGTCGCCGGGCGCGCCGGCCGTTCCATCCTGGGTCGTGACGTCCACGCTCACGGGGAACGCGCTCGGGTTGCCGAGGCTGACGGTGAACGTCGCGGCCGTGGCGCCCACGTTGCCCTCCGGCACGCTCACATCGTCGACGGTCAGGCCCGGTACGCCGTCGTCGTTCGTGATCGTCCCCACCCCGGTGCCGCCCACGACCTGGGCCGCCAGCGGGTTGGCGAGCTGGACGGTGAAGGCTTCGTCGTTCTCGAATGTCGTGTCGCCGTGGACCACGACGTCGAACGTGTGGGAGGTCTGGCCGGGCAGGAACGTCAGCGTCGCGGCGTTGGCGTCGAAGTCCGTCAGATCCGCCGTTCCGACGATGGTCGCGGCGTCGACGGACGCGGTCAATGCGGTCGGCCCGGTCAGTCCGACGGTGAACGTCGCTGTGGTGGAGCCACTGTCGCCCTCGTTCATGGTCACGTCGCCGACGCTCAGGAGGGGCGCGGCGTCATCGTCGACGATCGTGCCGACCCCGACGCCGTCGGCGATCGATGCGCCCGCGATGTTCGACAGGTGGAGCTCCAGCCGCTCGTTCCCCTCGAACACGACGTCGCCGGCGAGCGCGACGTCGACGGCCCGGGTCACCTGTCCCGGGTTGAACGTGAGTCCCGCGCTCAGCGCCGCATAGTCCGTCGGGCTGCTCGCGGTGTCGTCCACCGATGCGGCGTCGACGGTCACGGGGAACGCGCTCGGGTTGGAGAGCGAGACGGTGAACGTCATCGTCGTCGCGCCCACGTCGCCCTCGGGGACGGCGCGGTCGTCCACCGACGCGGTGGGGAGCGGGTCGTCGTCCTGGATCGTCCCCGTGGCGTTCATCGCGCCCGGGGAGGCCTGGATCGGGGTGGCCAGATCGAGTGCGAACGTCTCGTCGATTTCGTACATCGTGTCGCCGTTGATCGTGACGTCGACGATCTTCGCGGTCTGGTCCGGGGTGAAGGTGACGGTTCCGGCGGCGGCCGCGTAGTCGACCGGCTGTCCGGCGGTCCCGTCCGACGTGAGGTAGTCCACCGACACCGTCTTCCCGCTCGGTGCGGAGAGCGACACCGCGAACGAGGCGACCGTGGTGCCGGCATCACCTTCGGGCACGGCCGCGTCGGCGACCGAGACCGTGGGAGCCGCGTCGTCGTCCAGGATCGTGCCGAGGCCCTGGGCGTCGGCGACGGCGGCGTTGACGGCTCCGCTGAGGTCGACCGTGAAGGTCTCGTCGAACTCGTCGAGCACGTCACCGTCGACGGTGACGGCGAAGGATCGGGATACCTGCCCGGGGTTGAACGTCAGCGTGCCCGTGGCGCCGGCGTAGTCGGCGGGCTGGAGTGCGGTGCCGTCCGCGGTGTCGGTGTCGACGGTGACGATCTTGCCGCTCGGGGCCGAGAGCGACACGTCGAACGAGGCCGTCGTGGTGCCGGCGTCGCCCTCCGCGACCGAGACGTTGGAGATCGACAGGAGCGGCGACGCGTCGTCGTCGGTGATCGTCCCGGTCGCCTGGCCGTCGTCGACCGTGGCGTTCGTCGGGTTCGCCAGGTCGAGCAGGAACGTCTCGTCGAACTCGTCCGCCGTGTCGCCGTTCACCGAGATGGCGACCGTCGTCGAGGTCTGACCGGGGGTGAACGTCAGCGTCCCGGTGTCGAGCAGGAAGTCCGCGGGAGCGCTCGCGGCCCGATCGACCGTCGCGTAGTCGACCGTGACGGTCTTGCCGCTCGCGGGGGAGAGCGTGACGTCGAAGGAGGCGGTCGTCGTCCCGGCATCCCCCTCGGCCACCGTCACGTCGGCGACGCTGAGCCCGGCCAGCGGGTCGTCGTCGGTGATCGTGCCCACGCCCTGGCCGTCGGCCACGATCGCGTTGCCGGGGTTCGAGAGGTCCACCGTGAACGTCTCGTCGAACTCGTCGGTCCCGTCGCCGTCCACCGCGACCACGAACGGCCGGGTGGTCTGGCCGGGGAGGAACGTCACCGTCGAGGCGGTGGTGTCGTAGTCGCCAGGCGCCGTGGCGGTGTCGTCCCCGGTCGCGGCGTCGACCGTGACGGTCTTCCCGCTGGCCGCCGACAGCGTCAGCGTGAACGTGGCGTTGACCGACCCGAGGTCGCCTTCCGTCACCGCGACGTCGTTCACGATCACGCTCGGGGTGGGGTCGTTGTCCACGATCGTGCCGATGCCCTGGGCGTCCGCGATCGTCGCGTTCACCGGTCCCGAGAGGTTGACGAAGAACGTCTCGTCGAACTCGTCGAGGACGTCGCCGCGGACGGGGACCACGAACGTCCGGGACGTCTGCCCGGCGGTGAACGTCACCGTGCCGGCGGTGGCGGTGTAGTCGCCGGGGGCGATCGCGGTGTCGTTCGCGGTCGCCGCGCCGACCGTGACGGTCGACCCGGTCGCCCACGACAGCGCGACCGTGAACGTCAGGTTCGACGTGCCGGCGTCACCCTCCGTGAGGGAGACGTCGTTGACCGAGATCGTCGGCGGGAAGTCGTTGTTGACGATCGTGCCGATGCCCTGCGCGTCCGCGATCGTGGCGTTCGTCGCCCCGGAGAGGTTCACGACGAAGGCCTCGTCCAGTTCGACGACGAGGTCGCCGGCGACGTTGACCGTGAACGTTCGGGTCGTCTGTCCGGGCGTGAACGTCACGGTGCCCGAGGTCGTGGTGTAGTCGGACGGAGCGACGGCGGTGCCGTTCGCGGTGGCGGCCAGGACCGTGACCGTCTTGCCGCTCGCCGCCGACAGGGACACGGTGAACGCGAGGCCGCGTCGTGCCGGTGTTGCCCTCGGTGAGCGAGACGTCGTTGATGCTGAGGGTCGGCACGGGGTCGTCGTTGGTGATGGTCCCGAGCGCCCTGGGGGTCGGCGATCGTCGCGTTGCCGGGGGTGGTGAGGTTCACCACGAACGTCTCGTCGACCTCGTTCAGGAGGTCGCCGACGACGAGGACGTTGATCGGCATCGTCGTCGTCCCCGGCGACGAACGTGAGGGAGCCGCTGGTGGAGGTGTAGTCGCCGGGCTGGACGGCGGTCCCGTTCGCGGTGGCGTAGTTCACGGTGACGTTCCGCCCGCTCGGGGCGGAGAGCGTCACGGTGAACGACGGCGATCGTCGTCCCGGCGTTCACCTCGGTGAGGGTCACGTCGCCGATCGCCAGGCTCGGCAGGGGGTCGTTGTTCACGATCGTCCCGGCGCCCTGGCTGTCGGTGATCGTCGCGTTGACCGCGCCCGACAGGTTGACGACGTACGTCTCGTTCGCTTCGTTCAGCAGGTCCCCGATCACGGGGACGGTGATCGGCTGGGTCGTGGTACCGGGCGTGAACGTGAGCGTGCCGCTCGTCGGCGTGTAGTCCGCCGGGCTGGACGGCGGTCCCGTTCGCGGTGGTGTAGTTCACCGTGACGGTCCGGCCGCTGGGGGCCGACAGGGTGACGGTGTACACGGCGTTCGACCGATGCCCGCGTCGCCCTCGGTGACGGAGACGTCGTCGATGATCGAGCGCCGGCGTGGCGTCGTTGTCGGTGATCGTGCCGGTCCCGGTGGCGGCGGTGGTGGCGTTGACCGGGTTCGACAGCGGCACGGCGTACGTCTCGTTCGCCTCGTCCAGCACGTCGCCCTGGATCGTCACGGTGATCGTCCTCGTGGTCTGGCCCGGCGTGAACGTGAGCGTGCCCGACGTCGCGGCGTAGTCGGCCGGGGCGGTCGCGGTCACGTCGCCCGTCGCGTAGTCCACCATCATCGGTCTTGCCGCTGGCGGCCGAGGCGGTCACGGTGAACGTCGCGTTCACGGTGCCGGCGTCGACCTCGGTCACCGTCACGTTGTTGATCGTGAGCGAGGGAGCGGCGTCGTTGTCGACGATCGTCCCGACGCCCTGGCTGTCGGCGATCGTGGCGTTGGTCGGGCCGGACAGGTTCACCGCGAACGTCTCGTCGAACTCGTCGAGCGTGTCGCCGCGGATCGCGACCGTGACCGGCCGCGTCGTCTGGCCGGCCGTGAACGTGACGGTGCCGGTGGCGGCGTTGTAGTCGGTCCCGACGACCGCGGTGCCGTCCGCGGTCGCGTAGGCGACGGTGACGGTCTTGCCGCTGGCCGACCGACAGGGTCGCCGTGAACGTCATGTTCGCGGTCCCGGAGTTGCCCTCGGTGAGGGAGACGTCGTTGATCGAGATGGTCGGCGGGGTGTCGTCGTTCACGACGCTGCCGGCACCCTGCGTGTCGGCGATCGTCGCGTTGACCGCCCCCGAGAGGTTCACCACGTACGTCCTCGTCGTTCTCGTCGGTGAGGTCGCCGACGATCGGGACGGGGATCGTCTGCAGCACCTGCCCCGGGGTGAACGTGAGCGTGCCCGCCGTCGTCGTGTAGTCGCCGGGCTGCACGGCGGTGCCGTTCGCGGTGGTGTAGTTCACCGTGACGTTCCGGCCGCTCGGGGCCGAGAGCGACACGGCGAACGTGGCGTTCGACGTGCCGGCGTTGCCTTCCGTGATCGAGACGTCGTTGATGACGAGCGACGGCGTCGGCGTCGTCGTCGTTGATCGTGCCGATGCCGGTCGCGACGGTGATGTCTGCGGTCGCCGGGGGCTGCGCGTTCGTGAGGTTCACGGTGAACGTCTCGTTCGCCTCGTCCAGCAGGTCACCGGCGATGGGGATCGTGATGTTCTGGCTCATCGGCCCGGCGGCGAGGAAGTTCGCCGTCCCCGACGACGCCGTGAAGTCCGCACCCGACGTCGCGGTGCCGGAGGCGGTCGCCCAGTCGACGGAGATCGTGTTGGGCGTTCCGGTGTAGCTGATCGTGAACGTGAGGTTCGTCGTTCCGGCGTTGCCCTCGGTGAGCGCGGCGTTGTTGATCCGGAAGTGGGAGACCGGCGCGGCCATCGCTGTCGGCGCGAAGGCGAACACCAACAGGAGGGCTCCTGCGAGCCCTCCGACCGCGAACCGCGCCACCGGCTCGCGTCCAGGATCTCCCGATGTCGTCCATCTGGGGGAAATCCTGAACTCCGCCGATCGGGAGGGTCATGGCCGTGGCGGGGTATTTCCTCCTACTGCACCGTGAGTATTTCGCCCTAGCGCAATGGCATCTGCCATCGGCCGCGCGAGCCGCGGACGGCTCGCCGGGCCGAGTCCCTGATGGGGAACGGCTCGGGCCGGATGCGCCGCAGCGCGATGGTCGAACGCGGTCAGCGGTCCGACGAGCCCTTCGTCTTCTTCGCCGCGCGCTTCTCCTTGATGGTCTTCTGCGGCTTCTTCTTCTGGTCCCGGCCGCCGGTGCCGGCTCCGCGGTCCTTCGACTTCGCCATCGCTCAGACCTCCTCCGTCGTCGTCCGTGCTCGTCGGCGCTTCCGGATCGTCGTCCGGAACGAGGGTACAGCGCATCTTCGACGAGGGAGGCCAGCAACTGCTCCACCGCCAGGTGGCACTCCTGGATGTGCGCGGTGACGGTGCTCGGGACGCGGACGGCCGCGTCGGCGAGCGCAGCGAGCACGCCGCCGGACGCGCCGGTCAGCGCGATCACGTGCATGCCCGAACCCGCGCGCGCGCTCGGCCGCGCGGATCACGTTCGGGGAGTTGCCGCTCGTCGAGATCGCGATCAGGACGTCACCCTGCCTTCCGAGCGACTCGACCTGTCGCTCGAACACCCCCTCGGTGCCGAAGTCGTTCGCGATCGCGGTGAGGAGCGACGTGTCGGTGGTGAGCGCGATCGCGGGGATCGACGGACGCACGTTGTCCGTCGTGAGCGTGCTGACGAACTCCGTCGCCAGGTGCTGGGCGTCGGCGGCGCTCCCCCCGTTGCCGCAGATCAGGATCTTGCCGCCCGCGCTGAGCGACTCGACCAGGATCGTGGCCGCCGCGACGATGTCGTCCAGGCACGCCTCCTCGACGAGCCGGAGCGTGTCGGCCGTCGAGCGGAGGTAGCGACGTGCTTCCTCCTTCGCGGCCTCGGCGTCGATCGTCATCCCGATCCCTCGTCCGACGCGGCGGTCGGCGCCCAGACCTCGTCTCCGCGGAACGCCCGCACGCCTTCGGCACGGAACGCGAACGGCGCGAACTGCGCCCCCAGACGTTCGAGCTCCCGGCGCACCGACGCCTGCGCGGACGGGCGGCAGTACAGCAACAGGTAGCCGCCGCCGCCCGCGCCGCAGATCTTGCCGCCGGTGGCGCCGGCCGCCTGTGCCATCGACGAGCATCGCCTCGATCGGCGTGTGCTCGGCGATGTGCGGGTTCATCCGCCGTTTCGCGACGAACGCGTCGCGGAGCATCGCGCCGAGCTCGTCGACGTCTCCGTCCTCGACGGCGTCGCGCATCGCGTACGCGATCTCCTGGAGCTGCTTCATGCCGAGGATCGTGTCCTCACGACCCTCCCGGTACAGCTCGATCTGCGTGTCGATCAGCCCGGCGTTGCGCCGGACGAACCCGGTGTAGCAGAGCATGAGGTGGTCCTGGAGGCGGCCGAGCGTCTCGGCGGACGTCCGGATGGGGGAGACCAGCACGCCGAGACCGCGAGAACTCGAACAGGTTGAAGCCGCCGAACGCGGCGGCGTACTGGTCCTGCCACCCGCCGCTGATCTCCAGGTCGTCGCGTTCGATCGAATACGAGATGCGGGCCAGCTCGTGCGCGTCGAGCCGCCGATCGCCGAGCATCGCGAGGCCGGCGACCACGCCCGTCACGAGCGCCGACGAGCCGCCGAGGCCGCTCCCGGCCGGCGCGTCCGAGTCGATGTCCATCTCGATCCCGCCGGGCACGCCGATCGCGATCGATCGCCGCCTTCGCCAGGTCCATCACCCCGTCGTAGACGGGCCCGGCGTCCAGGTGGTACTCGACGAGATGGCCGAGGTCGAGGGAGCGGACGATCACCTGACGGTCGTCACGCGGCACGATCGTCACGCGCACGTGGTGGTCGATCGTGACCGAGAGCACCGCGCCGCCGTGTTCCTCGAAGTAGTGGGGGAAGTCGGTCCCGCCGCCCACGAAGCTGATGCGCAGGGGCGCGACGACGTGGATGGTGGCGGGATCGGCTGGCATGGACCGGTCCAGTCTAGGGGTCGCCCGGGGCAGCGACGCTGCGCAGACGCTCGCCGGTGCGGTGCTCAGGCGACCTGGCGTTGTACGCGCCGTCGCTGTTGCTCGGTGAGGCCGCCCCAGACGCCGTAGCGCTCGCCGTTCTTCAGTGCCCAGGACAGGCATTCCTCCCGGATGCGGCAGCCGCCGCAGAAGGCGAGCGCCGGACCGGCTTCGTCCTCGGAGACGGGGAAGAACAGGTCCGGATCGATGCCGAAACAGGCCGCGCGGTCTTGCCAGTGGTCGGGAGGGGAAGGGTTCATCGGTAGCATGTCCAGGTCGATGTCCGGGAACCGCTCGATCCTCACAGACCCCCCTTCCGCCTGGCCCACCGAGCCGGCGGCTCCGGTGGGACCCGATTCATAACAGAGGGAGGGTTCCCTCCGGAAGGGGTCGAACGCAGTTGATGTCGGAACCCCCGGTCGACTGACAGGAAATGACCCGAACGGGCTAGTCCGGGAGTCGGGGAAAAGCGGTTCGAATCGTCCGCGGTCCGGAGCTCGGCATCCGCGGCGCGCCACGCCACCTCCGCGACGAGCGCGACGCTGCCCGCCGTTGCGACCGGGCGCGACGCTCGTCACGTTCCCGACGGCGCTCGCCCGCTGCCTGGATCGGCGGTTCCTCGCTCCGTCACCGCCTCCGACCCGGAGGTGGCGAAGCACGGTCGGGGGATGGCCGAGGTTGCGGACCTTCGCGACGGACTCTTGTCCCAGGAAGCATCCCTTCGTCCAGGTCGATGAGCGCGCTCCAGGCCGGCCTCGGCCGGGAGGGCACCGGGCTCGAAGTCGACGCCCATGCGGGGGTTCGCCGTGGGCGATCCGCCAGAGCTCCGTGGCTCGGTCGTCGACCAGGAGCGCCGCCGCCGTCGATCGTCGCGTCACGCGCGGCGGGATGATCCTCGATCGGACCGGTGACGACCTCGCCCGGTTCCGGGAACGCGAGCGCGGCGAGCGAACCGGTCGCGTCCTCGCAGCGTGACCGCCGACGACAGGACGTACGGGCGCAGCAGCGTCGTCGATGGCCTCCGGCTGATCGTTCGGCTGCAGTGCCGAGGAACGTCGTCGTCGTCGGTGCGCGCCATCCGCAGGTCGGCGCGGATCCGGCCCGTCGGGGTGAGCAGCAGCGAACGCCGCGACGAACCACGTTCGAGCGACGCGACGTCGGCGGTGACCAGATCGCCGAGCCACCGCCGCGCGTCGGCGCCGGTGCACGTGAGCATCCGATCGGACGAACGGTCGACGGACCCGCGCCCGTCATCGAGCGCGTCCACCTGCTCCCAGGGTTCGGTCGTCGTGGTCTCCATGGTCCTCTGGGAGCATCATCCCAGCCATGTCGACGACACGAGACGCGTGCCCAGGACCCTGCTGGTGACCAACGACTACCCTCCGCGCGTCGGGGGCATCCAGCGCACGCTCGAGGCCCTCTGGAAAGAGCTGCCGCCCGAACGGGTCTCCGTGCTCGCGCCCGACGTGGGAAGGCGCCGGGTCGTTCGACGCGGCCGCCCCCTACGAGATCGTGCGTGAGCCGTCGGAGTTCATCTGGCCGACCCCGCGATTCGCGGCTCGGCTCGATGAGGTCATCGCCTCGCTCGGCGTGGAGGTCGTCCTGTTCGGCGACGCGTTCCCGCTGGCGTTCGCTGGGTCCACGGCTCGCCAAGCGAGGCACGCCGTACCTGGTCGCGGCCCACGGCTTCGACTACTGGCTGTCGGTCGTTCCGGGCGCCCATGCGTCGATCCGCTACATGACGTCGGCCGCCTCGCGCGTCCCGGTGATGTGCAGCGAGTTCATCGCGCGCACGGTTCGCACCGCCGTCCCGCGCGACGTCCCGGTCTCGATCCTGTACCCGGGGGCGGATCTGGGTGCGTTCCGGCCCGACCTGCCGACCGCCGATCTCCGCGAACGCCTGGGGGTGGGTGAGCGCCCGCTCGTCGTGTGCGTGAGCCGGCTCGTCGCCCGCAAGGGTCAGGACGTCTTGATCCGGGGGATGCCTCGCGTCCGTCGGAGCGTCCCGGACGCGACGCTGGTCATCGTCGGCGGCGGCCCGTACGAGGAGCGATTGCGCGGCCTCGCCTCCGAGGCGCCCGCCCGGCTCGGTCGTCTTCGCCGGACAGGTGTCCGAGGAGGACCTGCCCGCGCTACTACGCGATGGGCGACGTCTTCGCGATGCCGTGCCGTTCGCGCCTGGGTGGGATGGAGGTCGAGGGGTGGGGCAACGTGTTCATCGAGGCGTCGGCGTGCGCGCGGCCGATCGTCGTCGGCGATTCCGGCGGCGCGCGCGAGACCGTCGTCGAGGGTGAGACCGGCTCCTGGTGGACGGCGGCGACGTGGAACAGGTCGCGGACGCCGTCACCTAGCTGCTCGCCGATCCGGAGCGTGCCGCGCAGATGGGGGCGGCGGGACGTGCGCGGGTGGAACGGGCGCACGCGTGGCCGGCGATCGCGGCCCGGCTGGCGGGCTGGCTCCGCGAGGCCGTCGGCTCGCCCGGCTAGGGCTTCCACCGTCCGGCGGGTGGCGGGGGGTACGCTGCCGCCATGGCCGACACGCCCTCGCGCCGGCCGACCGAGCACTGCCGAAGTGCGGCGCCCTCCTGTACGAGGGGGTGGCCTGGTGCGGGATGTGCTTCGAACCCGTATCGCCGGTGCCGGAGGCGACGACCCCTCCGAACCGGAGCCGGCCGCCGCCGAGCGCGGGTCCGCCGCGGAGCCCCGGGAACGCGCGACGCCGGACCAACAGGCGGATGCGCTTCCCCCGACGGCGGCCCCGGCCTCACCCGTGCCGGCGGGATGGCCGTGTCCGATCTGCGACAGCCGCAACCCGATCGAGTTGGACTTCTGCGCGACGTGCGGCGCCTCGTTCGCGTCCCTGATGCGACAGGAGACGAGCGTGCGTCAAGGTGGACCCGCGTGCGGCGTTCCGACGGTCGCTGATCTTCCCGGGGCTCGGGTCATCGGATGATCCCGGGACGCGAGGTCGACGGCTTCGCCCGAGGCGTGCTGTTCGCGATGCTCCTGATCGCCACGCTGATGCTCGGCCTCTCCGGCGCCACGCTCGGGCCCCGTGCTCTCCTGTTCCTGGTCTACCTGGTCGCGAGCGTGTCCGTCTACCTGCTGACCGCCCTCGAGGCGTCGCGGCTCGCCGAGGGCGGCGACCCGCTCGTCTCGTCACGGGCGCTGCTGTGGGCGACCGTCGCGATCCTGCTCCTGTCGATCATCGTGGTGGCGTTGGTCATCGGCACCGCGAGCCAGACGCTAGGATTCCGCGCCATGGAGCATGCGGAAGGCTCGGTCGTCATCGAGGCACCGCTCGATGACGTGATGGAGGTCATCGAGGACTACGAGTCCTACCCGGAGTGGTCCGAGGTGCAGACCGTCGAGGTATCGGACAGCGCGGCGAGGGCGGCCGCGCGTACGAGGTGGCGTACGAGGTGGACGTGCCCGTCCTCGGCAAGGCGGCGTACACGCTGGCCTACGTCTACGCGCCCGGCGACACGGGCGTGTCCTGGACGACGAAGGAGGCGCGAGGCGCGATCCGCGACATCCGCGGCGAGTACCTGCTGAACGAGCTCACCGACGACACCACGAAGGTGACGTACCGGCTCGCGGTCGAGCTGGGCGTCCTGGTGCCGGGGTTCCTGCGCACCGAGGGCGCGAAGCGCGTGATCGAGAACGCCCTCGAGACGGCTCAAGCGCCGCGTCGAGATGGGGTAGGAGCCGCCGGCCGCCCGCCCCGGCGGCGTCCATCCCCCGTAAGCTGACGCGATGCGCGTGATCCTGTTCACCGGGAAGGGCGGCGTCGGCAAGACGACCGTCGCCGCCGCGACCGCGGTGCGGGCCGCGCGCTCGGGGCACGCGCACGCTCGTGATGAGCACCGACCCGGCGCACTCCCTGGCCGACTCCTTCGAAGCCGAGATCGGCGTCGACGCCGACCCAGATCGCCGAGCACCTGTGGGCCGAGCAGATCGACGCGCAGGAGCCGCCTGGAGGGCAACTGGCGCGAGATCCAGGACTACTTCATCCAGCTGATGAACTGGGCCGGGCACCGAGGCGATCCAGGCCGAGGAGCTCTCGGTCATCCCGGGCCTCGACGAGATCTTCAGCCTGATCGACGTCAGGACCCACGTGGAGAGCGGCGAGTTCGACATGCTGGTCGTCGACTGCGCGCCGACCGCCGAGACGCTGCGGCTGCTCTCGCTCCCCGAGGTCATGAACTGGTACATCGAGCGGATCTTCCCGGTCGAGCGCCGCGTGGTGAAGACGATCCGCCCGATGCTGTCGCGGATGACGTCGCTGCCGATCGCCGGCGACCAGGTCTTCGCGGCGGTCGAACGGCTGCACCGCAACCTCGACGCCGTGAAGCAGATCCTGACCGACGAGAACGTGTCGAGCGTCCGCCTGGTCGTGAACCCGGAGAAGATGGTGATCGCCGAGGCGCGCCGCACGTACACGTACCTCGGCCTGTTCGGCTACCGGGTGGACGCGGTCGTCGTGAACCGGATCATCCCCGAGGAGGTCATCGACCCCTACTTCGGGAAGTGGAAGGACATCCAGGCCGAGCACCTCGCAGACCGTCCACGAGTCGTTCGAGCCCGTCCCCATCCTGACCGCGCGGCTGTTCGATCGGGAGATGGTCGGGCTCCCCCTGCTCGAGGAGATGGGCGACGAGGTCTACGGCGAGCTCGACGCGACCGACATCCTGTACCGCGACGACCCGATCGGCGTGCAGGAAGCGCGGCCGGGCTACGTGCTGTCGATGCGCCTGCCGTTCGTCGTCGCGCGACGAGATGGACATCCACCGGCGCGGCGAGGAGCTGTTCATCCGCGTCGGCTCGTACAAGCGCAACCTGATCCTGCCGCAGACGCTGAAGCGGCATGGTGGTCCGCGAGGCGAACTTCGCCGGCGATCACCTGGAGATCCTGTTCGGTCGCGTGCCTCGACCGGCAGGCGACGAGCCGACGTGAGGAGCTGAGACTGATGGTCGACGCCGAAGGACGAACGACGCAGACGACCCGAGCCGACCGCATGACGACACGCGTCCGGGAGCCGCGAGCACCGGCGCGGGGCCGGGCGGCCGACGCCGGACACGTCTGCAACGTCGCGTTCTGCCCGATCGGCCTGGCGCTCACCGCCGTCCAGCCGCTGAAGCCCGACGTCGTCGAGCACCTGCTGGTCGCGGGGCGGGAGTTCTTCCTGGCGGCCAAGGCGCTGATGGATGCCCGCGCCGACGATCTCACGAAGGACGGCGGACCCACGACGTTCGAGAAGATCGACATCGGGTGAGCTCCGCCGCGTCTCCCGATCCGCCAGGCCGTCGGCATCGATGTCGGCGGCACGAAGACCGCCGCCGCGCTCGTCGGCGTCGACGGGACGGTGCTCGCGATGGAGACCCTGCCCACGCCGGCCGACGACGTCGACGCCACGCTCGCGACGATGGTGGAGGCGGCGCGATCCGTGATCACGCCCGACGTGCAGGCCGTCGGGATCGCCGCCGCCGGGCTGGTCGAGTGGGGGAGCGGGGAGCTGGTGTTCGCTCCGAACCTCGCGTGGCGCCAGGTCCCGCTCTCGGCCTACCTGAGTCCGGGAGCTCGGGCGTCCCGGTCGTCGCCGACAACGACAACACGGCCGCGGCCTGGGGCGAGTTCCTGTTCGGCGCGGGCCGCGGGCACCGGGACATGGTGCTGGTCGGTGTCGGGACCGGGATCGGCGGCGGCATCGTCAGCGGAGGCCGGCTGTTCCACGGGGCGCACGGCTTCGCGGCCGAGATCGGTCACATCGTCATGGATCCGGACGGGCCGCTCTGCGGGTGCGGGAACCGGGGCTGCTGGGAGCAGTTCGCGTCCGGGCAAGCCGTCGTGCGGGCCGGTCGCGCCGCCGTGGAGGCGGGGGCCGAGACGGCCCTGGCGATGCTCGTCCGGCGGCGAACCCGGCGCGCGTCAGCGGGCCGATGGTCACGCAGGCGGCGCGCGACGGCGACGCCGTGTCGGTCGCGATCCTCGCCGAGGTCGGCCACTGGCTGGGGGTGGGGATCGGCGGGCTGGTCAACATCTTGGACCCGGAGATCGTCGTGATGGCGGGCGGCGTGGCCGAGGCCGGGGACCTGGTGCTCGAGCCCGGCTCGTTCGGCGTATCGGGACACGGTCGAGGCCGCCGGAGATGCGTCCCGACGTTCCGATCGTGATGGCCGCCCTCGGGAACCACGCGGGCGTGGTGGGGGCGGCGGCCCTGGTGCTGGAGGCGCCCGGGTGAACCTGGGGGTGTCGCTCCCGGTGTTCACCGCGGACCCGTCGAGGCCGCTCGACGTCGCCGCGCGGGCGGCGGCGCTCGGCTTCGACGGGGTCTTCTCGCCGGACCACCTCTTCCCGCCGACCTTCTATCCACCCTCGGGTCCCGACCGTCCCGCGCTGGAGCCGTTCACCGTGCTGTCCGCCGCGTCGGTGCTCGAACCCTCGCTCCACGTCGGAACGCTCGTCGCCCGCGTCACGTTGCGAGCGCCGGGGCTCCTCGCCAAACAGGCCGCGGCGCTCGACCAGATCAGCGGCGGGAAGGCGATCATCGCGCTCGGCACGGGCGACGACGCGTCCAGGCGCGAGCACGAGATGTTCGGGTTCCCGTACCCGCCCGCGGCCGACCGCCTCGCGCAGCTCGAGGAGACCGTCAGCGCGCTCCGAGCCCTGTTCGGTGGAGACACGTGGCCGGGGGGCACCCACGTGCCCGCGCTCACCGGCCCGCTGCTGCCGCCGGGTTCGCCGCAACTCTGGGTCGGCGGGAGGTCGGAGGCGGTGCTCGGCGTGGCGGCCCGTGTGGCCGATGCGTGGAACGGCTGGGGCGACGACGTGGCGGGGTTCGCCGGCACGCGCGCGCCGCCTGCGTGAGCTCGCCGACGGCCGAGAGGTCGCGCCCACGTGGGCCGGCATCGCGCTCGTGGGAGAGACCGCCGACGGACCTGGACCGGCTGCTGGACGCGCGCACGGCGAAGGGCCTGTCGACCGACGGCGTGTGGACGGGCACGGCGGTGGAGCTGCGCGCGTTCGTCGCCGCCCTGGGCGAGGCGGGCGCCACGTGGTTCGTGGTGCTCCCCGCCGGGCCGGCGGACCGCCTCGACGTCATCGCGGACGCGTTGATCGCGTGAGCGGCGCGCGATGACGAGCGCGGATCTGAAACGCGCGAAGCGCGACGTGCGACGGCGGGTGCTCGCGGCGCGCGACGCGATGTCCGGCGAGGAACGTGAACGCGCAGCGGCGACGCGTCGCCGAGCGACGTCCTGGCGCTCGCCGAGATCGAGCGTGCGTCGACCGTGATGGCGTTCTGGTCGTTCGGCTCCGAGCTCGACACGAGCCCGCTGATCGAGGCGCTGCATGCGCGGGGCGTCCGGGTCGCGCTGCCGCGGATCGTCGACGGCGACCTGGAGCCGCGCGGCTATCTGCCGGGTGACGCCGTCACCGAGACGACGTTCGGCGCGATGGAGCCGGCGACGGGTGAGCGCGTGGATCCGCTCGACGATCGACGTCGTCGTGACGCCGGCGGTCGCGTTCGACCGGTCGGGCCGGCGGGTCGGCTACGGCGGCGGGTTCTACGACCGGTTCTTCCTGCGGACGCGCCCCGACGCCCTCCGGGTCGGTGTCGGGGTTCGACGTTCAGCTCGTGGACAGGACCTGCCGAACGGGCATTTCGATCTCGGCCTGGACGCCGTCGTGACCGCCGTCCGGGATCGTGCGTATCGCGAGGCTCGCGTGAGGGTCGTCGCGCCCTTCGCGCGGCGTCCGGCGGCAGGCGTGGCGCGACGCCGAGTTCGCATCGCTGGACTTCGAGGCGACGGGCCTCGACTTCGCCCGCGACACCATCGTGTCCTTCGGCGTCGTGCCCGTCCGGTCCGGCCGGGTGGTCCTCCGCGACGCGGTCCATCAACTGGTCGACCCGGACGGTGCCTCCGTCGGTGACGTCGCAGAAGATCCACGAGCTCCGTCCGCAGGATCTGGCGGGCTCGCCGCCGCCTGGAGCAGGCGAGGCATGCGCTGCGGGACGCGATCGCGGGCAGCTACCTCCTGGTCTGGTACGCCGACGTCGAGGTGCACTTCCTGTCGGCGATCTTCGGGCGGAGCCCGGCGTCGTGGCGACGGCGCACGATCGACGTCCGGAACCTGGCGATCGCGGCCGACGGCGCGCCGGCGTCGGCGCGGAAGCGAGTTCGGGTACGGATTGACCTGGACCGCCGGACGTCTGGGGGTGCCGGTGGCCGATCCACACGATGCGCTGGACGACGCGCTCGTCACGGCGCAGGCATTCCTGATCCTCGCGACACGGCTGTTCGCCGGGCCCCGAGCCGACCGTCGGTGACCTCGTCCGGGCGGCGTCGGACACACCTCGCCGGGTTGAACAACGGTTCAAACTCGGGGTATAACGCCGGGGGCGTCCCCGAAGCGCCGGCGCGAGGAGCGAACCGGCGCCGGCCGCCCACCGACGAGGAGGCACATCGTGAGCGAGCCGATCGAGACCGCGTTCCACCGCGTCCGTGCAGGCGCGGGGGGCGACGTTCATGGAGGAGGGCGGCTGGCTCTGGAGCGAGTCCTTCGGCGATGCCGACGCCGAGTACGCGGCGGTGCGGGACGGCGTCGGCATGTGGGACGTCTCGCCGCTCAACAAATGGGACTTCCGTGGGCCTGACGCCGTCGAGGCCGCGCAGCGGGTCCATTCGAACGACATCCTCGGCTTGGCGGTCGGGGCAGGTCCGCTACGGCGCCTTCCTGGACGAGGACGGGCTGCTGGTCGACGACGGCACGGTGTTCAAGCACGCCGACGACCACCTGTGGGTCATGACGAACGGCACGGAACGCGCCGAGTACTTCGCGGAGGCCACGAAGGGCCTCGACGTGTCGGTCGACTACATCGCGCCGCGAGCTGCCGAACATGCAGATCCAGGGGCCGCGCTCGCGCGAGCTGATGCGGACGCTGACCGATGCCGACGTCGACTCGCTCGGATACTTCCGCTTCATCCCCGAACCCGTGACGGTGGGCGGCGTCCCGGTGTGGCTGTCGCGGACGGGCTTCAGCGGCGAGCTCGGGTTCGAGCTGTTCCTGCGCCCCGAGCATGCGGACGATCTGTGGGCGGCCGTCGAAGGCAGCCGGCGCGACCCCGTACGGCGTCGAGGTGATCGAGCCGCTCCGCGTCGAGACCGGCATGGTCGTCACCGACTACGACTACGCCGAGCACGAGCGCACCGCCGTTCGACCTGGGGATGGACCGGGTCGTCGCGCTCGACGCGGCCGGGGCGTTCATGGGCAAGGACCGGCTGCGCGAGGTGGCGGCCGATCCGCCGAACCGGTTCAAGACGTTGCGGGTCGAGGGCGACGTGCTGCCGGAGTACGGCGCCACCGTGACCCGGGCCGGCGAGGAGGTCGGCGTCCTGACGAGCCCGGCGATGAGTCCGAAGCTCGGCAACATCGGTCTGGCCATCCTCCGCACGGACGCGGCCGCCGACGGCACCGCGGTCGACGTCGCGCTCGGTGACGGTACCGTGCGTGCGACGGTCGACGTCGCTCGCGCTCTACGACCCGCAGAAGCGCCGGCCGAGGAGTTGACGCACGGAGCGACCGATCGGCGAACCGACGAACGACGGAACCGATCGACAGCGACCGAGAGGAAGGACCAGCACATGACCGACGAGGAACGCCGCTCACCGTTGCACGACGTCCAGCTCGCCGCGGGGGCGGAGATCGTCTGGGAGGACGGATGGCCCTGGGCCATGACCGTGGGCGACACGGCGCAGAACGAGTACGAAGCGATCCGCACCGCGACCGGCCTCTGGGACCTGTACTCCACCATCAAGTACGAGGTGACGGGGCCCGACGCGGGGCGTCTGATCCAGCGGCGGTTCACGAACGACCTCTCGGGGGTCGGACGCCGGTCAGGTGCGATACGGCGCGTTCGTGAACGCCGACGGCCTGATGGTCGACGACGGCAACGTCTACAAGCACGCCGACGACAAGTACTGGGTCATGATCAACACCGCCGGCCTCGAGGACTGGTTCCGCGAGACGGCCGATGGCCTGGACGCGCGGATCGAGGGCCGCACCGAGCAGCTGCCGATGATCTCGGCCACCGGGCCGACGTCGCGCGACCTGGTGCAGGGACTCACCGACCTCGACCTGTCGGCGCTCGGCTACTTCCGGTTCCACCCCGAGCCCGTGCAGGTCGCCGGCGTGCCGGCCACCGTCCTGCGGACCGGGTTCTCCGGCGAGCTCGGGTTCGAGCTCGTCACGCGACCCGGGCGTCGGCACCCGCGTTGTGGCAGGCGCTGATCGCGGCCGGCGGCAAGCCGTTCGGTCTGGAGGCGATCGACATCGCGCGCGTCGAGGCCGGCCTCATCATCATCGCGCTCGACTACCAGCCCGGCGAGACCTCGCCGTACGACGTGTCGCTCGACCGGTTCATCAAGCAGGGGACCGAGAACGTCGGCTCCGAGGCGCTCGCGGCGGTCGGCGGCGACCCCGCCGAAGCGACTCAAGACGCTGCAGATCGAGGGCGACGCCGGCCCGGAGGCCGGGGCCGCCGTGACGAAGGACGGCGAGGAGGTCGGCACCGTCACGTCGCCGGTCGTCTCGCCGCGGCTCGGGACGATCGCGCTCGCGGTCCTGGACACGGCTGCGGCGACCGACGGCGAGAAGGTCGAGGTCGGGCGGTGCGGTCGCGACCGTCGCTCCGCTCAGCCTGTTCGACCCGGAGAAGCAGCGCCCGCGCGTCTGACGTCGCCGGGCTGACGCCGGCAGATACGGGCCTCGCGCGGATGCGCGAGGACCGTATCCTTCGCGGCATGAGCGATGAGCCCGTGATGGGCGTGGTGCCGAACTTCAGCGAGGGCCGCCGTGCCGACGTGATCGACGCGATCGTCGATCGCGCTCCGCGTGCCGGGAGCGCGCGTCGTCTACGCGGAGGCCGATCGCGACCATCACCGCCTGGACACGACCGTCCTCGGCGCGCCCGACGCGGTGCGTGCGAGCGCGATGGCCGGGGCCGACCGAGGCGGTGCGCCGGATCGACATGTCCGCGCACCACGGCGGTCACCCGCGGATGGGCGCGGCCGACGTGATCCCGTTCATGCCGGTCCGCGGCGTGACCATGGACGAGTGCGTCGCGCTCGCGCGCGACTTCGGCCGGGCGTTGGCGGAGACGCTGGACATACCGGTCTACCTGTACGACCGGGCCGCGCTCTCGCCCGAGCGAGCGTCGCTGGCCGAGGTCCGCAAGGGCGAGTTCGAGGGGCTGCGCGACGCCGTCGCGCGCGGCGAGCGTCTCCCCGACTTCGGGCCGCACGCGATCGGACGGGCGGGAGCGACCGCGGTCGGTGCGCGGAAGCCGCTCGTGGCGTTCAACGTCTACCTCGACGGCACCGACGAGACGGCGGCGAAGGAGATCGCGCGCGGCGTGCGCGAGTCGTCGGGCGGCCTGCCCGCCCTCCGCGCGATCGCGTTCGCCGTGCCCGAGCGTGGTGGCATCGTCACCGTGTCGATGAACCTGGTCGACCACGAGGTGACCGGGCCTGCGCGCGGCGTTCGACGCCGTGGCGGAGCGCGCCGCCGGCCACGGCCTGCGGATCACGGAGTGCGAGATCGTGGGTCTGGTGCCGGCAGTCGGCGCTCGCGGCCGGCGACGTGGAGTACCTTCGTCTCGCGCGGGTTCGAACCCGACGGTCAGATCCTGGAGCGGCTGGTGGCCGCCACGGACAGAGGAGTGACGCGTGACGGACGATCGGCTGGCGGGCCTGACGCGTGGAGGGGTTCCTGGAGGTCCTGGCGTCGGATGCGCCGACCCCGGGCGGCGGGCGCGGCGGGGGCGATCGTCCGGAGCGACGGGCGCGGCGCTGATCGCGATGGTCGGCCGGCTCACGGTGGGCAAGCAGGGGTTCGAGGACCTGGACGATCGGATGCGCGCGTTGGTGGAGCGAGCCGATGACGCGCGGACCGGGCTTCCTGGAGCTGGCGGATCGCGACGCCCATGCGTTCGATGGCGTGATGGCCGCGTTCAAGATGCCGAAGGAGACCGACGAGGAGAAGGCGGCGCGGTCGGCGGCCATCCAGGCCGGATACGAGCACGCCGCATCGGTTCCGCTCGAGATCGCGCGAGCGGCCGTCGACCTGATGGAGCTGGCGGAGGATGCGACGTCGATGGGCAACCCGCAGGCCGCGTCCGACGGCGTGTCGGGCGCGGCGCACCTCTACTGCGCCGCGCTCTGCGCGATCGCGAACGTCGAGATCAACGCGGCCTCGCTGAAGGACGCGGCGCGGCGCGACGGCGCTGCTCGACGAGGTCGCCGCGCTCCGCGGGCGCGCGGACCAGCTGATCCGCGACAGCCAGACCGCGTTCCAACTGCGTCTTCCGTCCTGACCGCGGCGGGCGTAGGCTCGCCTGCGTGAAGATCGATTCGATCGTCTTCGACTGCATCGACGCCGCGCCGCTCGCGCGGTTCTGGTCCGCGGCGCTCGGGTGGTCGGTCGCGCCCTACGACGAGGACGAGCTCGCGCGTCTGCGCGACGAGGGCGTCAACGACCCGGAGGACGATCCCTCCGTCCTGGTCGAGCCACCCGAGGACTCCGATCTGCCGACGCTGTTCTTCACCGAGGTCCCCGAGGACAAGATGGTGAAGAACCGCGTGCACCTCGACCTGGTCGCCGACACCGCGATCGAGGACGACGTGGAGCGGCTTCGCGGCGCTGGGTGCCACCCTGCGGAACTGGGCGGAGGAGGCCGGCAACGTGTGGGCCGTGATGCAGGATCCGGAGGGCAACGAGTTCTGCGTGCTGCCGCCGAGGACTACGGCGCTAGAACAAGCCGACCGTTCGCCCGTCCTCGTCGATGTCGACGCTCCATGAACGCCGGGGTCTTCCCCAGGCCGGGCATCCGCTGCATGTCGCCGCAGAGCGCCACGACGAACCCGGCGCCGGCGCTGGGCACCAACGCCGCGGACCGGGAGACGGAACCCGAGGGGCGGTTGAGCAAGGTCGGATCGTGCGACAAGCGACAGGTGCGTCTTCGCCATGCAGACGGGGAGCGTGCCGAACCCCAGGCATCCATCCGCGCGAGATCCTTCTCGGCCTGCGGGCAGGAAGTCGACGCCGTCGGCGCCGTAGAGCTGCGTGGCGATCGCCTCGATCTGCTCGCGGAGCGGCGTGCCGTCCGGGCGTCAGGAAGCGGAAGTCGTTCGGCTTCTCGCACGCCTCGACGACCGCGTTCGCCAGGTCGACCGCGCCGTCGCCCCCCTGCGCGAACGCCCGGTTCACGACCACCGTCTCGGCGCCGGCGTCGACCGCCAGCTCCTCGATCAGCCGGACCTCGGCGTCGGTGTCCGTGGGGAAGTTGTTGATCGACACGACGCACGGCAGGCCGTACCGCTTCACGATGTTGACGTGCGCGGCCAGGTTGTCGGCGCCGCGCCGCAGTGCGTCGAGGTCCTCGTTCGCCAGCTCGGCGAACGGCATGCCGCCGTGCGACTTCGTGGCCCGGACCGTGGTCACCAGCACGGCGGCGCTGGGCGCGAACCCGCCGACGCGGCACACGATGTCGCAGAACTTCTGGAAGCCCAGGTCGCTCGCGAACCCGGCCTCGGTGACGACGTAGTCGGCCAGCTTCAGCGCGACCCGGTCCTCGATGATCGAGTTGTTCGCGTGCGCGATGTTGCCGAACGGCCCGGCGTGGATCAGCACCGGCTGTCCCTCGAGCGTCTGCACCAGATTGGGCTTGATCGCGTCCTTCATGATCACGGTCATGGCGCCGGCGACCCGGAGGTCCTCGGCCGTGACGGGCTTGCCGCTCCGGTCGTCCGCGACCACGATCCGCCCGAGCCGTGCGCGGAGGTCTCGCAGGTCGCTCGCGAGCGCGAACACGGCCATGATCTCCGACGCCGCCGTGATCACGAACTGGTTCTCGCGTGGGACCCCGTGCACCTTCCCGCCCAGACCGACCACGGTGTAGCGCAGCTCGCGGTCGTTCACGTCGAGGGTCCGGGGCCACGTGATGGTCTGCGGATCGATGTCGAGCGGGTTCCCGTTGTAGATCGACGCGTCGAGCGCAGCAGCGAGCAGGTTGTGCGCCGCGGTCACCGCGTGGAAGTCGCCGTTGAAATGGAGGTTGATCTCCTCCATCGGGACCACCTGCGCGTAGCCGCCCCCGTTGCCGCCGCCCTTGATCCCGAAGACCGGGCCCATCGACGGCTCCCGAAGGCACAGCGCCACGTCGCTTCCCGATCTTCCCGAGGCCCTGGGTCAGCGAGACCGAGGTCGTCGTCTTGCCTTCGCCGGCCTTCGTCGGCGTGATGGCGGTGGTGATGACGAGGTTCCCGTCGGGCGTACCCGCGAGTCGCTCGAGCACCGAGAGCTCGACCTTGGCCCGGGATCGACCGAACTGCTCGACCTCGTCGGGCAGAAGTCCGGCGTCGGCGGCGACGTCCGCGATCGGTCTGAGTACGGCTTCCTGGGCGATCTCGAGTCCGCTCTTCACGTGATGGCTCCTCGGTGGGTCGCGTGGGTCCTTGGTCGAGCCAGTGCGCGAGGATACCGCCAAAGTTGCGACGGCTAGGAGCGGGTGTGAGCGGCGGTCACGATCCCTGGGTCGAACCGCGCATCCTCGCGAGCTTGACCACCTTGGTCGCGACCGAGAGCGAGAGCCAATCCTCGTGGTCCAGATCGATGCCCGACTCCCGCTGGATCCGATCGAGGCGTTGTCGCAGTGTGTTCGGGTGGATGAACAACGCTCGCGATGTACCCACGACGTTCCCTCGGTGGTCCAGGTAGCCCTCGAGCGTGTCGAGGAGCTGGGTTCCGCGCCTGCGGTCATATCCGACCAAGAGCGCGAGGCGCTTCTGGGCGCTGTCACGGTCGTCCTCGCCGGCGAGGGAGTGCAGGTATCGGTACGGTCCCAACTCGTCGAAGCCGGTCACTCCCGGCGTGCCTCGGATGAGTCCTCCGACGCTCGCGGCAGCCTCGGCCTCACGGAATCCCTCGGCGAGTGAGGATCGCCCTCGACACACGTTCGATACGCCGATGGTGAGTGACACTCCCTTTTCGTCCTCATACGGCAGCTCACGCAGGCCGGCGAACACGTCGTCGAGGGAGCGTTCGGAGACGGACACCAAGGCATCGAGTGAGCTGTCCGTCCGGTCGCAGAGCGCGCCGAGGCGCGCGACCAGCTGCGCTTCCACCCGCGCAGCGGCATCTCGCCATGCCGAGCGGGGGCGATCGGGCTCGGACCGACTGGAACGGCGCCTCCCCGAGGGTCGAGCGCATCGCCATGGCTCCACACGAAGCACGATGTGGTCGGCACGGATGTCGCACCCGAGACGCTGACTCGTGCCTTCCAGGTCGTCGTCGGTGGCGTCGCCCTGCACCAGCGCCCGGAAGAAATCCCTGACGACGTTGGTCTCTTGAAGTCGTTCGATCAGCTGGTGCTGCTTGATCGTCACGGCGATATGCGCGGCAACGGCTGAAAGTGCCGTGTCGACTCCCGGGATCGGTGCCGGAACGGAGGCCACGAGGAGCCCGAGCTGCTCATCGCCGGCGACCAACGGGGCGAACATCGCCGAGTTCGGTGCATCCTCCCCCCAGAGTGCCCTCGCGAGGTGTCGGGCGGTCTCGGGTCCCGGTGCCCGGCGCTCGCGAAGGGCGTCGTACCAGAGCGTGCGGGTGTCGATCGACCGCTCGTCGGCGCGAGGTGGGTTCGCTTCGCGCAGGTGCAGGCGATCGTCCCCGCCGGTGAGGTAGACCTCAACGCGGTCGGCGCACAGGAGTTCCAACGTGCCGGCAGAAACCGTGGTGAAGACGTCCTCGATCGTCGGCGCCCCAGCGATCCGTTGAAGGAGGATCGAGAGATCGGTCAGCAGCGCCACGCGGGCCGCTGCTTCTTCGTACAGACGGGCGTTCTCCACGGCTCCTGCGATGAGGGAAGCGGTGTGCTCGAGGAACTCGAGGTCGGCTCCGCCGAACTCATGAGGCGCCTCAGCGTGGAGGGAGATCACGCCCATCACGTCCCCGCCACGACCGAACATCGGAACCGACACGAGCGACTGGAACCGCTCTTCCTCGAACTCCGGGAAGTACTTCACTCGAGGGTCCTCGAGTGCGTGTTCCTTGATGAAGGCCGAACGGCGGGTCTTGGCGACCCAGCCCACCAGCCCCTCGTCAAGATCCATGCTCACCGCGCCGGCGAGGTGCTCGTAGGGCGCCGAGGACGATCGGAGCACCAGTCGTCCGTTCTCCAGGAACCAGATCAGGCAGGCGTGGCACCCGGTGGCCTCGGTGGCCAGTCGCACGATCCCGCCGAGGATGGCGTCGAGGTCCGGACCGGATCCGATCGTCTGGATGATCCGATAGAGGTATGCGCGCTCATCGGCCACGCGGCGGGTCGCCGATCTCCGTGTGGAGCCAGTGGCCACAGTGCCGCCCGAGCCGCGCATGGGCGGCGAACGTTACGCCAACGGCGTTACCGGCGTCAATCCGTCCCACGGGTCCCTGCTGGCTGAGATCTGCCCTTTGCCCGGTGTGGCCGAACCGCACACCTATCGGCGCGGAAGTGCGTACGCCGTGGGCGGGCGCCGCCGTGACTCGTCGGGATACATTTGGTGCGGCGGGTTCGGTTGGAACGCTCCGAGGGTCGGAGCGTAGGATGTGGCGCGCCCCGAAGCGCATCCACGTGGGGCGTCCGGCGACGCGAGAGCCGTCGCCCCGGAGACGAAAGGGGAGGCCGAGTGACCGACCTCGAGGCGTTCATCGATCAGCCGGGACGGGAAGAGGCCATCGCGCAGGTTCGCAAGCAGATCGACGCCGAGGGCGTCACCTACATGTACTACCAGTTCGTCTCCGTCACGGGTCGGATCATGGGCAAGGGCATCCCGGCCAAGCATTGGGAGAACGTCGCCCGTAAGGGGTTCCAACTCGTCTACGGCTCCACCGCGAACCTGTTCGTCGACCGGGACGGGAACTACATCGGCTACGGCCCTGAGGCCCGCGAGTTGGTCGGTCTTGCTGACGTCGAGACGTTCTGTGTACTGCCGTGGGATCGCAAGACGGCCAGGGTGTTCTGCACGCTCTTCCGGGGGCGAGAGGAAGAGGTCGACGGCGGTGCATACCTCACCTCCGACTGCCGCGGGAACCTGAAGCGGATACACGACGACTTCACCGCGGAGACCGGCCTGCACCTTCGGGCCGGTACCGAGCCCGAGATGATGTGGCTCAAGACGGATCCCGACGGAACGCCGACGGTGGAAGGCAAGACCAAGCCGTACTGCTACCACATCGACCAGTTCTCTGAGCTGCAGCCGATCATCCACAAGGTGATGGAGTACGGCGAAGCGATGGGCCTGGACATGATCCAGGGTGACCATGAGGACGCGCCGGGCCAGCTCGAGCTCAACTTCAACTTCGACCGCGCGGAGCTCACCGCGGACCGGCTGACCACGTACCGACAGATCTGTCGTCAGGTCGGGCGCGAGATGAACGCGTTCGCGTGCTTCATGCCGAAGCCGTTCATGGGCGTGTCGGCGAACGGATGTCACCACAACATCTCGCTGTGGCAGGGCGAGGAGAACATGTTCATGCCCGACGGTGACGACCCCAGGGTCCCCGGCAAGATCGGACTGAACGCGATCGGGGGCGTCCTCGAGCACCTGCGGGCGCTCACGTGCATCACGTCGCCCACCGTCAACTCGTACCGACGGTTCTGGGACGCGGGTTTCTGGGCGCCGATCTTCGCCGACTGGGGCTTCCAGAACCGGACGACCGCCCTGCGCATCTCCGCGCCCGGGCGTTACGAGTACCGCTCGGTCGATTCCTCCGTGAACCCGTACCTGTCATTCGCCGCGTTGTTGATGGCCATGAAGGACGGCCTGGCGCGGAACCTCGACCCCGGCCCTCCGGAGGAGCGCAACATCTATGAGGCCATCAAGGAAGGCAAAGAGGTCGCGCGCGGTGCCCGAGACCCTCGGCGAGGCGCTCGACGCGCTCGAAGCCGACGAGGTCGTCCGATCGGCGTTGCCGGGCGACATGTACCGGGTCTTCATGCACTACAAGCGCGACGAGTGGACCCGGTTCATCGCCACGGTGAGCGACTGGGACATCGGCGAGTACCTCGACATCCTTCCGTAGACCGAAAGGAGCACGACACCTCCTATGTGCGGGATCGCAGGCATCATCCACCGGGACGGCAACGCGGACGTCGGGTCCGAGATGACGCGGATGCTGCAGGCGATGAAGCACCGAGGGCCGGACTCGACCGGCTTCGCGCTGTTCGGTCCGGAGAGCGACTTCGTGGTGATCCGGTTCAAGCTCGCGGACGCGAACGACCCCCGCGGGTTCGATTTCAAGGAGCGGCTCGATCGGCATCGCCAAGAGGTGGAGTCGCGGCTGCATAAGATCGGCGCGTCCATCGATCGCGTCGAGCGCGAGACGGAGTACGCCTACCGCGCGAAGGTTCGGTACGAGGGCGACCTCAAGGCCTTGGCCGACTACCTCGAGGACGTTCCCGGGTGCGAGATCCTCTCGCTCGGTCATTCGCTCGAGATCGTGAAGGACCTGGGGGATGCCCAAGAGGTCTCGGATCTGTACAAGCTGGGCGGGTTCGACGGGACGCACGCGATCGGCCATGCGCGGATGGCCACGGAGTCCGACGTGGATATCTCCGGCGCCCACCCGTATTGGGCGTACCCGTTCTCCGACGTCGCCGTGGTGCACAACGGCCAGCTGACGAACTACTTCCAATGGAAGCGGCGACTCGAGCGCTCGGGACACCGGTTCCAGTCGGAATGCGACTCGGAGATCATCGCGGTCTATCTGGCGGAGAAGATGGCCGAGGGCTCCGACCTGAAGGAAGCCATGGACCAGAGCATGGAAGATCTGGACGGCGTGTTCACGTACATGGCCGTCACGAAGGACGGCCTCGGTGTCGCGAAGGACGAGATGGCGGCGAAGCCGCTCGTCCTGTACGAGTCCGACGAGCTGGTCGCGATGGCATCGGAGGAGATCGCGATCCGCGCGCTGATCGACCACGAGATCGACACCATCGATCCGTACGAAGGGGAGGTGCTCGTGTGGACACGGTAGGCGAGCGCCGCATCACGTACGACGCGAGAGGTCTGGCCGAGCCGAACGCCGAGGTCGCGAAGGTCTCCGAGATCTCGGACGGGAAGGCCGTGTTCGACGCCGCATCGCTCACCACGCGCCAGATCAACCTCGAGCTCCGCTGGTTGATCTACGAACAGGGGATCCGCGACGTCACGGTGCTGAACCCGGGCGCGAAACACTCGATCGGTGTGGGGATCTTGCAGCGGTGCTCGATCCGTTTCGCCGGGAGCCTCGGGTACTTCGGGCTCGGCGTCATCGACGGGCCGGAGATCGTGGTCGATGGCCGCGTGGGCTGGTCGGTGTGCGAGAACATGATGTCCGGTGTGGTGGTCATCGAGAAGAACGCGGGCTCGCTCGCGGGCGCCGCGATCCGCGGCGGGGACCTCGTGGTCAAGCGGAGCGTCGGGGCACGGACCGGTATCGACCAGAAGGGCGGCACGATCATCGTCGGCGGCGACGCCGGCATGATGACGGGGTTCATGATGCAGCGCGGACGCCAGATCATCTGCGGCGACGTTGGGCCCGGGCTGGGCGACTCGATGTACGACGGCGAGATCTACGTCGGTGGCAAGGTGGCATCGCTCGGCATCGACTGCGTCGAAGGGGAATGGACCGACGCGGACACCGAGCTGATCGATCGCAAGTTCTCGATCTACGGGTTGGACAAGCCGTCGTCGTTCCAGAAGTTCGTGTGCGGCAAGCAGCTCTACAACTACGACAACCTCGAGCCGAGCGAGCGGAAGCTCGTCATCTGAAGGAGGAGAACCCGCAGATGGAAGACGTCTCCTCTCCGGAAAACGTCCTCGGTCACTCGAGGATCTTCACGCCGGAGGTCATCAACGACATCCACGTGAAGTCCGAGCTCGGTCGTTATCGGATGCGTGGGTTCTCGATGTTCAAGCCGATCCCGCACTGGGACCAGCTGATGTTCCTGCCCGGAACGCTCACGCGATTCGTCATCGAGGGCTACCGCGAGAAGTGCGAGACGAAGACGGTGCTCGGGGCGCGATTCGCGAAGCACCCGATCGAGCTCGACATCCCCATCTACATCACCGGCATGAGCTTCGGCGCCCTGTCGCTCGAGGCGAAGATGGCGCTCGCCAAAGGCGCATCGATGGCGGGGACCGCCACATGTTCGGGGGAGGGGGGCATGATCCCACCCGAGCGAGACCTGTCGACCAAGTGGTACTACCAGAACATCCAGAGCCGGTACGGATTCAATCCGCACCACCTGATGCTCGCCGACGCGTGTGAGTTCTTCATCGGTCAGGGATGCAAGGTCGGACTCGGTGGGCATCTGATGGGCCAGAAGGTCACCGAGCAGGTGGCCGAGATGCGCTCGCTGCCCGCGGGGATCGATCAACGTTCTCCGGCACGGCATCCCGACTGGCTGGGGCCGGACGACCTTTCGCTGAAGGTGCAGGAGATCCGCGAGGCAACGGACTACCGCATCCCGATCCAGTTGAAGCTCGGGGCTGCGCGCGTCTACGACGATGTTCGGATGGCGGCCAAGTGCGGGCCGGACATCATCTATCTGGACGGTGCGGAGGGCTCCACGGGAGCGGGGCCGCACATCGCGGCCGAGGAGACGGGCATCCCGTTGATGGCCGCGATCCCCGAGGCACGGCGCGCGCTCGAGGACGTCGGCTTGGCCGATGAGATCGACCTGGTCGTGGCCGGCGGCATCCGCAACGGCGCCGATGTCGCGAAATGCATCGCGCTCGGTGCGACCGCGATCGCGATCGGCACCGTCGGCCTCATGGCGCTCAACTGCAACAAGGAGATCCCGGGGGTCACCGACTACGAAGGAACCGTCGGGGTTCCCGCGGGGCAGTGCTATCACTGCCACACCGGGAGATGCCCTGTGGGGATCACCACCCAAGATCCCGAGCTGAGGAAGCGTCTCGACGTCGACGAGGGGGCGCTGCGCGTCTACAACATCCTCACCGCGATGACCATGGAGCTCCAGATGATGGCGCGCGCGTGTGGAAAGACCGACGTGCATTCCCTCGAGCCCGAAGATCTCTGTGCGCTGACCGTCGAGGCGGCTGCGATGGCCAAGGTGCCCCTCGCGGGAACGAACTACGTCCCCGGCGTGACCGAGGAGGCCACGCTCAACGAGATCAAGACCATGATGGAGAAGTACCTGGCCGACAGCGGCCAGATGCCCGGCGTCTAGGAGATCGCGATGGCTGGAGACCAACATGCCTGAACCGCACCTGTCGACGAATGCGAAGCTCGATGCCGAGGAGCTCGCGGGTCACCGCTTCCCGTATCAGGAGGATGTTTCGCTGCTCGACGACATCGATCTGCTCGCGCTGACGCCCGGTGAAGACATCAACTGGCTGGAGGACATCCACCTCCTCGAGGAGGACGGCATGCCGGCCGTGTTCGACCGCTACTCGAACTCCTTCCTCAAGATCTACTTCCCGATCCCGGCCGGGCGCGGCGACGAGATCGCCAGGAAGGTGCTGATGAAGCACCTGATCAGCGGGAACTCCTACGGGATCCAGCTGAAGGGACCGCACGCGAAGTTCCCTCAGCCGATGTTGGGATCCTGGGTGGAGGGGTCGGAGATGGTCGGCACCGATTACCACGCGCCGACCCTCGAAGGCTGGGAACGGCCGGCCGGACACTGAGGCTCGCGAACGTGGACGCGAGCCGCCCCATCGTCGGGATCTCCGAAGGGTTCGCCGACTACGGCGACTACTACGGGTTCGGGTACGGGCGGCCGTTGCTCGCTGCGGGGGCGCTGCCGGTCCTGTTGCCGTACTACGAACGCGAGGCCGACCGGATCGAGCTGGTGCAACGGGTGGACGCCCTCGTGCTTGCCGGGGGCAGGGACATCGAGCCGCACCGGTACGGCCGAGCGATCCCGCATGCCCTCCAGGGCGAGAGTTCTCCCTTCCTCGATGAGATCGAGCTCTCCTACGCGCGTCTCGCGGTCGATGGAGGTGTCCCGCTGCTCGGGATCTGCCGCGGGTGTCAGATCGTGAACGTCGCGTTCGGAGGCACGTTGTACGGCGATCTCGAGGAGTTCCCGGAAGGCGGCGCCGATCACCCCGGAGCGAAGTGGGACGAATGGCGCGCGCTGGTGGCGGCGACGTTGGAGGGGCGCGAACCCCCCGCTCATCCGACGCATCCGATCGAGATCGATCCGGGGTCGCTGCTGTCCGAGCATCTCGGCGAGCGAGCCGTGGTCGACAGCTATCACCACCAGGCGGTGCTGGCTCTGGGAGAAGGGGTCCGAGCGGTCGCGTGGGCACCGCACGGAGTCGTCGAGGCGATCGAGATGCCGGCGGCGACGGCGTTCGTGCTGGGCGTGCAATGGGAACTCCACGAAGAGTGGCGGGCCGATGCGTCGACGTTCGGGATCTGGCGTGCGTTCGTCCGGGCGGCGGCCCGGCGTTCGGAGGAGCGCGACGCCGTCGAGGCCACCCGATGACCGCGTCGATCGAGGTGACGATCGACGCGGTCGATCCCGACCCGATCGCCTCGTTCTGGGAGGCGGCACTCGGCTACGACCGCATGTACACGCGCGAGCCGTACATCGTCCTTGGACCGCCACCCGGTGACGCCAGGCCGCGTCTCGTGATCCAACGCGTGCAGAGCGTGTCGCCGGACAAGACACCGGTGCATATGGATCTGCGGGTCGACGATCCGGAGGCGGAGGTCGTGCGCCTCCAGGCGCTGGGAGCATCGGTCGAGTGGGTCGTCGACGAGACGTCCTCGGGGTTCATCCGATGGACCACCATGGCCGACCCGCAAGGCACGTTGTTCTGCGTCTGCCCCTCGAGGATGGAGCGATCCACCGGATGACCGCGGTTCCCGACAGCGCGAAGTACGTGGTGATCGGTGCGGGTGTTCACGGGCTCTCGACGGCGTGGCACCTCGCGAAGGAGCTGCAAGCGCGCGGCCGAGGGTCGGGCGCCGACGTGGTCGTGCTGGACAAGACCGGCATCGGTGCGGGCCCATCGGGGATCGCGTGCGGCGTCATCCGGAACAACTACTTCCAACCCGCCATGCGCGAGCTCATGGCGCATTCCGTGAGCGTCTGGGAGTCCGATCCGGCGGCGTTCCACTATCACCCCGTCGGATACCTGCAGATCGCTCCCGAGGTGATGCATGCCGACGTGGCCCAGATCCACGAGGAGCAGCGCGCGATCGGCTATCCGTCCGAGCTCATCGAGGGCGAGCAGGAGTGTCGTCTGTACATGGAAGGTCTGTTCCACGACTGGCAGGCGAAGAACATCACCGCCGTTCTCCATGAGAAGAAGGGCGGATACGCCCACAACATGCCGTCGATGCTGGGCCTGGCGGCTAAGGCCGAATCCCTTGGGGTACAGATCATCTCGCCCGTCGAGGTGGTGGGGCTCCATCTGAACGGCGGGGCGGTGACGGGTGTGGCGACCGATCGAGGCGACGTCGCATGCGATCAGCTGATCGTCGCTGCCGGTCCCTGGGTCAGAGACTTCTGGCACATGCTGGACCTGCCGGCGACGGTGCCGGTGATGGGCCGCGACGGGAACGTCTACGAGCGGCCGATGTGGACCTACTGGTGCCTGGTGGAGGGAACGCTCGGCGTCGACCCCAGCTACCTGACCACGAACGATGGTCAGATGCCTCCCGTCATCCACGTCGACACCGACGCCCCCTTGATCGACGACGCCGACGGCTCGGTCGTGACGGAGGAGCTATGGGGCATCTACTACAAGCCCGACTTCAACTTCGGGGGGGTGCAGGGTGGTGCGATGCCCTGGGTGGTGGAGCAGTCCGCCGACGATGTCGCTGTCGACCCGTACGGACCGCTGTCGACAGAGTACGTCGTCGGACCCGACTTCGAGCGCATGTGGACGTCGGCACTCGCTCACTGCCACAAGCGGTTCGAGGGCAAGCGGGGGCTCTTCCACAAGACCCCGTCCGGCGGGATCGGGGCCTTCACGCCCGACAGCTTCCCGGTCTTCGATGTCTTCCACCAGAACACCTACGTGGTCGCGGACTCGAACCACGGCTACAAGATGATCGGCATCGGAGCGCTCGTAGCGAACGAGCTCATGGGCGAGCCGCAGTCGTTGTTGGAGCCGTTCCGGTTCTCGCGCTACGCCGAGGGCAGGCTCCATCCCGTCAGCCACTCGCCGTTCCCCTGGAGCTGATCCGGATGGCACCGCACGATCAGCTCCCCGGTGAGTTCGAGGTTCCGGCGACCGGGAGGGTGATCCTGGGGGCGCCGGAGATCGCCGAATCGCCATTCGACGATGTGCCCGACGAAGAGCTGCTCGAGATCGCGGGGGAGGAGGGTGACGATCCGGCGGTCGCGTTCCGGCGCACGCTCGGCATGTTCGCGACAGGCGTCACGATCATCACGACGCAGGCCGGCGACCAGGTCCACGGGATGACCGCCAACGCGTTCATGTCGGTTTCGCTCAAGCCGCCGCTCGTGCTGATCTCGGTCGACAAGCGAGCGAAGATGAATGCCCTCCTGCGCGAGGGTGTTCGGTTCGGTGTCAACGTGCTGGCCGACGACCAGCGCGAACTCTCGGATCACTTCGCGGGAAGGCCGGGAGACCGAGCGCCTGAGGCGGGGTTCACCGTGATCCACGACACGCCGCTCGTAGACGGCGCACTCGCGCATCTGGTCGCGCGGGCAGAGCGTTCGTACTGGGGTGGGGACCACTCGTTGTTCCTCGGTCGCGTCGAATATGCGCGGTACGGCACGGGGACCCCGCTCCTGTTCCATGGTGGGCAGTACGAACAACTCCTCGCGAAGGCTCCGGTCTTCTCCACGCTCTCGCCCGAGCTCCTGGAGCCGATCCTCGCGTCGGGGGAGGCGCGCACGTTCCACGCGGGAGAGACCATCGTCCGACAGGGCGATCCCGGCGATGACCTCCACGTCATCCTGGAGGGGCGCGTGAGAGTGGAGCGCGGTGGTCGGGCCTTGGAGACACTCGCGGAAGGGGAGTTCTTCGGTGAGGTCGCCGTGCTGGATGGGCGACCACGGAGCGCCGACGTCGTCGCGGAGACGGCCGTTCGGACCCTCAGGCTCTCTCGCGAGGTCGTCCGAGATGCGCTGGAGCGGGAGCCGCGAGCTGCGTGGGCGATGCTCCAGGTCCTCGCCGCGCGTCTGCGCGGCGACTGAGTCAACCCTCCAGGTCGGGAAGTTCGGCGAGCCAGGACGTCCGTGCGCCGGTCTCGTCCCACATCACGGGGAAGAACGATTCGTCCATGGACAGGTCACCGTGGCGTCGATAGCGAGAATAGATCAGGTCCGCGTTCGTCGGATGGAACCGTGCCTCGGTCGGGAGCATGTGCGAGACGAGCGCCATCCGAGCGACGGTTCCGCTCGTGTTCGGTGACGACCCGTGCCACGTGAGGTTGTGATGGAACGAACCTCCGCCCGCTTTGACGACGACGGGTACCGTGTCCATCCCCGTTCCTTCCGGCGCCGCCGCCCGAGCACCGGCGAGCCAGTCATCGGGCGCATGGAACTGCGATCGGACCGGTGCCGATCGCGGCCAGTGGTTCGAGCCTCGGACGTACTCGATCGGTCCCGCTCCGGGCTGGGTGTCGTGCAAGGCGATCCAACACGTGATCATCTCTGGCGGCACCAGGTAGTCGGCATACGATCCGTCCTGGTGGAAGCCGATCGCCTTGGTGCCGGGAGGCTTCCAGAGGCAGTTGTCCTGGAGCAGTCGCACGCCGCGATACCCCATCAGCTGGGACGCAAGCCTTCCGGTACGCGCCGACAACACCTGCGCAGCGATGACGTTGTCGGCTCGCCACCCGTTGCAGATCTGCCGCGTCCGGTCCTCGGGATCGCGCCCCTTCACCCAGTTGACCTCGTCGGGCTTGATCCCCGTCTCGTACTCGCCGTCGAACAGGCGCTCGTACCGCTCCCGCAGCAGTTCGAGCGCCTTGTCCGACACGAGCCCTTCATCGACGATGAGGAATCCGTCTCGATGGAACGCGTCGACCTGTTCCGAGGTGAATGCGTCGATCACTGGCCCGCCCTTACGACCGCGGTCTCGTCTTCTCGGGATCGTAGAACGGGAAGCGCACGACGGTGGCCGGGATCCGCTTCTGGAGTCCGTCCAGCTTGCCCACCTCGAGCTCCGAGCCGAGGTCTCGGTAGCCCACCGCGACCCGGCAGAGGGCGATGTTCGTCTTGAGCACCGGGGACCGCGTCCCGCTGGTGACGACCCCGACCTGCTGGCGGCCCACGTACACCGCGTCGCCGTGCGCGGCCACCTCACTGCCTTCGAGCTGCAGGCCCACGAGCACGCGCTGTGGGTGCGCGGATCGCTCCATCAGCGCCGCACGTCCGACGAAGTCCTCGTCGTTCTTGAGGTCCACGGTGAACCCGATGCCCGCCTCGAACGGATCGACCTGGTCGTCGAACTCGTTGCCCGACACGATCAGTCCCGCTTCGATCCGCACCATGTCGAGCGCGTCCAGCCCGAACGGCGTCGGTGGCTCGGCGCCGCCGGCATCCCAGACGGCATCCCAGACGGCGGGACCATCGTCCGGGTGACACCAGACCTCGTAGCCGAGCTCGCCCGTGTAGCCGGTCCGCGACACGATGATCGGCACGCCGTCGGATGCGCCGATGCGACCCACGAGGAACCGGAACCACGTGAGCTCGCTCAATGACGGCTGCGAGTCCGGCGTCCAGACGAACCGACCGAGGATCTCGCGACTGCGGGGACCTTGGATCGCCAGGTTATGGAGCTGATCGGTCGAGGGCTTCACCCAGACGCGAAGGCCGGCTCGCTCCGCGTGTTCCTTCAGCCAGACCCCGTCGTAGTCGTCACCGCCGATGAAGCGGAAGTTGTCCTGGCCCAACCGGAAGACCGTGGCATCGTCGATCATCCCGCCGGACTCGTTGCACACGGCCGTGTACACGACCTGACCCACGGAGAGCTTCCGGGCGTCTCGGGTGATGGTCGCCTGCATGAGGGCCTCGGCGTCTGGCCCGAGGATCTCGAACTTCCGCAGCGGCGAGAGGTCCATCACCACCGCGTCGTTGCGACAGGCCCAGTACTCCGCGATCGCGCCCTCGCCGTTGAAATGCGTCGGCAACCAGTAGCCCGCGTATTCGACGAGGTTCCGGGTGAGCGGTTCGATCCGCGGATGGAACGTCGTCCTCTTCGTGAGTACCGCCTCGGCATCGGGGGTCACGCGATGGGCGATCGCCCTCGAGAACCGGTGATCGGCTCCGTAGACGCGAACGTGGATGTCGGTCGGATCCCAAGCGTTGGCCGCATCCACGTCGTCGGGGCAGGCCGATGAGGCGCAGACGAGATCGGTCAGTGCACGCAGGAGCACGTAGTCGCCGGGTCGCGACCAAGGCTCGTCGGTGACCAGGAGGTTGTCGGCGTTGAACGCGGTGTTGAAGAAGAAGTTCAGGGCCGGCCAGCCTTTGCGTGCGGCGATCGCGTACGGCTCCACCTGCACGTTGAAGTTGTCGGTGCAGTTCACGTGGCCGGGGTAACCCATGTCCTCGTAGTACTTCGCGTTGCACGCCAAGGCGAACGTGTCGTGGCGTCCGACGGTGTCGCGGACCACCTCGACGAGCGCCACCATGTCGGCGTCGTAGAACTTGCCCGTGAGACCGGGTGTCGGGTAGGCATTGCCCATGAGCGTTCGGGTGACCGTGGCGTCCAGGCCTCGCTCCACTCCCTCCTCGAGCTTGCGGCGATGGAACGCGAGGAAGTCGGAGCACTGCCGTCCCTCGACGTCGATGATCTGGATGAACTCTCCCGCTTTCACCTCGTAGCTCGACGCGGTGGAACTGTCGATGCGGAAGTCAAGCCTCGGCTCGGCCAACGGGGCAGGCAGTTCCACCTCGTCGTGGGTCCGTGGTGTCGCGCGCCGGACCTCCACGATCAGGTCGCTCGGTGGGGAAGCGCCGTCCACGATCCGCCCGGCAGGAGCCCCGATGATGATCAGGATCGGACGGTCCGCGGTGAACGCCTGCGACGATCCGGGCTCCGACCACTCCCCGAACAGGATCGCCGCCATGGCGTCCGTCGGGTTGAGTCCACGGCCCGTCAGCTCAGCGACGATCTCTCGAGCGTCGTCGTTGAGCGAAGCGATCAGCCCACGCAGGACCGTGGCCGGGGCCTCACCGCGGATCCCGATGGCGTCGGCGGCATCGAGGCCATCGGGTGACAGCGTCGTCACCTCCGCCACCTGTCCGCCGTCGCGGTCGATCACGGTGAACCGATCGTCGGGGTTCAGGGCGAGGACCGTGGCCCCACCCGGACGCACCCGGTAGAGCTCGAGGGATGGGTCCGGCGGGCGCAATCCGGGAAGGAGGAGTTTCGGACGGGTGGTCTCGATCGCCATGATCTACGCCTTGTTGGCCGGCTCCTTGGTCTCGTCCTGCTCCGCTTGCGCCATCAGCTCTTCCGCGAGCTGCCGCTTGCCCTTGGCGTCGAGCTTCTTCACCTCGTTCTCCACCGAGCGGCGGTTGTAGGACTGGTTCCAGTAGTCCAACGCGTCGAACCCGAGCAGCACGGCCTTCCCCACGAACTGGCGCAGCACCTCGTTCGTGGGACCCATCACCCACCCGGCCTTCGCGTCGCGCAGGTACCGTTCGAGCTCCATGTCCCGCTTGTAACCGGATCCTCCACAGGCGTGCAGCATCTTGTCCACGACGTGGGCGACGTTCTTGGCGGCCTCGAACTTGATCTGCCATGCCCAGTGCAAGAAGTTGCCACGTGCGAGCTCACCGGGGCCGGGGTTCCTCGTGTTCCCCTCGGTCGCGCCGTCCATGGCCTGGGCGACCGACAGCGTGAACAGCCGGGAGGCGTTCGTGTCCATCACGGCCTCACCGACGTAGTCCTGGATCGTGGGATAGTCCGCGACGCGCAGGCCCACATCGACATGCTTCTTCCGCGTGGTGTGACGCTTCGCGATATCGATGGCGCCGAGCGCCAGGCCGTTCCACACGGAGGACGACCCGATCAGGAACCAGGGATCGACCGACTCGTCGTTCGAGGTGGCTCCATCTCCCGTCGGTCCGACGAGCTGTTCGCCGGGGATCTCGACATCGTCGATCTCGATCGGGCCCGATTGGTTGCCCCGCAACCCGAGGGCGTCCCACAGGGATGGCTGGGACTTCACGTGCTCGCCGTCGACCACGAACACGGAGAGGTCGTCGTAGCCGGTGAAATCGGGGCTCGTCGTCTGCACGACGTAGAAGTCGGCGAACCCACCCGAGGTGGTCCACGATGCCTTCTTGCGGACCTTGTAGCCGCCGTTCGAACGCGTCGCCCCAGACGAGATGGGGTACCAGAAGTGCGATCCGGTCTCAGGGTCCGAATAGGAGAGCGTTCCCAGCTTGCCGCTGTTCAGCGGACGGATGTACTTGTCGATCAGTTCGGGCGTGGCCCGGAGCATGATCGCGTTCACCGCGCCCATGTGCATCACGTAGCACATGGCCGTCGACGCACAGCCGTAGCGCGCGATCGTCTCGCAGACCATCGAATACGCGACGTGGTTCTCGCCGAGTCCGCCGTATTCCTCGGGCACCGTCAGGGCGAGCAAGCCCTGCTCTCCCAGGAGCTCCAGGTTCCGACGGGGGAACATCAGCTCGTCGTCGAACCGCTTCGCGTTGGAGCGGAGCTCGGTCTCACATAGCTCGATCAGCTTGGAGCGGATCTCCTTCTGGCGTTCGGTGTAGACCCAATCGGGGTCCCACTCGTACCCGAGTCCCCAGAACGGCTCCGACCCCCACATCTTCTCGGCCATGCTTACCTCCACATGTGCGGGCTCGACCATCGGCCCCATCGTAGGTTCGCCGGCGATGCCTCAGGCAACGCGGCTGGCCATCGCCTTCTCAGACAGGAAAGGGGCGGTGCCCCGCCCCTTTCCGACGTCCGACCGCGGCTCCTAGTACCGAGGCCCCCTCCTCACGGAGCAGCGCCATCTGCTCCTCGTTGGGCATCGTGGCAACGTCTCTGTCTCGGAACGTGATCTTCGCCTTGTCCTCCACCACGCGCCGGTAGAAGTACATGAGCACCGACGCGACGAGCACTCCGAGGCCCAGGAACAGCGGGAGCCCCGTGAACTCGTAGAAGCCGATGTAGGCGGCGAGGTCTTGGTCGTAGACCCCGTAGACCACCAGAACGAGGTTGAACAGAGCGAGCAGCCCCGCGACGACCAGCCACGGGCCACCCACCTTGATGGGACGCGGCCAGTTCGGCCGGTCCTTCCGAAGCAGCAGGAACCCGGTGAGGGCGAGCACGTGGCAGAACACGTAGCCGATGTTCGAGATGTACAGGATCACGAAGTTGTTGGCGCCCAGCAGCAACAGCAGACCGATGTTCACGACCATGTCCACGGTCATCCCGCGGGCCGGGCACGTGACGGCTGTTGAGGTGATACAGCCACTTGATGGTCATGTCGTCGCGCGCGATCCCGTACAGCGCCCGACCGCCATCCGCCGTTGCCGTGTTCATGGCCAGGATGAGGCTGCGCGATGAGGCAGATGACCCCCACCCCACCGATGAAATCGCCCGCGATCGTCTTCATCGCCGCGACGTAGAAGCTGCCGTAGTCACCGGTGGAGCCCACCACGCCGCCGAGGCCGAGCGGCAGGAACGTGTAGACGAAGAGCGAGAAGACCGCGGCGCTCTTGAGGGCTCGCGCCGTGTCCCGCTTCGTGTCGTGGTACTCGGGTGCGAAGGTCGCGCAGACCTCGATCCCGTACGCGGACCAACACATGATGAACAGCCACATCAGTGCGACCGAGAGATCGCTGAAGCCGAGCGACGGGTCACCGGCGTTGTGAACGTACTCGAGGTTCGATGCTGACCAGTCCCCCGTGAGGTACGGCATGACGATGAAGATCACGAGCGGAAGCATCAGCAGCGCGCCGGTCACGTACCCCACCGCCAGCGACGGCTTCACCCCGAGCACGTTGAAGAGCCAGACACCCAGGATCACGACGACGGCGATGAGCTGTGCCAAGCCGAAGTCCGCGAACCCCAGGTTGAAGAAGGAATCATCCACGCCGTCCCCGGACTGCGGGAACCATTCGGCGACGATGAGCGCTCCGACGATGTTGCCGACGAACGACAGCACGACGGACCAGCCGATCCAGTACCCGAACGCTGCGATGGGGCCGAAGAGATTGAAGCGCGATCGCCAGCCCTCGTGCGCGTAGAGCGCGATGCCGCCGGGCTTGTCCGGGAACATCGTCGCACTCTCCGAGTAGATGAAGTTCTGCAGGAGTCCGACGGTGGCCGAGATGCCCCACAGGATGATCGACCCCCACGCACCGATGGTGCCCAACGTGAAGCCGAGCGAGCCGAGGAGGAACGCCGGTTGACACAAAGCGATGACGAACCCGTCGTACCAATGGAGCGTCTTGAGGAGTTGACGCTCCTCGATGGCTGCCTCAGCCAAGTGACACCTCCCTTAGATGAAGGAACCCCCGTCAGTGTCCGTGCGCGGTATAGCACGAGGCTGAGGAGTGGTTCAATGGTTCGCCGCGCCGACGCGATCTCTCCATCGGCGAGCACGTCGTCACCGTCCATGTGGTGGCACCAGGAGTGGTGATTCCCCACACGATGGAGCGGCGTAGACTCCGTGGATGCGGGGAGCACCCATCACGGTTCGTTGCGATTGCGGCGAGGTGGAGCACGTGGTCTACGGCGACGTATGGAGCTGTCCCACGTGCGCGCGACGATGGAACACCACGCAGATCCCGGAGGCCGAGTACTGGGGGATCATGCGTGAGATGCGGCGATATCGACTGCAGGTGATCATCGCGAGCGTCGCCGTGGGGCTCGTCTTCGCCGTGGTCTTCATCGCTGTCGGCCGACGCTTCCTGCCCATGGCGCTCCTCGTCATGGGGTTCTGGTTCCTCGTCTACATGCCCCATTGGCGTAAGAAGGTTCGGCAACGCGCCCGCAACCTCCCGCGGTGGCAACTGGAGCCGGAGTAGCACGGTGGACGTCCTCACGCGCACGAGCGGGGGGCAGGGCGATCTCGACCAACGTGCAGGAGGACGGCCCATCCTGCTGGCGACGCTGGGTGCGCCTTTCGATGACGCCGCGGTAGCGTTCGCCGTCGACAGCGCCGTCACATCGAGCCAACCGTTGATCGTCGCGAACATCACCGTCCTGGAACCGCTCGGACTTTCGGTGATCCTCGGCTACGACGCGCTCGAGGAGTTCACGCCGGAGGTTTCGGAGTCGCTGCGTCGATCGGCGGCGCTCGCTCGGTCGCTCGGCGTGGTGGTGGAACGACTGCGGATCAGGAGCCCTCGACCTGTCCGAGCCCTGTTGCAGCTGACCTCCGAACGCCGCCCCGCGGTGCTGGTATTCGGCTCGGATCCGCGTGAGCTCACGCCCAGGATCTATCGCCGCGCGATCAGAGCGGTCCGGGAGAGCGCCGGATGCCTCGTGTGGCTTCCGCCATACGCCCCGTAACTGACCCTCGTATGCGAAGCGCACACACGCGATGCGTGAAATGCGGCCCAGGGCGACGCCCCGGAGGGTGCGTGCCTCGAGGCTTCGGCGGTAACGTTCGGCGGTGACGTTCCTCATCGACTGTCCCAACTGTGGTCCGCGCGAAGCGCTGGAGTTCGGCTACGGCGGTGAGACGACTCGCCGTGCCGGCCCGCAGGCCGACGATCGGGAGCTGGCCGGATACCTCTACTTCCGTCGCAACGTGAACGGATGGCAGACGGAGTGGTGGCTGCACAGCTACGGATGTCGCAAGTGGTTCCTGGCCGAACGACACACGTCGACGAACGAGATCCGCCGGACGTACTGGCCGTCCGAGCGTGAGGAGGCTCCCGCATGACGGCTCGGCTCGCCGAGACCCCGGGAGAGGGCATCCGTCGGGACCGTCCCGTCACGATCGCCTTCGAGCGTCGGAAGATCGGCGCGTTCGAGGGGGACACCGTCGGGTCGGCGCTCGCCGCCGCGGGTGTCACGATCACCTCCCGCTCGTTCAAGTACCACCGTCCTCGGGGCCTGCTCTGCATGACGGCGTCGTGTGCGAACTGCCTGATGCAGATCGACGGGATCCCGAACGTCCGTGCGTGCACCGAGCCGGTGCGAGACGGCATGCGTGTCGAGCGTCAGAACGCCTGGCCGTCCGCGGGCTGGGATATCCACGGTTGGCTCAACACGTTGTCGTTCATGATGCCACCGGGCTTCTACTACAAGGTGTTCCATCGCCCCCGTTGGGCGTGGCCCATGGTCGAGCCGTTCATCCGATCGAAGGCCGGCCTCGGCACGGTTCCTCGCACCGAGGATCACGACCCGCGCGAGGTGGTGAACCTCCACGTCGAGGTCCTGGTGATCGGCGGCGGCCCGGCCGGGCTGGCTGCGGCGACCGAAGCGGCTGCGGCAGGAGCCGACACCCTCCTGCTCGAGCAACGGGATCAGACGGAGGCCGATGCGGGGGCGCACGCCGGCGCGGTCGACGCCGGCGCGCGGATCATGACCGCCACGCCCGCCTTCGGGGTGTTCGACGGGCCGCTCGTGGCGGCCGCGAGCCGTCGCACCCTCTACCGGATCCGTCCGCGACATATCGTGTTCGCCACCGGTGCCGTCGAGCAGTCGGCGGTGTTCGCGAACAACGATCGTCCCGGCATCGTGTTGTCCTCAGCCGTCGAGCGACTCGTCGGGACGTACCGCATCCTGCCGGGACGGCGTGCGGTCGTGTTGACGTCGAACGACGAAGGGTATGCGTCCGCCCGGCTCCTCAGTGACGCGGGCGCCGCGGTGACCGTGGTGGATCTGCGTTCCACCGGCCCAACGTCTCCGATGGACGGCATCCAGATCATCACCGGGGAGACCATCCTGAACGCGCACGGCCGCCGACGCGTCACGGCCGTGACCGTGGGGCCGTTGGGAGCCCGAACGGGCCGCAAGATCGCATGCGACCTGGTCGTGTCGTCGGGGTTCGCCATGCCATCGACGAACCTGCTCGCGATGACCGGCGCCGAGCTCGCGTTCGACGACGCGGCGCAGGCGTACCTCCCCGTGAAGCTCCCCATGAACGTGCACGCGGCCGGCGCCGTCGCCGGGGCACGCTCGGGCGAGGCGGCCGTCGTGCAGGGTCGATTGGCCGGCTTGGAGGCGGCGGTCGCCGTGGGGCACAACGTGGATGTCGAGCGCATCGGAGCGCTCGCCCGCGAGGCTGGGGCCGCGCGAGACCCCGTGATCCTGCCGCCGGAGGCGTCTCCGATGGATGGCAAACAGTTCGCGTGTCTCTGCATGGATGTCACGAACAAGGAGCTGAAGGAAGCGGTCGTCGAGGGATTCGACTCCATGGAACTCCTCAAGCGATACACCACCATCACCATGGGGCCCTGCCAGGGGAAGGCGTGCATGCTCTCCTCGCAACGGCTCTGCGCGCGAGCGACGGGTTCGTCGTTCGCGGAGACCAAACCGACCACGTCGCGGCCCCCGTGGACGCCGGTCGACATGGCGACGCTCGCCGGTGCCCGCCGCAGCCCGCGGAAGGAGACGACGATCCACGAGCTGCATGACACGGCCGGGGCCACGTTCATGTGGGCCGGAGACTGGAGACGGCCGCACCACTACGTCACACCCGAGGAAGAGGTCGAGGCGGTTCGCAACCGTGCGGGGATCATCGACGTCAGCACGCTCGGGAAGTTCCGGGTGCGCGGCCCGCAAGCGGTCGATCTCCTGGAGCGGCTGTACCCGAACCGATTCGGAGACCTGCCGGTCGGACGCGTCCGATACGGTGTCATGCTGAACGATGAGGGTGTGATCCTGGACGACGGCGCCGTCTGTCGGGTGGGGGACGACGAGTACTTCGTCACGGTCACCACGGGGAACACGGCCGCGCTCGAGCGATGGATCACCTGGTGGCTCGCGGACTGGCGTTTGGATGTGCAGGTGCTGAACGTCACCGGAGCGTTCGCGGCGCTCAACCTCGCCGGGCCGAGAGCACGGACCGTCATGGAGCGCCTCACGGACGCCGACGTGTCCGCGAAGGGCATGCCGTACCTCGCCTGCCGGACCATCGACGTCGCGGGCGTTCCCGCCCTGGTCCTGCGGATCGGATTCGTCGGCGAGATGGGCTACGAGATCCACGTGCCGAGCTTGTTCGGCGGGTCCGTCTGGAACGCGATCGTGGCCGCAGGCGTCGATCAGGGCATCGCCCCGTTCGGGCTCGAGGCACAGCGGATCCTCCGCCTCGAGAAGCAGCACATCCTGGTCGGTCAGGACACGGATGCGGAAACGGATCCCTACGAAGCCGGCCTCGGATGGATGGTGAAGAGCGACAAACCCGATTTCCTGGGGAAGCGGTCGCTGGAGGATCTGGAGCGAGCCGGGCCCGGTGAGCGGCTCATCGGATTCACGACCGACTCCGCATGGGTGCCCCCGGAAGGCGCGTCGGTCGTTCACGAGCGGGTCTGGGTGGGGCGTGTGACGTCCGCTCGGCGGAGCGCCGCGGCCGGTGCCACCGTGGGCCTCGCCTGGGTGCCGTCCGGGTGGGCGAACGAGGGGACCGAGTTCGAGATCCAGTTCGGCGCCAGCCATGCCGTGGCGCGTGTCGCCCTGCGCCCGTTCTACGACCCCGATGGCGAACGGCTGCGGTCGTGAGCGATCGGCGCACGGCGAGCCCGACCGCGACGGCTCCGACGTCCCTGCCGGTCCTGCGTTCGCCGCTCACCATGATCCACGCCAGCTTCGGAGCCGAGGTGCTGATCGAAGGGGGAGCGGAGGCGGTGCGGTCGTACGGCGATCCGGAGCGGGAGCGGGCGGCGGTCACCGAGAGCATCGGCCTCGCCGACATCACGGTTCGCGGGAAGATCGACATCCACGGAGACGTCGATCGGGTGCTCGCCTCGAGTTCGATCGATGGGCTGGCGAGGTTGGCGCATGACTGGGCGATGGTGTTCGCTCCGCCGGGTCCGGTGAAGGATCGGGTCGCGTCGATGCAGGCGAGCGCGGGCGATTCCACGATGGTGACCGACGCCACCCACCTGTACGGCGGCTTCGCGCTCGCCGGTCCTCGGCTGCCCGACGCGCTCGCCCGGCTCACCTCGTGGGACCCGTCGACGCTCGACGCGGGAGCGGCGACCGGCGCGCCGATCGCCGATATCCGCGCGATCGTGGTGCGGCGCGAGGCCTCCGTGCCGTTGATGGAGGTCTGGGTGGCCATGGAGTTCGCCCGGTACGCGTGGCTGTCGATCCTGGACGTCGTCGATCGCCTGGGTGGCGAGCCCGTGGGCTGGGACGTGCTCCGCGAACGAGGGTGGCGCTGATGCATCCCATCCGGTACTTCCGGCCGTGGCGCATGTGGCGGCGGCATGAACTGAAACCGACGTATGACGTGGTGATCGTGGGTGGTGGTGCCCACGGATTGGCGATCGCGTACGAGCTCGCGAAGCGAGGCATCAAGGACGTGGCTGTGCTGGAGCGGAGCTACATCGGCGCCGGTGGGAGCGGGCGCAACACCACCATCGTTCGCGCGAACTACCGCACGCCGGAGGGGGTCGCGTTCTACAAGGAGGCGCTCCGTCTCTACGAGCAGCTCGCCCAGGAGCTCGACTACAACCTGCTGTTCTCACAACAGGGTCATCTCACGCTCGCGCACGCGGAACGCGCGGTGAACGTGGCGCACGAGCGCGCCGAGGTGAACCGGCTGCTGGGTGTGGACAGCCGCGTCATCTATCCGGACGAGATCGCCAAGCTCTGTCCGGAGCTCGATCTGTCGGAGCATCCGGAGTTCCCGATCATGGCGGCGCTCTACCACCCGCCGGGGGGCGTGATCCGCCACGACGCGGTGGTGTGGGCGTACGCGCGCCAGGCGGATCGGATGGGTGTCCATATCCATCAGGGCACCGCCGTCACGGGTATCGATGTCGAGGACGGCAAGGTCTCGCGGGTCCGGACCACGGATGGCGATATCTCGACGCGAGTGGTGATCTCTGCCGTCGCCGGATGGACGTCGGAGATCGCCGACATGGCGGGCGTCCGTGTGCCGATCGTGACGCATCCACTTCAGGCGTTCGTCACCGAGCCACTCAAGCCGTTCCTCGATGTGATCCTGGTGTCTGCCACGTTGCACGTCTATGTGTCGCAGACCGATCGTGGGGAAGTGCTGATCGGCTCGGAGATCGAGCCGTACTCCTCGTACAGCCAGGCGTCGACGCTCGATTTCCTGGAGGTGACGGCCAAGCACACGCTGGAGCTCCTTCCGATCCTCGGCCGGGTACGACTGATGCGCGCATGGGGCGGTCTGTGCGACGTCACACCCGACTACAGCCCCATCATGGGCGAGACCGAGGTCGAGGGATTCCTGATCGACGGAGGCTGGGGAACGTACGGCTTCAAGGCCACGCCCATCTGCGGTGTGACCATGGCCGAGCTGGTGGACACGGGACGGGTGCCGGAGCTGATCCGGCCGTTCGCGGTCTCGCGCTTCTGGGACCGAAGGCTCGTCTCCGAGATCGCCGCAGCCGCGGTTTCCCACTGAGGTCCGGATCCCGGTGGACCGTCGGGACGCCTGACGCCTACGCTGGATGGATGGCCGTCACCCAACCCGTCCGCCGGAACCTCACGTCCACGAAGGTCGTGGCGATCAGGGGAGGTGTGCGATCGGAGCGCGCCGACAGCCTTGCCACGGAGGAGCCGATGGAGATCCGCGCCGGCGGCCCGGGGCAGGAGGCCGAGGCGGTCGCCGTCACGATGCGCACGCCCGGCGGTGACTTCGAGCTCGCCGTCGGCTTCCTGTTCACCGAGGGATTGATCCGGCCGGGCGACGTGCACCGGGTGGCCTACTGCGACGACGTTCCCGGTGTGGAGCAGCACTACAACGTCGTCTCGGTGACGCTGGACCAGCCGTTCGACCGCGACGCCCTGCACCGGAACTTCGCCGCGACGTCGTCGTGCGGGATCTGCGGCAAGGCGGCGCTCGAGGACGTCGAGGTGCGTTGCGAGCCCGTTGCGCCCGGACCCGAGGTCTCTGCCGGCGTCCTCGTCTCCCTGCCGGATGGTCTACGGGCGGGACAGAAGGTCTTCGAGCGGACCGGCGGTCTGCACGCCGCGGGGTTGTTCACGCCCGACGGCGCGTTGATCACGCTCCGGGAGGACGTCGGCCGGCACAACGCCGTCGACAAGGTGATCGGCGAGCAGCTGCTGGCCGGCCGACTCCCGCTGTCGGGATCGATCCTGCAGGTCAGCGGGCGGGCCTCGTTCGAGATCGTGCAGAAAGCGGCGATGGCCGGGATCCCCGTGGTGAGCGCCGTGAGCGCGCCGTCGTCGCTGGCCGTGGATGCGGGGGAGCGATTCGGGATGACGATCGTGGGCTTCGTCCGCGACGGGGGCTGCAACGTCTACACGCACGCCGAGCGCATCGTGAGCTGAGCGCCGTGCCGACCCCGGACCGGTTCGCACCTCACCGCCCGGGGAGCCCCCGCGTAGAATCGCCTCACGCACCGACGTTCGGTGGAAAGGAGAGCCGATGAAGAACGGGCTCACGCGACTCACCGAGCCGATGGTCCGCGACGACGGCGTGCTGCGCACCGCCACCTGGGACGAGGCCCTCGACAGGGCCGCGGCCGGGTTGCGCGCCGCCACGGAGCGGAACGGCGGCAACGGGGTCGGCCTGTTCAGTTGCTCGAAGGCCACGAACGAGATGAACTTCGTCGCACAGAAGTTCGCTCGTCAGGTCCTGCACAGCAACAACATCGATAGCTGCAACCGCACCTGACACGCTCCTTCCGTCGTCGGTCTGGCGACCGTGTTCGGAGCAGGTGGCGGGACGAGCTCATACGAGGAGATCGAGCACACCGATCTCATCCTGTTGTGGGGGTCGAACGCGCGCGCGGCGCATCCGATCTTCTTCCACCACGTCCTGAAGGGCATCCACAACGGCGCCAAGATGGTCGTCGTCGACCCGCGACGGACGGAGTCCGCCGAGTGGGGCGACCTGTGGCTCGGGATCGACGTCGGCACCGACATCGCGCTCTCGAACACGATCGCCCGCGAGATCATCGTGAACGACCTGCAGCACCACACGTTCATCGACGGAGCCACCACCGGGTTCGAGGCGTACCAGGCCTCGGTGATGGAGTGGACGCTCGAGCGCGGCGAGGCGGTGACCGGCGTTCCCGCCGAGATCATCCACGAGGTCGCGCACGCCTACGCGAAGGCGGACCGCGCGGTGATCTGCTGGACGCTCGGCATCACCGAGCACCACAACGCCGTGGACAACGTGCTCGCGCTGATCAACCTCAGCCTGCTGACCGGTCACGTCGGCGTCTACGGCAGCGGCGTGAACCCGCTCCGCGGTCAGAACAACGTGCAGGGCGGCGGCGACATGGGCGCGATCCCCAACAAGCTCCCCGGGTTCCAGGACATCGAGAAGGACGCGGCCGCGCGCGACGAGTTCGAGCGCGCGTGGGGCGTACCGATCATCCCCCGAAGTACGGCTGGCACCTGACGCAGATGTTCCACGCGATGGAGCGCGGCGAGCTGCGCGCCGTCTACGTGATCGGCGAGAACCCCGCCAACTCCGAGGCCGACGCCACGCACGCGACGCCGTTGCTCGAGGACCTGGACTGCCTGATCGTGCAGGACATCTTCATGACGAAGACCGCCGAGCTCGCCGACGTCGTGCTCCCGGCGTCGGCGTCTGGGCGGAGGCCGAAGGCACCGTGACGAACAGCGAGCGACGCGTGCAGCGGGTGCGCAAGGCGCTCGATCCGCCGGGCGAGGCGAAGGACGACATCTGGATCATCGTGCAGCTCGCGAAGCGGCTCGGCGTCGACTGGGGCGAGGTCACGGCGCACGACGCGTGGGAGGAGCTGCGCACGCTCTCGCCGATGCACGCGGGCATGTCCTACGAGCGCCTCGAGGAGCTCGGCGGGATCCAGTGGCCGTGCCCCGACGAGTCGCACCCGGGCACGCTGTTCCTGCACGAGCGGCTGTGGGAGTTCGACGATCCGGAGACGCAGGGGACGAAGGCGCCGTTCAGCGTGGTGATCGACGATCCGCCGGTCGACGCGCTGGACGCCGAGTTCCCGCTGCGGCTCACGACCGGTCGGCGGCTGGACTCGTACAACACCGGCGTGCAGACCAGCGGATACACGTCGCCGCTCCGCCGGCCGGAGTCGATCGAGGTGTCGCCGGAGGACGCCGAGCGGCTGGGGATCGACGGAGGGCGAGCGGGTGCTCGGTCACGTCGCGCCGCGGCGCGGTGGAGGCGCCCGTGCACATCGACCACGGCCTGCGTCCCGGGCTCGTCGTTCATGACGCTGCACTTCCCGGAGCAGGTCGAGACGAACAAGCTCACGATCGAGGCGAACGACCCGAAGTCGGGGACGGCCGAGTTCAAGGCCACCGCCGTCCGGATCGAGAAGCTCGCCGACGGAGGTCGCCCGCGTACCGCTCGCGGAAGCGCGACGCGGAGTGACGGGGGCGCCGTGGATCTCCACCTGACGTCGGCCGCCGCCGACCGACGAGGAGCGGGCGGCCGTCGACGCGCTGCTCGGGCCGCCCGAGACCGGTTGGGTCGGCGGCGAGCGCGCGACGGCGGCGTCGGGACGCGGTTCGCGCGCGGCGGGCGCGACTGGCTCGGGAGCAGCGAGACCTGCTGCTCCCGGCGCTCCACGCGCTGCAGTCGCGCGTCGGGTGGATCAGCGAGGGCGGCCTCAACTACGTGTGCCAGCGACTGACCGTGCCGCCGGCCGAGGCGTACGGCGTCGCCACGTTCTACGCGATGTTCAGCGTGGAGCCGCGGCCGCGGACCGTCGTGCATGTCTGCGACGACCTGGCATGTCGCGTCGGCGGCGACGCCCTGTGCGCCGAGCTCGAGCGGACCGTTCGGCCCTCCGGCACGGAGCGTCGGTCCGGACGCCGTCGCCTCGTGGGTGCGGAGCCCGTGCCTCGGCATGTGCGAGCGCGCGCCCGCGGTCCTCGTCCAGCGGGCGGGGGCGGACGTGACGGACGACGCGTTCGGCGCGGCGACCGGCGACGCAGATCCGGCGCCTGCTCGTCCGGACGCCAGGCAGCGGGCGCGGAGTTCGCCCGTCCGACCGATCCCGCGGTCGTCTCCGCGCCACAGACGTGGGACGCGGACTCAGCGGTCCGAGCCTGCGGCTCCTTCGCCGCGTCGGCGTCGTCGACCCATCCTCGATCGACGACTACCGAGCGCACGGCGGCTACGAGGCGCTCCGCCGCGCGCACGAGCTCGGGCCCGGCCGGCGTGATCCAGGAGGTCACGGACGCGAGGCTCATGGGCCGCGGCGGCGCGGCGTTCCCGACCGGCGTGAAGTGGAAGGCCGTGTCGCGAGCAGCCGGTGCATCCGCACTACTTCATCTGCAACGCGGACGAGTCCGAGCCGGGGACGTTCAAGGACCGGATCGTGATGGAGCAGGACCCGTTCGCGGTCGTCGAGGCGCTCACGATCGCGGGCTACGCCACCGGATGCGAGCAGGGCTACATCTACATCCGCGGCGAGTACCCGCTGGCGACGACACGGCTCCGGCACGCGATCGACGAGGCGCGGCGTCACGGGTTGCTCGGGGACGACGTGATGGGCGCGGGGTTCGCGTTCGACGTCGAGCTCCGGCGAGGTGCCGGCGCGTACATCTGCGGTGAGGAGACCGCGCTGTTCAACTCGATCGAGGGCAAGCGCGGCGAGCCGCGGAACAAGCCGCCGTTCCCGGTGCAGCGCGGCGTGTTCGGCAAGCCGACCGGCATCAACAACGTGGAGACGCTGATCAACGTGCTCGAGATCCTGCGGATCGGAGGCGCGGCGTACGCCGCGATCGGCACCGAGGGGTCCGACCGGGCCGCGGCTGTTCTGCGTGAGCGGCACCGTGATGCGCGCCCGGGCTCTACGAGGTCGAGTCCGGCGTCACGCTGCGCGAGGTCCTCGAGCTGGCCGGCGGCGATGCACGGGAACGCCGAAGGCGATCCTGCTCGGCGGCGCGGCCGGCGGCTTCGTCACCCCGGACGACCTGGACATCCCGCTGACGTTCGAGGACGCGCGCAGCGGCGGCTACACGCTGGGCTCGGGTGTCGTGATGGTGTTCAACGAGTCGGTGGACCTGGTCGACATCGTCCTGCGGATCGCCCGCTTCTTCCGCGACGAGTCGTGCGGGCAATGCGTGCCCTGCCGCGTCGGGACCGTGCGGCAGGAGGAGGCGCTCCACCGGTTGGTGCAGCGGACGGACGATCGGCTCGATCGAGCAGGAGCTCGCGCTGATCGACGAGATCGCCCAGGTCATGCGCGACGCGTCGATCTGCGGCCTCGGCCAGACCGCCGCGAACGCCGTGCAGTCTGCCGTGGCCGCGTTGGGTATCTTCGCCGGAGCCGAACCCCCCGTCGCGACGTCGGCCAGCGACGACGTTCGGACCCCGACCGAGGAACAGGAGTCGTGATGGCCCAGGTCATGCTCGACCCTCCGCGGCGGCTGCTCGACATCGAGGTCGACGGCACGACGGTCCGGGTCGCAGAGGGTGCGACGATCCTCGACGCATGCCGTGCCCAGGAGATCGACACGCCCACGCTCTGCTACGCGGACAACCTCACGCCGGTGAACGCCTGCCGCGTCTGCGTCGTCGAGGTCGAGGGTCGCGCGTACGCTGGTCCCGGCGTGCAGCCGCGCCAGGCCGAGGACGGGATGAAGGTCAAGACCGACACCGAGCGCGTTCAGCATTCGCGGAAGCTCGTGATGGAGTTCCTGGCGTCGAGCGTCGACGTCGAGCTCACGAGCCCGGACGTCCACCGGTGGATGACCGAGTACCAGGTGCGACCCGGATCGGTTCGGCGCGCGGATGGAGAAGGCGCCGGCAGGCGAGCGCGACGGCGCTGGGCGGGTCACCACCACGAACCCGGACGATCCGACGGTCGCCGAGTCGCGTGGCGCAGCCGGTCAAGGTCGACAACGAGCTCTACGTCCGCGACTACTCGCGGTGCATCCTCTGCTACAAGTGCGTCGAGGCGTGCGGCGTCGACGCGCAGAACACGTTCGCGATCGCCGTCGCCGGGCGCGGCTTCGACGCCCGCATCTCCACCGAGTACGCCGTCCCGCTGAACGAGTCCGCGTGCGTCTACTGCGGGAACTGCATCGGCGTCTGCCCGACCGGCGCGCTGATGTTCACGTCCGAGCACGACAAGCGCGAGGACGGCACGTGGGACGAGACGCAGCAGACGGTGGTCGACACGATCTGTCCGTACTGCGGCGTCGGGTGCGAGCTGGAGCTCCACGTGCAGGACAACGAGATCGTGAAGGTCACGTCGGCGTGGGACAACTCCGTGACGAACGGTCACCTGTGCATCAAGGGCCGGTTCGGGTTCGCGTTCGTGCAGTCCCGCAAAGGAGACGATCCGGCCGCGAAGAAGCGGAGACGAGCGCTGAGCCGGACCCCCGGGGGCGCGACCGGGATCGTGCTCGCCGGCGGGCGCTCGAGCGCGGTTCGGCAGCGACAAGCTCGCCGCGACCTACCGAGGCATCCCGCTGCTCCATCACGCGATGCTCCGTCTGGGCGAGGTGTGCGCGGATGTCGTCGTGGTCCTCGCGCCCGACGTGCCGGAGCCCACGGTCCCGATCGGCGCCCACGCGCGGTTCGTCCGGGACGCGCGCGAGGGCGAGGGCCCGCTCGCCGGTCTGCTCAGCGGACTCGAGGGCGCATCCACGGACCTCGCGATCGTCGCCGGCGGCGACATGCCCGATCTCTCGACGGCCGTGGTCCTGGAGATGCTCCGAGTGGCCGGCGAGGCGCCCGTCGACGCCGTGGCGCTGCAGGACGGCGACCGGTTCCGGCCGCTGCCGAGCCTGGTGCGCGTGGCCGCCGCCCGTGATGCCGCACATGCGCTGCTGCACACGGGGGAGCGTTCGCTGCGCTCCCTGCTGCTCGCGCTCCGGTCGCCGTGATCGACGAGGCGACGTGGACCGCGCTGGATCCGGGCCGCGGCTCGCTGCACGACGTCGACGAGCCCGCCGACATCGAACCGGATGCCTCGGCGTCGATCGAGACGGACGGGTAGGGTCGTGCCCATGGCGCACGAGGCGTTCCGGCTGGGAACGGTCGAGGTGGTCACGGTCTGCGAGGGCTGGGCTCCGCTGGCGCTCTCGGACGAGGCACCGGGGAACGCCGTGGACTGGCCGGATGAACGCCTCCGGCACCCGTGGGCGTTCGCCGACGAGGCGCATTGGCCGTGGCACGTGCACGCGTTCCTCATCCGGACCCCGGAGGGCGACGTGCTCGTCGACTCGGGCGTCGGCACCTTCGGCCCGTACGCCCCTGGACGGAGCACGACGCGAACGCGTGGCACGCGGTCGACCTGAACGCGGTTCACCACGTCGTCCTGACGCACCTGCACGCCGATCATGCGGGAGGGACGGTGCTCGACGACGGCACGCCGCGGTTCCCGAACGCCCGGTACCACGCGCATCCGGCCGACTGGGAGCATTTCGGCGCGAACCCGGATCCCGACGACACCGATCGGCCGTACGACGCACGGACGGTCCTCGAGGATCTGGAGGCCGACGGGACCCTCTCGCTGGAGCCCGACGACCACGAGGTCAGTCCGGGGGTCCGCGTGATCCTCACGCCCGGCCACACGCCGGGCCATCGCAGCGTGGTGCTGACGGCCGGGGACGAGTCGTTGCTCCTGACCGGTGATCTCCTCCACCTGCCTCTCCAGGTGGCGCACCCCGAGTGGCGGTCGAGCCACGACGTCGACCCGGACACGGGTGCGATCTCACGGGTGTCGGTCCTCACGCGCGCCAGGGAGCAGGGCTGGCACGTCGCCGTCTCCCACTTCGCTCGGCCGTTCGGCCACGTGGTCGCCGACGGGTGGTCGGCCGGGCCTGAGCCGTCCGCGCCCGCATGACGATGCTCATGCCGGCTCCTGCGGACCATCGGCCCGATGCCGCCGCCCGAGGGGTGGGGTAGGCTCCGAGGCGAAGAGCGGGGAGGCGGAGCCACCCGCGCATCACACCCTCTTTCGAAAGGACGGAAGGCCATGACGCGCCGTGTCCTCATCATGGGAGCCGCCGGTCGCGACTTCCACAACTTCAACATCGTGTATCGCGACGACGCCGATACCGACGTGGTGGCGTTCACCGCGACCCAGATCCCGTTCATCAACGACCGGAAGTACCCGGCCGAGCTCGCCGGGACCGAACTACCCGAACGGCATCCAGATCCACGACGAGTCCGAGCTGCGCGAGCTGATCGTCGACGCTCGACGTCGACGACGTGGTGTTCGCCTACTCCGACGTGTCGCACGAGCACGTGATGCACATGGGGCAGCCAGGCCATGGCCGCCGGTGCCAACTTCACGCTCCTCGGCCCCGACGCGACGATGCTCGACGCCGAGCGTGCCCGTCGTCTCGGTCTGTGCGGTGCGGACCGGTTCGGGCAAGAGCCAGACGACGCGCGCGATCGCCGGCGTGCTGCAAGGACGCGGGCAAGCGCGTCGTCGCCGTGCGACACCCGATGCCGTACGGGGACCTGAACGCGCAGCGGGTGCAGCGGTACGCGACGATCGAGGACCTGGACCGCTACGAGACCACGATCGAGGAGCGCGAGGAGTACGAGCCGCACATCGCGTCCGGCACGATCATCTACGCGGGCGTCGACTACGCCGACATCCTGGCGCAGGCGCAGCAGGAGTGCGACGTCCTGCTCTGGGACGGCGGCAACAACGACCTCCCGTTCTACCGGCCGACGGTGAGCGTCGTCGTGGCCGATCCGCTGCGGGTCGGGTCACGAGACCACGTACCACCCCGGCGAGACCAACCTCCGCATGGCCGACGTCATCGTGGTCAACAAGGTGGACTCCGCCACGGCCGAGCAGCTGGCGGACGCTCGACGGCGACGATCGCGAACGCTCAACCCGACGGCCACCGTCGTCCGGGCGAACAGCCGGGTCACGGTGGACGAGCCCGGGTCGATCGCGGGCAAGCGGGTCCTCGTGATCGAGGACGGTCCCACGCTCACCCACGGCGAGATGAAGTACGGCGCCGGCGTCGTGGCCGCCCGCCAGCACGGCGCCGCCGAGATCGTCGACCCGCGTCCGTGGGCGGTCGGCACGATCGAGGAGACGTTCCGCAAGTACGACGTCGGTCCGGTCCTGCCGGCCATGGGCTACTCGGACGGGCAGCTCGCCGAGATGGAGAAGATCATCGACGCCGCCGAGGTCGACGTGGTCGTGATCGGCACGCCGATCGACCTGCGCAGCGTCATCTCCATCTCGAAGCCGGCGGTCCGCGTCCGGTACGACCTCGAGGTGCTGCCGGGCTCGCCGTCGCTCGCCGACGTCCTGGCGCCCGTGCTCGGGAGCTGAGCGACCGGGACGGGACGGGCGGTCGAGGTGGAGCGGGTCGTCATCGCGCTCGGCGGCAACGCCCTGCTCCGGCGCGGCGCCGAGGACACGTTCGAGGAGATGTATCGAGCGGCACGCGTTGCCGCCGAGCGGATCGCCGACATCGCCGCCGCCGGCTGGGAGGTCGTCGTCACCCACGGCAACGGGCCGCAGGTCGGCCGGATCCTGCTGCAGCAGGAGGCCGCCAAGGACGTCGTCCACCCGATGCCGCTCGACGTGTGCGGCGCGGAGAGCCAGGGCCAGATCGGCTACCTGCTCCAGGTGACGATCGGCGACGTGTTCTTCGAACGCGGCATGGAGCGTCCGGTCGCCACGATCCTCACGCTCACGCGCGTGCGCGCCGCAGGATCCCGCGTTCCGCAAGCCCACGAAGTTCGTCGGTCCGTTCTACGACGAAGCCGAGGCCAGCGGTCCTGGAACGCGACCGCGGCTACGCGATGAAGCCGGATCCGCACGGCGGGTGGCGGCGCGTGGTCCCGTCGCCGAAGCCCGTACTCGATCGTCGAGACGCCGGTGATCGAGCGCCTGGTGAGCGACGGGGACGATCGTGATCGCCAGCGGCGGCGGCGGCATCCCGGTGATCGAGAAGGGGCCGCGGCTGATCGGCAAGGAGGGCGTGGTGGACAAGGACCTCGCCGCCGCGATCCTGGCTCACGAGGTCGCCGCATCGGTCCTGCTGATCCTGACGGACGTTCCGCGGGTCCAGCGAGGATTCGGCTCGCTCTATCCGGAGGACATCGAACGCCTCACGGTGGACGAGGCGAAGGCGCTGATGAAGCAAGGGGAGTTCGGCGCCGGATCGATGGGGCCGAAGGTGCAGGCGGCCGTGAACTTCGTGGAGGCCGGCGGTACGCGCGCCGTCATCGCCGACCTGGACGAGGCGACCGCGGCCCTCGAGGGCACGGCCGGCACCCAGGTCGTCGCGAGCTGATCGTGCGCGTCGTCACGTACAACGTCCGCGGGTTCCGCGATGGGCGAGACCGGGTGGCGGACGTTGTTCGCCGGCTCGAGCCCGACGTGCTCCTGCTACAGGAAACGGGCGCGCGCCGACACCTCAAGCGATTCGCGGAAGGCGTGGGCATGCGTGTCGGGCGCGATCCCTGGTCTCCGCTGCGTCGCCGCGTCAAGAACGCGGTGCTGCTGGCGGAGCCCTGGCGGTTCACCTCGATCGAGCTGGAACGGTTCCCGACGGCGCGGCGGTGGTATCCACGCGGAGCGCTGGTGGCAGGCGTCACGTCGGGCGCGGACGTCGTCTGGGCCGTCGCGGTTCACTTCGGGCTCGACGGCGCCGAGCGTTCCGCGCAGGCCGCGTCGCTGATGGACCTCGCGAGGACGCTCGACGGCGGGTTGGTGATCGTGGGCGGGGACCTCAACGCCACCCCCGACATGCGGGCGGTCGTGCGGATCGCCGGCGACCTGCGAGACGCGTGGTCACACGCGGGGCAGGGGGACGGTGCGACGTTCCCGGCCTTCGCTCCCGTCGCGCGGATCGACTACGTGTTCGTCGGCCAGCCCGTGACCATCGTCCGAGCGATCGTGGGCGCGGAGGGATCGACGGATGCGTCGGACCACCTGCCGGTGGCCGTCGACCTGCGCCTGGGGGCCGACGAGCCGAGCAAGTAGCTCAGAGACGGGTGCGCGGGCGCCGGCTCGGGTTCCGGAAGAGCTGCACCGCCACGAACAGTGCGAACGCGCTCACCGCGAGCACCAGGAACGTGAGCATGCTCGCGAAGAACCACTCCAGGAAGCCCCAGGGGGCCGAGTGTTCCACGAGCAGACGGGCCGCCAGCACGGGCGCATCCTACCCGACGGCCCTCTCCGGCTCTGCCCGACCCGTTCGGAGGCCGGTTCAAGCTCCGGTGTGTCTTGCCCGATGGGTGGGGTAGGCACGGCTATGCTTTCGACCCATGGAGACACCGATGGACCACACGGAAGACGACAGCCAGGAACAGGCGGACGAAGAGGCCCGGAAGAAGGCTGCCGCCGTCGAAGCGTACGAGTCCGAGTGGTACGAGGTCTTGAAGCGGCGGGCCGCCGAACTCGAAGAAGCCGGCGAGACCGAGGACGAGGAAGGCTGAGTCCTCGTCCCGACGTGACCGGTCCCTGATGCGTCTCGGCATCCTGACCGGAGGCGGCGACTGCCCCGGTCTGAACGCCGCCATCCGCTCCGTCGTCCGCTCCGGATCCGATCACGGCGTCACCGTCATCGGGTTCCGTGACGGGTGGCGAGGGGTCATGTCCGGCAAGGCCACGCCGCTCACCAACGACGACGTCCGGGGGATCCTGCCCCGCGGCGGGACGATCTTAGGTACGTCGGGAACGCAACCCTCGACGATCGAGGGTGGACCGGACCTGGTGCGAGCGGCGATCGCCGCGCACGCGCTGGACGGGTTCGTCGTGATCGGTGGCGAGGGCACCATGGGGACGACGGCCGCGATGCCGGACGTGCCGGTGGTCGGCATCCCGAAGACGATCGACAACGATATCGGGGGGACGGACGCGAGCATCGGGTTCTGGACGGCGGCCCAGATCGCCACCGATTCGATCGATCGTCTCTACAGCACCGCGGAGAGCCACAACCGCGTGATGGTTTGCGAGGTGATGGGCCGCAGCGCCGGATGGATCGGTATCACGGCCGGTCTCGCGGGGGCCGCCGACGTGATCTTCGATCCCCGAGCATCCGTTCGACATCGAGCTCGTCTGCGAGCGGATCCGGGGCGTGCACGCGCAGCGGCGCTCGTTCTCGATCGTGGTCGTCAGCGAGGGAGCCGTTCCCGTTCCCGGCACGATGAACCTGCCCGAATACGAGCTGGACGAGAACGGATGGCCCCGGCTCGGTGGGATCGGACAACTCGTCGCGGCGGAGATCCAAGGGAGGGTCAGGACGGAGACCCGCGTGACGACGCTCGGCCACGTGCAGCGCGGCGGATCCCCGGTGGCGTTCGACCGCGTGCTGGCCACGCGCCTGGGTATGGCCGCGGTCGACGAGACGGTCGCCGGGCGGTGGGGCAACCTCGTGGGCATCCACGGACCGGACATCGTGACGACACCGCTCGTCGAGGTCGGCGCGCGGGCCAGCCTAGTGCCGCCGGAACGCTTCGGCATCCCCGAGATCCTCTGCGTCTAACGTCCGATCGGCGCGCGGTCCCGTAGTAGGTTTCCGTCCCATGAAGGTCGGCATCCTCACCGGCGGGGGCGACGTCCCGGGACTGAACGCGTCGATCAAGGCCGTCGTGATGCGCATGTCCTCAGAGGGTCACCAGGTCACGGGCATCCGTCGGGGATGGGCAGGGTTGTTGGAGATCGACCCCGACGATCCGTCCACGCAGGCCGAGCACGTGATGCCGCTCGACCCCGGCGTCGTCCGGACGATCGATCGGACCGGAGGGACGTTCCTGCATACCTCGCGGACGAACCCCGCCAAGGTCCGGCCGACGGAGGAGCCGGCGTTCCTGGCCGAGGGCCGGGAGGACGAGGAGCCGCGGGACCACACGGCGCATGTCCTGCGCGTGCTCGATCACCTGGGACTGGAGGCGCTGATCCCGATCGGTGGCGACGACACGCTGTCGTTCGCGCTTCGCCTGGCCGACGAGGGCGTCCCGGTGGTGGCCATCCCGAAGACGATGGACAACGACGTCCACGGGACCGACTACTGCATCGGGTTCTCCACGGCGATCACGCGAACCGTCATCTTCATCCACCAGCTGCGAACGAGCGCCGGCTCGCACGAGCGGTTGGCCATCGTCGAGGTGTTCGGGCGGTACAGCGGCGAGACCTCGCTCGTCTCGGCGTACCTGTCCGGGGTCGATCGCGCGGTCATCTCCGAAGTTCCGTTCGACATCGACAAGCTCGCGGGGCTGCTGACGGCCGACAAGCGCGCCAACCCCAGCCGCTACGCGATGATGACCATCTCGGAGGGCGCCACGATGATCGGTGGCGAGATGGTGCAGGCGGGCCGAGAGGACGCGTACGGGCACCGCAAGCTCGGCGGCGTCGGCCAGCTCACGAGCGAGCTGCTCCACGAAGTCACGGGCGACGGCGTGATCTACCAGCAGATCGGCTACCTGATGCGATCGGGCAGCCCGGACTCGCTGGACCTCATGGTCGCGATCAACTACGCGGTGATGGCGGCAGACCTGGTCATCGAGGGGACGACGGGCCGGCTGGTGGCCCTCCGCAACGGCAACTACGTGAACGTGCCGCTCGACGTCACCCGTCAGGGCGTGAAGCGCGTGGACGTCGACTCGCTGTACGACTCGGAGAACTACCTGCCGAAGATCCGTCACGTCGACGGCAAACCGATGTTCCTATACTGACGCGGCTGTGGCTGCCTATCGCGTCGATCTCCGTTCGGACACCGTCACCTCGCCGTCCCCCGCCATGCGCACGGCCATGGCCGAGGCCGAGGTGGGCGACGACTGGTTCGGCGACGACCCGAGCGTCAACCGCCTGCAGGACCGCGCCGCCGAGATCACCGGCAAGGAGGCCGCGCTCTACGTGCCGACGGGCACGATGGCCAACCAGATCGGCGTCCGGCTCCACGTGTCGCGGGTCCGGCCATCTGGTGGCGGCCACGGACGGCGCTCACGTCGCCAGCACGGAACTGATGACGTCCGCGGTCCTGTCGGGTATCACGTTCCGCGTCGGGCACCCGGGACCGCAGGCCTGGATGACGGCCGCCCTCGCGAGAGAGCTCGTCGAGTCCCAGGACCCGTACGACGTGGAGGTCGTCGACCTGCTGGCGGTGGAGAACACCGTCGGCCATGCGGGCGGCACCGTCATGCCCGTCGAGGAGCTCCGCGCGATCCGCAAGGTCGCGGACGACAACGGGCTCCCGATCCATCTGGACGGCGCGCGGATCTTCAACGCCGCGGTAGCGGCCGGCGTGGACGTGTCGGAGTACACGCGCGAGGTCGACACCATGATGTTCTGCGTCTCGAAGGGGCTGGGTGCCCCGATCGGGTCCCTCGTCTGCGGATCGCGCGAGCACATCCGCGAGGCGCGACGGCTCAAGATCCTGTTCGGCGGCGCGTGGCGGCAGGCCGGCATCATGGCTGCGGCGGGCCTGATCGCGCTGGAGGAAGGGCCGGAGCGCCTGCATCTGGATCACGAGCGCGCCTCCCGGTTGGCCGATGCCCTGGCGGACATGCTCCCCGGCTCGGTCGATCCGACGATGGTCGAAACGAACATGGTCTACGCCGACACGGACGCGGTGGGACTCGACCCGCTCGAGACGATCGGGCGGCTCCGAGACCTGGGCGTGGGAGCGACGTTCGTGTCCGGCAAGGTCCGCATGGTCACGCACGTCGACGTCGACGACGACGGGCTCGCCCTCGCCCTGGATGCGTGGCGAACGATCGCAGGCGCGCGCACCGAGGAGACATGATGGGCCTGTTCACGAAGAACTACCCCGAGGAGATCGCCGCCCGCGATCCCACCCGGACAGCGGCTGGTCAAGACGTGGCCGGTGCTCCACTACGGCCCGATCCCGACGTTCGACGGCACGAACTGGGACCTGGAGGTCTCGGGGCTCGTGGAGCACCCGTTCACGCTGTCGTACGCCGAGTTGCAGGCGCTGCCGCACGTCACCGTCGACGCGGACATGCACTGCGTGACCGGCTGGACCACGCTCGACAACACGTGGGAAGGCGTCGCGTTCCGCACGTTGCTCGAGATGGCGAAGCCGACCGACGAGGCCAAGTGGGTGATCGCGCACTGCGCGCACGGCTACACGTCGAACCTGTCGCTGCAGGCCATGGCCGACGACGACGTGCTGGTCGCGTGGAAGAACCACGGCGAGGACCTCACGGCCGAGCACGGCTGGCCGCTCCGCCTCGTCGTGCCGAAGCGCTACGCGTGGAAGAGCGCGAAGTGGCTCACCGGCCTGGAGTTCAGCGCGAAGAACACGCGCGGGTTCTGGGAGGTCCGGGGCTACCACATCCACGCCGAGCCGTTCGGCGAGGAGCGCTACAGCTACCAGGAGGGCCCGCGCGCCGAGCTGGAGCCGTGACGGAGGGGCTGGACCTCGAGGCGTACCTGGCGAGGATCGGCTACGCCGGCGGTCTCGAGCCGACGATCGAGACGCTGACCGCGCTCCATCGGGCGCACGTGCTGTCGATCCCGTTCGAGAACCTGGACATCCTGCTCGGCCGGCCGATCCGGCTGGACCTGGCGAGCCTGCAGACCAAGCTCGTCCACGACCGGCGGGGCGGCTACTGCTTCGAGCACAACGCGCTCTTCGCCGCCGTCCTGGAGCACTCGGGTTCGAGGTCACGGGCCTGGCCGCGCGCGTGACGATGGGCGAGGAGCGAACGACACCCGAGGACCCACATGATCCTCGCCGTCGACATCGACGGGGACGCCGATGGCTGGCCGACGTCGGGTTCGGCGGCGACACCCTGCTCGATCCGATCGCGTTCGACGACGCGGAGGCCGTCCGGCAGGCGGCATGGGCATTCCGGCTGACCGAGGACGGCGACGTCCGGGTCCTGTGGGGCCTCCGCGCCGACGGATGGCTCGACCTCTACACGTTCTCGGAGGAGCCGCAGCTGCCCGTCGACTACGAGGTCGCCAACCACTACACGTCGACGTGGCCCCGGTCGCCGTTCGTCACGAAGGTGATCGCGCAACGATCCGGGCTCGACGAACGGTGGATGCTGATCGACGACGAGCTGCGGGTCGAGCGCCCCGACGGGACGGAGCGGTGGACGGTCGGATCCGAGGCAGAGCGCCTGTCGATCCTGGCCGAGCGGTTCGGGCTGGCGTTCCCGGACGGCACCAGGTTCGGCCGCGACTGACCGGGCTTGCTAGATTCGTGTCGATGCCGCGCTCGCAGATGCCGTGGATGCGATCGCCCGGGACACCGGGTTCTCCGGCGTGGTCCGCGTCGACCGTGCGGACGGGGTCGAGCTGGCGGTGGCGTACGGCCTGGCCGATCGCGCCCATGCGATCGCGAACACCGTGGAGACGAGGTTCGCTATCGCGAGCGGCATGAAGGGGTTCACGGCGCTCACCGTCATCAGCCTGATCGACGAGGGCGCGCTCGATCTCGACGACCACCGCGCGATCGATCCTGGGTGACGACCTCCCGCTGATCGACGACGGCGTCACGATCGAGCATCTCCTCGCCCACCGGTCGGGCATCGGCGACTACCTCGACGAGGACACGCACGCCGACGTCACCGACTACGTGATGCCGGTCCCCGTCCACGAGCTCGCGACGACGGAGCAGTACCTCGCGGTGCTCGGCGGCCATCCCACGGTGTCGCCGCCGGGGGAGCGCTTCACCTACTGCAACGGCGGGTTCATCGTCCTCGCATTGATCGCCGAGCGGACGAGCGGCGTGGAGTTCCACGAGCTCGTGCGGCAGCGCGTGTGCCGCCCGGCGGCGATGTCGCACACGGAGTTCCTGCGATCCGACGAACTGCCCGGCGACGCCGCGCTCTGGGCTATCTCACCGACGACAGTGCCAGGACGAACGTGTTCCATATCCCGGTGATCGGCGGCGGCGACGGCGGGATCTACTCCACCACCGCGGATCTGCGCGCGTTCTGGCTCGCCCTGTTCGCCGGGCAGATCGTGCCGGAGCGGTGGGTGGCGGAGATGGTGCGCCCGCGCAGCGACGTCCCCGAAGAGGAGAAGCGCTACGGCCTCGGCTTCTGGCTCCACGCGTCGAGCGACGTCGTGATGCTGGAGGGGTACGACGCCGGTGTCTCGTTCCGCAGCATGCACGACCCGGTGTCGGGAGTCGACGGCGACCGTCATCGCCAACACGTCCGAGGGCGCGTGGCCGTTCGTGGAGCTCCTCGAGGAACAACTGACGGGCTGACCCGACCTCTCGGGCTTGCCTCAGGCGGCGAGCGAGCGGAGGAACGCGATGTCCTCCGCCTGACGTTCGGCTTCCCCCGGCGTCTCCAGGATCAACGCCAGGTCGGCGAGCTCCGGGCGTCCGACGATCGCCCGCCAGCCGTCGGGGCCGATGAAGCCGTCACCGATGTTCTCGTGACGGTCGCGCCGCTCGCCTCGCGGGAACAGCGAGTCGTTCGCGTGGATCAGGGCCACGCGATCGAGGATGCCCTCGGTCGTCAGTTCGGCGAACAGCGTGTCGACGCCGTCCGGCGTGTCGAGCGCGTACCCCGCGGCGAAGAGGTGGCAGGTATCGAGGCAGAGGTCGACACCGTCGACGTCGGTGGCCTCGAGCAGCGCAGCGGCCTCGGCGATCGTCGACGCGACGGCGCCGGACGTGCCGGCCATCAGCTCGACGAGGACCCGCACCTGTTCGGCGATGTCCGACGCGATCCGCAGCGTGGTCGCTGCCCGATCGCGGGCGGCGTCCGGTTCGCTCGGTCCTCCCGCGCCCGCGTGCAGCACCAGGTAGTCGATGCCCAGCGCGTCGCAGGCTCGCACGGTGGAGCCCGCCAGCCCGCGGGACTTCGCCACGAACTCCTTGTTCGGAGACGCGATGTTCACCAGGTACGGGGCATGGGCAACGAGCGGACCGAAGCCGGACCCTTCCCAGCTCTCGCGGAAGGCGGCGGCGTCCTCGTCGGTCACGCGCGGGCCCGGCCCAGCCGCGCGGGTTGGAGACGAAGATCTGTGCCGCGTCGGCCCCGCGGAGACGGCATTCCTCGACGGCGCCGGCGATCCCGCCGGAACGGCGTCGGACGTGCGCCCCGACCCTCACACCAGGTACAGACTGATCGTGTCGCCGTACGTGACGGTGGCGCCGACTCCCGGGCTCTGGCTGTACACGATCGTTCCTGAAGTGTTCGGGATGGAGGAGAAGGCCAAGACGAGGCCCCATTCGTCAGCGAGCGCCTGAGCGTCGACCCTCGTCCGTCCACGGAAATCCGGAACCGCGAAGTTCTTGGGGCCGAGCGAGATCACGAGGGACACCGTCTCGCCGGGCTGCAGCCGTCCCTCGGCCGGCGTCTGACGGATCACGCCGGTCCCGCTCGACGTCCGTCGAGAACTTGGTCTTCGACGGGTCGACGACGAACCCCAGGTCCTCCAACGTGGCCGTCGCGTCCTCCAAGGTCGCGCCGACGACGGACGGGACGGGAACCGGCTTCGGCCCCTTGCTCACGGCGACGTCCACCGCGCTGTCGCGGGGCGCCTTCCCGTCGACCACGTCCGACGTGATCCGCAGGATCGTGTCGACGGGCTGGTCGCTGAACTCGGGCTTCACCGTCCCCAGCGTGAGATGTGCGCGCTCCAGGATGGGTCCGGCTTCCTCGACGGTCTTCCCGACGAGATCGGGCACCTTCACCGGCTTCGGTCCCAGAGAACGGACCAACGTCACCGTGGCGCCCTTCTCGAGCGACGTACCGGCCTTCGGGTCGACGCCGGCGACGCCGTCCACCGGGATGTTGAGCCGATGGACGCCCTCCGGCGCGATCGTGACCGTGAAGCCCATGTCGGTGAGCGTCGCCCGGGCCTCGTCGATCGGCGTCCCGACCAGTTGGGGTACGTCGGCGTGGTGGGGGACCACATACGTCCACGCACCCCACGCCGTGGCGGCGAGTGCGACGAGCAGGAGGACCAGCCCCGTTGCGCGACGGAACCGACGGCGCTTCGTCCGCTCGGCCCGCGGGATCGTCTGGGTCGTCGAGGCCACGAGCGGTACCCGCTCGGTCACGGCCCCGTCGCCGGCCACCTCGGGGAGATCGCCGGCCACCGCGGCCAGCGAACGCGCCGCGGGGAGGCCGGAGGCGATGGATTCCAGGTCGCGGCGCATCTCGAGCGCGCTCTCGGGGCGCAGCTCCCGGTCGCGGTCGGTCGCCGACAGCACGAAGCCGTCGAGCTCCTTCGGCACGTTGGCGACCGCCGACGACGGCTTGGGAACGCGGCCGGACAGGTGCTTGTACGCGATGCTCATGGCCGTCTCGCCGGTGAACGGCAGCCGGCCGGTGAGCAGCTCGTACGTGACGATGCCGAGCGAGTAGAGATCGGAGCGCGGGTCGGCCGGCTCGCCGCGGATCTGCTCGGGGGACAGGTACTGCACCGTCCCCTGCACGCCGCTCGCCTGCGTTGCCTTGCCGTCGGCGTAGGCGCGCGCCAGGCCGAAGTCGGCGACCTTCACCGTCCCGCCGTTGGTGACCAGGATGTTCTCGGGCTTGATGTCGCGGTGCACGATGCCCTGCGCATGTGCGGCTTCGAGCGCGAGCAGCGTCTGTCGCACGACGTCGGCCGCCTGCGCGGGCTCCAGCCGGACGTTCGCGTTCAGCAGTTCGCGCGCGGCACGGCCGCGGACGAACTCCATGACCATGTAGTAGATGCCGTCGACCGCGCCCCAGTCGTAGACGGCGACGATGTTCGGATGCGAGAGCGACGCCGCCGCGCGGGCCTCGTGCCGGAACCGATCGACGAACCCCTGATCCCCGGCGAGGGACCGGTGCAGGACCTTGATCGCGACCTCACGGGCGAGCACGGCGTCGTGCGCGCGGAAGACCTCGCCCATCCCGCCGGCGGCCACGCGCTCCACGATGTGGTAGCGGCCGTCGAGGGTGACGAGTCCATGGCCTCCGACCTCGCCGGGGGCCTGGGCGTGCACAGTACTCTTGGACGTGGTGAACCTCCCTCGGGGGAAGCGCTCAGGAGCAGCAACCAGCGCGTCCGAAGGCGATTCTACGGTGGGGAACAGGCGGAATGGCTGAAGCAGCGACAACTGCAACGGCGGATCTCTCCGGCGACCTCGACCGGATCGAGGCTGCCGTGGAGGCCGGGAACACCGATCTCAAGGCGCTGGGGTTCTGGCGCATCGTCGCGCAGGTGAAGCCCGACCGGATGCTGGTCGGCCGCCACGCCGAGCAGATCGGCCGCATCGACGCGGCGGCGTTCCGGGGGTTCGCGCGGTTCCGGATGCCCGTCTGGGTGGGGAACACCATCCTGCTCACGGGCGCCGTGGTCGGGCTGGGCGCGGCGATCGCCGTCCGCACCGTCTCGTCGGAGACCCTCGCGGGGCTCCTGCTGATCGCGGCCGGAGCGATCTGGACGGTGGCGTTCCACAGCCCGACGCACTGGTTGGTCGGGTACATGACGAGCATCCGGTTCACGGACTACTTCGTCGGCGGGCCTCCTCCGCCGCGCCCGGGTCTGAAGAGCGACTACGCGTCGTACCTGCGGGCCGACCCCGGCAGCCGTGCGTGGATGCACGCCTCCGGCGCGATCGCCACCAAGCTCGCGCCGTTCCTGGCCCTGGCGTTCTGGCCCGGCTCCGGTGCGCCGTGGTGGAGCGCGGCGGCGCTGGTCGCGATCGGCGTGATCCGATCGGCACCGACGTCACGTTCTCCGTGACGACGAGCGACTGGAAGAAGTTCCGCAGGGAACGGGCGGTCGCTCGGACCCGCATCGACGGCTGAGGGGTGCGCGCCGCCTATACTGCGCCGGAACCACCGGGGAGCTCGGGGAGACCGGGCTGAGAGGCCGGCTCGATGCCGCCGGCGACCCGCAGGACCTGAACCGGGTAATACCGGCGGAGGGAGTCGAGATGGTCGATCCGCGAACGCTGGAGGTCTACGTCGTGACGTCCGGCGGCGTTCGGCCCCGATCGTGACCACCGAGCCGTCGCCTCGGCGGCGATCGCGGGGGGCGCCACCGCGGTGCAGCTGCGCGCGCCCGAGCTGGACGACGACGCGCTGTCGCCGGTCGCCGCCGAGCTCGTCGCGAGCGTGCCGCGACGCCGGCGTGCTGTTCGTCGTGAACGACCGGCTCGACGTCGCGCTCGACAGCGATGCGGCCGGGCGTGCACGTGGGGCAGGCGCGACGATCCCGACGACGCCCGGCGGCGGCTGGGTGCCGGCCGCGTGCTCGGCGTGAGCGTCGGCGACGAGCACGAGGCCGTCGCGGCGGAACGCGCGGGCGCGGACTACCTGGGCGTGACGGTGTGGTCGACGCCGACGAAGCCGGAGGCCGAGGGCCGCGCGGGCTCGAAGGGCTCGCGGCGGTGGTTCGAGGCCACGGCGCTGCCGGTGGTGGGCATCGGCGGGATCTTCGACCTCGAACGCCACGCCCAGGTGCTCGAGGCCGGGGCGGCGGGCGTCGCCGTGATCTCGGCCGTCGCGGCCGCGCCCGATCCCGTCGCGGCGACGCGTGCGCTCGTCGACGTCGTGCGACGGTTCCGCGCGACGCGAGAGGGCGGCGCGATGAGCGAGCAGCGGACGGGCAAGGCGACCGCGGAGCTGTTCGAGCAGGTGATCCTTCGGCGTCTGGGCGCGGCGGACGCGGACGTGCTGGTCGGACCGAAGCACGGCGTCGACGTCGGCGTGGTGCAGGTCGCCGACGGCGTCGCGATGGCCGCTCACCACCGATCCGGTGTTCGTCGTTCCCGCCTACGGCTGGGAGCGGGCGGCGTGGTTCGCGGTGCACATCCTGGCGTCCGACGCCTCGACGAGCGGGCTGCCGCTGCGATGGATGGCGGTGGACCTCAACCTGCCTCCCGAGATCAGCGACGAGGACCTGACCGTCCCTCTGGGACGCGTTCTCCCGCGCGTGCGCGGACCTCGGCATCGCCGTCGTGACCGGTCACACGGCGCGGTACGACGGGTGCGCGTGGCCGATGGTCGGCGGCGCGACCTGCATGGCGCTCGGGCCGGCGAGACGCGTACGTCACGCCGACGATGGCGCGTCCCGGCGACCGCGTCGTGGTCACGAAGGGTGCGGCGATCGAGGCGACCGCGCTGTTCGCCGCGACGTTCCCCGACCGGCTGGCGGCCGGCGTGGGTGTCGGACGTCGTGCGACGGGCCGACGCCCTGTTCGAACAGATGACCGTGGTCCCCGAGGCGCGCGTCGCCGCCGCGTTCGGGTTGCGCGACCGCGGCGTGACGTCGATGCACGACGCGACCGAGGGCGGTGTGCTGGGAGGCCTGCTCGAGGTGGCCGTGGCCTCCGACGTCGGCATGCGGATCGAGCTGGACGCGATCCCCGTCCGGCCCGAGGTGCGAGCGGTCTGCGATCACGTCGGGATCGACCCGTACATCGTCCATCTCGGAAGGGACGCTGATCGCGACCGTCCGGCCGCGACCGCGCGATGGGCTACGTGCAGGCGCTCGCGCGCGAGGGGATCGACGCGGCGATCGTCGGCGACGTGACCGAGCCGTCGGACGGCCGGGTCCTGGTCGACGGGACGGCGCGAGCGGCCGCTGGAGCACCCCGGTCTGGATCCGTTCTGGGGTGCGTTCGGCGCCTGGGCCTCGGAGGCCGCGGCCGCCGGGTAGGCTCGCCGCGCGTGGACCTGATCGCGGTGGGCGACGTCATGGTCGACGTGCACGTGCAGGCGCCCGCGCTGAAGCGCGGCGGCGACGTGCACGGACGCGTTCGGCTGCAGCCGGCCGGCACGTCCGCGAACGCCGCCGTCTGGGCGGCGTCCGACGGCGCCGACGTGCGCGTCCACGGGTCGGGTCGGCGACGACCTGACGGGACGGCTCCTCCGCGAGCGCGCTCGTGGAGCGTGGGGTCGATGCGGCGCTGACGATCGACCGCGACGCCCCGTCGGGCAGCGATGCTCGTCGTCGTCGAGGCGGGGGAGCGGTCGATGGTCGCCGACCGAGGCGCGAACGCGCGGCTGACGCCCGACACCTGCCGCGACTCGCTCGACGCGGGCGCCGTGCTCGTCTCCGGCTACCTGCTGCTGCAGGAGCCGACCACGCCCGCCGGCCTCGCCGCGCTCGAACGCGCCGCATGCGATCGTTCGTCGCGGTCGAGGCCGTCGTCATGGCCGCTGGTCGAAGCGTTCGGCGCGGCGCGATTCCTGTCGGAGACGACCGACGGCGGGCGCGAACGTCGCTGCTGGCCAACGAACGTGAGGCTGAGGTGCTCGACGGTCTGCTCCGGCACGGCCGCGGCGCGCGCCTGGGGGAGCGCTACCGCGTCGCGTGCGTGAAGCTCGGCGAGAAGGGAGCGGCGATGTCGTTCGACGGCATCGGTCGTGGAGGTGGCCGCGGAACCCATCGACGAGGTCGACGCCACCGGTGCGGGCGATGCGTTCGACGGGGTGTTGCTCGCCGCGCTGGCGCGCGGCGAGCAACCGGAGGCCGCGCTCCGGCGCGCATGCCACGCCGGAGCGCTCGTCGCCTCGAGCGCCGACACCTGGCCGTCGGAGACGTCGTCGTGACGCGCGCGTTCGTGGTCGTCGGACGAGGTCCGCGTGGCGCGGAAGCTCCGGCAGCGGCGTCGTCGCGCTCGAGACCAGCGTGATCGGCCAGGGGCTCCCCGTCCCGAGAACCGCGAGTGCATCGAGCGGATGAGCGCCGCGATCCGAGCGGCCGGCGCGCTGCCCGGCGTGGATCGGTGTCGTCGACGGGTCCGTGACGGTCGGGACTGAGCGACGAGCAGCTGGCGCGGTTCGCGGAGCCCGGCGCCGCGACGAAGGTGGCGCGCCGCGACTACCCGCTCGCGGTCGCGAGCGGCGGCGCTGGGCGCCACCACGGTGAGCGCCACGATCTGGGCGGCGGCGAAGGCGGGCATCGACGGTCGGCGCGACCGGCGGCATCGGTGGCGTGCACCCCGGGGACGATCCGACGTGAGCGCGGACCTGTTGGAGCTCGCGCGCACGCCGGGGCTGCTGGTCTGCTCGGGACCGAAGTCGATCATCGATCCGGTCGCGACGGCGGAGAAGCTCGAGGAGCTCGGCGTCGCGATCGTCGGCTACGGCGTCGACCGGCTGCCGTTCTTCCTGGCGCGCGAGGCGCCGGTCGAGCTCGAGCACCGGGTCGACACCGCCGACGAGGCAGCCGCGATGGCGCCGCGCCGCATCGGATCTCGGCGTGGCGAGCACGATCCTCGTTGTGCAACCCGATCCCCGATGCCTGGACGCGATGGACGCCGAGGAGGTGGCGACGGCGGTCGCGGAGGCGGAGGATCGGGCCGAGCGAGAGGGCGTGCACGGCAAGGCGAGCGCACGCCCGTTCCTGCTGACCGCGCTCGCCGAGATCACCGGGCGGACGCAGCCTCGGGCGAACCTCGCGCTGCTCGAGGACAACGCGCGCGTCGCCGGGCTGTGTCGCGGCGACGCTCGCTGCTCGCTGACGTCCGCCGTTCAGCGGAGCCAGGTCTGGATGATGACCTTGGAGAAGTTCCAGCCGTACTTGAGCGACTTCGGCTTCTTCGACTTGCCGCCCGCGCGCGCGAGGATCGTGATCGGGACCTCGACGATCCGCGCGTGGTGACGGAGCGCCTCGATCAGGATCTCGCTCGTCCAGAACTGATCCTGCTCCAGCACGAGCGGTCGCAGCAGGTCGGCGCGCGCCGCGCGGTAGCCGCTCGAGATGTCGGTGACGCGCGTGCCGGTGAGGATCGTCACGAGCCAGCTGAAGAAGTGCACGCCCAGGTGGCGGATCGTGCTCTCCTTCTCGAAGTAGCCGAGCAGGCGCGAGCCGTTCACGTAGTCGGCCTCGCCGGCGACGATCGGCGCGATCATCACGCCGAGCTCCTCGGGCAGGTGCTGGCCGTCCGCGTCCAGCGTGACGACGATGTCGGCGTTCATCTTCAGCGCGACCTCGTAGCCCGACGCGGAGCGCCAGCCCCCCGCCGCGCCGGATCGGCAGCTCCGCCACGAACGCCCCGGCCTCGCGCGCGACCTCGGCCGTCCGGTCGTCGGACCCGTCGGAGACGACGACCGGCACCACGTGGTAGCCCTCCACCGATCTGCGGGCATGGCCTTGATCACCGCCGCGACGTTCTCGGCCTCGTTGTACGCGGGCGACACGGTGACCAGACGCGGACCGTCGGGCAGCGACTTCGCGCGTTCCCAGTCGAACCGTTCCTGCCCCAGCGCTTCCACGAGCAGCCGGATCGACCGCTCGTTCGTGTCGGCGGACGACTGCAGCCGCAGGTACAACGCGAACAGGATCACGACGGCGACGACCAGGACGAAGATCAGGCGCGTGCGCGCCTCCGCCTCGGACTGGTTGTTCGGGCGGCTGGAAGTTGAAGGTCCGGAACACCGGGTTGAAGAACCCCGGCGAGATCGCGAGCGCGACGATGGTGATGCAGAGCGCCCCACGTGATGATCAGGTTGAGCCGGCTGACGTTGCCGCCGGCGGTAGCGCAGGACCTGGACGACGAAGAACGACGAGGGCCGCCAGGCCGCCGAGGATCCTGAGCGCCGGCATCGCGCCGCTACGCGCTGGGTGCGCCGACGCCCGGGCGCCAGCGGTCCTGCGGCAGGATGTGATCGACGATCACCGCGACCTTGTAGCGCTCGATCGCCGAGAACATCGACTCGATCAGCGTCTCCGACAGCAGGTGCGGCTCGAGCCCGAGGTCGAGCAGCTTCGTGTGGGTCGCGTTGTAGTAGTGCTCCTCCAGCTCGACCCGCGGGTTCTCGATCGGGTCGACCGCGACCTCCAGACCGACTTCGGCGCCGGCCTTCTGGACCAGCTCGGCGAGCTGTTGCACCGAGAACTGCTCGGTGAACTGGTTGAACACGCGGAACTCGCCGCGTCGCGGCCGGGTTGGCGACGGCGAGCTCGACGCACCGCAGCGTGTCGACGATGTTCAGGTACCCGCGGGTCTGCCCGCCCTTGCCGTACACCGTGAGCGGATGACCGATCACGGCCTGGACGCAGAAGCGGTTCAGCGCGGTGCCGAAGACGTCGTCGTAGTCGAACCGGGTCGCGAGCCGCTCGTCGAGCGCGGTCTCCTCGGTCTCGATGCCGTACACCACGCCCTGGTTCAGGTCGGTCGCGCGCAGGCCGCGGATGCGGCACGCGAAGTGGATGTTGTGCGAGTCGTGCACCTTCGACAGGTGGTAGAAGCTGCCCGGCAGCTTCGGGAACGGCAGCGTGTCGGTCCGGCCCTTGTGCTGCGATCTCGATGAAGCCTTCCTCGATGTCGATGTTCGGCGTGCCGTACTCGCCCATCGTGCCGAGCTTCACCAGGTGCGCATCCGGGGCGAACGCCTCGATCGCGAACAGCACGTTCAGCGTGTTCACCACGTTGTTCGTCTGCGTGAAGACGGCGTGCTCGCGGTCCTTCATCGAGTACGGCGCCGACGGCATCTCGCCGTAGTGCACGACCGCCTCCGGTCGGAACTCGCGGAACACCCGCTCGGTGACCGCCCAGTCGCAGAGGTCGCCCTCGGTGTACCCGATCTCCTTGCCGGTGACCTCCCTCCACGCCTGCGACCCGCTCCGGGAGCGCCGGCGAGGATCGGCGTGAGCGAATCGGTGCCGGCCTCGACGTGCGCGCGGCGGCGCAGGTAGTCGTCGACGACGTGGACCTCGTGGCCGCGGTTCGAGAACCGCATCGCGGTCGGCCACCCGAGGTAGCCGTCGCCGCCGAGGATCAGGATGCGCATAGCAGGTCCCTTCCGACCGTGGGGGAGTCCGAGGGATTGTACCGGTGGCGAGCCATCCGAGGTTCCCGCGACGCGTGCTCAGGCCAGGTCGGCGAGGGCCTCGAGGACCCGGTCGACGTCGTCGGCCGAGTGGTAGTGGCAGAAGCCGATCCGCACGGCGCCGCCGGAATCCAGCAGGCCCAGTCGCTCCATCACCGTGATCGCGTAGTAGTGCCCGTCCCAGACGTAGATCCCGCGATCGCGCCAGCTCGTTCGCGGTCTTCACCGGGTCCTGGTCGCCGACGCGGACCGCGAACGTCGGCGTGCGCTCGTCCAGCCGGTCCTCGTCCGCGATGCCCCAGAGGCGGACGGCCGGGATGCCGGCCGACGCCGCGCGAGGAACCGCGCCGCGAGCGCGCGCTCGTGCACGCCGATCGCGTCGAAGCCCGCCGACGACCGCCTCGCGCGGTCGGTCCGCGCCCGCGTCGCCGTAGCCCCGACCGACGTCGGCCAGGTAGTCGACGGCGGCGATCAATCCCGCGAACCCCTCGTGGTTCTGCGTGCCGGTCTCCCAGCGTTCGGGCGCCTCGTCGGGCGCCGGTCGCAGCTTGTACGGCGTCCACGAGTCCAGCAGCTCGCGGCGCACGCTCAGCACGCCCAGGTGCGGTCCGAAGAACTTGTACGGCGAGCACGCCAGGATGTCGGCGTCGAGCGCGCGCACGGTCGAGCGCGCGATGCTGCGCGAAGTGCACGCCGTCGACGGCCGACGAGCGCTCCGACGGCGTGGACGCGCCGGATGAGCTCGGCGGCCGGCGTGATCGTGCCGACCGCGTTCGACGCGAGCGTGAACGCGACCAGCCTCGTGCGTTCGTTCAGCGCGGCGTCGAACGAATCGCAGGTCGAGCGTCACGTCGTCGTCGCGGACGTCGACCCAGCGGACGGTCGCGCCGGCGTCCTCGGCCGCCAGGACCCACGGACGGACGTTCGCGTCGTGGTCGAGCGTCGTGACGACGACCTCGTCGCCCGGCCGAAGCGTCCGCCCGAACGACCGCGACAGGTGCGAGCAGCAGCGTCGTCGAGTTCGGCCCGAACACGATCTCGTCCGGGTCGGCGCCCGTGACGTCGGCGGCGGCGCGGCGCGCGTCGGCGATGAGCGCGTCGGTCTCCTGGCTGGCGGCGAACGCGCCGTGCGTGTTGCTGATCCCGCGTCCGCAGATGACCCGGCGATCGCGTCGATCACGGTCTGCGGGACCTGCGAGCCGCCGGGCGCGTCCGCGTAGACGACCGGTCGCCCGTCCTCGCCGGTGCGCGCGAGCGCCGGGAACCGACGGCGGAGCGCGACGGGATCGAGCGGAGTCATCGGGGTGCGACCGAGCCCTAGCCCGACGAGCCTGCGGCGGCGAGCTCGGCCCGCAACGTGTCGGCCGTGAGCGCCTCGGTCCGTGCTCGCAGGTCCAGGTAGAGCAGGACGGAGACCAACGCGGAGAACGGCGCGGTGAGGACCGTCCCGATCGCGGTGAAGATCCACCGGATGACCCACGCGTTCCCGCCGATCGAGCCGATGATCCCCGAGATGACGCCGGTGATGAGCCCGGCGACGATGATGACGCCCACCGCGTGCCAGAAGTGACCCTTCACCAGGTTCCACGACCGGCCCATGGCCTCGGTCCCTCGACGGTTCTCCACGATGAGGACGGGCACCGAGACCGAAAGGAACACCAGGAAGATGAGTCCCGGGATCACCAGGAGGAGGAAGCCGCCGGCGACCGCGAGGCCGACCAACACCGACACCAGGATCACGCTGCCCAGTCGCTTGAACCCGAACCGATAGCTCTCCTCGGCATCCACCGGATCGCCGATCGTCGCCTGGGCGGCGGCTCGCAGGATCGCGGCCTGGAGCACGGCATAGATGATGACGCTGATCAGCGCGGTGACGATCGCTCCCGCGATGAACAGCCCGAAGCTCCGGTCGATGATCACGACTTGCGCGCCGAACAGTTCCTCGGTTCGTTCCGTCCCTGCGAAGACGACGTCGGAGAACAGCGCGCTGACGAACGACAGCGGCACCACGACGATCGCCACGATGAGCAGCAGGCTGGACGCGTTCGCCTTGTAGATGTTGAAGGCGGCCGACAAGATCTCGCCGAGCGTCTTCGGCGCCATGCCTCCCTGCGGCCCGCCCATCATGGGTGGGAGGTGGGGAGGAGGTGGTGGTGGAGTGCCGCCGGGGATGTCGCTCACGTGGTGACTCCTTCGTCGTTCGAAGCCCGCAGCCTAGTCCGTGCGAGTCACACTGTCCCGTCCGATCCGTCGGTCAGACGTGATCCCATCCCGGTGGGAGCTCCGGCATCGACCACGTGGGATCGGGGCGCCAGTCCGCCCACTCGGTATCGAACGGCGGCAGGCGCAGGACCAGATGTTCGACGGCGCGCTCGCCCCAGTACCGGAACGACGCGGCATCGGCCTCGGTGAACAGACCGAGCGCGACGGCCTCGGCGAGCTCGTCCTCGTCCTTCCACGACCAGGACGACCGGTCGAGCGCGATCAGGACGTCGAGCGCGTGGTCGACCGTGTCGAAACCGATCGGGGTGCGCGCGAGTGGTGTCTGGAGGTTCACGTACCAGCCGCGTGACGTCCCGTCGGTGTCGAGCAGCAGAAGGATGGCGTACGGCGTGTCGGGCCACGCGAACGACAGGATGCCGAATGGCCGCGCGGCCGGAGCTCCAGATGCCAGGGACGGTCGGGCATGCGCAGCTCGACTCCCGTCGTCGTCGACCGGCAGGGCGCAGACGACGCCCGCGGGAACGAACAGCATGGTCTGCTGCGGAAGGTCCTGGACGACGGTCGCCGCTCGCGCTTCGAAGACGGCGAGCCCCATCGTTCACGGAGCGCGATCGCGTCGCCCGGCTGCCACATGCGCGGACCTTACTCCGGCGCCCTCGGCGTCCGGCGGGCGGACGTCGTCTTGACGGCTGTCGGAGCCCGGGAGTACATTCGAGCTTCCCTCTCGAACATACGTTCGATCCGTGCAGGGGGCGTCGATGAGGCAGGGACCGGGTGGCGAAGCGCTACGACGAGGACGTCCAGGTGGAACGCGACGCGGGCATGCCGGCGGTCTTCGTGTGGCGAGGACGGCGCTACCAGGTGATCGACGTGATCGGCCGGTGGCGGATCGAAGGCCGATGGTGGGCCGACGGGCGCGACCGTGAGTACTGGCGCGTCGAAGCGAAGGGCGGTGCCGTGTGGGACCTGTACCACGACCGGCAGCGCGACGCCTGGCACATGGAACGGCTCTGGGACTGAGCGCGGACGTGTCGGTTCTCCCGCGTAGCGTGACGTCGTCGCGAACGAAGGACAGGATGATGCCGGACACGTTCCAAGCGGTGGTGGTGGTGATCGTCGCGCTGCTGCCCGGTGCCCTGTACACCTGGTCCTTCGAGCGGCTCGTCGGTGCGTGGGGCGTCGGGTTCGCCGATCGCGTCCTGCGGTTCGTCGGCGTCTCGGCGATCTTCCATGCCGCCATGGCACCACTCACCGTGTGGGCGTGGCGGACCTACGTCATGACGGAGCGTCTGCGGGAAGGCGATCTCCCGATCGCGCTCTGGTCTGGTGCCGCTCCTCTACGTCGCCGTCCCGATCGCGTTGGGCGTCGTCGTCGGTCGCGGCACGGTGCAACAAGCGACCGTGGTCGAAGGCGTTCACCGGGCCCTCGCCGGCGCCGCGAGCGTGGGACTACCTGTTCGGTCTGCAACCGGACGGATGGGTGCGGGTCCGGCTCAAGAGCGGGGTCTGGCTCGGCGGAGCGTTCACGAGCGCGGGGACGAGGGACTCGACTCGTACGCCGCCGGCTACCCGGACGAGCAGGATCTGTTCCTCGCCGAGGCGTACTCCGTCGATCCCGAGTCGGGCGAGTTCGAACTCGACGCCAACGGTGACGTCGTGCCGACCGGCTCGGGTATCCTCGTGCGGTGGGCCGAGGTCGAGTATCTCGACTTCATCGATGCGTGAGGTGAGCGACATGGGCAAGGCATCGGAGAACGGCGGGAAGCGGTCGTCCGGGGTCTCCGAACGCGGCGGCTATCCGGCGGGACCCAAGACGGCCGATCAGTTGACGCCGCCGCCGAAGGGACCGGCGCCCGGCGCCAAACCCAGCGGCAACGGCTCCTCGTCCGCCAAGTAGCGGCTCCGATCCGGGTCTAGACAGGAGCGTCGGCTCCCCGTAGACTCGAACACCTGTTCGAGTCCCTTGGAGTCCCTCCTTGAGCGATCCCCCCACGTCTTCGGACTCGCCGTTCGTCCATCTCGACGTCCGGTCGTGCTTCTCGCTGAAGGAGGGCGCGTTCACGCCCGAACAGCTCGCGAGCCGCGCCGCCGAGCTCGGCATGCCGGCCGTCGCGATCTGACCGATCGCGACGGCCTCTACGGCGCGGCCCGGTTCGTCAAGGCGTGCGAGAGCCACGGCGTCGAACCCGATCCTCGGCGCCTCGCTGACGCATGGCAGGGCGGCCCGCAGCCGCCCCCGGCCTCGAAGCGCACACCCGACGATTCCCATGTCGTGCTGCTCGCCCAGGACGCCGAGGGGTACGCCAACCTGTGCCGCCTCATCACCGACGCCCACATGCTCGGCGAACGCAGCGACCCGTCGCTCACCGCGTCACAGGTCTGCGCGCACGCGGCCGGCCTGGTCGCGCTCCTCGGTCCTCGTTCGGCGCCGGGACGGCTGGCCGTCGCCGGGCGGACCGACGCCGCTCGCCATGCCGCCGGCCCGTTCCGTGAGGCGTTCGGACGCTGATCGGTGCATCGTCGCGGTCGAGCATCGCGTGGAGCGTCAGAGCCACGACGAGATCCGCGCGATGCTGCGGTTCGCCGAGACGGCTCGAGGTCGGCGCCGTCGCGACGAACCCGGTCCGCTACCTGGTGCCGGAGGACGCGTTCCTCGCCGACGCGCTCGAGTGCATGCGGAAGATCGTGCCGATCGCGCAGAACCACGTCACCCGGGCGAACGCCGAGGGCTCCCTGAAGCCTGCCGGCGTCGATGCGGGCGCTGTTCGCCGAACGACCGGACCTCTGCGACGCCACGCGCATGATCGCCGAGACGTGCACGTTCGACCTGGGGTTGAAGCGGATGCACTTCCCGGACTTCCCGATGCCGGAGGGTCGGAGCGCCTCGTCGGTGCTCGCGGAGCGGTGCCGGCGCGGGATCGAGGACCGCGACGTGAAGGCCACGCGTCAGGTCATGGATCGCCTCGACCACGAGCTCGCGATGATCGACGAGATGGGCTCATCGGCGTTCTTCCTGACCGTCGCCGACATCGTCGCGGACATCAAGGCGATGGGCATCCGCTGCGCGTGCCGGGGCTCGGCGGCCGGCTCGCTCGTCTGCTACCTGACCGCCATCTCCGACGTCGACCCGGTCCGCCACGACCTGCCGTTCGAGCGGTTCATGAACCCGATGCGCGACGAGCCGCCCGACATCGACATCGACGTGGAGTCGGCGCGGCGCGAGGACGTCTACGACATGGTGCTCTCGCGCCACGGCGACGACCGCGCGGCCTGCGTCGCCATGATCGACACGTACCGGGCGCGTTCGGCCGTCCGCGAGGTCGGCAAGGCGCTCGGCCTGCCCGACGCCGAGCTCGGGGTCGTCGCGAAGGCGTTCCCGCACATCTCGGCGAGCCACCTGCGCGAGGCGATCGACCGCCTCCCCGAGCTCCACGGCATCAACCTGCCGATGCCGCAGCTCGAGCTGCTGTTCCGCGTGGCCGAGCGGCTGGACGGCTTCCCGCGCCACATCGCGCTGCACCCGTGCGGCATCGTCCTGTCGAACCACGAGCTGGTGGACCGCGTGCCGCTCGAGCGGAGCGCGAACGGCCACCGGATGATCCAGGCCGACAAGGACGACGTCGAGCTGCTCGGCTACCTGAAGCTCGACGTCCTGGGCATCCGGATGCTCTCGTCGATGCGCCACGCCCTGGACGAGATCGCGCGCACCACCGGCGAGAAGGTCGACCTCGACCGGATCGCCACCGACGACGTCCCGACGTTCGAGCTGATCCGCGCCTCGGACACGCTCGGCTGCTTCCAGATCGAGTCGCCCGGCCAGCGCGAGCTGCTCCAGAAGCTCCAGCCCACCCGGTGGGAGGACCTGATCGTCGACATCTCGCTGTTCCGTCCCGGGCCGGTGAAGTCCGACATGATCCAGCCGTACCTGCGCCGCCGGATGGGCATGGAGGAGCCGGTCTACATCCACCCCGACCTGCGTCCGGCGCTCAGCGAGACGCACGGCGTGATCGTCTACCACGAGCAGGTGATCCGGGCGCTCGCCGCGATCGCCGGCTACGACCTCACCTACGCCGACCACATCCGTCGCCACCTGGACCGCGAGGAGATGCTGCCGGGGTTCCGCGCCGACTTCCTGGAGAAGGCGACGGCGCGCGGCGTCGACCGGGCCGCCGCCGAGAAGGCGTGGGCCGCGGTGGCGGAGTTCGCGAGCTTCGGGTTCTGCAAGGCGCACGCGGCGGCGTTCGCGGTGCCGACGTACCAGTCGGCGTGGCTGAAGGCGCACTACCCGGCGCACTTCCTGGCCGGGATCCTCACGCACGACCCCGGGATGTACCCGCGCCGGCTGATGCTGGAGGACGCCCGGCTGCACGACATCCCCATCCTGCCGCTCGACGCCAACGTGAGCGAGCCCGAGTACGTGGCCGAGGAGACCGCCGACGGCGTCTTCGGCATCCGCCTGGCGCTGCAGGACGTCCACGGCATCAGCGACGCCGAGATCCGCTCGATCATGCAGGGACGTGCCGAACGGCCGTTCCGCGACGTGGGGGACTTCCTGCGCCGAACGACCGTCTCCCGGCCGGTGACCGAGGCGCTCGCGCACGCCGGGGCGTTCGACCGGCTCCGGCGAGCGCCCCAGCACGCACCGGCCAGAACCGCCGGACCCACCTGTACGCGGCCATGACCACGGCGCCCGAGCGCGAGGGGGACCAGCTCACGCTCGCCGACGCCGCCGCGCCCGCGCACCGGTTCGCCGACTACTCCGACGCCGAGGTCGTGCGGGCGGAGCTCGAGGTGCTCGGTCTGGACGCCACGCGCCACATCGTCACGTTCTTCGAGCCGCTCCTCGCCGACCTCGGCGTGACCCGGACGAAGGACCTGCATGCATGCCGGGGCGGGCAGAAGGTCATGGTCGCCGGCGTGAAGGTCGCCTCGCAGACGCCGGCGATCCGCAGCGGCCAGCGGATCATCTTCCTGACGCTCGACGACGCCACCGGTCCGATCGAGATCACGGTGTTCGAATCGGTGCAGCCGAAGGTCGCGAAGACCGTGTTCCACTCGTACGCGATGGTCGTGTGGGGCGAGCTGCGCCGGACCGGTGTGAAGGGCGTGAGTATCATCGCCGAGGAGGTCTGGGACCTCACCGCGCTGCATCGCGCGAGGGGTGAAGGACGGTTGCGGGAAGCGATGGGAGCACCGACGGAACCCACCCTGCCGGCGCGACGGCTCTGGCATTCCAGCCCGGGCTCCGCGGGGTGAGCACCGAGCCGATCCTGCACGTCGACATCGACTCGTTCTACGCGTCCGTCGAGGTCCTGAAGGATCCGTCGCTCGCGGGCAAGCCGGTCGTGGTCGGCGGGCCCGGCGCGCGCGGCGTGGTCGCGTCGGCGTCCTACGAGGCTCGGAAGTACGGCGTGCGCTCCGCGATGCCGGCCGTCCGGGCGCGGCGACTCTGCCCCGACATCGTCTTCCTCCCGTCGGACTTCGACGCGTACCGCGCTCACTCCCACCGGTTCCGCGAGGTCCTGTGCTCCTACACGCCCCTGGTGGAGCCGATCTCGCTCGACGAGGCGTTCCTGGACGTCGCGGGCGCCACGATGCTGTTCGGGTCCTCGGCCGAGATCGCGGCGAAGATCCGCGCCGACGTCGAGCGCGAGGTCGGGGTGACGTGCTCCGTCGGCGTCGCCCCGTCGAAGTTCGTGGCGAAGCTCGCCTCCGACGACTGCAAGCCGAACGGGATGCTCGTCGTGCCCGCGGACGGCGTGCAGGCGTTCCTGGAGCCCCTGCCGGTCGGACGGCTCTGGGGGGTGGGGGAGAAGACCGGCGAGACGCTCGGCCGCCTGGGGATCCGCACGATCGGCGACCTGGGCCGCACGCCGGAGAGCATCCTGGAGCGGCTGCTGGGTCACGCGTCGGCGCACCACCTCCACGAGCTCGCCAACGGTGTCGACGACCGCGACGTGATCCCGTACGAGGCCCCGAAGTCCGTGAGCCACGAGGAGACGTTCGAACGGGACCTGGACGCCGACGAGGACATCCTGCGGGAGCTGCTGGACCTCTCCGGGCGGGTCGCGGCGCGCCTGCGCGCGGATGGGTACCGCGCCCGGACGGTCGTCCTGAAGGCGCGTCTGGCCAACTTCCAGACCCTCACGCGGTCCCGCACGCTCCCCGACGCCACCGACATCGGCGCGGATCTGTACCGGACCGTGGCCGAGCTCTACGGCGCGCTCCCCGGCCAGCGCCGCCGGATCCGCCTGCTCGGCGTACAGGCATCTGGCCTGGTGCCGGCGGGTGCCGAGCAGCTGGCCATGCTGCACGGCGAGCGGTGGGGCGACGTCGAGCGTGCGCTCGATCGCATCGAGTCGCGCTTCGGCAGGGGCGCGGCGCGGCCGGCGTCGTTGATCGAGCGGGATCGGAGGAACTGACCAGGACTCAAGGCGCCGTTGCACCCACCGACTCCTATAATCGAACCGACGGCCCTTCCCCATATCCAGGCAGGAAACCGATGCCCCTCAGCGAGCACGAACAGCGGATCCTCGAAGAGATCGAGAAGCGCCTCGCGGAAGAGGATCCGCGTCTGGTGGAACAGGTCGGCAGGACCGACCTCTACACCCATCTGGCTCGTCGCATCCGTTTCGCCGCATTCGGCGTTCTTCGCCGGTGTGCTGCTGCTGCTGCTCTTCGTCGTGTCACCGTGGGTCGCCGCGACCGGCTTCGTGATCATGGTGCTGTCGGCGTTGCTGATCTATCGCTACCTCGGTCAGCTCGGACGCGATCAGATCCGCGAGATGCAGTCCTCGGGCCGGTTGACGTTCACCGGCGTGATGGGGCGCATCGCCGCACGGTTCGCGCGACGTCAGCAGCCGCCCGCGGACGACCCGCGCGGCTGACGACGCGCCGTTCCATCCGACGCCACCGCGACATCGATCGTCCTGTCGACGCATCGGTGCGGTAGCCCGTCCGGGTGGTTTGGTGACGGTTGTGACCTCAGCGCTTGCCAGCGTCTCGCGCGCTGCTGTACAACAGGGCTTCCCTTCCCCTGGGGCGCGTGACCGTTCACCGCACGTTGAGTCTTCAGGTGATGGGCGCGTGCCGAGACGTCGGTGGTGTGGCAAGCGAAGTTCGTGAAAGGGCGCGCGTCGATGGAGGGATTCACCGCTCATCAGGCCAGCAAGTTCACGGGGTGCACGTCTCGACAGCTGCGGTACTGGGACCAGATCGGCCTGGTGGAACCGTCGGTGCAAGGCACCGGCGGACGCCCGGGTGTTCCGCGGCTCTACTCGTTCCGCGACCTGGTGGCGCTCCGCGTCGTGAAGTCCCTGCTCGACGGCGGCATGTCGCTGCAGCGCGTCCGTCGCGCGTGGGAGTTCCTCAACAAGAAGGCCGGGCTCGACCGGCACCTGTCCGACGTGAAGCTCGTCACCGACGGCCAGAGCATCTTCAAGATCTGCCGGCGGGACGGTGAGGTGATCGACGCGCTCCGCGAAGGACAGATGGCGTTCTTCGTCGCGATCGACGACATCGCGTCCAGCGTCCGGACCAACGTGGCGCAGTTCAGCGAGGATCGCGAGCGGTTCGTCCGGGCGTCTCCGGGAAGCCGCCGTTCACACCGCCACCGGCTCCTGAGGTCGCTCCCCTACCGGCGGATGCGGTACTGACCAGCGATCCGCTCGTCCGATCGGCGTCCGATCGCGCAGGTCGTGCAGCACCGACGACGCCGCTTCCGACGCCTCGTCGCGACCGTCGGCGCCGATCGGCTCCGCAGGGAGCGTAGGCGGCCCGTCCGGCGATCGACGTGAGCCGGTCGAGGTGGCCGTCCGTGATCGTCCCGCCGGCGGCGAGCCGCGACCGGTACTCCCGGAGCGTCTCGCCCGGAGCCTTCGGATGACCCAGGTCCGCGGCGCGCTCCGTGAACACGTCGTACGTCGCCAGGATGAGCGCCCGCGGCTCGTGGCCGGCCCGGTGCATCCGGGACCGGCGGCGCAGCGCACGGAGCGGCGGGATGGCCAGCGCCACCACGGCGCCGACGGCCGAGCAGGAACAAGATCGACGAGTCCCGGAGGGACGCGCGTCGTTGCCGTCGTCGGCCTCGATCGGGGGGAGCGGTGGCAGCGCGACGCCGGTGGAGAACTCTCGGCGCGCCAGGTTCTCCAGCTGACGCGGGCAAGCCCGCCGCCGCTCCCGACCGGCGCCGGGTGTCCCGGCGCCACCGCCGCCCGGAGCGGCCGGACATCCCGCGGTCCCCGGCGGGCAGCGAGACGCTGGGGTTCTGATACGCGTTGGCCATGGGGTTCGTCCGGTTCGGCGTCGGCTCGAACGCCAGCCAGCCGTAAACCGGGAACAGCACTTCGACCCAGACGTGGAGCTCGCTCGTCGTGACGTGGAACACGTCGGAGTCCGCGTCGCGCACGCCCGGCGTGTAACCCGAGGGCGATCCGCGACGGGATACCCAGGGTTCGGAGCATCACGGCCATGGCGCTCGCGAACTGCTGGCAGAACCCGCGCTTCGTCCGCGTCAGGAACTCGAGCAGCGTGTACGAGTCGTCGCGGGCCGGGACGGAATCGTCGTACGTGAACTCCGAGTCGTCGTTCAGGTGGTCCTGGATCGCCAGCACCCGCTCGTAGTCGTTGGCGGCCCCCGCCGTCCACTCCTCGGCGATCGCCCGGATCCCGGCCGCGACGTCGGGGGGGACGTCCCCGAGCGACGTCGACGCGGTGATCGCTGTCGGTGGCGGGAACGCCACCCCGCCAGCTGCGCCGGCGTGGGCTGCACGCGGACCGACGTGACGTGGTACTGAGCGCCGGCATCGAGCACGTCGTCGAGCGTCGCCGTCCCGTTCGAGCTGTTGTAGCGCACCGTGGAATCCGGGACATCGATCTGCTGCGGCGGGTACGAGACCGGTAACCACGGGTAGCCGATGTCGCTCGAGATCGTGAACGTCTGCTCCAGGGGGTCGGTGCCCGCGGTCCCCGCAGACAGGATCGTGTCGGGGCTCAGCGCCTCGCCGGGGTCGGTCACGTCCGGATGCCACGTGTCGCCATCGAACGTGGTGAGCGACAGCATGCGCCAGTACGACGGCGCGTCCGATCGCACCTGGAAGACCTCGACGGGCTCGTTCCTGGTCAGGCTCGCCTTGATCGAGACCAACGGATCGATACGGACGCGATCCGAGTCGTTCGCGGCGCTGATGTCGAAGATCGCCGTCGATCCGAAGCCGGGCACCAGGAACGGGAGGATGATCGCGCAACCAACCGCCGCCGCGGCGACGCGCCGCGCGCCGCGGCTTGCCGTGGCCGACAGCCGGGCTTTCGCCCCCGGTCCGGTCCAGACCGGACCCCATCCTTGCACGCGACGAAGCGCGTCGGCGAAGACGATGCCGAGGCCGGCTGCCAGGAAGACCACCCCGTAGACGGGCTTGATGAACTCCTCAAGCACGGTGTCGGCGAACGCGACCATCGCGATCGGCGGCAGGAGCGCGAGGAGCGGGCTTCCCGCGCGGAACGCCAGCGCGTGGCACGAGAAGATCGCGGCCCAGATCGCCAGGATCGAGGCAAGCATCAGAGGCTTGAGCGGTGGCGACGGTGCGACCTGGATCCGCGCTTGCTCACCGACGAGATGGGAGGCGTCCAGGGCGTGCCGCAGCGTGTCGAGCGTCGGCAAGCCGTGCCAGGTCGTGCCGGGGAAGACCGCGAGCCCGATGACCACGGCGAGCACGGCCGCCGAAACCAGCGTCGCGACCAGGAGGTTCCGTCGCTCCAGGGCGGACGCCACCACGGCGGACGCCAACGCGATCGCCATCAGGCGCCAGGTCGCCCCATGGCCGAGGAACACGCGTCCGAACGCGAACGCGGTGGCCACCGCGATACCGCAGACCGCGAGGAGCGCGATCAGCCGCTGTGTGCGAGGCGACGTTCCTTGGGGACGTGCCATCTGTCCTTCAAGCGCATGGACGGGTTGAGGACGATGCAGTCCCATCCGGCGCGGGCCAGGGCGAGCCGGGCCTGCGTGGCCCGTCCCTCCAGTTGAGCCTGCCGCTCAGGCGGCAGGGTGTCGGGGTCGACGGCGTAGACGAGGACCGCCAGCTTGGGCCCGAACGCGGCGCCGCTGCGGATCAGGGATGTGAGCTCGCCGGGCTGCGGGGGCGCGGCGACCACGACGAGCGTCGTGTCGCCGGACGCGGACGTGCGAAGGTGCGAGAGCGTGGGGCCGACCGAGCGCGCCTGCGAATGCGCCACGCTCGTGAGCGCCTCCAGGAACCGCTCCTCGGACAAGCCCGCCGGGGGCGTGTCGGCCGTCGCGAACCGCAGCGAGAACCCGCCGTGCGAGAGCATGACCCCGAGGGTGGCCGCCACCGAGACCGCCCGCTCGAACGCCTGCCCGTGCGTTTGTCCGAGCATGCTCTCGCGCGAATCCAGGAAGATGAGCGCGTTGGCGCGCCGTGACGACTCGTCCTGGCGGATCATCAGCTCACCGGTGCGCGCGACGCTGGGCCAGTGGATCCGGCGGAGGTCGTCACCCTCGTGGTACTGGCGCATCGTGTAGTACTCCTCGCCGGTCCGGAAGAGGTTCCGCGTCCTCGACGTACCGACGTTCGCGCCGAACGCCGCGTCCGGCGTCCCCGTCAGGTCCTCGATCTCGGGGGTGACGATCAGGTCCTCGCGCTGGTCGAACTCGAGACGCTGACGGACCAGCGCGAACGGGTCCGACACGTCGACCGAGAGCGGCCCCAACTGATAACGCCCACGCGTCTGCGGCAGGACCGTGTACGTCACGCCCTGCGTGCCGTGCCCGGGGATGCCCGAGACGACGAGACGCGCCGGGCGCCCGAGCACGGACGGCAGGCGATCCTCGACCATCAGGAACGACGTCGCGGTCGCCGAACGGTTCTCGATGTCGATGTAGACCGTGACCCGCGTCCCCGGCGCCACGCGGATGTCGGAGAGCCTCCGGTGGATCGCGATGCGCTGGCGACCGTAGCGAACGAAGAGCGCCGCGATCGCCGGCAGCGCCGCCAACCCGAGCGCGATGACCTCCATGCCGGGAGAGCCGATCAACCGCGCGACCAGCCACATGGCGAGTCCCGCGAACAGGACGGCCATCCCGCGGCCGGACGGCATCAGGGGCTCTCCGCGACCGGGACCGGAACCTCGGCGAGGATCTCCTCGAGGATGACCTTGGGAGAGCGACCGCTCATCACGGCGTCCGCCGTCACGATGATCCGGTGGGCGAGCGACGGGATGGCCAGCGCCTTCACGTCGTCGGGGATCACGTAGTCGCGCTCGTCGGCGGCGGCCATGGCCCGTGACGCCCGCAGGATCATGATGGACGCGCGCGGGCTGGCACCCAGGTACATGTCCGGAGTGCCGGCGGGTGGCCTCGACCAGGTCGACGATGTAGCGCCGGATCGCCGGCGCGACGTGGACCTGTTGCGCCTGCACGATCATCTCGGCGACGCCGGGGGCGTCGTTCACGGGGCCGATGTCGGTGAGGGGCGTGCCGGAACTGTGGCTGGTCAGGATCTCGGTCTCGATGTCGGCCGACGGGTAGCCGATCGACAGCCGGAGCATGAACCGGTCGAGTTGCGCCTCCGGCAGCGGGTACGTGCCCTCGTGCTCGATCGGGTTCTGCGTCGCGATCACCATGAACGGCGTTCCGAGCGGGTGCGTCTCGGTGTCGACCGTGACCTGCCGCTCCTCCATGCACTCCAGCAGGGCCGACTGCGTCTTGGGGCTCGCGCGGTTGATCTCGTCGCCCAGCACGATGTTGGCGAAGATGGCGCCGGGCTTGAACTCGAAGTCGCCGCGCTCCTGGTTGAAGACGTTGACGCCGGTCACGTCCGTCGGAAGCAGGTCCGGGGTGAACTGGATCCGCCGGAACGAACAGTCGATCGGAGCGGGCGATGGCCTTCGCGAGCATGGTCTTGCCCACGCCCGGCACGTCCTCGATCAGGAGGTGCCCTTCGGCCACCAGGGCGACGAGAGCCAGTCGGATCTCGCTGTGCTTGCCACGGACGACGCGCTCGACGTTCGTCTCGATCTCGTGGAAGCGCGCGGCGAACCGCTGCCAATCCTGCTGCTGTCGAACCTCCAAGCGGATACCTCCTGGGGGTCAAGGTGGCCAACATCTTACGGCGACCTCTTCGTAGCGGTCTGCGGCCGATGGTCTCGGCGGGTTCTACGGTCGGAAACGCGCGGCAAGTTCCCGGAAACGGCCGGAGACCTGGCGGAGAACCGAGTTGACGAGCGAACGAGGAAACCCATCCGCCGGATGGATCCGCCCCGGTGATGACGCGAACGGGGACCTGACGGTTCCCGAGGGAGGCGGGAACCCGCGGGAGGTGAGACGACGGGCCGGCCCGGCCGGCGGACGCCCCGCGCGGCCCCTGTTCGCAACTTCAGGCATCTCGGCCGAGCCGACCCGTCGTGTCCTTCGCAAGATTACACGCGTGTGATTCGTTCCGCCAGGGGTCCGACGCCGGCGCGCCGGCGGTCCGCAACGGGAACGGGCGGCTAGACTGACCGCATGGGTCGCGCCCTCGTGCTCAACGCGTCCGATTCGCCCCTCGCGGTCGTTGCCGCGCGCCGTGCCGTCGTGCTGGTCCTGAAGGAGAAGGCCGAGGTCATCGTCTCGAACGGCATGGTCTTCCGATCCGCGCACGATCTCGATGGAGGCGCCGTCCGTCGTCCGGCTCCGCCGCTACGTCCGCGTGCCCTACCGCCCGCACGCGCCGCTCACCCGGCGAGCCGTCTTCGCCCGTGACGAGTGGACGTGTCAGTACTGCGACGCGCCCGCCGAGAACCTCGATCACGTGATCCCGCGCTCGCGGGGCGGCACCCACACCTGGGAGAACGTCGTCGCGGCCTGCCGGCGATGCAACGCCAAGAAGGAGAACCGCACGCCCCAGGAGGCCGGACTTCACCCTGGCGCGCCGTCCGTTCGCGCCCACCGACGGCTTCCGACTGACCCTCGGCCGGCTCGAGCCCGGCTGGGAGGACTACCTGCTGAAGTAGTCCCTTCGGCACGCGGAGGTGGTCACCTCGGCGTGCCACCGAGGCCCCGCGCATTGTCCTTCGCCCGATCTTCCGCAATCGAGGCACCTTTCCCGTTGCCCGCTGTTGACCCAGTGGAGTGATAGTGGCATAAAGGTGGACCAAAGTGGAGGAAAGGGGAGGAGGGCGCTGGCCGAACTGCTCGGCACGCATAGCTATTCGCTCGACCCCAAGGGCAGGGTGTCGTTGCCTGCGCGCTTCCGCGATGCGTTCGCGGACGGCGTGTGGTTGACCATCGGCCAGGACGGCTGCCTGTTCTGCTTCCCCAGGGTCGAGTGGGAGCGGCGTTCCGACGAGGTCGCGTCCTTCCCCCTTTCCGACGCCGACGGCCGTGCGTACTCGCGCAGTTCTTCGGCTCCTCCGACGAGGCCAAGCTCGACGGACAGGGGCGGGTGACGATCCCGCAGCGATTGCGGGAGGCCGTCGGCATCAACAAAGAAGTGGTGGTGCTCGGCGTTCGGGACCGGATGGAGATCTGGGATCGCGAGGCCTACGACCGCTACACGGACCGGTTCGCAGCGGCATATCAGGCCGGCGACCTCGACCCCAGGAGGAACACGTGACGCCGAACAAGCTCTGGACCGAGGTCCGGCAGAGCCTCTCCCTGCTCGCGATGGCGGCGCTCACCATGCTCGCGTCCATCGGCCTCGGCGTGCTCGCCGGTCACCTCGGGTGACGGTGGACGACGCTCCGCACGACCCGGTGATGGTGCGCGAGGTGATCGGCTTCCTCGGCGGCAAGGCGATCGTGGTCGACATGACGCTCGGCGCCGGCGGTCACGCCGAGGCGCTGCTCTCGGCCGGGGTCGGGCAGGCTCGTCGGCGTCGATCGCGATCCCCGCGCCCTCGGCGATCGCAGGTGAGCGGCTCGCCGAGTTCGGCGATCGCTTCCACCCGGTCCGTGCCCGCTTCTCCGAGGTGGATGAGGAGGTCGTCGACGGGCCCGTCGACGGCGTGCTCTTCGACCTCGGCGTCTCGTCGATGCAGCTCGATCGGCCCGAGCGCGGGTTCAGCTACCGGGAGGACGGACCGCTGGACATGCGGATGGGTGACGACGGTCCGACCGCCGCCGACCTGGTCAACGAGTTGTCCGGAGACCGAGCTCGCGGACCTCATCTATCGAGTACGGCCAGGAGACCAAGTCGCGCCGGATCGCCGCCGCGATCGTTCGCGCCCGTTCGCGCGCGCCGATCGAGGGCACCGACGAGCTGGCCGGCATCGTCGTGGGCGCTGTGGGACGACGTCCGGGGGGCCCCCACCCCGCGCGTCGGACGTTCCAGGCGCTCCGCATCGCGGTCAACCGGGAGATCGAGGAGCTCGCCGCCTCCCTGCCTCAGGCGGTCGACCTCCTCGCTCCCGGAGGCCGCGTGGTCGTGATCGCGTACCACTCGCTCGAGGACCGCATCGTGAAGCGGACGTTCCGTGAGGACGGTCGGCTGTCGGTGTTGACGAAGCGGCCGCTGCAGCCCTCGGAGGCCGAGATCGCCGGGAACCCCCGGTCCCGCAGCGCCAAGCTCCGGGCCGCCGAGCGCGTGGAGGAGGCCGCGTGAGCGTTCCCGCTCGCGTGGTCGTCGGCGCACCGGCCCTGGATCCGTCATCCCTGCCCGAGGGCTGGGCCCTTCCGCGCCCCGCGCCGCACCCACGAGGCGAGCCTGACGCGCCGACCGAACCCGCCGGACCCCTGACCCCACCGAGCGGGGCGAGCCCTCAGCGCCTCCCGCGCGGACGCCCGCGGCGCGCCCGCGGACCGATCGTGCCTCCCGCGCGCGTCGGCGGGCGCGCCGCGGGCTCCACCCGACGTTCATGGTGTTCGCCACGATCGTGATCGTCGCGCTCGTGCTCGGGCGTCGTCGCCATGAACGCGCTGTTCGCGCAGACGGCGTTCGCGGTGCACTGCGCTGCAGACGCGGGTGACCGAGCTGGCGGAGCAGACACGACGTGCTCGCCACGAATGTCGCGCGGCTGTCCTCGCCCAGCCGCATCGCGGAGTGGGCCGAGCGCTACCACATGGTGTTGCCGGACGACGTGGTCATCCTGCGGGTTCCGCGGTTCGGTCGCGTTACGCCGGGGTCCCCGTGAGGGCTCGGGCGCGGGCGACGTCTCGTCGCGCTGCTCGCGCTGATGCTGTTGGCCTTCGGCAGCATCGCCGCACGCCTGACCGTCCTGCAGGTCGGGGACCACCGATCGCTGGAGGCGCTCGGGCTGGACCAGCGCGTGCGGACCTTCGAGCTCCCGGCCGCCCGCGGGCCAGATCCTGGATCGTCGCGGGGTGCCGCTCGGGATCACGCTCGACGCCCGCGACATCTATGCCAACCCCGCGCTGGTGACCGACCCTGCGGGCGAGGCGGAGCTGCTCGCCGACGCGCTCGGCGAGCGTCCGAAGGAGCGTCCTGCCGGCGCTCGAGGCCGAGGGGACGACGTTCGCGTACGTGGCGCGGCAGGTGGATCTGGACCGTGGCCCAACGCGTGGAGGACCTGGAGCTGCCCGGTATCGGGTTCCTCTCGGTCCCGAAGCGGTACTACCCGGCCGGGGCGCTCGCGCCGTCCGTGATCGGGTTCGTGGGCGATCGACGGCACAGGGCTGACGGGACTGGAGGCGGAATACGACTCCGAGCTCGCGGGCGTTCCGGGGGAGCGCACGTTCGAGCAGAGCGCGGGCCAGCCGATCGCGCAGGGCATCGACGTCGTGAAGGAGCCGATCGACGGCATCAGGGCTGAAGCACCACGCTCGACCGCGAGATGCAGTACCAGGCGCAGGAGGCGTTGAAGGAGGCCGTCGAGTCGCACGGCGCCAAGTCGGGCACGGTCATCGTGATGGACGTGCGGACGGGCGACGTCTACGCGATGGCGAGCTACCCGTGGTTCGACCCGAACAACTACGCGCACGTGGCCGCGCACGACCCGGCGCGGCTCCGCAACGTCAGCGGTCACCGACGCGTTCGAGCCGGGCTCGGTCAACAAGGTCATCACCGCCGCCGCCGCGCATCGAGTCGGGGGTCGTGTCGACGACCCAGCACTTCCAGGTGCCCGATTCGATGCAGGTGGACGAGTACACGATCCACGACTCGCACGAACACCCGTCCAGACCATGACCCTCGCGGACATCGTCGCCGAGTCGAGCAACATCGGGATGGCGAAGATCGGCGGTCTGGTCGGGCGAGACGACGCTGGCGTCGTACCTCGACCGGTTCGGCTTCGGGCGCACGACCGGGATCGGGTTCCCCGGGGAATCCGAGGGCATCGTCCCGGAGCTCTCCGACTGGAGTGACGCCACGCTCGCGACCATCTCGTACGGCCAGGGCGTCAGCGTCACGCCGCTGCAGATGGCATCGGTGTACGCCACGATCGCGAACGACGGCTGTGTGGGTGCGACCGCGGTTGGTGTGCGGCACGATCGACGGCGCGGGGACGTTCGTTCGCGCGCGCCCATCGCCGACCGAGCGGGTCCTGCAGCCGCAGACGGCGTCGATCCTGACCCAGATGCTGGCCTACGCCGTCGAGGGCGGCACCGGGATGAGCGCCCAGATCCCCGGCTATCAGGTCGCCGGCAAGACCGGGACCGCGCTGAAACCGGCACCGACCGGCGGCTACTACGGCGGCCGCTACGTCGCCTCGTTCATCGGATTCCTCCCGGCCGGTGACCCTCGGATCGTCGTCGCGGCCATCCTCGACGAGCCGGCCACGATGTACGGCGGCATCGCCGCGGCACCGCTGTTCCAGCAGGTCGCTCGGTACGCGATCCAACGACTCGGCATCCCGACGGCGCCCCCCGTCGCGGTCCCGCCACACGTCATCGGAACGCCATGACCTCGGATCACCCGCGAACGGGGGCGCGGGTAAGCTCGGGGGCGGTGACACCCGCCTTCCCCCCTGTTCCGCTGGGCACCTGGTCGCCTCCGTCCCGGAGCGCCAGCATCCGCGGCGACGGGTCGGTGCTCGTCACCGACGTCGCGTTCGACTCCCGAGAGGTGTCGCCGGGCGCCCTCTTCTTCTGCGTACCGGGTCTGCACGCCGACGGGCACGCGTTCGCTGCCGCAGGCGGTGGAGGCCGGGGCAGCGGCCCTGGTCGTCGAGCGGTGGCTCGGCGTGGACGCTGCCGCAGGCTCTCGTCCCGTCGGTCCGGCGCGCGATGGGACCCATGTCCGCCGGTCGCGTTCGGTCGGCCCGCATCCGCGATGGCGACCGTCGGGGTCACCGGGACGAACGGCAAGACCACCGTGACCTACCTGCTGGCGTCGATCTTCCGGGCGGCCGGCTGGACGCCCGGGATGGTGGGGACGACCGGGCAGCCAGCGGGCGACGGACGCCGGTGCCGCTCGCGCGGACCACGCCCGAGGCGCCGGACCTGCACCGGCTGCTCGCGCGGATGCGTGACCGAGGGCGTGCGGGCGGCGTCGCGCTGGAGGTGTCGTCGCACGCGCTGGCCCAGCCCGTGTCGACGGGGTCGTCTTCGACGTGGCGGTCTTCACGAACCTCTCGCAGGACCACCTCGACTTCCACGAGACGATGGAGGCGTACTTCGCAGGCCAAGGCCCGGCTGTTCACGCCGGATCACGCGCGCCGGGCGGTCGTGAACGTCGACGATCCGGCGGGGGCGCGGCTGGCGGAAGGCGCCTCGGTACCTACCGAGACGTTCGGAACCGGGGTCGGCAGCCGACATGCGGGCGCAGGACGTCGTCGTGTCCCGGGAGGGGATCCGGTTCGCGGTGGACGGCCTTCAGGTCCGTTCCCGGCTGCGTGGCGCCTTCAACGTGGAGAACGTGCTCGCCGCCGTGGCCGCGGCCCGCCTCCTCGGCATCGAGGACGCGGCCGATCGAACGCGGCGTGGCTGCCCTCGGACGAGGTCCCCGGCCGGATGGAGCCGATCGAGGCCGGGCAGGATTTCCTGGTGGTGGTGGACTACGCACACACGCCGGATAGCATCCGAAGCGTGCTGCGCGCGTCGCGCCCGCTGACGTCCGGTCGCCTGATCCTCGTGTTCGGTTGCGGTGGGGATCGCGACCGTGCGAAGCGTTCCCCGATGGGTGCGGCGGCGACGGCGAACGCGGACCTGAGCGTCATCACCACCGACAACCCGCGTTCGGAGGACCCGCTCGCGATCATCGCCGAGATCGAGTCGGGCGCCGCGCAGGGCGGCGGCGCCTGCGCTGGTCGAGCCCGACCGCCGGGCGGCGATCCGGCTGGCCCTGCGCGAGGCGGCTCCGGGCGACGTGGTCGTCATCGCCGGGAAGGGCCACGAGCCGATCCAGGAGTTCCGCGACGGAGACCGTCCCGTTCGACGATCGTGTCGTGGCTGCGCGAGGAGCTCGACGCGCGATGAGGAGCCGCGATGAAACCGCGGCGGATGACCGACGTCGCCCGTGCCGTCGAGGGGCTCTTCCTCGGTGAGGACGTCGAAGTGACGTCCGTCGCGATCGACTCGCGCGACCTGTTGCCCGGTGCGCTCTTCGTCGCGCTGCCCGGCGAGCGGACCGACGGCGGCCGGTTCGTGCCCGAGGCGTTCGCGAACGGCGCGGCGGGCGTGTTCGTCCGCGACGGGCTGGACGTGGACGGTCCCGCGGTGTCGGTGCGGTCGACGGGCGAGGCGTTGATGATGCTGGCCCGCGACGAGCGGACGCGCATGGACGCGACGGTGATCGCCGTCACCGGAGCCAACGGCAAGACGTCGACGAAGGACCTGACGGCGGCGGTGCTCGCGCTCGGCGTTCCGTACGCACGCGAGCCAGGAGTCGTTCAACAACGAGGTCGGGCTGCCGATGACGCTGCTGGGCGCGGCGCCGGACTGCGCAGGTCGTCGTCGCCGAGATGGGCGCCCGGCACGTCGGCGACGTCGCCATCCTGTGTGCGATCGCGCGGCCCGACATCGCGATCGTCACGAACGTCGGGCGTCGCGCACCTGGAGGTCTTCGGGTCGTGGGAGCGGATCGTCCAGGCGTCGGCCGAACCCGTCGAGGCGCTGGGTCCCGACGGCGTCGCGATCCTCAACGCCGACGATCCGGTCGTGGCGGGCTACGCGGGCAGGACGCTCGGCGCGGGTCGTGACGTTCGGCCGTGCACCCGGACGCCGACGTGCGCGCAGAGGACGTCTCGTTGGGGTCCGACGGCCGCGCGTCCTTCGCCCTGGTGCACGAGGCTGAGCGGGTGCCGGTCACCCTGGCCGTCCCCGGCGAGCACATGGTGTCGAACGCGCTCGCCGCGGCGGCGGCCGGGATCGACGCTCGGGCGTGACGCTCGCGGCCTGCGCTGAGGCGCTGCGCCGACGCGCTGGTGTCGCCGTGGCGGATGGAGACGTTCACGACGGCGGGGGGCGTACGGATCGTCAACGACGCGTACAACGCGAACCCCGAGTCGATGGCGGCCGCGTTGCGGGCGGCGCGGTGGATGGCCGGCGAGGGTCACCTCATCGCCGTGCTCGGCACCATGGCGGAGCTCGGGCCGATCGCGGCGCGGGAGCACGAGCGGATCGGCGAGCTGGCGGCCCGGATCCGGGTCGATCGGCTGATCGCCGTCGGCGCATCCGCGCGCTCGATCGCCGACGCCGGCCTCCGCGAGGGCGTCGAGCCGGACAACGTCGCCTGCTACGACGACGCCGACAAGGTGCTCGACGACGTGCGCCGGTCGGCCCGACCCGGGCGACCTGGTCCTGTTCAAGGGTTCGCGCGTGGCCGGCCTCGAACGCCTGGCGGAGGCGCTGCGGTGAAGTCTCGATCCTGGTCGCCGCCGCCTTCGCGCTCGCCGTCACCTTGCTCGGCACGCCCATCGCGATCAAGGCGTTCCGCATGTGGGGCTGGGGTCAGCGGATCCGCGAGGACGGACCGCACACGCACATGGTGAAGATGGGCACGCCCACGATGGGTGGCATCGTGATCCTGCTCGGGTTGCTCGCGGGGTTCCTCGCCTCGAGGTTCACGTTCCCGCGCGTCACGCCGGCCGGCGCTCGCCTTGCTGTTCGCGGCGGTCGCCTTCGGCGTCGTGGGGTTCCTCGACGACTTCATCAAGGTGCGCCGCGATCGGTCGCTTGGGGCTGTCGAAGCTCCAGAAGTTCCTCGGGACCGCGATCGTCTCGATCCTCTTCGCGTTCCTCGTCGTGCACTTCTCCGAGGACACCGGCACGTCGACACAGCTGTCGTTCATCCGCACCACCGGCTTGCATCTCGGCGTCCTGTTCTACGTGTGGGCGTTCGTGATCCTCACGTCGTCGTCGCATTCCGTGAACCTCACCGACGGGCTCGACGGACTGGCCTCGGGCTCGTCGATCCTGGTGCTCGCGGCGTTCACGTTCATCGCGTTCTGGCAGTTCCGACACGCGTGCGGGCTCGGGCCGCCCGAGGCGTGCTACGCGATCGACCCCGACACCGCGCTCGACGCCGCGATCGTGGCGGCCGCGGCGATGGGGGCCGTCACGGGGTTCCTGTGGTGGAACGCCGCGCCCGCGCGCATCTTCATGGGCGACACCGGAGCCCTCGCGCTCGGCGGGCTGTTCGGTGCGCTCGCGATCACGCTCAACACACAGCTGCTGCTGATCGTGCTCGGCGGCCTGTTCGTGATCGAGACGATGTCCGTGATCCTGCAGGTGATCTCGTTCCGGGGGTTCGGGCGCCGCATCTTCCGCATGTCGCCGATCCACCATCATTTCGAGCTGGCCGGGTGGCCGGAGTTCACCGTGATCGTGCGCTTCTGGATCATCGCGGGGCTCTGCGTCGCGGTCGGGATCGGACTGTTCTACGTCGACTTCATCGGCCGAGGAGGTCTCGGATGAGCGGGGCCGTCCGTGGGCGGCGGGTGGTCGTGATCGGCGCGGCGGTGGCCGGCGCGGCCGCGGCCGAGGTGCTCGCCGCCGAGGGCGCCGACGTGCTGGTGAGCGAGATGCGTCCGGCAGAGGAGCTCGACGAGCTCGTCGCGGCTCCGGGCCTGGGCATCGACGTCGCTGGCCGGTGGCCACGACCCGTCGCACCTCGACGGTGCGACGCTCGTGGTCACCAGCCCGGGTGTTCCCGCAGGATGCCCCGGTCCTCGCGTGGGCCGCGGCGTCCGGGATCCCCGTCTGGGGTGAGCTCGAGCTGGGGGCGCGGCTCTGTGACGTCCCGTACCTGGCCGTGACCGGGACGAACGGCAAGACGACGACGACCGGGATGATCGCCTCCTGCCTGCGGGCGGCCGGCCACGACGCGGTCGCGTGCGGCAACATCGGCCATCCGTTCCCGCTGGCGGCGCGCGAAGGCCACGACGTGCTCGTCGTCGAGGCGTCGTCGTTCCAGCTGCGGTTCGTCGAGACGTTCCATCCGCGCGTCTCGGTCCTGCTGAACCTGGCCCCCGACCATCTCGACTGGCACGGGTCGGAGCAGGCGTACGTCGACGCGAAGCGCCGGATCGTGCGCGCGCAGGGCGAGGGCGACACGCACGTCGGGAACCGCGACGACGAGGGCGCCGCCGCCGTGTCGGCTGCCGCTCCCTGCCCGGTCGTCTGGTTCAGGCATGGGTGCAGCCCCAGGACGGCGAGGTCGGCTACATCGACGGCGAGCTGGTCTCCCGCATCGCGGGAACCGAGTCGCTCGGACCGGTCGATGGAGAACGTGCCGGGTTCCGCGAGGACGCCGCCGCGGCCGCCGCGGCGAGCCAGATGTTCGGGGTCGTCGGCCGAGTCGATCCGCCGGGGGATCGCGAGCTTCACACCGGAGCACCACCGAGGCGAGGTCGTGGCCCTCGTCGACGGCGTGCGCTTCGTGGACAACTCGAAGGCGACGAACGTGCACGCCGCGCTCGCCGCGATCGACGGCGTGGAGGGCGGCGGTCCTCATCGCGGGCGGTCGCGCCGAAGGGCGTGGACCTGTCGCCGCTCCGTTCGCGGGCGGGCCGGCTCGCCGGGGTCGTCGCGATCGGCGAAGCCGCCGACGAGATCGTGTCCGTCTTCGAGGGGTCGGTGCCGGTCCGCCGCTCCGGCTCGATCGAGGAGGCGACGACCGAGGCGCTGGCGCTGTCGCCCCGGCCCGGCACGGTGCTGCTCGCACCGGCGTGCGCCAGCTGGGACATGTTCCGCGACTACGCGGAGCGCGGGCGATCGCTTCGCCGCGGCCGCGCGCGCGCTGATGGAGGAGGTGGGTGCCCGTGGCTGATCGGGCACCCGCGAAGCCGACGACCGGTCCCTCGAAACCCGGGCGCGCACGGGGGCGTCTCGCGCGGGGGCGTGGGAGCGCGTCCCAACGCAGGCCACAGACGACTCGGCAGACGACGCTTCGCGTGGTGCGCTCACCGGCGCGACGTCCACGCAAGGATCCCGCCGCCGTCGCCCGCACCAGCGTGATCCTGTTGTTGGTGTCGGCGGCGTTGCTCACCACGATCGGCGTCGTCGAGGTGTTCTCCGCGAGCTCCGTCTACGCGTTCACGAACTACGACAACAGCTTCTGGTTCCTGGAGCGACAGGCGATCTACGCGGCGATCGGCATCGGCGTGCTCCTGGTGACGGCGCGGATGCGATACGTGGCCTGGCGTCGGTTGTCGGTGCCGCTCGTGATCATCTCGGTGGCGCTCTTGCTGCTCGCGCTCCACCCGACGGCCGGTTCGTCGGTGTACGGCGCGTCGCGCTGGATCGGGCTGGGTCCCCTCACGTTGCAGCCGTCGGAGTTCGCGAAGCTCGCGCTCGATCGCGTTCGCGGCGACGGTCCTCGCGCAGAAGGAGGGCAAGCTCGACAACTGGCTCCATCTGGCGCTGCCGCTGGCGCCCGTGGTGATCCTGATCGCCTGCGATCGTGATGCTGCAGCGCGACCTGGGCACGACGATCGTGATCGTGGGGAGCGTGCTCATGATGTTGTTCGTGGCGGGGGCGCGCCTCCGGCATCTGTTGGTGACGGGCGTGTTCGCGTTGGGCGGCCTCGCCTACCTCATCTTCGGCACGGCGTACCGCCGCGCGCGCTTCCTGTCGTTCTTCGATCCGTGGGAGGACCCGCTGAGCAACGGGTATCAGCTGATCCAAGGTCTGATCGCCCTGGGGTCGGGCGGGTGGTTCGGGGTGGGCCTGGGCGCCAGCCGTCAGAAGTGGGCCTACCTGCCGAACGCGCACACCGATTTCATCTTCGCGGTGCTGGGCGAGGAGCTCGGCCTGATCGGCGAGTTCGTCGTGCTCATCGCGTTCGGCGTGATGATCTACGCGGGCATCCGGATCGCAGTGCGCGCCCCGGACACGTTCGGCCGGCTGCTCGCGGCCGGCATCACGTCGTGGATCGGACTCCAGGCGATCGTGAACCTGGGCGCCGTCACGGGACTGCTGCCGATCACGGGCGTGCCGTTGCCGTTCGTGTCGTTCGGCGGCAGCGCGCTGATCGTCACGCTCGGCGCGGTCGGCGTGCTCGCGTCGATCGCCCGCGCGGGAGGCAAGGTCCGGGTGCGCGCAACGGGACCGGAGAGCCGGGCCACCACCCGGCCCGGCGAGGCGCCGACGCGCGCCGCCGCGACGGCACCGGCCGGCTCGAGCCGCTCGCGCGCCACAGGGCGGCGGGCACCCACGTGAACGTCGTGATCGCGGCGGGTGGGACGGGCGGCCACATCTTCCCCGCCCTGTCGTTGGCGGACACCTTGGTCCGCGATCACGGGGCGCACGTCCGGTTCATCGGCTCGCGCGACGGCCAGGAGGCGAACCGCATCCCCGCCGCCGGATACCGCTTCGACGGGGTGGCGGCCGCACCGTTCCTGCGTGAGGTGTCCATGCGGGCCGCGAAGGCGCCGGTGATCGCCGCCCGGTCGACGTTCGCGTGTTCGTCGCTGGTGAAGGGCGCGGACGTCGCGGTCGGCGTCGGCGGATACGTGAGCGTCGCGCCGATCCTCGCGGCGAAGCGCGCGCACATCCCGATCGTGCTGCTCGCCCCCGACGCCGTCCTTGGCCTGGCGAACCGCCTCCTCGCCCGCTGGGCGACGGCGATCGGGATCGCGTTCGACGATGCGCGCGCGGGGATCCACGGCGACGCCCGGGTCGAGATGATCGGCTATCCGGTCCGGCAGACGATCCTCGACGTGCCGGAGCGCCGGACGGAGCTGCTCGCGGAGGCTCGGTCGGTCTTCGGGCTGGATCCGTCCCGGCGGACGGTGCTGGTGACGGGCGGCAGTCAAGGGGCCCTCCATCTCGACCAGGTCGTGTCTGCTTCGCTCCCGTCCTTCGCGGAACGGGGCGATCTCCAGCTCGTGGTGTTGACCGGTCCGGGCCGCGAGACGGAGTTGGAGGATGCCGACGAGCGTGCGGGGTCCGCCCGTGTCGTCGTGCTGCCGTTCCTCGATCGGATGGAGCTGGGATTCGCCGCCGCCGATCTCGTGGTGTCACGGGCGGGAGCGACGACGATCGCCGAGATGGCGGTGTGCGGGCTGCCGTCGGTGCTGGTGCCGTACCCGCATGCAACGGAGCATCATCAGGATGCCAACGCCCGTGAGCTCGCACGGATCGGCGCGGCCGTCGTGATCCCCGACGCGGAGCTCACACCCGCGACGTTCACGCGGTCGGTGCTCGAGCTGGTCGACGACACGGGACGGCGCTCGTCGATGGCGGCCCGAGCGCGCGCGTGGGCTAAACCCGACGCCGCGGACCGGTTCGCGTCGTTGGTGGCGCAGGCGGCGACACGATGAAGGCGATCCCTCGTCCGTACGCGCCGCCGCCGGGAAGCATCCCGACGCTCGACGTGCCGACCCTCGACGGCATCGGCCGCCTCCACATGATCGGTATCGGCGGCGCGGGGATGCGGAACCTGGCCAAGCTCCTCCTGGCTCGCGGCATCGGCGTCAGCGGATCGGATCTGAAGGACTCGAAGGGGCTCGCGGAGCTCCGCGAGCTCGGCGCCGACGTGGAGGTCGGTCACGACCCGAAGCATCTCGGCGATCCGGCTCCCGATGCGGTGGTCGTCTCCAGCGCCATCGCCGAGCGGAACGTGGAGCTCGTCGGTGCCCGGGCACGCGGGATCCCGGTTTGGGCTCGGGCCCAGGCGCTCGCCGCCCTGACCGCGGGGAAGCGCGCGATCGCCGTGGCGGGCACACACGGCAAGACGACGACGACGTCCATGGTGGCGGTGGTGCTCCAACGGGCGGGCCTGGACCCGAGCTTCCTGGTGGGCGGCGACCTCAACGAGAGCGGGAGCGGGGCGCGTTCAGGTGGGGGAGAGCTCTTCGTCTTCGAGGCCGACGAGAGCGACGGCTCGTTCCTGCTCGCCCCGCATCCGATCGGCATCGTGACGAACGTCGACGTGGATCACGTCGACTTCTATCCGGGCGGTCACGCCGAGATCGAAGCGGCGTTCGCCGCGTTCATGTCGGGATCCGACGTGGTCGTGGCATGCGGGGACGACGACGGCGTACGCGCGGCGCTGGCGCTCGCGGATACGACGGCGATCACGTATGGGATCGATCCGTCCAACGACTGGACGCTCGAGGTCGAGGCGATCGGGCCCGGGGGAGCGCGCGGCGTGGTGACCGGTCCCGACGGAGCCCCGACGCCGCTGTCGCTCCAGGTGGACGGTGCGCACAACCTGCTCGACGCCGTGGCCGCCGTGGTGACGGCCGCCACGGTCGGGGTCGAACCGCTCGTTGCCGCCGAGGCACTCGCGGGGTTCACGGGCGTCCGACGCCGGTTCGAGCTGCGAGGGAACGCGCGCGGAGCCGAGTTCTACGACGACTACGGACACATCCCGGTCGAGCTGGCGGTCACGCTGGCCGTGGCGCGCCGCACCGGTCCGGTCCGCCTGGTCGCGGTCTTCCAGCCCCATCGGTACACGCGGACCCAGGCCCTGTGGCGGGAGCTCGGGGAGAGCCTGGTCGAGGCCGACCTGGTCGTGGTGACCGATGTGTACGGTGCCGACCAGACGCCGATCCCGGGGGTGACGGGCAAGCTCGTCGTCGACGGCCTGGCCGAGGCGTCACCGTCGACCCGCGTGATCTACCTGCCCCACCGCCAGGACGTCGTCCGGTTCCTCGGCGACGAGGTTCGCGAGGGCGATCTCGTCGTCACGATGGGCTGCGGCGACGTGTGGATGCTGGGCGAGGCGGCGCTCGAGCGGATCCGGGAGGCATCGTGAGCGAGCCACTCGCGCGTGCCGAAGCGATCCTGCGGGCGGCCGCAGGCGACCGGGTACGAACCGGGTTCCCGCTCGCCCCGCTGACATCGTTCCGCCTGGGCGGCCCGGCGGCGCTGTACCTGGAGCCGGAGTCCGATGCCGACCTCGCGGCCGCGGGGGAGGCGATCGTCGCGACCGGCGTCCCGTTCGTGGTGATCGGGAAGGGGTCGAACATCCTGGTCTCCGATGAGGGGTTCCCCGGTCTCGTCCTTCGCCTCGGGCGGGGCTATCGATGGGCGGCACGAGACGGGGAGCGGCTGACCGCGGGCGCTTCGATCCCGCTTCCGGCGCTCGCCGGGATCGCTCTCCGGCACGGTCTCGCGGGGTTGGAGTTCGGCGTCGCCATCCCCGCCACGCTCGGCGGAGCGGTCCGGATGAACGCCGGCGCGCACGGGGGAGCGATGGCCGACGTGCTCGAACGCATCGTGACCTACCGGCTGCGCGAGGGTCAGGTCGAGACGATCGCCGCTCAAGAGGCCGGGTTCGGCTACCGGCACTCGGGGGTGCCCGAGGACGCTGTGGTGACCGGTGCGCTGGTCCGGCTGCGGGCCGGCGACGAGAGCGAGATCCGTCACCGGATGGACGAGGCTCGGGAGTGGCGCCGCCGAACGCAGCCGCTCGCCGAACCGAATTGCGGCAGCGTCTTCACGAACCCCGAAGGAGACCATGCGGCCCGGCTGATCGAGGCCGCGGGGGCAAAGGGCCGCAGGGTGGGTGGCGCGTCGGTTTCGCTGAAGCACGCGAACTTCATCGTCGCCGAGCCGGGGGCCAGCTCGTCCGACGTCCTCGTCCTCATCCGAGACGTGCAGCACCTGGTCGAGGACGTGTCGGGCGTGACCCTCGTTCCCGAAGTCAAACTGATCGGAGCCTTCGATGATGCCCGACGTTGAACCCGAGGTCCCCGTCGACGGCGCAGATGCGGCGCCGGAAGTGACGGTCGTTCCCGACACGCCGCCGGCCCCGAGCGAGGCCGATACGGCTCCTTCGACGTCCTCGGCCGACGCTCCGAAAGAGCCGCCCCGCGTCGAGGGCCCGCCACCCGAGCGGCCCACGCTTCGCCCCCCACCCGGCCCGCACGATCGCATCCGCAAGATCGCCGCGATCGCGTTCATCGCGGTCGTGGTGCTGGGCGCCGGCGCGGTGACGCTGACCCGCAGCCCGTTCTTCTTCGCCGACACGATCGACGTTCGAGGGACGTCGCACGTCGGCCGGGCCGCCATCCTGCGCGTGGCGCAGATCACGCCGAAGACGAACGTCTTCACGCTGGATGCCGCCGCGGCCGAGGCCCGTCTGGAACGCGATCCGTGGATCGCCGAGGCGACGATCACCAAGGATCTCCCGTCCGCGTTGGTCATCGACATCGTCGAGCGGTACGTGGTGGCGGTCGTGGAGTCGGGAGGCGTGCTACGCCTGGTGGCCGACGACGGCGTCCTGCTCGAGGCAGCACTGCCGGGCGTGGCGAACGGGCTCCCGGTCATCGCGGCCACCCAGACTGGGGTCGAACCTGCGCCCGCAGCCATCGCGGGAGCGGCTCGCGCCGTCGCCGCGATGGCGCCGAGCCTCCGCCACCGGATCGACGGCGTCTCGATACTGGCGGACGGGCTCCTGCGCGTTGACCTGGCGTCGGGAGCCACGGTGGCCTACGGGGAGTTCACGGAACTGCCGGAGAAGGCGATGGCCCTTCGGGCTCTGCTCGACTACGCGTTGGGGCGGCGAGCCACGGTGGTTTCGGCCGACGTCCGGGTCCCGTCCGCTCCGACCGCCGTCCTCAGCGGAGGCGAGGTGGTGAGCCCGTGAGCGTCGCGTCGCTGTCATCCGATCGCACAATGACGGCGGGGGAGATGCTTGACGGACCTGCGGTTTCTTAGTAGCGTTCCCGCCTATACGTGAGGTAGATATAACAATAACCGTGAGCTTGACGGTTATGGTTATCGCTACCTCACACGGCGTTTCCCCAGGTAGAGAGCGGGTCGATCCGGGCCCGATGTTCGAAGGATAGAGCGATGATGGATGCTCCCCAGAACTACCTCGCCGTGATCAAGGTTGTCGGCATCGGCGGGGGCGGTGTGAACGCGGTGAACCGGATGATCGAGGCAGGCCTCCGGGGCGTCGAGTTCATCGCCGTGAACACCGATGCCCAGACGCTCCTGATGTCTGACGCGGAAGTGAAGCTCGACATCGGCCGCGAGACGACTCGGGGGCTCGGCGCCGGGTCCGACCCCGAGGTCGGCCGGTCGGCGGCGCACGAGCACGCCGACGAGATCGAGGAGATCCTCAAGGGCGCCGACATGGTCTTCATCACCGCGGGCGAAGGTGGTGGTACGGGGACCGGCGGAGCTCCGGTCGTCGCGGAGATCGCCAAGGGGCTCGGGGCGCTGACGATCGGCGTCGTCACCCGGCCGTTCGGGTTCGAGGGTCGCAAGCGCGCCACGCAGGCAGACCTCGGCATCACCGAGCTGAAGAAAGCCGTCGACACGCTGATCGTCGTTCCGAACGACCGGCTGCTTCAGGTCTCCGACGCGAATACCCCGATGGTCGAGGCGTTCCGCATGGCGGACCAGGTCCTGTTCCAAGGTGTCGACGGCATCACGTCGTTGATCACCACGCCGGGCCTCATCAACCTCGACTTCGCCGATGTGAAGTCGGTCATGACGGGGGCCGGCTCCGCGCTGATGGGCATCGGGCACGGGACGGGCGAGTCACGCGCGGTCGATGCGGCCAAGGCCGCCATCTCGTCGCCGCTCCTCGAGTCGTCGATCGACGGCGCCAAGGGCGTCTTGCTCTCGATCGCCGGTCCCACGGACCTGTCGCTCCACGAGGTCAATGCGGCCGCCGACCACATCACCCGCGTGGCCCACCCCGACGCCAACATCATCTTCGGTGCCGTCGTCGACGACGCGCTGGGCGAGGAGGTCCGGGTCACGGTGGTGGCCGCCGGATTCGACAAGCTCGCGACGTCCTCCACGGAGAGCAGTCGGTTCGAGAGCCGCCTCTCCCGGCTGCTCGAGGAGCCGGTCCGCGGCGGCAACCACGACGAAACCCTTCCGTCGATCCTCGCCGACGACGTCGACGAGGACCTGGACGTGTTCACGAACTCGGGCGACCAGGAGCCCGCGACGGTCTCGTTCGATGCCGAGGAGGACCTGGATATCCCGGATTTCCTGAAGAACTGACGGACCCCGGTCCGTCCCCGCGCGGCCTCGCGCTGTGGGGGGCGGGGAGGTTCCGAAGCTCGGAGGCGCCCTTCCCCCGCCTCCTTGGCCGAAGGAGCTCCCCGTCCCCCGTTCCATGTCCTCGAACGTTCTGCAACCCTGGTCCGGTGACGATGTCCCGCGACGAGCTCCTGGCGAACCTCGATGGCGTGCGCGAAGGCATCGTGGTGGCCGCCGAGCGTTCTGGGCGCGACACGGCCGCGGTGCGCCTGGTCGCCGCCAGCAAGGCCGTGCCGCCCGAGGCGATCCGCTGGGCGCGCGACGCGGGCGTCGTGGACGTCGGTGAGAACTACGTCAAGGAACTGCGCGCGAAGCACCCGGAGGTGCCCGGCGTGCGCTGGCACTTCATCGGCACGCTCCAGTCCGGCAGCGCGCACCACGTGGCGGCCCTGGCCGACGTGGTCGAGACCGTCACGGCCGGACGTGCCTCGGAGCGGCTCGCCCGCCGTGCCGCGGCGTCGGGACGGACCGTGGACGCCTTGATCGAGGTGGATCTCACCGGTGAGCGAACCGGCGTTGCCCCCGAGCAGGTCCCTGCGGCGATCGATCTCATCGACACCTTCGATGGGCTCAGGTTGGTTGGCCTGATGACCATCCCGCCCGTCGTGAGCCACCCGGAGGACGCCCGCCCCTTCTTCTCACAGCTCCGGGGGCTCCGCGATCGCGTCCGGGAACGGCATCCTGAGGTGCTGGAATTGTCCATGGGGATGTCGTTGGATTACCAGGTCGCGGTGGAAGAAGGCGCTACGATGGTCCGCGTCGGAACGGCGCTGTTCGGTCCCCGAGTGCCGTTGACGTAGGGAGGAAGTGATGGCCGGCGTGTGGAAGAAGACCCTGAACTACCTGGGCCTCGTCGAGGACGACGAAGAGTTCGTCGACGACATGCCCGAGGTTGAGCCGGCGCCGGTCCGGCGCATGAAGCCGCAGGCGGTGCGGGGCGTGTCCTCGGAAACGGAAGGCGTCGTGCGGACGATCGCGTCGCCCCGCGTCGCCACTGCATCCTCCGCCATCTACAAGTCGGAGCCGAAGCGGTTCAACGAGGCGCGGGAGGTGGCCGACCGGTTCAAGGAAGGCACCGCCGTCATCATGAACCTGCAGTCGACGGACGACACCATCGCCCGCAGGCTGGTCGACTTCGCCTCAGGGCTCGTCTACGGGCTCGATGGCAAGATCGAGCTGGTCGCCAACCGCGTCTACCTGTTGACGCCCGACAACGTCGAGGTATCGGCTGAGGAGCGCGAGCGGATCGCGGGTGGCGCCTTCTACAACCAGTTCTGACCGGCGCGCACCGTGGTCGGCAGGCAGCCTCGTTCGCCGAGAGCCCCCCTGCTAGCCTTCCCACCCGATGATCTGTGCGGGGAACCCCTTCGGCCGGTTGATCTGCCTTGCCCTCGGCATCTATTGGATCATCCTGCTGGCCAGGGTGATCGTGAGTTGGGTGGAGCTGGCCGGATGGCGGCCGCCCCCGACCGGGCCGCTCCACACGATCTTCGAGCTGCTGTTCGACGTGACGGAGCCGGTCCTGCGTCCGATCCGGCGGATCCTGCCGCCGGCCGGGCCACTCGACCTGTCCGTGATCGTGGCGTTCGTGATCATCTTCGTGCTACAGAGGGCGTTCTGCCCATGACCCACGCGAGGGAGGGCCTATGAGGAAGAAGGACAAGGACGCGGGAGACGCCCAGGACTTCACCGGCTTGCCGGCGTCCGGGACGGTCACGCCCGCCGATATCCAACAGAAGGAATTCAACGTCTCGCGCTTCGGCGGGTACCGCATGCGCGACGTCGATGAGTTCCTGGATCAGATCACCGAGTCGATGACCAAGCTCTCCGACGAGAACGAGCGGTTGCGGTCCGCGTCGGGGTTGCCGGCCGCACCGTCGATCGGCGCCGCCGACCTGGCGGACACGTCGCGTCAGGCCGATGAGATCATCGAACGCGCCCGTGCCGAGGCCGCGAAGATCGTCCAGGAGGCGCGCGGGCAGGCCGCCGCGGCATCGGGCGTCGCGGCCGCAGGCACGACGACCGGTGCCGGCCGGGCAGCCGTTGCTCCGTTCCTGGCGCAGGAGCGCGACTTCCTCCAGCAGCTCGCGACGCTCGTCCAGTCGCACGCTGAGTCCGTCAAGGGCATGGCGAAGGCGAGTCGGGCGAAGCCTGCAGCGGTGGCGGCTCCGTCGACACCTGCGCCCGCCCCGGCCTCGAGCCAACCGTCGACGCCCGCCGATCGGCAGCCCTCGACGCCGCCGCCCACCCCGTCGTCGCCCGAGTCGACGCAGCCGATGCCGTCCGTGCGTCCCTCGGCTCCGCCGCCCGGATCGGCCACTCGGGATACGTCGCCGCCGATCCGGGTGGAAGAGCCCGCGACCGCCTCGGTGAGCGCCGGCGAGCCGGACGACGACAACGGCCAGGGAGAGGGTGGGGACCGGACCTTGCGGGAACTGTTTTGGGGCGAGGAGTAGACCGTGCCGGGGTCGACGGGGTCGCGCTCCTGTTCATCTCCGCATCCGTCCTGATCGTCCTCGCGGCGGTGACGCTCGCGGCCGGCTTGCTCTCGGACGGTCTCCGTCTTCCCGTCGTCGCCTTGGTCGCCGGTGTGGGCGGTCTGCTGTTGTTGTGGCTCGGCGTCGTCAGGCGCTCGAGCTCGAGGTCCTCCGCAAGCTGATCCCCACCGACTGGCCGTCGATATCCACGTCCTGCCGGAAGGCGTCGCCGTCGAGCGGCGCGTCCGTCGCCTCGATCGCCAGCGTCTCGCCGGCCACGTAATCGCGGAACGCGTCGAACGACGCCGCCACGTCGCCCATCGCCGACACGCCGAGCTCGATCCGGTCGCTCACGTCCAGACCGGCGGCTTTCCGCGCGTCCTGGATCGCCCGCACCAGCTCCCGGGCCCGGCCCTCGCGGCGGAGGTCGTCGGTGAGTTCGAGGTCGAGCGCCACGGTGAGGCCACCGTCCGAGGCCACGCCCCAGCCTTCGCTCACCTCTTGCGCAAGGTCCACGTCGTCGGGCGTCAGGGACACTGGCGGCCCACCGGCGACCTCGAGGGTCACCGAGTCGCCGCGTGCGAGCGCCGAGGCCGACGCGCCACCATCCTCTGCCAACACCGATGCGACGTCTTTCACCCGGGCGCCGAGCCTCTTGCCCAGGACCTTGTAGTTGGGCTTGGCGCGCCACCGTCCGAACGACGAGTCCGATTCCGCGAACAGCACCTGCTTGACGTTCAGCTCGTCGGCGATGAGTGGCAGGACCGGTGCGAGCCCGCGGTGGTCGCCGGGATAGTGAACGACCGCCTCCGAGAGCGGCTGTCTGGTCCGCGACTTGGTCTCGACTCGGACACGGCGCCCGAGCTCGACGATCGCGCGCGCGGCATCCATCGCCTCATCCAGACCGGTGTCCGTCGCCGCGTCGTCGGCGAGTGGATAGTCGGACAGGTGCACCGACACCGGAGCGCCATCCCGGTCCGCCGCCAGGTTCCGCCAAAGCTCCTCGGCGATGAACGGCGTGAACGGCGCCAGCAGCTGCGCCACCGTCACGAGACAGGTGTGCAACGTGTGGAACGCGGACCGCGCGTCCTCATCGTCGGTCGCCCCGCCCGGGTTCCAGAAGCGCCTGCGCGCGCGACGGACGTACCAGTTCGACAGGTCGTCGACGAACGCCTGGATCCGCCGGCCCGCCCCGGTGGCGTCATACGTCTCGAGCCCGTCGCGCGCGATGCGGACCGTGTCTGCGAGCTGCGAGAGCGCCCAGCGGTCGAGCGCAGGTCGCTCGGCGACCGGGGGAGCGGGCTCCGCCGGGTCGAACCCGTCCGCGTTGGCGTACGTCACGAAGAACGCGTAGACGTTCCAGAGCGTGAGCATGAACTGCCGGACGATCTCGTCGAGGACCTCGTGACCGATGCGACGGGACTCCCAGGGCGAACCGTTCGTGATCATCCACCACCGCAGCGCGTCGGCCCCCTGGCGGTCGAGCACCTCCCACGGGTCGAGGGCGTTGCCGAGCGACTTCGACATCTTCCGGCCGTCGGCGGCGATCAGATGTCCGAGGCACACCACGTTGCGGTACGCCGTCGAATCGAAGTGCAGGACGCCCTCGGCCATCAGCGTGTAGAACCAGCCGCGCGTCTGGTCGATCGCCTCGGTGATGAAGTCGGCCGGGAAGCGCTCGGCGAACAACGCCTCGCCGCGCCCGAGCTCGGGTTGATAGCTCAACTGCGCGAACGGCATCGCACCCGAGTCGTACCACGTGTCGATCACCTCGTTGACGCGCGTCGCGGTCCCGCCGCACTCGGGGCAGGAGAACGTCACCTCGTCGATCGCCGGTCGGTGCGGGTCCATCTCGCGCACGTCGCGGCCGGCGAGCTCGCCCAGCTCCGTCAGCGAGCCGATCGCGGTCTGGTGTCCCGCGCTGCACCGCCAGATCGGCAGGGGAGTGCCCCAGTACCGCTCACGGGAGATCGCCCAGTCCACGTTGTTCTCGAGCCAGTTGCCGTACCGGCCGTGCTTGATGTGCTCGGGGACCCAGTTGACCGCGTCGTTCACGTCGAGCAGGCGCTCCTTCACCGCCGTCGTCCGGACGTACCAGGCCGAGCGCGCGTAGTAGAGGAGCGGCGTGCCGCACCGCCAGCAGAACGGGTACGCGTGCTCGATCGTCCCCGCGCGGAACAGCACGCCGCGTTCGGTGAGGTCCTGGATGATCGTCGGGTCGGCGTCCTTGACGAAGAGCCCGCGGACGAACGCCGGCGCCAGGTCGTTGAAGAGCCCTGCGTCGTCGACCGGCTTGAACACCGGCCACCCCTGCGCGCGGCCGATCGCCAGGTCCTCCGGCCCGAACGCGGGGGCGATGTGCACGATCCCGGTGCCGTCGTCCATCGAGACGAAGTCGCCGGCCACCACCACGTGCGCTCCCTCGACGTTCGGATAGAGCGCCTCGTAGCGGACCCCGACGAGGTCGGATCCGCGGAGCGTCGCGACCACCTCCCCGTCGTCTCCGAGCACGCGTTCACGGAGCGCGGCACCGACCACGAGCAGCTCGCCGTGCACGTCGATCACGTCGTAGGAGGCGGTGCCGTCCACGGCCAGGCCCTCGTTCGAGGGGAGGGTCCACGGCGTGGTGGTCCACACCAGGAAGGAGACCGTGCGAGGATCGGCGAGCCCCGGGATCGCGCCCGCGGCCGCCCGGAACCGGACGACCACGCTGGGGTCCTCGACCGTCTGGTAGCCCATCGCGACCTCGGCGTCGGAGAGCGCGGTGCCGCACCGCGGGCAGTACGCCGTGACCTTGTCGGACTCCACGAGCAGGCCGCGTGCGTGCAGCTGCTTCAGCGACCACCAGACCGACTCGATGTAGTCCGTGTTCATCGTCCAGTACGCGTCGGACATGTCGATCCAGAAACCGATGCGATCCGTCAGCCGCTCGAACTCACCGACGTAGCGGGTCACCGACTCCCGGCACAGCCGGTTGAACTCGGCGATCCCGAACGCTTCGATGTCGCGCTTGCCGGTGGTACCGATCTCCTTCTCGACCTCGAGCTCCACCGGCAGGCCGTGGCAGTCCCACCCGCCCTTCCGAGGCACGAGATGGCCGGTCATCGTCTTGAAGCGCGGGTACACGTCCTTGAAGACGCGCGCCTCGACGTGATGGATGCCGGGCGTGCCGTTCGCCGTCGGTGGACCCTCGTAGAAGACCCAGAGCGGATCGCTCTTCCGCGAGCTCGATGCTTCGGGCGAACACGTCGTGCTCGCTCCAGAACCCGAGTATGCCCCGCTCGAGCTCCGGGAAGCTGATCTTCTGGCTCACCTGCTCGAACCGCTGCATCCCCGCCTCCTCTCACGCGCCCCGACAACGCGAAACGCCTCGTCCCTGGTGCAGGGACGAGGCGTTGGCCCCGCGGTACCACCCCGCTTGCCGGGCGCCTCCGGCGCCCGGCCGCTCACGGCCGCTATCACGGCCTCCCGCTGTCACGGGCGGGGCCCGGCTGCGTCTACTGCGGGATCCGGCTGGGTGGCCGGACCCGGTTCGGGCAGCGGCTCGGGGATGATCTTCGCGGGCGTCTCGCGCCGGGCTCCCACCGCCCCCGGCTCGCTTCGGCCAGACGAACCCCGCTACTCGTTCCCGTCGTCGCCTCTGACCGGCATGCTACACGTCGACATGGCGGCCATCATCGTGCGGGTGGCACTGGGGTGCCGCACACGCGCGTTCGCCTGCGGAGCGGCGGCCGCTCCCGGACGAAGGTCTTCGACGTGGACGGCCTCTCGGCGCAGGACCTCCAGCGGCGGGTCCGCCGCGGATGAGGTGTCCCGGCGGCGACGACGCACCTCCCCGTTCGGGGGATGCCCCTGTGCTACCCTCCCTCGACCATGGCCCCGACCAAGCTCACGAAGAAAGAGATAGCTGACCTGCGGATTCGCCTCGAAGAGGAGCGGGTCCAGCTGGACAATCAGCTCACCACCATCGAGGAGGATTCGTTCGCCTCGACGCAGTCCGATGCCTCCGGCGACGTCGGTCTGGACGACGAGCCGGCCGACGCCGGCACGGCGACGTTCGAGCGCGAGAAGGACCTCTCGATCGAGAACAACGTCCGCGACCTCCTCCACAAGATCGATCGTGCGCTCAAGCGGATCGACGACGGCACCTACGGCATCTGCGACATCTGCGGGAAGCCCATCGAGAAGGCCAGGATCAAGGCGCTCGCCTACGTGGATCTCTGCATCAAGGACGCCCAGGCGCAGTCCAGGCGGTAAGGGCTCGTGACGCGCCGCGGGCGCTCGGCAGGCCTCCTGTTCGCGATCGCCGGCGCGGTCTGGTTCCTGGACCGGCTCACCAAGCTCTGGGTGGAGCACGCGCTCGAGGGGCGTCCACCGATCACGCTGATCCCGGGCGTGCTCGACCTGCGGTTCACCACGAACCCGGGCGGCGCCTTCAGCCTGGGACAGCGGACACCGTGGATCTTCGTCACGGCATCGATCCTGGTGTCGGTCGCGATCGTGGTGACCGCGTTCCGACACACCAACACGGCCACGTCGGTGTCGTTGGGCCTCATCCTGGGCGGCGCACTCGGCAACCTCACGGACCGGATCGTGCGCGGGTCGGGGTTCTCCGGCCACGTCGTGGACTTCGTCGACTTCCATGTCTGGCCGGTGTTCAACGTGGCGGATTCGGCCATCGTGGTGGGTGCGGTGCTCCTGGCCCTCTCTTCCTTCTCCGCCGACCGCGACGGCGACCCTGGAGCCGAGCCCGCGCCATCCCACGATGCCGGTTGAGCGATTCGTGGGGGAGCCGGGGCGGCTGGATGCCGTCCTGACGCGACTGGCGGCCGGATCCACCCGTGCCGACGTGCAACGCGCGATCGCGGCGGGACACGTCACCGTCGACGGCGTCGTACGGAACAAGTCGTTCGCCCTGGCCGGCGGCGAGACGCTGGAGATGGTCCTGGAGGCCGCGGATACGCCTCTCGAGCCGGAGGGACCGGCGGTGCCCGTCCTGTTCGACGATGAGCACCTGCTCGTGGTGGCGAAGCCGGCCGGCCTGGTCACCCACCCGACGGAGCGCCGTCGGACGGGCACGTTGGTGAACCGACTCCTCTTCATGGACGTGCCGCTCTCGTCGGCGGGTGGTCCGCTGCGGCCGGGGATCGTCCACCGGCTGGATGCGGGCACGTCCGGGCTGATGCTCGTGGCGAAGACCGACGGCGCGCACGAGGCGTTGGTCGCGATGTTCCGCCGCCACGAGGTCGAACGACGGTACCTGGCGCTCGTCCGCGGCCGCGTAGAACACGAGTCCTTCGCCGTGGACGCGGCGCTCGGCCGGCACGCCGCCCGGGTGGTGCTCGACGCGACGGGGGGCCGGCCCGCAGAGACCCGCTTCGAGGTCCGGGAGCGGCCGGGCTCCGTGACGTTGCTCGAGGCCGCGCCGCAGACCGGCCGCACGCATCAGATCCGGGTGCACCTGACGTCGATCGGCCATCCCATCCTGGGGGACCGCGTGTACGGAGGAGCGGGGGACGATGCCCGACGGCTGGGGCTCGTGCGGCCCTTCCTGCACTCCTGGCGCCTCGCGTTCGACCATCCGCTCACCGGGGAGTCGATCGAACGCGAGGAGCCCCTTCCCGAGGACCTGGCGTCGGCGCTCGAGCGGGCGCGATGATCAACGGCTCCCCTTGAGGCCTCGCGACCTGCAGCCTTGACGGCCTCCGGGGTCGGGCGTACCTTGAGGTTCCCGCGAATCACACCGATGTAAGTTATCCACACCCCGCCGGGTGGCGTGTGGATAACCTGCCGCACAGGAGGTCTGACCAGCGCAGATGACCGCCGATCCGAGCTTCGTTCACCTCCACGTGCACTCCGAGTACTCGTTGCTGGACGGCGCCGCCCGGATCGAGGCGCCGAAGTACCACCCCGACGCGCCGACGATCTTCACCGAGGCCGCGCGCCACGGCATGTCGGCGGTGGCGGTGACGGATCACGGCGCCATGTTCGGCGCGTTGCGGTTCTTCGAAACCGGGAGAGCCACCGGCATCAAGCCGATCATCGGGGTGGAGGCCTACGTCGCGCCGGGCTCGCGGTTCGAGCGGAACCCGGGGGAGAACGAAGAGAAGTACCACCACCTCACGCTCCTCGCCGAGAACGAGACCGGCTACCGGAACCTGCTGAAGCTCGTGTCCGCGGCATACCTCGAGGGCTTCTACCACCGGCCGCGGATGGACAAGGAGTTGCTCGCCGAGCATGCGGAGGGCGTGATCTGCCTCTCGGGTTGTTTGTCGAGCGAGCTGTCGACGCTGCTCCTCACCGGTCAGGATCGACGGGCCGAGGAAGCGGCCGGGCGCTACCGCGACATCTTCGGCCCGGACCGCTTCTTCATGGAGCTGCAGGACCACGGCATCGCCGACCAGCGACGCGTGCTGCCGAAACAGATCGCGCTCGCCCGTTCGCTCGCGGTCCCGCTCGTCGCGACCAACGACCTGCACTACACGGTGAAGGGGGACGCGAAGCCGCACGACGTGCTGCTCTGTATCCAGCAGCAGAAGCTCCAGAGCGATCCGAAGCGGCTGCGGTTCGACTCGGAGGAGTTCTACCTGAAGAGCCCGCAGGAGATGCGGCGGGTCTTCCATGAGGTCCCGGAGGCGTGTGACCAGACGCTGCTGATCGCGGAGCGGGTCGACCTCGACCTGGTGTACGGCGATCGCGCGCCGGTCGACGAGCGGTTCCACCTGCCGCGGTTCGAGACGCCGGACGGCAAGGACCTCGAAAGCTACCTCCGCGAACTGGTGTACGAGGGCGCGCCCGCGCGCTATCCGAGCATGACCGACGACATCCGCCGGCGCATCGACGACGAGCTCGACGTCATCACCCAGATGGGCTTCGCCGGGTACTTCCTGATCGTGTGGGACCTGATCCGATTCGCGCGCGAGAGCGGGATCCGCGTCGGACCGGGCCGCGGGTCGGCTGCGGGCTCGGTCGTGTCGTACTGCTTGCGGATCACCGACCTCGATCCGCTCCGGTACGGGCTGATCTTCGAGCGGTTCCTGAACCCGGCGCGGCGATCGATGCCGGACATCGACATGGACTTCGACGAGCGCCGGCGGGACGAAGTGATCCGGTACGCGACCGAGCGATACGGCTCGGACCACGTCGCGCAGATCATCACGTTCCAGACGATCAAAGGGAAGCAGGGCATCCGAGACGCGGCGCGCGTCCTGGGGTTCCCGCCTGTCGTCGGTGACCGGCTCTGCAAGATGTACCCGCCGACGGTGATGGGCCGGGACTTCCCGATCGAGGACGCGCTGAAGGAGTCCCCGGAGTTCCGCGACGCGTACGAGAAAGAGCCAGAAGCGAAGGAGATCGTCGATACGGCGCGCGCGCTGGAAGGTCTCCGACGAGAGGACTCGGTGCACGCGGCAGGCGTGGTGATCGGCGACGCCCCGCTGGTGAACTACTTGCCGCTCAAGCTGTCGAAGGACTCTCGGGACGACTCGAAGCGGGTCGTGACCCAGTTCGACATGGTCGGCGTCGAGGCGCTCGGACTCCTCAAGATGGACTTCCTGGGGTTGCGCACCCTCTCCGTGATCGACGACACCGTCCGGCATCTGCGCGCCCGCGACGTCGTCTTGGACATCGATCACATCCCGCTCGACGACGCCACCACGTACCAGATGCTTCAGCTCGCGGATACGACCGGGGTCTTCCAGATGGAGTCCGCGGGGATGCGCTCGCTGATCAAGACGCTCGCCCCCGACCGGTTCGAAGACATGATGGCGCTCGTCGCGCTGTACCGGCCTGGGCCGCTGAACCAGGGGATGCACACCGAGTACGCCGAGCGCAAGCACGCGCGCCGGAAGGTGACGTACCCGCACCCCGACCTCGAGGAGATCCTGTCCACGACGTACGGCGTCATGGTCTACCAGGAGCAGATCATGCAGATCGCCGTGCGTACGGCGGGCTACTCCATGGGACAGGCCGACGACCTGCGCCGCGTCATGGCCAAGAAGAAGCGCGAGCTGATCGGTCAAGAGCGTCAGAAGTTCCTCGCGGGCTGCCTGGAGGCCGGTCATACGGATCGCCTCGCCAAGGAACTGTTCGATCTGATCGAGCCGTTCGCGGACTACGGGTTCCCGGCGGCGCACGCGTGCGCGTACGGCTACGTGGCGTACCAGACCGCCTACCTGAAGGCGCACCACCCGGTGGAGTTCATGTCGGCGATGCTCACGAGCGTCAAGGACGACAAGGACCGCAAGCCGTTCTACCTGAACGCCTGTCGGCTGATGGGCATCGAGGTCCTGCCACCCGACGTGAACGAGTCGGAGACGGACTTCGCTCCTGCCAAGGGCTTGGAGAACGCGATCCGCTACGGGTTGTCCGCCGTGCGCAACGTGGGAGAGGGCGCCGTCGGCCAGATCATCGACGCTCGCCGGGCGAAGGGCGCGTTCGGGTCGTTCGGGGACTTCTGCCGCAAGGTCGAGCCGTCCGTGCTGACGAAGCGCGTCCTGGAGAGCCTGATATTCGCGGGCGCGTTCGACTCGCTCGGATACGCCCGGAGAGCGCTGATCGAGCAGCAGGACAAGGTGTCGGGTCCCATCCTGGCCGAGCGCAAGGCCGAGGCCGCCGGGCAGTTCTCCCTGTTCGGTGGCGACTCGGGTGTCACCGAGGTGGACGAATCGGTGCTCGACGGCGAGGAGTTCGACAAGCGGACGCTGCTGCGCGAGGAGAAAGAGGTGCTCGGGCAGTTCGTCACCGATCACCCGCTCTTGGGTGTGCAGGCCATCCTGGCCGCACAGACCTCCCACGAGATGGGCGAGCTGGAGGACCTCGGCGACGGCGATCTCGTCACGATCGGCGGCATCATCGGCGCGGTGCAGCGCAAGTACACGAAGCGGAGCGAGCCGTACGCCCAGTTCCGGTTGGAGGGGTTGGCCGGCGGTGCGCAGGTGATCGCGTTCCCGTCGATCTACGAGGCTGTGCCCGGGTTGATCGAATCGGACCGCATCGTGCTCGTCAGCGGGCGGATCGACCTGCGGGGGCGGGAGCTGCAGATCCGCGCGAACGAGGTCCGGGAGCCCAACCTGGGCGCGGCGGTGAGCCCGCCCTCACGACACCTCGAGGTCGACCTCCCGGCTGCGGCATGCACGCCGGCGGTCCTGGCCAAGGTGAAGGAGCTCCTGGAGTCGCATCCGGGCAGCGCGCCGGTCCAGGTCCGGTTCCGTTCCTCGAACGGCGTGACGCCCGTCGAAGTGGGGAGCGTCCGGGTCGACGCGTCGGGTTCGCTCCTGGGCGAGCTCCACTCCCTGCTCGGGGTCGGCGCGGCGCGCGTCGGCGACGACGCTCCTTCCTGACACGAGCCAAAGAACCCCACCGGTAGGGTTCTGGGCATGGCGTTCCAGGTGATCCCCGCGATCGACGTCGCCGGCGGGCGGCTCGCCCGGCTGACTCCGGAGGGGCCGGTACGGATGGAGGAGCACGGCGGCGATCCGGTGGCGGCGGCGCGCGCCTTCCTGGCCGCCGGCGCTCACCTCCTGCATGTGGTGGATCTGGATCTCGCGTTCTCGGGGGAAGCCAAGAACGCCTCGGTGCTCACCGAGATCGCGATGCTCGGTGTCGACGTGCAGGCCTCGGGGGCGATCGTGGATGACGGCGCGATCGTCGCTGCGCTGGCGGCGGGGGCCGAACGGGTGGTGCTGGGATCCGCTGCGCTGGACGACCTCGGCCGGACACGGACGTTGATCGAGCGATACGGCGACCGACTCGTGATCGGGATCGAGGTCGACGGCGATCGCATCCGGGCGCGCGGCCACCGAGAGACGGATCTGCCCCTGGCGGAGACGCTCGCGAGGGTCCTCGACGCCGGAGCGGTGCGGTGTTTGATCACATCCGTCGGCAGGGTCTCGACGATGTCGGGTCCCGATCTCGGCGCCCTGAGGGTGGCCGTCGGCATCGGGTTGGTCGCGATCGCTGGAGGCGGGGTGGGGTCCATCGCCGACATAGCCTCGGCGCGCGATGCCGGCGCGGAAGGGGCGGTCGTCGGCCGGGCGGCTCTGGAAGGTCGACTGGACCTGGCGTCCGCGATCGCGTCATTCGCCTGACCGAGGGAGCCCGGACACACGGTTGCTTCCCCCGAGTGACGTGTGCCCGGCCACTAGACTCGTCCGCCCATGGGCTTCCTCACGGACCTGGTCACCGAGCGACGACGCGAACTCGAGCAGCATCCGCTCGATGACCCGATGCTGCTCGCGCGCGCGAGGGCGATGCCACCGGCGCGCGACTTCGTCGGGTCCCTCCGGGCGTCTGCGCGACGTCCGGCGGTCATCGCTGAGGTGAAGCGTGCCTCGCCGTCGGCGGGTGCCATCGCCGACCGCGATCCGGGTGAGCAGGCACGGGCGTACGCGTCCGCGGGCGCGGCCGCGATCTCCGTGCTGACGGAGCGGACGCATTTCCAGGGCTCGCTCGCCGACCTGCGCGCCGCGCGCATGGCGTGCGATCTGCCGGTGCTGCGCAAAGACTTCCTCGTGCACCCGTCGGAGCTGCTCGAGTCCCGGGCTGCGGGAGCCGACGCCATCCTCCTGATCGCCGCGTGCCTCTCCCAGAACGAGCTGACGGCCATGCTCGCGATGGCGCGCGACCTGGGTCTCGGCGCGCTCGTGGAGTCCCATTCCGATGCAGATCTGGAGAAGGTGCTCGCGACGGATGCGGAGGTGGTGGGCGTGAACGCCCGCGATCTGGAAACGTTGGAGGTCGACCGCGACCGCGCGCTGGCGCACTTGGGACGGATCCCCGACGACCGGCTGGCGGTCATGGAGAGCGGGATCGCGACGCGCGACCACGTGCGTGCTGCTGAAGACGCCGGTGCGTCTGTCATCCTTGTCGGCGAAGCCTTGATGCGCGCCGACGATCCCGGAGCCACGCTCCGGGAGCTACTGGGAGAGGAGAGCTGACGATGAGCGTGGTGGCCGAGCGGACGATGCCTTCCGTCCCCGACGAGCGCGGCCGGTTCGGGACCTACGGGGGACGCTACGTGCCCGAGGTGCTGATCCCGGCCCTCGACGAGCTCGCCGAGGCGTGGTTGACGCTCCGCGACGATCCAGGCTTCCGCACGGAGTTCGGCGACCTGCTCCGCGATTTCGTCGGGCGCCCCACGCCCATCACGCACGCGCGGCGGCTCTCGGAGGAGCTCGGGTATGAGATCTGGCTGAAGCGCGAGGACCTGGCCCACACCGGGGCGCACAAGATCAACAATGCGCTCGGGCAGGCGCTCGTCGCGAAGCGGCTGGGCAAGGAGCGCATCATCGCGGAAACCGGTGCGGGCCAGCACGGTGTCGCGGCGGCGACGGCCAGCGCCTTGCTGGGCCTGCCGTGCGTGGTCTACATGGGCGAGGAAGACACGCACCGGCAGGCGCCCAACGTCGCCCGGATGAAGCTCCTCGGCGCCGAGGTCGTTCCGGTGATGGCCGGTACGCGCACGCTCAAGGAAGCGGTGAACGAGGCGTTGCGCGACTGGGCGGCGAGCGTCCGCAACACCCACTACATCATCGGCTCGGTCGTCGGCCCGCACCCGTTCCCGGTGCTCGTGCGCGACCTGCAGCGGGTGATCGGCGATGAGGCGCGCGCACAGTACGCCGAGCGTCTTGGCGGTGATCCGGACGTCGTGGTGGCATGCGTCGGCGGCGGCAGCAACGCCATCGGCATGTTCACGGCATTCGTCGGCGCCCCCGGGGTCCGGCTGATCGGCGTCGAGGCGGGCGGGCGCGGGTCGGCCCTCGGCGAGCACTGTTCCTCGATCACGCAGGGTCAGCCGGGCATCCTGCACGGGGCGCTCAGCTACCTGCTCCAGGATGCCGAGGGGCAGGTCGCCGATACGCATTCCATCTCGGCCGGACTCGACTATCCGGGTGTGGGTCCGGAGCACGCCTTCCTGCAGGATGCCGGGCTCGCGGACTACGTGTCGGCCACGGACGAGCAAGCTCTCGACGGCTTCCAGGCGCTCGCGAGGACCGAGGGCATCCTCCCGGCGCTCGAGCCGTCGCACGTGATCGGGTGGCTGCTCACGCGACCGCTCGCGGCGGGCTCCAAGGTACTGGTGTGCTTGTCGGGTCGCGGCGACAAGGATCTGGACACCGTGCTCGCGGCCCTGGGGATCAAGGATGCCTGACCTCGAGAAGGCGCTCCGGGATCGCCGCGACGGCGGTGGCCGCGTCTTCATCCCGTACGTGACCGGGGGGTTCCCGGGGGTGGACGCGGCGTTGCTGCGGTCACTGCAGGACGCCGGCGCCGATGCCGTCGAGGTCGGGGTCCCGTTCTCGGATCCCGTGATGGACGGCGGCGTGATCCAGGAGGCATCGCGGCTGGCACTGGGGTCGGGGGCGCGCCCGTCGCGGATCCTCGACACCATCGCGGAGGCGTCGCTGGATGTGCCGGTCGCCGTCATGACGTACGTCAACCCCATCTACCGTCACGGTTTCGACGCGTTCCTGGACGAGGCGAAGCGCGCGGGGGTCGACGGGATCATCGTCCCGGACCTGCCGGTCGACGAGTCGGTGGAGTGGACGGCCGCGTGTGCGACGCACGACGTGGCGTCGGTGCAGCTGGCCGCGCCCGGCACGGCCGACGATCGGCTCGCCAGGATCGCGCGGGCGTCGAGGGGGTTCCTCTATTGCGTCGCCACGTACGGGGTCACCGGCGTCCGGACGGATCTGGCCGTCACGGCCCGCGAGCTGATCGAACGCCTGCGCCCCCTCTCCGACCTGCCGCTGGTGCTCGGCGTGGGGGTGGGGACGCCTGAGCAGGCATCCGAGGTGGCGATGTTCGCCGACGGAGCGGTGGTGGGCACGGCGCTGATGGCGAAGCTCGTGGCGGGCGATCGCGACGGGATGCTCAGGCTGGCCGGGGCGTTCCGGGCCGCCCTTCCACTGGTCTGAGCAGGCGCCTTCCCTCCTCGAACCCATCCCGACAGGCCGCGGACGACGTATCGGTGGATGACCGGAACGGGTGCGCGAGGCACCGACGGGAGATTGGCCTCGGGGGTGTTTCTGTGGTACCAACCACCAGTTCTGTGGTACCAAGCACCGATCCGAGGGTGATCGCCCGAGGAAAGGTACGAAAGGGGGCTTCATGAAGCAACGCCGAGTACTTCGGCTGTTCGCGATCGTGGGCGTGCTCACGCTCATCGGCGCGGCATGTTCCAGCGATGACGAAGAGCCGGGTGGCGACACCGGCACCACCACCGGAGCAACGGGCGGGGCGATCGACTGCGCGACGGTCGAGTTCGGTTGCGTCGAGGTCGCATCAGGTGCGCCGATCACGATCGGCACGCTGCTGTCGATCAGCGGTGACACCGCGTCATTGGGCCAGGACAGCCAGGACGGCGCGACGCTGGCGATCGACTACATCGACGGCGCCCTCGACGGCGCTCTCGATGGGGAGCTGCTCGGCCACACCGTCGAACTGTCCAACGAGGACGATCTCTGCTCGGCCGACGGCGGTCAGGCAGGCGGCACGGCGCTCTCGGCGGATCCATCGATCGTGGCCGTGATCGGCACCAGCTGCTCCAGCGCGGCGCTCGGCGTCGCCGACAAGATCCTGTCCGACAAGGGCATCTTGCTGCTCTCGCCGTCGAACACGAACCCGGGCCTCACGGCCGACGGGACGCACCAGCCGTTCTACCTGCGCACCGCGCACAACGACAAGATCCAGGGAGCGATCGTGTCCGACTTCGTGTTCACGGAGCAGGGACTCACGACGGCCGCCACCATCAACGACGAGAGCCCGTACGCCGACGGCCTGGCCGCGGCGTTCCGTGCGAACTTCGAGGCGGCGGGTGGCACCATCACGGCGGTCGAGGCGATCCAGAGCACCGACACGGACTTCAAGCCGCTGCTCACCAGCATCGCCGAGGGGAACCCGGAGGTGCTCTACTTCCCGGACTTCAACCCAGCGTGCGCCCTGATCGCCAAGCAGGCGGCGGACATCATGCCCGACACCCTGCTGATCGGCTCCGACGGTTGCCTGGCGACCGACTTCCTGGAGACGGCGGGCGCGGCGGCCGACGGCGTGTTCGCGTCGTCGCCGGACCTGTCGGTCTTCGCCAACGGCGACTTCTACAAGAACGAGTTCATCCCCGCGTACGAGGAGTCGTTCGGCTCTTCGCCGACGTCGGTCTTCCACGCCCACTCGTTCGACGCGATGAACATCCTGTTCGACGCGATCGAAGCGGTAGCGGTGGAGAACGAGGACGGCTCGCTGTCGATCCCGCGTCAGGCACTGCGTGACGCGATCTTCTCGACCAGCGGGTACGAGGGCATCACCGGCACGATCACCTGCGGCGAGTTGGGTGACTGCGCCACCGATGTCACGATCGGCATCTTCGAGGCACCGGGCTGGCCCGTCGAGGGCGGCTCGGGCGACGACAGTCCGGTCTTCAGCGAGACCAAGACGCTGGACGACGTCCTCTAGGAGCACGAAGGAACCGAACGGAAACGAGCGAACGAGAGCCGCGGGTGAGCGAGCACCGCTCACCCGCGGCTCCGTACGCAGGAGCGGCGTAGGGGGGCTGGGTGGCGAACGTTTCCGCTCCGGAAGAAGGCCCGCGCACCGTCCGGATGACGGCGTTCGAGCGCCTGCCGTGGCGGCGCATGATCTTGGTCGGCCTGTCCGTCGGGATCACGGTCTTCGTGGTGTGGGGCTCATGGAAGACCCTGGAGTCCCAGGCGTACTCCGCCGCCGCGTGGCGCGATTTCATCATCCTGGGTTTGGCGCAGGGCGCCATCCTGCGCCCTCATCGCGCTGGGCTACACGTTGGTCTACGGCATCCTGCGCATGATCAACTTCGCGCACGGCGAGATCTTCATGGTCGGGGCGTTCGGGTCGTTCTTCTTCGCGGACGCCTACACGAAGAGCGGGTTCATGGATCGGCATCCGATCCCGGCCCTCGGCATCCTGTTCCTCACCGCGATCATCACGTCGGTGAGCGTCGCGGTCCTGCTCGAACGGGTCGCATACCGTCCGCTGCGGAACGCTCCGCGACTGGTCCCGCTGATCACCGCGATCGGCGCCACGCTCTTCATCCAGAACACCGTCCGTGGTCTCTTCGGAACCCAGACCCGCGGGTACCCGAAGCCGGCGATCCTCACCGGTGACTGGACGATCCTCGGCCTCACGATCGCGCGGATCCAGGTCGTCGTGTTCGTGGTCGTCGATCGTGTCGATGGTCGTGCTGCAGGTGTTCGTCTCGCGGACCAAGACCGGGAAATCGATGCGCGCCGTCGCCGAGGACCAAGAGATCGCGAGCCTGATGGGGATCGACGTCGACAGGATCGTCGTGACCACGTTCGTGATCGGCGGCATCCTGGCGGGCGTGGCCGGTGTGCTGTTCGCGCTCACGTTCGAGCAGGTCAACTTCTTCATGGGCTTCCGCCCGGGGATCGCCGCCTTCACGGCGGCCGTCCTCGGCGGCATCGGCAGCATCGGCGGCGCGGCGCTGGGCGGGTTCCTGCTCGGTCTGCTGCAGTCGGTCGGACCGGCGTTGCTCCTCACCGGCATCGGCGTGCCCTCGCCGTTCCAGCTCAAGGACGTCGTGACGTTCGCCGTCCTGGTCCTGGTCCTCATCTTCCGGCCCGGCGGCCTGCTCGGCGCGGGCGGATCGGAGAAGGTCTGATGCCGGTCGGACGCCTGGTCCGGACGGGGCTGGTTGGAGGCATCGCGACCCTGTTCGTCGCCTTGACCGGACTCCTGGCGAAGGTCGCCGAGATCAACCTCATCGGGACCCAGGTGACGGGCGCGCGGGTGATGATGGCCCTGTCGCCGTTCATCGCCGCCTACGTCGCCGTCCGCCCGCGCGTGGTCGCGGGGCAGATCCAGACGGCCACGACGTCGGACGCCGCCGTGAGCGGCGCGATCGCGGGGGTGGCCTCCGGGGGCCTCGTGGCGGTGGCGCTCCTCTTCGCCGACTGGTACGGCGTCGACCGGATCGGGGAGATCTTCATCCAGGTCAACGACGACCTGATGGAGATCCTGGCGTTCGGCACCAACATCGCGGTCGGAGCCGTCATCCTGACGGTCGGCGGGGCGCTCCTGGGTGCGTCCGGCGGAGCGTTCCGGACCCTCGCGCCGGCCCTGCGACGGCCCATCGGGACGGCGATCGGTGTCACGCTCCTCGCCGGGCTGCTGCAACGCATCATCCCCATCGCCCTGATCCAGCTCGGGATCGAAGGCCGATTGGCTCTACAGCCCGGCGACCGGCGGCCTCACCTGGCTCGGGGCGTTCCTGGTCCTCGTAGCGTCGCTCGGCGTCTCGTGGATCTGGGCCCGCCGGGGCAAGGCGGCGCGCGAGACCGTCCGCGCGGTCGTTCGGGAGCGGCCGGGCGCGCGGATCATCGTCGCCCTGGTCGGGATCGGCATCCTGGCCACGATCCCGTTCCTGCTCGGAGCCGTGATCTCCGAGGTCCTCGGGACGGTGATGGTGTTCATGCTCCTCGGGATCGGCCTCAACATCGTCGTCGGGTACGCGGGACTCTTGGACCTGGGGTACGTGGCGTTCTTCGGGTTCGGCGCGTACGCCACCGCGTTGCTCACGGGCGGCCTGCTGAACACGACGACGGGATCGGCGGAGCCGGCGTTCGGGATGGACCTCAACTTCTACGTGGCGATCCCCATCGTGATCATGCTCGCCGCCGGCGTCGGGTTGTTGATCGGCGCCCCGGTCCTGCGTCTGCGCGGGGACTACCTGGCGATCGTCACGCTGGGGCTCGGTGAGATCGTGTCGATCCTGATCTCGTCGAACTGGCTGAAACCCTTGGTCGGCGGGCCGCAGGGGATGCGGAACATCACCGACGCCGAGATCGCGCGGGTACTCCTTCCGAGATCCGGAGCACTTCTTCTATCTGGCGTTGGCGTTCGTGCTGATCGCGGTGTTCGTCTCGTGGCGTCTGGCCAACTCCCGGATCGGTCGTGCCTGGAACGCGATGCGCGAGGACGAGCAGGTGGCCGACGCCATGGGCATCAGCACGACGCGCTACAAGCTGCTCGCGTTCGGCACCGGCGGCGCGATCGGCGCGGTCGGCGGGGCGCTGTTCGCGGTGAAGATCGGATCGCTCACGCCGTCGAGCTTCGAGATCATCGTCTCGATCACGGCGCTCGCGATCGTGATCCTCGGCGGGATGGGGAGCATCCCCGGCGTCGTCGTCGGGGCGCTGGTCCTGATCGGGCTGCCCGGGCTGCTGCGCGAGTTCGAGGAGTTCCGGCTGTTGATCTACGGCGCCGCGCTGGTGTCGATCATGATCCTGCGGCCGCAGGGCTTGGTGCCGAACATCCGCCGCAGCCGTGAGCTGCACGAGGAGGACCGCTCACAGGACAAGTGGGCGGGCGATCTGGCCGCGGACGAGGACGTGGCCGCGGGCATGTCGCCGATCGGGGAGGGGAGCGGATGACCGATCCGCTCCTCGAGATCATCGGCGTGCGCAAGCAGTTCGGCGGGTTGTCGGCGCTGGCCGGCCTGGACATGCACGTGAACCCGGGCGAGATCCTCGAGCGTGATCGGACCGAACGGCGCGGGCAAGAGCACGCTGTTCAACGTCATCACCGGCCTCTACGAGCCCGACGGAGGCGATATCCGCTTCCAGGGCGAGAGCATCGTGGGCCTGCGGCCCCACCAGGTGGCCAGGCTCGGGATCGCGCGCACGTTCCAGAACGTGCACCTGTTCCCCAACATGACGGTCCTCGAGAACGCGATGGTGGGTCAGCACTGCCGGTCGAGGTCCGGCATCGTCGGCGCCGTCCTTCGGCTGCCCGGTACCAACCGCGAGGAAGATCCAGATCCGCGAGCGCGCCAAACAGGCGCTCGACTTCTTCGGGAGCCGGCTGGCGGGCTACCGGCAGGAGCAGCCCGCGTTCTCGCTGTCGTACGCGAACCGGCGCCGGCTCGAGATGGCGCGCGCGATGGCGACGGATCCCACGATCCTGTTGTTGGACGAGCCCACCGCGGGGATGAACCCGCGCGAGACGTTGGAGCTCCGCGACCACATCGTGCGGATGCGGGACGAGGTCGGCCTGACCGTCTTGGTGATCGAGCACGACATGCGCGTCGTCAAGGGCGTGTCCGACCGTGTGATCGCGTGCGACTACGGGCAGAAGATCGGCGAGGGCACGTACGACGAGGTCGCGCACAACGAACAGGTCATCGAGGCCTACCTGGGCACGAAGGCGGCCGGGTGAGCGACGATCGGACGCCCATCCTCGAGATGCGGAACGTCAGCACGCACTACGGCCTGGTGGCGGTCCTGCGGAACGTCGACGTCCAGATCTACGCGGGCGAGATGGTCTGTCTGCTCGGCGGGAACGCCAGCGGCAAGACGACCACGCTGAAGACCATCCTCGGCTACGTGACGCCCAGCGAGGGGGAGGTCTTCCTCGACGGCGAGGTCGTGAGCGGCATGCCCACGATCGAGGTCGTGCGACGCGGCGTCTCCATGGTCCCGGAGAACCGGCGGCTCTTCGCCGACATGACGGTGTCGGAGAACCTGGACCTGGGGGCGTACCAGCGTCGCGACCGGGCGGCCATCGCGGAGGATCGCGAGCGGCTCATGGGCGTGTTCCCCCGTGTCCGGGAGCGGCTCAAGCAGAAGGCGGGCACGCTGTCGGGCGGCGAGCAGCAGATGGTCGCCATGTGCCGTGCGCTGATGGCGCAACCCAAGGTGCTGCTGATGGACGAACCGTCCATGGGCCTCGCGCCGGTCCTGGTCGATCAGGTCTTCGAGATCATCAAGCAGATCCGAGCCCTCGGCACGACGATCTTCGTCGTCGAACAGAACGCGAACATGGCGTTGCAGATCGCGGATCGCGGATACGTGATCCAGACCGGCGAGGTGGTCCTGGCCGACACCGCTCAGAACCTGTTGGCCAATCCGTTGATGCGGGAGGCCTACCTCGGGGAGCTCTGATGCAGTTCCTTGACGCCGCCGAGCTCCGCCGCCGGCTGCCGATGCCCGATGCGATCGACGCCCTGGAAGCCGGGTTCCGCGCGCAGGATCCATCGTCGACCCCGATGCGGACGCATCTCGAGACGCCGGCCGGCAGCGCTCCTGCTGATGCCGGCGGCCGGCGACGCGGGGGTGGGCGTGAAGCTGGTGACGCTCACGCCGGACAACCCGGAACGGCGGCTGCCGTTCATCAACGCGGTCTACGTGCTGTTCGACGGCTCGTCCCAAACACCGGACGCCATCGTGGATGGTGCCGCGCTGACGGCCCTGCGGACCGCGGCGGTCTCCGGATTGGCGACGAAGCATCTGGCGCCGCCCGGCGCAGAGCGATTGGTGATCGTCGGGGCAGGCGTGCAGGCGCGCGCGCATCTCGAAGCGATGCGGGCCGTTCGTCCCGTCACCCGGGTCACCATCGTCTCCCGTACGGCTGCGAACGTGCAGGCGCTCGTCGACGAAGCCCGTGAACGCGGGATCGACGCCACCGCCGGCGGCCTGGAGGCGATCGCCGACGCCCATCTGGTCTGCACGTGCACGACCAGTGAGACGCCGCTCTTCGACGGCATGCTCCTCGCCGACGGCGCGCACGTGAACGCCGTCGGGAGCTACCGGCCGACGACGCGCGAACTGGACACCGCCGCGTTGTTGCGCGCGCGGGTGGTGGTCGAGACGCGGGAGGCGGCCCTCGCGGAAGCCGGTGAGCTCGCGATCCCCATCGACGAGGGCGCGTTCGGCCCGGGCCACGTCGTCGCGGATCTCGCGGAGGTGATGAACGGCGCCGTCGTTCGGACGTCACCGTCCGACATCACGGTCTTCAAGTCGGTGGGCCTGGCGTTCGAGGACCTGATCGTCGCGCGAGCGGCGGTCGATGCATGAGCGAGACCGCCGACGTCGTCGTGATCGGTGGAGGCGTGGTGGGCGCCAGCGCGGCGTACCACCTCGCGGACGCAGGGGTCGAACGCGTCGTGTTGTTGGAACGGGCCGACGCCGTGGCGACCGGCTCGACCGGCGCGTGCGCCGGCGGGTTCCGGCATCAGTTCTCCAGCCGGATCAACATCGAGCTGTCACAGGCGAGCGTGCCGATGATCCTGCGCTTCAGCCAGGAGCATGGACTTCCGCTGGACGTCGTCCAGGACGGCTATCTCTTCTTGGTGCGCGACGAGCCGGGGTGGGACGACTTCCGCGCGGGAGCAGAGCTCCAGCGCTCCATGGGCGTCGACACGCAGCTGCTCTCGCCGGACGACGCGGCGTCGATCGTCCCCGGCATCATGGTCGACGATCTGGTGGGGGCGGCGTTCTGCGCCGACGACGGGATCGCTGATCCGGCGGGTCTCACCCAGGGGTACGCGACGCTGGCTCGGCGCGCGGGCGCCGAGATCCGGCTGGGGGTGGAGGCGGTCGCGATCGACACGAAGGGCGACGCGGTGATCTCGGTCGGGACGGCCGCGGGTCCGATCGTCACCGGCGTGGTGGTCGATGCCGCGGGACCGTGGGCGGGCCAGCTCGCGGCGACCGCCGGCGTACGCCTTCCGCTGGAACCGATCCCGCGCATGGTGGTGACGACGGGCCCGTTCCCCGGCGCGCCGGCCAGGCGCACGCTCGTGATCGACGCGGCGACGTCGTACTACTTCCACAAGGAGGGCGACGGGGTGTTGACGGGCATGGGGGGGCGGGACGAGCAGCCGTCGTTCAGCACCGACGTCGATCTCCGGTTCATCGAGGAGGAGCTGCTCCCGACGGCGGTTCGGGTGTTCCCGCCCATCGAACAGGCGGGGGTGGCGAGCATGTGGGCCGGTCTGTACGAGATGACGCCGGACCGGCATCCGATCATCGGCCGGTCGCCGGTGGCGGGGCTCCTCCTCGCCAACGGGTTCAGCGGGCACGGTTTCCAGCACGCGCCGGTCGTCGGCAAGCTGCTCGCCGAGCTCATCGTCGACGGCGCGACGCGGACCGTCGACGTCTCCTCACTGGGTCTCGATCGGTTCGAGCGCGGCGACCTCGTGGTCGAGGTCCGCGTCGTCTGAGGTGCCGGGAGAGGGGGTCGAACCCTCACGGGCCGAAGCCCACGGGATTTTGAGTCCCGCGCGTCTGCCAGTTCCGCCATCCCGGCGCGGCCCTAGACTACCCATCCCGTCTGCGCGTCCCCGCGCGCCGCGACCCGGAACGACATGAGCCGACGCCCATCGACCGCCGCCGCCCTGGTCGCGCTCCTCGCGATCGTCGCCGCCGCATGCACCGGCGGGGAGGACGAGCCGTCGCCGACTCCGGAGCCCATCCCGGTGAAGGTCGCGTTCCTGCACGATCTCTCGGTCCCCGGCTCCACGCAGTCGGTGGCACCAGCGCTGCTCGGTCTCCAGCTCGCGCTCGAACAGGCGGCCGAGCGAGGCGATCTGGGGGTGGTCCCCGAGGTGGTCGGGCTCGACGTCGAAGGCGACGACGCCGTGGCCGTCGACCTCGCGCACGAGGTCGTTGATGACCCGTCGTACGTGGCGGTGGTGATCGGTCCGTTCTGGTCGGAGCCCGTCGCCGTGGGCGATGTCCTGGATGCGGGTGGTGTCGCCACGCTCAGCCTTTCGGGGCTCGATCCGACACTGGCGTCCAACGGCTGGTCGTCGTGGCGCCGGCTCGTCGGCGGTGTGGCACGCGAGGCCGCGTCGCTGTCTTCGGCCATCCGAGTGGCTGCCAGGTCCGTCAGCGGGACCTGCCTCGTGGGCGACGGGACGGGGTTCTCCGATGCCCTCGGTGCCCTCGTCGCCACGAACCTCGGCGCCGAGCGAGTGGTGATGTCCGTCGACCTCCCCGGCGAGGACGCGCTCGCCGAGCGTCGTGGCCGACGTGGCGGCGACGGGGTGCGGAACGGTGGCCTGGACGGGCTTCGGTCCCGGCGCCGCCTCGCTGCGTGCCGGGCTGAGCGAGGGCGGTCTCGGGGCCGTATCCCTGGTGGGTGCGTCGGCCATGAAGACGGAGTCGTACCTGGCCACCACGGTCGGAGCCGGCGACGGCACGATCGCCACGTGCACATGCGTCGACCTGAGCACGTCCACCAGGCCGGAGGCCCGGCGCTTCATCCATGACTTCCAGTCCGCGTTCGGGTCGGCCCCCGGTACGTTCGGGGCCGAGGGATGGGATGCGGGCGGCATGCTCCTCACGGCGTTCCGAGCCGGAGCGACCGATCGCGACGCGGTCGCCGGACATCCTCGCGTCCGCGGACGACGTCGACGGCCTGGCGAACACGTACCGCTTCGACCAGGATGGCGAGCTCGCTGCCAGCTCAGCTGGGGCGCATGTGTTCGAGGCCGAGGGCGTCCGCTGGGTCACGGTGGGTGAGCGTGAGGGGGATGAGGCACTGCCGGTCGGCACGCCCGGGTACCTGTCGGTGGCCGCGTGCCGGAAGGGAAGGCCGCACGCGTACCCGGTTGGCGACCGCCTGGAGGGGTTCTCGGTCGAGCTCTCCACAGCGATCGCGCGGCGACTCGGGCTCACCCTGTCGTGGCGGGACCTCCCGTGCCGGAGAGCCATCCGCGCGATCGCGGACGGCCGACTCGATGCGGCACTGGTACCGGCGCGCGATGTCCCGCAGGGCACGCTCACGTCCGGTATCGCGCTCGCGACACACATCGCCCTGGTCGCGGTCGACCGCGACGCGCCCGAGCCCGGCGCGGGCGGCGACGGACCCACGCTGCTCGAGCGGCTGGGCCCGCACGACCTGGTGACGGTGGTCCGGACCCCGGAGGCGGTCGCGTGGTCCGGGGACGTCCTCGCATCCACGGGGGCGCAGATCCGGATCAGCGACGACCGCCGGGGCGCGTACGAGGCGCTCGTGGCGGGGACGATCTCGGCCGTCGCGGATCTGGAGCCGGACGCGTGGCTCGCCATCGAACGCCGACCTACGCTCCGCGTGGTGCAGAGCATCGACGCCGGAATGCGCGGACGTGTTCGTCGCGGATGGTCCCGACGCGCGGGTCGTGGCCGCCATCGACGAGGCGCTGGCCAGGTTGATCCGCGTCGGACGCTATGGCTTGCTGTTCGCGAAGTACTTCCCCGGAACCCCCATGCCGCCGGAGACGGGCACGTAGTCATGCCGAGCGGCTTGCATTGCTCCTGGAGAGGCGCGCCCATATAGTTCCGATCGATGGAGGGTGGGCTGTTCGAGCCCTCCCTCGGAAGGAGGAACCATGCGGAAGCTCAGACTACGGTCCTTCGTCTTGCTCCTGTCGGTGTTCGCGTTGGTGGGTGCCGCCTGTGCGAGCGACGACGACCCCGGTGACGGCGCCACCGGCTCGGCGGACGCGACGGGATCGACCGGTGCCACCGGTGCGCCGGAGACGCTGCTCGACCGGATCATGGCTGACGGCACCCTGCGGGTCTCGACCGACCCCGCCTACCCGCCGGCGTCGTCGTACGACGAGACGACCGGGACCTGGGAGGGGTTCGACATCGCCGTTGCGGAGGAGGTCGCGAAGCGCCTCGGCGTCGAGATCGCGTGGGAAACCCCTTCGTGGGATCTGATCACCGCGGGGAACTGGAACGACCGATGGGATCTGTCCGTCGGATCCATGACGGTGACCGCGGAACGGGCACAGGTCCTGGACTTCACCGAGCCGTACTACTACACGCCGGGTGGCCTCGCGGTGCAGCAAGGCAGTTCGATCGCCTCGATCGAGGAGCTGTCCGGATTGACGGTCGGCGTCTGCGGAGCATGCACCTATGAGTCCTACCTGAACCGCGACCTCAACATCCCGGGATACACCCCCACGTACGTGGTCCCGCAGGACATCACGATCAAGACCTACGACACGGACTCGACGGCGATCCAGGACTTGGTGCTCGGGCGACTGGACGCGGTGATGTCGTCCGTCCCGATCCTTCAAGGCGCGATCGACAAGGAGAAGCCGATACAGCTTCTCGGAGAACCGGTGTTCTCCGAGCCGCTCGCGTTCGCGATCGACAAGAGCGCGCCGCTCGACACGGCCAGCTTCCTGCAGGCAGTGAACGACATCGTGGCCGAGATGCACGCGGACGGCACGCTGTCGGCGCTGTCGCAGGAGTGGTGGGGCGAGGAGCTGACGGTCCCAGCCGGCTGATCGAGGCCGACACGGGGAGGGGGCCTGATGAAGACGGACTCGCCGGGGGTGGGAACGGGCCCACCCCCGCATGGGCCAGGGGCGAAGCAGGGCATGCGCGAGCGTCTCGAGCAACTCAGCTTGCGGGTCCCGTACCGCTTGAAGCTGGCTCTGGTTTGGCTCGTCATCTTCTTGATCCTCGCCGCGTTGTTCGCGGCGGCGCAGTTCGACACGCAGTGGATGCGCGACAACTGGGTCTTCATCGTCAAGGGGATCTGGGTCACCATCTTCATCTCCGCTATCTCGATCGTCGGGGCCGTGGTCCTGGCGACCCTGGGAGCGCTCGGGCGACTGTCCAAGAACCCGATCGCCTATGGCGTGTCCGGTTTCTACACGTCGTTCTTCCGCGGTACCCCGCTCATCGTGCAGTTGTTCCTCATCTATCTGGCGCTGCCGCAGGTCGGCACGAATCTCGCGTTGCAGTTCAACGATCCTCTCCGAGGCTGGATCCAGACCGTCACCCTGCTCTCTCCCGTGATGGCGGGGATCGTCGGACTGTCGCTGAACTACGGCGCGTACATGACGGAGATCTTCCGCGCCGGCATCCAATCGGTCTCCCACGGTCAAGGCGAGGCCGCCGAGGCTCTGGGTATGACGTACCGCCAGAAGATGCGGCGCATCGTGCTCCCGCAGGCGATGCGTGTCATCATCCCGCCGACCGGGAACGAGTTCATCGCGATGATGAAGGACACGGCGCTGCTGTCGTTCCTGGGCGCGGCCATCTTCTGGTCGGACCCGTTCCGCCGGGCGACGCTCCTCGGCCGCGCCGATTTCAAGAACATGGAGGCCCTGCTGGTGGCGGCGGCCTGCTACTGGGCCCTGACGGCGGTATTCACCTTCTTCCAGAGGAAGATGGAGACGCGTGTCGGGAAGGGGTACGTGCGGGGCGGAGGAGGTGCGCCAGTCTCAAAGGTCACCTCGAAGGGAGCCGAGATCGGGACGCCTCTCGGCCAACACGGCGTGATCGTCGAGATGCCGCCGGTCGAGGGGACGGAGAACCCGTGATCGGGCAGGACGGGGAGGCCGTCGTCCGCGTCACGGACGTGCACAAATCCTTCGGCCACCTCGAGGTGCTGAAGGGCATCAACATGGAGGTCCACAAGGGTGAGGTCGTCGTCATCTTCGGCCGGTCGGGATCGGGGAAGAGCACGCTCCTCCGCTGCGTGAACTTCCTGGAGGACCCGACGAGCGGCACGATCGAGGTGGACGGGATCCGTCTGGTCGGCGGACACCGGACCAAGATGCAGCGCGATCACATCCGCCAACTTCGGATCCGCGCCGGCATGGTCTTCCAACAGTTCAACCTCTTCCCACACATGACGACGATCGAGAACGTCATGGAGGGCCCGGTCACGGTGAAGAACACGCCGATGGTCGACGCGCGGGCGATGGGACTGGAGTTGCTCGCGAAGGTCGGCCTGGCCGACAAGGCGGACGAGTACCCGATCCGGTTGTCGGGTGGCCAGCAGCAGCGCGTCGCGATCGCTCGCGCGCTGGCGATGGAGCCGAAGGTGATGCTCTTCGACGAGCCGACGTCGGCCCTCGACCCCGAGCTGATCGGCGAGGTGCTCGCGGTGATGAAGTCGCTCGCGACCGACCTCCACATGACGATGATGGTGGTCACGCACGAGATGGGGTTCGCGCGCGAGGTGTCGAACCGGATGATGTTCTTCCACGAAGGCGTGATCCTGGAGGAAGGCCCGCCGGATCAGCTGTTCAACAACACGCAACATCCGGAGACGCGCACGTTCCTCCAAGCGGTCCTGTAGCGAAGGATCAGCGGCCGAGATCCGCTGCGCAGAAGTGAGAGACGGGCCGCGCCTCTCGGCGAACCACTCGCGCCTTCCCCATACGCGAGTAATCCACACGAGCGACGCGGCCCGTCACGCAGTGGTCCCGAGCGACCCGGTCTCGACCCGTTTCCGGACCGAGCCCGCGGCCAGCGCGGGACCGGAGCGAAAGATAGACTGGAGGTTGAGGGCTGTCAACTCACGCAGGACGTCTGGCGCGCAACGGCTCTCACGAAGAGGTGCAGGTAGGCGTCGCCCGTACGTCCGCAAGAAAGAGTGACAGGTTCACTCCACGGTGAACGCCGCGTACATCCCCGACTCGTAATGCGCGGGCAGGTTGCACACCAAGATGTATGAACCGGCCTCCAGATCCGTGCTCAGCGTTGCGTCGGCGCCGGGCGGGATGTCGGTCTCTTCGTCGACGACGTCGACCTGCCCTTCAGGGATGAGCCCGTTCTCGACCGGAAGCGCGTCGGCCGCCGCATCCGACCGGATGATCGTCAGCGCGTGCACGCTCGGGCCGCCGTTCCTGATCTCGAACGTGACCGCTCCCGCCGCGTGCGTTCCCGGCGCGGCGTCGAGCGAGAAGTCATCCATGTCCACCACCACGTCGCCGCCGGCCGGTTCGCCGTCGCCTCCGTCCGAACCTCCACACGCGCCCGCGAGGATCGACACGACCCCCAGGACCGCGATCAGGCGCAGTCGGCGCATCATGCGACACCGCCGCAGACGTCGGGTGCGTGAAAGCTGCTCATGACTGATACCGCTGAGGACGCGCACATGGCGGCATCATAGTTGCTGTGGACGCCTCCGGGCGGCATCCGGGAGGGAAGTTCACGGAGCGAGGATCGCGGTACGGGAAGGGGGCTTCGCGGTCACGGCCGTGGCGCGCGGGGCCGTCGGCGGAGGCGGCTAGAATCCGCCACGTGACCCCCACCGACCGGCCCGACGGCCGCGAACGGATCTTCCTGCTGGACGGACACTCGCTGGCGTACCGTGCGTACTTCGCACTCCCGTCGACCCTCGCGACCAGCACCGGGCAGGTCACGAACGCCGTGTACGGGTTCACCTCGATGCTGATCAAGCTGCTCGGGGACGAGCATCCCGACTACCTGGCCGTGGCGTTCGACCTGGGCCGGCCGACGGTCCGGCTGGAGAAGTACGCCGACTACAAGGCGGGACGAGCCGAGACTCCCACGGACTTCACATCCCAGCTCGGGCTGATCGACGAGGTGCTCGACACGCTGCGCGTTCCGATGGTTCGCGTGGTGGACCACGAGGCCGACGACGCGATCGGAACCCTGGCGGTGCGGGCCGCGGAGGAAGGTCTGGAGGCGGTCATCGTGACGGCCGACCGGGACTTCTTCCAGCTCGTGCGGCCAGGGATCAGCGTGATGTTCAACCGCCGCGGGATATCCGACATCGTCCTGTACGACGAGGCGGGCGTGGAGGAACGGTTCGGCGTACCGCCTTCGAAGTACCTGGAGTACGTGGCGTTGAAGGGCGACCCGTCCGACAACATCCCGGGGATCCCCGGCGTCGGCGAGAAGACCGCGACGAAGCTGATCCAGGAGTACGGCTCGGTCGAGGAGCTGCTCGCGCATGCCGACGAGCTCCGCGGCAAGCTGAAGGACAACGTGCTGGCGTCAGCCGATCAGCTGGCTCTGAACAAGGAGCTGGCGCGGATCGTCACCGACCTGTCGCTCGACATCGATCCGCAGGACTGCGTCATGGGGGAGTGGGACCCCGCGGAGGTGCGGCGGTTGTTCACGTCCCTCGAGTTCCGCTCCCTGCTCGACCGGTTGCAGGAGGTCGGCGTGATGAAGCCCAAGGTCGAGGTCACGGAGCTCGACCTGCGCGAGGTCACGGCGGACGAGCTCGCAGGAACCCTCGCCTCGACCGCCCCCAAGGGCGTGAGACTCGATGCGGACCTGCGTGAGGTGCGGGGCGCCGCGGCGTCGCCGGGAGGAGCGCAGGCCGTCTTCGCCCCACTAGCCGCGCTGGGGCCGGTGGCCGACGCCCTGGCTTCGTCGGACGCGCCCAAGTGGACGCACGACGCGAAGGAGCTCGAGCGCGCCGCGATCGCCGCGGGCGTCGAGGTCGCGGGGGTGGTGTTCGACACGTTCCTCGCGGGCTACTTGCTCGATCCCGCCGCGGCAGAGTATCCGCTGCGAGCGCTGAGCGAGAAGTACCTGGGAGCCGATGTGTTGGGTCAGGGCGAGGATCAGGACGAAGGGCAACTGTTCAGCGAGGCCGGCTGGCGGACGATCGCGGCCGACGCCGCCGCGATCGCGTTGCTCGCGCCGGTGATGGAAGAGCAGATCGACAAGCAGGGGCTGCGCCAGCTGCTGGATACCGTCGAGATGCCGCTCGGATCCGTGCTCGCTCGCATGGAGGAACAGGGTGTCGCCCTCGACGTCGCGTACCTGGAGGGCATGGGCGCGGAGGTCCGAGGCCGGATGGTGGAGCTACGGGCCGAGATCTTCCGTGGGGCCGGCGAGGAGTTCAATCTGAACTCGCCACCCCAGCTCCGCGTGATCCTGTACGAGAAACTCGGGCTCTCGCCGGGCAAACGGACGCCGAAGGGGCAGTTGTCGACCGATGCGAGCGTGCTGGAGAAGCTGCGGGACCATCCGGTGGTCGACGCACTGCTCGATTGGCGAGAGCTCGACAAGCTGAACTCGACGTACCTGGAGGCGCTGCCGCGATTGGTCGATCCGCGGGACGGCCGGATCCACACGTCCTTCAACCAGGCGGTGGCGGCGACGGGTCGCCTGTCGTCGTCGAACCCGAACCTGCAGAACATCCCCGTCCGGACGGAGCTCGGCCGGCAGATCCGGCGGGCGTTCATCCCCGGCGGCGCCGGCCAGGTGCTGCTCGCTGCGGACTATTCGCAGATCGAGCTCCGGATCCTCGCGCATCTGTCGGGCGATGAGGGGCTCCGCGAAGCGTTCGCGTCCGGTCACGACATCCACACCGCGACGTCCGCACGCGTATTCGGGATCCCCGAGGAACAGGTGGACCCCGCCCTCCGCTCGCGGGCGAAGATGATCAACTACGGCCTCGCGTACGGGCTTTCCGCGTGGGGGCTCGCTTCGCGTCTCGATATCGCTCCCGACGAGGCGCAGGAGATCATGGATGCGTATTTCGAGAGCTTCCCGGGCATCCGCGCGTATCTCGATCGTCAGGTGGACCGGGCCACCGTCGACGGCTACACCGAGACACTCCTCGGGCGTCGGCGATACATCCCGGAGTTGCACGCCGCGAACCCGCGCGTGCGGGACCTGGGTCGGCGCCAAGCGCTCAACGCCCCGATCCAGGGGAGCGCGAGCGACGTGTTCAAGGTCGCGATGATCCATGTGGACCGCGCGTTACGCGAACATCCGGAGCTCGACTGCCGCATGCTCCTCACGGTGCACGATGAGCTGGTGTTCGAGGTCGCCGAGACCCACGTGGAAAAGGCCGCCGCGCTCGTGAAGGAACGGATGGAGAGCGCGGTGGAACTGGACGTGCCCCTGCGCGCCGATATCGGCTGGGGCGCGAACTGGGCGGAGGCGGCCCCCGAGGGCCACTGACGACGCGACCGCGCGTTGACGGCCTTTGTGCTGGTCACCTACCATCCCTGAGCCGCGAGGCGCACCTGCACCACGGTAAATCTCACATGCCGGTTCGGTGCGCGCCCCGTGCGCGGAAGGGGTTGGTTCCCATAGACACCACCGAAACGGCTGCCGCGCCTGAGCGCGACCTGACGCCGGAAGAACTGATCGTCGCCATGGAGGAGTCGCTCCGTGACTTCAACGACGGGGACATCGTGGAAGGCACGGTCGTCAAGATCGACCGCGACGAGGTCCTGCTGGACATCGGATACAAGTCGGAGGGCGTGATCCCGAGCAAGGAGCTCTCGATCCGCCACGACGTCGACCCGAACGAGGTCGTGAAGGTCGGCGACAAGATCGAAGCCCTCGTCCTGCAGAAGGAAGACAAAGAAGGCCGCCTGATCCTGTCCAAGAAGCGCGCGCAGTACGAGCGCGCCTGGGGCCGCATCGAGGAGGTCATGCGTTCCGGCGAGACGATCACCGGTCCCGTGATCGAGGTCGTCAAGGGCGGGCTCATCCTGGACATCGGCCTGCGTGGGTTCCTGCCGGCATCGCTCGTCGACCTTCGACGCGTCCGCGACCTGCACCCGTTCGTCGGCCAGGACCTCGAGGCGAAGATCATCGAGCTCGATCGCAACCGGAACAACGTCGTGCTGTCGCGCCGCGCGTTCCTGGAGGAGTCGCAGTCCGAGGGACGCAAGAAGTTCCTCGAGGGACTCACGAAGGGCGAACGCCGCAAGGGGACCGTCAGCTCCATCGTCAACTTCGGTGCATTCGTCGACCTGGGCGGCGTGGACGGGCTCGTGCACGTCTCCGAGCTGTCGTGGAAGCACGTGGATCATCCCGGCGAGGTCGTCACCGTCGGCCAAGAGGTCGAGGTCGAGGTCCTCGATGTCGACCTCGAGCGCGAGCGCGTGTCGCTGTCGCTCAAGGCGACGCAGGAGGACCCCTGGAAGGAGTTCGAGCGGCGATACCAGGCCGGCGAGATCATCGAGGGACAGGTCACGAAGCTCGTCCCGTTCGGCGCGTTCGTCCGCGTGGCGCCGGGCATCGAAGGACTGGTCCATATCTCCGAGCTCAGCCACGAGCACGTCGACACACCGGAGTCGGTGCTGTCGGTCGGTGACGAGGTCCGCGCCAAGGTGATCGACGTCGATGTCCCACGGCGCCGGGTCAGCCTGTCGATGCGGCAGGTGACGGAGAAGCCGCGAGCCACCGAGATCGAGGTGGAGAAGGAGGCCGCGCCCGCCGCTGCCGCCGAGCCCGAGATGGCACCGGCCCGACTCGAGGTACCCCAGGCCATCCTCGACGCCGTGGCGGAGGCCGAGGCGACATCCGGTGGGGAGGAGACCGCGGCCGAGGCGGAAGCGTCGGTGACCGAGGCTGCCATGGACGCGCTCGCCGAGGTGTCGGCGTCCGCCGACACCGCCGAGCTCACGACGTCGCCCGCGGTCGAGGAAGCGCCGGCGGAGGCCCCGGTCAGCCAGGCGCCCGTCGAAGTGGAGGAAGCTGCTTCGGCGGCCGAAACCGCGGTAGAGATCGCGGAGGCCGAGATCGCGGAGGCCGAGGTCGCGGAGGCCGCGGCGGAGGAGCCGGTCGCCGAGGCCGAAGCGGAGGCGGCGACCCCCGACGAGGTCTCGCTGGAGGCCATCCTCGAAGACCTGAAACGTCGCGAGGGCCGCGCCGAGTAGGAGCCGGACGCCCGGCGGTCCAGATCGCATGCTGCTGGTCGGCCTGACGGGGGGTATCGGCTCGGGGAAGTCCACCGTGGCCGACCTCCTCGCTGAGCGGGGCGCCGTGGTGATCGACGCCGACGACCTGGCGCGCCGGGCGATCGCGTCCGGGACCGAGGGCTTCGACCGCGTGGTCCAGGCGTTCGGCCGCGGCATCCTCGGCACGGACGGCGAGGTCGATCGCGCGGCGCTGGCGGCGATCGTGTTCGACGATCCGACGCGGCTCCGGCAGCTGGAGGGCATCGTTCACCCCGAGGTCGCCCGGCTCTATGCGGAGGCGATCGCGCCGTACGCGGAGACGGATCAGGTGGTCGTGTACGGGGTCCCGCTCCTCGCCGAGCGCGGTCTGGCCGAGGGGTTCGACGTGGTGGTCGTGATCGTCGCCGACGTCGACAGACGCATCGAGCGCCTGATGCGCGACCGCGGCATGGCAGCCGACGAGGTGCGGGCCAGGGTCGCCGCGCAGCTCACCGACGAGGAACGGGCCCGGGTGGCCGACGTGCTGTTGGACAACGATGGTGAGCCTGAGCGGCTCGTCCCGCAGGTGGACAAGCTGTGGGCGGATCTGACGAAACGCGCCGGGGCGTCTCGATGAGAACGTCGACGGCCGGCGCCTCGGTATCATCCGCTCGGTGAGGTACCGCGCGGTCTTCTTCGACGTCGGCGAGACGCTCGTGCATCCCTTCCCGTCGTTCCCGGAGCTCTTCGCCGAGGTCCTCGATCGCGAGGGACACCACGTCCTCCCGGATGACGTCCTGCAGGCATCGCGTGCCGTGACTCACCGCTTCAGCCAAGCATCCCGCGACGGCGAACTGTGGACGACGAGCCCGGACCGCTCGCGCGCGTTCTGGGGATCGGTGTACGAGCTGATGCTCGAGGCGCTGGCCCTCCCGGCCGGCAACGGGCTGCGCGACAGGTTGTACGCGGCGTTCACCGATCGTGCGAACTACGCGCTGTTCGACGACGTGCGCCCCACGCTCGACCAGCTGACATCGGATGGGTATCAGCTCGGGATCATCTCCAACTTCGAGTCGTGGTTGGACGACCTGCTCGCCGACCTCGGACTGCGCGAGGTGTTCGACGTCACGGTGATCTCCGGGATCGAGGGGATGGAGAAGCCGGACCCGCGCATCTTCCGGTTGGCGCTGGAGCGCGCGGGCATCGAGGCGAACGACGCCGTCTACGTCGGGGACAACCCGGAGTTCGACGTGGACCCGCCCGCGGCGCTGGGGATGTTCCCGGTACTGATCGACCGGCGAGAGCGCTTGCCCGACCATGTCGGCGCGCGGATCACCGACATGGCGAACCTCGTCGAGGTGATCGATGGATGAGCCCGAACGCCGGTTCACGCCCGAAGAGGCGAACGCCGAGCTGGCCGCACTGCGGGAGCGACTGCCGCGCCTGCGCGACGCGCGCCGTCAGGTGATCAGGACGAGCGAGCGGATCACCGAGGCGATCGCCGTCGACGGCGGTGGGGTCGCCGGCAGTGACTGGTTCGAGGCGCAGCGGACGTTGCGGGCCGAGGTGACGTATCTGGCCGAGCGCGGCATCCTCCTGCGGGATCCCGAGACGGGATTGGTGGACTTCCCCGGCGACGTCGACGATCGGCCCGTCTTCCTGTGCTGGCGTCTGGGCGAGGACGAGGTCGCCTGGTACCACGATCAGCACGCGGGGTTCTCGAGCCGGAAGCCGCTGTGACCCGGCCGGCAGCGCCACGACCGGTCGTGGTCGTCATGGGGACGACGGCGGACGAGCCGCCGCCGGGGATCGAGGCCATCGCCGAGGCCGTCGAGCTGCGGTACGCCCCCGACCGCGCCGCCCTCGAACGCGAGATCACCGACGCCGACATCGTCTACACGTGGTGGGGGGACCGCGACGACCTGCGAGCCGCATGGCCGCTGGCGCGCAAGCTGACATGGGTGGCCGCCGTGAACGTGGGGATCGAGCGCCTGTTGTTCCCGGAGCTCGTGGAAAGCGACGTCGTCCTGACGAACGCGCGTGGCGCGGCGGACGTGCGCCATCGCCGAGACCGTGGTCGGGTTCGTGGTGGCGTTGGCCAAAGGCTTCCGCCCCATGTTCGAGCGCCAGAGCGCGCACGTTTGGGATCTGCACACCATGGATCGGCTGGCCGGCCGCCGGACGTTGGTCGTGGGGCCCGGGCCGATCGGGCGCGCGATCGCGCGTGCGCTCCGCGACGGCTTGGGGATGCGGGTGGCGGCGGTCGGCCGGACGGCGCGGGACGGCGACGAGGACTTCGAGACGATCGGTGGCGTGTCCGAACTGCACGAGGCCCTCGCCGACGCCGACTACGTGGTCGACAGCCTCCCCTTGACGCCGCAGACGCGCGGCCTGTTCGACGCGGACGCCTTCGCGGCCATGAAGCCGACCGCGCGGTTCCTGAACGTCGGCCGCGGCGCGACCGTGGTGGAGTCGGCGCTGATCGACGCGTTGTCCTCGGCGTCGATCGCCGGCGCGGCTCTGGACGTGTACGAGGAGGAGCCGCTCCCGGCCGACAGTCCGCTCTGGGGTATGGAGACCGTCATCGTGTGTCCGCACATGTCGGGGGATGTCGAGGGAACGGAGTTGGACTTCGCGCGCGTGTTCTACGACAACCTCGACCGGCACCTGCGGGGGGAACCGCTCCACAACGTCGTCGACAAGCGACTCGGCTTCCCCGCGGGCGATCCGACCTTGCCGACGCTCTCCACCCGACCGTAGGGTGGCGCCGTGAGTGACCGGGTCATCGACGTGGTGGGGCTGCGCAAGTCCTACGACGACCTCGAGGCGGTGAAGGGCATCGACCTCCACGTCGATCGCGGTGAGGTGTTCGCGCTCCTCGGCCCGAACGGCGCCGGCAAGACGACGACCGTGGAGATCCTCGAGGGATTCCGGAGCCGCAGCGGAGGAGAGGTCTCGGTGTTGGGAGGTGATCCGGCCGCGCACGACGTGGCGCTCCTCCGGAGGATCGGGATCGTGCTGCAGTCGACCGGCGTGGATCCCTACCTCACGGTCCTCGAGACGATCGAGATGTACAGCGGCTACTACCCGAAGCCACGTGCGGCTGAAGAGGTGCTCGCGCTGGTAGGGCTGTCGGAGAAGCGCGACGTCCGCGTTCTGAAACTCTCAGGCGGACAGCAACGCCGGCTCGACGTGGCGATCGCCCTGGCCGGCGACCCGGAGCTCCTCTTCCTGGACGAGCCGACCACGGGCTTCGATCCATCGGCGCGACGCCATGCCTGGGAGATCGTCCGGAGCCTGACGGAGATCGGCAAGACCGTCTTCCTCACGACGCACTTCATGGACGAAGCGCAGTACCTGGCGAACCGGGTCGCGGTGATCGCCCACGGGGAGATCGTCGCGGAGGGTTCGCCGCAGACACTCGCCGGGCGGAACCAGCGGTTGACGCGCATCCGATTCCGACTCTCGGCGGCGGCCGACGGACCGCCGCCGATCCCGGGTGTCGTGCAGGAGGACGGCGTGTGGGAACTTCGAGCCGACGACCCGACGACGCCGTTGCACGCGCTCACCGGCTGGGCGCTCGAACGGGGTGTGAGTATCGAGGATCTGGAAGTGTCGAGGCCGAGCCTGGAGGACGTCTACCTCGAGATCACGGGTGGCGAGGAGGTGAGCGCGTGAGCAACGTCGCTCTCGCCGTGCGTCAGGTCGGCTACACGAACACCGCGTTCTGGCGCAATCCCGCGTCCGCGTTCTTCACGTTCGCGTTCCCGCTGATGTTCGTGGTGATCTTCACGTCGCTCCTCGGTTCCGGGGATATGACGCTCAACGGCGTGACGATCAACCTGTCGACCTACTACGTCGTCGCCGAGGCGGCGTTCGGCGTGATCAGCGCGACGTACACGAACGTCGCGATCACCACGACGTTCAACCGAGACGGCGGCATCCTGAAGCGGACGCGCGGCACGCCGCTTCCGGCGTGGGCCTACATGACGGGGAAGGTGATCCACGCGATGATCCTGGCATTCATCCTCGTCGCGATCACGGTGGCGTTCGGGGCGGTCTTCTACTCGGTGAGCATCCCGACCGGGATCCCGCTCTTGCAGTTCCTGGTCACGTTGTCCGTCGGAGGGCTCAGCTTCTGCGCGCTGGCGTTGGCCATCACGGCGGTCATCCCGAACGCCGAGGCGGCGCCGCCTATCGTCAACGCGTCGATCCTTCCGCTGCTGTTCCTGTCGGGGATCTTCGTGCCGCTCGGCGACGACACGCCGCAGTGGATCATCACGGTCGGCGCGATCTTCCCCGTCAAGCACTTCGCCGACGCCATGCGCGCCGGGTTCCTCCCACATGTCATGGCGCCGGGAGGGCAGGTGCAGGCGTTCCCGTTCGACTGGACCGATGTCTTGGTCGTCGCCGCGTGGGGTGTCGCCGGGCTGGTGCTGGCCGCACGCTTCTTCAGCTGGGAACCGCGCCAGTAGGGCGCTGTGCTAGGCTCCGCGCTTCGGGCCGGGACCTCTGCGGCCCATCATCTCTGCAGGTGACCGAGGGGGTTTGGCGATGCGGAAGTTCCTGATCGGCCTGGTGGCGTTGGCCGTGATCGGTGTGGCGTGCGCGACCGATGACGACGATCCGGGCGCGAGCGCGAGCCCGACCACGGAGTCGCCGGCGGCGTCGGACAGCCCCTCCGCCGACCCCTGCGCCCCCGAGAGCCTGAACCTCCTCACCGCGGGCACGCTGACGATCGGCACCGACAACCCCGCGTTCCAGCCGTGGTTCGGCGGCACCGGGGAGTACGGACCGTGGAAGGCGCAGCCGAACAGCGGCACCGGCAATCCGGCCAGCGGCGAGGGCTTCGAGAGCGCCGCCGCGTACGCGATCGCCGAGCAGCTCGGGTTCACCGAGGATCAGGTGACGTGGGTGCCGATCACGTTCAACGAATCCTTCAGGCCCGGCGACAAGGACTTCGACTTCGACATCAACCAGATCTCGTACAGCCCGGACCGGGCGCAGGCCGTCGACTTCAGCGAGAGCTACTACGACGTCTCGCAGGCGCTCGTCGCGCTGAAGGGCACGCCCATCACCGACGCGACCTCGTTCGCCGACCTGAAGGGGTACAAGCTCGGCGCGCAGATCGGTACGACCAGCTACAGCTACATCGTGAACAACATCCAGCCCGACGCGCAGCCGGCGGTGTTCGACCGCTCGGTGGACGTGATCCGCGCGCTCAGCAATGGGCAGATCGACGGCTACCTCGCCGACGCCCCGACCGCGTACGTGAACGTCTTGATCGGTCAGGTCAAGAACGGCGTCGTGGTGGGGCAGTTCCCGGCGATCGGCGACCAGGAGTACTTCGGACTCGTCTTCGAGAAGGGGAACTCCCTCGTCGGCTGCGTGAACCAGGCGATCGACGCGTTGAAGTCCGACGGCACGCTGGAAGCGCTCGAGGCCGAATGGCTGAAGGCCGTCACGTTCCCCGAGATCCAGCAGTAGCCGTCGGGATGACGGCGCCGTGAGCGTCGAGGGTTCGCCGGACCCGACGGATCCGTTGCTCGACGACGTGGGGAGCCGCCGTTCGCGGATCCTCGGCGGTCCGCCGAGGAGGCGCCCCGAAGGTCGCCGCGCCGTGGTGATCGCGCTGATCAGCACGGTCGTGTTCTTCGCTGTCTTGATCGTCTCGGTGATCAACTCGCCGGGCTGGCCCGCCGTCAAGCAGGCGTTCTTCAACGGCGAGCAATTCAAGGAGTCGTTCCCGAGCATCGCACGGGCGTTCGCGGTGAACGTGAAGCTCTTCCTGACCGCCGAGGTCTTCATCCTGGTGTTCGCGTTGTTCCTGGCCGTGCTCCGGAGCCTCCCGGGTCCCGTGTTCTTCCCACTACGCGTATTGGCGGTGGGCTACATCGATCTCTTCCGCGGCATCCCGACGATCCTGGTGATCTACACCCTGGGGTTCGGCGCGCCGGCACTGGGTGACAACGTTCCCAAGTCGCCGTTCTTCTGGGCGGTCGTCTCGCTGGTGCTCGTCTACACGGCGTACGTGGCGGAGGTCTACCGGGCGGGGATCGAGTCGGTGCACGAGAGCCAGACGGCCGCCGCGCGCTCGCTGGGCCTGTCCCGCTGGGCGTCGCTGCGTTTCGTGATCCTCCCGCAGGCCGTGCGCCGGGTGATCCCGCCCTTGCTGAATGACTTCATCGGGCTGCAGAAGGACACGGCGCTCGTGGCGTCGATCGGCGTCGTCGAAGCGTTCCGCCAGGCGCAGATCGAGAGTTCCAGCACGTTCAACTTCACGCCGTTCCTCGCGACCGCGCTGCTCTTCGTCCTCGTGACGATCCCGCTGGCGCGGTTCACCGACTGGCTCGTCGCGCGCGACCGCCGGCGCCGGCAGGCGGGAAGCGTTCGATGAGCGAAGCGCTGCGTCTCGACGGCGTGCACAAGTCGTTCGGCAAGCTCGAGGTCTTGCGGGGGATCGACCTGGCCGTCGCCGAGCACGACGTGATCTGTCTGATCGGGGCATCGGGGTCGGGCAAGTCGACCTTGCTGCGATGTGTCAACCTCCTGGAGCCGATCGACGCGGGCAGGATCGTGGTCGAGGGTGTCGAGATCACCGCACCGGGCGTCGACATGAACGACGTGCGACGACGGATCGGCATCGTGTTCCAGTCGTTCAACCTGTTCCCGCACATGACGGTGATGCGCAACGTGACGCTCGCGCCGACCAAGGTGCTGGATCTCCCCTCGGACGAGGCGGCCGATCGCGCTCGGCAGCTCCTCGATCGGTTCGGCCTGGAGGACAAGGCCGATGAGTATCCCGACCGGTTGTCGGGCGGCCAGCAGCAGCGGGTGGCGATCGTGCGGGCGCTGGCGATGCAGCCCGACATCATGCTGTTGGACGAGGTCACGAGTGCGCTCGACCCGGAGCTGGTCGCCGAGGTGCTCGACGTGATCCGCGAGCTCGCAGAGGGCGGGATGACGATGCTGATCGCGACCCACGAGATGGGGTTCGCGCGGGACATCGCCGGCCGGGTGTGCTTCCTGGACGAAGGCGTCATCCTGGAGCAGGGTCCGCCCGCGCAGATCTTCAGCGAACCGCGTGAGGAGCGGACGAAGCAGTTCCTGCAGCGGATCATCGCCGCGGGCCGGATGTGACACCGAGGGGAGCGAGACCGGCATGGGTCGTCGACGGGTGAAGATGGTGTGGGTTGCGACGGCGTTGTCGCTCGTGGTGGGAGGAGCGTGGGTCGCGACCGCCCGCTCGTCGGGGTTCGCGTGCGGCAGTGATTGGACGGCGGCGACGATGCCCCCGATCGCCGGCACCGGAGGACTGGACGACGTGGCCGCGTTCTCATCGACCGATGCCTGGGCCGTCGGATCCCGGTACGACCCGGTGGATCAAGAGGGGCACACGCTGATCGAGCATCACGACGGCACGTCATGGACGATCGTGCCGTCGCCCGACGGTCCCGCGGCGCCCCAGAGTCTCTTGGACGGGGTCGCGGTGCGCGCCTCGGATGACGCCTGGGCGGTCGGCTCCTTCACGAAGGCGAACAACCTGGTGCGGACGCTCGTGGAGCATTGGGACGGGACCGGATGGTCGCGGGTCAAGAGCCCCAATGCCGGTCAACCCGCGAACGGCCAGTTGAGCGCGGTCGCCGCGGTCGCGGCGGATGACGCCTGGGCGGTCGGGAGCTTCGGCGTCGGGGGCCCGAGCCGCACGTTGATCCAGCACTGGGACGGCACGGCATGGACCGTCGTCCCGAGTCCCAACAAGGGCCCGTTCCCGAATGCGCTCACCGACGTCGTCGCGGTCGCCGCCGACGATGTCTGGGCGGTCGGCACGTGGTTCACGAAGGCGTTCGTCGACCGGACCCTGATCCTGCACTGGGACGGGGTCGACTGGAGCCGGGTGCCGAGCCCGAACGCCGGGCCGCCGGCGGCGGCGAACTTCCTGGTGTCCGTGGCGGCCGTCTCGGCCGATGATATCTGGGCCGTCGGCGTGCGCGGACTCAAGACCCTGACGCTGCACTGGGACGGCGCGTCATGGTCGATGGTGCCCAGCCCCACACCCGGCGGCAACGCGGACCTTGCGGGCGTCGTCGCGGTGGCACCGGACGACGTGTGGGCGGTCGGAGGGTTCGTCGACCACTCGGCGGATGCGGTCCGCACGCTCGTCGAGCACTGGGATGGGACGAGCTGGTCGGTCGTGGCGAGCGCGAACAAGGGATCGAGCGACAATCACCTCTGGGGCATCTCGGCGGCGACCGGACGCATGATGGCCGTCGGCGATCGATTCACCGGAGGCGGCACCGGGCCGCTGATCCCGCTCTCGCTGGAGCGCTGTTGATCGACCGCTATCGGATGCGGGTCATCGTGACATGGGTGCCGTTCTCGGCAACCAGATGGAAGGTCTGGATGCCTACCGGTGGCGGAGGGCTCTCGACCACGGGCACGGTCCGTTCGACGCTCCATGGGTGTTCACCGGTCGTGCAGAGCTGCGCCTGCTCATCGACCGTCAACCCCGGCACCGTGTAGTCGATCGTCCCTTCACCCCTGACGGCCTGGATCACGCCGTGGATGTGGATGGCCATCGAGGTGTCCACCATGTCGAGGTCGATCGTGTGGGATGGGAGGGTCGGACCTCCGCCGAACCACCCGAAACCGACGAGCCAGTCCTGGACGGCGCCGTCATCACACGTCACGTGGGCGCCGAAGACCACCGACTCCAACGCGAGCGGTCGGTCGTCCCGCTTGAGGAGCCTGAGCTCGATGGTGGTAGCGCCGTCACCGACCATCCCCTCGTAGACCCGTGGACGGTGGGCACCCGCGCGAGCGGATGCCCCGAGCATCGGGGCCAGCAGGGCCGTCATGGCTACCAGCGCGATCGTCCGCTTCATCGGAAACGCTCCTTCTCTCGTGTCCGCCGAGCATGTGCCTGGTTGCGTCGGAAGTACACACCCGTGCATGTCTGCGAGCGGCCCTACAATCGGACCGTGCCCCCGTTCCGTATCGCCGCCGACTTCGCCCCTGCGGGCGACCAACCGGAAGCCATCTCCCAGCTGACGGAGGGTGTGCTGGCCGGGGAGCCCCACCTCACGCTCCTGGGAGCCACCGGGACGGGCAAGACGTTCACCGTGGCGCACGTCGTGGAGGCGGTGCAACGGCCGACGCTCGTGATCGCCCCGAACAAGTCGCTCGGCGCCCAGCTCGCCAACGAGTTCCGCGAGGTCTTCCCGGACAATGCCGTCGAGTACTTCGTCAGCTACTACGACTACTACCAGCCCGAGGCGTACATCCCGACCACGGACACGTACATCGAGAAGGACTCGTCGGTGAACGACGAGATCGAACGACTCCGGCACGCCGCCACCGCGGCGTTGCTGTCGCGGAGGGACGTCCTCATCGTCGCCAGCGTTTCGTGCATCTACGGCCTGGGTTCTCCCGAGGAGTACGAGGGCCAGATCCTGCGCCCGTACAAAGGGACCGAGGTCCCGCTCGAGTTCGCGATGCAGCGCCTCGTCGACATCCAGTACAAGCGGAACCAGGTCAGCCGCGCGCGCGGGACGTTCCGCGTCACCGGTGACACGCTCGAGGTCTTCCCGCCGTACGAGCAGATCGGTACGCGGATCGAGTGGTGGGGCGACACGGTGCAGCGCGTCACGCAGTTCGACCAGCTGACCGGCGAGATCGTCGGCGAGCTCACGGAGACCACCATCTTCCCGGCGTCGCACTACGTGGCGAGCGACGAGCGCATGAAGCGCGCGCTCGGGACGATCGAGGAAGAACTGCATCAGCGTCTCACCCAGTTGAACGACCAGGGCAAGCTGCTCGAGGCGGAACGCCTGCGCATGCGCACGTCGTACGACCTGGAGATGATGCGCGAGGTCGGGTTCTGTAGCGGCATCGAGAACTACTCCAGGCACATCGACGGGCGCTCCGCGGGCACCGCGCCGTACACGCTGCTCGACTACTTCCCCGACGACTACCTCGTGGTGATCGACGAGTCCCACGTGACCGTGCCGCAGCTCCACGGCATGTATGAGGGCGACCTGTCGCGCAAGTCGACGTTGGTCGAGCACGGCTTCCGGTTGCCGAGCGCCATCGATAATCGCCCGCTCCGGTTCGACGAGTTCACCGAGCGCGTGAACCAGGTCGTGTTCATGTCCGCGACGCCGGGCGACTACGAGCTGCGGCAGTCGAAACGGATCGTCGAGCAGATCGTTCGACCCGACCGGGCTGATCGACCCGGAGGTCCAGGTCCGGCCGACGAAGGGCCAGGTCGACGATCTGATCGAGGAGATCCGCAAGCGGACCGAGCACGACCAGCGCGTCCTGGTCACCACGCTCACGAAGAAGATGGCCGAGGACCTGACCGACTACCTGGTCGAGATGGGGATCCGCGTTCGCTACCTCCACTCCGAGGTGGATACGTTGCAGCGCATCGAGATCCTGCGCGATCTGCGGCTGGGGGAGTTCGACGTGCTCGTCGGGATCAACCTGCTGCGGGAAGGACTCGACCTGCCGGAGGTCTCGCTCGTCGCCATCCTCGACGCGGACAAGGAGGGCTTCCTCCGCTCCGAGACGTCGCTGATCCAGACGATCGGACGGGCGGCCCGTAACGTCGACGGCACGGTGCTGATGTACGCCGACCGCATCACGGACTCCATGAAGTCGGCGATCAGCGAGACGCAGCGGCGCCGCAAGATCCAGCTCGAGTACAACGTCCAGCACGACATCGACCCGCAGACGATCCGGCGCCGCGTCTCCGACATCCTCCTGTCGCTCGGCGGCGACACCACCGCGCCGACGCCGAAGAAGGAACGCCGCAAGCGTCCGGCGCATCCGGAGATGCCGTCCGAGGAGCTGGAGCGCCTGATCCGCTCGCTCGAGGACGAGATGCACGAGGCCGCGAAGGATCTGCGGTTCGAGTACGCGGCCCGGTTGCGCGACGAGGTCGTGGACCTCCGCAAGGAGCTGAAGGCGCTCCGGCAAGCCGGGGTCGTGGCGTGATCCTGTCGATCCGGGCCACGTCCGCGTGGCTCGGGCCGGGCAGGCTCATCGAGAACGCGCAGGTCGTCTGCGACGGCGGGCGGATCACGTACGCGGGCTCGGACACGCCGATCGGCGACGCCGACGAAGAGCTCACGGTGGACGGGTTCCTCATGCCTGCGGTGGCCGACCGCCATGTCCACATCGAGCTCTCCGATCCGGCCTCCGTCTTGCGGCGGGGCGTGACCGCGGTCCGCGACCTGGCATGGCCCCCGGAACGGATCTTCCCGCTCGCCGACGCGTCCGAGATGCCGTCGTACAACGGGCCGTTGATCCGCGCTGCCGGGCCGATGTTGACCGGCCACGGCGGCTACCCCACGAACGCCGCGTGGGCGCCCGAAGGGACCGGTCGTGAGCTGACCGGGCCCGACGACGCCGTCGCGAGCGTCGCCGACCTGGCCGAGCGGGGCGCGGCCGCGATCAAGGTTTCGCTGAACGCCGAGGCCGGACCCACCCCGACGGACGCCGAGCTGATGGCGATCTGCGACGAGGCCCACCGGCGCGATCTGCCGGTCACGGTTCACCCGCAGGGGGCCGGCCAGGTCGAACGCGCGCTGGGGGCCGGTGTCGACGAGCTTGCACACACCCCGTGGGTCCGGCTCTCCGACGACGTCGTCGAGTCGGCGGCGGCGCAGTTGCGGATCGTGTCCACGCTCGACATCCAGTCGTTCGGCCGGGACACGCCCCAGATCCGGACGGCGATCGACAACCTCCGTCGGTTCCACTTGGCCGGCGGCACCGTGATCTACGGCACCGATCTGGGGAACGGTCCCATCCCCGCCGGCATCCACACGCGCGAGGTGCTCCTGCTCCGCGATGCCGGGCTCGAGGGAGCGGAGATCCTCCAGGCGATGGTGCGCGCGCCGCTCGATCCGGACGCTCCTGCAGACCTGATCGCGCTCGGACGGAGCCCGCTCGACGACCCCTCCGCCTTCGACGACCTGCGCCTGGTCGTCCGCGCCGGCCGCGTCGTGTCGACACACTGACCCGGCTTGCCTTGGATCCCTCGACGCGGTAGATACGTCGCATGGAGACGATCGACGGGGCCGGTCCCGGCGCGGCGACCGGGTCCATCACGGACGAGGAGCTCGCGCTCGCGGCCCGCAACCACGGCATGCCGCTCGAGGGCCTACGGTACGACGTCACGCCGACCGGCATGCACTACCTGCTGATCCACTTCGACATCCCGGCGGGAGACGCCGCCTCGTGGCAGATCGACGTCGTCGGTCGGGTTCGCACACCGCTGACGCTCTCCGTCGACGACCTCCGGGCGCGGCCCGCCGTGACGATGCCGGTGACGATGGAGTGCGCCGGCAACGGTCGCGCGCGCATGGATCCGCGCCCGCGCAGCCAGCCGTGGCTCGATGAGGCGATCGGCACCGCGTCGTGGACGGGGACGCCACTCGCGCCGATCCTGGCCGAGGCCGGTCTAGAGCCCGACGCCGTCGAGGTCGTGTTCCGCGGGGCGGATCACGGTGAGCAGGGGGGCGTCGAGCACGACTACGAGCGGAGCCTCTCGATCGCCGACGCCATGCGGGACGAGGTGATCCTCGCCTACGAGCTGAACGGCCAGCCCCTGCCGCCGCAGCACGGGTTCCCGGTCCGGCTCTTGGTACCCGGCTGGTACGGCATGACCAGCGTCAAGTGGCTCCGTTCGATCACCGCGGTCGCCCAACCGTTCGACGGGTTCCAGATGTGGGCGTACCGGCTGCGTCAGGAGCCGGAGGACGAGGGGACGCCGGTCACGCGGATGATGCCTCGGGCGCTCATGATCCCGCCGGGATTCCCCGACTTCTTCTCCCGCGCGCGGACGGCCGACGCCGGCTCGATCACGTTGGAGGGTCGCGCCTGGTCCGGCTGGGGGAGCGTGACGAGCGTGGAGGTCAGCGTGGATGGGGGCGCGTCATGGGAGCCGGCGCGGCTGCGAGATCCAGCCGGTCCGCACGCCTGGCGAGGATGGACGCATGAGTGGCGCGCGGAGCCGGGCGAGCACGAGCTGCGGGTGCGAGCCTCGGATGCGGCCGGGAACGTCCAGCCGGCGGATCCGCCGTGGAACGAGCACGGGTTCTCGAACAACGGGGCGCAGCGGGTGGTCGTGCGGGTGCGGGCGTCCGCCACGGACTAGACGAGGGCGCGGAGCTCCTCGAAGCAGCGGTCGATGTCGGCCTCGTCGTTGAAGAAGTGTGGGCTGATCCGCAACCCGTCGCCGCGGAAGTCGGTGCAGACGTCGCGGTCGAGCAACGCGTGGCAGATCCGCCGGGCGTCGGGTCCGACGCCGACGTTGACCACGCCCCCGCGCGCCGACCGTTCCCGTGGCGTCCGCACCGGCAGTCCCGCCTCGTCCGCACGCGCGATCACGTGATCGGTCAGCTCGCCCTGACGCTCGCGGATCCGGCCGGGCGTGACCTCGCTGATGATGTCGAGCCCTCCCTGCGCGATGAAGAACACCGGAGCCGGTGGGGTGCCGTGCTCCAACCGTCGCGCGGTGTGGTGATAGTCCAGATGCTGGGTGTCGAACGAGAACGGGTCCCGCGTGGCGAACCATCCCGTCACGGCGGGCTCCAGCGTGGGGAGCAGCTCCCGTCGCGCGTAGAGGAAGACCATGCCCGGACCGCCGAGGAGCCACTTGAGGGTCCCCGCCGTGTACAGGTCGCACCCCAGGTCGTGCAGGTCGAGCGGCAGGATCCCGATGCCGTGGTAGTCGTCGACGAACGACAGCGCGCCACGTTCGCGGGCGATCGCGCAGATCATCTTCGCGTCCATGATGGCGCTGGAGCGGTACAGGACGCGGTTCACCATGACGACGGCGGTCCGCTCGTCGATCGCGGCGTCGTACGCCTCGAGCGGGATCGTCAGTCCGTCCGGTGAGCGCAGCCACACGAGCTCGGCGCCGCGCCGCTCCTGCGCGAGCCACACGTGCCCGTCGGTCGGGAAGTCCAGCTCGGAGAGGATCACCCGACGACGTTCGCCGGAGAAGTCCAGGCACGACGCGATCGTGGCGAGTGCGATCGAGATGTTGGTCGAGATGGCCAGCTCGTCCGCGTCGCACGCCGTGAGCGCCGCGAACGTGGACTTCAGCGACGCCATGCGGGGGAAGATGTCCTCCATCCAGACGTGGTCGGGTGCGCCCTTCGTCGCCCACGCATCCATGTACTCGGCCAGGTACGCCTGGGAGCGGTTGGAGACTGGTCCGAGCGACGCGCTGATCAGGTAGGTCTTGCGATCCAGGACCGGGAACTCGTCCCGGTACGAAAGGAGTGGCTGCTCAGTCGTCGGCGTGTTCCTCGAGGTAGTCCACGTAGAGCGGCCGGAGGGCCTCGCCCAGCTCACCCTCTCCCGCGTCGTAGAGGTCGTTGATCAACGCCAGCGGTCGCGCGATGTCGATCTTGCTCCGGTCGTCGTCGCCGACGATCTCCTCCGCGACCGGGAGCGCTTTCACCAGTTCCCAGAGGAACCCGACATCGAGGTGGCGCTTTGCGCGTTCGATCGCTCGGGAGTGGAGTTCGCTCGTCGGCAGTTGCTCGAGTTCTTCGCGGGTCGTCATGGGCTCAGCCTACCGAGCGGTCGCATCCGGCGGCATGAACCGTTCGAACCAGGCGAGCGTCCGCGCCGCGAGGTCGATCGCCGCGGGCAGATCCCGTACCCCGTGACCCTCCTGCGGGTAGACGGCGACGTCGGTCGGGACCCCGTGCTCCCGGAGGGCGCGGTGGAACTCGACGGCCTGTCCCGTCGGGGTGGCCCGGTCGCGAGCCCCGGCGGTGAGGAGCGTCGGTGTCCGGTTCCAGCCCGCGGCGAACACCGGGCTGCGCTCGCGGTAGTGCGCCTCCCGCGTGATCGGATCGCCGCCAAGGAACTCGGCCGCCCATGCCCCCAGGTTGCTGTCGAACCGCTCGGAGTACCAGTCGGTCACGGGCGAGATCGCGACCGCGGCACGGAAGCGCCGGTCGATGCAGGGGAGCCACGCAGCCATGAACCCCCCGTAGCTCCCGCCGGTCACGCCGACGCGCTCCGGATCGGCCACGCCCATCGACACGATGTGGTCGACGCCGGCGAGCAGATCTTGGGCGTCGGCACCACCCATGTCGCCGACCACGTGCGTCGCGAACGCACGGCCACGGCCCCATGAGCCGCGGGGGTTCGGCTGCAGGAGTGCGTACCCGCGGGCGACGAGCAGCGCGTCGTGCACGCCCGGCCACGAATCCTGGTACGCCCAGACCGGCCCTCCGTGGACGTCCAGGATCAGGGGGAACGGCGGCTCGCCGGCGGGGAGCGTCAGGAGGCCGCTGATGGACAGTCCGTCCGATGCCACCCACGACACCCGCTGCCGGGAGCCGATGGCTGAGCGGACCGCCTCGGTCCCCGCGTGGGTCGCGTCGACCAGGGTGTGGATGCCGCCGTCTTCGTCGACGACCGCGAGTTCAGGCGGACGCGCCGACGATTGACGCACCAGCGCGAACCCATCGCCGACCGGCGCCGCCGTGATGAACATGGCTCCGCAGGAGTCCTCGGTCGCCCATCGCTCCGTGGCCGTGCCCGTCTTGATGTCGACGTCCAGGACCACCGAGTCCAGATCCCGGACGCCGATCGCCATCAGGTGGTCGTCGTCGCGCCACGCGAGTCCGGCCACGTCGACCTCCGACGTGTCCACCCGCACGACGTCACCGTCCTCGGGATCGAGCAGCAATAGCTCGCCGGCGACGACCAGGCGGTCGCTGCAGAGCGCTTCGACCACCGCCACGTGACGTCCGTCGGGTGAGGCCTGCACCCAACCGAGCTGGACGTCCGTTTCCAGGATCGTGCGATCGCTCCCGCCGGCGACGTCCACCACGGCCAGGCGGGCTCCGTACCAGGCGCTCTCGCCGTGGTCGTCGGAGACGATCGCCGCCACTCGATCGTCTCCGCACCACACCGCCTCCCACACGTTCAGCGCGGGCCGCCCGAGCGGTGTGACGATGCCGGTGGTGACGTCGATCGTGTACATCCCCCGGCGCGCGACGTCCGTCCGATCCGAGGATTCGACCTCCGGGATCCAGGGCGGGACGTCGTCGGCGGTCGTGACGGTCCCCGAGCCGACGGCGTCGGACTGCTCCGCCTCGAGCCCGGCCACCACGACGAGGAGGCGCGAGCCGTCGAGCGACCAGGCATGCTGCTCGGCCACGCCGTCCACGAGCGGCAACGGTCGCGCTTCACCGATGGCGTCGAGGGAGAGCGCGTAGAGCTGGTGCCGTCCGGGCGCCCCTCGATCGGACCGGAACGTCAGCGTCCGGCCGTCGGGCGACCACCGGGGCTGGTCGTCGTCGTGGGGCCCGTTCGTGATCTGGCGGAAGCCGGAACCGTCGGCACCGACCAGGCAGATGCGGCCCTCCGCGTGTCCCTCCAGCGCGTCGCGCCGTTCCCCACGGAACGCGATCCATCGGCCGTCCGGCGAAGGCTGCGGATCGCTCGGGTCGGTGATCGTCCGGAAGCCGGGCTCCAGCGCGCGGCGGAAGAACGCCTCGACGTCCAGGTAGAGCGGGGTCGTGCGAAGGTCTCGTTCCACCCGCGAAGGATAGGCCGGAACCCCGGTTCCGGGCGTGTCACGCGCCGCCACTACACTTGGCCCGTGGGCACCGAACGTCTCGTCATCCACGGCGCCCGTGAGCACAACCTGAGGAACGTCACGCTCGACCTCCCCCGTGACCAGCTCATCGTGTTCACGGGGCTGTCCGGCTCCGGGAAGTCCTCCCTGGCCTTCGACACCATCTACGCCGAGGGTCAGCGACGGTACGTGGAGTCGTTGTCCTCCTATGCCCGGCAGTTCCTCGGCCAGATGGAGAAGCCCGACGTCGATTTCATCGAGGGGCTCTCTCCGGCCATCTCGATCGACCAGAAGTCCACCAGTCGGAACCCGCGCTCCACGGTCGGGACCATCACGGAGGTCTACGACTACCTCCGAGTGCTGTTCGCTCGGGTCGGTCACCCGCACTGCACCAACTGCGGGCGGCCGATCGGCCGGCAGACCCCGGAGCAGATCGTCGACCAGGTCATGGAGCTGCCCGAGGGCACGAAGTTCCAGGTGCTGGCTCCCATGGTTCGGGGGCGGAAGGGCGAGTACGAGAAGTTGCTCGGGGACCTCGCCCGCAAGGGGTTCCCTCGCGCCCGGATCGACGGCGAGGTCCGCGAGCTCTCCGAACCCATCCGGCTGCCCAAGAACTACAAGCACACGATCGAGGTCGTGGTCGACCGCCTCGTCGCCAAGCCCGACATCCGCCGGCGAGTCGCCGACTCCCTGGAAACGGCGCTCGAGCTGGCTGAGGGCATCGCCGCGATCGCGGTCCAGACCCACGACGGCGGCGAGGAGATCCAGAACTTCTCGCAGGCGCTCGCGTGCACGTTCTGCGGGCTGTCGTTCGACGAGCTGGCGCCCCGGAACTTCTCGTTCAACTCGCCGTACGGCGCCTGCCAGACGTGCGACGGGCTCGGCGTGCGGCTCGAGGTGGATGCGGAGTTGGTCATCCCCGACGCCGATCTCTCGATCAACGAGGGAGCGATCGCGCCCTGGGCCAGCAACACGCTCGAGTACTGGTACCGCGTGCTCGACGCGGTGGCCGATGCGCACGGGTTCTCGCTCGACACGCCGTGGAAGAAGCTCTCGAAGGCGGCGCGCGACGTGGTGCTGTTCGGTTCGGACGAGGAGGTGTTCGTCCGGTACAAGAACCGGTACAACCGCCAGCGTTCGTACCACACCACGTACGAGGGTGTGCTCCCCAACATCGAGCGCCGCCACGCCGAGACGGACTCCGACGCCGCACGCGAGAAGCTCGAGCAGTTCATGCGCGAGATCCCGTGCCGGACGTGCAAGGGTTACCGACTGCGCGCGGAGAGCCTGGCCGTCACCGTCGGTGGGCTCAACATCTCGCAGCTCACCGAGAAGGCCATCCGCGACACCCTGGCGTTCATCGACGACATGGAGCTGTCCGAACGCGAGCACATGATCGCCGAGCGCCTGCTGAAAGAGATCCGCTCCCGACTGGGCTTCCTCATGGACGTCGGACTCGACTACCTGAGCCTCGGCAGAGCGGCCGGGACGCTCGCGGGCGGTGAGGCGCAGCGGATCCGATTGGCCACCCAGATCGGCAGCGGGTTGGTCGGCGTGCTCTACATCTTGGACGAACCGTCGATCGGGCTGCACCAGCGCGACAACCGCCGGCTGATCGACACGTTGATCCGCCTCCGTGATCTGGGGAACACGCTGATCGTCGTGGAGCACGACGAGGCGACCATCATGGAGGCCGACCACATCGTCGACATCGGGCCGCTCGCGGGGGAATTGGGTGGCGAGATCGTCTACTCGGGCGACCTGAAGGGATTGCTCGAGGAGGAGCGGTCGATCACCGGGGCCTACCTTTCGGGGCGGCGCCAGATCCCGACGCCACAGGTTCGCCGGGCTCCGGGCAAGGGTGTGCTGCGGCTGGAGGGCGTCCGTGAGCACAACCTGCAGAACGTCACGGTGGACATCCCGCTCGGGTTGTTCGTCTGCGTGACGGGCGTGTCGGGGAGCGGCAAGTCGACCCTCGTTCAGGACGTGATGCTACGGGCGCTGATGCTGAAGCTCTACCGCTCACGTCTGTTGCCCGGCAAGCACAAGCGGATGACGGGCTGGGAGCGGCTGGACAAGGTCATCGACATCGACCAGTCACCGATCGGGCGGACCCCCCGGTCGAACCCGGCCACGTACACCGGGGTGTTCGATCACATCCGGAAGCTGTTCGCCCAGGTGCCCGAGGCGCGCCTCCGCGGGTTCCAGCCCGGACGGTTCTCGTTCAACGTGCGCGGCGGGCGATGCGAGAACTGCGCAGGAGACGGGCAGATCAAGATCGAGATGCACTTCTTGCCGGACGTCTACGTCACGTGCGAGGTCTGCAAGGGCCGGCGGTACAACCGCGAGACGCTGGAGGTGAAGTACAAGGGCCGATCCATCTCGGACGTGCTCGAGATGAGCGTGGAGGAGGCGTTGGCGTTCTTCCAGAACATCCCGCCGATCCATCGGCACATGCAGACGCTCTCGGACGTGGGTCTGGGCTACATCAAGCTCGGGCAGCCCGCCCCCACGCTGTCCGGCGGCGAAGCCCAGCGCATCAAGCTCTCCTCCGAGCTGCACAAGCGGGCGACGGGCAACACCATCTACGTCCTGGACGAGCCGACGACCGGTCTGCATTTCGAGGACATCCGCAAGCTGCTCGGTGTGCTGCAGCGACTGGTGGCCACCGGCAACACCGTCCTCGTCATCGAGCACAACCTGGACGTCGTCAAGACGGCGGACTGGATCATCGACCTCGGGCCTGAGGGCGGCGACATGGGCGGCCGGCTGGTCGCGGCCGGCACTCCCGAGGACATCGCCGCGTTCCCCGGCTCCCACACCGGCCGGTTCCTCGCCGAGGTCCTGGATCGGCCTCCGGTGGCCGATGCCGAAGCCGACGAGGATGCATTGCAGCTTCTGCCGCACGGCTGACGATGCTTGCTAGGATTCCCGCCGACGTGTCCAAGCGCCTGCTGATCCTCACGTGCGTCGCGGCCCTGATCGCGGGCGCCTGCAGCAACCTTCCGGAAGCAGAGGTCGACTTCGGCAGCGGTAAGGAGTTCGTCCCGTACGTCGCCGACCATCTGGACGACGCCGGCCTCGGGAACGCGGTCGCGCTCGACGGCGACGGCATCCCCTACGTGTCCTACCTCATCTTCCCGGCCGTTCTGGAGGAGGGCGACATCCCGGTTCCGCGCCCGATCGGCGCGCCGTTCATCTCGACAGGCGGCGACGATCCGGAGGAGGGCGCCGCGGTCGGCGTCGCGAGCGTGAGCGCCGACGGCGTGTGGACCCGCGGCGCCGCGGCGCAGGTGATCGAGAGCCCCACGGGCATCGTCGTCCCGTACGACCCCGACACGGTCGACGGCCTCATCGGCGCCACGGTCCAGAACACCAACGGCACCGATATCGCGGTCGACGGCAACGGCGGCAAGCACGTCGTCTGGGCGGGCCGCGACGGCATCTGGTACGCCACAGGCACCACGTCGTTCAAGGGGAACGCGACGGTGATCGAGGACTGGACGCCGCCGCTCACCCACGCCGGCCCGCTGGGCCGCCCGTCCGTGACGGTCGACGACGCTGCGCAGCCGTGGGTCGCCTACGCGATCGACGCTCCGGACGGTCAAGACATCCGTGTCGCGACCCTGGAGGGCGGCGCGTGGACGTTGGAGACCGCGGCCACGGTGGACGAGTGCTCCGGTTGCCGACAGTCCGGGCCGGCACCCATCGCGGTCGACGCAGGTGGGCCGCTCGTCGTCTACGTGGACGGAGCCGCCGGAGCGGTGATGGCCGCCCGCCTGGACGGCGACGCATGGACGAGCGAGGTGGTGGAGACGGGTATCGCGCCGTCCGGCCTCTCGGTCACCGTCGACGCGGACGGGACCCCGTGGGTCACCTACTACACGGGTGACGGAGAGGTGCATCTCGCGACGAACTCCGGGACGACCTGGGCGACGTCGAGCGTGGCCGACGCCAAGCCCGGGCAACGGCACCGGGAACCTGGCCGAAACCACGGGCGTGGCGGTCACCGCGGACGGTACGGTCTACGTGTCCTGGTTCGACACCGCAACCAACGGCGTGCACCTGGCCGGCGGCGCTCAGGGCGCCGCGTTCGAAGCGATCGAGACCGTGGGCACCGAGGGTGGGGGGTTCCCCTCGATCTCGGTGACCGGCGACGGCTCCCGGGTGTTCCTCGCTTGGTACGACCTGCTGACCGAGAACCTGCTGCTCGGCGTCCTGGGGGAGGCCTCGGACATCCTGGTGGCCCAACCGAGCCCGACGACGCCGCCGGCGCCGCCGACCTCGGCCGGCCCGCCCGTGGAATGCCCGCGGGGCGGCCTTGAGCTCGTGGCTCCCTCCGGTGCTGCCGTGTCCGGCTTCGCCCAGACCACGCTGAGCGCTCCGGCCGATGAGGACTTCACGATCTGCTTCGATAACCAGGACTCCGGCGTGCAGCACAACGTGAACGTGTACACGGCCGCCCCGCCGGACGGGGAGTCCGTCGCCGCCGGAGGCATCATCGTCGGTCCGGCGCAGGAGAACCTGGACGTGCCGGGCCAGCCGGCGGGCTCGTACTTCTATCAGTGCGACGTCCACCCGACGACGATGACCGGCACGCTCGACGCCGCGTAGCTGAGCCGGCTCCGGGACGGGTCGGGATCCCACCCTAGAATGACGGGGTGAGCGTCCCCCGACCGGACACGTCGAGCATCCCCGACGCGCCGGGTGCGTACCTCTTCCGGGACGGCGACGGCCGCGTCGTGTACGTCGGCAAGGCCCGATCCCTCCGCAAGCGCCTGGCCAGCTATTGGGGCAAGCCGCTGCATCCTCGGACGGCGGCCATGATGGAGGCGGCCCAGAGCGTCGAATGGATGCTGGCGTCGGGCGAGGTCGACGCGCTGATGCTGGAGTACAACCTGATCCAGCGTCACCGTCCCCGGTTCAACATCCGGTACCGCGACGACAAGTCGTACCCGTTCCTGGCGCTGACCGTGGGGGAGACGTGGCCACGTGCGCAGGTCATGCGCGGCGCCAAACGCAAGAACGTCCGCTACTTCGGTCCCTACGGCCACGCATGGGCGATCCGCGACACCCTCGATGCCCTCACGCGTGTCTTCCCCGTCCGGACCTGCACGAACTCGTTCTTCGACTCCCGGGCGCGGGCCGGCCGCCCGTGCCTCTACTACGACATCGGCCGGTGCTCCGGGCCGTGCGTGCCGGCCGCCACCGGTGTGACCGAGGAGTCCTACCGCGCCGACGTCGAAGCGTTGAGCGACTTCCTGGGCGGCAACACGCGCCCGGTCATCGCCCGCTTGGACCGCGAGATGCGCCAGGCGGCTTCCCGTCAGGAGTACGAGCAGGCCGCGAAGCTTCGCGACCAGCTGGCGGCCGCGCGACGGGCCATGGAGACCCAAGAGATGGTGCTGACCCAACCCGAGGACCTGGATGTGGTCGGCGTGGCCGAGGACGACCTCGAGGCCGCGTTCCAGGTCTTCAACGTCCGGGGGGGACGCGTGCTCGGTCGGCGCGGCTGGGTCGTCGATCGCGTGGAGGACCTGAACCGGGCGGAGCTGATGGCGTCGTTCGTCCGTCAGCTCTACATGGAGCGGACCGAGGTCCCGCCGCGCGTGTTGGTCCCAACGCTGCCCGCCGACCGCGAGGTCCTGGAATCCTGGCTCACGGCGCGCCGCGGGTCCAAGGTGACGATCGGCGTGCCGGAGCGCGGTGCCAAGCGGAAGCTGATGGAGGTCGTGAACCAGAACGCGGCGGAGGCGTTCCATCGACACAAGCTGCGGCGGGCATCGGACTTCGGCGCCCGCTCGCGTGCCCTGTCGGAGCTCGCCGAGCAGCTCGGCCTGCCGCAAGCTCCGCTCCGCATCGAGTGCTACGACATCTCCAACCTGGGGGAGACCGATACGGTCGGCTCCATGGTGGTGTTCGAGGACGGCCTGCCGAAGCGGAGCGACTACCGGCGCTTCGAGATCAAGGGAGTCCCTGGTCAGGACGATTTCGCAAGCATGGAGGAGATGCTCCGGCGGCGGTTCGGCCGGTTGATCCAGGAGCGGGACGAGCCGGTCACGTCCAGCCGGCGGCGATTCGCGTACCCGCCGTCGCTCGTCGTGGTCGACGGAGGCAAGGGTCAGCTGGGCGTCTGCAGCAAGGTGCTGGCCGACCTCGGCCTGGATATCCCGCACATCGGTCTGGCCAAGCGTCTGGAGGAGGTGTACTTCCCCGGGCGACCGGACCCGCTGCTGGTCCCGAGGGCATCCGAGGCGTTGTTCGTCCTGCAGCACATCCGCGACGAGGCGCACCGGTTCGCCATCACGTACCACCGGCAGAAGCGAGCCAAGCGGGCGCTGGTGTCGCCGCTGGACGAGGTGCCCGGGGTCGGCCCCGCCCGGAAGAAGGCGCTCCTGAAGCGGTTCGGGTCGCTCGCCCGCCTGCGGGACGCCACGGCCGACGAGATCGCGGCCACGCCCGGGATCGGCCCGGAGCTCGCACACGCGATCCACGAGCGGCTCCACACCGTGCCCGGCACGAGCGATCGCGTGAGTGTCTGATGCCGCGCGCCGTCCGACCCGCGCCCGACCCGGCCGACGTCGGGACGGCGCCGGCGTTCACGTTGATCACGGGGGTGTCGGGCGCCGGCCGCTCCGAGGCGGCGCATTCCCTCGAGGACCTGGGCTACTTCGTCGTCGACAACCTCCCGCCCGCGTTGCTCTCGAAGATGGCCGAGCTCGCATCGCGACCGGGGGGGCCCGCGAGGGTCGCCATCGTCGTGGACGCGCGCGGCGGGGTGTTCTTCGGCGAGCTCTCCAAGGCGCTCGAGGAGCTCGATCAGGAACGGGTGGAGTACCGGATCCTCTACCTGGACGCGGCCGACGACGATCTGGTCAACCGGTACGAGGCCACCCGCCGCCGGCACCCCCTGGCGCCCGCCGACCGGGTCGTCGAGGGCATCCGCAAGGAGCGCCTGATGATGGAGAGCCTGCGCGGCGACGCCGATCTCATCATCGACACGTCAGACCTCACGCCGCACGAGCTCCGCGAGCGGATCCGCGAGGCGTTCGCGGAGGCGCCACCCGAGCACGGGCTCAAGGTCTCGCTGATCTCCTTCGGCTTCAAGTACGGCGCGCCGCGCGACTCGGACCTGATGCTCGACGTCCGCTTCCTCCCCAACCCGTACTGGGTCGAGGAGCTGCGACCGCTGAACGGGATCGACGAGCCGGTGTGCGTCTACGTGCAGGGTCAGCCGCAGTACCGCGAGTTCGTGGAACGGCTGGAGGCCCTGTTCGATGTGATCGTCCCCGGCTACATCGCCGAGGGGAAGGCGTACCTGACGATCGCTGTCGGTTGCACCGGAGGGCGTCACCGGTCCGTCGTCGTGGCCGAGGAGCTGGCCGGCTACTTCCGCGAACGCGGCCAGCCGGTCGCCGTCGAGCACCGGGACCTGGAACGCCACGAGCGCTGACCGCGACCCGTCGGGTCAGTGTCGTTCGGCCCCGGTCGGGGACAGGTCACGTCGCTAGGATGGGGGTCGCCCAACCTCGAGGAGGACGTTCCATGACCACGAAGATCGGTATCAACGGGTTCGGACGGATCGGGAGGAACTTCTTCCGCGCGGCGAAGGAACGCGGTGCGGACTTCGATTTCGTCGCCGCGAACGACCTGCTCTCCCTCGAGCTGATGTCGCACCTGCTCAAGTACGACACGATCCTCGGGACGTACGACGGTGACGTCGAGGTGGTTGACGGAGGGATCAAGGTCGACGGTGACACCCTCAAGATCCTGGCGGAACGCGATCCGAAAGCGCTCCCGTGGGGCGAGCTCGGCGTCGATGTGGTCGTCGAGAGCTCGGGGCTCTTCACGGATCGAGAAAAGGCCGCGCAGCACCTCGACGCCGGCGCGCCGGTCGTGGTGATCTCGGCGCCGGGTAAGGACGCGGATGCGACGATCGTGATGGGCGTGAACGACGACACGTTCGATCCCGCTGCACACAAGGTGATCTCGAACGCGTCGTGCACGACGAACTGCTTCGTGCCCATGGTGAAGGTGCTCGATGACGCGTTCGGCGTGGAGCGGGGGTTGATGACCACGATCCACGCGTACACGGGGACGCAAGCCCTCGTGGACGGCCCGTCGAAGGATCTCCGCGAGGCACGGGCGGCCGCGCTGAACATCATCCCGTCCTCCACCGGCGCCGCCCGGGCGACGAGCCTGGTGCTGGAGTCGATGAAGGGCCGCCTGGACGGCCAGGCGCTCCGGGTGCCGGTCGCGGACGGCTCGATCACCGACTTCACGGCCATCCTCGGTCGCGACGTCACGGCCGACGACGTCCGGGACGCGTTCCGTGCCGCGTCCGAGTCCGGCCCGTTGAGCACGGTCCTCGTCTACTCCGAGGCGCCGATCGTGTCGTCGGACATCGTGGGGTCGCCCGCGTCGTGCACGTTCGACGCGCCGCTCACCATGGCGATGGGCAACCTCGTCAAGGTCATGGGCTGGTACGACAACGAGTGGGGATACTCGAACCGGCTCGTCGACCTGGTGCAGCTCGTCGCGTCGAAGTCGTGACGCTCCGGACGATCGACGACCTCGGCGATGCGACCGGCCTCCGGGTCTTCGTCCGCGTCGACTTCAACGTCCCGATGGAGGATGGGGCCGTCGCCGACGACATGCGCATCCGCGCGACGCTCCCCACCCTGCGCGAGCTGCTCGACCGTGGAGCGTCCCTGGTGCTCGGCTCCCATCTCGGGCGGCCGAAGGGGCAGGTGCGAGACGACCTGCGTCTCGCGCCGGCGGGCGCTCGTCTCGCGGAGCTCATCGAACGACCGGTGACGTCGTTGCGGGAGACCGCGCCCGCTGAGCTCCCCGACGACCCCGTCGTCCTGCTCGAGAACCTGCGCTTCGATCCCGGCGAGGAGGCCAACGACCCGGCCTTCGCTGGCGCGCTCGCCGGGATCGCCGACGCGTACGTGGACGATGCGTTCGGTGCGGTGCATCGGGCGCACGCCAGCGTCGCGGCGCTGCCGGAGCTGATGACGGCGAGCGCACGCGCCGCGGTCGCGGGCCGGCTCCTCGAGCGCGAGGTCGATGTGCTTTCGTCCCTGCTCGAAGATCCGGCCAGGCCCTACGTCGCGATCCTGGGCGGCGCCAAGGTGTCCGACAAGCTGGGGACGATCAACGCGCTCGCCGACCGGGTGGACGCGTTGCTGATCGGCGGGGCCATGGCGTTCACCCTGATCGCCGCCAACGGGGGAACGATCGGCGACAGCCTTGTCGAGCCGGACCGCTCCGACGAGGTTCGCGCTGCGATGGATCGAGCTGCCGGCCGCGGCGTCCCCGTCGTGTTGCCGCTCGACGTGGTGGCCGCCCAGGAACTGTCGGCGGACGCGCCACGACGGACGGTCGCCGCGGACGCGATCCCCGACGGTTGGAAGGGTCTCGACATCGGGTCCGACACGGTCCGTGCGTTCGCGGACCGGATCGGCACGGCGGCGACCATCCTCTGGAACGGCCCCATGGGCGTGTTCGAGCTGGAGCCGTTCGCGGCCGGGACGCTCGGCGTGGCCCAAGCGATCGCGACGAGCGACGCGTTCAGCGTGGTCGGTGGTGGTGACAGCTTGCTGGCCGTGCGTCGGGCGGGCCTCGAGGACTCGTTCGATCATCTCTCGACCGGCGGCGGGCGCCTCCCTGGAGTTCCTGGAGGGACGTCGGCTGCCCGGCATCTCGATCCTGGAGGGAGCAGCGTGACCGAACGGCGGCCGATCATCGCGGCGAACTGGAAGATGCACAAGACGCACCTGGAGGCGATCCAGGCCGTGCAGAAGCTCTCCTACCTGGTCGACAAGGCCGACGGCGAGCGCGTCGAGATCGTGGTCTGCCCACCGTCGACCGCGCTCCGCTCGGTCCAGACCCTGATCGACTCGGACCGGCTGCCCTTCGGCCTCGGGGCGCAGAACGTCTACCCGGAGGACAAGGGGGCGTTCACCGGCGAGGTCTCGCCTCCCATGCTCGTGGCCCTGCGGGTCGGCTTCGTGATCGTCGGGCATTCGGAGCGCCGGCAGCTCTTCGCCGAGGATGACCGCATGGTGAACAAGAAGGTGAAGTCCGTGCTGGCGCACGGGATGACACCCATCGTGTGCTGTGGCGAGACGCTCGAGGAGCGCGACGCCGGCGGCACCGAGTCGAAGGTGCAGCAGCAGGTGAAGCGGGCGTTCGACGGGGTCAACCCCGAGGACGCGGCGACCGCCGTGATCGCCTATGAGCCGATCTGGGCGATCGGCACGGGCCGCAACGCCGAGCCGTCGGACGCCGGGTACGTCATGGGCGTGATCCGCGGGACGATCGGCGAGGTCTACGGCGACACGGTGGCGCACGGCGTCCGCATCCAGTACGGAGGCAGCGTGAAGCCCGGCAACATCCGGGACTTCATGGCGCACCCGGAGATCGACGGTGCCCTCGTCGGCGGGGCGAGCCTCGACCCGGAGGACTTCGCGCTCATCGTGAAGTACCGCTGAAGGAGCGATCGATGAAGAAGCTGCTGTACGTGTGCATGGATGGCCTCGGCGACGACCCCATCCCGGCGTTCGACGGCCGGACCCCGCTGGAGGCGGCGCGGACTCCGGCGCTGGACGCGCTGGCCGCGCGCGGGCGCACGGGCGTCGTCGTCACGGTGGGGGAGGGGATCGCGCCCGAATCGGATATCGCCGTGTTCGCGATCCTGGGATACGACCCGCGAGAGGAGCACCCGGGCCGAGGTGTCGTCGAGGCGGTGGGGACCGACATGGACTTCCGCGACGGGGATCTGGCCTACCGGGTGAACTTCGCGACCTGTGATTGGCCGGAGATCGTCGACCGGCGCGTCGGACGAGACCTGTCGTCGGACGAGGCGCAGGCCCTTGCTGAGGAGGTCAACGAGCGACTGGTCCTGCCGGATGCCACGTTCACGCTCAAGGCGACCGTCGAGCACCGAGGCTCGCTCCTGATCCGCGCGGTGGACGGACCGCTGTCCGCCGAGGTGACGAACACCGACCCTGCCTACCGCAAGGATGGCTCGCTCGGCGTCGCGCTCGAGACGTTCGAGCCGGTGGTCGCTCGCTGTGAACCCCTGTCGGACGACGACCGTGCCCACCACGCCGCGGAGCTGACGAACCTGTTCGTCGAAGAGTCGGCGAAGCTCCTTGACGCCTCGGAGGTGAACGCCGCGCGGCGGGATCGGGAACAGCTCCCCGCGAACCTGATCCTGACGCGCGACGGTGGCGACCACCTGCCGGCGCTGCAGAGCATCCGGGATCGGTTCGGGCCGGACTGGGGGTGCTTCGTCGAGATGCCCGTCGAACGCGGCATCGCCAAGATGCTCGGGATGCACCCCGTGGCGGCGCCCCGCCTGGGCATCGACGTTCCGATGGATGTCGCCGTCGGGCAGAACGCGGACTGGGCGCGGTTGGCTGTCGAGGCGCTGTCGGGATACGACGCGCTGTACGTCCATATCAAGGGACCCGATGTGCCGGCGCACGACGGTCGTGCCGAAGACAAACGGGACGTGATCGCGGCGATCGACGCGGGCTTCTTCTCCGAGGTGCTGGGATCCGTCGACCTCACCACCACGATCATCGCGGTCACGGCCGACCATTCGACGTCCTGCGTTCGGAAGGCACACACCGCCGATCCGGTTCCCCTCCTGGTGAGCGGGGGTGGGGTCCAATCCGACGGCTCGACCTCGTACGGGGAGCGCGAGTGCGCCGAGGGCGCCCTCGGACTGCTCCGTGGGGTGGAGATCGTGCCCCGCCTCACGGCTCTGATGGGCTCCTGAGCCCACCCTCGTGCAGATTGCGGTTTCCTGCCGTAACATCCCCCGCTGGATTGCCGAGCAGGGGGGATGCTCCTAACATGCGAGCCCTGGTATGAAAACACCACGGGACGTCGAGGGAGACCTCGCAACCGAAGAACTCGTCGACCCGACGGGGGGTTCGCCTACTCCCGATGTCACGGCTCCCCGCGAGGTCGTGGGCCGCTCGCCGTGGGAGATCTTCTGGCGACAGTTCCGCAAGGACCGATGGGCGATCGCCGGCATCGTCATCGTCGGCATCATGCTCACGCTGGCCATCACCGCGCCCCTCTTCACGAAGATCGTGCATCACGGTCCCAACGACGTGAACCTGGCCGCGCTCGACGAGTTCGGCCTTCCGTCCGGCCCCAGCACCGAGTACTGGTTCGGGGTCGACAAGACCGGCCGTGACCTCTTCATCCGTGTCTTGTACGGGGCCAGGACGTCGCTCGTGATCGCGTTCGCGGCGACGGGCCTCGCGCTCGTCATCGGCGTCATCCTGGGCATGACGGCCGGCTTCTACCGCGGGAAGGTCGACACGTTGATCTCCCGGACGACCGACGTGGTGCTGTCGTTGCCGGTGTTGTTGCTGGCGCTGGGGTTGGCGTCGGCGTGCGGCGCCAGCGCGGAGGGGTGTTTCGGTGGGCTGATCAAACCCGGATTGATCCTGGTGAGCCTGATCATCGGGTTGTTCAGCTGGCCGTACATCGCGCGCATCATCCGCGGCCAGGTGCTGTCGCTGCGGGAGAAGGAGTTCATCGAGGCGTCGAGATCGCTGGGTTCGTCCAACAAGCGGATCATCTTGCGCGAGATCCTTCCCAACGTGGCCGCCCCGATCATCGTCTTCACCACGTTGATCATCCCCAGCAACATCTTGTTCGAGGCCGGGTTGTCGTTCCTGGGCGTGGGCGTGCCGGACTCGACGCCGTCGTGGGGCGCCATGCTCGCGAACGCGGGAGATGCCTTCACGTACGCGGCCTGGCTCATGATCTTCCCGGGCATCGCGCTTTTCTTGACGACCCTCGCCTTCAACCTCGTGGGAGACGGCCTCCGGGATGCCCTCGATCCCCGGACGTCCGGCTGAGCGTATCCACTGTGGGAAGGCACCGGGACGAAGGGAGGAAGCGCACGGAACCACGCACGATCTGACCGATCGCAGGAACGATGAAGCACGAAGGGGGGTACCGTTGAAACGGATGTTGAAATTGATCGCCGTCGTGGCGGTCCTCGGCATCGTGGCAGCCGCATGTGGCGGCGATGACGATGGTGGGGGCGACACGACGGGTGCGACGGGTGGCACCGGCGCGACCGGAACCGATCTCGCGGGCGGCACGCTGCGCATGGCGATGCTCGGTGACGTATCCGCGGCGTTCGATCCGCAGAAGGAGTACTACAGCGTCACGTGGGAGTACATGCGCTGTTGCCTGTTGCGCACGCTCCTGTCCTACAAGGGCGTCCCGACCGCCGACGGCGGCACGGAGCTCTTCCCAGACATCGCGGCGGCTGAGCCGACCATCTCGGACGACCAGCTGACGTGGACCTACCAGATCAAGCCCGGCGTGCACTACGGCGACCCGTTCACGGACGTCGAAGTGACCGCTCAGGACTTCATCCGGGCGCTCGAGCGGACCGCCAACCCGAAGGCGAACGTCGGCGGGTACTCGTTCTATTACAGCGTGATCAAGGGGTTCGACGAGTTCGCGGCCGGCGAGGCCGACACGATCTCCGGTCTGTCCGCTCCCGACGCCAGCACGTTGCAGATCGAGGTGACCGTTCCGACGGCCGACCTGAGCTACCGCCTGGCGATGCCGGCGGCGGCTCCGATCCCGCCGAACGGCGACGCGCCTCTGGGTGCGGCAGAGGGACACGACAAGAACTACGGCCGGTTCCTGGTCGCGACCGGTCCCTACCAGTTCGAGGGTGCCGAGGCGATGGACTTCTCCGCGGCCGCAGCCGACCAAGCCCCGGCCGCCGGCTACACGCCGGGGCGCTCGATCGTCTTGGTCCGCAACCCGGGCTGGGACGCGGCGACCGATGAGCTCCGTCTGGCCTATCCGGACCGCATCGAGGTCACGATCGGCGGCAACAACGACGACCTCTACAACCAGATCAAGTCGAACGAGTTGGACTTCGTGGTGGACGGCGCCGTCCCGCCGGAGACCATCCGGGAGTACCAGACCAACCCGGATCTCCAGAGCAAGATCAACGTCTACGCGTCCGACGCACTCCGCTACATCTCGTTCAACTTCCTGGTGCCGCCGTTCGACGACGTGCACGTCCGGAAGGCGTTCAACTGGGCGTTGGACAAGCAAGGGATGCGGCAGCTCCGCGGAGGCGAGACGACCGGTGAGATCGCCGGTCACATCATGGTGAACAGCCTCCAGAACGACATCCTCAAGGACTACGATCCGTACAGCACCCCGAACGGTGCCGGTGACATCGAGCAGGCCAAGGCTGAGATGGCCCAATCGAAGTACGACACCAACCAGGACGGTGTCTGTGACGCGCCGGAGTGCGCCGACATCCTCGCGATGACGGACCGTGAGGATCCCTACCCGAAGCAGGCTGCCCTGATCGCACCGATCATGGAGCAGATCGGGTTGACGTTCGACATCAAGGAGCTCGAGCGCACCACCATGTACAACAAGTGCAACGACCTGAACACGCTGGCGGGCATCTGCCTCGGCCCCGCATGGGGCAAGGACTACCCGGCCGGCTACACGTTCGCGGGTCCGTTGTTCGACTCGAGCTCGCTGTGGGAGAGCTGCTGCAACTACAGCGGACTGGGTGCCTCACCCGAGCAGATCAGCGAGTGGGGCTACACCGCGGTGACGTCGGTGGAGAGCGTCGATGACGCGATCGCCGGCTGCGGTGAGGTCGAAGGCGACGCCTTGTTCCAGTGTTGGGCAGACTTCGACACGATGCTGATGGAAGACGTGGTGCCGTTCGCGCCGTACCTCTTCGATAACAGCGTGGACATCATCTCGGACAACATCATCAACTACTCGTTCGACCAGTTCGCGGGTCTGGCTGCGTTCGATCAGCTGGCCGTGGCCGACAAGGGTTGATCGAGAGGTTCGTGCACCACGTGCAGTGAGGCACGACGGGGGAGGGGTCGCGAAGAGCGGCCCCTTCCCCGCGAGCCGGAAGCGGGGAACGCCGGGAGGAGGAGGTGTAGCGAGTGGGCAGGTACCTGATCCGACGAGTGCTCTTCATGATCCTGGTGCTGTTCGTCGTCTCGCTGCTCACCTTCCTCATCTTCGTGAAGCTCCCGGCCGGAGACCCCGCGCGCCGCGCGGTGGGTCGCACCACGACCCCTGAGCAGATCGAGGCGGCACGCAAGGCGTTCGGCTTGGACAAGCCGCTCTACGTCCAGTACGGCAGGTTCGCCAAAGGGCTGATCCCCTGGCCGGGCCTGTTCCTCGACGAGGACGTCTACTACTCGTACGGCAACTTCGTTCCGGTCAAGGAAGAGATCTACCGACGGCTCCCCGTCACGGTGACGCTCGCGGTCGGTGCCGCCGTCCTGTGGCTCTTCATCGGCATCCCGATCGGCATCGTGTCGGGCATCAAGCGCGGATCGTTCTGGGACCGAGCCGGGATGCTGTTCGCGTTGATCGGCGTCTCGATGCCCGTCTTCTGGTTAGGACAACTGCTGCTGTACTTCTTCTGGTTCAAACTCGGGGTGGCCCCGTCGTCGGGACTCGAGATCGGTTCGAACATCTGGGAGTCGATCGCGCAGGGCAAGTTCATCCTGCCGTGGATCACGCTGTCGATCACCTCCGCGGCGTTCTACGCGCGGATGATCCGCGGCAACCTGATCGAGACGATGAGCGAGGACTACATCCGCACGGCGCGCGCGAAGGGCCTGCCCGAGCGCCGCGTCATCTTCAAGCATGGGCTCCGCGGCGCCCTCACCCCCGTCGTCACCATGCTCGGGCTCGACCTGGGCGCCTTGCTCGGTGGCGCATTCATCACCGAGACGCTGTTCGGCCTTCCGGGCATCGGACAGATGGCGGTGCAGGCCATCGGGACGCAGGACTTCCCCGAGGTCATGGGCGTGACGATCCTGGGCGCGCTCTTCATCGCGGTGGCGAACCTGGTGGTCGACATCGTGTACGCCTTCCTGGATCCGAGAGTGAGGTACACCTAAGTGGCCGAGCCACTCCTCGACGTCAAGGACCTCCGGGTCCACTTCAACACGGACGACGGCGTCGTCAAGGCCGTAGACGGGGTCAGCTACTCCGTCCAGCCGGGAGAGACGCTCGGCATCGTGGGGGAGTCCGGGTCCGGCAAGAGCGTCAGCACGCTCACCATGATGGGACTGACCAACTCGAAGTACGCGGAGATCTCCGGCGAGGTGTTCTTCGAGGGCGTCGACCTGCTGAAACTGCCGCAGGACGAGATGCGGAACATCCGCGGCGCCAAGATCTCGATGATCTTCCAGGACCCCATGACGTCGCTCCACCCGTTCTACCGGGTGGGCGACCAGATCGCCGAGGAGATCCGCGAGCACCAACACATCAGCAAGAAGGAGGCGTTCGCCCAAGCCGTCGAGATGCTGGGCAAGGTCAACATCCCTCGTCCCGAGGAGCGCGCGAAGCAGTTCCCGCACGAGTTCTCGGGGGGCATGCGACAGCGCGCCATGATCGCGATGGCGCTCGCGCTGAACCCCGACCTCTTGATCGCCGACGAGCCGACGACGGCGCTCGACGTGACCGTGCAGGCGCAGATCCTGGACCTGATCGATCGGCTCAAGGACGAGTTCAATGCGGCCGTCATCATCATCACGCACGACCTCGGCGTGGTCGCCGAGCACTGCGACAACATCCAGGTGATGTACGCCGGCAAGGCCATCGAGTTCGGGAACACCGACGACATCTACTACCGACCGCTCCACCCGTACACGTGGGGGCTCCTGCGTTCCATCCCACGGCTGGACGCCGAGGAGAAGGAACCGCTGCATCCGATCCAGGGGTTGCCCCCGTCGCTCATCAACCGGCCGTCGGGGTGCTCGTTCCACCCGCGGTGCCCGTACGTCATGGACGTCTGCAAGGTGGAGGTACCGCCGCTGCTCCCGGTCGACGGGCATCACGCCTCGGCGTGCCACCTCACCCTTGCCGATAAGGAACGGATCCGCGCCGAAGAGGTCCTGGCCGGCCGATGAGCGTCGAAGCGACCGCGCGCATCGAACCGCCGGTGGCCCCGGCCAACCAGCCGCTCATCAGGATCGAGGGCATCAAGAAGTACTTCCCGATCACGCGCGGGATCTTGTTCCAGCATCGCGTCGGCGACGTCCACGCGGTCGACGGCGATCGACCTGGAGGTCTACCCGGGCGAGACGCTCGGCCTCGTGGGGGAGACGGGGTGTGGCAAGTCGACGCTCGCGCGGGTGGTGATGCGCCTGTTCGACCCGACGGCCGGCAGGATCTGGTTCGAGGGCCGGGACATCACCGACCTCAAGGGCGGCGACCTGCGCGCGCTCCGGCGCGACATGCAGATGATCTTCCAGGACCCGTACGCCTCGCTGAACCCGCGCAAGACGATCGGCACCATCATCGGGTCGCCGTTCCGCCTCCACGGGACCGTGCCGCGCAAGAACGTCAAGAGCGAGGTCCAGCAGCTGATGGAGCTCGTCGGGCTGAACCCCGAGCACTACAACCGGTACCCGCACGAGTTCTCGGGCGGCCAGCGCCAGCGGATCGGGGTGGCGCGGGCCCTGGCGCTGCGTCCCAAGCTCATCGTGTGCGACGAGCCGGTCTCGGCGCTCGACGTGTCGATCCAGGCGCAGATCCTGAACCTGTTGGACGACCTCCAGGAGGAGTTCAACCTCACGTACCTGTTCATCGCGCACGACCTCTCGGTCGTGAAGCACGTGTCGGACCGGGTCGCGGTGATGTACCTGGGCAAGATCGTCGAGATGGCGAACGGCCCGACGCTCTACCGAACGCCCAAGCACCCGTACACGGGCGCGCTGCTCTCGGCGGTCCCGGTCGCCGACCCGAACATGGCGCGCACGAAGCAACGGATCATCCTGGAGGGCGACGTCCCGTCGCCCGATCGACCCGCCGTCGGGCTGTCGATTCCATCCGCGCTGTCCGCGCGCGCAGTTCCCCAAGTGTCGGGAGGACGATCCCGAGCTGATGCCGATGCACGAAGGCCAGGTCGCTGCGTGCCATTTCCCGCTGGAAGACCGTATCATCGAGGCTCCGTCCCCAAGCTGAGCTGGAGTTCTTCACCATGCTGAACACCATCATCATCGTGCTGGATGTGATCTCGGCGCTGTTCCTCATCATCACGATCCTGCTGCACTCCGGACGAGGGAGTGGGCTCTCGGACATGTTCGGCGGCGGCGGCGGCCTGACCGGCGGCACGGCCATGGAGCGCACGCTCGACCGCATCACGGTCGCCACCGCGGTCCTGTTCGGACTCTGCACGTTCTGGCTCGCCTGGCGCTGGAACCCCTGATCGGGGCCGCCCCGGACCGTTGCTAGAATCCTGACTCGTTCCACGTCGGAGTGGCGGAACTTGGTAGACGCGCTAGGTTGAGGGCCTAGTGTCCTTTGCGGGACGTGGGGGTTCAAATCCCCCCTCCGACACCATCTGACCAGCACAAACGCCGAAGGCCCGGGACACCTCTCTCGCCCGGGCCTTCGCCATTCCCCCAGTATTCCCCCACGAGCGTCGCGTAACGTTCCCGCATGGAGCAGAAGTACGTCGTTCGCTTCGCTCGTGACGATCCGGAGACGCCGCCGACGATGGACGAGCAGATCGCGCTGGCGCGGAAGGCCGCCCAGAAGCTGGGCGTCCCGAACCGCGAGAGCCAAGCCGCTGTACCGGGTCGGTCGGAACTCCCACCGGCGAAGCCTGGGCCTACGTCGAGTGGACCTGGGTGGGGCTTCGGTAGTGGACGGTCGACGGCGACTCGTCGGTCCGCATAGGCTCACTCGATCTCAGTCCGAAGTAACCGCGACGAAGGGGGAGTGATGGAGGGCGAAACCCGGAACGGGTCGATGACCTTGGCCTCCAAGGTTCTGGCCGCCGTTATCGCTGTCGCCGCGCTCACGATTGCTGCCACCACTGGGGACTCATGGGCTGTGCGGGCGATCCTGGTGCTGGTGGCGGGAGACGTGGCGGTCAGGCTCTGGCGGCGAGCCTGACGCGCCGGTCATCTCACCGAGTCAAGACTCCGGCCTCCCCGCCGAGCACGTCCGCCATCCGCGCCGCAGCGTCGGCCGCAGCCTCGGGGTCGTCGTGCGAACAGACGTTCCCGGTCGTCGCGATCGAGGCGTGACCGAGCTGCCGACTGACGATGTCGAGCCGGACCCCTGCTCCGAGAGCGAGCGTCGCGTACGAATGACGTGCGCCGTGGATCGTGAGCGGCGTGACACCGGCGACCTCCACGAGTCGTTTCCACCGCTTCAACACCTCGAAGGCGAGTGAGGGCGGACCCGCGGCCGTACTCACTACCGATCTCGATCGGGGGGTCGAACCTCGCGACGCTGTCGTGATCGACATCCGGTGCTTTCCGTTGAAGAGGTCTTGTCCGTGAGGCTGGTGACTCGCCCCCCGCTTCCGTCTACTCGTATCAACCGCAGCCGTCTACCTCACGAGCGAACTGACGAGTTCTCGGATGGCGTTACCTCGGCTTCCTGGCGATGATCCATCGAGGCTCGCTCAGTCCCCACTCCTCCTGGGTCGCGAAGCGGATCTCGGACATCTCGATCTCGAATCCCACTTCGCGTAGTGACGGATGGTATCCGTTCGGATCGACGCCCGCGAAGAACATCGGAACACCCAGCCATTCCTCGACGCGATCATCGGCCTCGAACGTGGGAAGGGCCGCGAGCATCAGGCGACCGCCGGGTCGAAGTACTTCGAAGCTGGCTGCCAACGCGGAGTGCAGCCCGCCAAGTGGAACGTGGTTGAAGGCGTAGAAGGCGACGACACCATCGAACACCGACGGACGGAAGGTGACCGTCGTCAGGTCGCCGACGACGAACATGGCCCCAGGCACCCGCTTTCGGGCGATCGACACCTGCACCGGCGAGAGGTCGAGCCCGACGTAGCGACGTCGGGATGACAACGCCCCCGCATCGGTGCCCGGGCCGCATCCGAGTTCGATGACGGTGGAGCCTTCCGGCAACCTTGCGAGGGTCTCTCCGAGGAACCAGTGGCGGCCCTCGGCCGGAAGGTCAGCGTTCCATTCGTCGAAGAACGCACCCATGCGATCGTAGCCTTCGGCGACGATGCGCTTGGTGTTCCTGGCTTCGTCCATCGTTGCCGACTCCTCCGACGCAAGCAGTCCGCGGTGGCACGTCGCTGAGCGTTGGCTCAGGTACCGACGTAGGCCGCGAGGTGCTCGCCGGTGAGGGTGGAGCGGGCGGCCACGAGGTCGGCGGGTGTGCCCTCGAAGACGATCCGGCCGCCGTCGTGGCCGGCACCGGGCCCGAGGTCGACGATCCAGTCGGCGCGCGCCATGACCGCCTGGTGATGCGCGATGACGATCACCGACCTGCCGTCCTCGACGAGCCGGTCGAGCAGCCCCAGCAGTTGCTCGACGTCGGCGAGGTGCAGTCCGGTGGTCGGCTCGTCCAGGACGTAGACGTCGCCCTTCTCGCCCATGTGCGTGGCCAGCTTGAGCCGCTGCCGCTCGCCGCCGGACAACGTGGTGAGCGGCTGGCCGAGGCTGAGGTAACCCAGCCCGACGTCGGAGAGCCGGGTCAGGATCTTGTGGGCCGCCGGCACCTCGGCGTCGCCGCCGCCGAAGAACGCGGTCGCCTCACCGACCGGCATCGCCAGCACCTCGCTGATGTCCTTCCCGCCGAGCGTGTACTCCAGCACCGACGCCTGGAACCGCTTCCCCTCGCACTCCTCGCACGTGGATTCGACGGTGGCCATGACGCCCAGCTCGGTGTAGATGACGCCGGCGCCGTTGCAGGTGGGACACGCGCCCTCGGAGTTGGAGCTGAACAGCCCCGGCTTGACGCCGTTGGCCTTCGCGAACGCCTTACGGATCGGGTCGAGCAGGCCCGTGTACGTCGCAGGGTTGCTGCGTCGCGAACCGCGGATCGCGCCCTGGTCGATCACCACCACGCCGTCGCGACCGGCGACCGAACCGTGGATCAGCGAGCTCTTTCCCGAACCGGCGACGCCCGTGACCACGCAGAGCACCCCCAACGGGATGTCGACGTCCACGTCTCGGAGGTTGTGTGTCGACGCGCCGCGGATCTCCAGCGTGCCCGTGGAGGAACGCACCGTGCCCTTGATGCCCGCCCGGTCGTCGAGATGGCGGCCGGTGATGGTGTCACTCCGTCGAAGCCCCGCCACGGTGCCCTCGAAGCAGACGGTGCCGCCCTCGGTGCCCGCGCCGGGCCCGAGGTCGACGACGTGGTCCGCGATCGCGATCGACTCGGGCTTGTGCTCCACGACGAGCACCGTGTTGCCTTTGTCGCGCAGCTGCAGCAGCAGGTCGTTCATCCGCTCGATGTCATGGGGATGCAGGCCGATCGTGGGTTCGTCGAAGACGTACGTGACGTCGGTGAGCGACGAGCCGAGGTGACGGATCATCTTGGTGCGCTGTGATTCCCCCCCGGACAGGGTGCCCGACGGCCGGTCGAGGGAGAGGTATCCCAACCCGATCACCGCGAACGAGTCGAGGAGGTGTTGCAGCCCACCGATCAGCGGGGCCACCGACGGCTCGTCGAGGCCCCGGACCCATTCGCTCAAGTCGCTGATCTGCATCGAGCAGACGTCGGCGATGTTCTTCCCTCCGATCTTCGATGACCGAGCCCCCTTGCTGAGTCGCGTGCCGTCGCACTCGGGACAGGTCTGGAACGTCACCGCCCGTTCGACGAAGGCGCGGATGTGCGGCTGCATCGCATCGACGTCCTTGGACAGGATCGACTTCTGGATCTTCGGGATCAGCCCTTCGTACGTCAGGTTGATGCCCTCCACCTTGATCTTGGTCGGCTCGCGGTAGAGGAGGTCGTGCAGCTCCTTCTTGGTGAAGCGCTTGATCGGCTTTTCCATGTCGAAGTAGCCGGAACCGCTGAAGATGCGGCCGTACCAGCCTTCCATGCTGTACCCGGGGACCGTGAGGGCGCCCTCGTTGAGCGACAGGTTCTCGTCGTACAGCGCGGAGAGGTCGAAGTCGGTGACCGAGCCCATGCCCTCGCAGCGCGGACACATGCCGCCGAGACGGTTGAACGTCGCCTTCTCGGTCTTCGTCTTGCCCTCGCCGCGCTCGACCGTGATGGCACCGCTGGCCTTCACCGACGGGACGTTGAACGAGTAGGCGTTGGGCGGGCCGATGAACGGCTTGCCGAGTCGGCTGAAGAGGATGCGTAGCATCGCGTTGGCGTCGGTGGCAGTGCCGACGGTGGAGCGGGGGTTCGCGCCCATCCGCTCCTGGTCGACGATGATCGCGGTCGTCAGGCCGTCCAGCACATCGACCTCCGGTCGCGACAGCGTCGGCATGAACCCCTGGACGAAGGCGCTGTAGGTCTCGTTGATCATCCGCTGCGACTCCGCGGCGATGGTGTCGAATACCAGCGAGCTCTTGCCCGACCCGGAGACGCCCGTGAAGACCGACAGGCGGCGTTTCGGGAGCTCGACGCTGACGTCCTTGAGGTTGTTCACGCGCGCGCCCTGCACGCGGATCAGGTCGTGGCTGTCGGCAGCGTGTTGCGTGGTCGTCCGCGTGTCCGTCTGCTTGGCCATGCCGTCAGCGCACCGCCTTCTTCACGAGTGTGGCGATCTTCTTCTCCTCCGCAGCGGTGAGCTCCGTCAGCGCGTACGAGGTCGGCCACATGGCGCCGTCGTCGAGGGTCGCCGACTCTTCGAAGCCGAAGGTGGCATACCTGGTATCGAACTTGTCCGCGCTCTTGAAGAAGCAGACGATCTTGCCGTCCCTGGTGTACGCGGGCATGCCGTACCAGGTCCTCGGCACGAGGTCGGGCGCACTGGCCGTGACGATCGCGTGGAACCGCTCGGCCATGACGCGATCCGCTTTCGGCATCTCGGCGATCTTCGCCAGTACCGCCTTCTCTCCATCCTCCTTGTTCGCGGCCGCCTTCAGCTCTTGGGCACGCTCCTTCATCGCGGCGCGTTCTTCGGCCGAGAATCCCTTGGACGTCTTGCCGCTCGCGGTGCTCTTGGCGGACGTCTTCTTCGCAGGCTTCCTCTCAGGCATGTCGAAGCACCTCCTCGGGTCAGCGGAGCTCTTGGATGCGGATCAGGTTCCCCGCGGGATCGCGGACGGCGCAGTCGCGAACCCCGTAGGGCTGTTCGGTCGGCTCTTGGACGATGTCGGCGTCAGTGGCTTGCACCCGCTCGAACGTGCCGTCGAGGTCGGCGGTGGCCAGCAGGATCCAGCCGTACGTGCCCTTGGCCATCATCTCGACGATGGTGCGGCGTTCGTCATCGGTGATCCCTGGATCGGCGGCCGGCGGCGCAAGGAGGATCGACGTGTCGGGCTGCCCGGCGGGACCGACCGTGATCCAGCGCATCGCGCCGTTCCCGACATCGCTACGGACCTCGAAGCCGAGGGTGTCGCGATAGAAGGCCAGGGACGCCTCCGGGTCGTCGTGCGGGAGGAAGCTCGCGTGGATGGTGATGTCCATGGCGTCACGATACTTGCGACTGGGCGACGGGTGCTTCTCGGATCCTGATCGGTCTGGTCACCTGCTTCATGACACACGGCGGGATCTCCTCCGTCGCCCGTGCCGCGAGCCGACGGTAGGTGCTTGGCGGGACGCCGACCAGCTCGGCGAAGCGCGTGCTGAAGGTCCCCAGCGACGAGCAGCCGACCGCGAAGCAGACCTCGGTGACGCTGAGATCGCCGCGGCGCAACAGCGCCATCGCACGCTCGATGCGCCGCGTCATCAGGTAGCTGTACGGCGACTCACCGTAGGCGAGCCGGAACTGGCGGCTGAGGTGCCCGGCCGAGATATGCGCGTCGCGCGCCAGCGACTCGACATCCAGCGGCTGCGCGTACTCCCGGTCCATCCGGTCGCGGACGCGGCGCAGCCGTGCGAGGTCGCGCAGGTGCTCCGCCGAGGTGGGTCTATTGGTCACGGCGACCATCGTGCCACGTCGCGTCGGAGGTGCCCATCGGGCTGCCTCAAGGCCACTCTTCGACGAAGCCTCAGGCGGGATCGAAGATGATCGAGAACTCGAGGACACCGTGATCCTCGGTCGTCACCGGCCCGAAGCTGGGGTTCTCGATATCCCAGTCGGCGAACGTGATGGGGATGGAGCCGGCGATCTCGACCCGTGAGCCCGTGTAGCGGCCCTCGATGTCGAACGTCACGCTCATCGTGACGCCGTGGAGCGTGAGGTCGCCGGTCGCCTCGGCGGCGACGTCGGTGTTCGCATCCGGGACCGAGCCGAGATCGATCGGCTCGGTGAGCGTGAACGTCGCCGTGGGGAAGAGGTTCGTCTCCATGATCCGGCCGTTGAACTGGTCGTCGCGGCGGCTCTCATCGCTCGTCACGGTGGTCATGTCGACGGAGAACGTCGCATCGGTGACCACGGCGTCCTGGATCGACATGGTTCCCTCGATCGCGCTCGTCCTGCCGACCGCGTCGGCGTCTTGGCCGAACAGCACCTCCTTCACGCGATAGCCGACGATGGAACCGTCGGCCACCGCCCACGAGCGGTCGCCGCTCGCCGGCACCGATCCTCCGTTCGTCTGGCCGTCGCTCGGTGGAGACGCGGAGGGGGTACCGAGCGCGAGCGGTGGGGGAGCGTCGCCCCTGATCAGATCGAAGTAGACCCACGGACCACCCACCACGATCACCAGGACGCCGAGCCCGGCGATGATCCAGGACTTCGAACGGCGGCTCACGTATCGGCTCCTCCTCGGTCGGGTGTCGCTCGAGCGACGGAGCCACTATCCAATCGCATCATGCTGTGTGCGAGCTGTGACCGGGATCGGCCTCGTACTCGGCGGCGACGCGTTGAGGAACGACCATCCGCCACGCGTCCAGGACGATCTCGCGCATCTCCGTGGCGTCGATCGCGGCCAAGCGGACGGTGACCCAGTGGTACCGCATATCGGACGGTTCGGGCATCAGGAACTTCGCGGGCTCGGACGCGACCAGCGCCTCACGCTCCGCCTTCGGGAACGCGAAGCCCATCTCGGTCTCGTCGCGCGAGAAGGCCAGGTAGACGATCCGCCCGACGCGGAACTTCACGCGATCCCGGACCAGCGCCTCGCTGCTCCTGGGCAACGAGCTCGCCAGCGCGCGTACGTCGTCGATCGTGACCATCGATGCGCCCCCCAGGCGTGTCCCCGAGCGGATCATCGCATCGGGGTCCGACATCGCCGCGAACAGGTACCCCTGGCCGAGGTCACCGTGGAGGGTCCGGAGATCCAGCAGCTGGCGGATCCGGTGCGGCTTCAGGCCGTGGCTGCGTCGAGCAACGCCTCGATCGCGGACCGGGTAAGCGGTGCCTCGATGAACTCCTGTGCCCGCCCCACCTGACGCTCGCGCTCGGCCACGGGCTCCGACGGATCCAGCCACCGCCGGCAGGCGTCTTCACCGATATGACCGAGCTGCGCGATGAGCATCGAGAACACCCCGGGGCGGTCGATCCGACCCGGTCCGCCGCCGTCGATGTATGCGCGGTAGAGGGTCCGTGTCCGGTCGTCGTCGCCCCGCCCGAACTCGAACAGGACCACCGCGAGCTCGTGGCTCGGATCGGCCATCCCGCAGTTCTCCCAGTCGATCACACACAACCCGCCTCCCGTCATGCGGAGGACGTTGTCGGCCCAGAGATCGCGATGACAGGTCTGGAGGTCGCGGGGTGGTTCCACGAGCTCCTCGAGGGCGACGAGCGAGTCGCGCCTAGCCGCGAGGCCATCGGTGAACGGTGCTCCTTTCGCGTGGAGGTCCCGCACGAGGGCGTCCCAGCGCGCGGCGCCGACCGGCTCCGTGTACCACGGATCGGTCGGCAGCTGCCCGGCGAACGGGAGTCTGTGGATCGACGCCAGGATCGTCCCCACCTCGGCCGGATCGACCGACGGATCGCGCTCGAAGAGGTCGACCCATCCGAAGACCCGTACCCGCGTGTCGCGCATCTCGACGAGCACGCGCCCGTCCTCACTGCGGATCACCGACGGCACGGGGATCCCGGCCGCGTGAGCCGCTTCCTGGAAGGCCGCATGCTCCCGCACCTCTTCCGGTGCAACGGGTTCGAACGGCTCCTTCACCGCGAACGTGCCGAGCGACGTCGACAGCCGCCAGACCTGCCCGACCTCGCCGCGCGCCACGGGCCCGGAGAGCGCGGCATCGTCGCCCAAGGTGAAGCGCGCGGCCACGGCCGCAGCGTCTCCCGGTTCGAGCATCGTGCGAGCATAGGCGGCCCGTGGAATGATTCGCCGACATGCACGAGGGCCTGGCATGGTTGCGGACGTTCGACGAGGGCCGTGACTGGCTGGCGCGACTTCCGAGTCTCGTGGACGACTGCGCGAGACGATGGTCGCTCGTGCTCGGCGAGCCGTTCTCGTATGCGTTCGCCTCGCTCGCGCTCCCCGCGACCCGCTCGGACGGAACCGCGGCGGTCCTGAAGGTCCAGTTCCCCGATCCCGATAGCGAACACGAGGCGGCGGCGCTCGAACACCTGGCCGGCGACGGGGCGGTGCGTCTGTTCGCCACCGACCCGGATCGGCACGCGCTCCTCCTCGAGCGAGCGGAGCCGGGCACGCCTCTCAAGGAGCTGGCGCGGGACTCCGCGCTCGACGTGCTGGTCGAGCTCCTTCCCAGGCTGTGGAAGCCTGCAGGAGCACCCTTCCGTCCGCTCGCCGACGAGGCCGCGGCCTGGGCGCACTCGCTTCCCGAGGACTACGAGCACGCGGGACGGCCGTTCGAGCGAGCGCTCCTCGATGCCACGCTGGAGCAGATCGAGGCGCTCGCCGCAACCCAGGGCGAACAGGTCCTGGTCAACCAAGACCTGCACGCGGACAACGTCCTCAGCGCTCGGCGCGAGCCGTGGTTGCTCATCGATCCCAAGCCGCTCACGGGAGAACGGGACTTCGGGATCGCCGCGATCGTCCGCGGCGGGGAGCTGGGGGACAGCCGCGAGGACGTCGTCCATCGTCTCGACCGGTTGACCGCCGAGCTCCGGTTGGATCGGGATCGAGCGCGGGGATGGGCGATGGTACAGACGCTCGCGTGGGCGTTCGACGGCGATGAGGTGGAGCCGGGACACGTCGAGGTTGCGCGTTGGCTGTGGGAGGCTGGGCGTTGATGGAACCGGGTGCGGAGCAGACGAGCACGTCATCGTGGTGGCGGTCGGGGGTCCTGTACCAGCTGTACCCACGGTCGTTCGCGGACTCCGACGGCGACGGCCACGGCGACCTCGACGGCGTCATCGAACACCTGGACCACCTGGCGTGGCTCGGGATCGACGCCGTCTGGTTGAACCCCATCAATCCGTCTCCGAACGCCGACTGGGGGTACGACGTCGCGGACTACACGGACGTCGACCGCGCGTTCGGCGGTATGGAGGCGCTCGACCGATTGATCGCGAACGCGCGGGAGCGGGGGATCCGTGTGATCCTCGACCTCGTCCCGAACCACACGAGTGACCGGCATCCATGGTTCGCCGACGCGCGTTCGAGCCCGACCGCTCGTCATCGCGACTGGTACGTCTGGGCCGACGCACGTGCCGATGGGTCCCCCCCGAACAACTGGGTGTCGGTGTTCGGCGGGCCGGCATGGACGTGGGACGACGAGACGCAGCAGTACTACCTGCACAACTTCCTCCCCGAACAGCCCGACCTCAACTGGTGGAACGAGGAGGTGCGGGACGCGTTCGACGGCATCCTGCGGTTCTGGTTCGACCGCGGCATCTCGGGGTTCCGGATCGACGTCGCGCACGGCATCGTCAAGGACGCACGGTTGCGTGACAACCCGCTTGCGACCGCCGATGACCACCCGCAAGCGCGAGCGCTGGGTCAGCTCCACGAGTTCAACATGAATCGTCCCGAGGTCCATGACCTCCTGCGCCGATGGCGCGTCATCGCGGACGGATACGCGCACGAACCGATCCTGTTCGGGGAGACGTGGGTCCCCGATCTCCGAGCGTTGATGGCGTTCTACGGAGACGGCACCGATGAGCTCCATCTGGCGCTCAACGTCCCGTTCGTGTTCGCGACGCTCGGCCCGGAGATGCGAGCGATCGTCGAGGAGGAGGAGGCCGCGATCCCGGACCCCGGGTGGCCGACGTGGACCGGCTCCAACCATGATGCCGGTCGGTTCCCAACGCGCTGGTGTGGCGACGACGAGCCGAAGGTCCGCGCCGCGATCGTCATGCTCCTGACGCTCCGCGGGACGCCGGTCCTGTATTACGGCGACGAGATCGGGATGGCCGAGGTCGCCGTTCCGAGGACGAAGATCGAGGACCCCGTCGGCATCCGAGGCTGGCCCGACGAGCCGGGACGCGACCCCGGGCGGACCCCGATGCCGTGGTCGGACGCGCCGAACGGTGGCTTCACTCGACCGGGTGTGGAACCGTGGCTCCCGCTCGGCGACGTGTCGACCTGCAACGTCGCCGGCCAGCAGGACGACGCGGGATCGGTCCTCCACCTCACGCGAGACCTGATCGCCCTGCGTCGCGACACCGACGACCTCGCCCACGGGAGCTATGCGACGGTCGAAGCCCCTGACGGCGTCTGGGCGTGGCGCCGGGGGAGCGGAACCCTCGTCGCGCTCAACCACACGGACTCGGTCGTGGAGATGGTGGTCGGTGACGGCGTGGTCCTGTTGAGCACGAGGCGAGACCGGGACGGGGATCGGGTCGCCGGACCGGTGCGACTGGACCCGTGGGAGGTCGCTCGTGATCGCGCAGCAGCCGCCGGCCTGATTGGCCTATCCTCTTCGGCATCCGTCCGAAGGGGGATCGATGGCCGAGATCGTGCTGGATGACGTGTCGAAGGAGTACGCGGACGGAACGCTCGCCGTCTCCGAACTCAACCTCGACATCGAGGACGGCGAGTTCATCGTGCTCGTCGGCCCATCGGGCTGCGGCAAGACGACCGCGCTCCGGATGATCGCGGGATTGGAAGGCATCAGCGGCGGCACGATCTCCATCGACGACCGCGTGGTCAACGCCGTGCCGCCGAAGGAGCGCGACATCGCGATGGTCTTCCAGAACTACGCCCTCTATCCGCACATGACCGTGTACGACAACATGGCGTTCGGCCTCAAGCTGCGGAAGCTCCCGAAGGAGGAGATCGACCGGCGGGTTCGGGAGGCCGGGGACATCCTCGGGCTGGAGGAGCTCCTGCAACGTAAGCCCAAGGCCCTCTCCGGTGGTCAGCGGCAGCGCGTGGCCATGGGGCGCGCGATCGTCCGAGAGCCGAAGGCGTTCCTGATGGACGAGCCGCTGTCCAACCTGGATGCCAAGCTCCGCGTGCAGATGCGCACAGAGATCGCGCGGATCCAGCACGAGCTGAACGTGACCACCATCTACGTCACGCACGATCAGGTCGAGGCCATGACCATGGGGGACCGGGTGGCAGTGATCCGCAAGGGCAAGCTGCAGCAGGTCGACACGCCGCAGAACCTCTACGATCATCCCGTGAACCTCTTCGTCGCCGGTTTCATCGGCTCGCCCGCGATGAACATGGTGGAGGCCACGCTCGCCACCTCCGACGGCTCGGCCAGCGTTACGTTCGGCGGCGTCACGCTCGCCGTGCCTTCCGAGGTCATGGCGGCGCGCCCCGGCCTCGCACGATTCGACGGACGGTCGGTGGTGCTGGGCATGCGCCCCGAGGACATCGAGGACGCGTCGCTCGTACCGGAGGCACCCGACGACCGGCGGATCCGCACCGTCGTCGATCTGCGGGAGTCACTCGGCGCGGACGTCGTGGTGCACTTCACGGTCCAAGCCCCTCCCGTCGTGACCGAGGACACGAAGGAGCTGGCCCACGACGTCGGGCACGACGACCTCGAGGTGATCGAGCAGCGGGACGCCGGACATTCGGAGTTCCTCGCCAGGCTGAACCCACGGACCACCGCGACGAATGGCCAGCCGATCGAGCTCGTCGTCGACGTCGCCCGGTTGCACTTCTTCGACCCGGAGACGGGCCTGGCGATCTACGGCGACGACGAGGCCTGAAGCTCCGCGGGGAGGACGCCGCTCCGCGCGACCGAGGACCAGAACGTGCCGCTGTCGCGCACCGTCCGCTCCAGCGTGTCGAAGTCGACGTGGACGATCCCGAACCGGTGCGCGTACCCGAGCGCCCACTCGAAGTTGTCCAGCAGCGACCACACGAAATAGCCGCGCAAGGGCACGCCCTGCTCCATCGCGACCGCGGCTGCTTCGAGGTGGCGGTGCAGGTAGCTCACGCGCTCGGGATCCCGCGCGGGATCGTCGCCGAGGGCGTACGCCGCCCCGTTCTCGGTGACGTACAGCGGGAGGTCGCCGGTCCGCGAGGCCACGAACCCCAGGACCTCGGTGAGGCCGGCCGGGTAGACCTCCCATCCCATCCCGGTGCGTTCCGGAGGCAGGGATGGCGGATCCAGCGGTGGGAGCAGAGGCGAGTGAACGACCTCGCGGCAGTAGTAGTTCACGCCGAGGAAGTCCAGCGGCGTCGCGATCATGGTCATGTCGCCGTCGAGCACCTCGTCGCGTTGCCACGCCCAGTCCCGGGCACCGGCCTCCGGATACCCGCGACCGGTGATGGGGTCCAGGTACCAGCGATTGAACTGATCGTGCGCGACGGCCGCCGCTTCCAGATCGAGCGGGTGTGACGTGGCGGGGTGCTTCGGCTCGAAGTTCAGCACGATGCCGGCCGCCGCCTGCGGAGCCCTGGCGTCGGATCGCCTGGACGCCGAGGGCGTGGGCGACCAGCAGGTGGTGCGCCGTCGCGAGCGCCGCATCGGGCTCGGTCCTCCCGGGGGCATGGGAGCCGTTCCGGTACCCGTGATCCGAGACGATGTGCGGTTCGTTGAACGTGGCGAAGTGGCCGACCCGGTCGCCGAGACGGCCTGCGACGAGGGCGGCGTATTCCGCGAACGCCTCCGCGGTCCCGCGGACCGGCCAACCGCCGGCATCCTCGAGTGCCTGCGGGAGATCCCAGTGATAGAGCGTGGCGAACGGGGCGATGTCATGCGCGAGCAGCTCATCGACGAGCCGGTCGTAGAAGTCGAGGCCCGCCTCGTTCGGTCGTCCGGTTCCCTGGGGGAGCACCCGCGGCCATGACACGGAGAATCGGTACGCCCCGAGGCCCGAGGTCCGCCATGATCGCGACGTCCTGCGGGAAACGGTGGTAGTGGTCGCACGCCACGTCGCCCGTGTCGCCGTTCAGCACGCGTCCGGGGGTGTGGGAGAACCGGTCCCAGATGCTCTCACCGCGACCATCCTCCATGGCCGCCCCCTCGATCTGATACGCCGCGGTCGCGGCGCCCCACACGAACTCGGGTGGGAACTGACGGTCGGGCAACGGGGCTCCTTTCGTGGAAGCGCTTTCACCTGTGAACGGTGAATCTACACCTTCACCAGCGCACTGCACACTCCCTTGACAGATCCGAGACAGCCGCTATGGTGAGAGCGCTTCCACCGGGAGGGGAGCGACAGAGGAGGGGAGCTTGGCCGGAACGCTCGACGATCTCGCCGCGTTGACGGGTGTCTCGCGCGCCACGGTATCGCGGGTCATCAACGGCGGTTCGGTGTCGGAGGCCACCCGCGAACGCGTGATGGCGGTGCTCGAGAGCACGGGCTACCGGCCGAACCTGGCGGCTCGAACCCTGGCCTCGGGACGCTCGGGCGTGGTCGGCGTCGTGATGCACGTCGACTCTCACGAGCTGTTCCAGGACCCCTACTTCTCCCAGCTGCTCCAGGGCATGAGCGATGCGCTTTCCGATACCGCCACGGGCATGATGCTGTGGCTCGGGAACCGCTCCAAGCAGGAGACGCTGGACCAGATCCTCGGCATGGGCCTGTTGGAAGGCGTGATCGTCACCGCGTACAACGTCGACGACCCGCTGGTGGACGGCCTGCTCGCGTCGTCCCTCCCGACGGTCCTGGTCGGTCACCGCCGCGCCGACCGGTCGGCGAGCTACGTGGACGTCGACCACGTGCAGGCCGCCGAAGCCGTCACGTCGCATCTGGTGGACGCCGGCAGGCGACGGATCGGGCACGTCAGCGGGCGACGGGGGACCGTGGCGGGTGAAGACCGCATCGCGGGGTATGAGCGGGCGATGACCCGCGCCGGTCTCTCCACCGAGGGCCTCATCGCCGACGGCGATTTCCGGCGTGCCACCGGGGCCACGGCGGCCCTCGAACTCCTCGATCGGGGTGTCGACGCCATCTTCTGCGCCAACGACGCATCCGCGGTCGGCGCGCTGGACAGCATCAAGGCACGCGGGTTGCGGTCACCCGAGGATGTCGCGCTTGCGGGGTTCGACGACCTCGAGTTCGCCCGGAGCCTGGACCCGCCGCTCACCACCGTTCGTCAGGGCATCCGCGCCCAAGGGGCGCAGGCTGCCCACACGCTGTCTCAGCTCCTGGAAGACCCGGACGGCGGGCCGCGCCGGGTGATCCTGCCGACGGAGCTGGTGATCCGCCGCTCCACCGTGGGAGGGGTGAAGGCATCGTGAACGGTCAGCTCGAAAGGAGGAGACATGTGAAGCAGGCCGACGGCCTGAACCCGTATGTACGTATGAACGTGCAGGGAAGTGCTGATGTAAGAGAGGGGGCAAGACGTGCGTCGATTTAGGAAGTTGGTGCCACTCCTCGCGATCATGCTGTTGGTCGCGGGTGCGTGCTCGAACGATGACGACGGCGGCGGTGACGGTGGTGACACCGGCGCGACCGGTGCGACCGGCGCTGAGAACACCGGAACGGTCAACGTCCTGAACGCGATGGAACCGGCCGAGGCCGTGGCCGTCCAGACGGCGGTCGACGAGAACATCGTGGACGCCGACTACACGGTCGAGATCGAGGGCTCTGCCGACTTCGAGGAGCAGTTCGCGATCCGGGCCGAGGGCGGGACGCTCGACATCGCGCTCGTGCCGCAGCCCGGCACGGTGACGTCCCAAGCCGAGGCCGGCACGATCGTGTCGCTCGAGGACCTGGGGCTCGATATCGCCGCGCTCCAGGCGACGTTCGGCGACTACCTCCTCGAGCTCGTGGAGTTCGACGGCGAGCACTGGGGGATCCCGACGAACGTCAACCTCAAGAGCATGGTCTGGTACCCGAAGGACGACTTCGACGCCGCCGGTTACACGGTGCCCACCACGTGGGACGAGTTGATGGCGCTGGGCGACCAGATCAAGGCGGACGGCGGCACCCCATGGTGCGTCGGCTTCGAGTCCGGCGGCGCGACCGGTTGGCCGGCCACGGACTGGATGGAAGACATCATGCTTCGCACCGCCGGGGTGGACACCTACGACCAGTGGGTGAACCACGAGATCCCGTTCAACGACCCCGCGGTCATCGAACGCGGCCGAGGTGTTCGGCGACGTCATGTTCACCGATGGCAACGTCCTGGGTGGCGCGGCCGACACGCCGTCGATCGCGTTCGGCGCCGCACCGCTGCCGATGTTCCAGGACCCGCCGGGCTGCTGGTTGCACCGGCAGGCGAGCTTCATCATCGGTGCCGCGCCGTTCCCGGAGGGCTCGGTGGCGGGCGAGGACTACGACTGGTTCCCGCTTCCCGCCGATCGACCAGAGGGGATCCTGTACGCCGGTGAGTACGCGGTGATCGGGACCAACGGCAACCGTGCCGGAGGTCAGGGACTTCCTCGAGCAGTTCGCGGACGTGCCGATCCAGTGCGCCAGGGCGGCGGACCGCGGCCTCGTCGAGGATCTCGCCGAACATCAACGTCGGGCCGGACTGCTACGCGAACCAGATCCTGGCCGACTCGCGGCCGTGGTCCTGGTCGAGGCGATCGCGAACGACACGGGTCGCTTCGACGCGTCCGACCTGATGCCGGCGGGGTTGGTGCCGGGCAGCTTCTGGACCGGCATGGTGAAGTACATGCAGGAGGGACCCGACTCGCTCGAAGACAGTCCTCGACGAGATCGAGGCGAGCTGGCCCGCGCTAACCGAAGCACACCGGGCGAGGGATGATCGACCTCCCGTCCGATCGACCCGCAGGGAGTGGCCGAAGAGCGGCCACTCCCTAACGGTTTGCGCTCGAGACTCGATCGAGCGAGGATTCCGTCGTGAAGACTCCACCGCAGAGCCCCGGCGACGTCGACCCGACCGAGATCGACGCCCCGACGCGAGGCGCCAACGCGGTGATCCTGTTCGTCGTGCGGCGGTGAGCGCCGTGGCGATCCCGGCACGTTCTATCGTCCTCTGGCTGGGCGTTCGACCTCCTCCGGGACGAGCGCGCGAACCGCTTCATGGTCGTCGGCGTCGCGATCGCGATCGGTGTGGGTGGGCGTGTTCTTCCTCTATTGGGCGATGAACCACGTCGTCGACCTCTTCCCGCGAAGCTCCGCGAGGGCGTGCGCCCGTACGTCTTCGTCGGTCCGTGCCTCGTGATCCTCGCCGTGTTCCTCGTCTATCCGGTGTTCAACACCCTCCTGACCTCAGCCTCAAGGACGCACGAGCCAGGCAGCTTCGTCGGGCTCGACAACTTCCGGTTCGTCTTCACCGACTCCGACATGCTGCGAGCGATGCGCAACACCGCCGTTGCTGGATCATCCTGGTTCCGCTGTTCGGCGGTCAGGATCGGTCTGCTGTTCGCGACGCTCGCCGACCGGCTGCGCCGCGGCGAGTCCGTCGCGAAGTCGCTGATCTTCCTGCCGATGGCGATCTCCTTCGCCGGGGCGTCGATCACCTGGCAGCTGATCTACAGCTACCGGCCGTCCGGGTTCGGCTGCAACATCGGCCTGCTGAACGGCGTCATGCTCGGGCTCGGCCAGAACCCGTGAAGTGGCTCGAGCTGCAGCCGTGGAACAACCTGCTGCCTGATGGTGATCATGGTCTGGATGCAGACCGGTTTCGCCATGGTGGTGTTGTCGGCCGCCATCAAGGCCATCCCGGACGAGATCATCGAGGCCGCCCGGATCGACGGCGCCTCCGAGTTCCAGGTCTTCCGCCGGATCATCGCTGCCGAGCATCCTGCCGACGATCGTGGTCGTGACGACGTACATGGTGATCAACGCGATGAAGGTGTTCGACATCGTCTTCGTCCAACCGGCGAGCGCGGAGGTCGAACGGCACCGTGGTGATCGCCGAGCGGATGATCCGATGGGTCTTCCGAGCCGATCACAACGGGACGCGCGCCGCGATCGCGGTGGTCCTGTTCGTCGCCGTGATCCCGGTGATGGTGTGGAACATCCGGCGATTCCGCGAGGAAGAGGCGATCCGATGAGCGCCGCCACGGTCGAAGCTCCCCCGAAGGGGCCGGACGAAGAAGGCGCAGAAGCAGCCGGGCGATATCGAGGACGCGGGCGAGCCGGCTGGTTCGTCCGGATCACGATCATCGTGATCGTGATCCTCTGGTCGATCCCCACCCTGGGCGTCCTGATCACGTCGTTGCGGCCCGAGAGCCTGACCGTGAACACCACCGGCTGGTGGACGGTGCTCGCGCATCCGTTCCGGCCGCCGAGTGGACGCTCGAGAACTACCGCATCGCGCTCGACGCAGGGGAGTTCGGGAACGCGTTCCTGAACAGCCTGGCCGTCACGATCCCGTCGACGGTCATCCCGATCACGATCGCCGCGTTCGCGGCGTACGCGTTCGCGTGGATGGACTTCAAGGGCCGCTACGTCCTGTTCGTGATCGTCGTGGGGCTGCTCGTCGTCCCGCTGCAGATGGCGCTGATCCCGATCCTGAGGATGTACACGCAGGGCATCACCCTGTTCGGGATGCAGCTCTTCCCCGACCTCGGGCTCCACGGGACGTTCCTCGGGGTGTGGCTCGCGCACACCGGCTTCGGCCTGCCGCTTGGCGGTCTACCTGTTGCGGAACTACATCGGCTCGCTGCCCTCATCGATCATCGAGTCCGCGAAGATGGACGGAGCCGACCACTTCACGATCTTCTGGCGACTGATCGTGCCGCTCTCGGTGCCCGCCCTCGCCGCGTTCGCGATCTTCCAGTTCCTCTGGGTCTGGAACGACCTGCTGGTGGCGTACGTGTTCCTGGGCGGCGCCGGGCAAGGACCGGGTCCTCACGGTGGCGCTGCGCGAGCTCGTGGGCTCGACGCGGCGAGAACTGGCACCTGCTGACGTCGGCGGCGTTCATCTCGATGGCGTTGCCCCTGGTCGTGTTCTTCTCGTTGCAGAAGTACTTCGTGCGAGGGCTGACCGCCGGCTCCGTGAAGGGCTGAGCGTGGCGACGACCCGACGGCGGCGGTCGCATCCGCTCGGCCGGGTGCTGCCCCGCTCTCGCCCGCGCCGCAAGTGGCGGGCGATCCTGCTGGCGACCCTGTTGCTGGCGCCCGCGTACTGGGCCATGGTCGCCGGGGTGGTCGGCGCTGGCGTCCGACGGCGCCGACGCAGCCGCTGGCCGCGCCCTACATCGCGTTCGGTTCGCGCGTGATCCCGTTCGTGTTCATCGCGCTCGCGTTCCTGTCCGAGCATCCGCGAGCGCCCGGCGCGCGGTGGTACGCGCGATGGGGCTCTCGCTCCTGGTCGGGATCCCGGTCTCCGCACTCGCGTCGGACGCCGTCACCGGACTCGTGGCCGGGCTCGGCGCGGGCGGGATCGCCGTGCTGCGCGTGGACGTTCACGCACTCGTGGAAGGCCCGGGCGATCGCGGTGGCCGTCGTCACCGTCTACTGCTTCGCTCCTGCTGCGCACGGTCAGCGAGGCTCGCGCTCGCTGATCGGGCCCGGCGCTGTCGTTCACGTGCCTCGGGGTCGCCGACCACCTGTCGGAGCGTCGACACGAGCGGGAACGAGCGGCCGGGGAGTCCCGGGCGGGTCGCTAGCCGGGCGGTCGCTCCGGCTTGCGGGCACGCAGCGAGTACGAGACGGGGACCTCACCCTCCACCGAAGCCGGTTTGACCCACGTGCCGTCCGGAGCCTCCACGGTCCACCCCATGTCCCAGTCCGAGAACGGGTACTCACGGAGCAGCTCGATCGTGAGGCCGGCGTCGATCAGCGCGGTCACGATCTCGCCCAAGCCGTGGTTCCAGCTGTACTCCTTCTCGGTCTTCACGTCGGCGGTGGGGTCGGCGTAGGAGCCCTCGACATCGAAGACCTCGGGCTCGACATGCTCCCAATACGCGTAACGGAACGCGAGCGGTAGCTCCTCGCCCAGCGCCCAGGCGATCGGGTGCGCCTCGGTGATGAAGAAGATGCCGCCGGGCCGGACGAAGTGTGCGACGACACGTGCCCATCCGCGGATGTCGGGGAGCCAACCCAGCACGCCGCGCGAGGTGTACACCACGTCGAACTGGCCCTCGAGACGCTGCGGGAGCTCGTAGACGTTGGACTCGACGAAACGTGCGTTCAGCTCGAGGTCGGCAGCCAGTCGCGTGGCGAGGTCGATCGCCTTGGGCGAGAAGTCGGCGCCCGTGACGTCTGCACCCAGGCGTGCCCAGGAGAGCGTGTCGATCCCGAAGTGGCACTGGAGGTGCAGCAGCGACTTGCCCTCCACATCACCCACCTGTTCGCGCTCGTAGTCGTGCAGGCGGATCCCACCAGCCCGGAACGCTTCCAGCTTGTAGAAGTCCGAGGTCTCGTGGATGCCGGTCCACTCATCCCACAGCTCGCGGTTGCCCTCCAGGAACTCGTTCATCCGCGAAGTCTGTCATCTCGTTGCTTGGTCGACCCAGGGGTCATTGCTACACTCGGGACAGATGAGTTGACGCGATCTCCTCGGCAAGTCCCGCGCCCATCGGCGGCGCGCTTGTTCATGTCCCCACCAGGAGGTCCATCCGATGCTCATCGTCACTTCCAGCCCGACCCGCTCCGGTTCCATCACCCTCAGGAGCACCCTGCGATGACCACGCTCGACGTTCGGGAGCTGTCCGTCGAGGTCGGCGGCAAGACGGTCGTCAGCGACCTCAGCTTCACGCTGCGCGCCGGCGACAAGATGGGGGTCGTCGGTCGCAACGGCGCCGGCAAGACCAGCCTGTTGAAGGTGCTCGGCGGCGAGGATCTTCCGCTGCGCGGCACCGTCGACCCGAACGGGTGCGATCGGCTACCTGCGGCAGGACCCGCGTCAGCATCGGGCCGACGATCACGTCACCGGGTCTGGAGCACATCCTGGCGGCGCGCGACCTGGTGGACCTGGCGCGCCGACTGGAGAAGGCGCGCATCCAGCTCGAGGAGTCGCACGGCGACAAGAACGTCGCGCGGTTCGCGCGCCTCGAGGAGGAGTACCGGGAGCTCGGCGGCTACGCGGCGGAGTCGGAGGCCCGGACGCTCACGGCGGGGCTCGGGCTGGCGAACGACCGGCTGGCGCTCCCCGTGCGGGCGCTGTCCGGCGGTGAGCGACGCCGTCTCGAGCTCGCGCGGATCCTGTTCGGTGGGAGCGACCTGCTCATGCTGGACGAGCCGACGAACCACCTGGACGCGGACGCGAAGCACTGGCTGATGAAGTTCCTGGCGTCGTACCGCGGCGCGTTGATCGTGGTCAGCCACGACCTGAAGCTGCTCGACGCGTCGATCACCCGGATCCTGCACGTCGATCGCGATCAGGTCGTCGAGTACCGCGGGACGTACTCGCAGTACCGGAAGGCGCGATCCGAGGACGAGATCCGGCTGCGCTCGCTCGCCGGCCGGCAGGAGCAGGAGATCAAGCGGCTCAAGACGCTCGCGGACTCGATGCGCGGCCAGACGGCCAAGCGCGCGCGCAAGGCGAAGACGCTGGACACGCGCGTGGAGAAGCTGGCGGCCAAGAAGGTCGAGGGTCCGGCGCACGAGCGGACGGTGACGTTCCGGTTCCCCGAGCCGCCGCACAGCGGCAAGGTCATGCTGATCGCGAACGAGCTGGCGAAGAGCTACGGCGGCCCGCCGGTCTTCGAGGACATCTCGTTCGACGTCGGGCGCGGCGAGCGCCTGCTGATCATGGGATTGAACGGCGCCGGGCAAGACGAGCCTGTTGCGCATCCTCGCGGGGGAGTCCGAGGCGGATCACGGCAGCGTTCCGCCTCGGGCACGGCGTGTCGCTCGGCTACTACGCGCAGGAGCACGAGGGCATCCACGAGGGCATGCCGGTCATCGACCACATGCGCGCGGAGTCGCGTGCGGAAGACCAGGCGCTGCGCGCGCTGCTCGGCATGTTCCGCCTGTCGGGCGAGATGGCGTTCCAGGATGCCGGCACGCTCTCGGGCGGCGAGAAGACCAAGCTCGCCCTCGCGCAGCTCGTCGCCGGGACGGAAGAACCTGCTGATGCTCGACGAGCCGACGAACAACCTCGATCCGCCGTCGCGCACCGCGATCGCCGAGGCGCTCGCGGGATGGCCCGGTTCGATGATCCTGGTCAGCCACGACATCGAGTTCGTCGAAGCGCTTGCGCCACAGCGCGTCCTGATGATGCCGGACGGCACGCTCGACTACTGGAGCGACGACCTCCTGGAACTCGTGGCCCTGGCCTGACGCGGGTATGCTTCGGCGGCCTCGAGCGTGACGAAGGATCGACGACGTGAGCGACGTGAACGGATCGGCGGATCTGCTGTTCGTCAACGGACCGGTGTACACCGTGGACGCGGCCACGGAGCTGGGCGACCGGCGGTCGCCGTGAAGGCGGCACGATCGTCGCGGTCGGTGCCGACAAGGACGTCCGCGCGTGGATGGGTCCGCACACCGAGATCGTGGACCTGGCCGGACGCATGCTGCTGCCCGGGTTCCAGGACGCGCACATCCACCCGCCCGGCAGCGGCCTCGAGATGCTCCGCTGCAACCTCAGTCCGAGCTCTACGTCCTCGACGCCTACCGAGCGAGTCATCGCCGACTACGCGACGGCCAACCCCGACGCGCCATGGATCTTGGGCGGCGGGTGGTACATGGACGTGTTCCCGGGCGGGCACGCCGACGAAGGAGGCGCTCGACGCCATCGTTCCCGACCGTCCGGCCTTCCTGACGAACCGTGACGGGCACGGCGCGTGGGTCAACTCGCGGGCGCTGGAGCTGGCCGGGCATCACGCGCGACACGCCGGACCCACGGGACGGGCGGATCGAGCGCAACCGCCGACGGCGAGCCGTCCGGCACGCTGCACGAGGGTGCGATGAGCTGGTCGTGACCGCCGTCGCGCCCGTCGACACCGACGAGGACTACGCGGCCGGGCTCCGCATCGCGCAGACGTACCTCCACTCGCTGGGCATCACCGCGTGGCAGGACGCGGACATCGTCCGCATCGACGACAGCTACCGCACGCTTGGACACGTACGTGCGCGCGGCGGCGAGCGGAGAGCTCACCGCTCGGGTGATCGGGGCGCTGTGGTGGAACCGTCATCGCGGCCTCGAGCAGATCGAGCGATTCGTCGACGCGCGCGCGCGGGCCACCGTCGGACGCTTCGCGCCGACCAGCGTGAAGATCATGCAGGACGGCGTCGTCGAGAACTTCACCGCGGCCACGCTGACGCCCTACCTCGACGCGAACGGCGTGCCGACCGACAACGCCGGCATCTCGTTCGTCGATCCCGAACTGCTGAAGGACGCCGTGACGCAGCTGGACGCGCTCGGGTTCCAGACGCACTTCCACGCGCTGGGCGATCGTGCGGTGCGCGAGGCCCTGGACGCGATCGAGGCCGCGCTGATCGCGAACGGTCCGAGCGACAACCGCCACCATCTGGCGCACATCCAGATCGTGCATCCCGACGACATCCCGCGGTTCCGTCGGCTGGGCGCGGTCGCGAACGGCCAGCCGCTCTGGGCGGCGCACGAGGGCCAGATGGACAACCTGACGATCCCGTTCATCGGCCCCGAGCGCGCGTCGTGGCAGTACCCGTTCGCCAGCCTGGTGCGGGCCGGCGCCGTGCTGGCGTTCGGCAGCGACTGGAGCGTCTCGAGCCCGAACCCGCTGCTGGAGATGACGATCGCCGTCGAACGCCGAGCGCCCGCCGAGCGCGTTCGAGGAGTTCGGCGAGGCGATCGGCGAGGTCTTCATCCCCGAGGAACGGGTCGACCTGGCCACCGCGATCGGAGCGTTCACCATGGGCTCCGCGTACGTGAACCATCTGGAACGGCTCACCGGCTCGATCGAGGTCGGCAAGTACGCGGACCTCACCGTGATCGATCAGAACCTCTTCGAGATCCCTGCGATCGAGATGCCCAAGACGCGGGTCGAGTTGACGTTCGTCGAAGGGGAGTGCGTCTTCGACGTCGCCGCAGCGGTCTGAGAGACTGACCCCGATCGCGACTCCGCGCGCCCCGCGCACCCATGCCGCTGACCTGCGGTCAACGCGCGTTCTTGTCAGTCTGAAGACGCACACGCACGATACGCCGGGTGTTCCCGCACCGCTCCAGCGTGACCCGCGGTCGTCCTGACCGCGGGTCGCACGGCAACGACGTCCAAGGAGGAGTCCATGGCTGAGCCGTTCGACATGAGTCTCGTACAGCGCGGCGCGCGCAACCGCCGCACGCCGTACTACGAGGCCACCCAGAAGTACGGTCCCAAGGGCTTCACCGTCTACAACCACATGTACTTCCCGATCCGCTTCGACACGTTCGAGAACGAGTTCGAGACCCTCCTGAACGACGTCACGCTCTGGGACGTCTCGGTCGAGCGGTGCCTGGAGATCAGCGGTCCCGACGGGTTCACGTTCGCGCAGCTGCTCACGCCCGCGCGACCTCTCCAAGTGCGCCGTCGGCCAGGCGAAGTACGTCCTGATCTGCGACAGCGACGGCGGGATCATCAACGACCCGGTGCTGACCCGGATGGACGAGAACACGTTCTGGTTCGCGCTCGCGTCCTCCGACGCGCTGCTGTTCGCGCGCGGCCTGAAGAACGCGTACCCGGACCTCGACGTGACGATCAAGGAGGCCGACGTCGCGCCGCTGCAGGTGCAGGGGCCGAAGTCGAAGGACCTCATGGTCAAGCTGCTCGGCGAGAGCATCCTGGACCTCAAGTACTACTTCTGGACGCACGCCGAGATCGCGGGCGCGCCCGTCGTCGTCACGCGTACCGGCTGGACGTCCGAGGTCGGCTACGAGGTCTACACGACCGAGACGTCGAAGGGGAACGACGTCTACGAGGCCCTCATGAAGGCCGGCGAGGAGTTCAACATCAAGCCGACCGGCCCGAGCGACATCCGCCGGATCGAGGGCGCCATCTTCAACTGGGGCGCCGACATGACGTACGACAACAACCCGATCGAGATGGGCCTCGACCGCCTGGTCGACTGGGACACGCTGACCGAAGAGGCGTGCATCTCGCTGGCGGCGCTGAAGACGATCCGCGACGCGGGCGTCGGCCGGAAGATCGTCGGCGTGGAGATGGACGGCGAGCCGTTCGAGGCGCTGAACAACGTGAAGTGGCCGGTCACCGCCGACGGTGCCGAGATCGGCAAGGTCACGTCGGCGATCTACTCGCCCCGTCTGGAGAAGAACATCGGGTACGCCTGGGTGCCGACGCAGTACGCGAACCACGGCACGTCGCTCGGCGTCTCGACGCGAATGGGGCGACCGCAACGCGGTCGTCGTCGAGATGCCGTTCGTCGACCCGAAGAAGCAGATCCCGATCTCCGTAGCCGGCGACGATCGTTCGTTCGACCTGGAAGAGGCGCCCTGCGGGGCGCCTCTTCCGTGTCGTGGACGGCGAGCCGAACGGCGGCGACTTGTCAGTGGGGCTGTCATTGAACCATCATTCAATCGCCGCCGGGCGTTCGAGCCCGGCCGACGAGCGAAGGAGACACCCGAGCATGACGAACGAGCGCGAGGAGATGCTCGAGAAGAGCGCGACCCTGTACTTCGGGCCGTGGTACCGGAAGTCGCCGATGTTCGAGGCGACCCGCCGCGCGGGCTGCACGGCGTACGACATCTACAACCACATGTACCTGCCGGGGTACTACGACGACCCCGAGGTCGAGTACTACGCGCTCAACAACGACGTGACGCTCTGGGACGTGGGCGTCGAGCGGACGGTCGAGGTGAGCGGCCCCGACGCCGACCGCCTGATCGACATGATCACCTGCCGCGACCTGACGAAGTGTGCGGTCGGCCAGGGCAAGTACATGCTGGTCACCGCCCCCGACGGCGGCATCGTGAACGACCCGGTGCTCCTGCACGTCGAGCAGAACACGTGGTGGATGCAGCTGGCGGACTCCGACGCGGGTCTGTACGCCCTGGGCGTGCTGGCGACCTCCGGCCTGGACGCGCAGGTCACGTTGCCCGACGTCCACCCGGTGCAGGTCCAGGGACCGAAGGCCGTCAAGACGCTCCAGAAGCTGGTCGGGCGACCAGATCCTCGACCTGAAGTACTACTGGTGCGGCGCCTACGAGATCCAGGGCATCCCGGTCGTGATCAGCCGGACCGGTTGGACCGCGATCCCGGGGTTCGAGGTCAACCTGCTCGACTTCAGCCGCGGCGACGAGCTCTGGGACGCGATCCTCGCGGCGGGCGAGGAGTTCAACATCCGGCCGATCGCACCGTGCGAGCCGCGGCGGATCGAGGCCGGCATCTTCAACTACGGTTCCGACATCACGCTGGACGACACGCCGTTCCACGTGATGGGTCTCGAGCGTCTGGTCGAGGAGCAGCCGCAGGACTACATCGGCAAGGACGCGCTCGAGCGGATCCGTCGCGAGGGCGTCGACCGCAAGCTCGTCGGCATCATCCTGGACGGCGACGAGCTGCGCGCCGAGATGTCCGAGAAGTGGCCGGTCCACAAGGACGGCAAGGTGGTCGGGCACATGACGGACGCCGTCTGGTCGCCGGGCCTGAAGCAGAACATCGGCTACGTGTGGGTCCCGATCGAGCTGGCGGAGCCCGGCACCACGCTCGACGTCGAGTCCGAGAACGGGCCGCTCACCGGCACGACGGCGGTCGATCCCGTTCGTGGACCCGAAGAAGGAGGTCCCCGCGGGGAGCCTGCAGTGACCGATCGCTCGGCGCGCGAGCCCTAACCTGAGAAGACGCTGAGCGTTTCCGCCGGTGACGAACCATGCGGTCGACCGGCTCGAATCACCGGCGTTACCCTGACATCGGAGGTCCACCCATGCGTCGTCTGCTGCTCCCGATCTCTGCATCCTCGCCGCGGTGGCGAGCGCCTGCTCGCTCACCGTCGGCTCCAGACTCGCCGTCGGCCACTCGCGTCGCCCGCATCGCACGCTGAACACGTCGCCGATCCCCGCGTCCAACGAGCCGGTCGAGGCGGTCGTGGAACGCGTCCTTCCCGCCGTCGTCAACGTGACGACCGACATCGTCCCAAGGAGGCGGCGGGAGCGGCCAGGGCGTCGGGACCGGGTTCATCGTGCGGTCCGACGGCGTCATCGTGACGAACTGCCACGTCGTCGAGGCCGCCTCGAAGATCACGGTCTTCACGTCCGACGCCGACCCCGAGCAGTTCGACGCTCGCGTGATCGGCTCGGACTGCCTGCACGACCTGGCCGTCCTGAAGATCGACGCGAAGGACATGCCGACCGTGGCCGCTCGGCGAACTCCGCCGACCTGGTGCTGGGGCAGCGGGTCGTGGCGCTGGGGTACGCGCTCGCGCTCGAGGGCGGCCCGACCGTCACGTCCGGCATCGTCTCCTCGCTCGACCGGACGATCACGGCGCAGGACCCGAACTGCGATCCCGAGACGTGCGGCGCCGACCAGACACGGACGTACAGCAACGTCATCCAGACGGACGCCGCCATCAACCACGGGAACTCCGGCGGCCCGCTCGTGAACATGCAGGGACAGGTCGTGGGCATCAACTCCGCCGGCGACGACACGCGCCCAGAACATCGGCTTCGCGATCGCGATCGACTCCGTGAAGCAGACGATCGCCGACGCCCAGAACGAACCCGCTCGCGCCCTCCGCCTACCTCGGCGTCAGCACGCAGACCGTGACGACCGACCTCGCGTTCCAGCTCGGGCTGCGAGGTGGACGAGGGCGCCTACGTCCTGGACACACCCGGCGGTGCCGCCCGCGGAGGCGTCGGGGATCCAGGAGGGTGACGTGATCGTCGCGATCGACGGTCACGACGTGACGTCCGGTGAGGACGTCGGCGACGATCCTCGAGGGGTCTCGATCCGGGACAGAACGTGTCCGTGGAGATCGTCGGCACCGACGGCGCGCGACGGACCGTCGACGTGACGCTCGCGACCCGTCCCGCGTCCCGCTCAGCTTCCCTGATCGTTCGGACGTTCCCGGATGCAGCGACGCACGCGCCGTAGGCTGGCGCGTGCGTCGCTTCCGTTTCCGCGCCGGCGAGCCGGCGGGTCTTTGGTACGTCCCCATGGGCGTGTTCATCTGGTTCCTGGCACGCGCGGCCGGCCGGGCCGTGCCGCCGGCTGCAAGGGCGTGCGCTAGCCTTGAGCCGGTGAAGGTGAGGCTGCGTAACCCCGACCGGGAGGTCGAGGTCGTGGGGGGCCGGCCGGTGCGCGTCGGTCCTCGACGAGCTCGGCGTGAACCCCGACACCGTGCTCGTGATCCGCGCGGGGGAGCTGGTCACGCGCGAGACGCGCCTGGACGACGCCGACGAGATCGAGGTCCGGCCGGTGATCTCCGGAGGAGCCGCATGAAGTGCAACCGGTGCCGGGGCCCGGCGGTCGATCGAGGTCCGGCGGCACAACGCCGCGTACTGCAGGGACTGCTTCATCCACGTGTTCCGCGAACAGGTGAAGCGCGCGATCAGGCAGCACGACATGTTCGCCGACCGGCGATCGGATCCTCGTCGCCGTCTCCGGCGGCAAGGACTCGCTCGCGCTCTGGGACGTCCTGCTCGACCTCGGCTACGACGCGTCCGGGCTCTACCTGGGCCTGGGGATCGGCGGCTACTCCGATCGCTCGGGCGACGTGACGAAGGCGTTCGCGGCCGAGCGCGGCGCGGAGCTCATCGTCGTCGACCTGGAGCGCGACTACGGGTTCGACATCCCGACCGCCGGCGGAAGGGCTCGCGGTCGACGTGCGCGGTCTGCGGGCTGTCGAAGCGGTACGTGTTCAACCGGGCCGCGCTCGAGGACGGGTTCGACGTCGATCGCCACCGGCCACAACCTGGACGACGAGGCGGCGACGCTGCTCGGCAACACGCTGCGCTGGCAGACCGAGTACATCGCCCGCCAGTCGCCGGCGCTGCCCGGGAAGGAGGGCATGGTGAAGAAGGTGAAGCCGCTGTTCCGGCTCTCGGAGCTGGAGACCGCGGCGTACGCGTTCCTGCGGGGCATCGACTACGTCGTGGAGGAGTGCCCGCTCGTGGCCGGCAACACGCAGCTCCGGTACAAGGACGCGATGAACGCCATCGAGTCGACGTCGCCGGGGACGAAGGCGCAGTTCTTCCTCGGGTACCTCGAGCGGGGGCGGCCGCTGTTCACGGCGGCCGACGACGCCGAGCTGGTCGCCGTGCGAACGGTGCGGCCAGCCGACCACCGGGCGGTTCTGCGCGTTCTGCCGGGCGCGGGCGCAGATCCTCGGAGAGCGGCTCGGACCGCCGATGGATGTCCGACCGATGGACGATCGTGACGTGGTGGCGAGCTCGCCGACGAGGTCATGCCCGCCGAGATCTACGGGGGACGCGTCGTGACCGTGTTCGAGCCGGGCGAGCGCGTCATGCTCGTCGACCAGCGCGACCGCACGTACCTGATGACGCTGCAGGCCGGCGGGACGTATCACACGCACAGCGGCACGCTGCCGCACGACGATCTGCTCGGGCAAGCCCGAGGGCACGCGCGTGGAGACGTCGAAGGGCATGGTGATGACGGCGTTCCGTCCCGCGGTTCGCGGACTTCGTGCTGAAGATGCCGCGCGGCGCGCAGGTCGTCTATCCGAAGGACCTCGGCCCGATCATCGTGTACGCCGACATCTTCCCGGGCGCGCGCGTGCTGGAGGCGGGGACCGGCTCGGGTGCGCTCACGATCGCGCTGTGCCGAGCGACCGGGCCCGACGGACGCGTCGTCTCGTACGACCTGCGCGCCGAGCATCGCGACCAAGCGATCGAGAACATCGAGGCGTTCTTCGGGAAGCTCCCCGATCAGCTCGAACTTGCGAGATGGCGACGTCGAGGACGTCGGGCACCGAAGACCGGTTCGATCGATGCGTCCTGGACCTGCCGGAGCCGTGGGCGCCGCTCGGCGCGCTGCATCAGGTGATGGAACCCGGCGGCGTGCTCTGCGCGTACCTGCCCGACGACGTGCAGGTGCAGGAGCTCGTGCTCGCGTTGCCGGGCAACGGCTTCCAGCACGTCGAGACGTTCGAGACGCTCCGTCGCTCCTGGCACGTGACCGAGCGGAGCGTGCGTCCGGACCACCGGATGGTCGGGCACACGGGGTTCCTCACGATCGCTCGCCGTGTCGGCGGCGACCGGCTAGCGTCGGACCGTCGACGACCCGAGGTCAGAGATACCTCGTTCAAGGCATCATCGCTCGGCGCCGAAATGCCGTACTAGAGGGAGTAGAGAAGGCAGTTGCTCGACCTACCGGCCGAGCGAAGGCCCGCCCATATACTGGCGATTCAGCGCACCGGGGGAGGTGACGCAGATGCCCGGTCACGACGAGCAGGTGGAGCGGTACGAGAAGCAGGTCCACGAGCTCCAGACCCAGGTGAAGTTCCTGGAGGAGGAGGTCGGGCTCCTACGCCGCCGTCTCACGAACGCGCCTCGCCAGGTCACGCTCCTCGAGGAGAAGCTCGTCGAGACCCGTGACCAGCTCACCCGCGCGATGGGCCAGAACCAGAAGCTCGCCGACGCCTTGCGCGGCGAGCGCCAGCGGATCGAGGCGCTCGCGGAAGAGGTCGAGAAGCTCAGCCAGCCTCCCGCGTCCTTCGGCGTCTACCTCGGCACCAACGAGGACGGATCGATCGACGTGTTCACCGGCGGCCGCAAGATGCGCGTGAACCTCGCTCCCGACCTGGACCTGACGAGGTTCCGCCCCGGCTCGCAGGTGATCCTCAACGACTCGCTGAACGTCGTCGAGGTCCTGGACCCCGACCGCCAGGGCGAGGTCGTGAAGGTGAAGGACCGCCTGGGCACGGACCGCGTCGTGGTCGTCGGCCGCGGCGACGAGGAGTTCGTGGCCACGCTCGCCGGCAGCCTGATCGACGAGGTCGTGCGCGCGGGAGACCCGCTGCTCTTCGACCCGCGCTCGGGCGTCGCGCTCGAGCTGCTGCCGAAGGAAGAGGTCGAGCAGCTGGTCCTGGAGGAGATCCCCGACGTCAGCTACGAGGACATCGGCGGCCTGGAGGGCCAGATCGAAGCGATCCGCGACGCCGTCGAGCTGCCGTTCCTGTACTCGGAGCTGTTCCGCGAGCACGAGCTGGAGCCGCCGAAGGGCGTGCTGCTCTACGGGCCTCCCGGGTGCGGCAAGACGCTGATCGCGAAGGCGGTCGCGAAGTCGCTCGCCGAGAAGGTGGCCGAACGCACGGGCCGCGACGACGCGCGCAGCTACTTCCTGAACGTCAAGGGCCCCGAGCTGCTCAACAAGTACGTCGGCGAGACCGAGCGCCAGATCCGCGAGATCTTCCAGCGCGCCAAGGAGCGCAGCGAGGAAGGGCTGCCGGTCATCGTGTTCTTCGACGAGATGGACTCGATCTTCCGGACGCGTGGCACCGGGATCTCCTCCGACGTGGAGTCGACGATCGTGCCGCAGCTGCTGTCGGAGCTCGACGGCGTCGAGACGCTCAAGAACGTGATCGTGATCGGCGCCTCGAACCGCGAGGACCTGATCGACCCGGCGATCCTGCGGCCGGGCCGGCTCGACGTGAAGATCAAGATCGAGCGCCCGGACGGACCGCAGGCCAAGGACATCATGTCCAAGTACCTGCACCCGTCGATCCCGATCCATCCCGACGAGATCGCCCGCAACGGCGGCGACGCTCTGCTCGCCACCTCGCGCATGATCGAGAAGACGATCGAGTACATGTACGAGCCGTCGGACCGCAACCGGTTCCTCGAGGTCACGTACGCCTCCGGCGACAAGGAGATCCTGTACTTCAAGGACTTCAACTCCGGCGCGATGGTCGAGAACATCGTCCGCCGGGCGAAGAAGGAAGCGATCAAGCGGTTCCTGTCCACCGGTGAGAAGGGCATCAAGAGCGAGGACCTCCTGGTCGCGATCCGCGACGAGTTCAAGGAGAACGAGGACCTCCCGAACACCACGAACCCGGACGACTGGGCGCGGATCTCCGGCAAGAAGGGCGAGCGGATCGTCTACGTCCGCACGCTGCTCGGGGACGACGGCGACGGGCGTCAGGTCGAGCGCGTGAACGCCGGTCAGTACCTGTAAGGTTGGCCGGTGGCCATCCCCAAGGTCTTCGGGATCGAGACCGAGTACGGCATCACGGCGGCGGGGTCGCCCGACTTCAACCCGGTCCTCGCGTCATCGATCCTGATCTCCACGTACGCCGGCTCGCTGCGGCGCATCCGCTGGGACTACGAGCAGGAGTCGCCGCTGCGCGACGCGCGCGGGTTCGAGCCGGTGCCGGCGCGCGAGGGCAGCGACGAGGACCTCGGTCTCGCGAACGTCATCCTGCCGAACGGCTCGCGCTACTACGTGGATCATGCGCACCCCGAGTACTCGACGCCGGAGTGCATCACGCCGCGTGACCTGGTGGTGCACGACAAGGCGGGAGAGCGGATCCTGGAGCGATCGCTGGCGGAGGTCGCGCGCGAGCTTCCCACCGGACCCAAGCTCTCGATCTACAAGAACAACAGCGACGGCAAGGGCAACTCGTACGGCACGCACGAGAACTACCTGGTCGATCGCGCGACGCCGTTCGGCGACATCGTCCGCGACCTGACGCCCGTTCTTCGTGAGCCGTCAGGTGTTCTGCGGTGCCGGCAAGGTCGGCGTCGAGGCGTGGGAGGAGCCGGGACAGACGGTCTATCAGCTGACGCAGCGGGCGGACTTCTTCGAGACCGAGGTCGGCCTGGAGACCACGCTGAAGCGGCCGATCATCAACACGCGCGACGAGCCGCACGCGGACCCCGAGAAGTACCGGCGGCTCCACGTGATCATCGGCGACGCGAACATGTGCGAGGTCGCCACGTTCCTGAAGATCGGGACCACGGCGATCGTCCTCAAGATGATCGAGGACCGGTTCCTGCCGGACCTGTCCATCCAGAACCCGGTGGCCGCGCTGCACGCCGTGTCTCGCGACATCTCGTGCACGGTCGACGGTGCCGCTGAGCGACGGCCGGCACCTGTCGGCGATCCAGCTGCAGTGGGAGTACTTCGAGCACGCGAAGAAGTACGTGGAGCGCGAGGACGACACGCCGGAGAACCAAGAGGTGTTGACGCGCTGGGAGGACGTGCTCTCCGCGCTCGAGACCGAGCCGCCTGACGCTGCATCGCGAGCTGGACTGGGTCGCGAAGTACCGGCTGCTGGCCGCGTACCGCGAGCGCGACGGGCTCGACTGGAACGACCACGAAGCTCCAGGCGATCGACCTCCAGTACCACGACGTCCGTCGCGAACGTGGCCTGTACTACCGGCTCGACTCCAGCCGGCAAGGTCGAGCGCCTGACGACCGACGAGGAGGTCGACGCGCGGTGATGGAGCCGCCGGTGGACACCCGCGCGTACTTCCGCGGACGGTGCATCTCGCGCTACCCCGACGCGATCGCCGCCGCATCGTGGGACTCGTTGATCGTGGACACGGGGGCGGATGCCCTGCAGCGGATACCGATGCGCGAGCCGCTCCGGGGAACGAAGGAGCACGTCGAGGACCTGCTGCTCGGGTCCGAGGATGCCGCCTCGCTCGTGGCTCGCTTGCGCTCCTGAGCGGTTCCGGGGCGAACCTCCCGTAGGATATGAGACGCCCCCGCACGAGGAGAGCGACGATGCCGCAAGAGCAGGAGCAGAAACGACCGCAACGCAAGGGCGGTGGCTCGGGCGACGACGGCTCCGACGCCGATGCCGGGCAGACCACGACGACCTCCAAGGCCGCGGAGCTCAAGGACGAGATGGACGACATCCTCGACGAGATCGACTCGGTGCTCGAGGAGAACGCCGAGGAGTTCGTGAAGAGCTACGTCCAGAAGGGCGGCGAGTGACCGAGCGATTCCCGCCGCCGGTCTCGGGAGCCGTCGTTCGGCGCGAACCCGAGCTTCGCGGATCTGCTGCGCGACGTCACGGCCCGAGTCATCCGAGCGGCTCGCGCGATCGCTCGCCTCCGCGGACATGTCCGGTTCCGCACGGCACCACCGTCCTGGGGTTGAAGTACGCGGACGGCGTGCATCATGGCCGGCGACCGCCGAGCCACCGTCGGGGTACACGGTCGCCGACGCGAAGATGCGGAAGGTCTTCGCGGCCGACGACTACTCCGCGATCGCGATCGCCGGCGCCGCCGGTCAGGCCATCGAGATGGTCAAGCTCTTCCAGCTGGAGCTGGAGCACTACGAGAAGATCACGGGCGACCGGCTGTCGCTCGAGGGCAAGGCCAACCGGCTCGCGCAGATGATCCGCTCGAACTTCCCGCTCGCGATGCAGGGGCTGGTGGTCGTCCCGCTGTTCGGCGGCTTCGACCACGCGACCGGTGAGGGCCGGATCTTCTACTACGACGCCACCGGCGGGACGCTGGGAGGAGGACGACTACCAGACCACCGGCTCCGGCGGTCAGCCGGCGAAGAACTCGCTTGAAGAAGCGCTGGCGCCCCGGTCCTGCCCCGCGACGACGCGCTCGCAGGTGGCGGTCGAGGCGTTGATCGACGCGGCCGAGGACGACGTCGCGACCGGCGGTCCCGACCCGTCCGCCGGATCTTCCCGAACGTGCTTGGCGGTGACCGCGATCGGGCGCGGAGGACGTGCCGGAGGACGAGATCGCCGCCGCGGTCGCGGCCGTGCTGGAGGAGCGCGCCTAGATGTCGTTCATGCCGTACGTCTCGCCGGACCAGATGATGAAGGACCGCTCCGAGTACGCCCACAAGGGCATCGCGCGCGGTCGCTCGGTGATCGGCATGGAGTACGCCGACGGGCTGCTGTTCGTCGCGGAGAACCCGTCGTCGACGCTGCACAAGATCAGCGAGATCTACGACCGGATCGCGTTCGCCGGCGTCGGCAAGTACAGCGAGTTCGAGGACCTGCGCATCGCCGGCATCCGGCACGCCGACCTGCGCGGGTACTCGTACGGCCGCGAGGACGTCAAGGCGCGCGACCTCGCCAACGCGTACTCGCAGTCGCTGTCCACGATCTTCACGCAGCAGATGAAGCCGTACGAGGTGGAGATCCTGGTGGGGGAGGTCGACGGCGACGTGTCCGGCACCACGCTGTACCACGTGCTGTTCGACGGCAGCGTCACCGACGAACACGGCTTCATCGCGATCGGCGGGCACGCAGAGGACCTGACGGAGGCGTTGAAGCAGCAGTACCAGGAGGGCTGGGACCTGGCGACGGCCGTCCAGACGGGGCGTCAAGGCGCTCGGCGCGCCCGATCAGCGTCGAGATCGCCGCGAGCGACGTCGAGGCCGGGGTCCTGGACCGCACCCGGGCGCATCGCCGGAAGTTCCGCCGTCTGGACGACGGCGAGGTCAGCGCGATCCTCGCGCCGGCTAGCGCGGGTTCGTCCCCGCATCGGCGAGAGAACGGCTTAGGCTCTCACCATGGAGCGGCGGATCTTCGGGCTCGAGAACGAGTACGGCGTCACCTGCACGTTCCGCGGCCAGCGGCGGCTCTCGCCCGACGAGGTCGCTCGCTACCTGTTCCGACGGGTCGTGCACTGGGGCCGGTCCTCGAACGTCTTCCTGGAGAACGGCGCCCGGCTCTACCTGGACGTCGGCTCCCACCCCGAGTACGCCACGCCCGAGTGCGACGACGTCCGCGAGCTGGTCGCCCACGACAAGGCGGGGGAGCGGATCCTGGAGGCGCTGCTGGGCGCGGCCGAGATGCGGCTGCACGAGGAGGGCATCAGCGGTCAGGTCTACCTGTTCAAGAACAACACCGACTCGGCCGGCAACTCGTACGGCTGCCACGAGAACTACCTCGTCGCCCGCCACGGCGAGTTCGCGCGGATGGCCGACGTGCTGATCCCGTTCTTCGTGACCCGGCAGATCTACTGCGGCGCCGGCAAGGTCCTGCACGGGCCTCGCGGCGCGCAGTTCTGCATCTCGCAGCGCGCCGAGCACATCTGGGAGGGCGTGTCGTCGGCGACGACCCGCTCGCGCCCGATCATCAACACGCGCGACGAGCCGCACGCCGACGCCGAGCGCTTCCGCCGGCTCCACGTGATCGTCGGCGACTCGAACATGAGCGAGTGGACGACGTTCATGAAGGTCGGCATCACCGACCTGGTCCTGCGGATGGTCGAGGCGAACACGGTGATGCGCGATCTGACGCTCGAGAACCCGATCCGCGCGATCCGCGAGATCAGCCACGACACCACGTGCACGCGCAACGGTGAAGCTCGCGAACGGCCGCGAGCTGACGGCGATCGAGATGCAGACCGAGTACTACGAGAAGACCGCGCGGTTCCTCGAGCGGCGGGGGACCGACGAGGTGTCGAAGACGCTGCTCGAAGAGTGGCGCCTCGCGCTCGAGGCCCTGAGCGAGGGTGACCCGGAACGCCTGGGGCGCAAGGTGGACTGGGTGACGAAGCGCCTGATGATCGAGCGATACCAGGCCAAGCACGACCTGCCGCTCGCGTCGCCTCGCGTGGCGCTGCTGGACCTGGCCTACCACGACGTGAACCGCAACCGGGGCCTCTACTACCTGCTCGAGAAGGCCGGGAACGTCGAGCGCGTCTGCACCGATCGCGAGATCAACCGGGCGATGCGCGAACCGCCGCAGACGACGCGCGCCAAGCTCCGCGGCGACTTCATCCGGCAGGCCAAGGCGAAGCGTCGCGACTACACGGTCGATTGGGTGCACCTGAAGCTCAACGACCAGGCGCAGCGGACCGTCCTGTGCAAGGACCCGTTCCGCAGCGTGGACGAGCGCGTCGAACAGCTCATCGCGCACATGTGATGTCGATCATGCCGGAGACCGCTCCCCCCACGTCCCGACGCGGCGCATCCCGTCGAGCCTCCCGGACCGGTCGGTGCGCCGTGATCGTCTGGGTCACGATCGGGCGTGAACGCGGTGCTCGGGCTGCTGACCCTGGCCGGGTGGTTCGGCCGAGACGACCGTCGTGCGCCGGAGGTTGCTCGTGGCGCCCGATCGGCGGGATGCTCTGGGTGATCCTGGTGATCGTCGACCTCGGTCTGGTGTTGATCTGGGCCGGGATCGGCTACCTCCATCTCGTCGGGATCGGCCAGCGGATCGGCCGCGGATCTCCGATCAAGGCGACGGCGATCGCGACTAGGACGAGTCGTCGCGGGCCGCGCGCCAGCGCACGGTTGCCCGCCGCCGCTGCGACCCGCGAGCACCCCGGCGGCGCCGGCCGCGAGGAAGAACAGCGGATCGTCGTCCACGCCCCGGCCCATGGAGCGTGGTTCGATGCCGCCGATCGGCCAGCTCGTCGAGCGCCGGACGGCCGTCGACCTCCACGAGCTGGTGGCGTTCCTCGATCGCGGCGGCGCGGAGCGCATCCCAGACCTCGAGGCGCTGCTCGTCGTCCTCGAGCACGGGCACCGGCACGTCGGTCGGCACCAGGCACACGTCGCGGAGGATCGTGAGCGAGTGGTGCGAGACGCCGCGGTGCCGTGCGCGCTCGTCGGCGAAGCTGATCCGCAACGACGGGATCGGTCGGCCCCGAGCGCGGCCACCGCGTTCAGCGCGTTGCCGCTCCCGAGCGCGCTGACGCCCCACGTCGTGTCGGTACCGAGGTTCCCCGGACCGTCGGCGACCACGATGACGTCCGCACCGAAGCACCTCCTTGGCGGCGAGCATGCCGTCCACACCGTCACGGCCTCGAGCTCGCCGCCGAACGCCTGTCCGCACGTGATCCACCCGTCGAGCAGCCCGGCGTCGCGCAGCTCGAACACCAGACCGGAGAACGCGCCCGGCAGCGCGGCGCCATCGGTCATGACGTAGACGACGCGTGCATCGCCCGCGCGCTTGGCGCCCGCGGCGATCGGTCCGAGCATCGAGTGCAGCGGGGCGCAGACGACCGGCGTCTGCTCGAGGCCGGTCGAACGCTTCGAGACGCTTCGCGATGGGTCTCCTCGACGCTCGACGACGGCCGTCTGCAGCGGCGTGTAGCGCGCCTTCATGGTCCGTCCGGGCGATCGGCGTCGTCCGTCGCCGTTCGCGCCCTCGACCGCCACGACGAAGTGGACGCCTCCGGTGCCCAATCCCGAGCGCGACCGCGGTGGTGTTGAGTACCACCACGTCGCCGACCGTCACCGGTCCGCAGAGCTCCGGATAGGCGATCGCCGTGGCACGCTCGCCGTCGACGTCGACCTCGAGCTCGTGCGCGCCCGGACGTGCGGCGCCGAGCGCGATCACGATGGCCGCGTCGCAGTCGGATCATGCGGGTACCGGGTCGGTCCACAAGGCACCGCTATGATGCCGCACGATGGCGGGAGAGGACCGGATGGAGCCGCTCGAACGGCTGTTGAACCTGGTGGGCTTGCTGCTGGAGACGCGCACGCCGCTGACGTTCGAGCAGATCCGGGAGACGCTCGAGCCGTACCGCCAGGAGAAGGTCGACAGCGCGAAGCGCATGTTCGAGCGCGACAAGGACATCCTGCGCGACTACGGCGTGCCGCTGGAGTTGGTCGACACGGACGCCTGGGGCACCGAGCAGGGATACGTCATCCCGAAGGACGCGTACTACCTGCCGGAGATCGCGTTCACGCCGGAGGAGCTCGCCGCGCTCTTCGTTGCCGCGCAGGGGATCCGCAACGACACGCCGGCCGAGGAGGCGGTTCGGAAGCTCATGGTCGGCGCCGAGGGAGGCGTGCTGGCCGGGCTTGGCCGGTGGGCCTCTCGCCTCGGGATCGGACGCTCGCGGCTCGCTCGTCATGGCGGTCGCCGCGGCGGCACAGGATCACCGGCGCGTGCGGTTCGGGTACCGCACGTCCAAGGGCACCGTCTCGGAACGCGACGTCGACGCGTACACGGCGCTGTTCCGCTGCCGGACACTGGTACCTCGTCGGGTTCGATCGCGAGCGAGGAGAGGCCCGGTCGTTCCGCCTGTCGCGCTTCACGTCGGATCTCGCCGACGCCGGAGAGGGGAGCGAGCCGCCCGAAGGCTTCGTCGCCGCCGACCTGGTGGCGTCGGGGCCGTGGACCGCGGCGGGGGAGGAGCGCGCGACGGTCGCGCTGTCACCGGACATCGCGTGGTGGGCCACGGCGACGTTGATCGGCGCGCGAACACGTCCGCGACGCGCGACGACGGATGGGTGGAGGTCACGATCCCGATGGCCGACGAACGTGAGCTCGCTCCGATCCTGCTTCAGTTCGGCCCCGACGCCGTCGTCGTCGATCCGGCGAGCCTCCGGACGCAGGTCGTCGCTCGCCTGGAGGCGCTCCTTGCCTGAGGGAGCACGGGCCGACGGCAGGCGGCGACCGCCGAAGACCGCCGAGCGGCTCGGCCGGATGCTCGTGATCGTGCCCTACCTCGTGCAGCACGCCGGCAGTCACCTCGGGGAGGTGGCGGACCTGTTCGACGTGCCGCTCGAGCAGCTTCGGCGCGATCTCGACCTGCTCTTCATGTCCGGTCTACCGCCCTACGGTCCCGGCGACCTGATCGAGGTGGACGTCGACGAGGACGATCGCATCTGGATCTCGATGGCGGCGCACTTCGCGCGGCCGCTCCGCTTGTCGCGGAGCGAGGCGCTCGCGCTCTACCTCCGCGGGACGGAGCTGCTGGGAACGGCCGGCCTGCCCGAAGCGCCGGCACTCGAGTCGGCGCTGGAGAAGCTCCGCACGTCGCTCGGACCCGAGACGCTCGGCGATGCCGAGCGGATCGAGATGGCGGACCCGGGGGCGCCGATCGAGTCGCTCGAACCGATCCGATCGGCCTCGCGCGACCGGCACCGCGTGCGCGTCGACTACTTCGCGCATTCGTCCGGTGAGTGGAGCTCGCGGGTGATCGACCCCGAGGAAGTGTTCGTCGCGCTCGGACACTGGTACGTCGCGGCGTGGGATGTGTCGGCCGACGGCGAACGACTGTTCCGTGCCGATCGCATCCGCTCGGTCGAGCCGACCGGCGAACGCTTCGACGCCGCGCGGTCTGGAGGGGGCGGGCCGATCGCTCTACACGCCGACCGAGGACGACGTCTCCGTGCGGTTGCGGTTGGCTCCCGCTGCACGGTGGATCGCCGAGTACTACGCGACCACGGATGTCGAGGAGGGAGCCGGACGGATCCCTCGACATCACGCTCCCGTCGCGGTCGCTGGGATGGGTCGCGAAGCTGATCCTGCGCGTGGGAGACGACGCGACCGTCTTGGAGCCACCCGAACTGACCGCCCAGGTCGCCGCCCTTGCGCGCGCCACCCTCGACCGATACGGGGGGTAACTGGTCCCCTTGGGGTAGCCCCGTTCGGGGGACAGAAGCTCAAGCCGGGTGTCCTCTCCGCCGATAGCTCGGGGTGAGATGACAACCATCCGAACAACCTGCCCCCGCTGCGGAGAAGTGGACATGGGACCCGAGGCGATCCTGCTGTCCGTCCGCGACGACGGACGCGAGGGCAGCTACCGGTTCACCTGCCCCGGGTGCGCCGACGACGTGGAGAAGCGTGCCGATCGCAAGATCGTGGCGCTCCTCGTTTCGGCCGGCGTCGATATCGCCCAACCGGATCGAGATCCATCGCAGGCGGCCATGCTCTTCGACGACGCCGATGCCGTCAGGGCCACGCCCGCGGGGCCCGCGTTCTCGATCGACGATGTGATCGAGTTCCACTTCCTGCTCCAGGACGATCGCTACATCCAGGACTTCTTCGCCAGCAGCGACGGCGTCTGACGCCGGGCCCCGCCCGAACCAACGCTCATCCGCATCCCTTCCCTCAGGTAGCATCGCCGTATGGCCCCATGGCTGGTGGTGTGGTTCGTCGTCGGCATCGTCTCGACCGCGGCCGTCCTGGCGTGCCTGATCGGCCTCGTGCGACACGTGATGGTCCTCGGACGAACGGTGCAGCAGCTCCAGGACGAGGTGCAACCCATCACCGACGACCTCGCTCGGGAACGCGAACGCGCGAACGCGCACGTCTCGGCTATCGGGGAGCGGCGTCGCCGAGGCACCGCCTCGAAGGCCCAGGGGTAGAATCGCACGGGGCGCAGGCCCCGCACGCGCCATGCTGAACATCGGCCCCCAAGAGCTCATCCTCGTCCTGATCGTCGCCCTCGTCGTCGTGGGCCCTCAGAAGCTGCCCGAGCTGGGCCGCACGATCGGCAAGGCGATGCGCGAGTTCCGAAAGATCCAGGACGACGTGAAGGACACGATCCGCTTCGACCTCGACGACGATCCCGAACCGTACGTCCGCCCGAAGACGACGCCACGGACACCCACGACCGCCCCCACGCCCGAGGCGGACGCCGGCGGCAGCGCAGAGGCGCTCCCGGCCCCCACGGATCCGGTGGACCCCCCTGACGTGTCGACCACCGGGGATCCGCTCGTCTCTGACGGGAGCGGGAACGGCCTCGCCGATGCCGAGTCGCCGCCTGATCCGAGTGTCGATCCCGAACCTCGAGCCGCGGAGTAGCCGGGACCCGCCCCGCGCATGAGCGTCTTCTCGAAGTTCCGGCGTCGCCCGCCCGAGGAACGCGCCGGGACCATGACGCTCGTCGAGCACCTGGAGGAGCTCCGTCATCGCCTGGTCGTCTGCATCGCCGCCGTCGGTGCGGGAGCGGTGGTCGGGTGGTTCCTCTACGGTCCGGTCCTCGATCTGGTCCTGAACCCGTACTGCGACTACTGGGAGACGATCGATCCGAAGCTCCGGATCAACGAGACGTGCTCGCTGTTCTTCCAGGAACCGCTCGGCGCGATGATCGTGAAGCTCAAGATCGTGGTGTTCATCGGCCTGGCGGTGGCGCTGCCCGTGCTGCTGTATCAGCTCTGGTCGTTCATCGTTCCGGGTCTCACGAGGAAGGAACGGCGGATGGCGGTCCCGTTCGTGGGGTCGTCCGTGGTGCTCTTCGCGCTCGGTGCCGCTCTTCGCCTACCTGACCTTGCCGAAGGGACTGAGCTTCCTGCTCGGGTTCGCCGGCTCGGAGTTCGTGCCGATCCTCACGGGCGACCGGTTCATCACGTTCGTGATCCTGGTGGCGGTGGCCTTCGGGCTGGCGTTCGAGTTCCCCGTCCTCTTGGTGTTCCTGGAGCTGGTCGGGGTCGTCGACGTCCAAGAAGCTCCGGGAATGGCGCCGCTACTCCATCTTGGGGATCGCGATCTTCGCGGCCATCATCACGCCATCCTCCGACCCCTACACCATGCTCGCGATGACGGTGCCCATGTGGCTGTTCTACGAGGCCGCTATCATCATCGGCCGGCTCATGAAGAAGTGACGGAGGCCACCTGATGGCGATCAAGGGCAAGGGCAGGACGAAGGGGCGGCAGCCTGCACGTGCGCCCCGGCGCGCCCCCGTCGAGGTCAAGCCGCCGCTGTTCCAACGCCGGTGGGTCCAGGTCTCCCTCGCGTTCGTGGCCGGCATCCTGGCGATGATGCTCCTGATCTGGGTCACGAACGGCCTGCGCCAGCAGCGTGCCGACGACGAGGCCGCCACCGAGGCGTCGGCGCAACGCGCGGCCGGGCAGCAGTGGAAGAGCCAGGTGGAAGGGGCGCTCGGCGCGGTCGGCACGTTGTCGCCGGGCGCGCCACCGGTCGTGTTCGCCGACCTCAGCACCACGATCGCGGCCCTCCAGGACGGCGACGTGCCCGACGGCGCGAAGGCGAAGCTGCAACAGGCGCAGGACGATGCCGCCTCGGCCGCCGAGCCGCTGGAGGCCTTCGCGCTCAGCGACGAGGTGCGGGACATCGGGATGAGCGAGGGACAGGTATCGTGGTTCCTCAACTCCCAGGTCCGGATCGTGCAGGCGATGGAGCTGTACGGCCAGGCGGCGGCCACCGCGGCGCTCGCGTTGGACGCCGAGGGAGATCAGCGCGTGGCGATCGCCGACTCGGCGGCCGCCATCGAGGACAGCGCCGCGGAGATCCTCCAGGACGGGTGGTCCGACTACCAGAACGCGCTGGGATCGGTCGAGATCTTCGACTCTCCGCTGACGAGCCTGACGGGCCCCACGGGCGCGTAGGGTTCCACGCATGGGCGTCGCCGGATCGGTCGTCGTCCTGGCGAACCCCACCGCCGGGGCCGGCAAGGCCGGGCGACTGATCGGCCGGGTCAACCGCATCCTCGACGAGCTCGGCGTGGATCACGAGATCCGTGTATCCGGCTCGCCCGATGAGATGGAGCGGCTCGCGCGGGATGCCGGAGAGCAGGGGCGCATCGTGGCGGTCCTCGGGGGCGACGGCAGCGTCAACCTGGCCGTGAACGGTCTGCACGGGACCGAGCGGCACCCTCGCCGTGCTCCCGGCAGGCACCGGCGACGACTTCGCGCGGGCGATCGGCGTCGGGAAGCTGGACCGCGCGACGCGACTCCTGGCCGACCCGAAGACGGTGGACGTCGACCTGATCTCGGTCACGGCCGGGGTGGAGGAGCGCCGGTACATCAACGTCGCCGGTACGGGCTTCGACTCGGCGGTCGAGGAGGTGGCCTCCGCCATGCGGCGGCGACTGGGTCCGCGCGGACACTACGCGCTCGCGACCGTCAAGACGCTTCCTCGGTTCCAGCCGGCGATGTTCCGGATCGAACTGGACGGAACGTCGCTCGAGATCGATGCCATGCTGGTCGTGGTCGGCAACAGCTTCGCGTACGGGGGCGGGATGAAGGTGCTGCCGCAGGCGTCCATCGTGGACGGGCAACTGGATATCTGTATCGTCTCGGCCATGAGCACGTGGGCGTTCCTCCGCGCGTTCCCGTCGGTCTACTCCGGGAAGCACGCCACGCATCCGAACGTCACGATGTTGAAAGGCAGCGGCGTGAAGGTCGAGGCGAACCGCCGGATGATGGTGTTCGCGGATGGAGAAGGGGTCGGATCGCTGCCCGCCGTCTTCACGGTCCTGCCGAAGGCGCTCCCCGTCGTGGTCGGACCGGACGCGAAGGCGGTGCGATGACCGACGGCGTGCTCCTCATCCACGCGTTCCCCGTCGACGCCCGCATGTGGGATGCCCAACGCACCGCGATCGGCGACCGCGCGCCCGTCGTGGCCCCACACCTCCCGGGCTTCGGCGGAACGCCGGGAGCGGGCGAGGTGATGACCATGGCCTCCGCCGCGGATCGCTGCCTGGAGGCGCTGGACGCTGCGGGTGTGGATCGGGCGGTCGTCTGCGGTCTCTCGATGGGCGGCTACACGGCGTTCGAGCTGTGGCGCCGGGCGCGGGAGCGGTTCGCCGGGTTGATCCTGGCGAACACGAAGGCCGCGCCCGACACGGAGGAGGGCGTCGCGGGACGCCGGGCCCTCGCCGCGCGGCTCGTGGCCGAGGGGAGCGGGTTCCTGGTCGAGAGCCCGCCACCGCTCCTGTCCGGCAACGCGAGCAGCGGCCTGACGGGGCGGGTACGTGAGTTGATCGCCGCCCAGCCCGCCGCCTCCATCGCGGCCGCGGCGCTCGGGATGGCGGAGCGTCCCGACTCGACGCCCGACCTCGCCACGATCGACGTCCCCACGCTGGTCGTCACGTCCGACGGCGACACGCTCATCCCCGCCGACGTGAGCTCGCCGATGGCCGACGAGATCCCCGGCGCGGAGCTCGCGGTGATCGCGGGAGCCGGCCATCTTTCGAACCTGGAGGCGCCCGGCACGTTCGACGAACTGCTCGCGCACCACCTGGATCGCTGCTTCGGCGGCTGACCGCGGCTCCCGAACCCCCTCGTAGACTGACGCCCGTGGCCACCCCCGCGGTCTTCGCCGCTCAGTATCCGTTCCCGCTCGACGACTTCCAGGTCACCGCGATCGAGGCCGTTGACGCGGGACGGTCGGTGTTGGTTGCCGCCCCGACGGGCTCCGGGAAGACCGTGGTCGCCGAGTTCGCGATCGAACGCGCGTTGGATCGCGGCGGCAAGGCCTTCTACACCACGCCGCTGAAAGCGCTCTCGAACCAGAAGTACGGCGACCTGGTGGCGCGCCACGGCGCCGAGCGCGTCGGACTCCTGACCGGGGACAACGCGGTCAACTCGGAGGCACCCGTGGTCGTGATGACCACCGAGGTCCTTCGCAACATGCTGTACGAGCGGAGCGCCACGCTCGACGGGCTCCTGACCGTGATCATGGACGAGGTCCACTACCTGCAGGATCCCGTATCGCGGCGCCGTGTGGGAGGAGGTCCTCATCCACCTGGCCTTGTCCGCGTCGGTCGTCTGCCTCTCGGCCACGATCTCGAACGCGGAGGAGTTCGGCGAGTGGATCCAGACGCTCCGGGGCGAAACGACGGTGGTGATCGAGGAGCGCCGGCCCGTGCCGCTCGAGCACCACTACCTGATCGGCCGCCGGCTGCACCCCATGCACATCGAACAAGCGGGGTCGCTGATGCCCAACCCCTACGTCGTCTCTCTGGATCAACAGGAGCTCCGCGTCAAGGAATACCGCCGCGTGGGGAGCAACGCGATCCAGACGCGCCGGATGAACCGGCCGCGGGAGGGGCATCGCCGCGTGTACGCCCCGCGGCGCGAGGAGGTGGTCGCGGTCCTGGCGCGAGGCCGAGATGCTGCCCGCGATCTACTTCGTCTTCAGCCGGGCGGGCTGCGATCGCAGCGTGCAGTGGCTGCGGGAGTCCGGCATCCGGCTGACGACCCGTGCCGAGGCCGATCGCATCCGGGAGCGCGCGGAGAGTCGCGCGGCGTGGATCGACGAGGAGGATCTGGAGACCCTGGGGTTCTTCGACTTCCTGGACGGACTGATGGCCGGCGTCGCCGCCCACCACGCCGGGATGCTCCCGGTCTTCAAGGAGACGGTCGAGGAGCTGTTCGAGGCGGGTCTGGTGAAGGTGGTGTTCGCGACCGAGACGTTGTCGCTCGGCATCAACATGCCCGCGCGCACCGTGGTGATCGAGGACCTGTGGAAGTTCCAGGGCGAGCGGCACGAGATCCTGACCCCGGGCGAGTACACGCAGCTGACCGGTCGCGCCGGGACGGCGCGGTATCGACGCGCTGGGTCACGCGGTCGTGGTCTACCAGCGGCAGGTGCCGTTCGAACGCGTCGCCGGCCTCGCGGCGACCAGGACGTACGACCTCAACTCGTCGTTCCGCCCGTCGTACAACATGGCGGTCAACCTGGTGCGCAACTACGACCGCGAGCAGGCGCACCGGTTCCTCAACTCGTCGTTCGCGCAGTTCCTGGCGGACCGCGGCGTCGTGTCGCTGGAACGGCAACGCGCGCACGACCAAGAGTCGCTCGACGGCTACCGCGCCAACCTCGCCTGCGAGCTGGGCGACTTCGACGAGTACTGGGGGCATGCTCTTGGAGGCGAAACGCCTCCGCGACGACGACCGCCGAGGGCGCGAGCGGGAGCGGATCGAGTCGATACGGACGGCATCTCGCAGGCCTGCGACCCGGCGAGGTGATCCACCTCCCGAAGGCGCGTCGTCGCGGACTCGCGGTGGTCCTGTCCTCGCGGGACGGCAAGCCGACCGTGCTCTCGGAGGACCGTTCGTACGTCCGGCTGTCGGGCAAGGACTTCGACGATCCGCCGGCGGTGCTGACCCGCATCGCGCTGCCGCGATCGGGGAGCTCCCGGAGCGCTCGCTACCGGCGCGACGTCGCCTCCAAGCTGGTGTCGTTGCACGTCAAGCGACCGCGAGAGCCTCGCCACTCCGGCCGACCCGGCGGTCGAACGCAAGGCGGTGGAGCTGGAGGCCCTGCGCGGCCGAGCACCCGTGTGCGTCGTGTCCGGAGCTGCACGACGCACGTGCGGTGGGCCACGCGGGCCGACGCGCTGGCGGCGCAGATGAAGGGTGTGGACCGCCGGATCCAGATCCGCACCGAGACGCTGGCGCGCCAGTTCGACCGCGTGCTCGCCGTGCTCGCAGGCGCTGGGTTACGTCGAGGGATGGACGATCACACCGAAGGGTCGCACGCTCGCCCGGATCTACGGTGAGGGGGACCTGCTGGTCGGGGAGTCGCTCGCGTCGGCCCTGTTCGACGACCTCTCGCCCCGGAGGTCGCCTCCCTGTTGAGCACGGTGGTCTACGAGTCCCGCGAACGCGTGCCGTCGCTGGGGGAGCTGCCGACCGGCCACGACGAAGGAGCGCTACGAGCTGCTGGAACGTACGTACCGGCGGATCCGGCGGATCGAAGAGGAGCATCAGGTCGAGCTGAGCCGTTCGCTCGATGCCGGGTTCGCCTCGCCGGTGTTCCACTGGGCCGAAGGCAAACCGCTGGAGGACGTGCTGGAGGAGACCGAGATGGCGCCCGGCGACTTCGTCCGGAACTGCAAACAGCTGATCGATCTGCTCCATCAGATCGAGGACGTCGCCGAAGGCGAGACCGCCCGGCAGTTCCGTGAGGCGCGCGCATCGGTCATGCACGGCGTCGTCGCCTACACGGGGGTCTAGCTACGATGCCCGTCATGACCGCGAGCCCGTTCGGCGACCTGGCGGTCATCGCGAACCCGCACGCGGGGGAGGGCCGGGTCGGTCGCGAGCTCTCCGGCGCTCGAACGCGGGCTGGACGGAACGAGGGCCTCGCGTACTCGCTGCGGGTCACCGACGGCCCCGGCGACGCGACGCGTCTGGCCGCCGAGGCGTCGGATGCCGGCGTCCGGTTCCTGGTGGCCGTCGGAGGCGACGGCACGATCCACGAGGTCGTCAACGGCATGTTCCGCGACGGCCGGCCGATCGTGGACGAACCCGTCCTGGGCCTGGTCCCGGCGCACTCCGGATGCGACCTGGTGCGGAGCTTCGGGCTGCCCGGCGACGTCGACGCCGCGTGCGGTCACCTGCTGGGCGACAACACGTACCCGTTCGACGTGGTGAAGGTCGCGTTCACCGACCTCTCCGGACGGCCCGCGGTTCGCTACAGCGTGAACCTCGCCGAGATCGGGTTCGGCGCGGAGGTGGCCGCCCGGACCGCCGGCCGACGGGGTCGGGTGCGCTCGTTCGCGGCGTTCTGGTCGGCGTTCGCGCACACCCGGCTCGCGCGACGTGCGGATCGAAGCGGATCGCAGCGTGTACGAGGGCCCGGCGTTCAACGTGATCGTCGGCAACGCGCAGTTCGCGTCGGGCGGGATGCGGCTGTCTCCGCGCTCGTTCCCGGGCGACGGCGTGGCCGACGTGCTGGTCTTCTCCGGCCCGCGGTCCGACGCGTACACGCTCCTCCCGGCCATGTACCGTCACGGCGATCACATCCCGCACCCGCACATCCATGAGATGCGCGCCAAGATCCGCATCTCGATCGAAGGCGAGCGCCCGCTGCCGATCGTCGCCGACGGTGAGCTGCTGGGGACCACGCCGGCGACGTTCCAGATCGTCCCTCGATCGATCCTGCTGAAGCTATGACGGCCGATCATGAGACCCGCCGGGAACGGCTCGCGGCCGAGGCCGCCGAGGACCGGCTGGCCGCCGTGGTGGTCGCCCCGTCGCCCGACCTCGTGTATCTGACCGGCTACGGACCGATGCCCCTGGAGCGCCTGACCGCCTTGGTGATCCGTCCGGACGGCGCCGCCGTCTTGGTGGTACCGGAGCTGGAACGCCAGCTCGCGCTGGATTCGGCCGCCGGACAGTCCCTCGAGGCGCAGCAGGTCGTGGGCTGGCGCGACGGCGAGGACCCGTACGAGCTCGTCTGCTCGATCCTGCCCGGTGAGGGCCGCGTCGCGATCGGCGACCGACTGTGGGCGTCGCACGTCCTCGGGCTGCAACACACGGCTCCGAACCTCACGTTCGAGCCGGCGTCGGGCATCATCGGACGCCTCCGCGCGGTCAAGGACCCCGACGAGCTAGGGGCGCTCCGGCGGGCGGGTCGTGGCGCCGACGAGACGTTCCGCCAGATCTGCGGGATGCGGTTCCTCGGCAGGCGCGAAGAGGAGGTCGCGCAGGACCTGGCGGGGCTGCTCGTCCAGCACGGACACTCCCGCGCCGACTTCACGATCGTGGCCTCCGGCCCCAATGCCGCCTCGCCGCATCACGAGCCGAGCGGGCGCACGATCCTGCCGCGGGACGTCGTCGTGATGGACTTCGGCGGTGAGGTCGGTGGCTACTTCTCCGACACCACCAGGACGGTGGTCGTGGGGGAGCCCCCCGCCGGCTTCGACGAGGTCTACGCCCTGGTACAGGAGGCGCAGGACGCGGCGGTGCGCGCCGTCCGTCCGGGTGCCGCAGCGCAAGACGTCGACCGTGCCGCGAGACGCATCATCGACGGCGGCGGGTACGGAGAGCGGTTCTTCCACCGGACCGGTCACGGCATCGGTCTCGAGGTGCACGAGCCGCCGTACATCATCGAGGGCAACGAGACCGTGCTGACGCCGGGCATGACGTTCTCGGTGGAGCCGGGCGTCTACCTGGAGGGACGGTTCGGGGTCCGGATCGAGGACATCGTCGCCGTGACGGCCGACGGCGTGGAGCGGCTGAACCGTTCGACCCGCGAGCTCCAGACGGTCGACTAGCCCCGTCGCCTCGAACTTGCGCCGGATCGGCGTCTGCGGTAATCCTTCGCTTCCGCGGCTGCGAAGGGATCGGTGAGCATGCGAACGATCGACTTCGACCTCGACCGGTTCATCCGGACGTCGGATCGCGTCGACCTGTCCGAGGTGGAGTGGGACCGGGCGAGCGATCCGCCGCTCTCGACGGATGAGGTGCGCGCCCTCCGGTACATGATGGACATCGAGACCAACACCGTGATCTTCCTGCGCGACGTCCTGGCGACCCAGACCGCGTTCGACCCGGACGTCACCGCGTTCCTGAGCTGCTGGAACTTCGAGGAGCTGTGGCACGGGGAGGCGTTCAGCCGGCTGCTCGGTGAGGCGGGTATCCCGGTCCGCCCCGACCACGAGGCGGTGACGCGCGATTCCCGATACCCCTCGCGTCGCGCGCGCAACGAGTGGGTCCGCCGCCGGGTGGGCGCGAAGGGGTACGTGAGCCACCTGGGCACGCTGGTCGGCTCCGCGATCGCGTCGAGCGACTTCGTGGCGATCCACATGACGTGGGGCGCCGTGAACGAGCTGACCACCCTCACCGCGTATCACCGGATGATCGCCAAGACCGAGAACGTCGCGCTCACGCAGGTGCTCCGCGGCATCATCAAGCAGGAGCGGCGACACTTCGCGTTCTACCGCGCGCAAGCCCGCCTGCGACTGGCCGAGAGTCAGCGCGCGCGCCGGCCTGGTCCGTTGGACGATGGATCATCTCTGGGCGCCCGTTGGGACCGGTCTCCGTCCGCAGGAGGAGACGGATTTCGTCGTCGCCTATCTCTTCAACGACCCCGACGGCCTGGTGGCGCTGAAGGAGATGGACGGGACGATCGCGGAGCTCCCCGGCCTCGAGGGGACCCACTACCTCAGCGAGGCCGCGGAGCGATCGGCGGTCCGTCTGGGCGTGCCGTTCGGGATGTAGCGGCTACCGTTGGTCGCGGGGGCGGACCTTGGTCCCCTCGGGCGTGTCCATGACCTCGAGACCCATGGCGTCCAGCCGGTCGCGGAGCTCATCCGCCATGCGAGAAGGCCTTCGCGGCGCGGGCGGCGTCGCGTTCGGCCATGAGGCCTCGCATCTCCTCCGTGGGCTCCCACACGCTTCGGGCTTCGCGCTCCAGGTCCAGGCCCAACACGTGGTCCCAGGCGGCCAGCAGCGCGTACTTCTCACCGTCCACAACGTCCGTGGATGCCACCAGCTCGTTCACGATCACGACCGCCGACGGCAGATCCAGGTCCGTCGCCAGCGCCTCGCGGAAGCGCGCGTCGAACCCCTTCGCCGCCTCACCCGGGTCGGTCGCGGCGGGCGCCCATCCCGCCATGCGTCGTCGCAGCTGGGTGACCCGCCGGTCGGCGTCCTCCATGGCGTCCCACGTGAAGTCCATCTCGCTTCGGTAGCGGGTCTGGAACGTGAGCCACCGGAACGCCAGCGGGTCCAGGCCCCGTTCGACGAGCTCGGACACGCGGACGACGTTCCCGGTCGACTTCGCGATCTTCTGGCCCGACAAGCGCAGATGCCCGCCGTGGACCCAGATCGACACGACCTGATGGCCGACGGCTCCCTCGGACTGCGCGATCTCGTCCTCGTGGTGGGGGAAGCGCAGGTCGTTGCCTCCCGCGTGGATGTCGAAGCGATCGCCGAGGTACCGCATGGACATCGCCGAGCATTCGATGTGCCAGCCGGGGAAGCCTTCCCCCATGGGCTCGGCCACTTCATCGAGCCGTCCGGGGCCCGCCGCCTTCCACAACGCGAAGTCGGCCGCGTGCCGCTTGCGCGGGTCGGTCTCGAGGTCGCGGTGACCCTCCCGGAGGTTGTCCAGCGTGTTGCCGGAGAGCCGGCCGTAGTCGGGGAACGACGTGACGTCGAAGTACACGCTGCCGGAGTCCACGACGTAGGCGTGCCCGTTCTCGACGAGCGTCTCCGTCATCGCGATCATCTCGGGGATGTGCTCGGTCGCCTTCGGGGTGACGTCGGGCTCGCGGATCCCGACCGCCCGTGCGTCCTCGAACACGGCGCGCGTGTACTTCTCGGCGATCTCGAGCGGCGGCGAGCCCTTCGTCCTCGACGGCCAGCAGCATCTTGTCGACCGCCTCCGGGGACGATTCGTCCGTCATGTGGCCGACGTCGGTGATGTTCATGACGAGCGTGACCGTGAACCCCTCGAGCTCGAGCGCGCGACGGATCAGGTCCGAGAGCATGTACGTCCGGAAGTTGCCGAGGTGCGCGGTCCGGTAGACGGTCGGGCCGCACGCGTACATCTTGACGTGGCCCGGCTTCGACCGGCCGGACCTCGTCCAGTTCGCGGGTGAGCGTGTTGTAGAGACGCACGGTGCGCTCAGGATACCCGTCGAGCCGACCGCCGGATCGGACGCGGGTCTCCGCTCAGCCCGGATCGACGTCGGGACGCTGCGGGAGCCCGTCCGGCAGGCGCACGTGGCCGTTCCCCTGTCCGTTCGCCGGAGCGCGCGCCGACAGCGCCGGGCACGGGCATCGACAGGTCGACGCAGCGCGTGCTCGCGATGGGCTTCCAGCGCCGCCTCGTGGTACCGCTCCATCTCCTCCGCGAACCCGCATCCTGATACGGCTTGCCCGTCGACGAGCGGGCCCTGCGATGCCCTCGACGATGGCCTCGACGTCGTCGCCGGAGACCGTGCGGTGCGTCTCGAGGGCATGCGCGACCGCGAGGACCTCGTGCGGTTCTCGCGGAGCAGCTCGCGTGGTCACCTCGAGCATCTGCCTGGAGCTTCTCCTCGACCCGCTTGCCGAGGTCGCTCTCCAGGAAGTTGCGGTCCGTCCCGTCCTCCGCCGCGCCCGCGCCGCCACCGACGATCGCGAGCTTCGACACGCCGTGGGAGGCAACCGTGTCGCCCATGGACCAGTACCCGAGCATCAGCGCCGCCACGGCGGTCGCGCTGCGCATGTCGCCGCCGACGCCGGCCGAGTTGTCGCCGTCGAAGAACAGCCGTTCGCCCGCGAGCGACGCCAGGCTGACGATGATGTCGGCGTCGCGCTCCGACCGCCATTGGACGAACTGGTCCTCGGGCGGGATCGAGGAGACGAAGCCGCCGATGTCGCCGCGACGCTCGATCGTGGCCATGTCGATCACCATGTGGCGGCGCGTACGGTATGCGGCCACCGCGTGGCACGCCTCGTGGATCGCCACGGCGTGACGCTCCCGGTTCACGTACTCGCTGTCGTCCGGGAGGCCGTGCTCCTTCAGCTGCTTCGCCCGCGTGACGTCGGCCCAGTTGATCGTCGTCCCGGCCGTCGCGGATCGCGATCACCAGCGCCTCGTTCACCATGTCCTGGATGCTCGCGCCGGTCGCGTACGGCGTCATCGTGGCGAGCTTGTCGAGGTCGGCCGGCGTCAGCCGGTGTTTGACCTTGGCCAGGTAGTACTCGTACGTCGCCTTGCGGCCCTCCTTCGACGGGTAGCCCACCTTGTAGATGCGGTCGATGCGGCCGGGACGGAGCATGGCCTCGTCGAGCGCCTGCGGCATGTTGGTCGCGAAGATGTGCAGGATCCGATACTTGGGCGGCGGCTTCGGCTTCATACCCGAGCAGCCGTCGCACGTGCCGGTTGACGAACCCGCGCGGCTTCTTCAGCCCCGACATCTCGGACAGCAGCGCCTGGAGCGTGCCCATCCCGCCGCCGCCGCCCATGCCGCCCATGATGATCGGCGTCCTTCGTCGCACCCATCTCCGAACGGACGAGCGCGTCACGGGTCGGCGGGCGTGACGTAGGACAGGCCGTTGCAGCCGGGATCCAGCGCCGAACCGCCCTGCGGACCCGATGCTCCAGCCTCCGCCCTGACCGCCGAGCGATCCGCGGTTGCCCAGCGAGTCGGCCTCGTCGAAGAACACGATCACGCCGCCGTAGCGCACGGCGAGCTTGCGGAGCTTCCGGTACAGGCTCTTCACCTTCAGGATGCCCACGCCCATGAACATCTGGACGAACGCGCCGGGATCGACGAACACGAACGGCTTCGCCGTCTCGCCGGCCACCGCCTGCGCCATCAGCGTCTTGCCCGTTCCCGGCGGACCCCAGAGCAGCAGGCCTGCCGGGCACGTAGCCGCCGCGTTCCTCGATCGACTCCGGGTCGTCCAGGAAGATCATGTTCTCCTGGACCCGCTCCAGGACCGGGTCCTGGCCCTTGACGTCCGAGAACCGCGTCTCCAGGTCGTCGGGCATGTACGTGTCGATCCCGCCGCGCGACAGGAACCAGAACAGCCCGCCGAACTGCACGACGATGAACAGGAACCCGAACATCAGCTGGAACACGAACGGGCAGCGCGACGATCAGGCGTCCGGGCGCCTCGAGCAGCCCCAGCCAGACGGGGTCCGTCTTGAAGATGCGTCCCAGGACGTAGCTCAGGCCAGAACAGGAAGATGGCCAGCTTGAACGCCCGCGCGGCGCGGAACCGCGTCCAGTCGTCCATCGTGCTCATCCGATCGCGAGGCCCCGCCGAACACCCGTCTTCTGCCAGAAGCGCGTAGTACGCCTTCGAGTGCTCCTCGATCAGGTAGTGCAGCTGGCGGAGCACCTCGAGACCGAGGAGCACCAGGATCCAGGAATAGTCGTGCATCGCGATCCGCACCGCGTCGGAGAACGGGCCGCCGATCGGTTTGACCGTCGTGGTCCAGACGACCGCGAGGCCGCAAGCCCACAGGCCCGTCAGCAGGACCACGAACTTGATGCGATCCCAGAACGCTGTCGGGCACCCGCGTCTCCCGCTCCGAGAGCCGCGGGCGGGAGACGTGCGGTGCGTACCGGTTGGATCGAAGCGTTGTCGCTGCTTGCTCATGGCAACACCGTCCAGGAGTCGACGATCGATGAGATATCGGAGCCGTTGCGCTGGTAGCACGAGGCGCTGCACAGCACCGCCATGATGTAGACCTGGCTCGGTCTCCGCGTCCACGTAGCGCCATCTGATCCACCGTGACGTAGTCGGGGCTGAGGAGCGCGGCACGCACGCCGCCGAGCAGCGTCCGCTGCAGGTCGGCCGCCCCGTCCGCGGTCTGTGGCGACGCTCGCCTGGGCGGTCGCCAGTGAACTCGCCCGGAACTGGAACACGATGTGCACCCCGCGAACGCCGTCGATGTCGATCGAGTCGTCGTAGGAGAGCACCTGAGCACTGTTCGGATCCTGCATCAGCGCATCGACGGGGAACAGGTAGTTGCGCAGGGCGCTGTAGCTCGACGTGTCGCGGTCGTCGAAGCTGAAGCTCTGCACGATCGCGACGCCCTGCGGGTGGTCCGTGTTGAGCGTGACCGGATCGAGGACATGGTCGACGGACGGTTCGCGGATCGCCGTCGATGCCGACGAGCCACGGATCGGATCCGGTGTGTAGGGCTGCGGACCCGGCGGCAACCCCAGGAGCGTCTCGCGGTCGAAGAGCTGCCACTCGCGCGGCATCTTGAACGCCGTCCGCAGCGACGTGTTGCGCACGTACTCGTATCGAGGCGCGGAGCACGACATGGCGAGTACCGCGAGGGCGATCGAGACGAGCGTGCACCTCGTCAGGCGGCCACGAAGCGTCGCGTTCATCGAACCATTATGCAGGCAGTTCGCGCGAAACAGGGCCTGTTCCTTCCGGCGTTCAGGTCTCTCCGGCTGGTCAGGTCGCGAGGGGACGGCCTTCGAACGGGATCGAGAGCGCGATCGTGGTGCGCGTGGCGACGCCGGCCTTCTCGCGGAGCCGGCGGATCAGGTCCTCCAGGTCACCGGTGGTCTTCGTCCGCACCTTGAGGATGTAGCTGGCCTCTCCGGCGACGCTCAGGCAGTCCTCGACCTCCGGGAACTCCGCCACGCGGTCCGGGAGGTCGTCCGGTTGCTGGGGGTCGAGCGGTGTCGCGGCGATCAGCGCGGTGACGAACAGTCCGAGGGCCTCCGGGTCGACCACGGCCCGGTAGCTCCGGATGACCTGCGATCTGCTCCAGCTTCCGGACGCGTTCGTGCACCGCCGACGTCGACATCCCGACGCCGCGCGGCGACATCCGCGTACGTGGCACGCGCGTCCTGCTGGAGCGCCGCGATGATGTCGAGGTCTCGATCGTCGAGCACGCGGCCATCATAGGTCGAGCCACCGGATGGGGCGCCGTGCGTCCGCGGCCGGGTGGACGCGGGTCCGGCGCGCGCGGCCGATTGCGCGCGTGCCGGAACGACCGGTAGCGTTACCGCCTCGCCGCTCCTCCTCGATCGAACGAGAGGAGGCAGCGATGTCGCCGGACGATCCACCCGGCGCTGACCGTTCGACCGATCCGACTGGGAGGCGATCCCGAAGCCGGCGGCGGTACGCGACTCTCGTCATGCTGGCACCGGCCGACGAGCGCGCGTTCGCCGGATGCGGTCGCCGGGGTCGCGTCGACCGGCGATCCGCTCGGCGCAAGGGGTCGCCTCGCACGCCCACCGGGTCGTCGGCTGGGATGCCGCGCGCGGGTCGCTCCTCGAACCATGGAGTCCGGCGCGACGTCGGTGGCACGGTGACGTCCGGCGTCCACGCCGAGGTCGCGGGCGCTTCGTCGCCGTCACCGACGTCCGCGAGTGCTACGCGTCGATCTCCCCGGACGTGATCTGCCGGACGGCTCTCGCTGCTCGGGGCGACGGCGACGAGCGTCGACGCACATCGCGTCGGTGGCTCCGCACGTTCCGTGATGCCGGCGTCGACGGGCTCCCCGTCGGCCCGGTCGGGTCCGCGCTCCTGCTGGCCGACGCGGTGCTGTCCGTCGGGGACGACGCGCATCCGGTCGCACGGGGCCGCGCTCGTCCGCTGGGTGGACGACGTCGCGATCTTCGCGTCCGATCGCCGGACGAGGTCGGCGGCGCTCGGCACCGCTTCGCCGCGCGTGGGGCGCGCTCGGCCTGGAGATGCACGAGCGGAAGACCCGGCTCCTGGACGAGCCGCTCGATGCGTGGGCACGGCACCTGGCCAACGTCGAACTCGCCCGGCGGGCCGTCCGCGCTGCGATAATCGCGCCGACGTGAGGACCCTCTATCGCGCCGTCGCGCGTGCACACGCTCTGGCGTATCCGCAGACCGGCGAGTGGGTCCTGATCGACGACCGCCATGTCCAGCGTGTGGGGAGCGGCGACCCGCCGGAGGCCGATCGGGTCGTGGACCTTCCCGGCGCGACGATCATGCCCGGGTTCATCGACACGCACGTCCACCTGACGCGCACGCGGCTCCGCGCTGTCCAACCGCGACGTCGAGGAGGCCGACTCCGCCGAGCGAGCTGCTCGCGCTGGCCCGGGCGCGCGCCGTCGGCAGGGGACGGACCCGTCGTCCTGCTGGGGTTCGACGAGACGCGGTGGACCGACCCGACCCACCCGAGCTCATGGAGGAGCTCGACGCCGTGACGGCGCGCCCGCTGATGATCCATCGCGTCGACGGCCACCTGGCGCTGGCGAACTCCGCCGCGCTCGAGGCGGCGGGGCTCCGTTCGGGACGAGGAAGGGGTCGAGCGCGACGCAGCACGGGGCGCCGACCGGACGCATCACGAAGGACGCGGTGGAACGGCTCGGCCGGTGGGCGTCGGCCGCGCTCGACGACCATGAGATCCAGGAGCTGCAGCTCCGAGGCGGCCGCACTCGGCGCCGTCGAACGGCGTCACATCGGCGCACGAGATGTCCATGCCGCACTGGCTCGGGCTCCGCGACCTGCAGGTCTTCCTGGGACACCGTGAGCGACTGCCGATCGACGTCGTCGCCGGTGGTCGCCACGATGGACATCCCGCAGATCATGGACCTCGGCCTGCCGTCGATCGGCGGCGACCTGCCCGTCGACGGTTCGATCGGCGCGCGGACCGCGGCGGTCATGGCGCCGTACGCCGACGCGCACGGGAACGGTGTCCGCTATCACGACGACGACGAGCTCGCCGAGTTCTTCCGCTCGCCGGTCACATGGCGGGTCTGCAGGTGGGCGTGCACGCCATCGGGGACCGTGCGATCGAGCAGGTCATCACCGTGTGGGAGCGCGTCTACGCCGCGCTCGACTCTCGCGAGCGTCGCCACTTCCGCGCGCGGCGGCATCGCATCGAGCACTTCGAGATGGCGAGCGCCGCGCAGGTCGAGCGGGCGGCGATGCTCGGTCTCGCGGTGTCGGTGCAGCCGGCGTTCGATCGGTGCTGGGGCGCGCCGGGCGGGCTGTACGACACTGGCCTCGGATGGGAACGCGCCGCGGCGATGAACCCCTTCCGCACGATGATCGATCGCGGGATCGAGGTCGGCGCGGGATCGGACACCCGATCACGCCGTTCGACCCGATGCTGTCGATCGCGGCGTGCGAAACGCATCACGATGCGGCGCAACGACTGTCGACGGGTCGAGGCGATCCGGTTGCACACGTCGGGCGGCGCACGCTCGGGCATCAGGAAGACAAGAAGGGCGCGCTCGGTCCGGGCATGCACGCGGACATGGTGGTGTTCGACGCCGATCCGATGTCCGTGGAGCAGCGTCGAAGGCCTGCGCCCGATCCTCACGGTGTCGCTCGGACGCGAGGTGTCTCGCGCGTTGAACGACGGCCTTCGATGGACGAGCCGTCGGAAGCCGCTCACCGATCGTTCACGCGCGCCGTCGTCGGTTTGTCACTCTTTGTCCGCCGGTCGTATTGACGGTCCTCGACCCACGTGCCGTACCTTTCGCCTCGCGTCACCGCCCCGGCGGAGGCGCACGGTAGGACCCAAGAGGCTGAGTAGAGAACGCGGCGCCCCGGCGTCGCGGCCCCAAAGGTCTCTTGGGTCCTTACCTATCTCCGCTCCACCACGAACGTTCCCCTGATGGTCGCCCGCGGTGCGCCGCTCGTATGCGCGCCGAACGGGAATGGATCGCCTCCCGTCGGCGTTATGGCGCCGGTCTCGGTTGCATCGTCACTCGACGGCAGTACAATCCGCGCGCAATCGAGGCGGTGACGCCCCGGAGGTGGACGAGCATGAAGGACAGCGATGAAAGACACGGACGAACCCGATCGAGGAAGAGGAGGCGGCCGAGGAGGAGGATCTCGAGGACCTCGAGCCGACCGAGGCCGACCTCGACGAGGCCGTCGTCCCCGCCGAACCCCCCGAACCGGTCGATCCCGCCGACCCGGCGGTCGCGGAGGTCGAGTCGATCCAGGACCTCCTGGTCAAGCAGGAGGCGCGCGCCGAGGAGGAAGAGGCCGACGAGGAGGAGGACGTCGTCGTCGCCCTCACCAAGGACGAGCGGCTCGAGCCGGTCGAGACGCGGGTCGTCCCCATCCAGTCCACCGAGTTCGTCTGCAAGAGATGCTTCCTGGTGAAGCACCGGAGCCAGCTGGCGGACAAGAAGAGGATGCTCTGCCGGGATTGCGCCTGAGGGCGCGTCCCTCCCTTGCCGTCTCGCTCCCGGTCGCGCTCGCGAGCGGGCTGCTCGTGTCCGCCGCGTTCGCCGCCCCTCGGATGGTGGCCGCTGGCGTTCGTGGGCGTCGCGCCGTTCCTGTGGTTGCTCCGATCGGCGGGCGGCGCGACGGGGAGCCGCTCCTGGGCTTCGTGTTCGGCGTCGGGATGCTACGGCGCCACGTTCTACTGGATCCGGCCGGTTCGGCGAGATGGCGTGGGTGGCGCTCACGCTGCTGTGCGCCGCGCTCCGCCGTCGTGTTCGGTCTGTTCGCCCCGGCGATGCAGCGCCGCGGCCGCCCGCTGCTGACCGCGGTCGGGCTGGCGGCGCTGTGGACCGTGTCGGACTGGGTGCGCACGGCCTGGCCGCTCGGCGGCTTCAGCTGGGGTTCGCTCGGGCGTCTCACAGGTCGACGACCGCGTCCGGTCCTGCGCCTGGCGACGATCACGGGCGTGTGGGGCGTGACGTTCGTCGTGCTGGCGGTGAACGCGCTCCTGGTGGAGGTCGGCGGTCGGCGGCGGGGGAGGGGCAGCGCGCGGGCCGGCGTTGCCGGGCTCGCCGCGGGCCTGGTCCTCGCGCCGCTGCTGATCCCGTTCTCCGTCGCGGACGGCCGCGACATCGACGTCGCGACGTTGCAGGTCGACGTGCGGCAGGCGGCGCACGAGTCATCGATCGGGGAGGACGAGGCCGTCGCGCGGCTGCACATCGCAGCTCCACGCGGAGCTGGCGGCGGACCCGCCGGACCTGGCCGTCTGGGGGGAGGGCGCGCTCGACCCGGGGGCGGCCAACGACCCGGAGATCGGTGGCCGACGTCGAGGCCGCGGTCGCCGCGGTGGGCGTCGCCGACGCTCGTCGGCGCCGTCCTCAACGACCCCGACGGGACGCAACGGACGAGCGTGGTCCTGCTGAACGGTGACGGGGAACCCGGTCGACCGCTACGACAAGGTGCACCTGGTGCCGTTCGGTGAGTACGTGCCGTGGCGCGACGAGCTGTCGTGGATCTCGGCGATCGAGCAGATCCCCGTCGACCGGACGCCGGGGGAGCGGGTCCACAGCGTCTCGACCGAGGGCGTCCCGCCGTTCGGACGCCGATCTGCTTCGAGAACAGCTTCCCCTCGCTGACGCGGGCGTTCGTCCGCGACGGTGCCGAGTTCCTGGTGGTGCCGGTGAACAACGCGTCGTACGGGACCACGGCCGCGTCGCGCGCAGCACCTCCAGATGAGCCGGATCCGCGCGGTCGAGAACGGCCGGTGGGTCGTGAACGCCGCCGTCTCCGGCATCAGCGCGTTCGTCGATCCCGAGCGGCCGCGATCGTGGCGGAAGCGGGCTTGTTCGAGCCCGCGATGCTGCGCCACACGATCCGATCGTCGAACGTCGTGACGTCGTACGTCCGGCTGGGGGACTGGGTCCCGTGGCTCTCCCTCGTCTTCGTGGCTCGGGATGGTCGCGGTCCCCGGAAGCGCTCGGGAGTCGCGCCGGCGCCCCGGAGCCGCTCTCGCCGGACCGCCGCCGCACCCTCGTCGATCCTGCCGACGTACGAGGAGCGCGACACGATCGAGTGGGTCCTGGCCCGCCTGCTGGCGCTGCCGGAGCGCGTGGACGTGCTGGTGGTCGACGACTCGTCGCCCGACGGCACCGGTGACCTCGTCGCGCGCCGTGGCGGCCGAGGAGCCGCGGGTGCGGCTGCTCGAGCGACCGAAGAAGTCGGGGCTCGGCGAGCGCGTACCTCGACGGCTTCCGGATCGGAGCTGGACGACGGGTACGACCTCCTCGTCGAGATGGACTCCGACCTCTCGCACCAGCCGGAGGAGCTCTCCGCGCCTGCTCGCGGCGTCGCGGCTCGGGTCGGGACCTGGTCGTGGGGAGCCGGTACGTCCCGGGCGGCTCCGTCACCGACTGGAGCCGCTGCGCGCGTCGGCGCTCTCGAAGGCCGGGAACGCGTACGCACGCCTGATGCTCGGAGTGCCGATCCGCGACGCGACGAGCGGCTTCCGCGTCTACCGGCGCGACGCGCTGCTCGAGACGTTGATCCGAGCGCCCGTTCCACTCGGACGGCTACGGATTCCAGATCGAGCTGGTGATGCGGGCGTGGAACGCCGGCTTCGCCGTGGGCGAGGTGCCGATCACGTTCCGCGAACGCGAGCACGGCCACTCGAAGATCTCCCGCACGATCGTCGATCGAGGCCCTCTGGCTGGTCACGGTCTGGGGTGTGAAGGCGCGGTTCGCGGCGCCGGCGCCCGATCGGGGCGACTAACGCCGATAATGGACATTATGTAACGTTAAGAAGATCGCATCGGTCCCCGTCTGTCAGATCGAGATACAGGCTGGGTTCTCCGAGTGCGCTGTTGACGCCCCTGCTCACGGTCGATTATCAAGGACGTCATGAACGACCTGGAGAAGCTCAGATCGCTGGTCGAGAACGCATGAGCGAACCGAAGACCATGCCGACGGAAGCGAACGTGCACGACTTCCTCGACGCAGCGGCAACGGGCCGCCGCGTCGAGGAAGGGCACCGGCTGGCCGAGATCTTCCGTGAAGTCACGGGCACCGACCCGGTCATGTGGGGCCCCACGATGGTTGGCTACGGCAGCTTCCGCTACATCTCCCGGGCCAATCCACGCACTCGCGGCGACTGGCCCAAGACCGGGTTCTCGCCGCGCAAGACCCAGCTGACGTTCTACGGGCTCAAAGACCGGCCGGAGGGGGTGGCGCTGCTCCCCCAACTGGGCACCTACACGGAGGGCGCGGGCTGCGTCTACGCCAAGAAGCTCGACGACCTCGACCTCGACGTGCTGCGCCGACTCATCGCGATCGCGTGGGCGCGCGGCGACGACCCCGAGCCGACGTAGACCTGCGGCCAGATCCTCGCGACCCGCGACGCTATCGGAGTTGTCCCGGGCAGCGGGCTCCTCTCGGCGCGCGGAGCAGGCTCAGCGCTCGTTCCCTCGGCGGTAGTTGCCCGTCGCCCGAGCCAGGAGCTGCTGCACACCGTCGTCGTCCGCCGCCGCGAGCTTGGACGTCAGCGCCGTCGCCGGCGTGCCGGCGACCACGGTCACCGTTCGGCCGCCGCGGTCGATGAGGACGCGGCCGTCCTTCGTCACCCGGTACGCGAACGGATCGTCCGCGAGCGGGTCGGGCGATCGGCTCGGGGTCACTCGGGCGCGTCCGGGGAACTCCAGCGGAGCTTGAGGTGGCGCGCCGCGCGCGCCTCGTCGAGCCGGCGGACCGGCGTCGTGACGGGCGCCTCGTGCAGCAGGTCGGGGTCCGTCCGTCGCCTCCGCGGCCGCCTGTCGCAGGGCCGTCGGCGAACGCCTCGAGCGTCTCCTTCGTCTCGGTCTCGGTGGGCTCGACCATCATCGCCTCCTCGACGACGAGCGGGAAGTAGACGGTCGACGGGTGGTACCCGAGGTCGATCAGCCGCTTCGCGACGTCCATCGCGCGGATCCCGGTCGCGTCCTTCAACCGCCTTCGCGGTCGCCACGAACTCGTGCATGGGCCGCCCGTCCGGGAACGCGAGCGGGAAGTCGTCGTCGATCGAGCGCGGCGAGGTAGTTCGCGTTCAGCGCCGCGAGCTCGCTCACCGCCTTCAGCCCGTCCGCGCCGTGCAGGAACACGTAGGCGTACGCGCGGACCAGGACCCCGACGTTGCCGTGGTAGCCGTGGAGGCGTCCGATCGAACGCGGACGGTCGTCGTCCCAGCGGAACGTGCCCGTCGCGTCGTCGCGCTGCGACGACGGCGCGCGGGCAGGTACGGCACGAGCTCCTCGACCACGCCGACGGGACCCGCGCCCGGCCCTCCCCCGCCGTGCGGCGTCGCGAACGTCTTGTGCGTGTTGATGTGCACGATGTCGAAGCCCATGTCGCCCGGGCCGGCACCGGCCGAGGATCGCGTTGAGGTTGGCGCCGTCGTAGTACACGAGGCCGCCGACCCCGTGCACGATCCGCGCGATCTCCTCGATCTCCTGCTCGAACAGCCCGAGCGTGTTCGGGTTCGTGAGCATCAGCCCCGCGACCTCGTCGTCGACCAGCTTCTCGAGCACGCTCACGTCGACCAGTCCGCGCGCGTCCGACGGCACGGGGACCGCCTGGAACCCGGCGAGGTGCACGCTGGCCGGGTTCGTCCCGTGCGCGGAGTCCGGGATGATGACCTTCGTCCGGCCGCCGCCCCGCTCCTCGTGGTACGCCCGCATGATCAGCAGACCGGTCATCTCGCCGCACGCGCCGGCCGGCGGCTGGAGCGTCGCGCGCGCCATCCCGGTGATCTCGCAGAGCGCCTGCTCGAGCCGCCAGAGCAGCTCGAGCGCGCCCTGGGCCGTCTGGTCGGGCTGCAACGGGTGCATCCGCTGGAACCCGGGCAGGGCCGCGACGGTCTCGGCGACCTTCGGGTTGTACTTCATCGTGCACGACCCCAGCGGGTAGAAGCCGGTGTCGACGCCGTAGTTCATCTGCGACAGCCGCGTGTAGTGGCGAACCAGGTCGATCTCGGAGACCTCGGGCAGGCCGGGGACGGCCCGGCGCGCGCGACTCCTCCGGGATCGTCGAGCCGGGCACGTCGAGCGGCGCGAACCCGAACGCCGACCGGCCCGGGCCGCGACCGGTCCATGATCGTGCCCTCCCCCGATGGAGGGTCCCTGCCGGCGGATCGGCGCCCCGATCACGCGAGCACCTCCGCGAACGCCGGCGACGAACCGGTCGATCTCGTCGCGCGACCGCTTCTCGGTGACGGCGACGGCCAGCGCGCGGCCGTCGGCGTCGGCGAGCGGCACGCCCGGCCAGGAAGCCGCGGTCGACGCAGCGCGTCGCGGACGTCGGTCGCCGGCCGGGGCAGGCGTGACGGCGAACTCCTTGAAGAACGGCGCGTCCGGGTGGAGCAGGTCGACGCCCTCGATCTCGGTCAGCCGCTCGGCCGTGTACGCGGCCTTCGACGCGCACTGCCGCCCGAGCTCGGCGAGCCCGGCCGGTCCCAGCCAGCCGAGGTAGATCGTGGCGGCGATCGCCATCAGCGTCTGGTTCGTGCAGATGTTCGAGTTCGCCTTCTCGCGACGGATGTGCTGCTCGCGGGCCTGCAGCGTCAGCACGTAGCCGGTCGTGCCGTCGACGTCGACCGTCTCCCCGACGATCCGGCCGGGCATGCGGCGGACGTCGTCCAGCCGGGCGGCGATCAGGCCGAGGTACGGGCCGCCGTAGTTCAGGTGGTTGCCGAGCGACTGGCCCTCGGCGACGGCGATGTCGGCGCCGAGCTCCGCCGGGCGGCGCGAGCACGCCGAGCGAGAGCGGGTCGAACACCTGGATCGCGCGCGCTCCCCCGTCGTGCGCGCGGCCGAACAGGTCGCGGACGGGCTCGAGGATGCCGTACACGTTCGGGTGCTGCACGATGACGGCCGCCACGTCCGGACCGACGTCGGGCTCGCCGCCCCGACCGTCCGACGATGGGGAACGATCTCGGGCTCGTACCCCGCTCCCCTGCCGTACGCGCGAAGCGTGTCGACGAGCCGCGGATCGACGCCGGCCGAGACCAGCACCCGGCCGCGTCCGTGGCCCCGCGCCATGTTCACGGCCTCGACCAGCGCGGTCGCCCCGTCGTACAGCGAGGCGTTCGAGACCTCGAGCCCGGTCAGCTCGCAGATCATCGACTGGAACTCGAACAGCGTCTGCAGCACGCCCTGCGAGAGCTCCGGCTGGTACGGCGTGTACGAGGTGTAGAACTCCGAGCGACCGGCCAGCGCCCACACGACGCTCGGGACGTAGTGGTCGTAGGCGCCCCCGCCGGCGAAGCACACCAGCTGGTCGGCGCTCTGGTTCCGGCCGGCGAGCGCGCGCATGTCGCGCGACGAGCTCCATCTCGGAGACGCCGTCGGGGATGTCGAGGGGCCGGTCGAGCCGCACGTCGGCCGGGATGTCGGCGAACAGGTCGTCGACGCTCGAGAGCCCGAGGGTCGCGAGCATCTGGCCGACGTCGTCGTCGGTGTGCGGCGCGAACCTCACGAGCGCGAAGTCTACGGTCGAGCCGTTCGCTGCGTGTGGCCGGGTCAGGCCTAGCCCGACGCATCTTCGAGGCCGTACTTCGTCACCAGGGACAGGTAGTCGCGCTGGTAGAAGACCTTGCAGCGGATCTCGGGGTACCGCTCGCGCAGGCGCCGGACCTTGCGGTTCTTCTTCGTGACGAGCTTCTGGTTGAGCGTGGTGATCTCGATGTAGAGGTCGTAGACCGGGAGGTAGAAGTCGGGCGTGAACCGCTGCAGCGACGTTGCCGTCGCCGTCCCAGTCGATGTCGAACGACGTCGGCTCGTACTCCCACTCGATCCCGTAGAAGTCCAGGAGCTGCGCGAACTGGCGCTCGCTGGCGTGGGCGAAGCCCGACGGTGTCGCTCTTGCGGAGTTCGTCGGGACCGGTCGGTTCGGCGCTCACGCGCCTCCGGCTGCCGCCCGACCGGCCTTCCGCGTTGCCAGGCTCCCCTCGAGGTCGTCCCACACCTTGTCCAATGCGATCGCGAAGACGCCCTGGCCCTTGTTGAGGAGGTCGACCACGGCCTCGGGCGAGTGGGCCTCGTAGACCCCGTTGCCGTCGGACATGAGCGTCACCCCGTGGGTCGGGCGATCCATCTCTTGGAGATATTCGACCGCCTTGCGCACGCGCTGGAGCGAGATGCCGGTATCGAGCAGGTTCTTGATGACCTTCAGCGACACCAGGTCCTGGAACGAGTACAGCCGCTGGGTCCCCGAGCCCTGGGCATCGCGGACCGACGGCGTGACCAGGCCCGTTCGGCCCAGTAGTCGAGCTGGCGATAGGTGATGCCGCACGATCCTGGTGACGTCGGGGACGCGGTAACCCTGCTCGCTCATGACAGCTCCGTAATTACGTCGGTGTGTGTCGGGAGCTTAGGCGGGCCGTCCGGGCGTGTCAATCGGCCGGGGACGGCGATATCCGACCACCCGGAGGCACTCAAGACGCGTCCCCCGACCCGCCGATGGCTAGTATGGACACGAAGGACCACCTCCCGGATGACCACGGAGCACCCAGGAGAGGCCCAGATGAGCCGTCGCCCGAAGCTCCGCTCGATCGGCATCGCGCGCCGCCGTCTCGGCGGCGCTGGTGCTGGGTTCGACGCCGGTCACGGCCGTCGCCGGCCCGATCGGTGCACCTGCGGCGCACGACGAGCGTCAGCGCCTGCCGTCGGCGGCGATGCGTGGAGGCTGTTCAAGGCGACGAACGACAGCCGTGCGCGGTTCGACGTGCCGAAGCTCCGGCTGAACCGCGAGCTGTCCGTGATCGCGCGGCGCCACAGCATGGCGATGGCGACGACAGGGCGAGCTGTTCCACACGGGCGACGTCGACGTGTACCTCCACGGCATCGAGTGGCGCACCTGGGGCGAGAACGTCGGGTTCACGTCGCGGGACGTGGAGTCGATGCAGGAGGCGTTCATGGACAGCCCGCCCCATCGCGAGCAACATCCTGAACCGCGCGTTCCGTCAGGTGGCGATCGGATCCGTCCGCGTCGACGGCATGCTCTGGGTCACCGTCTTCTTCTACGGCTAGCCGACCGCACGCGCGATCCGCCGTCGCTCGTCTAGCCGTCGAAGTCCTCCGGCCGGACGTTGTCCAGGAACTCCCGGAACTTCTCGACCTCTTCCTCTTCGTCGCCCGGGATCAGGATCGACGCCTCCGCGAGCACGTCCTCCTGCGCGAAGATCGGCACGGACATCCGAACGGCCAGCGCGATCGCGTCGGACGGCCGTGACGAGATCTCGAACGTCTCCCCCGCGCGCTCCAGGTGGATCGTCGCGTAGTACGTGCTCTCGCGGAGCTCGGTGACGACGATCCGCTGCACCTGGACCGCGAGATCCTCGAGCATGGTCTTCATCAGGTCGTGCGTCATCGGCCGCGGCGTCTGTACCCCCTGCAGCGACAACGCGATGGCGGCCGCCTCCGCGGCGCCGATCCAGATGGGGAGGTAGCGCTCGCCTCCACGCTCCCGAAGCAGCACGATCGGCTGGTTGGTCGGGAGCTCCACGCGCACACCGGTCAGTTCCATCTCGATCATGAGCTCCCCTGCACTGTACGGGCGCCCTCCGGCGCGGGCAACCTCACGGTGCGGCGAGCAGCGGGAACGAGCGCGTCGGGGTCGGCGCGGAGCGCCTTGAGGTCGTCGACCGCGATGATGTCGGCGAGGTTGCGGTACCGCTCCGCGAAGTCCAGCCCGTAGCCCACCACGAACCGATCCGGACAGTCGAAGCCCGCGTAGCGGACCGAGAGCGGGGCGATCCGTCGGACCGCCTTGTCCAGCAGCGCGCAGACCTCGATCGACGCGGGTCCGCGCGCGCGCAGCACCGACAGGAGGTAGGACAGCGTGAGACCGGTGTCGACGATGTCCTCGACGAGCAAGACGTCGCGACCCGCCAGGTCGACGTCGAGGTCCAGCAGGATCTGGACGCGCCCGAGCGACTCCTCCGCGTCGCCGTAGCGGCTGATCGCCATGAAGTGGATCTCGAGCGGCAGGGGTAGCTGACGCATCAGGTCCGCGAGGAACACCGTTCCGCCCTTGAGCACCGAGATGAGGACGGGTTCTCGCCCCGCGTAGTCCCCGGTGATGGCGCGGCCGAGCTCCTCGACCCGGCGGCGGATGTCCTCGCGCCCGTACAGGACGCTCGCGACCTCCGTCATCGGCGCGAGCCTAGCAGCCCGAACCCCGTCGGACCGCGCAACGGCCGGCGAACGGCGCTCAGCCCTGGACCGCGTCCACCGCGGAGCCGATCGCGTCGCACCAGCGCATCGGCGGCGCGCGCCCACCACGCGCCGTCCTCGATCGGCGGAGGAGGCGGCACGGACGAGACCACCAGCGGGACGCGGCCCACCGTGAGACCGGGGAGCGTGATCTTCGAGCCGTGCCACCCGCTCGCCCGGCGCCGGAGGGTACGCGGCGGACGGGTCCACGACGACCAGCTCCGTGGCGTCGTCCAACGAGGCGATCGGGACGAGCGCCTAGCAGGTCCGCGCCGACCTCGACGGGGACGCTCCCGCCCGGGAGCGTCGACGACGCCCGCCGGCTCTCCGGCTGTCACGAACGTGTGCTCCGTGAACGCGGCGAACCCGTGGTCCAAGCAGCGCGGCCGCGTCGGAGAAGGCGTCGCCCGGCGCGCCGAGGACGACGGCGACCAGCCGCCGGCCGTCCCGCTCGGCGGTCGCGACGACGCAGAAGCCGGCGCGCGACGTATAGCCGGTCTTCACGCCGCTCGCGCCCGCATACAGCCAGAGCAGCGCGTCACGGTTCTGGATGCTCGCGCGTACCGCCGTCCGGCGCCGGGATCGTGTGGAACATGGTCGCGACGACGTCGGCGAACCGCGGGATCGCCATCGCGGTCGCGGGTCAGGGTCATCAGGTCCCGCGCCGTGGAGTAGCCGCGGTCGTCGAGACCGTTCGGGGAGCGGAACCGGGTCCGGCGCATGCCCGAGCGCGCCGCTCGCGCGTTCATGTCCTTGACGAACCGGCCCTCGGAGCCCGAGACGTGGTCCGCGAGCGCGACGGCCGCGTCGTTGGCCGACTGCAGCAGGAGCGCGTAGAGCAAGTCCTCGACGGTGATCTGCTCCCCCACCTCGAGGCCGAGTGCGGAGATGCCCGGCCGCTCGTCCTCGGCGATCACCGCATCGGCGGTCACCGTCACGACGTCGGCCGGGTTGCTCGACTCCAGCACCAGGAGGCCGGTCATGACCTTCGTCAGGCTCGCGATGGGGCGTTGCGTGTCCGCGTCCTGCGCGAACAACACCTGTCCGGTGTCGAGGTCCGCCAGGATGGCGCTCGGGGCGGAGAGGACGGGCGGCAGGGTCGCGTCGGCGGGGGTGTCCAGCGACTGCGGGAACGGCGACAGGGACCCGTCCGGAGGCACCGGTGTGGGCGGTGGCGGTGAGAGCTGCGCCGACGCGAGCCCGACGAGCAGCACCTGCGCCGTGACGATGAGCGCGACGACGAGCGCCGCGCGCCCGGTGTGAGGAGAGCGGAGCCTCACGCGCTCTGCAGGTTGTCCCGCAGGTTGGATCGGAGCAACGCCTGCTTGAACTTGCGCGACGTGACCGCGAGGTCGGCGAGCGCCTGGGAGGCCGCCCGCCGAGCGTCCGGGTTCTTCTGCCGGAGCGTGGGCGCCACGATGGTCTCGAAGAAGTCCGCCTCGCGTTCCTCGAAGTGCTTGTACATCGTCAGGTGCCGGGGCTCCACGCCGAAGCGGAAGAAGTCCTTCACGATCGACAGCACGATGTAGTCGTCGCCGTCGTAGTACTTCGCGCCGTCGGGTCCATGCGAACACACGATGCCGAACGACTCGAGCTCTTTGATCCGGTCGCGCTCCACGCCCGTGGCGGCCGACATCTCCTCGAGCGACATCTGCAAACCCGTCGGCGCCTCGGCCAGTTCCTCGGCGGCGGTCGCGAGAGCGTCGCCGTTGCCGCCGGCGCTCTCGATCGCGACTCCGTCCTCGTCGAAGAGCTCGACCTCATCCCCCTGCTTCAGCAGGCGTTCCTTGATGACCTTGAGCGGCAGGTACTCGTCGCGCTGCATCCGCAGGATCGACTTCAGCCGTTCGACGTCGTCGACGTAGAACTTGCGATAGCCCGACGGCGTGCGCTCGGGCTCGATCAGCCCCTCGGCCTCCAGGAACCGGATCTTCGAGATCGTGATGTCGGGGAACTCGGTCTTGACCGAGACCAACACCTCGCCGATCGATTGATAGTTGCGCGTTCCCGCCATCGTCAACTCACTCCCCTGCCGCGAAGAAGATCAACTTGAACATCCCGATCTGCACCTCGTCGCCCGACGCGAGCTTGGTCTCGTCGACCTGCTCGCCGTTGACGTACGTGCCGTTCAAACTCCCGCCGTCCTTGACGAAGAACGCGTCTCCGTCGCGCCGCTCGATCGTCGCGTGCGTGCGCGACACGGTGATGTCGTCCAGGAAGACGCCGCTGTCCGTGTTGCGTCCGACGGTCGTCACGTCATCCGTGAGGAGGAACGTCGACCCGGCGTTCGGGCCACGCTTGACCAGAAGCAGAGCCTGTCCGTGCTCGAGTTCGTCATGAGGGAAGGGGAACTCATCCTGCGCCTCATCCTCGGTCTCGACCGGGGTCAACGACAGCGTGGGGTCACCGTGCAGCGGACGCCCACAATCGGCGCAGAAGCGCGCGTCGTCCCGGTTGGGATGTCCACAATGGGTACAGAACACCGTCAGGTCCTCCTCGACCGCCGTCTCCCCCCGAGGGTCGAGGTGGAGGCCGACCCTCAACCCTTGACGGTCCGTGGACGTTATCGCAGGGGTCACGGAGGGTCAACAGCGGGTCGAGTGCGGCCTCAACCCTCGATACGCGTGAAGCTCGACCGACGGTCGACTAGCCGATCCCATCCTCCACGAACGCGCGATACGCCGCCGCGTCCATGAGAGCCTCGACCGCCGAGGGGTCGGCAGGCGTCACGAGGACCAGCCATCCATCGCCGTACGGCTGCTGGTTCACCAGCTCGGAGTGCTCGTCGAGCAGCGGGTTCCGCTCCACGATCGAGCCCTCGACCGGGCTGAAGACGTCCGAGACCGACTTGGTGGACTCGACCTCGGCGAACGCCTCGCCGGCGCGCACCGGGGTCCCGACGTCGGGGAGATCCACGTACACGACGTCGCCGAGCGCGTCCTGCGCGAAGTCGGTGATGCCGATGCGGACGACCCCGCCCTCGGTTCGGACCCATTCGTGTTCCTTCGTGTAGCGAACGTCGTCCGGGTACTCCACGGGACTCGCCTCCTCCGTCGCTGCTCACGTGTCGCTCGGTTCGACGGGAACGATAGCGGGTCATCGCTCGATCGCGTGGATGGCTCCCGGTCACGGGTCAACCGGGCCGGCGACGCGCGCGGCGGATGTCGGCGACGTACACGCCGGTCGCCACGTAGTACTCGACGATGCCGACCGCGAACGTCGTCCACCCCGTGACCAACGCGGCCTCGGCGAGCGGCAGCTCCAGGTTGCCCCACGCGACGCACGGGATGGCCATCATCAGCGTGAACGTGGCGACCTTGCCGATGAACCGCACGTCGAGACGCACGCGACGTTTCGCCAGGACGACGCCACCCGCGATCAGGACGGCCGCGTCTCGAAGCAGGATGAGCAACGCCGCCCACAGCGGGAACACGTCGCGGACGACCAGCGCGATCAGGCCCGCGGCGATCGCCAACCGGTCGGCCACCGGGTCGAGGACCTTGCCGAGCTCGGACACCTGTCCGGTCCGCCTGGCTACCCATCCGTCGACCCAATCCGTCGCCACCACCAGGCCGAACAGGATCAGGCCCGCGGTCGTCGTCGGTTGATGCACGATCAGGTACACGAACAGCGGGATCAGCAGGATCCGCAGCAACGACAGGAGGTTCGGGAGGGTGACGATGGCCGACGACGCGCGGTCGGGAAGGCCGGTCCCGTTCATCGGCCCAATCTATCGGGCGGATGGATCGGAAGTGTCGTCGGGACGGCGGGATTTGAACCCGCGACCCCTGGTCCCCCAGACCAGTGCGCTACCAGGCTGCGCCACGTCCCGCGACCTGCATCGTATCAAGGGGGCGAGCGCGACCCTCCGCCCGAGCGGGCTGTCGGCCGTGCGACCTACTGGTCTGATGCAGACTAGTGACGTTTCCCACCGGGCTTCGGACCGCGCGTCCGGGGCCGGAACGTCAGCCGGATCGGGACGCCGTCGTAGTCGAACGTCCGCCGGAGCCGGTTCTCCAGGTACCGCTGGTAGCTCGGGTCGGGCTCCCGCGACCCCCCGAAGATCACGAACGTCGGCGGCCCCGATCCGACCTGCGTCGCGTAGTGGAGGTTGCCGGCGTTCCGCGGCGTGGGGTTCTCGCCTTGCGCCTGTTGCAGGACCTCGTTGACCTTCGCGGTCGAGACCCGGTGGGCCCATCGCTCGCGCACGTCGAGCAGCAGCGGGGGAAGGCGGTGAACACCTTGTCCCGCGCGTGGCCGACGTCCGCATGATGGTCGCGTTGGCGAAGAGCGTCGCCTCCTCGGCGAGGCGCTTGAACGTCCGGTCCTTCTCCTCGACCAGGTCCCACTTGTTGGCGGCGATCAGCAACCCTCGACCTGCCTCGAGCACGCGCACCACGATCTTCTTGTCCTCGGACGTGAATCCCTCCGGGGCCTCGATCACCACCACGACCACGTCGGCCCGTTCGATGGCGCGCGTGGCGCGCACGAAGCCGTAGTACTCGACGCCGCTCACGCGCGTCTGCCGTCGCATGCCGGCGGTGTCGACGAACCGGACGGGACCGCTCGGCCACTCGAGCAGCGCGTCCACGCTGTCGCGCGTGGTACCCGCCTCCTGATAGACGACGGAGCGTTCCTCGCCGATCAGGCTGTTGAAGATCGACGACTTGCCGACGTTCGGGCGACCGACCAGCGCGAACCGAGGCTCCCCCGGCGTCGTCCTCGTCGGCTCGCCTCGTCCTCCGCCGGCTCGGGCAGGAGCTGCACGACGCGGTCGAGCAGGTCGCCGGCGCCTCGACCGTGGAGGGCGGAGACGGGAACGGGCTCGCCCAGGCCGAGCGAGTACAGCGCGGCCACGTCGGCCTCCTCACGGTCGCCGTCGGCCTTGTTCGCGACCACCAGCACCGGAACGGTCGACCGGCGGAGACGCCGAGCGAGCGCCGCGTCCTCCTCGGTGACCCCGGCCTGCACGTCCACGATCAGCAGGATGAGGTCGGCCTCGGCGGCGGCGCGGTCGGCCTGGTTCGCCACGAGCGACTCGATCCCGCGAGCGACGCGCGTGTAGCCGCCGGTATCGACCAGGGCGAACGTCCGATCGCGCCACGTGGTCTGCACCTCGACACGGTCGCGGGTGACACCGGGCATCTCATCGGCGATCGTCTCGCGCCGTCCGAACAGCCGGTTGACCAACGTCGACTTGCCGACGTTCTGCCGGCCGATCACAGCGACCTTCGGAACGCCGCTCATCGCGAAGAGCTCCGGCAGTCGCTCGCGAACGAGCGCGACGCGATCGAGAGCGTCTCATCGACCGTCCGGTCGCCGGTGTCCAGGACGACGGCGTCGGCGGCAGGCTCGAAGGGGTTCACCCGTGCGTCCCTGGCGTCGCGGCGGTGCAGCGCCTCCTCGCACGGCGATCCGGATCGGCCGCCCCTCGCTGCTCCGCGCGTCGCTCGACCCGCGTGTGAGGCGCCGCGGTGAGGAACAGCTTGAGCGGGGCATCGGGGAAGACGACCGAACCGATGTCTCGACCCTCGACCACGGCGCCCGCGAGGCCGAGCGCACGTTGAGCCTCACGCATCAGGGCCCGGACCTGTGGGTGACGGGCCACGTGCGAGACCTCAGCCTCGACCCGCTCGGACTCGAGCGCGGGCGACGGCGGCGAACCCTCGACCTCGAGCTCGGGCGGCGTGTCCCGCGACAGATCGAACCTCAACCTCGACATCAGCCCGGCGAGCGCGTCCCCGTCGTCCGGGTCGACCCCGGCGTCGAGCGCCGCGAGCGTGAGGGCCCGGTACATGATGCCGGTGTTGACGTACGGCAGGCCGATCGCCTCGGCCAGACCTCGTGCCAGGGTGCTCTTCCCGACGCCGGCGGCGCCGTCGATCGCGATCACGTGGAGGCGGCTCACGTCACGCACCTCGATGGTGGCGCCGAGCCCCGGAGCGTCTGGACGAACCCCGGGAACGACACGTCGGCGGCCTCCATGCCCTCGATCTCGCTGGGCGCCGTCCGCCGCCAGCGCCGCGACGGCGAACGCCATCGCCAGCCGGTGGTCCCCTCGGCCGTCCGCGATCCCTCCCCGGAGTCCTCCGCCCGGCACCACCAGGTCGTCGCCTTCCACCCCCGCGTGTCCCCCCAGCGTGCGTACGCCCTCGGCGACCCCCGTGAGGCGGTCGCTCTCCTTCGCGCGGAGCTCGGCCGCGCCCATGAACCACGTCTCTCCGCGGGCGTGCGTGGCCAGCAACGCCAGGATCGGCACCTCGTCGATCACCAGGGGCAGCTCCGACGCGGCGACCTCCGTCCCCCGGAGCTCGGCTCCCGGCGCCACCCACAGGTCGCCGACCGGCTCCCCCAGCTCCTCGCCCTCCGGACGAGTCTCCACGCGAACGCCCATCCGTTGCATCACGCGCGAGGAAGTGCAGGCGGCTCGGATTGAGCCCGACCCCGCGGACGGTCAGCTCCGATCCGGTGAGCGCTGCGGCCGCCACGAGGAAGGCCGCGGACGAGACGTCGCCCGGCACGGCAGCGGTGAACGCGTCGTGCTGGAACACGCCCTTGAAGCGTGACGGTCGTTCCGTCGACCGTGACCGGGCGCACCCAGGGCCGCGAGCGCCCGCTCGGTGTGATCCCGGGTCGCGGCGGGCTCGGTGACCGTCGTCTCGCCCTCGGCGGCGACGCCCGCGAGGAGGACCGCGCCCTTCACCTGAGCGGTCGGGACGGGCAGCGACGCAGGAGATGCCGTACAGCGGGCCGCCGACGATCTCGACCGGCGCGTGGCCATCCGGTGGTCGAGACCATCGCCCCCATCTCCCGCAGCGGCGCCGCCACGCGTTCCATCGGTCGCGCTCGACAGGCTCGGGTCACCCGTGAGCACCGACCGGAACGGTGCGGCGGCGAGCGTGCCCGGCCAGCAGCCGCATCGAGGTCCCGGAGTTCCCGCAGTCGAGCGGCGTCGAGGGTTCCGTGAGCGCCGAACGGCCCTCACCCTCGACCTCAAGTGGCCGCGATGGCGGATCGGAACCGTCATCGTTCCACGTGGAACCGTGACCCTCGGTGGCCGCCGCAACGTTGCGACACCAAGCCTCGAGTGCAGGTCGACCTCGGTCGCTCACCGTGCGAGGCAGGATGCCGTCGAGCGAACGTCGAGGGAAGGTGGAAGCCCGACCAGACGGCTACGCCCTCGCGCGGTCGCCGCCAGGATCAGCCATCGATGGGCGATGGACTTGTCGCCGGGGACCCGCGCGCTCTCCGCCGAGGGTGCCGCCGGGGATCACGCGGACGCGCACGTCGCGACCCTCAGGCCAGCCGGATCGGGTCGAAGGACCGGGACGCGAGCACCGTGAGCGCGGCCTCGACGGACGTGGCGGCGACGGTGAGGTGGACGGTGCCCCGGCCGCCCTCGGGCGAGTGCACGATCTGGAGGTCCTCGATGTTCACCGCGTGCTCCGCGAGGACCGACGTCAGCTCGGCCAGCGCGCCCGGCCGGTCGGGCACCTGGACCTGGAGCACCGCCACGCCGGCCCGCACCTGCGGCTTGGCCGCCAGGCGGAGCCGGGCGCGCTTCGCCTCGTCGAACGTCCCCTCCACGTCGTCGCCGCGACCCTCGACCACCATCGCGCGCAGGTCCGCCAGCCGGGCCGAGTAGAGGTCGATCGCCTCGGCGATCGCCTCACGGTTCGACAGGCAGGATCTGGCTCCACAGGGCCGGGTTCGACGAGGCCAGCCGCGTGAGGTCGCGGAACCCGCCCGCGGCCAGCAGCAGGATGTCCGGCTCGTCGGCCTCCTCGGTCGCCGCCAGGCCCATCAACGCCGTCGAGGCCACCTGCGGAAGGTGGCTGACGAACGCGACGAGCCGGTCGTGACGCGCCGGCGTCATCCGCACCGGGCGCCCGCCGATCCGTCCGATCCAGCCTCGAGGGCCGCCGACCGCGCCCGGCCTCCGAGCCCTCGGAGGGCGTCAGCACCCAGACGATGCCGTCGACCACCGATGCGGACGCGTGCTCCGGCCCGGATCGCTCCGAGCCACCCATCGGATGTCCGCCGACGTACCGGCCGGCCGCGGCGCCCGACAGCGAGGCCACCTCGCGGACGACGTGATCCTTGATGCTCCCGGCATCCGTGACGACGGCGTCGGGGGCGGCCGCGAGCGCCCGGGCCACGAGGTCCGGGATGGCCGGGACCGGCGCGCAGACGATCACGATGTCGGCGTCCGCGACCGCGGCTTCCAACGACGGTCTCCGAGCCGGATCGCCGTGCGGTCCGCGGCGAGGCGCCAGGGTCCCCGCATCCACGTCCCAGCCCGAGACGTCGCACCCGACACGCGCCGCGGCCATGGCGATCGACGTCCCGATCAGCCCGGTGCCGACGACGGCGACGCGTTCAGCCGTCGAGGTCATCGCGCAGCGACTCCGCGCCGTCGAGGTAGACGTGCACCACCTGGTCGAGCGTCCGGTCCGAGTGGAAGTGCACGAGGAGCCGGACCACCGACGGCATGGACCCCGCGACGGGGATCTCGCGGGCGCACATCAGCGGCACGCGCCCGAGCCCCATCCGGCGTGCGGCCTCGGCGGGGAACGCGGAGCGGAGGTCGTCGGTGACCGTGAACAAGACGCTGATCAGGTCGTCCGGCTCGATGGCGTTGCGCTCGAGCACGGCCGCGAGCAGTCGCTCGGTGGCGTCGAGCACGAGACTCGGCGTCGTCGTGCGCGACGACGATGGCCCCACGGGCGGCACGAACCCTCATCACGTTCCCTCCCCGGGAGCCATGCCCCGGAAGGACAAGGCTACATGTCGGTGACACGCGCGAGAGCGCGGACCTCGTCCACCGTCAGCTCGCGGAGCGCGCCCGGGCGCCAGGTCGCCCAGCCGCACCGGGCCGATGCGCAGGCGGACCAGCCGCACGACCGGGAGCCCGACCTCGGCCAGCAGCCGCCGCACCTCGCGCTTGCGCCCCTCCGTCATCGTGAGCCGGATCGCGCCGCGCGGACCGCTCGAGGCCACCATCCGCACCGACGTCGGCTTCGCCAGTCCGTCCTCCAGCTCGACGCCCGCGCCGCAGGCGCGCGAGCTGCCGTTCCGTCGGCGCCCCCTCCACCTCCGCCAGGTACTCCTTCTCGATCGCATAGCGCGGGTGCAGCAGGCGGTTGCCCGAGCTCCCCGTCGTTCGTGAGCAGGAGCAGCCCTTCGCTGTCGCGGTCGAGCCGGCCGACCGGGAACACGCGGGGGCCCTCTCCGGCAGGTACGCCGCGGATGTCGGGGCGCCCTGCGGGTCGTGCATCGTGGTCACGACGCCCAGCGGCTTGTGCAGGGCGTAGTACCTCACGTTGGGGTCGAGGTTCACGGTCGACGCCGTCGACCGTGACCGCGTCGATGTCCGGGATCGACCCGGTCGCCGAGGGTCGCGACCGTACCGTTGACGGTCACGCGACCGTCGACGATCAGCTCCTCGCAGGCTCGACGCGAGCCGAACCCCGCCCGGGCCAGCGCGCGCTGGACGCGCTCCACGGGCACGGGTCAGGCGGGAGCGTCGTCGGACGGCTGAGGCTCCGGCTCCGGTCGGCCTCGGTCGTCAGGTCCACCGCGACCACGTCCTGGGCGTCGGGAGCCGCAGCCTCCTCAGAGAGGTCTTCCGCGTCGACGCCCAACAGCGGGGCCAGCGACGGCAACGAGGCGAGCGACGGCAGGCCGAGCCGCTCCAGGAACCCGGGCGTCGTGCCGTACAGGACCGGCCGCCCGGGCGTCTCCTCGCGGCCGGCCTCCTCGATCAGGCCGCGGTCCGTGAGCGCACGCAGGACGCCGTCGGAGTTGACGCCTCGGATCGCCGAGACCTGGTGCCGGGTCACGGGCTGCTTGTACGCGACGATCGAGAGCGTCTCGAGCGCAGCCTTCGTGAGCCGGGCCTGGCGCGACGACAGCACGAACTGCTCCACGATCGGCGCCGTGTCCGGGTGCGTGTAGAGCCGCCACCCGCCGGCGACGTTGCGCAGGACCAAGCCGGAGCCGCGGTCCTCCAGCTCGCGTGCGAGCCGATCGCAGAGCCGCTTCGACGGCCCGGCGGTCGACATCGAGCGCCTGCGCCAGGACGGAGGCCGTGATCGGCTCGTCCGAGACGAAGAACAGGGCCTCGAGCGCGCGGGTGTCGTGTCCCGGGGCGCCGTCATCGATCTGCTCGGGTTCAGCCATTCCACTCGACCTCGATCTCGCCGAACGTCGCCGCCTGCTGGAGCTCGACCTTCCCTTCACGGTACAGCTCGAGGATGGCCAGGAACCGCACCACCACGTGGATGCGGTCCGCGCAATCCGCCACCAGGTCGCGGAACGATCGCGGCCCGCCGAAGTCCGCCATCCGCTCGCGGACCGCGGTCATGGCATCCGTCGACCGAGTAGCGGATCGGCGTCACGTGCGAGAGGTCGAGCGTCGGTGGCGGCCGGAGCAGCTGCGCCGCCAGCCGCGCCAGGTCGTCGGCTGACGATCGCCTCCATCGGGTCGGGGTACAGGTGCGAGAACTCCGGTCCAGGGCCGACGTCGCGCGCGAAGTACCGCGCCTCGTCCTCCAGCCGGCGCGCGATCTCCGACCGCCACCTTCCGGAACGCCGCCAGCTCGAGTGCTCCGCGCGTACGCCAGGTCGGGCGAGGCACCCAGCAGATCCTCCTCGTCCGGCTCCGTGTGGCGCGGCATCAGCCGGCCGACCTTCAGCTCCAGGAGCATCGCGCAGATCGCCAGGAACCAGGTCGCCTCCTCCAGGTTCCACCCCTCGGCCTCCGTCGCCGCGTGCGTCGCAGGAACCCGTCGGTGACGGTCGCGACCGCGACGTCGCAGACGTCGACCTTCTGCTCCAGGATCAGCTCGGCCAGCAGCCGGAACGGCCCCGTGAAGACCGGGAGCTCGACGGCGAAGCTGCCCGTCGGCGGACCGCGCTCGCGTCGCTCATCCGAAATGCATCGCGTTCCGTACGGCGGCCATCGTCGCCTCGACGATCGGCCGGACCCGGTCGACCCCGGCTGCGAGCACGTCGGAGACCAGTCCGGGTTCGCGGCGAGCTCCGCGCGGCGTTCCCGGAACGGCGCGAGCTGCTCGACGATCCGGTCGGCGAGGTTCGGTCTTGCAGTCCACGCACCCGAGCTCGCCGGTCCGGCAGTGCTCCTCGGTCCACTCGACGATGTCGGGAGAGAACTTGCGGTGCAAGGCGAATATCGGACAGATCTCCGGCCGGCCGGGGTCGCCGCGCCGGACCTTCTCCGGGTCCGTGATGAACATGCGAACCTTCGCGCGGACCGTGTCGGGGTCGTCGTCGAGCTCGATCGCATTGTCCAGCGAGCTCGACATCTTCCTGCCGTCGGATCCGGGGATCATGGGGAAGTCGGACAGCAGCGCCTGCGGTTCCAGGAGCACGTCACCGTAGAGGCGGTTGAACCGGCGGACGATCTCTCGCGAGATCTCGAGATGCGAGACCTGGTCCTCCCCCACCGGCACGAGCTCGCCCTGCACGATCGTGATGTCCACGGTCTGCAGCACGGGGTACCCGAGCAGGCCGAGGTTCGCGATGTCACGCTCGGCCATGTCGCGAAGCCGCTCCTTGTACGTCGGCACGCGCTCCAGCCACCCGAGGGGCGTGATCATGCCGAGCAGCAGTGCCATCTCCGCGACCTCGGGCAGGTCGGACTGTCGGTAGACGACCGACCGCGACGGGTCGATCCCCGACGCCAGGAGGTCGAGCACGAGTCCGTCCACCGCTGAGCGGCAGCATCTCGGTTCGATCGTAGTGCGTCGTGAGCATGTGCCAGTCCGCGACGAAGTAGAAGCACTCGTACCCCTCCTCCTGGAGGCGGACGGCGTTACCGACGTTCCCGGCCCAGTGGCCGACATGCAGCGGCCCGGTGGGTCGGAAACCCGTCAGCACGCGGGCGCTGCGGTCGGGAGCGGGGGTGGCGTCGTCGATGGCCGATGATAGCGCGGCCCCCGTCCCCGACCGGGGAGCTACCCGTAGCAGGGAAGCCCGGAGAGCAGCGTGCAGAGCGAGTCCGTGAGCGTCCGCACGATCGAGATCAGCGGTCCGCCGAACAGGAACAAGACGATCAGCACGAACAGTGGGAGGTACTGGTCCGCGTTGCGGTACACCTCCGCCGCCCGTGGGGGGAGGGCGAGCGCCAGCATCCGCGCGCCGTCCAGCCCGGGGAGCGGGACCAGGTGGAAAACGGCCAACGAGAGGTTGGCCAGCAAGAACGCCCGAGCGACGAGGGCCACTTCTCCGGTGATGCCGGCGCGCAGCAGCACCCCGCCGATAGCGGCGAGCGCGACGTTCGCGACGGGACCGGCCAGCGACGCGATCACGGTGTCCCGGGTGCGCTGGCGGAAGTAGTTGGGATCGACCGGGGCCGCCTTGCCGTAGGCGACGGGCGGCGGGATGAACGTGCCGCCGACGGCCCAGAGCACGAGGATCAGGCCGGGCAACAGCCCACTCCCGAACGGCTCGAACCAGGCACGTGGACTCAGTGTGAGCCGGCCCCACAGCCGCGGGGTCGGGTCGTGCAGCCGGGAGGCCATCCACGCACGCGCGAACTCGCGGCCGCTCATCCCGATCAGCAGCGAAGCCGCCAGATACAGCGCGAACCGGGTGTTGGTCACCGCGGCTGCCCGCCCTCGATCCACCGATGGACGAGCGGAGGGGGCGGCACGTCACCATCGCTCACGGTGATCGCCGACAGCACGCGGCGAGTGGCCTCGCCCGCGTCATCCGCCGAGCGAGCGTGCACCCAGCCGATCGGCTCTCCCGCCACCAACCGATCGCCGATCTTGGCGCGCACGACGAGCCCCACGGCCGGGTCGATCGGATCGCCCTTGCGGATCCGACCCGCTCCGAGGCCGACGCTCGCCGCTCCGATCGACTCCGCATCCACGGCCGCGAGCGTACCCGTCCGGCCGGCGTCGATCGGCAGGACGACGGGTGCCGCCGGCAGCACGGCCTCGGGATCGTCGACCACGTGGGGATCTCCGCCCTGCGCCTCGATCATGCGGCGGAACCGCTCCAACGCCTCACCGCCGTCGATCGCGAGCTCGGCGCGCGACACCGCCTCATCGTGGCCGACCTGCTCGGTGGTCTCCAGCGCTTTCGCCGCGAACGCCACGGCCAGGTCCCGGAGCCGTCCGCGGAACGACCCGCGCAGCAGGTGCACCGCTTCCACGATGTCGAGTGCGTTGCCGACCGCGTCCCCGAGTGGCTGCGACATGTCGGTCACGGCCACGTGCGCGGCGCGCCCCCATCCGGTGGCGAGCGCCAAGCACGCACGGGCCAGGACCTCGGCCTCTTCGGGTGTCTTCATGAACGCGCCCGAGCCGGCCTTGACGTCGAGGAGGATCAGATCGGTCTGCACCGCGAGCTTCTTCGACATCACGCTCGCCGCGATCAGCGGGACGGAGGGAACGGTGGCGGTGGCGTCTCGGAGGGCGTAGAGCTTGCCGTCGGCCGGGACGAGGTTCGCGGACTGCGCCGCGACGGCGCACCCCACTTCGGTCACCTGCCGGGCGATCTCCTCGGACGACAGATCGGTCCGCAGGCCGGGGATCGACTCGAGCTTGTCGAGCGTCCCGCCGGTGTGTCCCAGTCCGCGGCCGGAGAGCTTGGCCACCGCCATCCCGAGCGCAGCGGCGATCGGGGCGAACGCGAGCGTGACGCCGTCGGCGACGCCACCCGTCGAGTGCTTGTCGACGGACGGACGGCCGAGGTCCCCGAACGTCACCGTCTCACCGGAATCGATCATGGCCGTAGTCATGGCGAGCGTCTCCTCGTCGTCGAGCCCGCGTACCAGGCTCGCCATGAGGAACGCCGCCGCGAGCGCATCGGAGACCTCGCCCGCGGTGTACGCCTGGATGAATGTCTCGATGTCACCCGGCGCGAGGATGTGGCCGTCCCGCTTCGCGGCAACGATGTCGCGCGGGTCGCGGAGGGTCACGCCGACATCCCGAGACGGTCGGCGAAGCTCGACCCGTCCAGACCCTCGACCTCCACCCCCAGGAGCTGGGCGATCGTGTGGCCGAGGTCGCCGAACGACTCCCGGGTCCCGATGTCGAACGGGCCGCCGGACAGGCCGGCGGCGAGCAACGGCGTTCGCTCGCGCGTGTGGTCGGTGGACGGGGTGGTGGGGTCGCACCCATGGTCCCCGGTGATGAACAGGACCCCGCCGTCGAGCGCGCCGACGAGCTCGGGCAGGCGTCGATCGAACGCCTCGATCGCTTTCGCGTACCCGCCGACGTCGTTGCGGTGCCCGAACTTCGAGTCGAAGTCCACCAGGTTCGTGAACACGAACGCCGGCGCCGGCCGCCGGAGATACTCGAGCGTCAGGTCCATCCCGTGGTCGTTCGAATCCGAGTAGCGGCCCTCGGTGATCCCCTGGCCCGAGAAGATGTCGCGGATCTTCCCGACCCCGTACACGGCGACGTCTGCCGACTGGAGCTGGTCGAGCACGGTCGGACCGGGTGGCGGCACCGCGAAATCCCGCCGCTCGGGTGATCGGACGAACGCACCCGCTTGACCCTCGAAGGGACGTGCGATCACGCGACCGATGGTGTGCTCGCCCGTCAGCAACCGCCGCGCGACCCGGCTCCACTCGTACAGCGTTGCCAACGGCACGACGTCCTTGTGGGTCGCGATCTGGAACACGGAGTCGCCGCTGGTGTAGACGATGGGCTTGCCCGTGCGGACGTGCTCCTCGCCCAGCTCCGCCATGATCTCGGTGCCCGAGGCGGGAACGTTGCCCAAGATCTCGCGGCCGATCCCTTCCTGGAACGCCTCGACGATCTCGGGCGGGAACCCCATGGGGTACAAGGGGAAGGCCCGCTCGAGCCTGATGCCCATCATCTCCCAGTGCCCGGTCGTGGTGTCCTTCCCGGCCGAACGCTCCGTGGCGCGCCCGTGGGCGGAGCCCTCGTCGGCACGCGGCGGCACCCCTTCGATCGCGGTGAGGTGCCCCAATCCCGACGCCTCGAGGTTGGGGGCGCGTACGCCGCCTACCGCACGCGCCACGTTCCCCAACGTATCGGCGCCGGCATCGCCGTACGCGTCGGCGTCCGGCGCGTCGCCCACGCCCCACGAGTCGCAGACGACGAGCAACACCCTCGGAACCCGCCGCTCGCTCAACGGCGTTCCTTCTGCTTGCAGTCGATGCACACCAACGCCCACGGCCGCGCTTCGAGTCTGTCCGGGCCGATGGGTTTGCCGCACCGCTCGCACGAACCATACGTACCGTCCTCGATGCGGCCGAGGGATCGCTCGACGTCGGCCAGGTCGCTGCGCAGCGCTTCCACGACGGAGATGAGGCGGGACCGCTCCTGGGTGCTGTGCGATCGATCGGAGAAACCCGAGTCGTCCACGAACGACACCTCGTCGCCGTCGGGGTCGGCCCCTTGTTCGGCGATCTCCTGCCGGAGGTGCGCTCGCTGCTCGGTCAGCGCACGCCGCATGCGCTCGACCATCTGCTCGTCGCTCATCCGGTTCCGCCCTTCCGACCCGCCCCGCGCCGAGCGCGCGGGTGCGACGTGTAGTACACCTCACGGAGGTGGTCCTTCGTCACCAAGGTGTAGATCTGCGTGGTGGCGACGCTCGCGTGACCGAGCAACTCTTGTACCACGCGGACGTCCGCCCCTCCCTCGAGGAGGTGTGTGGCGAACGAATGCCGCAGCGTGTGGAGCGTGACCCGGCGATCGACCCCGGCGAACTCCACCGCCGCCGCGAGCAGCCGGGTGCAGCTCTGGCGGGTCAACCGTCCGCCCCGCTGGTTCAGGAAGAGCGCCGCCCGGCTCGCCTTGGACGCGAACGCCGGGCGCGTTCGCTCCAGGTAGATCGAGACGGCGTCGCGGCCGAACGTCCCCAGCGGCACCTCCCGCTCCTTGCCCCCCTTCCCCACGACCCGGACGTATCCGTCCTCCAGGTCCACGTCGTCGACGTCGAGCCCCACCAGCTCGGAGATCCTGAGCCCCGCCCCGTACAAGACCTCCAGGATCGCGCGATCCCTGATCCCGACGAGCGTCGTCGTGTCCGGTGCTTCCAGGAGTCGCGCGACGTCGTCGACCGTCAGCGGATGCGGGAGCGACCGCGGAAGCTTCGGCTGCACGACGGCGGCAGCCGGATCGCGATCGGTCGCCCCTTCACGAAGCAGGAACCGGTGGAACGTCCGGACCGACGAGAGCGTGCGGGCGACCGATCGCGCGCTGTACGGACGTTCGTCAGCACCCCACGTCGACGCGGAGATGGAGGCGACGAACGAGCGGACGGCCTTCTCGTCGACGGCCGTTGCATCCACGATGTCGCGCTTCTCGCAGAACGCCGCGTAGCGTCGGAGGTCGCGCCGATACGCGGCGAGCGTGTTCGCCGACAGGCCACGCTCGACGGCGAGATGGTCGAGGTACCGCCCGGCCCACACGGTGAGCGTGTCCCCCATCGCCTGTGGCCGGCCGCTAGCCCAGACCGTCCACGAGCGAAGCGAGGGGGGTCATCGGCAGCCCGTGTGCTTCCGCCACGCCGCCGTTCGTCACCCGCCCGTCGTAGACGTTCACCCCCAGCGCCAGCGCGGGGTCGCGGCGGATGGCGTCCTCCAACCCGTCGTTCGCGATCTCGAGCGCGTACGGGATCGTCACGTTGGTGAGGGCGTACGTCGATGTGCGCGGGACGGCGCCGGGCATGTTGCCGACGCAGTAGTGGACGACACCGTGCGACACATAGGTGGGGTCGGAGTGCGTCGTCATGTGCGAGGTCTCGAAACACCCACCCTGGTCGATCGAGATGTCCACCACGACCGCGCCAGGGAGCATGCCCGCGACCACGTCCTCGCTCACCAGTCGCGGCGCCTTCGCCCCCGGGACGAGGACCGCCCCGATCACCAGGTCCGCGCTCGTCACGAGCCGCTCGATCGCCAGCCGGCTGGACATGACCGTCTGGATCCGTCCGCGCCAGATCTGATCGACGAACCGCAGACGTTCGACGTTCTTGTCGACGATGGCGACCTCCGCCTCCATCCCGGCGGCGATCCAGGCGGCGTTCGTCCCCGCCATCCCGGCGCCCAGCACGACGACGTTCGCCGGCCTCACGCCGGACGCGCCCCCCATCAGCACGCCCCTGCCCCCCTTGGGCCGCTCCAGGTTGCTGGCCCCGCAGTGAGGCGCCATGCGTCCGGCGATCTCGGACATGGGTGCGAGGAGCGGGAGCCGCCCGTCGAGCGACTGCACGGTTTCGTACGCGACCGCCGTCACCCGTCGCCCTGCGAGGAACCGCGTCAGCCCTTCGTCAGCGGCCAGGTGGAGGTACGTGAACAGGAGCTGCCCTTCGCGGAACCGCTCGTATTCCTGGGGTTGCGGCTCCTTCACCTTGAGGATCATGTCGGCCGCGGCGAACACCGCGTCGGCGTCGGGCAGGATCTCGGCTCCCGCGGCCAGGAAGTCGACGTCGGGGAGCGCCGAGCCCTGACCGGCTCCGGACTGGACCACGACGCGGTGTCCCGCGTGGATCAGCTCACGGATCCCCTCGGGGGTCGCGGCGACCCGGAACTCGTTGTCCTTGACCTCCGTCGGGATGCCGACGATCATCGGAGCCCCCTCGCCAGCCGACGATCGATCAAGCCTAGCGGAGCGCGGCGCACCGCTCGAAGCGCGCCTCGGCTCATGGCGGCGGGGGCCGTTCCGCGGCCAGCAGCAACGCGAGGGCCGTCTTCACGTCGCGGATCCGCCCGGCGCGCGCCGACTCGATCATGCGGGCGAACGGCACACGGATCACCTCGATGCCGTCCTCCGCGTCACCTTCAGGCTCGGCCTCCGCCCGCGTCCAGAACAGGTGCACGTACTCGTCGGTGAACCCGGGCGAGGCGTAGTAGCCGCCCAGGAACTCGATCTCCCGGGGCCGGAACCCCGTCTCCTCGAACAGCTCCCGTGACGCGCACGTCAGGGCATCCTCCCCTTCGACGTCCAGCAAGCCGGCCGGGATCTCGGTCAGCGACCGGCGCACCGCCGGGCGGAACTGCTTGACCAGGATCACGTCGTCGGACGGAAGGAGCGCCAGGATCGCGGAGGCTCCTGGATGGTGGACGACCTCGTGCGGAGGCAACCCCGGCCAGTCCTCGATCTCCAGATGCAGGACGACACCGTCGAACACGGAGCGGCTTCCGGTCGGCTGATCCAGCTCCGCCATGGTCCGATACGGCTCAGCTGACGGTGACGATCCGCTCTGCGCGCGCGCGCCGATGCGTCTGCGCCGCGCGGACGAACTCCCGGAAGAGCGGGTGCGGACGCGTGGGCCGGGAGCGCAGCTCGGGGTGGAACTGCCCGGCGATGAAGAACGGGTGATCGGGGAGCTCGATGATCTCGGTCAGTCGGCCGTTGTGCGAGTTCCCGGAGAGCACCAGGCCCCCCTCCTGGAGCGTGTCGTGGTACGCCGGGTTGACCTCCCAACGATGGCGGTGGCGCTCTTCGACGACCGGCGCCTCGTAGCATCGCTCCGCGAGGGTGCCCGGCACGATGTAGCAGGGCTGCGCACCGAGTCGCATGGTGGCGCCCATGTCGGTGATGTTCTTCTGCTCGGGCAACAGGTCGATCACGGCGTGCGGGGTGGCCGGGTCGAACTCGCTCGAGTTCGCGCCCTCCAGTCCGCAGACGTGCCGCGCGAACTCGATCACCGCGCACTGCAGCCCGAGGCAGATGCCCAGGAACGGCACACCCCGCTCGCGCGCGTAGCGCACAGCCGCGACCTTGCCCTCGACGCCGCGCACCCCGAAGCCGCCGGGGATCAGGATGCCGTCGACGTTGGCCAGCGCCTCTTCTGTGGCGGACCCTCCCAGGTCGTCCGACGCGACCCACTCGATCTGCACGTCGGCACCGTGCGCGAACCCACCGTGCTTCAACGCCTCCATCACGGACAGGTAGGCGTCGCGCATGTTCACGTATTTGCCGACGACCGCGATCGTGACGGGCTCGGTGGCGCGATCGATCCGCTCGACGAGCGTCTCCCACTCGGTGAGATCCGGTTCGGCGTCGATCCGCAGGTGACGCGCGAGCTCGGCGTCCAGACCTTCCTTGTGGAGCACCAGCGGGATCTTGTAGATCGACGGCGCGTCGATCGCGGAGATCACGCCGCTGATCGGCACGTCGCAGAGCAGCGAGATCTTCTCCTTGAGGTTCCGGCCGAACGGGCGGTCGGAACGGCAGACGATCACGTCGGGCTGGAGGCCGAGCGAACGCAGCTCCTTGACCGAGTGCTGCGTCGGCTTGGTCTTCAGCTCGCCGGACGGCCCGATGAACGGCATCAACGACACGTGGACGAATGCGCAATTGTCGCGACCGATCTCGTTCCGCAACTGTCGCACGGCCTCGAGGAACGGGAGCGACTCGATGTCGCCGACGGTGCCGCCGATCTCGACGACCACCAGGTCGGCGGCCTCGGTCTCGGCCAGCGCCTTGATCCGTTCCTTGATCTCGTCGGTGATGTGCGGGATGACCTGGACCGTCTTCCCCAGGTAGTCGCCGCGGCGCTCCTTCGCGATGACGCTCGAGTACACGGCGCCCGTCGTGAAATTGGAGCCGCGATGCAGATCCTCGTCGACGAACCGCTCGTAGTGACCCAGGTCGAGGTCGGTCTCCGAGCCGTCGTCCAGCACGAACACCTCGCCGTGCTCGAACGGGTTCATCGTGCCGGGGTCGACGTTGATGTACGGGTCGAGCTTCTGGATCGCGACCTTCAGTCCGCGGGACTTGAAGAGGCGGCCGAGCGAGGCGGTGGTGATGCCTTTGCCGAGGCCGGAGGCGACTCCACCCGTGACGAAGATGAACTTCGGTTGCGCTTTCACCACGGGATGCGAGCCTAGCAGACGCTCCCGACACGCCGCCGGAGTTCGCGTCGGGAATGTGCTCGCGCGACGATGTTTCTCAAGCCGGAAGACGTCCGAGCGCGTCGAACCAGCGGAGCGGAGGCACCGCGTCGATCACCCGGGACAGCGTGACGGTCTCGGCGATCGCGTTGAGAGCGACGGCGACGACCGCGGACACGACCACTCCCCAACCGGGAAGGACGAGGTAGAGGCCGAGCCCGATGGTGAAACCGAGCAGGTTGGCGCCCCCATCACCGAGCATGGCCCGCTCCCGCAGGTCGAAGCCGAGCGCGACCACGCAACCGAGCACGACGCCGGGAAGGGTCGGGAGCGCGCCGAGGTCCACGCCGACGCACGCCGGGAACACGAGAAGGCCGAACTTCAACGCTCGGCCGGGCCGCACGTCGAGTCCGTTCCACACGTTGGCGCATGCCGCCACCAGCACCACGCCCGCGAGCCGGGACCATCCCGACCTACCCGGTTGGAGGGCGATCGCCACGACGGCCGCCGCCACGATCACGATCACCTTCACGATCCCCGTGCTGACACGGCCGGCTGCCAGCCCGCGAACGTGAGCCCGAACGCCGCGCGGACCGGTCGAGAACAAGTCGTCGACCAGCCCGGCGGCGAACACGAGCAGCGTCGCCGCGCACGCCCCCCATCCCGCCCGGACCACGGCCGTCGGCCACCCGGTGATCGCGATCAGGGCGGTGGACCCGGCGGCGGCGACCGCGAGCCAGATCCCCAGCGTCCGAGGCACCAACACGCCTCGATGGTTCTCGACCACCAATCGTCCCGACCTCACCGCAGACGCACCGCCCGCGCCGTCGCCGCGCGTGCGATATGGAAGCCCTGACGGCCCCGATGGGCGAATCCACGGAGGCTCCGGCCGGTGGCGCGGTGCGTGAGTCCCGGCACCGGGACCTCCTCCACCCGGAACCCGGCGCGGACCGCGTCGATCGTCATGGCGGTCTCGACCCCGAACCCCGCGGCCAGGGGGCGCACGGCGGCCAGGCAGCCCGCCGTCACGGCTCGTTGGCCCGAGAGCGGCGCCTCCGGCCGGTAACGAGACAGCAGTCGGATCGCCGTCGCCGACGCACGCCTCACGGTCCCCATCCCGCCGCCCGCCTGAGGCGGGAACATCGCGATCGCCATGTCGGCACGGCCGGAGAGCACCACGTCGAGCAATGTCGCGAGGCCGACGGCGCTGGAGCCGAGGTCCGCATCGGCGAACAACCAGACGTCGGCCGGCGGCAGCCGGTCGAGCGCGCCCTCCATGGCGCCCCCCTTTCCGGCATGACCTCGGATCCGGAGCACCGTGGCTCCGGCGGTGAGTGAGACCGCCGAGGTGGCGTCGGAGGACCCGTCGTCCACGACGACGATGTCGTCGAGCGGCAGGCCGCGCAGGGCCTGGATCGTCTGGGCGACGGCGTCCTCCTCGTCCCGCGCGGGCACCAGGGCGACGATCCGTGGCTCCCCGGTGGTCATCCCACCGGCGGGAGCAGCCGCGTCGCTCCGTCCTTCACGCCGTAGTCCCCGCCGACGCCGCTCGACAGGGCCTCCTGCAGACCCAGCACCATCGCGGAGGCCCCCATGGGGAGGTCGATGTTGTCCACGGTCACCAGCGGAGACCCGGAGGAGTCGTCGACCGTCGATCGGAGCTCGGTCACGAAGCCGTCGTTCGCCGCCACGCCTTCCCCGGCGCCCGTGACGACCCCCGACGCGAGCAGCTCGGTCACGAAGGGATGCATGAACAGGTCCGACGGCGGTGAGAGTTGATCGACCGTCCCGCCACCGACGACGACGACGAGCTGACCTCGACCGCCGATCTCGGCCAGCGTGGAGTCGGAGATGCCGGGCGCCGAGGACGTGATGAACCCTTGCGAGAGCATCTCGCCCAGGGGATCGGGGGAACCGGAGAGATCGCCGGCGGGATCCGTCGCCAGGCGACGCGCGAGGACCCGCGCCGCCTCGGAGGTGAGGAGATCGGACGACGTGGTGGCCGACAAGCCGAGGAGCGTTGCCAGCTCGCGTTGCGCCGCCGGGGTTCCACCGGACATCGAGGGCCGGATCGTGAGCGTCGTCAGGATCTCGCCGTCGGACAGGTCGAGCGCTCGTCGCGCCTCGGCGACGGCTCGCGCATCCACGCCTTCCTCGGTCACGATCACGATCTGCCGCCCGAAGAGCGCGTCGCCGACCAGGAACGGCATCGACTGGTCCGCGAACGTCGCCATCGTCTCGAGCTCCGCCTCCAGATCCTGCTGGTCCTGGAGCAGACCGCGGACGTCGTCCTGCAGCTCGTCGGTCTGGTTGTTCAGGTTCTTCACCAGACCCGGGTTGATCACGGTGGTCCCCACGACCACACCCAGACCCAACGCCAGGAAGATCGCCATGATCGAGACGAGGTGATACCGCCAGGGGATCACACGAGCTCTCGCAGATGGAAGAACCACTCGCGCACGTGTTCGAACGCCAGGTCGAAGAACAGGCGCACCGACGGCGAGATCGCCGCGACCACGATGAGCATGGTGAGCAACGCCGATCCGATCAGCAGGAACGTGTCGCGCGCGCGGAGCCGCGAGTTGCCGTAGATCCTGGACACACCCTTCGCGTCGACGAGGATCTCCCCGACCCGCAGGCGGACCAGGAACGTGCTGCTCATCCCGCTTCGGCCCTTATCGAGGAACTCGCGGAGGTTCCCGTGCGTGCCGACGGCCACGATGAGCTCTGCGCGCTTCTCGTGCGCGAGCATGAACGCGACGTCCTCGCTCGTCCCCGCGGAGCGCACCGTGGAATACGGGACCCCCAGCCGCTCGAGTCGAGCGCCGCCGGGAGCGCGCCCATCGGTGTAGGCGTGCAGGACCAGCTCGGTGGCCGGCCTCCCGCGGGGCCGGCGCAGGGCGAGCTCCAACGCCCGGTCCGAGACGCTGTCCATATCCCCCAGGATCAGGTCGGGCGTGTAGCCCTCGTCGAGCAGGGCGTCGGCACCGCCGTCCACCCCGACCAGCACGGGACGGATGTCGCGGATGTACGCCCTGAGCGCCGCGAGGTCCTCGCGGTAGCTGTATCCGCGGACCACGACCAGCACGGGTCTGCCGGTCAGGTCGTGACGCAGCTCCGGCAGACCCGATCCACCGAAGAGCAGGTCCCGCTCCACTTGGAGGTACTCGAGCGTGTTGCGCGCGAAGCTCTCGAACCGCTGCCCGAGCGCGTCCTGCGCACGCTCCATGTCTCGAAGGATCGAGGCATGGCTCTGCTCGATCCCCACGGCAGCGAGGCGCTCCCCCACGAACAGCCGGTCGCCCGACAGTCGGACGACGTCACCCTCGCGGACCTTGGTCATCAGCAGGGGGCCGACCCGGTCGATCAGCGGGATGCCGGCCTCGATCAGGATCAGGGGCCCCAGGTTGGGGTACCGGCCGCTGATCGACGCCGAGGCGTTGACCACCGCCGCGACCCCGGCGTCCACCAGACCCTCCGCCGCGACGCGGTCGAGGTCCTCGTGGTCGATCACGGCGACGTCTCCCGGCTGGGCCCTGGGCACCAGGTCCTTGGTCCGCCGGTCGACACGAGCGACGCCCGCGTCACGCCCGCGCCTGCTCGACCAGCGGCGTGAGCCTCGGGTCTTGGACGTGGACGTGTGCACTCCTTCCGGTCGTGGTCTCCGTTCGTCCCGGTCCGCGTGAGCCCGCGTGGGGGGTCGACGGGAGATGCGCTCCGCTCCCGCCGTCCCGGCGGGCCCTGACAGGAGGGTAGCCCACGCATGCGGTGGTCGCGCAACCCACCGGGACCGCGCTAGGCCGCTCCGGTGGCTCGGGAGGCAGACGCGGTGGCCAGGAGCTCCTCCGCGTGGGTGACGGCGCCTTCGCTCCCGGTGAGCCCGGCCAGCATCCGAGAGAGTTCGTGCACGCGTTGGTCGTCGGACAGGACACGGACCGTCGCCGTTCCCGAGCCCTTCTCCACCAGGATGTGCCGATCGGCGAAGCAGGCGATCTGGGGCAGATGCGTCACCACCAGGACCTGACGACCCTCCGCCAGGCGGGCCAGCCTGCGGCCCACCGCGAGGCCCGCCTCTCCCCCGATCCCGGAGTCGACCTCGTCGAAGACCAGGGTGGGCACGTCGTCGAGGTCCGCCATGACGCTGCGGCACGCCAGCATCGTGCGGGACAGTTCGCCTCCCGAGGCCGACTTGGCGAGCGATGTCATCTTCTGCCCGGGCGATGGCGCCAGCCGCAGCTCCACGCGTTCCGCCCCCGCAGGTCCGATCTCCTCAAGCGGCTCCAGCTCGACGGCGACGTGCGCGCCGGGCATACCGAGCTGATGCAGCTCGCGTTCCAAGGCGGCCGCGAGCGCGGGAACCGCCAGGCCCCGCTCCCGGCTGACAACCTCGGCGCGTTCGCGGAGCTCCGCGCGATACCGGTCGACCTCCTCCGCCAGCTCGATCAGCCGCTCGTCGGCGGTCGCGAGCGCCTCGAGCCGCGATGAGGCGTCGTTGAGGAAGGCACGAACCTCGGTCTCGGTGGCGCCGTACTTGCGTTGCAGCCCTTTCAAGACGGAGAGTCGTTCTCGGATCTCCTGGAGCCGATCGGGATCCGCAGCGAGCCCTTCTCGGTAGTCCCGAACATCGCGCGCCAGCTCGACGAGTTCGGCGGAGAGGCCTCGTGCGCGTTCGGCCAGGGCCTCGGCGCGGGGATCGAGCCGGGCGGCATCGGTGAGCGCGTTGGCGGCGCCGGCGACGGCGTCGTCGATCGACCCCTCGCCGGAGAGGGTCGCACCGGCCTCGTCCGCTCGCTCCAGCAGCCGCTCCACGTGCGCGAGCCTGGCCTCCTCAGCCGACAACCGTTCGCTCTCGTGCTCCTGCGGATCGATCGCCTCGATCTCTCGGACCTGATAGGCCAACAGGTCCAGCTCCCGTTCCCGCTCGCGGGATGCAGACGCCAGGGCATCGAGCGACGAGCGTGCGTCGCGCCACCGCTCCCAGGCGGCACGGCAGGCGGCGGCCGCGACCACATGCGCGTCACCGGCGAACCGGTCGAGGAACCCCGTCTGCGTGGCGGAGGACAACAGACGCTGCGCCTGATGCTGTCCGTGCACCTCGACGAGCGAGCTCCCCAGGTCAGCGAGCGTCGACGCCGTGGCGAGCTGGCCCCCGACGCGAGCACTGCTCTTCCCGTCCGCACCGACGGACCGCGCCAGGACGACCTCGCCGTCCTCCGACCACTCGTCAGCCGCCTCGGTCGCGTCGAACCGCGCCTGGACGCGAGCGGCCTTCGCGCCGCTGCGGACGAGGGTGCTGTCGGCGCGGGCGCCCAACGCGAGCGCGATGCCCACGGTCACCATGGTCTTGCCGGCGCCGGTCTCTCCCGTGAGGACGTTCAGCCCGGGATGCAGGTCGAGGTCCAGGTCGTCGATGACCCCGAGACCGCTGATGTGCAGCTCCCGCAGCACGCGCCGATCCTATCCCGCGGTGCCGACAGCGCCGTCGTCCCCGTCCGTCGGGTCGCCGGGCAGCTCGAACTTGTCGCGCACCCGGGCGAGGAACGGAGGGGCCCCGGCGCGGCGCACCAGCCGCGCGGGGCGTTCGGCGGCCAGGATGCGTGCCCGGCTGCCCACCGGCAGCTCGACGCTCTCGCGCCCGTCGGCGGACAGGAGGCCGGGCTCATCCCCCACCACCTCCAACACCACCTGCTGGTCGGCGCCCAGGACGAACGAGCGATCGAAGACCATGTGCGCCGCGATGGGCGTGAGGACGAGGCACCGCACCGACGGGCTCACGATCGGCCCCCGAGCCGAGAATGAATAGGCGGTCGAACCCGTCGGCGTGGCCACGACGACGCCGTCGGCGGAGAACGTCGTCACGTAGACACCGTCGACCTCGACGGCCAGACGCACCAACCGGTGTCGTGCCCGCTTCTCCACCATGATCTCGTTCAGCGCCCACTGGGGGACGAACTCGGTCGCGCCCTCCGCACACGCCGTCACCGCCAGGCGCTCTTCGATCGCCGCGCGTCCGGAAAGGGCTTCGCGGATCAGATCGAGCGCCTCCTCGGGCTCGGCCTCCGTCAGGAACCCGAGCCGCCCCACCTTCACCCCGAGCACCGGGCGATCGTGCTCCGCCGCGACGTGTGCACCGCGGAGGAACGTCCCGTCCCCGCCCACCGTCACGATGAGGTTCGCCGCGGGCCCGTCGATCGCCTCGCGCGCGCCTTGGACCGTCACACCGTCGGCGGCCAGCGCGTCGCTCAGGTCCCTCGCCGCCGCGACGGCAGCGGGCCGACCCTCGTGCACGATGAATCCCACGACGCTCATCCGGACAGACCCTCGCCTTCGGTCACGGCCGCGTCCAGCTCGACCGCTGCATCATCCACCCCGCGGCGCCCGTTGAGCAGGAACTCCACGTTCCCGGCCGGGCCGCGGAGCGGGGAGGCGACGACGCCGAGCACCCCGACTCCGTGCGCCCGGAACGCCTCGCCGACCTCGCCGAGGACCCGTCGCCAGACGGCAGGGTCCCGGACGACTCCTCCGCTCCCCACGTCCACCGGCCCGGCTTCGAACTGCGGTTTGACCAGGACCACGAACTCCGCGTCGTGGGTCGCCACGTCCACGAGCGCCGGCAGCACCGACCGCAGCGAGATGAACGACAGGTCGGCGACCAGCAGATCCGGCGCGAACGGCAGATCCACCGGCGTGAGGGTGCGCACGTTCGTGCGCTCCATCACCGTGACCCGCGGATCGTTGCGGATCTCCCATGCCAACTGTCCATAGCCCACGTCCGCCGCGATCACCCGCGCCGCCCCGGCCTGCAGCAGGCAGTCCGTGAACCCCCCCGTCGACGCGCCCGCGTCGAGGCAGTCCCGGCCACGAGGGTCGACCCGGAAGCGATCGAACGCCGACCGCAGCTTCTCCCCTCCGCGGGACACGAAGCGGCGGGTCGAGCCGAGCACCGCGACGGGGGCGTCGGCGGCGACCAGCGATGCAGGCTTCGTGGCGGGGCTCCCTCCGACGGTGACCAGTCCCGCCTCGACCGCGGCCTGTGCCTCGGCGCGGCTGTGCACCAACCCGCGCCGGACGAGCTCCAGGTCGAGCCGCCGACGAGGCACGCCGGCGAGCCTAGGACGCGGTGGCCGACGGTTTCGACGCCGCAGCCTTCTTCGCTGCGGCCTTCTTCGCCGTGGTCTTCCTGGCAGCCGACTTCTTGGCCGCGGAGCGACCGGATGCGGTCATGCCGGCCCGGCGCTCCAGGTCACGGACCCGCTTCTTCACCCCATCCAGATCCGCCTGCGTGGCCACGCCCATCGACTTCATCTGCGACGAGACCTCGCGAGAGATCGTCTCCCTGAGGCGATCTCGGCTCCGTTGGGACCAGTCCAGGAGGTCGGCAGCCAGCTTCGCCACCTGCTCCTTGGCCGCACCCGGTTCGGACACGCTCTTCGCCATCTCCTGCGCCTTGGCGGGTGTGAGGTTCCCGATCAGCGCTTCGATCGTCTTGCGTACGTCGTCGAGTGTCGTCATCCGGATCTCCTCCGATCGCGTAGCGCGATGTCGTTCACGTCGTTCCCCGCCAGCATACTGCGGGTGCCCGATGCGCTTTCAGGACGGCGCCGGAGCGAAGAGCGCGGAGAGGTCCGGGGCCACGAAGGTCGGCTTGAACGGCGATGCTTCGACATCCTCACGAGCGGCGATACCGGTGAGCACCAGCAGCGAGTGCCACCCGAGCGCCGCGGCGGCCGCGATATCCGTCTCCAGACGGTCTCCGATCACGAGCGGGGTTCCGCCCCCCGCGCGTTCGAGAGCGGCGTGCATGATCGGGGCTTCCGGCTTGCCGAACGACTCCGCGCGGGCGCCCGTGGTCGTCTCGATCACCGCGAGCAACGCCCCCGCCCCCGGCCAGTTCCCGTCACCCGCTGGGTAGGACGCGTCGATGTTGGTGGCCACGAGCATGGCCCCCCGCTCCACCAGCAACGACGCGCGGCGGAGCCGCTCGTAGTCGACCTCCCGGTCCAACCCCACCACGACGACCTCGGCCCGTTCGGCATCGGGGGCGGCGATCGCGATGCCGGCGTCCGTCAGCGCTCGCCGGACTCCTTCCTCCCCCACGACGAACGCCTCGACCACACCCCGCGCCGCCAGGTTCGCGGCGGTCACCATCGCCGACGTCTGCACCTCCTCGACCGAGGCCGTGATCCCGAAGGCCGAGAGTCTCGCGGCGACCGCCTCAGGCGTCCGCGCAGCGTTGTTGGTGACGAAGGCGACATGCTTCCCCGCAGCCCGCAGTCGTGCGAGCGCCTCGGGAGCACCGGCGATCACGTGATCGCCGCGATACAGCACGCCGTCCAGATCGAAGAGGAAGGCGGCGTACGCGTCGCCGAGCGCGCCCGTCACACGGCCCGCCGGACCGGCCGCGTCTCCGCGGGGCCTTCGCTGTTATACAAGGGTCATGCCTCGCGTCTTCCCGTTCGAAGCGTTGGTCTACGACGTCGCGGTCGTCGGCGCGCTCGAGCACGTGACGACGCCTCCCTACGACGTTATCAGCGAGGCTCGCCGCCAGGGGTATCAGGCGACGCCGTACAACATCGTCCGGATCGACCTGGGCAGCGGCGACGACGACGCGCGCTACGCGCGAGCGGGGGCGCAGCTGCAGAGCTGGGTCGAGGACGGTGTGCTCGTGCGAGCGGCGCGCGCGTTCCACGCCTACGAGATGCGTTCGTCGGCAACCGAACGGATCCGCGGGATCTTCTGTGCCATGGAGCTCGAGGAGTGGGGCGGCGCCATCATGCCCCACGAGCAGACCATGGCGGGCCCCGTCGAGGATCGACTGCGGCTGCTGCGCGCCACGCACACCCATATGTCAGCGGTATTCGGGACGGTCGGCGGGCCATGTCCGTCCTTGCAGGACCTCCTCGATCGAGTGACGACGGGAGCCGCCGATGCCGAGCTCACGGACGAGCAGGGTGTGGTTCATCGTCGCTGGGCGATCCCCGCGGACGTTCCGATCGGCGATTGGCTCGCCGAGGAGCACCTCCTCATCGCGGACGGACACCATCGGTACACGACCGCACTCGCCTACCGCGACGAGATGCGCGCCGTCGCCGGTCCTGGGCCGTGGGATCGCCTGCTGACGTTCATCGTGGACGCCGGGTCCGAACGCCTGTCGGTCCGGCCGTTCCACCGTGTGCAGCTCACCGGGGATGCCCCCGAGCCGGGAACGCCGGGAGGCGATCTGGACGCGATCCTGCGGACCCTCTCCGACGACGATCTGCGCGTCGGCATCGTCCGCCCCACGGGCGAGGCCGACGCGGAACTGACGCTGCGTGATCTGACGGGGGAGCCCCCCGCCGTCCGCGCACTCCACGACGACCTCCTCGACGCCCTGGTGTCATCGGACGGGCTCCGATACACGCCCGATCCCCATGAGGCGGTGACCGCCGTCGCGAGCGGTGAGGCGATCGCCGCGTACCTGCTGCCCCCGACGACGCCGGACCGATCCGGAAGGTGGTCGAACGCGGCGAACGGCTCCCGCAGAAGTCCACGTACTTCTGGCCGAAGCCGCGAACCGGCGTGATCCTGATGCCGCTCGACACCGGTGACGCGCGGGGCGGTCCCTAGCCCTCGTCCACCGCCGGTTCGAGCTTCTTGATCCCGGTCGCGACCACCTCGGTGAGGCTCCGTGCGCCGGCGCCGCTCCGGTAGAACCGACGCGCGAGCGTGCCGTACACCAAGACGTCGTCACCCTTGCCGATCCCCTTCAGCGCCCGCTTGCCGACCGACGTATGCCACACGGCGATGGGCAGCGGGAGGAGACGCTTCCCGGCCTCGGGGACCGAGAGTCGGATCTCGGTGACCTCGTCGCCCGATGGCATCCGCCGTTCGACGGGCTCGGCGGCGACCGTTCCGGCCAGGACGACGACGTTGACCGTCACCATGTGGCATCAACCCCTCCGGGGAGGATGACGCGGGGGAGCATCTCGAGGGGAAGGTCCGGATCCAGACGATCCGGTCGACGCGAGCACGCTAGCATCCGGCGCCGACATCCTCGGGGTCGGGCGCCGCCGTAGACTCCGCGCGATGGACACGGTCACGTTCGAAGTGGCGTCCGGCGTCACGGCCATCGACACGTTCATGGGTGGCCGCGAGCGCTACACGGCCGCCTACCTCCTGCACGCGGACGAGCCCACCCTGGTGGAGACCGGGCCCGGCACGTCGGTCGCGCCGGTGACGCGCGCGCTCGATCGTCTCGGGGTCGCTCCCGATGCGCTCGCCCACATCGTGCTCACGCACATCCACCTCGACCACGCGGGCGGTGTGGGAGCGCTGGCATCGGCGTTCCCGCGCGCCACGGTGTGGGTGCACGAACGCGGCGCTCGTCATCTGGCCGACCCATCGCGTCTGGTCGCGAGCGCCACGCGTGTCTACGGCGAGGAGCGCATGGCGACGCTGTTCGGACCGGTGGAAGCCGTTCCAGCGGAACGCCTCCGGATCCTCGGCGACGGCGCGATCCTCGGGCATGGGCGGCCGTTCGCTCCTCGCGCTCGACACCCCGGGCCACGCATCGCACCATCTGGCCCTCGTGGACTCATCCACGGGCGTCGTCTTCACGGGAGACGCGCTGGGTATCCATGTCCCCGACCTCCCGGTCCTCCGTCCTGCGACGCCCCCGCCGGAGTTCGACCTCGACCTCGCGATCGCGAGCATCGAACGCATCCGGCAGGCGGCCGGCTCCACGTTGTTGTTCGCGCATTTCGGGCCGATCGGCGACGTCGATCGCACGTGCGACCTCGCGGTGCGCCGGCTCCACGACTGGACCGAGGCCGTTCGCGGCGCGATGCGTTCCACCACCGACCTGGACGAGATCGTCGAGGTGCTCTCGTTGGAGGCGGCACGCGAGACCGTCACGGGCGCGGAGGCACAGCTCGACCTCGACCGCCTCGAGACGCTCGCGGGTGTTCGGATGAACGCGTCGGGGATCGTCCGGTACCTGACGAAACGTGCGGAGAGCCAAGCGGGGGGCGCTCCGGCGTCCGGGTCCGCGCGCGATCAGGCCAACTGAGCGAGCCGCTCCGCCGCGTCGAACGCGCTCGCGTCGTGCCGCATGACCTTGTGGAACTGCTCGGCCGCCTCCTGCGTGCGGCCGGCGCGGGCCAGGATGTCGCCCTTCACGTACCAGAGTCGGAGCGTGTAGGTCTCGGAGACGTCGTCGCGCGTGCGCGCCCGGCCCAAGAAGGCCAGGGCCTCGGTGTAGCGTTGCTGATCAGCGAGCGCCGACGCCGCCACGATGACCGCCTCGGCCTTCGCTTCGTTCGGCGCCTTGCCGTGGAGCTCCTCTTCGGCCAGCGGCACGGCTTCGGCGGGTCGCCCCATGCCGCGGAGACAGTCGGCCATGACGTGGTTCTGATCCACACGGCCGGAGATCCGCCGGTAGGTCTTGAGCTCCGTGAGCGCTTCCTGCCAGCGTCCCTCGCCGTACAGCGCCAGCCCCAGCACCTCCCGGACCGCGGCCGACCGGGACGCGAACCGTTTGGCCTTCTCGGCCTCCTTGATCGCGGCCCCGGTATCCCCGCGCTCGAGGAGCTCGATCGCCCGCGCCAACCGAGAGATGGCGTCCTGCTGATCGGCGGGACGGGCCGTCCGACGCACCTCCTCCAATACGTCGTTCGGGAGCTTGGCGTTGGCCGCCCGCGGTCGCTTGGGGCCGCTGCCGGGACGAGGACGCAGTGGTTTGGCCATGGGGCTCCAGCCTACGGGATGAACGAGAACGGGCCGCCCGAAGGCGGCCCGTTCTCCACGATGTTCCGGCGACGACCTACTCTCCCACCCAGTCGCCCAGGCAGTACCATCGGCGCAGGAGGGCTTCACTTCCGGGTTCGGGATGGGACCGGGTGTTTCCCCTCCGCTATGGCCACCGAAACGGTGTCTCGGATCGTTGCCGACCCGACATGGTTGAGGGTGCGTCCCTCGAGCAGAGCTCGGGAACTGCGATAGCGAGCGCGAGCGAAGCCAAGCCCTCGGCCTATTAGTACCGGTCAGCTCCACGCGTCACCGCGCTTCCACTTCCGGCCTATCAACCTCGTAGTCTTCGAGGGGCCTTACCTGGTTGACCCAGTGGGAGATCTCATCTCGAGGGAGGCTTCGCACTTAGATGCTTTCAGCGCTTATCCCGTCCGAACGTGGCTAACCAGCCGTGCCGCTGGCGCGACAACTGGCACACCAGAGGTTCGTCCACCCCGGTCCTCTCGTACTAGGGGTAGCTCCTCTCAAATCTCCTGCGCCCACAGCGGATAGGGACCGAACTGTCTCACGACGTTCTAAACCCAGCTCGCGTGCCTCTTTAACGGGCGAACAGCCCGACCCTTGGGACCTGCTCCAGCCCCAGGATGAGACGAGCCGACATCGAGGTGCCAAACCCTTCCGTCGATATGGACTCTTGGGAAGGATCAGCCTGTTATCCCCGGCGTACCTTTTATCCGTTGAGTGACGGCCCTTCCACATGGAAGCCGTCAGATCACTAGGCCCAGCTTTCGCTCCTGCTCGACCCGTCGGTCTCGCAGTCAAGCTCCCTTGTGCCCTTGCACTCGACGCCTGATTGCCAACCAGGCTGAGGGAACCTTTGGGCGCCTCCGTTACTTTTTGGGAGGCAACCGCCCCAGTTAAACTGCCCACCAGACGCTGTCCCCGATCCGGATCACGGACCTAGGTTAGAGTCCCAACATGTGAAGGGCGGTATTTCAAGGTTGACTCCACTCCGGCCGAAACCGGTGCTTCACAGTCTCCCGCCTATCCTACGCAACACATGCCAAAAATCAACATCAAGCTACAGTAAAGGTGCCGGGGTCTTTCCGTCCTGCTGCGGGTAACGAGCATCTTTACTCGTATTGCAATTTCGCCGAGTCCCTGGTTGAGACAGCGCCCAAGTCGTTACGCCATTCGTGCAGGTCGGAACTTACCCGACAAGGAATTTCGCTACCTTAGGACCGTTATAGTTACGGCCGCCGTTTACTGGCGCTTAGGTTCAGAGCTTCGCTCCGAAGAGCTAACCCCTCCCCTTAACGTTCCAGCACCGGGCAGGCGTCAGTCCGTATACGTCGTCTTACGACTTAGCACGGACCTGTGTTTTTAGTAAACAGTCGCTTGGGCCTGGTTTCTGCCACCCCATCGAGCTAGGGACGAGAAGTCCTTCACCCTACCGAGGTCCTCCTTCTCCCGAAGTTACGGAGGTAATTTGCCGAGTTCCTTAACCAGGGTTCTCTCGATCGCCTTCGTATTCTCTACGTGCCCACCTGTGTCGGTTTGGGGTACGGGCACCTCACCAGCTCGCTAGAGGATTTTCTCGGCAGCATGGGATCACTCGCTTCGCCTGAAACGGCTCGGCATCGTGCCTCGAGGTTGATGACCCTCCGGATTTGCCTAGAGGATCCCTCTACACACTTACCCCAGGACAACCATCGCCTGGGTCGAGCTACCCTTCTGCGTCCCCCCTTCGCTAACCTAGTACAGCGTGGGTCGGTAGCCCCCGAAGGGGTTCCCTTAGCACCGCTGATTCGGTCTTGGCGCGGATGAGGTGGTACTGGAATATCAACCAGTCGTCCATCGCCTACGTCTCTCGACCTCGGCTTAGGTCCCGACTAACCCTGGGCGGATGAACCTTCCCCAGGAACCCTTGGGCATTCGGCGGACGGGCTCCTCCCCCGTCTTTCGCTACTCATGCCGGCATTCTCACTTCTCACGCGTCCACGGCTGGGTTACCCCGCCGCTTCACTCGCGTGAGAACGCTCCCCTACCGATCCCTCGGCCTGGACCCAGGCGGCCTCCCGCCAGGGCCGAGCCATATGAGAGATCCCGCAGCTTCGGCTCCATGCTTGAGCCCCGGTACATTGTCGGCGCAAGACCACTTGACCAGTGAGCTATTACGCACTCTTTCAAGGGTGGCTGCTTCTAAGCCAACCTCCTGGTTGTCTTTGCGATCTCACATCCTTGCCCACTTAGCATGGAATTAGGGGCCTTAGCTGGCGATCTGGGTTGTTTCCCTCTCGGACACGGAGCTTAGCCCCCGCGCCCTCACTCCCGGGCTCTGGTTCAGCGGCATTCGGAGTTTGACTGAGTTCGGTAAGCTTGTAGGCCCCCTATCCCAATCAGTGCTCTACCTCCGCTGAAGAACGCCCGAGGCTGCCCCTAAAGGCATTTCGGGGAGAACCAGCTATCACCGAGTTTGATTGGCCTTTCACCCCTAACCACAGGTCATCCCCCAGGTTTTCAACCCTGGTGGGTTCGGTCCTCCACGAGGTCTTACCCTCGCTTCAACCTGCCCATGGCTAGATCACTCGGCTTCGGGTCTAGGGCATGCGACTCTTCGCCCAGTTAGGACTCGCTTTCGCTTCGGCTTCCCGAGAACGGTTAACCTTGCCACATACCGCTAACTCGCCGGCTCATTCTTCAAAAGGCACGCCGTCACCCGCGATCTGGTTACCCAGATCCGAGCTCCGACAGCTTGTAGGCTCACGGTTTCAGGTACTATTTCACTCCCCTCCCGGGGTGCTTTTCACCTTTCCCTCACGGTACTAGTTCACTATCGGTCGTCAGGTAGTGTTTAGCCTTAGGGGGTGGTCCCCCCAGATTCACACGGGATTTCAGGGGTCCCGTGCTACTCGGGAACACCACGAGGAGTCCGTTCACCTTTCGTCTACAGGGTTGTTACCTTCTGTGACGGCCCATTCCATGGCCTTCGACTAGGTGTCGGATTTGTCACTCCTTGAACCTTCCGATGTCGGTTCATGTGGGTCCCACGACCCCGGTATGGCAACGCCATCGGGCTTTACCACCACACCGGTTTAGGCTGATCCCCGTTCGCTCGCCGCTACTAGGGGAATCGCGGTTGCTTTCTCTTCCTCGCCCTACTGAGATGTTTCACTTCGGGCGGTTCCCTCCACAGGCCCTATGTGTTCAGACCTGGGTGACTGGGCATGACCCCAGCCGGGTTTCCCCATTCGGACATCTCCGGATCATAGCTCTCTCGACAGCTCCCCGAAGCTTTTCGCAGCCAGACGCGTCCTTCATCGGCTCCTGACGCCAAGGCATCCACCGTAAGCCCTTATTCACTTGACTATAGATGCTCGCGCTCGCTATCGAGTTCTCAAGGTGCTCGAAGGCTCGCACCCTCAAAGCTGAACAGTGTGTCCTGATGATGATCCCCCGAGCCGGCAACCCGTTCGCCCCACAGGGACTACTAGCCGTTGTGGATCGGGAGGGTGTCAAAAGAGTAGCCAGTGCATCGACCTGGAGTCTTGTCGGGTACTGCGAGTCCATTTCGGTTGATGGAGCTGGACTCCCCGAAGTGCCAAAGGCTCCTTAGAAAGGAGGTGATCCAGCCGCACCTTCCGGTACGGCTACCTTGTTACGACTTCACCCCAATCGCGAGCCCCACCTTCGACGGCTCCCTCCACAAGGGTTAGGCCACCGGCTTCGGGTGTTGCCCACTTTCGTGGTGTGACGGGCGGTGTGTACAAGGCCCGGGAACGTATTCACCGCAGCATTGCTGATCTGCGATTACTAGCGACTCCGACTTCACGGGGTCGAGTTGCAGACCCCGATCCGAACTGAGCGCGACTTTTTGGGATTCGCTCCCCCTTGCGGGATCGCAACCCTCTGTATCGCGCATTGTAGCATGTGTGCAGCCCTGGACATAAGGGGCATGATGACTTGACGTCATCCCCACCTTCCTCCGGTTTGGCACCGGCAGTCTCCCTAGAGTTCCCGGCATTACCCGCTGGCAACTAAGGACAGGGGTTGCGCTCGTTGCGCCACTTAAGGCAACACCTCACGGCACGAGCTGACGACAGCCATGCACCACCTGTGCGGGCTCCGAGGAGCGCCGTATTTCTACGGTTTCACCCCGCATGTCAAGCCCAGGTAAGGTTCTTCGCGTTGCTTCGAATTAAGCCACATGCTCCGCCGCTTGTGCGGGCCCCCGTCAATTCCTTTGAGTTTTAGCCTTGCGGCCGTACTCCCCAGGCGGGGTGCTTAATGCGTTAGCTTCGGCACGGACGGGGTCGATATCCGCCCACACCTAGCACCCAACGTTTACGGCTAGGACTACCAGGGTATCTAATCCTGTTCGCTCCCCTAGCTTTCGCGCCTGAGCGTCAGGTAAGGCCCAGAGATCCGCCTTCGCCACCGGTGTTCCTCCTGATATCTGCGCATTTCACCGCTACACCAGGAATTCCGATCTCCCCTACCTACCTCTAGCCACGCAGTATCGGATGCAGTTCCGGGGTTGAGCCCCGGGGTTTCACAACCGACTTGCGCAGCCGCCTACGCGCGCTTTACGCCCAATGAATCCGGACAACGCTCGCCCCCTACGTCTTACCGCGGCTGCTGGCACGTAGTTAGCCGGGGCTTCTTCTGCAGGTACCGTCACTGATCGCTTCGTCCCTGCCGAAAGAGGTTTACGACCCGAAGGCCTTCATCCCTCACGCGGCGTCGCTGCATCAGGCTTTCGCCCATTGTGCAATATTCCCCACTGCTGCCTCCCGTAGGAGTCTGGACCGTATCTCAGTTCCAGTGTGGCTGGTCGTCCTCTCAGACCAGCTACCCGTCGTCGCCTTGGTGGGCCGTTACCTCACCAACAAGCTGATAGGCCGCGGGCCCATCCCTGACCGGCGGACCTTTCCTCGGCCAGCCATGTGATCGGCCGAGAGTATCCGGTATTAGCTCCGGTTTCCCGGGGTTATCCCAGTGTCAGGGGCAGGTTGCCCACGTGTTACGCACCCGTTCGCCGCTGTCCCCAGCCGAGGGTTACCCCTCAGCTGGCTCTCGCTCGACTTGCATGTGTTAAGCACGCCGCCAGCGTTCGTCCTGAGCCAGGATCAAACTCTCCGTAGAGAATCCGAAGTCCCCGAGCCCGAAGGCCTGGGGGTTCGTTTTCGGTTTGGAGTCGGCCCGGTGGGAAAGCACTTCCCTCGGACCGATTTCAGCTGATCCCGCCCGTTGTCCGGACGGTTTCAGTACTACCGTCTGCTGCACTCTGAGACACGGCGAACCGCGCCTCCCAGCTGACGGGAAAGCACTGGCTTTTGACACACTGTTCAGTTCTCAAGGTGCGAGGAGACGCGGGATCCCATCCGATGACACCTGAAAGAGGCACCTCAGGATGGGGCGCGCCGGATAGGTATGGTAGCAGCGTTCCTCGGCCCGTCAACCGGACCTAGGCCAGACGGCCGAACCAGCGCCTGCCTACCTGCAAGACCTTGCCCGACCAGCTCCTCGCGGCGGGCCTCGTATGCGGGATCCGTGATGGGCTCGTCGTCCAGCTTGACCCCGCCCTGCTCGATCCGCCGGCGGGCGTCGCCGTTGGACGTGGCCAGCTCGAGCGCGACGAGCAGCCTCGGCAGCCAGACGACGCCGTCCTCGGCAGCGCCGTCCGGGATCCGGACGTCCGGCACCACCTCGGGGAGCTCCCGGTCCCGGTGGACCCGGTTGAACCCCTCCTCCGCTCGCTCCCCCGCCCCGCCGCCGTGATAGAGGTCGACCACCGCCCGGCCATCGCACGCTTGAGGTCGTTCGGCTTGGCCGACCCCGCCGCCATGGCCTCCTCGGCACGTGCTGCCTCATCCGAGGGCATCCACGCGACCAGTCGGAGGTACTTGCCGATCAGCTCGTCGGGGATCCGCATCAGCTTGCCGAACATCTCGTCGGGCGGTTCCGTGATCCCCACGTAGTTGCCGAGCGACTGGCTCATCTTCTGCACGCCGTCCAGCCCTTCGATGAGCGGGACCGTCATGGCGATCTGCGGCTCCTGACCCCACGCGCGCTGGAGTTCGCGGCCCACGAGCAGGTTGAACAGCTGATCGGTCCCGCCCAGCTCGACGTCGGCCTCGACGGCCACCGAGTCGTAGCCCTGCAGCAGCGGGTACATGAACTCCATGATCGAGATGGGACGTCCCTCGGCGTATCGCTTCGCGAAGTCGTCGCGCTGGAGCATCTGCGCCACCGTGTACGAGGACGTGAGCCGAAGGACCCCTTCCATGTCCATGCCCTCGAGCCACTCGGAGTTGTACCGGACCTCGAGCCGCTCGTCCGACAGGATCAGGCGGAACTGTTCGAGCATGTGCTCGGCGAACGCCAGCACGACGTCCTTCTCCAGGCGCGGCCGCGTCTCCGACTTCCCGGACGGATCGCCGACGCGAGCGGTGAAGTCGCCGACGATCAGGACGGCGATGTGGCCGGCATCCTGGAACTGCCGCAGCTTGTGCAGCACGACCGCCCAGCCGAGCGTGACGTCGGACGCGGTCGGATCGAGCCCGAGCTTCACGCGCAGGGGCCGTCCGAGCGCGAGCTTGTCGTCAAGCCCGCCCTCCGGAACGACCTCGGCGGTCCCGTCCATCAGCAGGGCGAGGGGGTCGGGAGCCATGGCGACCGGATGCTACCAGCGCGAACAGAGGCCACGGGTAGACTCGCCGGGTGAGGAAGAGCCCGGGACTCCCCCTCGTTCTCTTCGTCGTGCTTCGCGACCATGGCGTCTGCGTGCGGCGGCGTCCCACAGCTGTCCGACTACCGCCAACGGTCGCTCCCGCTCGCGCAGACGTCGTTCCTCTACGCCTCGGACGGCACCCTCATCACGCAGCTGCACGCCGGCGTCGACCGGGTCGTGCTCCCCCGGTCCCAGATGCCGCAGGCGATCCGCGACGCGGTCATCGCGATCGAGGACAAGCGGTTCTACTACCACCACGGTGTCGACCTCCGCGCGATCATCCGCGCCGCCTACGCCGACGTCGCCGCGGGAACGATCGTCGAGGGCGGCTCCACGATCACGCAGCAGCTCGTCAAACAGCTCTACGTGGGCGACGACGAGACGATCGAGCGCAAGATCGACGAGGCGCTGCTCGCCTGGCAGCTGGAGGACCGGCTGACCAAGGAGCAGATCCTGACGAAGTACCTCAACACGGTGTACTTCGGCCAGGGGGCGTACGGCATCCAGGCGGCGGCCCGCTCGTACTTCGCCATCGACGCGAAGGACCTGACGCTGTCGCAGTCCGCACTGCTCGCGGGGCTGATCCGCGCGCCGAACGACTTCGATCCGTTCGCCCACCCGGTGCACGCGCGGGTTCGGCGGAACAACGTGCTGCGGCAGATGCTGGACCAGGGCTTGATCACGGCCGCCGATCGCGACGAGGCCGTCGCCGAGCCGATCGAGCTCCACGCGTTCACGTCGCGGGAGCGCTATCGCGTTCCCGTACTTCGTCGACTACTTCAAGCAATGGTTCCTGTCGAACCCGGCGTTCGGTGAGACGCGCGAGGATCGCTACCAGCTCCTGTTCACCGGCGGACTGCGGATCACGACCACGATCGACCCGCGCTTCCAGCGGCTCGCACAGAGCGCGGTCCGCTCGGTGCTCGCCGTATCCGGGTGATCCATCGGGCGCGATGACCGTGATCGACCCTCGGACCGGATACGTGCGCGCGATGGTGGGCGGGAAGGACGTCGACTACTGGGACGCAACCTCCGGTGACGGGCGGGTGAACCTGGCGACCGGCGGCAGCACCGGGCGGCAGGCCGGCTCGGCGTTCAAGCCGTTCGCGCTGGTCGCGGCGCTGGAGAACGGCATCTCGCCGAGCACGGTGTTCGCCGCCCCGTCCTCGATCGAGATCCCGCTTGGACAACGGCACGGTGTGGGACGTCTCGAACGCCGAGGCGAGCAGCTACGGGAGCCTGACGTTGGAGGCCGCCACGATCTCGTCCGTGAACACGGTGTACGCGCAGCTGATCAACCAGCTGGGAGCGGAGACGGTGGTCGACGTGGCCAAGCGGATGGGCATCCGCTGCTGCCAGCGCGTGACCGAGCCGAAGCGCCCCCTGCTCCCCTACCTGTCGGCCGTGCTCGGCACGAACGAGGTCAACACGCTCGAGATGACGTCGGCCTACGGAACGCTCGCGACCGGCGGACAGCACGTCAACCCGATCCCGGTGATCAGCATCGACGACGCGGACGGGGCACCCCGTCTGGCAGGCCAGCCCGAAGCCCGCGCCAGGTGATCGACCCTGCCGTGGCCGCCGCGGCGCGACCGACATCCTGCAGAAGGTCGTCACGTCCGGCACCGGGACCGCCGCGAACATCGGGCGACCCCAGATCGGCAAGACCGGGCACGAACCAGAACTACGCGGACGCATGGTTCGCGGGGGCGATCCCGCAGCTGGCCGCCGCCGTCTGGGTGGGGTTCCCGCAGGGGCAGATCTCGATGTACGGCGGATTCACGCGCATCACGGTCTTCGGCGGGACGTGGCCGGCACAGATCTGGCGCCTCTTCATGGAGAAGGCCGCCGTCGACCTTCCGGTCCGCGAGTTCCCGACGCCCGACGTGAACTACGTCGCCGTCGCCGTCGACATCACGCAGAACCCCTACTGCCTCCCGAACCAGTTCACGCTGCCGCAGAACATCCAGACGCTCGAGTTCATCGCGGGGACCGAGCCGACGCAGACGTGCACGGAACCGACCTCGCTGCAGGAGATCCCGGTGCCGTCCGTGGTCGGTCTCTCCCAGGCCGCCGCGATGACGATCCTGGCCGATGCCGGGTTCTACGTGAAGGTGGTCCTCGCCGTATCGACGCAGCCGGCGGGGACGGTCATCTCCCAGAGTCCGTCCGCGGGCGTCCCGGCGTTCCAGACCAGCTCGGTCCTGATCACGGTGTCGAAGGACCTGTCCTCGCCCAGCCCCTAACCCCGGCGTGCCGGTCGTGCGGCCGAGACGTACGGGTCGTCCGTCACCGAGAACCGCCAGTCGTGCTCCAGTCCCACGCGGATCCCGACGCGCGGCCCATGGACGACGCGCGCCCGCGCGACCGGCGTTCCCTCCGCGATCCAGAGGTCGCCGCCGCGGACGAGATCGGCGCCGTCGGAAGATCGATCCACGCCGAACGCCTGGCAGAGCCTGGCGGGTCCGGAACACAGGTCGCGCATCGCGTTGCCGGCCTCGGCGTTCCCGCATCTGCTCGAGCCCCTCGATCGGCTCGGCGGCGCGCAGCAGCACCGCCATCCCCACGCCGGGGGCCGCCGGTCACGGCGTTCATGCAGAAGTGCATGCCGTAGGTGAAGTACACGTACAGATGCCCGGGCGGTCCGAACATCACGGCGTTCCGATCCGTGCGCCCTCGGTACGCGTGGCTCGCCGGGTCGTGCGGCTCGTACGCCTCGGTCTCCACGATCCGCGCCGCCAGACGCGCGCCGTCCTCCGTCCGTCCGACCAGGACCCGGCCGAGGAGGTCCGGTGCGACCTCGGAGGACCGGCGGGCGTAGAACCTGCGCGGGAGCCGTCTCCCGATGCGGCGATGCTCGCTCAGGCCTGTCCGCCCCTTGCGCAGGAACGTGCGGAGCTTCGCGCAGCGGCCACGTGTTGATCACGTCGTCCTTGCTGAGCCATCCCCGCTGCGCCGTCGCGACCCCGAACCGCATCAGGGACAGGTGCACCGGCGAGTGCGAGTCGGTGTCGACGGCGAACTTCGGCCCGTACCGCCGGGCCCACAGGATGTGCTCGTCCTTCAGGTCGAGTCGATCGGGGAACGAGTTGACCTCCGAGCGCGGTACCGGTCCGCGCCGCGGCCTCGAAGACCGCCTCGAGGTCGAGGTCGATCGGGCGGCCGCTTGCCGATCTTCCGCGCCGTCGGATGCCCGATCACGTTCACGTACGGGTTCTCCATCGCGCGGATCATCCGTTGCGTCATCTCCTCGCGCGACTGGGTGAAGTGCGAATGGACCGACGCCACCGTCAGGTCGAAGCCCGGCCAGGAACTCCGTCCGGCCAGTCGACGTTGCCGTCCGGGTCGATGTTGAGCTCGGTGCCGTGCAGCAGGGTCATCTCGTGCTCGGCCTGCAGTGCCGCGCAGCTGCTCGCGCTGCGCGAGGATCTTCTCGTCGGTCATCCGCTGCATCGCCAGGTTCGGCGCGTGGTCGGTCACGGCGTAGTACGCGTACCCGAGCGTCGCGGCGGTCGACAGCATCTCCTCGAGCGGCGCGAGCCCGTCGGTCAGGTTCGGTATGCGTGTGCAGGTCGCCCGCGGAGGTCCTTGAGCTGCAGGACCTTCGGCAGCTCGCCGGCGAGCGCCGCCTCGACCTCGCCGCGATCCTCCCGCAGCGTCGGCTCGATGTACGGCAACCCGAGACGCTCGTAGACCTGCTCCTCCGTCTCGGCGGCGAGCAGCTCGCCCGGACTTCGCGTCGAAGAGCCCGTACTCGTTGAGCTTCAGGCCCGCGCGGACCGCCATCTCGCGGATCCGGACGTTGTGCGCCTTCGAGCCGGTGAAGTAGATCATCGCCGCGCCCCAGACCTCCTTCGGGACCACGCGGAGGTCGACCTGCAAGCCCTGGTCGGTCAGGATCGACGACTTCGTGTCGCCGTTCGCGATCACGCGGGACGCCGACGGCAGCCCGACGAACGCGTCCATGATCGGCTGCGGCGTCCGTCGCTCGCGACCAGCAGGTCGACATCGCCGATCGTCTCCCGCATCCGGCGGAGCGAACCCGCGAACGCCGCACGATGCACCTGGCCGAGCGCCGACGAGCTCGTCCAGCAGGGCCTCCGCCACGTCGAGGGCGACGTTCACCTGGACGCGTCCCCCGGAGTCGGAGAGCTGCTGCGAGCCCGCGGAGGATGTTCTCCTGCGTCTTGCCCCCGAACCCCTTGAGCCCGGCGACCCGCTCGTCGTCGATCGCGGCGACCAGCTCCGGGACGGACGCGACGCCCAGCTCCGGTAGAGGACCATGGCCTTCTTGGGACCGAGGCCCGGGATCGACATCAGCTCGCGCACCCCCGGCGGGATCTGCGCGCGCAGCGCCTCGAGGTCGGCGAACGTCCCCGTGTCGAGCGCCTCGACGATCTTCTCGGCGATCGACTTGCCGACGTTCGGGATCGCCAGGATCCCCTTGAGGTCGAGCTGCGAGAGGTCGGCGTGATAGCCGCCCACCGATCGCGCCGCCTTCTCGTACGCGCGCGGCTTGTGCGTGTCCTCAGTCAGGATCGACAACAGGTCGGAGAACTCGAGGAGGATCCGTTCGACGTCGTCGTTCGCCCGGGCCACGACGGCCTCAGGCGAGATCGAACAAGAGGAGCAGGAGCGCCTTCTGCGTGTGGAGCCGGTTCTCGGCCTGGTCCCACACGGCGGAGCGCGGCCCGTCGATCACCTCGGCGGCGATCTCCATGCCCCGGTGCGCCGGCAGGCAGTGCATCACGACGACGCCCGGCGAGGCGAGGTCGACGAGCTTCTGGTCCAGCTGGAAGCCACGGAACACCAGTTCGCGTTCGTCCGCCTCGTCCTCTTGGCCCATGCTGGCCCAGACGTCGGTGTAGAGGACGTCGGCGCCCGCGGCCGCATCGACGGGATCGTGCAGCAGCTCGACGGAACCGCCGGTCTCGGCCGCGATCTCAGCCGCCCGCTTCACCACCTGCGGGATCGGCTCGAAACCCGGCGGCGTCGCCACCCGGACCTGCATCCCCACCTTGGCACCGGCGAGGAGCAGGGAGTGCGCCACGTTGTTCCCGTCGCCGACGTACGTGACCGTGCGACCTTCGGGCCCGCCGAGTCGCTCGCGGATCGTGAACAGGTCGGCGAGCGCCTGGCACGGGTGCTCGAAGTCGGACAACGCGTTGACGACCGGCACCGAGGATGCCGAGGCGAGGAGCTCGAGCCGTTCCTGCTCGAACGTCCGGAGCACGACCGCGTCGACGAACCGGCTCAAGACCCGCCCGGTGTCCTCGATGGTCTCGCCGCGGCCCAGCTGCAGTTCGGTCGACGAGATCACGAGCGGATGCGCGCCCAGTTCCGCGACCCCGACCTCGAACGACACCCGTGTCCGCGTGGACGGTTTCTCGAACACCAACGCGACCGAACGACCGTGGAGCCGGTCGGCGTACGAGGCCGGATCGGCCTTGACCTTGCCCGACAGCTCGAGCAACCCCATGAGCTCCGCTGGGGACAGGTCGTCGACGGACAGGTAGTGACGCGCCATCGGCGCGCAGTCTATCCGGAAGGGCGCTCGTGCGCTTCGGTGCCCCCGCCGCGGAGCTCGCCGCCCAGCTCGTCGGCAACGCGGCTCCGGATGCGCTCGACCGCCTCGTCCGCCTCCTCGCGCTCCAACGTCCGGGACGGATCGCGGAACTCGACCGAGAACGCCAGGCTTTTCTTCCCGTCCGGCAGCGGCGCCCCGACATGGACGTCGAACAGGAGGCACGAGGCCACCAGATCGCCCCCGGCCTCCCGGATCAACGACTCCACCGCCGCGTGCGGGGTCGCCTCGTCGAGCACGAACGACAGGTCCCGCCTGACCGGCGGGAACCTCGGCACGTCATCGGCCTCCAGGGTGGTCGCGGCGTAGCGCGACAGGGCGTCGACCTCGAGCTCGGCCACCGCGATGCGCCCCGCCACGTCGAGCGACTCGGCCACGCGCGGGTGGATCTCACCGATGACGCCGACGACCACGTCCTGGATCAACACCTGGGCGGAGCGCCCGGGATGGAACGCGCGACCGCCGGGGCCGCCGAGCGACCAGGCGATGCCCAGGTCGGCCATCAACGCCTCGACGGCGCCCTTCGCATCGAAGAAGTCGTACTCGCGGCGTCCGGTCCACGGGTTCTCGGCCGCGCCGGTGATCGCGAGGGCGGCCATCGTGCGCTCGTCCGATGCTCCGTCGACCATCCGGAAGACCGTGCCCACCTCGAAGAGCGCCGCGCTCCGTACCTGCCGGTAGGCGTTGCGGCGGATCGCGGCGAGCAGGCCCGGCATCAACGCCGTCCGGAGCCACCGGTCGTCGGCCTGCAACGGGTTCGTGACCCGGATCGCATCGGCGTCACCGGACAACGCCAGATCGGCGTCGGAGGCGAACGGGAAGCGAGCGGATCTCCCGCAGTCCAGCGCGCATCAGCGAACCCCGGACGCGACGGCGGAAGCCGTACGCTTCCGGCACTCCGCCGGGCTGCCGGACGGGCGGTAGCGTCGAGCCGACGTGGTCGTACCCCTGGATGCGGACGACCTCCTCGATCAGGTCGACCTCGCGTTCGATGTCGACGCGATAGCCGGGCACCTCGACGCTGATCTCATCTCCGTCGGCCGTCGCCGGCATCATCAACCGCTCGAACACCTCGATAGCATCCGCCGGTGAGACGAGGTATCCGATCAGCTTGGACGCGCGGTTCGCCCGCATCGAGACGGTGCGGCGATGGGGGACGCCTCCCGCTTCGATCGCGCCGGCGAGCACGCGGGCACCGCACCACTCGGCCATCAAACGGCTCGCGCGGTCGGCCCCGACGGAGACCGCTTCCGGGATCCACCCCCCGCTCGAATCGCATGGACGCTTCGGTAGACAGATCGATCCGCCGGCGGGTCCGCTGGACACCGCCACGCTCGAATGACGCCGCCTCCAGCATGATCTGGTCGGTGGCATCGGAGATCTCGGCCACGCTGCCACCCATGACCCCGGCGACGCCGACCGGCCGCTCGACATCGCAGATCAACAGGTCGTCACCGGTGAAGGATCGCTCGGCGTCGTCGAGCGTGACCATCCGCTCCCCTTCGCTCGCGCGGCGCACCACGATGCCCGGACCCTTCAGCAGGGCCAGGTCGAACGGATGAAGGGGCTGGCCGATCTCGAGCATGGCGTAGTTGGTGGCGTCGACGGCGGCCGAGATCGGCCGCATGCCCGCTGCCGTCAGCCGTGCCTGCACGCGCAGCGGTGAGCTCGCGTGTCGCACGTCGCGGAGGATGCGCGCGAGGTAGTGCGGGCAGCGCTCCAGATCCTGGATCTCGACGGTGGCCACGCCCTCGGCGCGCTCATCGTCCTCGACGACCTCGGTGGGCGGCATCGTGAACGGCACGCCGGTCGCCGCCGAGATCTCGCGCGCCACGCCGACCACGGACAGGAAATCGCCGCGGTTCGGGGTCACCTCGATATCGAGCACGGCGTCGTCAAGACCGAGGGCCGACTTGAGATCGTCACCGGGTGCGAACGCGTCACCCAGGAGCAGGATGCCTTCATGGGTGGGTGCGATCCCCAGTTCCATGGGGGAACAGAGCATGCCCTCAGACACCACGCCTCGGATCTCGCGCGCCGTGAGCGCGGTCGGGAGCACGGGAACGTGTGCGCCGGGCCCGGCCAGCGGGACCAGGTCCCCGGGGGACATGTTGCGGACACCCACGACGACCTCGCGCTCTCCCGAGCCGGTGCTGACGCGCGCGAGGCACAGCTTGTCGGAGTTCGGGTGATCGCGGACCTCGAGCACCTTCGCAACGACGACGCCGTCGAGGCCCTCCCACGGGCGCTCGATCCGCTCGACCTCGGCGCCCTTGGCGGTAAGCAGTTCGGCCAGTTCCTCTGCCGACAGGTCGACCGGGCAGCACTCCAAGAGCCACGAGCGAACGATCCTCACGCGACACCCTGGAACTGCTCGAGGAACCGCACGTCCCCCTCGACGAACAGCCGCATGTCCGGGATGCCGTACTGGATCATGGCGACCCGTTCGATCCCCAGCCCGAACGCGAACCCGGTGAATCGTTCGCTGTCGTACCCGCAGTTCTCCAGGACCGTCGGATGCACCATGCCCGCCCCGAGCAGCTCGATCCATCCGTTGCCGCACGTCCGGCAACCGACGCCGCCGCAGATGAAGCACGAAACCGCGACCTGCGCTCCCGGTTCCACGAACGGGAAATAGTCGGGGTTGAGCCGCACCTGCCGTTCGCTGCCGAACATGGCGCGTGCGAACGTCTCCAACGTGCCCTTGAGATCGGCGAACGAGATGCCCTCGTCCACGACCAGACACTCCACCTGATGGAAGACCGGCAGGTGCGTGGCGTCGGGCATGTCCTGGCGGAACACGCGGCCGGGCGACACGATGTAGATCGGTGGCTCCTGGGTCTCCATGGTTCGGATCTGGGCGGCCGAGGTCTCGGTTCTGAGCAGACGTCCGGGGATGTCCACGTAGAGCGAGTCCTTCATGGTCCGGGCGGGATGGTCGGGCGGGATGTTCAACGCTTCGAAGTTGTGCCAGTCGTCCTCGATCTCGGGACCCTCCACCACCTGGTAGCCCATCCGCGTGAAGACCTCGATGATCCGCCGCTCCACGATGGCGAGTGGGTGTAAGGAGCCGGGTCGGGGCCGTCTCCCCGGGAGCGTGACGTCGACGCCGTCGGCCTCGAGCAACCTCGACTCGCCCGCGGCCTCGAGAGCGGCTCGGCGTTCGTCGACCGCGGTCTGCAAGGTGTCGCGCACCTCGTTCGCGAGCATGCCGACCGTACGCCGGTCCTCGTGATCGAACGAACCGAGCGCGCGCTGCGCCTCGGCGAATCGAGTCTTGCGGCCCATCACGGCGCTCTTCGCAGCGTCCAGTTCTTCGCGTGAGGCCGCGACGGCGATCGCCTGGAGACCGCGCGCGCGCTCGTCTTCGAGGATCGCGCGGGCTTCGTGGGCGTCCATCTGGCCGCCGAGTCTAACAAGCGTCCCTGGTCAGACCGCGGGTCCGAGCGGGATGTCCAGATGGAACGAGAGGCGTCCGTCCGTGACGTCCGCCCATGCGCGGCCGCCCTGTGTCTCGGCGACGCCCCGCGCGACGAACAACCCGATCTTGCTGCCGGCTCCCGACCCGGGCCGGCGCGCGGCGAACAGTCCCTCTGCATCATCCGTCGTCAGCTCCGTACCGTCCCGCCACACGGTCAATAGCAAGCGATCGCCGTCCCGCCCGCCCTCGATCGTGATGGGTCCCTCGCGTCCCCACCACGCCTGCGCCTCGACGAACGCCAGGAGCGCACTCTTCAACCGAGCGGGGTCGGTCACCAGGACCTCCCCCCGCCCCGCCCAGCGCACCTCGGGATGCTCGGGATCGCGCTGCATCGACGTGCGGACGCCCTGCATGAGGTCCGCCAGGTCGACACGCTCGGGGAACATCTCGAGGCTGCCGGCTGCCACGCGTCCCGCGTCCACGAGCAGGCGGAGGATCCCGTCCATCCGATCGGCGTCGTGGACGATGCCTCGTAGCATCAGGGCGCGCTGTTCCTCGGTCATGACGTTCCACCGCTTCTCCAACGCGTACCCGAAGCCCTTCATGGCGGTGAGGGGCGAACGGATGTCATGGGCGGCCGCGGCGACGATGGTCTCCAGCGCGGTCGTGCCGCTGTGGCGGCGCCTCGCCCACTCGAACAGGCAGACACTCGCCGCCGCCGCCAGATTGAGCGACTCGGCCTTCCCCTGATGCGGCACCCGGACCGTCGCATCCGCCGACGCGATCACGTCGGGGGGAAGTCCGTGTGCCTCGTTGCCGAACACGAACGCGATGGGCGCGCCCAGGTCGACCGCGTACAGGTCTTCGTCCCCGTGTCCGTCCATGGCCAGGACGCGCATCCCGCGATCGCGCAGGCTCCCCAGGACGTCCGTGGTCGACTCCCCCCGGGCGATCGGCAGATGGAAGATCGAGCCCGCCGACGAACGCACCGTCTTCGGGTTGTAGGCGTCGACCGAGCTCGAGGTGAACACGACACCCCCGGCGCCTGCCGCGTCGGCCGATCGCAGCACCGTCCCCGCGTTCCCGGGGTCGCGCACCTCGTGCAGCACCGCCACGCAGCCGTCGACGGGCAGCGCGTCCGAGCCGACGTCGAGGAACGGCGATACGCCCACGATCCCCTGCGGCGTCACGGTGGATGTGAGCTTGGCCATCACATCGGGACTGACCTCGTGCACATCCACACCCGAGTGTCGGGCGCGAACAGCCAGCGGGTCCAGATCGTCGAGGACGAACAACGACATGAGCGAGTCGGGGTGCTCCAGGGCTTCCCCGACGCCCTGGGCTCCTTCGACCAGGAACCGACGATCCGCCTCGCGGAACACGCGCTTCTTCAGCCGAACAGCCGCGGCCACCTTGGGGTTCTTGATGGATGTCAACACGGCGCCCCACCCGCTCCGAGATGCCCGAAGCGCATGGATCCGGTGCCCGTCAGCTGGCGACGGGGAGCGCCGACTTCGCCGTCTCGACGAGGGAGGCGAACGCGGCGGGGTCGTTCACCGCGAGGTCCGCCAGGATCTTGCGGTCGACCTCGACGCCGGCGGTCTTGAGCCCGTTGATGAAACGGGAGTACGACAACCCGTGCGGCCGAACCGCCGCGTTGATCCGCGCGATCCAGAGACGGCGGAACTGCGCCTTGCGATCCCGCCGATCCCGGTATGCGTAGTTGCCGGAGTGCATGACCTGCTCTTTGGCCACGCGGTAGCGCGTGTTGCGGCTCCCCGTATAGCCCTTGGCCTTCTCGAGGACCTCGCGGCGCTTCTTCTTCGCGTGGACGGATCGCTTCACCCTGGCCATCTAGTCATGCCCCCAACAGACGCTTGATCTTCTTGCGCTCCGCGGTGACCTCCGACATGCCCTCGACACGCCGGCGGCGGCTGGAGCTCTTCTTCGTCAGCATGTGGTTGCCCGTCGCCTTGCGGTGAAGCACCTTGCCGTTCCGCGTGATGCGGAACCGCTTGGCCGTCGAACGATTGGTCTTCATCTTCGGCATCTCGATGTCACCCTTTGCCGGTTGCGGGACCCGCTCCGTTGTCGCTCTCAGCCACCTTGGCCTCGATCTGCTTCTTGGTGGGACCGATCACCATGATCATGTTGCGGCCCTCTTGCTTCGGCATTGACTCGACGACGATGGTGTCGCCCAGTTCCGATATCAGCTGGTCCAGGATCTTGCGTCCGAGGTCCGTATGGGCCATCTCGCGCCCACGGAACATGATGGTGATCTTGACCTTGGCTCCCGCCTTCAGGAACCGCTCGACGTGTCCCTTCTTCGTGGCGTAGTCGTGACGGTCGATCTTGGGGCGGAACTTGATCTCCTTGACCTCGACCCGCGACTGTTTCTTGCGGGCCTCCTTCTGGCGGATATCGCGTTCGTACTTGTACTTGCCGTAGTCCATGATCCTGCACACCGGCGGATCGGCCTGCGGCGCGACCTCCACGAGATCCAGGTCGAGATCCCGAGCCTGTCTCAGAGCATCTTGGGTGGAAACCACCCCGATCTGCTCACCGTCGGCCCCCACCAGACGAACCTGTGGAGACCTGATCCGGTCATTGATCCTCGGATCTTGCGAGACCCCGCATCACCTCTTTCGAACAACAAGCACCGGTCGAGCCGGTGCCATGGATGCACACGTTCTGCCCTGCTGGGCAGCCAGTATAGGTGTCGCTCGCCCCGGGTGTCGACGAACGCTCACCAGTCCGCCTCGAGCGGGCGTCCGTACGCATCCTCGAGACGTTGGGAATCGTCTTCCGTGGTGTAGCCGTACGCGATCTCCAGTACGCGACCTCGGACCGTGCCGACGTTGCGGATCCGGTGCGTCTCCTCGGCGGCGACCATGAACTCCTCTCCCGCCTGCGCCTCGACCACCCGGTTGCCGATCTCGATCGTGAGCCCCGGGTCGAGCACGACCCACATCTCGTCCCGCATCCGGTGGTAGTGCACGCTGGTCTCGTGCGCGGGCTCCACCGTGATCATCCGGACGGACGACGGCTGGTTGAGGACGTACGTCGCGACCTTGCCCCACGGCTTGTCGATGATCACGTGGTGCCTCCCGCCCTGGCCGTCTCCCGCCCTCCGTCGGGAGCTGCCTCCCCCGGGAGCTCCTCCAGCAACGAGACCATCGACAGAACGGCCTCGGCCGCCTCCCATCCCTTATTACCGTGCGCGCCACCCGCTCGATCCTCCGCCTGCGCCAGGTTCTCGACGGCGAGGACCTCGAAGATCACCGGGATGTCCGCGTCACGGGCGGCGTCGGCGATCCCCCTGGCCGCCTCGTTGGCTACCAGGTCGAAGTGAGCGGTTTCGCCACGGATCACCGCCCCCAGGCACACGATGCCGTCGAAGCGCCCCGAGCGCGCCAGACGTCGCGCCACCGACGGGATCTCGAACGCCCCGGGGACCCACGCCACGACGATGTCGTCGCCGGAGACCCCGAGCGAGGTCAGGCCCGCCTCCGCACCCTCGACGAGCTTGCGGGTGACGACCTCGTTGAAGCGTGCCGCGACGACGGCGATCCGGCGTCCGGCGCCGCGCGGGTGACCCTCGTGGACGTTCACCGCTCACCAGCTCCGTCGAGCACCGGAGACTCGGGGAGCTGGTCGAGCAGGTGACCCATCTTCTCCCGTTTGGTCCGCAGGTATCCGATGTTCTCCGCGGTCGGCTCCGTCTCGATCGGGATACGTTCCGAGATGGCGAGCCCGTGCCCTTCCAGCCCCGCACGCTTCGCCGGGTTGTTCGTGAGCAGCCGCATCGTGCGCACACCCAGGTCGACCAGGATCTGCGCCCCGATGCCGTATTCGCGTGGGTCGGCTGCGAACCCCAGGTCGGTGTTCGCCTCGACCGTGTCACGACCCTGGTCCTGGAGCTCGTACGCACGGAGCTTGTGCGTCAGGCCGATCGCCCGGCCCTCGTGGCCGCGGATGTACAGCACCACGCCCCTGCCCTCGCCGCCGATGATCTCCATGGAGCGCTGCAGCTGCTCGCCACAGTCGCACCGGAGCGAAGCGAACACGTCCCCGGTCAGGCACTCCGAATGCACCCGGGTGAGCACGTCCTGCCCATCCCCGATGTCCCCCAGCACCAACGCGACGTGCGTGCGACCGTCGACGACGCTCTCGTAGGCGAACGAGCGGAACTCGCCCTGGGGCGTCGGGATGGTGGCCTGGGCCACCTTCGACACCAAGCGCTCGTGGAGACGGCGATACGCGATGAGATCGGCGATGGAGATGATCTTCAACCCGTGCTCGCGGGCGAACCCCACCAGGTCCGGGAGCCGCGCCATGGTGCCGTCGTCGTTGACCGTCTCACACAACACGCCCGCGGGATACAGGCCGGCGAGGCGCGCCAGATCGACGGAGGCTTCGGTGTGCCCCGCCCGCTTGAGCACGCCGCCTTCGCGATAGCGCAGCGGGAAGATGTGTCCGGGCCGCGACAGGTCCTCGGGGGCGGTGTCCGGATCGACGATCGCGCGGATCGTCCTCGCGCGATCCGCCGCGGAGATCCCGGTGGAGACGCCGCGTCGCGCATCCACCGATACGGTGAATGCCGTGTGTCGCTGGTCGGTGTTGTCGGCGACCATCAACGGGATCTCCAGCTCGTCGAGACGGTCGCCCAGCACGGGCATGCAGATCACGCCGCTCGAGTGCCGGACGATGAACGCGATCGCCTCAGGCGTCACTTTCTCCGCCGCCATGATCAGATCGCCTTCGTTCTCGCGATCGGCGTCGTCGACGACGATCACCACCCGTCCGGCGCGGATATCGTCCACCGCTTCGGGGATGGACGCGAACGGGGAGGTCCCCGCGTCAGACCGCTCCTGCTCGCTCATCGTCATCGTCCTTCCCTTCCATCGGTCATGAGTCGTTCCACGTACTTCGCGATCACATCGACTTCCAGGTTCACGAGATCGCCCGGGACCGCCGTCCCCAGCGTGGTCACCGCCAGCGTGTGCGGGATCAGCGCCACCCGGATCCCCTCGCCGGCGATCGCGGCGATCGTCAGGCTCACGCCGTCAACGGTGATGGAGCCTTTCTCCACGGCGTACCGCAGCAACCCCTCAGGCACACGGATCGTGAGCAGCGCTCCCCCGTCGTCCCCGCGCTCGATGCCGGACACGTCACCCACACCGTCCACATGGCCCTGCACCAGATGCCCGCCGAGGCGCGCGGCGAGTGACACCGGCCGTTCGAGGTTCACGGGATCCCCGGGAGCGAGCCTGCCGAGCGCCGACCTCACGAGCGTCTCTTCGGAGAGGTCGAACGCCAAGCCTTCCGCATCCCTCGCGACCACGGTCAGGCACACCCCGTTGACGGAGACCGACGCACCGATGTCACTGTCCATCACGACGGTGCGGCACCCGACCACGAGGCGGAACGCTCCGGCCTCGAGGACGGTGCCCCGTTCCTCAACGATCCCGGTGAACATCCGCCTCCACCTTCAGGTCGTCGCCGATGCGCTCCACGTTGACGATGCGCAGTTCGAGGGCCTCGTCGATCGGAGCGAACCCCTCTCCCATCAACGCGCCCGGCGCCCGCAGCCCGCCGACCAACTTCGGGGCCACGTACATCACGACCCGATCGACCGCACCCTCGCGAACGAAGCTCCACGCGAGGGTTCCGCCTCCTTCGACGAGGACGCTCTGGACGTCGCGCTTCCCCAGGTGCGCCAGGACCTCCGGCACGGACACCCCGCCCGTCTCGTCCGTATCGAACGTGACGACGTCGGCGCCACGCGCCTCCCAGGCGTCGACGGTTCGCCGATCGGCGCGCGTCGTGGTCGCGATCAGTGTGGGTGCCGATCGGTCGAGGACCTGCGCGTCGGGCGGCGTACGACCCGACCCGTCGATCACGACGCGGAGCACGGGACGGCCGCGATAGGCGGGATCGCGCACGGTGAGTGCCGGGTCGTCCGCGACCACGGTGCCGGATCCCACCACGACGGCGTCCGCCGCCGCACGGAGCCGTTGGACGTCCTCGCGTGCCGCCGGTCCGGTGATCCACTTCGACGAGCCATCCGTGGCTGCCGTCTTCCCGTCCAGCGACGACGCGGCCTTCAACGTGACGAACGGGAGACCGGTCACCACGTGGCGCTCGAAGGCCGCGTTCAGCCGCCTGGCCTCCGCCTCCAGGATGCCCGTCTCCACGTGGATGCCTGCCTCACGGAGATGGCGGAATCCCCGGCCGTCGACCAACGGGTTCGGATCTCCGGCGGCGACGATCGCCTCCGCCACGCCGGCGTCGACGATCGCGCCCGTGCAGGGCGGCGTGCGACCGACGTGATCGCAGGGCTCGAGCGTGCAGTACAGGGTCGCGCCGCGTGCCGCCGGGCCGGCGGCCGCCAGGGCGACGACCTCCGCGTGTGGCCGTCCAGGTCCTTCGTGCCAGCCCTCACCCACCACCAAGCCGTCGCGCACGATGACGGCGCCGACCAAGGGGTTCGGGGACACGAGGCCTCGGCCGAGCGCAGCCAGATCCAGCGCACGCCGCATGAACGCCCGGTGATCGCCGCGTGGTGCCTCGTGTTCCGACATCCTCGACCCTTCCGTCGGGGCGAGGTGGGAACGCAAGGCGTGCGGCCCCGCGACGACGCGGAACCGCCACCTCGTCTCCTCCCATCCCGACTTTCACGGTCGGTCCCGGAATCTCACCGGGTCAACCCTCGCGTGGCTCGCGAAGGGTCGCGGACTGTCACCGCCGGTGGGGAATCACACCCCGCCCCGGAAACGAGCTATCTGCACGCAGTATACGAGCGAGGTCGGGAGCTGGTCCAGGCGGAACGCAGGTCAGGGGGCGCGGCGGTCGATGGCGTACGACGAACCGCCGTCTCGTTTCGCGAATTGCTTCATCTCGGTGGCGACCGCCACCGCCTCGCCGTAGTGGGCGAACGCGCGCCGGGCCGTGGTGGCGATGCCGACCGAGATGGCCACGAGCGGCACGTCCTGCATCACACCCTTGCGGTCTTCCATGCGGATGAACCCGCGATCGAGGTCCTCCGATTCGTAGAACCCGGAACGCGATCCATCGAACCGCTCGCAGATGCGCTTGGCTACCTGCTCGGCGACGTCGGGGTTCACCACCGCGACGAAGTCATCCCCGCCGACGTGACCCACGAAGCCGTCGCTCGTGTCGAACTCCACGACGGCGTCCTGGATGATGCGCGCCGTCGCCTGGATCAGCCGGTCGCCGCGCACGAAGCCCTTCTGGTCGTTGTAGGTCTTGAAGTTGTCGAGGTCGCAGTACAGGACGGCGAACGGGCGCGCCTCCCGCACCTGTCGCTCGATCTCCTCCTGGATCCGGATATTGCCCGGCAGTCCCGTGAGCGGCGAGAGGTTGCGCATCTCCTTCGCGCGACGGAGCGTCCCCTTGACGCGCGCCAACAGCTCGATCGGATCGAACGGCTTGATGATGTAGTCGTCGGCGCCCGACTGCAGGCCGGTCACCTTGTCCGCAGAGAGCGCTTTCGCCGTCAGCATGATGATGCTCGTGTTCGCGGTCTGCGGGTTCTTGCGGAGACGCTGCGCGACCTCGAACCCGTCGATCCGCGGCATCATCACGTCGAGGAGGACGAGGTCCGGACGGAGCTCACCGGCCTTCTCCAGCGCTTCCTCTCCGTCGGCGGCCACGGCCACGTCGTAGCCCGCGGAGCGGAGGTTGACCTCCACGAAACGCGCGATATCGGGGTCGTCGTCGACGACGAGGATCGTCTCGGGCATCTAGGCCGCTTCCTCTCCCCGGGCGATCCCCGCCAGGTCACGTGCTGCCGCTGCCGGATCGGCCGCCTGGAAGATCGCCGACGCGGCGACCAGGACCGTGGCGCCCGCATCGATGGCCCGCTGCGCGTTGTCCAGCTTGACCCCGCCGTCGATCTCCACGGCCGTGGGCAGCCCGCGCCGATCGACCTCGGTGCGCACGGCCTCGAGCCGCGGGTAGACGTGGGGATCGAGCTCCTGGCCGGACCATCCGGGCTTGATGCTCATGAGCATCACGTCCTCCAACTCGTCCAGGTAGGGGAAGACGGCGTCGACGGGCGTTTCCATGTTGAGCGTCATCCCCACCCGCATCCCGGCGCCACGCGCCTTCGCGATGACCGGAGCAGGGTCCGAGACCGCTTCGTGATGGAACGAAACGATGTCCAGGCCGGCCTCGGCGAGATCGTCGAACAACGCCTCAGGAGCCTCGACCATCAGATGGCCGTGGAACACCCGATCCGTGATCGGGCGCAGCGAAGCGACGACCACGGGGCCGATCGTGAGCGGTGGGACGAAGTGCGCATCCATGACGTCGATATGGATGGCTTCGGCATAGGGCTCGACGAGCTTGACCTGGTCGGCCAGGTGGGCGAAGTCTGCGGAGAGGATCGAGGCGGAAAGGATGCCCATCGAGGCTATCGTACCTGCCCGTTCAGAGGCGTTTGCGGAAGGCCGCCACGAACATCCCGTCCGAGCCGTGCCGGTGCGGCCAGAGCCGGACCCGAGGCGATGCGCCGTCGGGACCATCGATCGGGACGGGCTCGAGCTCGGGCCGATGGCGGACGAGGGCGTCACACGCCGCATCCGTTTCCGCCCGCGGGAACGTGCAGACCGAATAGACGAGACGCCCGCCCGGTCGCAGGCGATCGGCGGCCGCCGAGGCGATCGCCACCTGGGCACGCGCCAGCGACGAAAGATCGGCTCGGCGCGGACGCCACAACAGCTCCGGGCGCCGGCGTGCCGATCCCATCCCCGAGCACGGTGCGTCCACGAGCACCCGGTCGAACGAGCCGCCGAGCGCCGATCGTGTGGCGTCCTGGACGATCACGTCCACCGCGACACCCAGCCGTTCGGCCGTCGAACGCACGAGCGCCGCGCGCTCGGGGCGGATGTCCGCGGCGAGCACGCTTCCCGACCCTCCGACCAGGCAGGCGATGTGCGACGCTTTCCCACCGGGGGCCGCGCACGCGTCCAACACACGGTCGCCCGGTTGCGGGTCCAGAGCGCCGACCACGAACGCGGACGCCTGGTCCTGCACGGCGAACCAGCCCTGTGTGAACCCACGGAGCCGAGCCGGGTCCCCGCCGTCGAGGAGCACGCAGTCCGGATGCAGCTGCGCCGGTCGTGGGGCGTGCCCGCTCGCGCGCAGACCGCGCACGAACGCATCGACCGACGTCCGGCACGTGTTCGTGCGGAGGCAAAGGAGCCCGCGCTCTCCGAACGCCTCGGCCGCGGCTCGGCCTCGTCGGCACCCAGGAGCACTCGGAGCTCGCGGAACGCCCACGGCGCCAGTCCCGTCCGGACGAAGACGTCGTCGTCGGTCGCGCCCGTCGACGGCGGCGGTGGGTCCTCGGCGATCCGTCGCAGGATCGCGTTGACGAAGCCTCGTTCTCGGGGGGTGGCCAGATCGACCGATGCGGAGACGGCGGCGTGACGGGGGATCCGCATGAACAAGAGCTGGTAGGCGCCCAGCCGCAGGGCGGCCCGGGCGCCCGGGCTCATCCGCGCCACCGACCGTGTCGCCCGGAGCCCGATCGCGCGATCGAGTCCGGGGAGGTGGCGGAGCGTCCCCATCGCCAGCTCCGTCGCGAGGGCGCGATCCCGCGGCGCGAGCCGCGATCGCTCCAGGAGGGCCGGCAAGACCCGGGTGGAGTACGCGTCCTCGTCGGTGACCCGTCGAACGGTCTCGACGGCGACCGACCGCGCGGTGGCGGTCACGAGCTCAGCCGTTCGCCGACCAGGTCACGGGCACCGCGCGCCCAATCGGACGCCGGCATCCGTCGCCGTCCCGACGCGGCCACCTCGAGCACGCGGACCGAGCCGTCTCCGCAGGCGACGACCACGCCGTCACGATCGACGGCGAGGACGGTCCCGGCGGGGTCCCGCGACGGGGCATCCACCGATTCGGCGCGGAGCAGCTTGAGATCGGCGCCCCGGAACGTCGAGGTCGCCCCGGGATCGGGCGCGAACGCACGGACGCGGCGGACGATGACCCCCGCGGCCTGGTGCCAGTCGATCCGCCGATCGCCGGGGCCGAGCTTGGGTGCGAACGTCGCTTCGCCCGTCTGTGGATCGCCGGCGAACTCCCCCGTCGCGAGCGCCGGCAGCACCTCGGCGACCAGGTCGGCGCCGAGCGACGCCAGACGAGCTCCGAGCGAGCCGGCGTCGTCGTCGGAGCGGACCGGTTCGGCACGCCGGGCCAACACCTTCCCGGTGTCCATCCCTTCGTCCATCTGGATCACCGTCACACCGGTGACGACGTCGCCCGCGAGGATCGCGTGCTGGACCGGACTCGCGCCCCGCCACCGTGGCAACAGCGAGAAATGCAGGTTCACCGAACCGAGGCGCGGGGTGTTCAGCACGTCGACAGACAGGATCTCGCCGTACGCCACGACGACCGACACGTCGGGAGCGAGGGAGGCGAGCCGCACCGGGAACGCGGCATCCCGCGTCGTGGCGATCTCCTCCAGCTGCAGTCCCAGCCGCCGGGCCGCGTCCGCGACCGTCGTCGAGGTCAGGTTCGACCCACGCCCGGCGGGACGCGGGGGGTTCGTCACCACCAGGACCACGTCGACGTCCGGGCTCTGCTGGAGTCGCTCCAGCGTCGGGACGGACCATGGGTCGTTGCCCAGGAACGTCGCCCGGACGGCCGCGGCCATCGGCTATCCCTCGTCGCGCCGACGCTTGCGCGGCTCGGCCAACCCGAGCTCGATCCGACGGAGCTCCGCCAGGACCGCCTTCCGACCCTCGTCGTCCAACCGATCGATGAACAGCGTGCCGTCCAGATGATCCGATTCGTGTTGGAAGATCCGGGCCAGGAGTCCTTCGGCCGCGATCTCGAACGGTTCCCCGCGGAGGTCTCGACCACGACAGACGATCGCCGCAGAGCGACGCGTGGGATAGAACGGGCCGGGGATCGACAGGCATCCCTCCTCCTCCTGGACGACCTCCCCGTCGGCATCGACCAGTTCCGGGTTCGCCATGAACATCGGACCGGTGACGCCGTCGTCGAACACGAACAGACGCAGGGAGATCCCGACCTGCGGACCGGCCAGCCCGACGCCGGGTGCGTCGTACATCGTCTCGAGCATGTCCTCGGAGAGCCGGCGCAACGCGTCGTCGAAGCGATCGACGGGTTTCGCGGGCGTCTTGAGCACAGGGTCGCCCAAGGTGCGGATCGGGATGATCACGTCGGGTCCACCGTTCGTTCTCTCAGAGATGCGGTTCGGCCTCGACCCTGGTCACGACATCGCGCGCCGCCAAACCGCGGACCACGCGACCGAGTTCGCCGACGCGATCCGGGTCGAGCGCGAGCAAGCATACCGTCTGCCCCCCGACCGACGATGCGAGCAACGTGATGGGGTCGATGGCCGCGAGCTCGGCCTCCAGCTCGCTCGATCCCGCGATCCGGAACACCGCCGCCCCGACGGGGAACCCCGCGGCCCGGCGACGATCGGCCTCGTCGGCATGGAACCGGTCCGGGTTCCCCCGCACCAGCGCCTGCACGCCCGGGTCGTTGGGGTGGTCGGCCTGGACGATGGCGCTGCCTCCAGGACGTGCCCACGCCACCGCCTCGATCCACGTGGCCAGTGCGCGCTCGCGGGCGGCGAGCCCGGGACGCCGCTCGGCGAGGTCCGCGTCGAGGACGGCCACCAGCTCGAGGTTCGCCGTGCCCAGGTCGCGCACCGACTCCGGGCCGCCCACCAGGATCTCGGCCGCCTTCGGCAGACGGGCACGGCCGGCCGTGCCGACCCGTCGGACCGGCACCGGCGCGACCGATGCCGCCCATTCCTCCACGCGTTCCGCCCCCCCGCGACGGATCCCGAAGTCGGTCGCCCCGCAGTGCGCGCATCGGCCGAGGGCCTCGCACACGACGCACCGGACGACCGCGTCTTCCGATCGCAGGAGCCCACCGCACGCGGCGCAGGCCGCCGGCCGGCCGCACGCTCGACAGACCTGTGCGATCCCGTAGCCGGGCAACGGGGCGAAGATGAACCCTCGACGCGTCTCGCGCAGCGCGCGCACCAACCGTGGAGCGCGACCCTCGGGACCGGCACGTACCACCTCGACCGGAGGCCACCGCCGGGTCGCCGGCTGGACCGCCGTCACGCCCAACGCCGATGCCTCGGAGGACGGGCAGAGGGCCGAGAGGACGCACACGGCTCCGGCCACGCTCGCTCGCTGAAGCGCCACATCACGGACGTGGTAGTACGGCGCTCGATCCTCCCGATGCGCCGGGTGGCTCTCCCGCGACACGACGATGAGTCCCAGATCGCGCAGCGGAGCGAAGACCGCCGGCCGCGTGCCCACGACGACGTCGAAGCGGCCGTCCAGTATCTCGAGCCAACGCCGGTAGCGCGCCCGCTTGTCCCCACCGATCAACGACCCCACCCGCTCAGCGAACGCGTCCTGGATCGCGACGGCGGTGGCCGGCACGGGCGCGGCCTCGGGCACCAGCACGATCGCGCGGCGACCACCGGCCAGACAACGGCTCACGGCCTCCACGGTGACGCCGACCTCGTCCTCGGGCGCGGGTCGGACGAGGAAGGGGCCGGAGCCTCGAGCGAGCGCCTGCCGGAGGGTGTCGCCGCCGCGATACGCGGCGAGCAGGGCGGAGGGAGCCGCTCGCCGGGCGACGGTCGTCTGCTCCCCAGCGGCGGCTCCCGGTCCTTCCTCCGACACGACCCGCGGAGGCGCCACCCGGCCGATCACCGCTGCGAGGGGCGCGATGTACCGCTCGCTCACCCACCGCATCAGCCCGAGCATCTCGTCGTCGAAGAACCGCACCGGCGACACCAGCTTCTTCACGTCCAGCATCCGGTCACCGAACGCGTCCGACGGGCCGAGCACCCACCCGCGGATCGACCGGCCGTGGAACGGCACCTGAACGAGCGAGCCGACCCCGGCCCCGAACCCCTCCGGCAGCATGTAGGTGAACGGTCGGTCGAGACTGAGGAGGGGGCGATCGATGCACACCGCGACGGGACCCTTCAGGGCGGGCGCTTCCACGACGGCTCCCGGCCGGCTAACCGACGGCGCTGCGGAGGTCGTCGACGCGGTCGGTCGCCTCCCAGGGGAACTCTTTACGCCCGAAGTGGCCGTACGCGGCCGTCTCCCGGTAGATCGGCCGGGCCAGGCGCAGCTCCCGGATGATCGCGGCCGGCCGCATATCGAAGATCTGGCGGACCGCGGCCTCGATCGCGAGCGGGGTCGGCCTGCTCGGTGCCGAACGTCTCGACCATCATGGAGATGGGGTGCGCGGTGCCGATCGCGTAGGCCACCTGGAGCTGGCACCGGTCGGCGAGCCCGGCGGCCACGACGTTCTTCGCCACGTAGCGGGCCATGTACGCGGCAGACCGGTCGACCTTCGTCGGGTCCTTCCCGGAGAACGCCCCGCCGCCGTGCGGGGCCATCCCGCCGTACGTGTCCACGATGATCTTGCGCCCCGTGAGTCCCGTATCGGCCTTCGGGCCGCCGATCTCGAAACGGCCGGTCGGGTTCACCAGAACCTTCGCCGCGGTCGCGTCGATCTCGGGGAACTCGCGGAGCACGGGGTCGATGACCTCGGCGACGATGTCGGGCTTCAACAGGGTTTCGACGTCGACCTCCTCGCGATGCTGGGCGGAGATCAGGACGGTTTCCACGCGAACGGGCACGTGGTCCTCGTAGGCGATGGTCACCATGGCCTTGCCGTCGGGTCGCAGATACGGAACGACGCCCGCTCTGCGGACGTCGGCGAGGCGCCGGGCGAGCCGGTGCGCCATGGCGATCGGCAGGGGCATGAGCTCCTCTGTCTCGCGGCACGCGAAGCCGAACATCATCCCCTGGTCCCCGGCGCCGAGCTGGTCCAGCTCGTCCTCCGAGATGTCCCTCGCGATGCTCGGTCGCGTCCTCGACCCCCCTGGCGATGTCGGGCGACTGGTCCTGGATCGCGGTGAGCACGCCGCACGTCTCGCCGTCGAGCCCGAACCTGGCGTCCGTGTAGCCGACCTCGGTGACCGTGCGACGCACGACGGAGGGGATGTCGACCCACGCGTCACACGTGATCTCGCCGGCGACGATGACCAGCCCGGTGGTGACGAGCGACTCGCAGGCGACGCGGCTGTTGGGGTCGGCCGTGAGCATCGCGTCGAGGACCGCGTCGGACAGCTGGTCCGCGAGCTTGTCGGGGTGCCCCTCGGTGACGGACTCCGAGGTGAAGAGGTAGTTCGTGCTCATGTCCGCGCGAGTATATCCGTCGTCACGGACGCGACCTGCGCCGTGCGGCGCACCGATGCCGCCACGCGGTCGCATATCGCGCGAGCGAGCTCCACCTTGGTCCACGTGCGCAAGGACGTGTCCGCGGCGTCCGCCGATAGGATCATCGCCTCGTTCGTGTCGGATCCGAACCCGGTGCCCGCCCGCCCGACCTCGTTCACGACGACATGGTCCAGGTGCTTGCGCTTCAGCTTGGAGCGACCCGCGGCCTCCAGGTCCGACGTCTCCGCGGCGAACCCGACGAGGATCCGATCGCCTTTGCGCTCCCCCAGCTCGCCGATGATGTCCGGTGTGGGCTCCAGATGCAGCTCGGGGACGCCGGATTCCTTCTTGAGCTTGCCGTCGGCGGCGGCCTTCGGCCGGAAGTCGGCGACGGCGGCGGCCATCACGACGACATCCGCATCGTCGGCGGCGAGCGGCGACCGCCCGCTGCATCTCCTCGGCGGTGCCGACGTGGACGGTATCGATGCCACGCGGCGGCGACACCGTGTCGGGCCCGAGGATCAGACGGACCTCGGCGCCACGAGACGCCGCTTCCGCCGCGACCGCAACGCCCATCTTGCCGGTCGAGCGGTTCCCGATGAACCGGACCGGATCGATCGGTTCCTGGGTCGGGCCGGCGGTGACCACCATCCGGATGCCATCCAGATCACGTGATCCACCGACCGTGCCTACGATCGCCTGGAGGATCTGCTCGGGCTCGGCCATGCGTCCGAGGCCCTCGTCGCCCGCGGCCAACGCCCCGACCACCGGACCGGCGAAGACGGCTCCGCGTTCCCGGAGCGTCGCCACGTTCGAGGCGGTGGCGGGATGTTGCCACATGCCGGTGTGCATCGCGGGGGCCAGGATCAGCGGGCAGGCCGCCTCGAGCAATGTGGACGTGAGCAGATCGTCGGCGATCCCCGTCGCGAGCTTCGCGAGCACGTTGGCCGTCGCGGGAGCGACGACGGCGATATCGATGTCGTGTGCCAGGTGGACATGCACGACCTCGCCCGGGTTGTCCCAGAGGGAGGTCTGGACGGGATGGCCGGTGAGTGCTGCGAACGTGTCGGCACCGACGAATCGCTCCGCCGAGTGCGTCAGGATCACGCGGACGTCGGCGCGGGCGTCGACCAGGAGTCGAGCGAGCAACCCGGCCTTGTATGCGGCGATGCTCCCCGTGACGCCGAGCAACACGCGTCGTCCGGAGAGCGGGGTGCTACTCGTCGACGGGCTCCTCGGGTCGCTCGTAGTCGATCTTCCCCTCGGCGATCTCCTCGAGGGCGATCGACAACGGCTTGTTGGTCAGGCCGCCGCTCTCGATCAGCGGCGGGATGAACTCCGCGCGGCCCTCTCCGAGCTGGCTGTAGTACGAATTGATCTCTCGTGCCCGCTTCGCCGCCAGGATCACGAGGGTGTACTTGGAGTCGACGGCTGCGAGCAGGTCGTCGATCTTGGGTTCGATCATCTAGACATTCTCCTCAGGGTGGCCAGGATCCTGGCCGGTTCGGGATGCCTCGATGATAGCAGCGACCTCATCCGTGGCTCGGACCACGTCGTCGTTCACCACGACGTGGTCGAACCAGTCGCGCTGGGTCATCTCCCAGGTAGCCGTCTCGAGCCGCCTGGCGATGCGCTGATCGTCCTCTGTCCCACGGCCGCGCAGTCGTCGCTCGAGCTCCGCCATCGACGGCGGCTCAAGGAAGATCAGGATCGCGTCCGGAACCGCCCTCCGTACCTGGTCGGCGCCTTTCACATCGATCTCGAGGATGACGTCGCGGTCCTGCTCGAGGGCCGACTCAACGAACGCGCGTGGCGTGCCCGAGCGATGATCCACGAACGGCGCCCATTCGAGCAACTGATCGGCGTCGAGCATCTGGTCGAACGCCTCTTCGCTGATGAAGTGATACTCGCGCCCGTTCTCCTCGTTCGCCCGCGGGGCACGGGTCTTCACGGAGATGGAGTATGCGAGACGTGGGTCCGCGGAGCCGCGGTCACGCGAAAGGAGGCCTTGAACGACGCTCCCCTTCCCGACCCCCGAAGGGCCGGCGATGACGATCAGCCTGCCCCGCCGAGCGGCCAACCGGTTACTTCTTGAACTTCTCGAGGAGCATCTCGCGCTGCTTGGCCCCCAGGCCGCGGACGCGGCGGCTGACGGAGATGTCCAACTCCTCCATCAACTTCTGGGCGCGTACCTTGCCGACGCCAGGCAGGGATTCGAGAACGTTCGACACCTTCATCTTGCCGACGATGTCGTCGCCCGACCGGTCCAACACGTCCTTCAGCGTTCGCTTGCCGGACTTCAGCTCACCCTTGAGTTCCGCGCGCTTCTTCCGCGCCTCGGCGGCCTTGGCGAGGGCTTGGGTTCGCTGTTCCGGTGTCAGGACGGGTAGGGCCATCACGCGCTCCTTTGCTTCGGGCTGGGGTCGAGAACCCGGCGAGTATACGCACCGCCGCGAGCGCGACACAACGCGAACATCGCGCGCTGCCTGCGTGTTTCGGACGTCGGCGTCCCAACGCCGCGACGCCGCGACGATCAGCGGACCTCGCGGAGGATCGACCGGGCGACACCTACAGGGTCGTTCGCAGCGGTGATCGGACGTCCGACGACGATGTAATCCGCACCGTTCTCGATGGCCGCAGCCGGCGTCAGGACGCGCACCTGATCGTGCCCGTTCCCGCCGGCGGGCCGGATGCCCGGCACCACGAGACAGAACTCGTCTCCGCACACCGCCCGCACATCGCTCACGTCTTCGCCGGACACGACGACACCGTCGAGCCCGCTCGTCTTCGCTTCGAACGCGAGCGAGGCCGGGCTCGCAAGACCTTCCCCCGACTGACTGGACAGGACGGTGACGGCGAGGACGAGGGGTGCCGGAACGCCGGCTTCGATCGCCCCACGGTCCGCCCCGCTGCGGGCCGCGCGCATCATGGCCTCGCCGCCGAGCGCGTGTACGTTGAGCATCCCCACGCCGCGTCGTGCGATGTTGGCGCATGCGCGTTCGACGGTATTGGGGATGTCGTGCAGCTTCGCGTCCGCGAATACCGGAGCATGAGAGCCGATGCGCTGCAGGATCTCCGGCCCGACCGCCCAGAACAGCTCCAACCCGACCTTCAGCAAGCCGACATGCGGCGAGAGCGCGGATGCGAGCTCCTCCGCGCGCCCGGGGTCGGACACGTCGAGCGCCACGATCAGGGGTTCATCGGGACGCGGGATCATGTCGTTGCGGGATCCACGTCGAACCCGGCGGGTACGCGGAGCCGACCGCGCAGGTCCGCGGGCGAGGCCAACCGCTTCTCCTTGAGGTAGTTCGAGACGCCACGCGCGACCTCGATCGGCGCAGACGGGTCGATCAACGTGGCGGTACCCACCTGCACGGCCCACGCGCCTGCCAGCAACATCTCGACGGCGTCCACGCCGGATCGCACACCTCCGACCGCGACGATCGGTGTGTCGGGCAGCGCGCGAGACACCTCGAACACCGCGCGGATCGTCAACGGTTTCAACGCGGGACCCGAGAGCCAACCCGCAACGGGTCCGAGCGTTGGCCGCAGCGCCGTCGCGTCGACGCCCATGGCGGGCGGGGAATCCACCAGCGTGAGCCCGTGCGCCCCGGCGCGGACGACGGCGCGGGCGAGCTCGACGATATCGGGGCTGGACGCCGGGAGCTTCGCGAGGACGGGTATCGTCGACATGCGCGCCACCGCCCCGACGATCTCGGCGGCGCGGTCGGCATGCGCGCCGAGGATCGGCCGCCCGAGCTCCTCGTCCGGCTCCGACAGCCGAACCTCGAGCGCCGCGATCTCCGGCCGACCTTGGAGCAGGCTGGAGAGGCGCACGTACTCCTCCAGCGAGTGGCCGGCGATGGAGACGATCACCGCCGCTCCCGCGCGGACGTGACGACCGAGCTCCTCTTCGATGAACGCTTCGATGCCTGGGTTCTGCATGCCCGTCGACCACGTGATACCGGCTGGGGATTCCGCGATCCTGGGCGTCGGATCCCCCCTACGTGGGCGCAACGTGATGCTCCGGGTCACGATGGCCCCGACCCGCCGCGTGTCCATCAGGCCCCCGAGCTCCCGCCCGGTCCCGGCGCAACCGGACGCCACCATGACGGGGGTGGCGAGCGTCAGGCCGTCAAGGTCGACGGCGAGCGTCCGCTTCACCCCGGCCATGAGCGCACCACCGGCAGTCCCTCGGGGGGCGTCGGCAGCATGGTCGGCGCGTCCGACAGCCATCGATCCCACAGGACGCGGGCGGGGTTGAACACGGGACCGTCCACACACGAGCGCAGGTGGTCGTAGCCGCTGCCGTCCTTCCTCGCCACGGGCACCACGCACGTGAAGCAGAGCCCGTATCCGCACCCCATGCGCTCCTCGACCGCCACCTGGGCGGGGATCTGTCGTTCCCGGCAGAAGCCGGCGATCCGCTCGAGCGTCGTCGTCGATCCGGCTGCGTACAGGACCTGCACCCCGCACTTGTCGGCCATCTCCGGCAGGGCATCCATCACCGAGCCGCGCTCGCCGAGGCTGCCGTCGGACGTGACGATCTGGATGGTCTGCGACAAGCGCTTGCCCTCGATGGGCTTGAAGACCTTCTCCAGTGTCTCGCCACCGACGATCATGTCGACCCGCTTGTGCCGGGCGATCAACTCCTGCGCCAGGAAGTAGAGCGACGCCGCGCCGTGCCCTTCCGCCACCAGGAGACAGTTCGTCAGCCGTTTCGGGTACGCGAACCCTTTGCCGAGCGGGCCGATCACGTCCAGGAATTCATGCGCTCGCGCCTTTCCCAGCCACTCGGTCCCCGGCCCGCTCGGGTCAACGACGAACTCCATCGTCCCCGCCCATCCTCCCCGCCGGGACGCCTGATGGACGGCGAAGTGCCGGCGGAGAAGGAACTCGCGCCCCTCCGGCATCTGGACCGCCAGGAATTGCCCGGGGCGCGCTCGCTCCGCGATCTCGGGCGCCACGAGCGTGATCGAGTGATAGGCGCCGAGCTTACGCGTGGACAGGATCTCGGCGCGGACACGCTTCATACGCTCTCGCCGGTCACCGACGCCGTCGCCTCCGCGAACGTGAGCCGCGATTGCGAGGCACCGCCGCCCGCCGATCGGTGATGCTCCTGGATCGACAGCGGTTCGCTCGGCCCGCCCAGCAGAGCCTCGATGCCCCGGACGGCCGCGAACACCCCGGGGAGCGTGGTGATGCACGGCACGCCGGCCGACGCCGTCGCCGTGCGGATGAAGTACCCGTCGCTGCGGGGTCCGCGACCGAACGGCGTATTGATCACGAGGTCCACCTTCCCACCACGGATGAGGTCCGCCACGTTGTGGGGTCCCTCCGACACCTTCTCGACGCGTTCGACCACGATGCCCGCGCGCTCCAACACGCCCGCGGTGCCGCTGGTCGCCACCAACCGGAATCCGAGATCGGCCAGCCGCTTCGCCGGGAACACGATCGCCCGTTTGTCGCGGTTGGCCACAGAGACGAACGCCGTCCCGCTCGTGGGCAGGCCCGCGCCGGTCGAGACCAGCGCTTTCGCGAGCGCCATGCCCGGGTCCCGATCGATGCCCATGACCTCGCCGGTCGACTTCATCTCCGGGCCCAGGACGGTGTCGACGCCGGGGAACCGGCCGAACGGGAGCACCGCGGCCTTCACGGCGGTATACGGAAGGTGTCGGTAGTGATGCGGATCGGCCGGCAAGACGCCCTCGGCCGCCAGGTCCGCCAGGCTCCGGCCGGTGAGGACGAGCGTGGCGATCCGCGCGAGTGACACGCCGATCGCTTTCGAGACGAACGGCACCGTTCGCGACGCGCGAGGGTTCGCCTCCAACACCCAGATCCGTTCGTCCTTCACCGCGAGCTGCAGGTTCAAGACGCCGAGAACGCCCAGTCGCCGTGCCAATCGCCGGGTGATGTCCTCGATCTCGTCGAGCTCCTCGTCCGACAACGTGGCGGGCGGGATCTGGCACGACGAGTCGCCCGAGTGCACACCCGCTTCCTCGATGTGCTCCATGATCGCGCCGATGAACACGTCGGCCCCGTCGCACACCGCGTCCACGTCCACCTCGATCGCGCCCTCCAAGAAGCGGTCGATCAACACCGGGTGATCGGGCGATGCCTCGGCCGCGGTGCGAACGAACGTCTCCAGGTCGTCGGCGTCGTAGACGATCTCCATGGCTCGCCCCCCCAGCACGTACGAGGGCCGGACGACCACCGGGAACCCGATCTGCGCCGCGATGGCCCGCGCCTCCGGCAGCGTCCTGGCTTCGCCGTGCGGCGGAGCCGCGATGTCGAGCTCTGCGAGGACCTGCGCGAACTTTCCACGGTCCTCGGCCAGGTCGATCGCCTCGGGCCTGGTGCCCAGGACCGGGAAGCCCTCTTCCTCGAGCGTCCGCGCGAGCCGAAGTGGCGTCTGGCCGCCGAACTGCACGATCACGCCGACGGGCCGTTCCGCGTGGCAGACGGCCAGCACGTCCTCGGCCGTCACCGGCTCGAAGTACAGACGGCTGGAGGTGTCGTAGTCGGTCGAGACCGTCTCGGGGTTGCTGTTCACCATCACCGACTCGAACCCGGCCTCCTCCAGCGCGAACGCCGCGTGCACGCACGCGTAGTCGAACTCGATCCCCTGTCCGATCCGGTTCGGTCCCGAACCCAAGATCACGACACGTGGCCTCGACGCCGGGCGAACCTCGGTCTCGTCCTCGTACGTCGAGTAGTGGTAGGGCGTGCGCGCCGCGAACTCCCCGGCGCACGTGTCGACGGTCTTGAAGACCGGCGCGACGCCGAGCGCCTCGCGGTGACGGCGAACGGCCGCGTCGGTCGCGCGGGTCAAACTCGGCGATCCGCGGGTCGGAGAGGCCCAGTCGCTTCGCTCCTCGGAGCTCATCGGCGCTCAACGTCGATAGCGGCCGGTCGCGGAGGGCGTTCGCTCCCTCGACCACCTGCGCGATCTGGTCGACGAACCACGGATCGATCGCGGACACCTCGGCCACCTCCTCCACGGTGTGGCCCGCCAGGAGCGCCGACTCCATCGCCGCGAATCGGCCCTCCGTCGCGGTCCGCACCGCCTCCAACGGGCCCGGTCCCCGACCGCCCAGGTCGTACCCGGTCCGCTCGAGACCGCGCCACGCCTTGCCGAACGCCTCCTTGAACGTGCGTCCGATCGCCATCACCTCGCCCACCGACTTCATCGTCGACGTCAGCTCGGGATCCGCGCCGGGGAACTTCTCGAACGCGAACCGCGGGATCTTCACCACGACGTAGTCGAGCGTCGGCTCGAACGCCGCAGGGGTCTCCCCCGTGATGTCGTTCGTGATCTCGTCCAACCGGTAGCCAACGGCGAGCAGCGCCGCGATCTTCGCGATCGGGAAGCCGGTCGCCTTGGAGGCCAGTGCCGACGAGCGGGAAACGCGCGGGTTCATCTCGATCAGCACCATGCGTCCGTCGCGCGGATGCACCGCGAACTGCACGTTGGAGCCGCCGGTCTCGACGCCGATCGCCCGGATACACCGGAGGGCGGCGTCACGCATACGCTGGTACTCGCCGTCCGTGAGCGTCTGCACCGGTGCCACGGTGACCGAGTCCCCCGTATGCACGCCAAGCGGGTCGACGTTCTCGATCGAGCAGACGATCACGCCGTTGTCGTCGCCGTCCCGCATGACCTCGAGCTCGAATTCCTTCCAGCCGGCGATCGATTCCTCCACGAGGATCTCCCCGACCGGCGACATCTCCAGGCTTCGGCGCGCCAGATCCTCGAGCTCTTCCCGGGACCGAGCGAACCCGCTGCCCCCGCCGCCGAGCGTGAACGACGGACGGACGATCACCGGATAGCCCACGGCGTCGCCGACCGCCACCGCGTCCTCGAGGGAATGCGCGACCTCCGCCCGCGGCACCGCCAAGCCCGCCTCGATCATCGTGCGCTTGAAGCCACTGCGATCCTCCGCACGGTGGATCGCCTCGAGGCTCGCCCCGATCAGCCGGATCCCCAGGCGATCGAGGTCGCCGGACTCGGCCAATGCCACGGCGACGTTCAGGCCCGTCTGTCCACCCAACGTCGGCAGGAGCGCATCCGGACGTTCACGCTGGAGCACGTCGAGCACGGAGGCGGGATCCAGCGGCTCGATGTACGTGCGATCGGCGAACTGGGGGTCGGTCATGATCGTCGCCGGGTTCGAGTTCACCAAGGAGACCCTGAACCCCTCGCGCCGGAGCACCTTGCAGGCCTGCGTGCCGGAGTAGTCGAACTCGCACGCCTGCCCGATCACGATGGGTCCGGAGCCGATCACCATGATCGAACGGATGTCGTCGCGACGAGGCATCAGGAGCGCTCCATGAGGTCACGGAAGTCCTGGAACAGGTAGCGCGAATCGTGCGGTCCGGGCGCCGCCTCGGGGTGGTACTGGACCGAGAAGGCGGGCACGTCCACGCACCGGAACCCCTCGAGCGTCCCGTCGTTCAGGTTCCAGTGGGTGAGCTCGACGGGACCGTGATCCGTGGCGGCCACCGGGATATCACCTTCCGTCCGCGCCCATCCCTGAGGATCGACGGCGAACCCATGGTTGTGACTGGTGATCTCGACGATGCCCGTCCGCAGGTTCTTCACCGGTTGATTCACGCCTCGGTGGCCGAACCGCATCTTGAACGTTCGCCCGCCCAGGGCGAGCCCGAGCAACTGGTGACCCAGACAGATCCCGAAGATCGGCACCTTGCCGATCAAGCCGCGCACGGCCGCGATGCCGTAGGCGGTGACCGCGGGGTCCCCCGGTCCGTTCGACAGGAACACCCCGTCGAAGCCGCCGGCGGCGATCTCGGCAGGAGACGTCTCGGCGGGGAACACCGTCGTCTCGCACCCCGCCGCGGCCAGACGCCGCAGGATGTTGCGCTTCATCCCGAAGTCGTACGCCGCCACGCGGTGGACGGCACCGAGGGAGGTGTCGGCGGCCCCGACCAGGGAGGCGGCGTCGAACACGTGGCCGGCGGACACCGTGCGCGCCAGGTCGGCACCCTCCATGCCCGGAGTGGCCTGTACCCGCCGGACCAACGAGGCGCCGTCGACGTCGACGGTCGAGATCGCCGCCCGCATGGCGCCCTGCTCCCGTAGTCGGAGCGTCAGCTTCCGGGTGTCGATCCCCTCGATCCCCACGACGTTCGATGCGGTCAACTCGTCGGCCAGGGTCCCGTCGGCCCGCCAGCTCGAAGCCCGTCGCGATGCCTCGCGCACCACGAATCCGGAGACCTGGACGCGGACGGACTCGGCGTCCTCGCGGTTCACGCCGTAGTTGCCTTGCTGCGGCGAGGTCATCGCGACGATCTGCCCGGCGTACGACGGATCGGTCAGGACCTCCTGGTAGCCGGCCATGCCCGTGTTGAAGACGGCCTCGCCGAACGTCTCGCCCTCGGCCCCGAACCCGGTGCCGTGGAACACGGTGCCGTCCTCGAGGGCGAGGAGGGCGCGCGGACCGGTCACCAGGCCGCCTTCCCGCCGGCAACCGTCAGCCTGCCTCGGAACACGGTGTGGACAACCCGGCCGCGCAACGTCGAGCCGAGGAACGCCGAGTTCCGGCTCTTCGAAGTGAACGGTGCCTCGACGACCCACGCCGCCTGGGGGTCGAACGCGACCAGGTTGGCGTGACGACCCACCTCGATCGGACCACCGTGCTCGGCGGCTCCGATGATGCGGGCGGGAGCCGCGGACATCGCCTCGAGCGCCCGGGTGAGCGTCAAGATCCCCGGCTCCACGAGTGCCGTGATGACCGCGGCGAGTGCCGTCTCCAACCCGATCGTCCCCGGGGGCGACTGGTCGAACTCGGCCTCCTTCTCCTCCACCGCGTGCGGCGCATGGTCCGTGGCGATCGCATCGATCGTCCCGTCGGCCACACCGGCTCGCAGCGCGTCGCGGTCCTCCGCGGTGCGAAGCGGCGGGTTCACCTTCATGTTGGTGTCGTACGTGACCAGATCGTCGTCGGTGAACACCAGGTGGTGCGGTGTGACCTCCGCGGTCACCCGGATCCCCTCGGCCTTCGCACGCCGGATCAACTCGACCGAGCGTTGCGACGACACGTGACAGATATGCAGGCGTGTCCCGGTCATCCGCGCGATCGCCAGGTCGCGGGCGACGATGACCTCCTCCGACTCCGCGGGCTGCCCGCGGAGACCCAAGGAGTACGAATGCAGACCCTCGTGCATCTGCCCGTGCTCGGCGAGTGACGCGTCCTCGCAGTGCTCGGCGATCACCACGTCCTCGAACGCCTTCGCGTAGACGAGCGCGTTGCGGAGCAGACGCGCGGTCGGCACGCACTTCCCGTCGTCGCTGAACATCCGCACGCCTGCGTCGACCATCTCGCCGATCTCGGCCAGGGACTCGCCCTCGAGCCCTTTCGTGATGGCGCCGACGGGGAAGACGGCACAGAGCCCGGCGGCCGCGGCCAGGTCGCGGATCTCGTGGACGACGCCGGCGTGATCGGCCACCGGCTCGGTGTTGGCCATGGGCGCGACCGCGGTATACCCCCCGACCGCCGCCGCCCGGGTACCCGACTCGATCGTCTCCTTGTGCTCGAAGCCCGGCTCGCGGAGATGCGTATGCATGTCGACCAGGCCGGGGGCCAGGACCAGTCCCGAGCAATCGATGACCTCGGCGTCGCCACCCTCGATCGGTCCCAACGCCGCGACCCTGCCGTCTTCGATCAGGAGGTCGTTCGGGCCGTCGGACCCGCTCACCGGGTCCACGACTCGTCCGCCCCGAAGGATCATGCGGTCACTCATCGCCGCCTCCCTCCCCCGCGCCGCCGAGCATCAGGTACAGCAGCGACATGCGGACCGCGATCCCGTTGGTCACCTGTTCCTCGATCACGCTCTGCGGCAGGTCGGCGACGTCGGAGTCGATCTCCACACCTCGGTTCATGGGCCCGGGATGCATGATCAGCGCTCCCTCAGGAAGCATCCCGACGCGCTTGGTCGTGACGCCGAACAGCCGCGAGTACTCGCGCACGCTGGGGAAGAACTCCAGCCGCTGCCGCTCCCGCTGGACCCGGAGCACGTACGTCACATCCAGCTTCGGCAGGACGCTCTCGATGTCGTACGAGACGTGCACGCCCCATGCGGGAGCATCCGGAGGGATCAGCGTGGGTGGTCCCACCAGCGTGACGTCGGCGCCCATCTTCACGAGCCCGAAGCTCAGGGATCGCGCGACGCGCGAGTGCATGACGTCGCCGACGATGGCCACGCGCAGGCCCTCGATGCGCCCGAACCGTTCGCGCATCGTGTACATGTCGAGCAGTGCTTGGGTGGGATGCTCATGGGTCCCGTCGCCCGCGTTGAGCACGTGACCGCGCACCCACTTGGTCAACTGGTGTGGCGACCCGCTCGACGAATGGCGGATCACGATGGCGTCGGCTCCCATCGCCTGCAGCGTGAGCGCCGTGTCCTTGAGGCTTTCGCCTTTCGACACACTCGATCCGCTCGTCGAGAAGTTGATGACGTCGGCGGAGAGCCGCTTGGCCGCCAGCTCGAACGAGATGCGCGTCCGCGTGGAGTTCTCGTAGAAGAGGTTGACGACGGTGCGACCGCGGAGCGCCGGCACCTTCTTGATCACACGCGTTCCCGACCTCGCGGAACGACTCGGCCGTATCGAGGATCCGCATCACGTCATCGGCCGACACGTCGTGCATCGACAGCAGGTGTTCGTTCATCGAGCTTCCTCCACGACCACGGCGTCGTCTCCGTCCAACTCCGATACCAGCACGCGAACGTCGTCCCCGCGATGGGTCGGCACGTTCTTCCCCACGTAATCCGCGCGGATGGGCAGCTCCCGGTGCCCCCGATCGACCAGCACCGCCAGCTGGATGCGCTCGGGACGGCCGAGGTCCATGAGCGCGTCCATGGCCGCCCGGATCGTGCGACCTGTGAACAGCACGTCGTCGACCAGGACCACGGTCTTCCCGGTGATGGCGAACGGGATCCGCGTCTCGTGAACCTCCGGCGCCTCGGCGTGCAACCCGATGTCATCGCGATAGAACGTGATGTCCAGCACGCCGACCGGGACGTCGGTCCCCTCGATGCGCGCGATCTCGGTGGCCAGCCTCCTTGCCAGGTGGTCGCCCCGGTTCGCGATCCCCACCAGCGTCAGGCCTCCGGCACCCTTATCGCGCTCGACGATCTCGTGGGCGATCCGTGTGAGGGCACGACGGACGTCGGTGGCGTCCAGCAACTTCCCACTCATGAGAACGCGCCCCCCCGCGTGCACGGAAGAGCGCTCCGATTGTGTGGCATCTGTCGCTCCCTTCCCGGCCTCGCAGGACCGGACTTAAAGGGTGGTTCCTCGTGCACGCAGCATACACATCGGGTCCCCCCCGTGGCGGGGTCGGGTATCCGATACCGCAGGCGTACACTAGGGTGTGTCCACGGACGTATCGGTGGACGAACCCGACGGGAAAGGCGGTCTGTCTAGATGGAGTGGGGTATCGTCGCGGTGATCGCGGTCGCCGTCATCTTCGGCGTCAACAAGCTGCCCGACATCGCGCGCAACTTCGGTCGTGCGCAGGGCGAGTTCAAGAAGGGCCTGAAGGAGGGCGCGGTCGACGAGTCGACCGAGTCAAAGTCAACTGAGCCGACCGAGCCGAAGAGCGAGTCCTAGTCCGCCTCGGCGTCCCCACGGCCCACCTCGCGGGCGATCCGCCCGAGGATGCCGTTCACGTACCGCCGCGACTCGTCCGACGACAGTTCCGTCGCGGCCTCCACCGCCTCGCTGATCGCCACCGAGGTCGGGATATCCGGCCGGTGCATCAGTTCGAACACCGCCATCCGCATGATCGTCCGGTCGAGGGTCGCCATACGTGCCACCGTCCACCCTTCGGAATGCTCCTCCAGCAGCGGATCGATCTCGGCCAGGTGCGTGCGAACCCCTTCGATCAGCTCTTCGGCGAACGGCGTGACGGTCCGGCCGGCCTCGCGCCAGCCGGCCAGCACCACCTCGGGGGGCGACTCGGTGATGTCGGATTGGTAGAGGATGTCGAGGGCGGTTCGCCTGGCCTCGCGGCGGGTGGTCACGCCTTCACGCGCTCGATGTACTCACCGGTGCGGGTATCGACCTTGACCTTCTCGCCCTCCTCCACGAAGAGCGGGACCTGTACGACCAAGCCGGTCTCGAGCTTGGCCGGCTTGTAGGCGCCCGTGCGCGTGTCGCCCTTCACGCCGGGATCCGTCTCCACGATGGTGAGGACCATCGACGCCGGCAGATCCACGCCGATGGGGACACCCTCGTGCATCGTCACCTGCGCCATCCCGCCCTCCACCAGGTAGCCGGTGGCATCTCCCACGAGAGTCCCCGGCACATGGATCTGGTCGTAGGTCTCGAGATCCATGAACACGTAGTCGTCCCCGTCGCCGTAGAGGTATTGCATGTCTTTGCGCTCGACGATGGCCAAACCGACCTTCACGCCCGCGTTGAACGTCTTCTCGGCAACCGCGCCGGTCTTCAGGTTGCGGAGCTTCGTCCGCACGAATGCGCCGCCCTTCCCGGGCTTCACGTGCTGGAACTCGATCACCTGGAAGAGCGTTCCCTCGAGGTCGAGGGTCATGCCGTTCTTCAGTTCGTTCGTGGACACACTCACCGACCGCTCGCTCCTCGCCTACAGCTCGACCAATTCACGGATCGACGTCCCGATGACGCGACACCCGTCCTCGCGGACCTCCACCATGTCTTCGATCCGTACCCCGCCGAGCCCCGCCACGTAGACACCCGGCTCCACGGTCATGACGGCGCCGACCGGCAGGACGTCCTCGCCCTCTCGGCGGAAGTTCGGCCCCTCGTGGATCTCGAGACCGACCCCGTGCCCCAGCCCGTGCGTGAAGAACGAGCCGTACCCGGCGTCTTCGATCACCGCGCGCGCGATCGCGTCGATCTGACCACCGGTCGTGCCGGCGCGAACAGCATCGATCGCCGCCTGTTGCGCCTGCCGGACCACGTCGTGGATCTTCCGGATCTCCGGCGGCGGAGCGCCGAACGCGATCGTTCTCGTCATGTCGGCGTGATAGCCGCCGACCATCCCCGCGAAATCCATCTTGATGACGTCGCCCTCTTCCAACACCCGGTGGGTCGGCTGATGATGCGGCTCCGCCGCCTGCTCCCCGAATGCCACGATCGACTCGAACGACAACCCGTCGGCGCCCGCACGACGCAGCGCGTGCTCCAGCTCCAGGGCGACCTGGCGCTCGGTCATCCCGACCGCCAACCGTTCCAAGACGTCTTCGAAGGCCACGTCCGTGCACGACTGCGCCTCGTTGAGCAACCCGATCTCCTCAACATCCTTCACCCACCGCAGCCGCTCGACCGGATCGCCGACATCGACGAACTCGACCGACGGAACCGCACCTTGCAGCTTCCGCAGGACGGCGACCGTCATGTCGTGGCCCTCGAACCCCAATCGGGAGACGCCCAGAGCGGCGCACGCGTCGGCGAGCGGGCGATCGAACCCGTCGAGGTACGTGACGCGCTCGAGGTCGGAGACCTCGTGACGCGACTGTTCCGTGTACCGGCCGTCCGTGAAGAACAGGCTCGCGTCGGGGGTCACGATGGTTTGACCGTTCGAGCCGGTGAACCCGGTCAGGTACCGAACGTTCGTCAATCGCGTGACCAGGACGGCGTCGACCGCCTGCTCTTCGATCGTGGGGATCAGTGCTTGGCGCCTCACTCGGTGATCCACGGCATCGCCTCCAGAGCCAGATGATAGCCACCGGCCCCGAGGCCGATGATGGACGCCCGGCAGACGTCGGCGACGACCGACGTCCGGCGGAACGCTTCCCGTGCATGGATGTTCGTCATGTGAACCTCCACGACCGGCAGGCCGCACGCCTCGATCGCGTCCCGGAGCGCGTACGAGTAGTGGGTGAGCGCTCCCGGGTTGGCGACGATCGCGTCGATCCCGTCGTCGCGGGCGCCGAGGAACCATCCGACGAGCTCGCCCTCGTGGTCGGACTGCCGCCACGAGACATCGTGTCCCAGCTCGCGACCGCGCTCCGTCACCGCTGCCATGATCTGGTCCAACGTCTCGGAACCGTACGTGTCGGGCTCGCGTGTCCCGAGCGCCCCCAGGTTGGGGCCGAACAGGTAGAGCATCTTCACGCGGCCGCACCCATCGTTCGCAGCACCCCTCGCAGCTCGTCGTCGGACACGTCGTCGACCACCACGGGACGTCCGACATCCTCCAGGAGGACGAAGCGAACACCACCGCGGTACTTCTTGTCGAGCCTGAACGCCGCCAGGATGTCGTCCGGATCCGGCAGCGACCCATCGGTCTCCAGCCCGAACGACGCGAGCAGTCGGGCGGTGCGAGCGGCCAGGCCCGGTGGTGCGAGCGCGGCGCGACTCAGCGAGCCTGGCGGCGAACACCATGCCCACGGCGACGGCCTCGCCATGCGAGCGACCCGCGAATGCATCCAGCCGCTCCAGCGCGTGTCCGAGCGTGTGCCCGTAATTGAGGATCAGGCGTCGCCCGTCGTCGCGCTCGTCCTCGGCCACGGTCCGGGCTTTCGCCGCCACGCAGCGGGCCACCAGGCTCTCGAGCGTCGCGACGTCGCGCGCCAGGACCGGGGCCGGATCGCGCTCCAGCGCGTCAAGAAGTTCCACGTCGAGCGTCAGGCCGTACTTCGCGACCTCCGCCAGTCCCGACCGGAAGTCGCGCTCGGGCAGCGTGGTCAGCGTCTCGACGTCGGCGACGACCAACCGCGGTTGCGCGAACGTCCCCACCAGGTTCTTCCCCTCCGGCAGGTTGACGGCCGCCTTGCCGCCGATCGCCGCGTCGACCTGTGCCAGGAGCGTCGTCGGCACTTGCACGAACGGCACGCCCCGCATGTACGTGGAGGCGACGAACCCGGCCAGGTCGCCCACGGCTCCGCCGCCGAGTGCCACCACGGGGTCGTCTCGATGCGCCTCCTGGGTCGCCAGCTGATGCAGCAGGGTCTCGTAGACGCGCAGGGTCTTGGCGTCCTCGCCGGACGGAACCGTGAACGGCACCGCGGCGAGCCCCGCCTCATGCAAGGAGGCGGCCAACGGCTCGAACCATCGAGCCGACACCGTGCGATCGGCGACCACGAACGCGGTGGAGGCGCCGGGCATGTCGGGGAGCAGCGAGCCGACGGACGCGATCGTGCCGGCGCCCACGCACACGTCGTATGACCGCCCCGGGATGGAGACGGTCACGCGGACCAACGAAGCTCCTCCACGATGGCGTCCGCGACCTCGCCGGGCGGTCCCGTGCCGTCGACCACGTGCCCGGCGAACTCCCGATACAGCGGCTCGCGTTCGGCCAAGAGGCGCTCCAGGTCGCCCTCCGCCCGGATCAGCGGCCGGTCCGCCGCCGGTCGGACGCGCGCCCGGAGGTCTTCGAGCGGGACGTCCAGGAATACGGCGACGCCGGTATTGCGGAGCGTGATCCGGTTGGCCGGTTCCAAGACGACGCCGCCGCCACACGCCACCACGGCGGGGTCGTGCATGCTTGCGTCGGTGAGCGCAGCCGCCTCTCGCGCGCGGAACGCCGCCTCCCCTTCAGCGGCGAAGATGTCCATCACGCTGGAGCCTGCCTCCCGCTCGATCTCGGCGTCCAGATCGAGGAACGGCACCCCCAGCCGCCCCGCGAGCTCCCGGCCGACGACCGATTTGCCCGCCCCAGGCATCCCGACCAGATACACGATCATGCGATCGTCTCGACGTAGGCATCCAGGTTCCTGCGCGTCTCCGCCAACGAATCGCCTCCGAACTTCTCCAGCAGGGCGTTCGCGAGCTCGAACGCCACGACGGCTTCCCCCACGACCCCTCCGGCGGGCACGGCGCAGACGTCGGTGCGCTGCTTGATGGCCACGGCGGCGGTCCCGGTTGCCAGGTCCACCGTGGCGAGCGGTCGCGGTACCGTGGAGAACGGCTTCATCGCGACACGGAGGCGGATCGGCTGGCCGGTCGACATGCCGCCCTCGATCCCGCCGGCGCGCGCCGTCTTCCGGCCGATCCGACCGCCGGTGATGACGATCTCATCGTGGGCCTTGGAGCCGGTCCGGCCCGCGGTCGCGAACCCGTCACCGACCTCCACGCCCTTCACGGATTGGATGCTCATGAGCGCAAGTGCGAGACGCGCGTCGAGCTTGCGGTCGTAGTGCACGTAGGACCCGAGCCCCGGTGGAGCTCCGTACGCGACCACTTCGAACACCCCGCCGACCGTGTCTTTCGACCGCCGGACCTGGTCGATCTCGTCCACCATCCGCTCGGCGGTCGACTCATCGATGCATCGCACCGGTGAGGCGTCGATCGCATCCAGGTCGGCGAGCTCGGGAACCCGTGCCCTGGCCGGAAGCTTCACGCTCCCCACCTGGACAACGTGTGAGAGCACCCCGATGCCGACCTCCGCCAACAGGGCCTTGCAGCAGGCCCCGACGGCCACCCGCGCCGCCGTCTCGCGGGCGCTGGCCCGCTCGAGCACGTTGCGGACGTCATCGAAGCCGTACTTCTGGGCTCCGACCAGGTCCGCGTGCCCCGGCCGCGGCCGCGTGAGGCGTTTGCCGGGGTCTTCGGCGCCCTCGATGGACATCAGCTCTGCGTACTTCGTCTCGAACTCCACATTGGGGATCGTGATGGCCACCGGTGACCCCAAGGTCTTCCCGTGGCGAACGCCGGTCAGGATGTCGAAGCGATCGGCCTCGAACCGCTGCCGGCCGCCGCGACCGTAGCCGTGACGCCGCCTGGCCAGCTCCGCGGCGATCTCCTTGGGAGCGATGCCCACCCCCGCAGGCAGACCCTCCACGACGGCGACCAGCGCCTTGCCGTGGGACTCGCCCGCGGTCAGCATCCGCAACATGTCGGACATCTTAGGTGACGGGCTCCGGCGCCTGGATGGGGCGGGGGCGGCCCCGAGAAGAGGCCGCCCCCGCGCCGGCGACCGCTCCCCCCGTGGGCGGATCGCCGGGACCGGACCCCGTCGCTACTTCGACGGGGTGAAGCAGAGCGTGAAGGACTCGTCTCCGAAGAGGAACGTGGCGCAGTTGCCGGCCACGTCCCGCAGCTCGAAGTTGCCTCCCGCGAACGTCGCGCCCTCAGCGGGGTGGTACACGGTCCCGTCCACCGAGACCGAGGCATGCGCGACGCCGTTGGACGTGAACGTGTCGATCAGCACCACCTGGTGACCACCGATCGTGGTGACCGATCCGTTGGTCGGCGGCAGGGTCGGACTGGAGGTCGGACCCGTGCCTCCCGTGGACCCCGTCGGTTGGGGTCCCGTCCCGCCGGTTCCGCCGGTTGGGCCGGTCGGCGTCGGTCCGGTGCCACCGGTGGGGGTTCCGGGCGACTCCGTCACCTGGAACTGCGGCGGCAGGGAGAACGGATCGCGCCCCGAGAAGATGGGACTCGGAGCGGGTCCGCCGCTCACGGACGGCGAGACGCTTCCGGTGGGGCCGGTCGTCGGCACGCCGGTGGGGCCGGTGGCCGTGGACGGGCCGACCGACAGCGGCGGCAACGCTGCCCCGCCGCCTTTCCCCAGCTGGCCGAGTGCGAGCAGGGCGACCACCAGCACCGCCGCGACGATGCCACCGATCTTCAGCGCCTTGCGGTCGCGTTCGTTGAGGGGCATCGGTCAGGCTCCCGGGGTCGTCACGGCCGCCGGTGAGGCGCCAGTGGGGTCGGTGGGGGTCGTCGGCGTGGTGGGTGTTGTGGCGGCCGCGCCCGTGGTCGGGCCCGGTGTCGACCCGGGTCCCGCGCTCTGGTCGCTGGTGTACATGTCCACGGTCGCGGTGAGCGTGAGCAGGCTGGCGTTGGAATCGGACGGCGACGGCGCGACGGTGATGGAGCCGACCTTCGCGGCCCGCGGCAGGGTCTCGATCTTGAACAGGAACTCCGTGATCGCGAAGTAGCTGCCCGTCACCGTGATCGAGTTCGTCACGGTCGACAGGCTCGTGGTCGGGTCGAACACGGGGGTGCTGGGCGAGATCGTGACCACGTCGATCGACGACTGCACGGCCGCGTTCTGCACCAAGAGCATGAAGCCCTGCTGGTCGATCGTCGGAGGGATGGCCTGTTGCACCTTCCGGATCGTCTCGCGGTTCACGGGCGCTTCTGTCTCCGCCTGTTGGAGCGCTGCCAGCTGTGCGCCCAACGTGGCCTGCTGACCCTGGGCGTCGGCCAGCGCCGCGTTCGCCTCGTTGACCTGCCCCATCTTCGGCAGGACCAGGAAGAACAGGACCAGCACCACGACGACGGCGACACCGGCGGCGGCGAAGATCGGTGCGCGCTTACCCCCCACTCGATCCGCCCTCTCGGCCGCGAGCGGTGAGTGAATCCTCCGACAGGTCGACCCCGCTCGAGAACGTGTAGAGCCCGGTGTTCGGGCCGGTCTCGGTGGCGCTCGAGAACCAGGGGTTCACCCAGCCCTTCACGGACTCCAAGCGCGTCAGCCAGCTGGCCAGGCTCTCCAGACCGTCCGAGGCGCCGCCGGCCGTGAACGACCCCACGAAGGTGGTCGGCGTGGTGGGCACCGCGCCCTCGACGACCGGTGCCGCCAGGATCGCGTTGAACGAATCGAGGTACGCGTCCGACGGGATCGTGCGCGAGAGGTCCATCAGCATCTGCGAGAACGACACCTCTCCGGAGAACGCCGTCGTGAGCAAGGCTTGCTGGGCGGCGGCCTGTTCCTGGAGCGCTTGGAACTCCTGGAGCTCGCCGATCTGGGACTGGAGCTCGGAGTTCGTGAGGTTCTGCGCCGCGATGTCCTCGTTGACCCCCGCGAGCTTCTGGCTCTGGAGGAACCAGAAGCCCAAGAGGAGGACGATCACCACCGCGCCGGCACCGACGATCAGCGTCGTCAGCTGCTTCGTCCGCTGCCGTGCGCGAAGCTCGGGGGGAAGGAGGTTGACCTGACTCACGCGAAATGCCTCCCGGGGATACCCAGGCCCACGGCGACCGCCAAGACCGGCTCGGCCTCCGCCAACGCCTCCTCGGACAACGACAGCTGTGACTTGGCACGGCGGAAGACGTGGCCGCGCTCGATCGTCGCCGGCACACGCTCCTGCAGGAGCTCGAGGAAGCCCTGGAGCTTCGACCCGCCGCCGATCACCAGGACCCGCCCGATCCGCGCTCCTCGGGTCTGGGCCGTGTAGAACTCGAGCGAGGACCGCACCTCGTCGACGAAGTTCTGTGCGCGCTGCATGGCCGCCCGGTGGACCTCGTCGAGGTCGGGACCACCCTCGACGGCCTCGCCTCGCTTCAACCGCTCGGCGACGTCGGACTCCACCCCGAAGTTGCGGGCGATCGCGAGGGTGATGTCCCGGCCGCCGGAGGGCAGGATGCGGACGAACCGCGTCACGCCCTTCTCATGGACGAGGATGTTCGTGACCGTGGCGCCGATGTCGACGATGGCCTCTTCGCCGCCCTCTTCGTCCTCCATACCGACCTCGGGCATGCCGACGGCACGCGCCATGGCGAACGGGACGAGGTCGACCCCCACCGGCTCGAGCTTCGCGGCCAGTGCGACATCGACGACGGTGTTCACCATCGCCCGCTGGGCGGCGACGAGGATCAGCCGCAGCATCCTGCGGCCGTCCTGCTCGAACTCGCCGAGCGGGTCGAAGTCCAGGACCGCGTCCTCGACCGGCATGGGGATGAACTCCTGCGCCTGGAACCCCAATGACGCGCGGAGCTCCTTCTCGGGGAGCCACGGGAGCGCGATCTCGCGCACCACCACCCGCTGGTTGCCGACACCCATGTAGACCTGGCGGCTCTTGAAGCCCCCGCGCTGCCACAGCTCGCGGAGCGCCTCGCTCACCAGCTCGGGCTGACGGATCTCGCCCGCCTCCACCGCGCCCTCAGGCAGCGGGACCTGGGCGGCTCGCACGACCACCGGGGCGTCGCCACCCTGGAGCTCGGCGGCGCGAACCGCGGTCGCGCCGATGTCCAATCCCACCCGAACCTTCGCCATCTACGGACCCTCCGTCCGGACGGAGCGCTCCTCCAGGAAGCGCTCCAGGTCGGTTTCGCGCAGGCGGTAGTTCTTGCCGACGCGCACGGCCGGAAGCTCGCCGCTCTTGATGAGCCGATAGACCGTCATGTTCGAGACGCGCATCGCGTTCGCCACCTCAGCCACGGTCAAGAGGCCTCCGGTCACGAACGCCTGCGGGTCGCCCACTCCCTCACCCCTCGTCTCATGTGCAACATGTGCCACGTGGTGTCACACGTGCCTCATCACTACTCATGAGTCACATTGAGCCCAACGAACCTGCTTACGAAACACCAGTCACCAGGGCGAGTCAAACACCTGTGAGCAGGAGTTTTGGGGCGTTCCACGAGCCGATCCGCGCTGGTCGGAGCTCGGGCCCGATCTCCCGGCTGAGGGTGGCGCTCAGTTCATGGAGCGGAGGTACCAGTCGGCGATGCGCTCGCCCCAGAACACCGAGACGAGTGCGCCCGCGGTCAGGAACGGGCCGAACGGGATGGCGCTCTTGCGACCGCGGCCCGCCAGGAGCGCCAGGATGCCACCGAGGCCGCCGAGCAGGATCGCCGCACCCGCCGCCACACCGACGTATCGGAGCCCGAGCGAGCCCATCACGAGCCCGATCAACCCCGTGAGCTTGACGTCGCCCATCCCCAAGCCGCGGGGAGCGATGATCGCGATCAACAGGAAGGCGCCGCCGTACAAGAGCGCGCCGATCACCGCTCGGACGGGATCGAGGCCCTGGTCCAGCGCCCATCCGACGACGATGGCGACGCCGAAGACCGGGAACGCGGGATACGTGATCTTGTTCGGGATGATCTTGAGCTCGAGGTCGATCGCGCCGACGGCGAGCATCACGGCGCAGAACGCGCAGAGCATCACGGTCACGTAGATCCGCGGGTAGACGATCGCCACCCCGGCGAAGGAGGCGGCGGCGGCGGCTTCCAGGATCGGATACCGCGCCGAGATCCGCGCCCCGCAGCTGCGGCACTTCCCGCGCAACAGCACCCAGGACAGGACCGGGATGTTGTCCCGCGTGCGGATCTCGGCGCCGCACGCGGGGCACCGCGATCGCGGAGAGACGACCGATTCCTTCTTGGGAACGCGGTCCACCACCACGGTCAGGAAGCTCCCGACGGCGAAGCCGAACAGCGCAGCGGGAACGGCTCGGATCAGGGCGTCCACGTGGGGGCCGATCCTAGCCTGATCTCGGCCCGCAACTCAGCAGGTCGTGGTGGCGTTGTACTTGCACGCCGCGGCCTGCTCCACCCACGTGACGATCTGCCACGCGGCCGCGATCGGGGTCAAGAAGCGCGGCGGCGACTGGTACTTCAACCGGTTGTCGTAGTTGTAGTTCTTCCCGTAGCCGGAGGTGTTGATGGTCCCCACGATGCCGCGGTACTTCTGCGCGATGGCGCCGTTGATCGTGATCGCCCCGAGGTTGTCCTCGCCGTAGGCGTAGTTCTGCACCCGGAAGGAGTGCTGCACCGACAGGATGGCAGCCTGGATCGTCGGGTTGTGGAACGCCGTCGAGCTGCCGGGCAGGTCGAGGTTGTAGTACCCGTTCACCTGGTTGCCGTCCTGATCGGTGGACGGCGCGTCGTCATCGTCGATGGGGTGATAGATCTCGACGTAGTTGTTCGCGACGAGACCGAGCAGGTCGTTGCCGCCCGTCCCCGTGGCGTAGGTCACGTTGCCGATGATGTCGATGTTGTTGTCCGCGGCGATCGTGAGGCGGCCCCGGAGGGTGCCCTTCAGGAAGACATCACCGTTCTTGCATCCGTACGTGGTCGGGTCGTACCGCTGCGGGTAGCCGAGCGGGTGGCTGATGGTGGACGACCCCTCCAGCTGCGTCGCCGTGCGGCACGCCGCCGTGTAGTTCGGGTCGGTGGAGATCGACGGCACGTTCTGCACGTAGATCACGCCGCTCGCGGGCAACGGCTTGCTGGTTCCGAGGCAGGCCGCCTTCGGCGCCAGGCTGGCGCTCGAGTTGGAGAGCGTGCCGGGGCTGACCACCGTCATGGTCCCGTCGGAGTTGAGCGTGATCGCGGTCGGGCCCGTGTAGAGGCAGCCCGTCCCGCCGAGCGCCGAGTCGGCGTCCGCCTTGATCGCGATGTTGTTCGGGGGCATCGTCAGCGGATCCGCGTACCGAGGGTCCCCCGTTCGGCTGAACGACGGTCCTGAGCCGCAGCTGCCTCCGCCGTCGACCCACTTGTTGCCGGACGTCGGGTTCCAGCTGGTGGTGACGTTGCCGTTGAAGTCCGGGTCTCCACAGATCCTGATGGCGTCGTTCGAGTGCAGCGGCCCGTTCACCGTGTCCACGGTGGCGAACGAGATCTCGGTGCACGTGTCCCCATCCGTATCGCCGACGAAGTCCACGCGACCGGCGATGTCGCGGCCTTCGTAGTAGCGCATCGCGCAGCGGGTCTGGGCTTCGGCGGGCGTGTAGTCGTCGCCGCTGCCGTACGCGGCCGGGTCCTTCGTCTCGTAGTCGGTGAAGTACAGGTAGTCGATGAAGGCCTTGCGGCGCAGCGTCGCCTGGATGGTCCGGGTCACGCCACGAGAGCGGCCCGTCGCCGTGATGATGATGGCGCCCTGAGACACGAGGTTCGTGGTGTCGACCTTGTACCGGAAGCACGGGATGTTGGAGTTCGCGCTGGCCGTGCACGTCACGCTGGTGGCGCCGGAGTCGGGAACGGATACCCACGTGTTGAATGCCTGGTTCCCGTCGGGCGGGGCCGTCGTCGCGTTGTACAGGTAGTACTGGTCGTTCTCGTTCAGCCGGAACAGGTAGTCGTCCAGGCCCGCCTCAGCGGCCGACAGTGCGGAGTTCCAGTCCTGGTCCCGCCGGGAGATGTTCTGGGAGCCGACCGCGTACGCCATGGTGCCGGCGACGATGATCAGCATGATCATCGTGAGCAGCAGCACGGTGACCAGCACCACGCCGTCCTCGGCGTCCTTCCGCACTCGGATCGTCATCGACAGGTCACCTCTAGGGGGTCGGGCTCGGGAGCGGGTTGTATTCGACGTTCGGCAAGCGGACCCGGTTGATCAAGGTCGTGAAGGGCACCGAGAAGTTGGTGCTCTGCCGGATCGACAGGGTGATGCCCACGGCGTTCACCTGCAGGCGGTTGGCCGCCGACAGCGGCATCACGCTCGCACCGGTGGTGCACAGCGGGTTCACCGGCGATGCGCCGTTCGCGTAGCAGGCCGGGTTGCCCGCCGCATTGTCGTAGTAGTACGTGAAGATCGGCGAGGTGCTCGGGTTCGCGACGTACGTGCCGACAAGGCGCGTCGTCGGCGCAACGCTGTAGGAACAGGTCGGAGGCGTCCCGCCCGCGTCGGCCGGCACCACCTGTTCGCGCAGCACGTTGGGGCTGACGAGCGTGTTCACGTAGAGGTGCACGATGTCCGGGCACGGCGTCGGGTTGGTCCCCGTCCCGAGCGTGAGGTTCGCGTAGAACCAGACCTCGGTGTTGGTGACCCCCGTGGTGGACGTCGGCGCTGTGCACCCCGAGGTGCACCAGTTGGCGAACGATGCCGGTCCCGAGGGGGGCAGCGTGACGTCGAACGGAGACGAGGTCGCCGACAGGCGCGCGGCGGTCCGCAGATCCTTGCTGACGGCGTTCATGATGGTGCGCGCTTCCTCCAGGTTCTGCAGGCGAAGGCTGGCGCCGGCGGCCGCGTTCTGCAGGCCGACGAACCCGCGCGTGACGAACCCGAGGACGACCGTCATGAGCGCGACGGTCACCATGAGCTCGACGAGCGTGATCCCTCGTTCGGACGAGCCGTCCGGAAGCCGCTTGCGCAGGATCATGAGTCCGCGGGGTCTCACCATTGGATCGTCACCGTGGGGGTCGCGGGGCTCAGCGGGCTGAGGAGCTGCGTGACGAGCGTCGACGTGCCGGACGTCACCCCGAACTGCCAGTTGCCGTACGGCAGCGCGGCGGTGATGTTGCCCGACGCATCCGTCGCACCGACGGTGTAGATCACGACGGTCGGGCAGCCGGCGTCGGTCAGGTTGCGAGCGGTCACGGTAGCCCCGGGTCGCGGCGTCACGGCGCTCTGCTGGGTGTGGATGATCACCGAGTGCAGGTTCACGGTGGCCGCCGATGTCCCTCCGGGGGTGACGGACGTGACGGTGTCTCGGCTGGCGCCCGGATAGATGGCGACCGCGCCGTTCATGCCTTCGGGGTCGGCGGCCAGGCAGCTCCCTGCGAACGACTCGAAGCCGTCCACGTACGGGAAGAGGCCGAGCAGAGACCGAGAGGAACCGGTGCCGGCGAACGTCTTCTTGCCGCTGGGCAGCAGATGGGTGTTGGCCAGCGTGACGGGGATGTTGGCCGGGATCACGCCTCCCGCGCCGCCGACCAGCGTGAGGTTCATCGTGGCGGCGTTGTCGTACTGGAACTGCAGGGAGACGGTCGACCCTGCGCCGACGGTCGCCGACTGCGACGGTCCGGTGAGCAGCTGATCGTTGACATAGCCCGCCTTGTTGAGCGACACCGTGTAGGCCCCGATCGGCTGGAACGCGAAGAAGGCACAGCCATCGGCGGACGTGGTCTGGGTGTCCGACACGCCCGGACCGCTGATGGCGACGGGAACGAGTTCCTGCGGGACACCGGCGGCGTCTCGGACCATGACGCCGATGTGGCCCGTGAACGGGTCGTACGTCCCGACGGGAGGCGTGATCACGGTCGAGGACTTCGCCGGCGGTACGCCGGCCATGTTGTTCCACGAGACGTTGATCACGATCGACAGGTAGGCCAGCGTCGATCCGGACGGCGCCTGGCACGGACCCGACGTGGCGTTCGGGGTCACCCACTCGGTCTCCCGTGTGATGGTGTACGGGACCCCGTCGACCGACTGCGTCGTGGTGACGAAGCCGAGCGGCAGATCCGAGAACTCGGTGCTCCGCGCCGTGTCCATCTCTTGGGAGGCGAGGTTGGCCGCGATGGACCTGTTCCGGTTCTGGCGGGTCAGGTTCAGCGAGCTGCTCATCCCGACGACCACGCCGCCGATCACCATCGCGAAGATGAAGATGCCGATCACCATCTCGACCATGCTGAAGCCGGCCTCGTCTTGGTACTGCCCCGAAGCTCGGCGCCTGATGCGATGGATCGCACTCATCATGGGCGTTCGCCTACCACCTTCTGTCCGTCGGTTAGACGTCGGCATATCGGGGGGCACGCTTGAGGGGCCGCGGTCCGGTTACCGGGAATCGGGTACGGCAGTATCGGGCAGCCCTTCGGCTCCCCCTTCCCCATAGAGGTGTCGGACCCATCCGGCTCCGACTTGAGCGCTCTCCCCCGGCTCCATGGATCCGGCCCGATCGCGTGGAATCATCGACGCGATGTCCCGCCACGCGATCCCCAGCCGCGTCGCCGTCCCGGCGTTGGTCCTGTTGCTGGCAGCCGGGCTCCGCGTCTGGGGGCTCGGAGCACCGGACCATCCGTTCGGCGACGAGTCCTACTACATCTTCGACGCGGCGGCGTACCTGGGCGGCGGCATCGTGGATCCGATCGGGGACGATCCGCCGGACGTCCGGATCGCGGACGAGGCCACCTGGGTGCACCCCCCGCTGGGAAAGTGGGTGATCGCCCTGCTGGGCGTCGGGCCGTTCGGTCAGCGACCGGTCGGCTGGCGCATCCCGTCGTTGCTCTTCGGCGTCGCGGGGGTCGCGTTGCTCTACCTCGTGGCACTCCGCCTCTGGCGCTCCGTCTGGTGGGCAGGGTGCGCGGCACTGTTGCTGGCCTTCGACGGTCTCCACATCGTGCAGAGCCGGATGGCGATGCTCGACATCTTCGTGACGACGTTCGTGACGGCGGCCGTGCTCTTCCTGGTGCTCGATCGCGAGCGGAGGACCGCTCCCCCGTCGGGCCGATGGCGGTGGATCGCTCGCGTCTTCGGCTCGCCGTTCCGGATGTGGGCAGGCGTCTTCTTAGGATGTGCGGTCGCGACGAAGTGGTCGGGCGCGTTCGCGATCCCGCTGGTGGCAGGGCTCTGCGCCGTCTGGGTGTTCTCCGGAGATCGCGCGGGCCGGCGTTCTCGCCGCGGATGTGGCCACGCTGTTGGCGTCCTTCGCTCTCGTGCCGCTGGTGGTCTACCTGGTGAGCTACGGCGCGTTCTTCTTCCAGCACGGCTTCGCCGTCCACGACTTCTGGGTCCTCCAGACGGCGATGCTTCGCTACCAGCAAGCGCATCTGGCGGTCCAGCCGGAGAACTCGTTGCCGTGGACCTGGCCGCTGCTCCTGCATCCCGTCCGGTACCTCGAGGAGATGCGCAACGGCGGGTCGAGCGTCGTGGTGGCCCTGGGGAACCCGGTCCTGTGGTGGGGGTTCCTTTTGCTCCTCCCCGTCGCCGTGATGCAGATCGTCCGCCGGGCGACCTGGCAGGACGCGGTCGTCTTCGGTGGCTACGCGGCGATGTTCCTGCCGTGGTTCCTGATCGGGAGGACGCAGTTCATCTGGTACATGCTGCCGGCGGTCCCGTTCATGTGCCTGGCGGTGGCGGCCACGTTCCGTCGGCTGCCGGCGAGGCTCGGGAGGGACGGAGCGTCCGTGTTCGTCGGCCTCGCGGTGATCGTCGGTGTGCTCTTCATGCCGGTGTGGACCGGATGGGTCGTGCCGAGCTCGTGGATCCATGCGCTCGGCTGGCTGCCCGACTGGCCGTTGTAGGCCGAACCTAGACGCGACGAAGGGGCGGTCCGTAGACCGCCCCTTCGTTCGTTCCGACTGTCCGGCTGGGCTTAGGTCCAGCTGGTCGCGGCGGTGTTGACCGCGGTGTTGGCCCACGTTCCGTCGCAGTTCGCCGCCGTGGTCGTCTGACCGTAGCGTGTGCCCACGGCCGCGTCGTCGCGGATCGTGTAGCACGTGGCCGACGCGGACATCCGAGCCGCACCCCACGTGGTGGCGGTGGATGCCACGCTGAGGGACGGCGTCGCAACGGTCGAGTCCGTCGCCGCGGCGACGTAGTTCAGGCTCGGCTCAACGCTCGGGAGACCGGTGGCCGCCGTCTCGATGGCCAGGGTGTAGGAGCTGTTGTCCGTGTAGATCGTCTTCGCGGCCACGAGGGCGTTGCGAAGGTCCGACTGTGCCGCGCGGTTCTGGGCCCTGGTGCGAGCACCCAGGAACGTCGGCAGGGCGATGGCGATCAGGATGCCGATGATCAGAACGACCACCATCAGCTCGATGAGGGTGAATCCGTCCTCATCCTCTTTGCGCTCCATGAAGCGCTTGAGCATGCTGCCTCAACTCCTTTCCAAGTCCTCCAGCGGACCTTGATGCCCGCCACTTGAATCGGGGTTTCGGTCGGATCTGCCTCGCTCTTGAGAACCCGTTCCGGCTTCGTTGCGGGAATACCTGGGATGAGGTACGGACCCTTACCGGAAGCTGCGGTGCCTTCCGGTGGAGTTGCTCTGGGGGCGCAACCCGGACGTGAAGAAGGGGCGGTCCTCGGACCGCCCCTTCCCTGGAACGTGGTGCCTATCGCCGTGGTGCTTAGGTCCAACTCGCCGCGGCCGCACCACCGACGGTCGGGGCGACGCAGGCGACCAGGGTCTGCCCGTACCTCGTCCCAACCAGTGAGGTGTCGGAGATGGCGAAACAGGCACCGGACGCCGACAACCGGTTGGCTGCCCAGTCCGTTGCCGTCGGAGCCGCCATGACGCCCACGGCAACCGCGGTTCCCGCGCCGGCGACATACGTCAGCGAAGGCTCAACCACAGCGAGTCCCACGGCCGTCGCACCGACGTACGAGCTGTTGTCCGTGTAGAGGGTCTTCGCGGCCACCAGGGCGTTGCGAAGATCCGACTGTGCCGCGCGGTTCTGGGCCCTCGTCCGTGCACCCAGGAACGTCGGCAGCGCGATGGCGATCAGGATACCGATGATCAATACGACCACCATCAGCTCGATGAGGGTGAATCCGTCCTCATCGGCCTTGCGCTTCATGAAGCGCTTCAGCATGGTGCCTCAACTCCCTCCCCATCTTGGGCCAGCCCATTGGCGTGCCCACTGGGTCCGTTTTCGGTCGTTCGGCGGTTGCGCTTGAGGTAAACCCATTCCTCGGAACGGAAATACCCTGGAACGGGTAGGGGTCCGCACGACCGAGCCGACAGGGTCCATCACGAGCGAAGGGGCGGCCCGAGGGCCGCCCCTTCGTGGATCTCGTGATCCTGGACCTGTGCTGTCTAGGCCCAGCTGGTGAGGGCTCCCGGAGCGGCCGTCACCGTTGCACCGGTGCAGGTCGCCACCGCGGACTGGTACCTCGTACCCGACGCTGAGTTGTCGGTGATCCCGTAGCACGTGCCCGAGGCCGACATCCGCGTCGCGCCCCACAGCGTCGCGGACGCCGCGTGCACGCTGATCGCGGGTGCGGCGACCGTCGACGGCACGGCGCTGCCTACGTAGTTCAACGACGGCTCCACGCTGGGGAGACCGGTGCCCGCCGTCTCGTTGGCCAAGGCGTACGAGCTGTTGTCCGTGTACATCGTCTTCGCAGCGACGAGCGTGTTGCGAAGGTCCGACTGTGCCGCACGGTTCTGGGCCCTGGTGCGTGCACCCAGGAACGTCGGCAGGGCGATGGCGATCAGGATGCCGATGATCAATACGACCACCATCAGCTCGATGAGGGTGAATCCGTCCTCATCGGCCTTGCGCTTCATGAAGCGCTTGAGCATGTTGTCAACTCCTCGTGTCATCTGGGGGGCGCCTTCTGGCGCTCCCACTGCACGGGGCCTCGACGGAAGGAACGTTGCGCTTGAGGTAACGGCAAACGCCGAGCCGAATGCCAGCCGCAATTACCTGGAACGGGGTAGGTGGGCCGTTACCAGCCGGCGGCGGCCGGCGTGGTAGCCGTCACGGTCACCGTGGTGACCCAGTCCGCGTAGCAGTTCGCCGCGGTGGTCTCGCCGTAGCGGGTCCCGGTCGTCGCATCCAGGATCACGAAGCAGGACTGCGACGATGAGAGCCTGGCAGCCATGAACTGCGTTGGGGTCGAGTTGACGCTGATCGAACCGTTCCCGACCCCGCTGGCACACGCTACGGTCCCGGAGGCGGCGGACGGCGTCGCGGCGGTGCCGGCGACGTAACACATGTTCGGCACGATGCTGACGAGGCCGGTGCCCGGCAGGGACGTGGCCGACGAGAACGTGGCGTTGTCCGTGTAGAGGATCCGCGCCGAGAGGACGGCGTTCCGGAGGTCGGTCTGGGCTCCGCGGTCCTGGAACCTCGCCCGCACGCCCAGGAAGGTCGGCATGCCCATCACGATCAGGATGGCGAGGATCATCACGACGACCATCAGCTCGATGAGGGTGAATCCGTCTTCCTCATCGCGCATCCGCTTCAACGTCGACCAGAGCACCGGTGCCACCTCCTCTCGTTCCGTTCGGGGCTGACGGGCGAAAACCCGTCCGCCACACACGACTTTCACGAGATATCGGCACGGATACCGCGAGGGTTGACCCCTCCGGCCCGCCGACGCGGACCGGAGGGACAAGAGCCATCGTTCGACGTACGTAGAACCCCTGGCAACCTACGTACGTCGTTCTACTGGATCAGCTTGATGATGTTGAACATCGGCATGTAGAGCGCGATGACCGCGGCCCCCACACATCCACCGATGATGGCGATCAAGAGCGGTTCGATCAACGAGGTCAGTGCATCCACGGACGCCTCGACCTCTTGGTCGTAGAACTTCGCGACCTTGTCCAGCATGGTGTCGACCTGACCGGTCTCCTCACCGACGGCGAGCATCTGCACGACCATCGGCGGGAACACGGCGTGTCTGGCCAGCGGCTTCGCGATCGATTCACCTTCGCGGACGCTCGCCTGCACGTCGACGACCGCTCGGGACATGACCTTGTTGTTCACGGTGTCCGCCACGATGTCGAGCGCCTGCAGGATCGGGACACCCGAGCGAAGCAGCATGCCGGCCGTGCTGGAGAACCGGGACAACGCGGTCTTGTGGAAGAGCGTGCCGAAGATCGGGATCTTGAGCTTGATCGCGTCCAGGTTCGCCCGTCCCTTCTCGGTCTTCTTGTACCGCTTGAAGAGGAAGACGAAGATCACGGTGCCGAAGATGACCAGGTACCAGTACTTCTTGACGCCGTCCGAGGCCATCAGCAGCAGTCGCGTCGGCAGCGGTAGCGTTCCGCCCAGCTGCGTGTAGATGCTCTTGAACTGCGGCACCACGAACAGCAGCATCGCCGACATGATCAGGACCACGAGCGCCACGACGGCGACCGGGTAGGTCATGGCCGACTTGATCTTCTGACGCAGGTGGACCTCGCGCTCCAGCACGTCGGCCAGACGGAGCAGCACGTCATCCAACATGCCGCCCGTCTCTCCGGACTTGACCATCGCGATGTAGAGGTCGTTGAACGCTTTCGGGAACTTCTGCATGGCGACCGAGAGGCTCGCGCCCTGCTCGACGTCGTTGCGGACCAGGGTCAGGGTCTTGGCGAGCTCCTTGTTGCTGACCTGCTCGGACAGGATCGACAGCGCGCGCAGGATCGGCAGGCCGGAGTTGACCATGGTGGCGAACTGCCGGGAGAAGATCGCGACTTCCTTGAGCTTGATCTTCGCGGGCCGGATGTTGATCTCGAGGTTGAGGCCCTTCTTCTCCTTGCCGACCTCGAGCGGGGTGTACCCCATCTCGCGGAGGCGCTCCAGGACCAGGCGCTCGTTGTCCGCAACCAGCGTCCCCGTGACGAGGTTCCCGGATCGATCCCGGACCTTGTACGCGTAGGAATCAGACATAGTCGCCTCCCGACATCATCGAGCCCATGGCCATGGCGCCGCCGCTGCCGCCGTCCATCGCCGGAGCGGCGCCCGCGCCGCCCACGAGCCGCTGGAGCTCCTCGGGGTCGTGGCAACGCTCGAACGCCATCTGCTGGCTGATCCGGCCGGCCTTCACGTGCGCGGCGATGGACATGTCCATCGTCTGCATGCCGTAGCGGCCGCCTGCCTGCATCGCGGAGTAGATCTGATGGACCTTGCCCTCACGGATCAGGTTGCGGATGGCCGGGGTCGTGACCAGGACCTCCACAGCGGCCACGCGGCTCTGGCCGTCGGCCGTCTGGAGCAGCTGCTGCGTCACGACTCCCTGGAGCGTGGTCGCGAGCTGCACCCGCACCTGCTGCTGCTGATGCGGCGGGAACACGTCGATGATGCGGTCGATCGTCTGCGGCGCGTCCTGGGTGTGCAAGGTGGCGAACACCAGGTGACCGGTCTCGGCCGCGGTGATGGCGGTCGAGATCGTCTCGAGGTCTCGCATCTCACCGACCAGGATGACGTCGGGGTCCTGACGCAGGACGTGCTTCAGGGCCTGGCCGAACCCGTGGGTGTCGGCGCCGACCTCGCGCTGGTTCACGATGCACTTCTTGTGCTTGTGCAGGAACTCGATCGGGTCCTCGACGGTCATGATGTGACCGGCTCGCTCCTCGTTCACGACGTCGACCATGCCCGCGAGCGTGGTCGACTTACCGGAACCGGTCGGTCCGGTCACCACGACGAATCCGCGCGGGAACCGGGCCAGGTCGGCCACGACACCCGGAAGACCGAGGTCGTCGAGCTTCTTGATCTCGAACGGGATGAGTCGGAACGCGGCGCCGAGCGCGTCGCGCTGCTGGTAGACGTTCACACGGAACCGGGCCTGTCCGGGCAGGGAGTAGGACATGTCCAGCTCCAACTCCTGCTCGAAGCGTTCGCGGAGCTTCTGCGGCAGGATCGCGTAGATCATGCCCTGCAGGGCCCGCGGGGTCAGCTCCGGGTACTTCTCCAGTCGCTCGAGCTCGCCGTGCACCCGCACCGTCGGCGGGGTCCCCGCCGTGAGGTGGAGGTCCGAACCGCCGACCTCCAGGAGCGCGGTGAGCAGCTCCGGAATGGGGATCTGCACGTCGTTCTGATCTGCTTGCATCACCATCTCACTTCACCACCCTTGCGATCTCTCCGATGGAAGTCCGGCCCGTCCGGGCCTTCTCCAGACCGTCGTCACGAAGCGTCATCATTCCCTGCTCGATCGCCGTCTTCCTGAGGTCATCGGCAGATGCCCGGTCGACCGTGAGCCGTTGGATCTCCTCCGACATCGGCATGACCTCGTACAGACCTGCACGGCCCCGGTAGCCGGTGTTCGAGCAGGCGGAGCAGCCGGCGGGGCGGAACAGCGTGTCGATCTCCGGGATCAGCCATTCCGGGTACCCGGCGGCGACCAGCTCGGCGTGCTCGGGCTTGTAGGCCTCCTTGCATCGTTCACACAGCACACGGAAGAGCCGCTGGGCGACGACGCAGTCGATCGCGGACGCCACCAGGAACGTCTCGACCTCCATCTCCACCAATCGGGAGATGGCCGAGGCGGCGTCGTTCGTGTGCAGGGACGAAAGGACCAGGTGACCCGTGAGGGCGGCCTCGATCGCGATCGTGGCCGTCTCCTTGTCGCGGATCTCACCGATCAGCACGATGTCGGGGTCGGCACGCAGGATCGAACGCAACGCCGACGCGAACGTCAGGCCGGCCTTCGGATTGACCTGCATCTGGTTGACGCCGTCCAGCCGGTACTCGACCGGGTCCTCGACCGTGATGATGTTGCGGTCTTCCTCGTTCAAGATGTTGAGCGTCGCGTACATGGTGGTCGACTTCCCGGAACCGGTCGGGCCGGTCACCAGGATGGCGCCGTACGGCTTGCTGAAGGAGGCCGAGAACCGCTTGTACGCATCGTCGGAGAAGCCCAGGTCCTCGAGGCGGAGCAGCGCCTGCGACTTGTCCAGCACACGGATGACGATCTTCTCGCCGTAGACCGTGGGGAGCGTCGCCACACGCAGGTCGAGCGTCCGGCCGCCGACCCGCATGCTGATGCGGCCGTCCTGTGGCACCCGCTTCTCCGCGATGTTCAGGTCGGCCATGACCTTGAGCCGGCTGATCAGACCGCCCTGGATGTTCTTGGGCGAGTGCATGACGTCGTGGAGGACGCCGTCTACGCGGAACCGGACGCGAACGTCCCGCTCAGTGGGCTCGATGTGGACGTCCGAGGCACGGTCGCCGACCGACTGGGTCATGATCGCCTGCACGAGCTTGACGATGGGCGCTTCCTCGAGGGCAGCCTCGATCTGTTCATCGTCACCTTCGAGCTGTTCAGACGCCTGCGACGCAAGGGCTTCGACCTGACCGTCCATCCCGGCGAACTTCTGGATCGCCTGCTCGACATCGGCGGCGGTCGCCACCACCGGCTGCACGTCGCGGTTCGTGATCGTGCGGATGTCGTCGAGCGCGTACACGTTGGCAGGGTCGGACATCGCGACGAGGAGCTTGCCGTCGCGTTCGCCGATCGGGATCGCTCGGTAGCGGCGCGCGAGCGCGTCCGGCAACAACATCGTGGACGACGGGTCGATGTGGTAGTCGGCCAGGTCGACGAACTCCAACCCGACCTGCTCGGCCAAGGCACGGACCAGGTCCGCCTCCTTGATCAACCCCAGATCGATGAGGACGCGGCCGAGCGACTTGGGGGTCTTGCGATGCTCCTCGAGGGCCTGCTCCAGTTGCGCAGCCGTGATCAGACCCTGTTCGATCAGGATCTGTCCGAGTTGTTTCGCCTTTCGCTTGACCGTAGTCATGTCGGGCTACCGGCGTCCGTTCGGTCTAGGTCGTCAGGAAGTAGCTTCGTCATCACCGCTCTCGACCTGAAGCAGGCCCGAGAACTCTTTGGCCAACATGACCGGATCGACCTCGGCGTCGGAGTCGAGTTCCATCGGAGGCTGCCGCTCCTCGCCCTTCGATCCGTGTGTGTCGGTGGCCTCATCGGAACCGGTGCCGTTCTCGCCCGGCTCAGCGTGCGATCCATCGCCGTCTTCACCGGGAGATGAGGCGTCGGATGCGTCCTTCGCCGAGGCATCCGCGGCATCGGTCGACTCGGCGCTCGGACCGTCGTCATCCGTCGCATCACCCGAGTGGCCGACACGACTTCCCACCCGCGCCAGCTCCCCCACGGCCGGATCCGCGGCCTTCGCCTCGTCCGCGGCGGGGGTCGTCCGTGCCCAATGCCTGGCCTCGGCACTGTCCGGAGCCGGAGGGGTCGACGTCGAGCTTCCGTTCGTCGACTGCTTGTAGGACGTGGTGGGCACGTTCGGCGGCATCGGTCCCGCGGAGGCCTCGGGCACGCGGAGCGTCTCGCGACGGTTCCGGGACTCCTCGGCCGACGTCAGGATGCCCTCGAGCTGATCGATCACCAATCCGGGCCGGACGCCGGCGTTGGCCACGGCGAAGGCACCGTACGCGGGCCGCCTGACGTAGACCCAGACCTGGTCGCCGAATTCGACGAAGCTCCGCTCGGGTTCTCCGAGCGAGGCGAACCTGACCCAGGCCGGCTTCACGGCCGTCTCGTCATCCGGGTAGGAACCGAGGATCAGCCCGTCCCGGGAAAGGATGAGACAGCCGCGCACGTCGGCGACGCCGCCCGCGATCCGATACGCGAGCGCCGAGTAGTCATCCATATGCCTACCCCACACATCGTCGAACCGTGGCGAACGCTTGAGCATCCGCCCGGAACAGGCGGCGGATGGACCGGGATATCCGAACGAACGGGTCAGGTCCGGTCGGAGATCGCCGCGAGTGCTGCGGCGGACATCACTTCGAGCGGGGGCTGTTGGCCGGTCCACAGCTCGAACGACAACGCGGCTTGATGCAACAGCAAACCGATCCCGCCGAAGACCGAGGCACCCGCGGCCCGGGCCTCAACCTGGAGCGGGGTGACCGCGGGGTGATAGAGCAGGTCGACGACCACGGTCTCGCGGCCCGACGGGAGGCACGGGAAGGGACTCCTGACGGACACCGAGCGGCGTCGCGTTCACCAGGAGATCGGCCTGGACGCTCGCCGCGTCCTCGAACGGCACCGCGCGGACCGGTGTCGACAGGCCATCGAGCGCCGTCTCCACGTCCGCCACGCGGGCCGGCTCTCTGGCGGCGACCGTGATGACCGACGCACCGGCTCGCGCCAGGGCCAGGGCGCAGGCCCGGCCCGCTCCTCCGGCGCCGAAGATGAGGGCGGTGCGGCCCGACGGTTCGAACCCCGCATCCAGGCGCAGGAACCGCTCGAACCCGGGTGCGTCGGTGTTCTCTCCGCGGAGGCTCTCGTCGCCGCACACGATCGTGTTCACGGCATGGAGTCGCCGGGCGTCTTCCGATAGATCTTCGACCAGGTCGGCGACGGCGGCCTTGTGCGGCATCGTCACGTTCGCCCCGGCGAAGCTCATGGCATGCAGGCCGTTCAACGCCGCCAGCAGGTGGAGCGGATGCACCGGGAGCGGCACGTAGACCCAGTCGAGCCCCAGCGCCGCGAACCCCGCGTTATGGATGGCCGGCGAAAGGCTGTGCGCGACCGGCCAGCCGATGATCCCCACCGTTCGGGTCGATCCGCCGACGCGCGCGCCCGCGAACGGCTCATCCAAGGCATTCGGCCTTGTCGGCGAGGAACCGGTCGTAGTCCACGCTGAACCGGTGCGCGCCATCGTCGCCGCACAACACGTAGTAGAGGTACGGGACGTCGGCGGGCGCCAACGCCGCCCGGAGCGACGCGATCCCGGGGCTCGCGATCGGTGTCGGGGGGATCCCGGGATTCAGGCGCGTGTTGTACGGGCTGTCGATCTCGAAGTCGGACACGGTGAGGCCGTTCGAGGGGTCGGGGTCGATGTAGCCGACCGTGGCGTCGATGCCCAGCGCCATCCCCTCGTCCAGCCGGTTGTAGATCACCGCGGCGATCTTCGCGCGATCCGCCGGTACGGCGGCCTCCCGTTCGATCATCGAGGCGATCACGACGACGTCGTAGTCGGACACACCCAGCGCATCGGCGTTCCCCCAGTCGAGCCCCTCCGCCTCCGTGTCGAACTGGTCGAGCAGCCGCTCGATCACGTCCGTCGCCGTGGCGTCCTCCGGGAACCGATAGGTCTCGGGGAACAGGAATCCCTCGGTCCCCTTGCCCTCGGGGAGGTACGGCGACAGTGACCAGTCGCCGCTCTCCGCTTGCGTCAGGAAGCGATCCTCGGCGATGCCCAACGCCTCGCGCACGCGCTCGGCGATCTGCGTCAGCCGATAGCCCTCGGGGATCGTCACACGAACGGTGGGGATCTCAGGCGGCGGCGCGGAGAGGACCTCGACCGCCTGGTCGAGGGTCATGTTGGTGGTCAGGCTGTAACTTCCTGCCCGGATCGCATCGGCCTTGCCCGTCCCCCGCAGCAGGATGCTTCCCACGATGCCGTCGCACCGGACCACACCCAGATCGTGGAGCTGGGAGACGACCTCCTCGCCCGACGTCCCCGGCTCCACGGTGAACGCGACCTCGCGGTGGGGGCCGCTCGCACCTTTGCAGTGCCCGTAGTAGGCGCCCGCCGCGACCACGCCACCGACGAGCACCAGGAACGCGACCAGGAGCGCGAGCAGTGCGCCACGGCGGGAACCGCCGCCGCTCGGATCGTCGTGCCGGTCCGACCGGCGAGGTTGTCCCTGCTCCACGGGTTGGAGGATATCGAGCGCGGGGCGCTACGCACCGGCGCGGTGCGCATCCAGCCACGCCTGCAGGATGACGGTCGCCGCCGAACGGTCGACCACCTTCCGGCGCTCCCGACCGTCGATGCCCGCCTGTCGAAGCGCGCGCTCGGCCTCCACGGTCGACAATCGCTCGTCATGGAGCTCGACGGGGATCGTCAGGAACGTGCGCAGCGCATCGGCGAACGACTCGGCCTTGCCGGCGGCCGCGCCGCGCTCCCCCGCCATCGAGAGCGGCAACCCGATCACGACCCCTCGGGCGTCGTGCTCCTCGACGAGGGCCGCGATCGCCTTGAGGTCGGCCGGGGCGCCCGTGTGGACCGTGCCGAGAGGCACTGCCATCCGTCGGTCGTCGTCCGAGATCGCCACCCCGATGCGCGCATCGCCCAGGTCGAGCCCGAGGACGCGGCCCGGACGACGAGTCTGTCCCATGACTAGCGCCCGTCGAGGAGCTCCGCGAGACGGGCCGGGACACCCTGCACCGCATCCTCCACGGCCGCGGCGTTCGGTCCGCCCGCGAACGCCAGGTTCGGCTTGCCGCCCGCGCCGCCGCCGATCTGCTTCGCGGCGACCTCCAGCAGTGCCGGCGCCGTGATGCCGCGCGCGACCAGGCGCGCGCTGCACGCAGCGACGATCAGCGCCTTACCGTCCTTGTCCGACCCCAGGACGACCGCCGCGCCGCCCTCGCTCTTCCAGCTTGCCGACCACCTTCTGGGCCAGCTCGCGGAGCTCGTCGGCATCCACCTCTTCGAGGGTCGACACCAGTTTCACGCCGTCGATCTGGGCGGCACGTTCCACGACCTGGTCCACTCGGGCGGCGACGTCCACCTGGCGGAGCTTGCCGAGCTCGGTCTCCAGCCGTTTGACGCGCTCGACGAGCTGGCGCGCGCGTTCCATCGCCGACGCCGGATCGGTGCTGCCCAGCGTCGTGACCAGTCCCTGGAGCAGCGCACGCTCGGCGTTGATCTCGCGGAGCGCGTCGGGGCCGACCAACGCTTCGACGCGGCGCATCCCGGCGCCGATCGACCCCTCGTGCAGGATCTTGATCAACGAGACGTTGCCGGTGCGATGCACGTGTGTGCCCCCGCACAGCTCACGCGAATAGTCCCCCACCTCCACCACGCGGACCAGGTCGCCGTACTTCTCGCCGAACAGCGCGATCGCCCCTTGCGCCTTCGCCTCATCGAACGTCGTCTCGTAGATGCGGACCGCGTCGTCCAGCGACAGGCGGCGGTTCGCCTCGAGCTCGGCTTCCTCCAGCACCTCGTGCGGGACGGCCGACGGGTGTGGGAAGTCGAAGCGGAGCCGCCCGGGTGCCACCAGCGACCCGGCCTGGCGCGCGTGCTCACCCAACAGGTGCTTGAGCGTCCAGTGGACGATGTGCGTGGACGTGTGGGCGCGTGCGGTGGCCTCCCGCCGGACCGCGTCCACCTCGGGATGGGCGTCCTGGTCGCCGCGGACCTCCCCGGACTCCACCAGACCGAAGTGCATGATCGCGTTCGGGCCCGCCCACTGCGCATCGACCACGCGGATAAGCCCGGTCGCCGTCCGGATCGTCCCGTGGTCGCCGATCTGCCCTCCGCCTTCCGCGTAGAACGGGGAGACGTTCAGGAACACGCGAACGTCCTCACCCTCCTCGGCCACGGCCAGCTCCCGGCTCTCGGCGTCGAGCATCGCCACGATCGCGGCGTCGGCTTCGAGCTGCCGGTAGCCGACGAACTCGGTCGGCGGCACCGCGCCGGCATCGACGCCGATCGGCACGTGCTTGGCCGCGCCCCTGGCGCGTGTCCGCTGCTCCTCCAGGAGCTCGGCGAACCGCTCGACGTCCACCGACAGGCCCGCCTCGGCGGCGAGCTCCTCCGTGAGCTGCAGCGGGAACCCGAACGTGTCCGACAGCTTGAACGCGACGTCGCCGCGAGGACCTTCACGGACAAGACTTCCCCGACTGATCGATAGCGGCGTCTCCACGACCTGCTCGACCGCCTTCTCGAAGAGCTGCAAGCCCTGACGGAGCGTGGCCGCGAACCGATCTTCCTCCGAGGTCGCCACCTGCAGCACGAACGACTCGTTCTCCCGGAGCTCCGGGTACACGTCGCCCCAGAGCTCGGTCGTCCGGCGGATCAGCGGTTCCATGACCGGCCCCTCGATGCCGAGCCGGCGCGAGTGCGTCACCACGCGGCGGAGCATCCGCCGCAGGATGTAGCCGCGTCCTTCGTTCGATGGCTGGACGCCGTCGGCGATCAGGAACGTGGTCGCGCGACCGTGCTCCGCGATCACCTTGAGCGAGACGTCGTCGTGCGGATCCTGACCGTGACGTTTGCCGCACAACGACTCGACCACCTCGAACAGCGGACGGAACGCATCGGTCTCGAAATAGTTGTCCTTGCCCTGCAGCAGGGTCGCGACCCGCTCGAGGCTGGAGCCGGTGTCGATGTTCTTCGCGGGGAGCTCAGCGACGACCTCGAGGTTCGCGTCGACCTGGTCCTGGATGAACACCAGGTTCCAGATCTCCATGAACCGGTCCTCGTCCACGTCGGGTCCGCCATCGGGCCCGTACTTCGCGCCGCGGTCGACGAAGATCTCCGAGCAGGGACCGCCGGGTCCCGCAGCGTGCGTGTGCCAGTAGTTGGCCAGCTGCCCCTCTGGGTCCAGCCGGCCGCGCCGGACGATCCGCTCCGGGGCCAGGCCTGCCCCGTCGATCCAGATCGCCTCCGCTTCGGCATCGTCGTCGTACACCGTGACCCACAACAGGTCGTGATCGATCTCGAACCCTTCGGTGACCAGCTGGTGCGCCCACGGGATGGCGTCGGCCTTGAAGTAGTCGCCGAACGAGAAGTTCCCCAGCATCTCGAACATGGTCAGGTGCCGCGCGGTATGACCGACGTTCTCGATGTCGTTGGCGCGGAAGCACTTCTGGCACGAGACGGCCCGAGGGAACGGCGGCGGCGCCTGCCCCAGGAAATACGGGATGAACTGGTTCATGCCCGCGTTCGCCAACAGGAGCCCGGACTCGGGCGGAGGGATCAACGACGAGGACGGGACGCGGCGATGCCCACGCTCTTCGAAGAACGACAGGAACGTCTCGCGGATGCGATGGCTCTCCACGGCCGGGAGTCTACCGACGGTGGTGAGGGAGGTGGCCCGTCAGTCCGGGCGGTTCGGTGGTGCGGCCGCCGGCTCGTTCGACGGGAGACCGGCGCGCAGCTGGCGCTCGCGCTCCTCCATGGCTTCGCGTCCCTCGGCGATCGATTCGGACACCAGTTTGCCCAGGTCCAGGAACCCGCCTTTCGCCTCGCGCGCGAGCGTGGCGGGCGCCACGCGATCGGCCTGCTTCCGGGCCCATCGAGACGCGATCACGGCGCTCGCCGCACCGGCACCCAGGCCGAGCGCCACCCAGAAGCCGCGGCGGATCACGCGTCTCCCCTAGCCTGCCGGCGGCGACTTCGGCTTGCTCTTCTTGAACCGGCTGGCGCCTTTGCGGAGCCCGGCGCCCACGGAGATGACCTTCACCAGCGGACTGGCCGCCGCCTGCTCGATCAGTCCGGAGAGGCGCTCGACGCGCTCCAGGATGCCGTCGATCCGGTCGATCTCGCGGTTCGTCCGTTCGACCGAACCCCGGACCTCGCGGAGCAGCGGGACCGTCTCCTCACGCGTCGCATCGATCATCATCTTGGTGCTCTCCAGCACGCGGAACGTGTTGAGCAGCACGATGCAGAGGAACAGCACCAGCAGTCCCCAGAACGCAGCCAGGATGATCAACGCGGTGTCGCCGGCGTTGAGCGCGAGAAGCGCCATGGTCTCGTCCCTTCGTGTCGTTGGTCGGGCGTGTCCGGTCGCCGCGTAGCATACCTACGCCGCGCCCGCCGAAGCGTCTCGAGCGCGTTCACCGCCGGGTCAACCGGTCAGGTGTCCTCGCCCTCACCCGACGGCTCGTAGTAGCGGGTCCCCTGGAAACGGACGGGCCGGTACTCCTGGTCGACCTGGTGGCCGGGGAAGTCGTGGGGGTACTTGTACCCCTTCCCGTGTCCCAGCCGCTTCGCCCCGGGGTACGACGCATCCCGGAGGTGCGTGGGCACGGCGTCGGCGCTCGCTGCGTCCTCCATCGCCTTGGCGAGCGCTGTGTAGACGCTGTTGGACTTGGGAGCGCGAGCCAGGTAGATCGCGGCTTCGGCCAGGTTGAGTCGGGCCTCGGGCAGGCCGACGTGCTCGACGGCGTGCGCGGCCGCCGATGCGATCAGCAGCGCGCGAGGGTCCGCGAGCCCGATGTCCTCCGACGCGTGCACGATCATCCGGCGCGCGATGAAGCGGGCGTCCTCCCCCGCCTCGAGCATGCGCGCGAGCCAGAACAACGCGGCGTCCGGGTCGGAGCCGCGGATGCTCTTGATGAAGGCACTGATCACGTCGTAGTGGGCGTCACCCTGCCGGTCGTACACCACGGCCTTGCGCTGCACCGCGTCCGCGGCACGGTCGCGCGTGACCTCGGTTTCGCCGGAGCCCTGTGCTGCCAGGACGGCCGCCTCCAGCCCGGTGAGGGCCATCCTCGCGTCACCGCCGGCGATCTCGGCGAGATGGTCCAAGGCGTCGTCCGTCACCTTCACGTCGATCGTGCCGAGCCCCCGATCCGGGTCGTCGAGCGCCCGTCGCATCAGCGCGATCAGCTCCGCGGGTCCCAGCGGTTCCAGACGGAGCAGCAAGCACCGGGACAGCAGTGGCGTGTTCAATGAGAAGTAGGGGTTCTCGGTCGTGGCGCCGATCAGCGTCACGGTGCCCGCTTCGACGGCCGGGAGGAGGACGTCTTGTTGGGCCTTCGACCATCGATGGACCTCGTCGACGAACAGCACCGTGCGGAAGAGGCCGCCTTTCGCTCCCTCCATCACCTTGCGCGCATCGGCGACGCCGGACGACACCGCCGAGAGCTGCATCATGTCGGCGCCCACTTGGTCGGCCAGCAGGTGCGCGAGGGTGGTCTTCCCCGTGCCGGCCGGACCCCACAGGATGATCGAGGGCAGGTTGCCGCTCGACACCAGCTTCGTGAGCGCCGTCCCCGGGCCAACCACGTGCGTCTGCCCGGCGAACTCGTCGAACGTTCGGGGTCGCATCCGTGCGGCGAGCGGGGCGTCCGACACGATCCCGCTACCCCCGGACGACGCGGTCGGGGCGGATCCGGTAGCGCACGCGAACCTGGCCGGGCACGTACGTCCAGCGCTCGCCGTCGTGATACTTCTGATTCAGGAAGTCGATGTGCTCCTCGGCGACGTCACCGGTCTCGATGGCGACGACGGTGCCGCTGACCGCCGTCCACGTTTGCGGATCGTCCTGTGCGTGCACGGAGACGACGACCCGCGGGTCGCGCCGGATGTTGCGGTCCTTCTTCCTGCCCACGGCGCTGTTCACCAGGACATGCCCGTCGTCGGCCACGTCGATCCAGAGCGGGGCCGAATGCGCCGAGCCGTCCCCGTTCAGCGTGACGAAGTGCGCGAAGTTCTTCCCATCGAGCAGTGCGATGTCGTGGTCGGTGAGCTCGGCCATCGGTCAGATGCGTGGGAAGGCGACGTGGTCCGGACGGACCTCGAGGATCACGCGGACCTGATCCGGCTTCGGCACCCACGGCTCGCCGCTGTATTTCCTGGACAGGAGGTCGATGTGCTCATCGGCGCCCTCGGTCGTGATGCGCTCGACGACCCCGCGGACGAACAACGGGGGCCACGGGTTCGCCGGATCGTGACTCGCGAGCATCACCCGCGGGTCGCGACGGACGTTGCGCGCCTTCCGCCGCCCGTCCTCCGTGTTCAACAGGATCAGGTCTCGCTCCACATCGACGTCGACCCACATCGGCATGACGTGCGGCGACCCGTCCTCGTTCACCGTTCCCAGGTAGGCCAGGTTCTTGCCTTGGAGCAACCGGATCGCGTCATCGGTCAGCACGCCCACATCAATCCTCCTCCTTCGGTGGCTCGGCCAGCCGCAGTCCGAGATCGCGGAGCTGTGCGTTCGAAACCGGAGCCGGCGCGCCGGTGAGCGGATCCGAGCCCGACTGGGTCTTGGGGAACGCGATGACCTCGGTGATGGCGTCCTGGCCGGCCAGCAGCATCACGAGCCGGTCCCATCCGAACGCGACACCCCCGTGTGGTGGCGTCCCGAACCGGAACGCTTCGAGCATGTGCCCGAACTCGTTCTGGATCTGTTCGTCCGAGAGGCCGAGGATATCGAAGACCTTGCGCTGCAGCTCTCGCTGGTGGATACGGATACTGCCTCCACCGAGCTCGTAGCCGTTCAGGATGAGGTCGTACGCGCGAGCACGGGCCGTCGCCGGCTCGAGGTCGTCGCCCGCCGGCGCGGTGAACAGGTGGTGCACCGATGCCCACTTCTCCTCATCCTCGCTCCATTCGAACAGCGGCGGCTCCACCATCCAGCAGAACGCCCAGCGGTTCTCGGCGATCAGATCGAGACGGACGGCGAGCGTCCGGCGGAGTCCGTCCAGGGCGACCGCCACCCGGTCGGGCCGGTCGGCGACGATCAGCACCAGATCGCCGGCCGAGGCGCCGGTGGCCTCCTGCACGCCCGCGATCTCCTCCGGAGACAGGTGCTTCTCGACCGGCGAGCGCACGCCGTCCTCCTCCACCACCATCCACACCAGTCCGGCGGCCCCGCGTCCCTTCGTCTGGGTCACCAGGTCGTCGAGCTCCTTCCGGGAGAGCTCCCCGCCCCCGGGTGCGACGATCGCCCGGATCTGCCCGCCGGACGGCACGACCGAGGCGAACGCGTTGAAGCTCGTGCCCGCGAAGACCTCACCGAGGTCGGCCAGCTCCATCCCGTACCGCAGGTCCGGCTTGTCCGAGCCGTAGCGGCGCAGCATGTCCGCGTGCGTCATCCGCGGGAACGGCGTCTCGGGCTCCACGCCGCGCAGCTCGGAGAGCAGCCGCACCATGAGTGGCTCCATCAGCCCGATGACGTCTTCTTCCGTGACGAACGACATCTCCACATCGAGCTGCGTGAACTCGAACTGGCGGTCGGAGCGCAGGTCCTCGTCGCGGAAGCAGCGGACGATCTGGAAGTACCGGTCCTGGCCGGCGACCATCAGCATCTGCTTCAGCTGCTGCGGCGACTGTGGCAGAGCGTAGAACGCCCCGTTGGACAATCGGGATGGCACCAGGAAGTCGCGGGCGCCTTCGGGCGTGCTTTTGGTGAGGATCGGCGTCTCGACCTCGACGAACCCCTTGTCGGACAGGTACTCCCTGGTGATGCGGCTGACCTCGTGTCGCAACCGCATCCGACCCGACATCTCCGGCCTGCGGAGGTCGAGGTATCGGTACTTGAGGCGAAGCATCTCGTTCGCCTCGGTCCGGTCTTCGATCGGGAACGGCGGGGTGTCCGCCTCCGACAACAGCTCCAGGTCGCTCGCCGCGACCTCGACCTCGCCGGTTCCGAGCGCCGGGTTGACCATGCCGGCCGGCCGCGCGCGAACCGCACCCGTCACGCGCACGACGTCCTCGGCGCCGAGGGACTGCGCCGCCTCGTGCGCCTCGGGAGCTTCGTCCGGATGGAAGACGAGCTGCACGACGCCCTCACGGTCGCGGAGATCGATGAACGTCACGCCCCCGTGGTCACGTCGGTGCGCCACCCAGCCGCAGAGCGTCACCTCGGCTCCCGCGTCTCCCACGCGGAGATCGCCGCACGCGTGCGATCGCATGGTCGTCCGCATGTCCGTCATGCCTCATCCACCCACCCGTCGAGCTTGCCGAGCCACCTCGCGACGTCAACGGCCGGCACCGACTTCTGCACGCCGTCCGCCAGCCGCCGCAGCGTGACGGTACCGCCCGCGAGCTCCTGTTCGCCGATGATCGCGACGAACTCGGCGCCCGCCCGGTCGGCCATCTTCAGCTGTGCCTTCAGCGGTCGCTCCTCGTAGCTGCCCGCGGCAGCGATGCCTTCATCCCGAAGCTCCGCGATCAGGTGACGTCCCGCCGCTTCGCCGTCGGGTCCGATCGCGACCACGAAGCATCGCGGTGGACGGGGGGAGGCAACGGCGCGCCCTCGGCCTCGATCGCCAGCAACACGCGATCCAGACCCATGGCGAAACCCACGCCCGGCGTCGGCGTCCCCCCCAAGGCCTCGGCCAGCCCGTCGTAGCGGCCCCCGGCGTTGATCGTCGACGCCTGATCCGATGTCAGCGCACCGGTTACCCATTCGAACGTCGACCGCGTGTAGTAGTCCAGACCGCGGACCAGGCGCGGGTCCAAGAGGTAGGCCACGTTCGACTCGTCCAATCCGGCCCGTACCGCCGCGAAGTGCGCGGCGCACGACTCGCACAGGTGATCGGCGATCGTGGGCGCAGCCAGCACGAAGTCCTTGCCGCCGTCCACCTTGCAGTCGAACACCCTCAGTGGGTTCTTCGACAGACGCGTCCGGCAGTCCTCGTCCAGCCGGTCGCGGTACGGTTCGAAGTAGTCGACGAGCAGGGCGCGGTAGGCGGGCCGGCAGTTCTCGTCGCCGATCGAGTTCAGATGGAGGACGTGCTGCGTCAGTCCCCGGTCGCGCACGTACCGCTCCCCCAGCACGATGACCTCGACGTCGGCCGCCGCGCCCTCGACCCCGATCACCTCGATCCCGAACTGCCGGAACTCGCGGAGCCGCCCCGCCTGAGGCCGTCCGTGCCGGAACTCCGAACCGACGTAGTACCCCTTGAAGGGATTGGGCAGCTGCTGCGCGTGTGTCAGGTAGGCCCGCACCACCGAAGCCGTGCTCTCCGGGCGGAGCGTCAGCGACCGCCCCCCTTTGTCCTCGAACGTGTACATCTCCTTCGTCACCACGTCTGACGTGTCGCCGGACGTGCGCGCGAACAGCTCCGTGTGCTCGAACATCGGCGTCTCGACGTAGCGGAACCCGAACAGCTCGGCGGTTCGATGCGCGGCCGCGTAGAGCCCGTACATCGCGTCCGCACGGTCGGGCAGCAGATCCAGGGTGCCGCGCGGCGGCGCGAGCTCCAATCAGACCAGCCCCTGCAGGAACGGGTTCGTCGCGCGCTCCCTGCCCACGGTGGTCTCGTCGCGATGCCCGGGCCAGACCGGCAGGTCGTCGGGCAGCTCGAGGAACCGGCGCAAGCTGCGTTCCATGTCCGCCGGCGACGAGTTCGGGAAGTCCGATCGGCCGATCGACCCCGCGAACACCAGATCCCCGGAAAGCAGGAACGCATCCGTGCGGAAGCAACAGTGACCGGGCGTGTGTCCGGGAGTGTGCTGCACCTCGATGCGGAAACCCGCGAACCCCAGCACGTCGCCGTCGCCGATCGTGCGCAGGTCCTTCACCACGCTGAGCGGATCCGGGAACCCGAGGCTCCACCGTTCGGGATCGTGGAAGGCGACCGCGTCGGCCTCATGGATGTAGACGGGGACGTCGTCGCTCGCGAACGCCCCCGCCGCCTCGGCGTGATCCAGGTGGGCATGCGTCAGGAGCACGGCGGCGGGGCGCTTCCCGGCCGCATCCAGCAGACCCCGCACCGTCGTCGGCTCGAAGCCGACGTCCACCACGACCGCGTCATCGCTCCCGTCGGCAGACAGCAACCAGCAGTTCGTGCCGTAGGGGTTCCGGTCGAAGAGCTCACGCCACATGAGGGCGCCATGCTATCGGACGCTCACTGAGCACTCGACGGGATCAGCCGCCGGCCGCGTCCAGGACAAGCGTGAACGGACCATCGTTCAGGAGCTCGACCTCCATGTCCGCGCCGAAGACCCCACGTTCCACGATGATGCCTCGCTCCTCGAACGCCCGCGCGAGCGCCTCCACGCGCTCGGCCGCCACGTCGGGTGGCGCGGCATCGGTCCAGGACGGCCGCCGCCCCTTCCGCGTGTCGGCATACAGCGTGAACTGCGAGACCACCAGGATCTGCCCCCCGATCTCGGCCAGGGCCAGGTTCGTCTTGCCATGATCGTCGGCGAAGAGCCGCAGGTTGACGACCTTCGTGGCCAGCCGATCCACCTCGTCGTCGGCGTCCCGCACGCCGACCCCGACCAACAGGACGTAGCCCGGGCCGATCGACGCGACCCGCGTGTCCTCGACGGTCACGGAGGCGCGACGGACCCGCTGGAGGACGATCCGCACGGTTCAGCCGGGGACGACGCGGTATGCGTCGAACACCCCGGGCACACGCTTCACCGAAGCCAGCACGCTCGAGAGATGCGTGATGTCGGCCAGCTCGAACGTGAATCGAAGCCGTGTGATGCGGTCACGGCCGGTCGCCGAGGTCGCGGCCAGGATGTTGACGTGGTTGTCGGACAGGTTGGTCGCCACGTCGGACAACAGCCGCACGCGGTCGAGCGCCTCGACCATGATCGCGACGATGAACGATGTGGGCTTCCCTTCCGCCCACGTCACCTCGATGAGCCGCTCGGGCTCCCGTTCCAGCGTGTGAGCGTTCGGACAGTCGGTGCGGTGCACCGACACGCCCTGCCCCCGGGTGACGAAACCCATGATCTGGTCGCCCGGTACCGGCGTGCAGCACCGGCCGAGACGCACCCACACGTCGGGAAGACCGCGGACCATGACGCCTTGGCCGGTCTCCGCCTGCTTGCCCAAGCGGACGGGGCGAGCCAGCGGTACCTCGGTCACGTCCTCCTCGGGCGTGCCGCTCAGCAACCTCCCCATCCGCGCGACCACGGACTGCGGCGAGACGTGACCCTCGCCCACCGCGACCCACAGCGCCTCCAGGTCCGGGAACTTCATCTCGTCGACCGCGAGCTGGGTGAGCGTCTCTTCGTTGGCCAGTCGCTTGAACGGCAGGTTCTGCTTGCGCATCAGCCGCTGGACGGCATCGCGCCCGTGCTCCAAGGCGTCCTCACGACGCCCGCGAGCGAACCACTGACGGATCTTCGACCGCGCCCGCGGGGTCTTCACGAACTGGAGCCAGTCCTGTGACGGGCCCTCGCCCTGCGCCTTCGACGTCAGGATGTCGACGCTGTCGCCGGTCCGGAGCTCGTAGTCGAGCGGAACCAGCTTGCCGCCGACCTTCGCGCCGATCGTGCGGTGGCCGACCTCCGTGTGGATCGCGTACGCGAAGTCCACCGGCGTCGCCCCGGACGGCAGGTTCACCACGTCGCCCCTGGGCGTGAAGACGAAGACCTGGCCGCCGTAGAGGTCGATCTTCAACCCCTCCATGAACTCCCGCGGGTCGGCCATGTCCTTGAGCCACTCCATCATCTGGCCCAGCCACGCGAGGTCCGCGGCATCACGCGCCTGCTTGCTGCCCTCCTTGTAGCGCCAGTGCGCCGCGATCCCGAACTGCGCCGTGCGGTGCATGTCTCGCGTCCGGATCTGGATCTCGAGCGGCTTGCCGCCGGGTCCCACGACCGTCGTGTGCAGCGACTGGTACATGTTCGACTTGGGCATGGCGATGTAGTCCTTGAACCGGCCGGGGACCGGTCGCCAGAGCGAGTGGACGGCGCCGAGAGCCGCGTAGGTGTCGCGGAGGGTCTCGACCTGGATCCTCACGCCCACCAGGTCGTAGATCTCGTTGAACTCCTTGCCGCGGATCACCATCTTCTCGTAGATGGAGTACAGGTGCTTCGGGCGTCCCTCGACGTCGGCCTTGATGCCCAGTTCCTTCAACTTGCCGCGCAGCGAGGCCGTGACGCCATCGATCAGCGACTTGCGCTCTCCGCGACGCGCCTCCACCAGATTGGCGATCTCGCGGTAGGGGCCGGGGTGCAGGGTCTTGAACGACAGATCCTCCAGCTCCCACTTCATCTCCTGCACGCCGAGCCGGTTGGCGAGCGGCGCGTAGATCTCCAGGGTCTCGGTGGCGATCCGCCGCTGCTTGTCGTCCGCGAGCGCGGACAGGGTTCGCATGTTGTGCAGACGATCGGCGAGCTTGATCAGCAGGACACGGATATCGCCGGCCATGGCCACGACCATCTTGCGGACGTTCTCGGCCTGCTCCTGCTCGCGAGTCTTGAACTCGATCCGCTCGAGCTTGGTGAGGCCGTCGACGATGCGGGCGACCTCCTCGCCGAAGTCCTCTTCGATCTCGGCGACCGTCACGTCCGTGTCCTCGACCGTGTCGTGCAGGAGCGCCGCGGTGATCGTCGTGGTGTCCAGGTGCAGGTCGGCCAGGATCGTGGCGACCGCGACCGGATGCTCGATGAAGTCGCTCGCCCGACATCCGCTTCTGCCCGTCGTGCGATGCTTCCGCGACGGCGTAGGCGCGCTGGATCTCCTTCAGGTCGGCCTTCGGGTTGTAGCTGCGGACGGTCTTCAGCAGCGGCTCGATCGGAGAACGCGGGCCCGACTCGCCGGGGCGCAGGCGCGAGAGCAGGCCGCCCCGTCGCTGCTCGGCCTTGACCTGTTCGCGGCTGTCCACGGCGCGCCTCCTTCGAACCAGTCTAGCGGCGAGGCAGCGCCGGACGGGTTGCGCACCCGCGATAGCGCGGGCGGGATCGGATCAGTATCGGATCAGCGTGAAGAGGTCGTGTCCCTCGAGCTTGTCGCGGCCGTTCAGGAACTCCAGCTCGATCAGGCACGCGATACCGCAGACCGTGCCGCCGATCCGCTCCACGAGCGACGCGGCCGCTTTCGCCGTCCCGCCGGTCGCGAGGACGTCGTCGACCACCAGCACCCGCTCGCCGGGTTGGACCGCATCCTGATGGATCTCGAGCGTCGCCGTGCCGTACTCCAGCGAGTACTCCTCGGACTCGGTCTGCCACGGCAGCTTGCCGTGCTTGCGGACCGGGACGAACCCCGCACCGAAGTGGTACGCCACCGGCGCGGCCAGGATGAACCCGCGCGCCTCGATCCCGACGACCTTGTCGACGTTCCCGCGACCGAAGTGCACCACGATGAGGTCGATGATGGTCGAGAACGCGATGGGGTCGGCCAGCACGGGCGTGATGTCCTTGAAGACGATGCCCGGCTCGGGGAAGTCCGGCACGTCGCGGATCAGCCCCTTGATGGCCTCGATGTTCACGGAGCTATCGTCGCTTCCTCTTCGCGGGTGGCTTCCGCTTGCTCTTCGGCCGCGGCCGCGAGGCTCCACCGGTCCGCGCCGTCGTGCGTGTGGCGGCGGCCGTGCTCGCGGCGGTGGGGACCGCGGCGGTCGGGTCGCCTTCCTTCACGTCATCGGCGACGGACCAGGTGCCCGGCCGGTGACCCGCTCGCGAGCCCCGCGGACCTGACGGCGCGCCTCGAGCTGCCGGTACTTGGCCTCGCGCGCCTTGAAGACGGCGAGGAGCGGCGCGGCGATGAAGATCGATGAGTACGCGCCCGTCGCCACACCGACGAACATCGCGAACGCGAAGTCCTTCAGCGTGTCGCCGCCGAAGAGCAACAGCGACAGGATCGGGAGCAGCACGACGAGCGACGTGTTCACCGAGCGCATGAACACCTGGTTCATCGAGTAGTTGACCGTCTCCGCGTACCCGAGCCGGGAGACCATGGCGGATGTCTCGGTGTTCTCCTTGATCTTGTCGTAGATGACCACGGTGTCGTACAGCGAGAACCCGAGGATCGTGAGGATCGCGATCACCGTCGCCGGCGTGACCTCCCGCCCCGTCAGCGCGTAGACGCCGGCCGTGATGATCGACGTCATGGAGCAGAGCGATGATCGCTCCGATCGCCATCTTCCACTCGAACCGGAAGGCTGATGTACAGCATGATCGCGGCGAGGACGACGATCAGGCCCGTCAGGGCCTTCCTGGAGATCTCGCGTCCCCATGTCGGGCCGACGTCCTGCTGGTTGATGTCGCCCGGATCGATACCGGCCTGGGCCGCGAGCGCTGAGAGCAGCGCCTCCGACTCCGCCCGGTCGACGGTGAGCGTCGACGTCCGGATCAACACCGTGTCGCCGTTCGCGATCTGCACCTCCGAGTCCTCGTGGCCGTTCTCGTTCAGCACGTCCCGGACGTCCTGGACGGTGACCGCCTCCGTGAACGTGTACTGGAGTTGCGCACCCCCCTCGAAGTCGATCGAGAGGTTGAGCTGGGCGACGAGGAGACCGACCAGCGAGAGCACGATCATCACTCCCGAGATGCCGAACCACCAGTTCCGATGGTCGATGATCCGGAAGTTCGGGATCGTGTGGCCGCGGTACGTGTCGACGGCGCGCTGGAGGTTCACTCCGAACCCCCCGCGACCGGCGCGGGCGTCCGTACCGGCTCATGATCCACGCCGGCCACGCCGCTCTCCAACCCGAAGCCCTTGAGCGAGACGAGCCGCGGACTGCGCGCGATCAAGAAGACCGTCGGACGCTTGAAGAAGTACACGACGAACAGGTCGAGCAGCGTCGCGACACCGAGCGTCAGCGCGAACCCACGGACCGAACTGACCGCGGTCAGGTACAGCACGACGGCGGCGATCCCCGTGACGATGTCGGCCGCGACGATCGTGCGGTACGCGCGCTTGAACGCCGGTTGGACGGCGGAGCGGGGCGTCTTTCCGTGACGGACCTCGTCCTTCAAGCGTTCGAAGAACACGATGTAGGAGTCCGCGGTGACGCCGAGCGAGATCACCAGGCCCGCGATGCCGGCGAGCGTGAGCGCGTATCCGAACGCGATGCTTCCGAGCGAGATCAACGCCAGCGCGAGGATCGCCCAGATCGTCATGCCGAACCACGCCACGACACCGAGCAGCCGGTAGTAGAAGAGCAGGTACAGGAAGAGCAGCACCAGGCCGACGACCCCGGCGATCACGCCCTGTTGCAGCGACTCCTGCCCCAGCGTGGCGCTCACCGTCAGCGTCTGGAGCTTCTGGAGCTGCACGGGGAGGGCACCGGCGTTCAGGACCGTGGCCAGGTCCTTGGCCCGCTGCTCGGTGAAGTTTCCGCTGATCACGCCGGTGCCGTTCGTGATCGGCGAGTCCACGGTGGGTGCCGTGATGACCACGCTGTCCAGGATGATGGCGAGCTGCCTGCCCTGAAGCTGGGTCGTGACGTCGCCGAACACCCCGCTGCCGGCGCTCGTCAGGTCGAAGCTGATCTCCCAGGCCGCGACGGCGGTCGAGCTGCTCTGGAACACGGCCGTGGCCTTCTTGATCATGTCCCCGGTGACCAGCACCTCGCCCAGGTGGTACTTCGCGCCGTCCTGCCCGATGAACCACACATCCTGGTCGGCCAAGGCCTCGGGCTCGGCGGGACATTCGACGGTCTCGGTCTGCGGATCCGTGTCACACGTGAGCGCCTGGCTGTCGAACGTCGGGCTGCCGGGCTGCAGGATCTCCAGCACCTCGCGCTGCTCCAGACGGGCGGTGGTGCCGATGAGGTCCAGCAGGCGCGACTGGCCGGTGTCCTGCAGCTTCCGCTCGGCATCCGCCTGCGTCAGGAAGCAACCCAACTGGATGTCGGCCGAGCTCAGCACGCAGAACTGCGTGTCGAACGACTGCACCGTGATGGCGTCGAGCGCGGCCTGCGCCGCATCCTCGTCCTCGAAGCCGCACGGAAGGTTCGTGGCGCTTCCGCCGGTCACGCAATACGTGGAGTTGTCATCGACCGCGATCGAGTCCTTCGCCGCGTTGGCTTCGTCCTCGGTGTCGAAGCACCCGAAGCGCGCACCCGTCGCCCCATCGCTCACGCACCACTGTTCCGTGGTCGCCCCGGTCGCGCCCGTGGCACCGGTCGGCCCCGTGGCGTCCCGTGTCGTCAGCGACCGTCAGACCGGAGACGGCCGTCCGCGCTTCCTTCGCCGAAGCGAAGCAGACGTTGCCGACCTCGAGGTCGTCGCTCGAGAGGCAGAACTGCGGTTGGGGGGTGACCTCGACGTCGTCCAGGGCGCCCTGGGCCTCGTCCTCGGTGGCCAGACAGCCGAAGGTCGTGTCGTCCTCACCGATCAGGCACGACTGCGCCTTGGCGCGTTCCTCGACCGATCCCTTCGCCAGGCCGGGCAGCTGCACCTCGATGTTCTGGCCCGAGACGAAGATCTGCGGCTCACCGACGCCGAACGCGTCGACGCGGCCCCGGATGTTCTCGAGGGCCTGCTGCATCACGGCATCCGGCGTGTCCGCCGGCGCCTGGAGGATCACCGAGACGCCGCCCTCCAGATCGAGACCGAGCGACGGCTTCAAGGCGCCCGTAGCGAACCCGATCAACGAGGCGACGACGAGGGCCAGCACCATGCCGATGGAGACCCACAACCAGCGGGTTCCCTTCACGCGAGCTCAGCCCCGTTGATCGTGAGACGGAAGCGAGCGTCGAGCTGTTCGGCGGCGTGGCGACACATCTGCATCCTGCCTAGGAAGATCTCGAAGTACTCCATGACCTGACTCATCCCCGTGTCGATCGTCAGCTCGAGGGTGACGGTCCGGGCTTCCGAGTCTACCCGCAGGAACGACTGTTCGACGGCGGAGTTCACGCGGTCGTGGATGTCGACGTCGATCTGCCCGGACCGCCGCACGCGGCTGCGGTGCACGTCGGACTTGTCGGCCAGGATCACCGCCGCCGAGATCGGAGAGACCGCGTAGCCCTGGTCCTCCTCGTGGTTCGCGACCGCCGCCATGATGGCAGCCAGGTCGTTGCCGGCCGCGCGCTCCTTCAGCGCTTGGTAGACCAGGACGGCCCCCGTCTGCGCGTGCGCCTCGCGGGTGAGCATGTTGCCGACGTCGTGCAGGTAGCCGGCCACGCACGCCAGGTCGGCCTCGCGCTCCGTGTACCCGAGCCGATGCAGCACCTGGTACGAGATGCTCGCCACCAGGTTCGCGTGCCGGAACCCGTGCTCGGTGAAGCCGATGCCCTCCATCACGCGGTCGGCCGACGAGATGAACAACGAGAGCTCGGGATCGGCCTGGACGTCGGCCAGCGTGACGGACGCCGACGGCGGTTCGGGAACCGCGGCAGAGCCGGGCTCGCCGGGCGTGCTCGCCTGGGTCACGAGAACTGCTGGTCCTGATCCTGGTCCTCGTCCTCGGACTCGTAGTCGTCGTCCTCGGTGAGGCGACGCGAGATGCCGGACTTCACCATGCGGATCTGCGTACCGGGCGCGATCTCGATCATGACGTTCCCTCGTCGTCGTCGATCTCGACGATCGTGCCGAAGATGCCGCCGGTCGTCATGACCTCGTCGCCGACCTCGACCGCGTTCACCAGCGCCTGCTGGGCGCGGACCCGCCGCTGCTGCGGACGGATCAGCAGGAAGTAGAAGACGCCGCCCATCAGGATGAGCGGGAGGAACAAGGCGATCGGGTTGCTGCTGCCGCTGGATGCTTGCGCGATGAGAGCCATCATGCCGTGTGAGCCTTTCGTGAGGGCCATGGATGAGCGGCGTGCGGGTCGACCCGGCCACGGAGTCTACCCTTCGACCGGCCGCAACGCGGGAACGTCGCAGCTAGAGGGGCAGCGTGCCGGGCGTGGACACGCCCAGATGCCGGAACGCCCGCTCGGTCCCGACCCGGCCGCGGGGGGTCCGCTTGAGGAACCCGAGCTGCAGCAGGTACGGCTCGACGACGTCCTCGACGGTGTCGGTCTCCTCACCGACCGCCGCGGCGAGCGTCGACAGGCCGACCGGTCCTCCGCCGAACTTCTCCACGACCGTCCGGAGCACGCTGTGGTCGAGCCGGTCCAGGCCCAGCTCGTCCACCTCGAACAGCTCGAGCCCGGCCCGCGCCAGGTCGCCGGTGATGTCGCCGTCGTGGCGGACCTCGGCGAAGTCGCGGACCCGGCGGAGCAGCCGGTTCGCGATACGCGGCGTCCCGCGTGAGCGTCTCGCGATCTCGTCGGCGCCGTCGGCGTCGGTCTGGACGCCGAGGATGCCGGCCGAGCGCCGCACGATCTTGCCCAGGTCGTCGACCGGGTAGTAGTCGAGCCGCGGGGAGAACCCGAACCGCTCGCGCAGCGGCAGCGTGATGCGTCCCGGACGCGTGGTCGCGCCGACCAACGTGAACCGCGGCAGGTCGAGCCGGATGCTCCGCGCGGTCGGTCCCTTGCCGAGGACGACGTCGAGCTTGAAGTCCTCGAGCGCCGGATACAGCACCTCCTCGACGGTCCGCGGCATGCGATGGATCTCGTCGACGAACAAGACGTCGCCGTCCTCGAGGTTCGTGAGGATCGCCGCCAGGTCGCCCGGCCGGTCGAGTGCCGGACCGGACGTCGGCTGGAACCCCGCGCCATCTCGTTCGCCACGATCTGCCCGAGCGTGGTCTTGCCCAGCCCCGGCGGCCCGCTGAAGAGCAGGTGGTCGACGGGCTCGCCGCGCTGACGGGCGCCGTCGATCAGCAACGCCAGCTGCTCCTTCACCCGCTCCTGTCCGACGAACTCCGTCGAGCGTGCGGGGCCGCAGCGCGACGTCGAACTCCGGGTCGTCGGGGAGCGCTGCTGCCTCGATGAGCCGGTCCTCGTCCATCATCGGCCCACCCGCTGGAGCGCTTCCTTGAGCAGCTCGTCGACGGGGCGATCCGTCGGCCTCGAGGCCGCTCATGGCGTCGCTCGCCTCCTGCGGCGTCAGCCCGAGCGCGAGGAGCGCCTCGCGCACGTCCGCCAGCGGACCGCCCACGATCAGGTCGCCCTCGGCGCCCAGCGGTCCTTGAGATCGAGCACGACGCGTTGCGCGACCTTCTTCCCGACGCCCGGCACCACGGTGAGCGCGGCGACGTCGCCCGCGCACGACCGATCGCCGGAGCGCGTCGGGGGTCAGCGACGACAGGAACGCCAGCGCGACCTTCGGGCCGACGCCGGTCACACCGGTCAGGAGGTCGAACAGCTCGCGTTCGTCCGGCGAACCGAACCCGTACAGCGAGCATGGCGTCGTCGCGCACGACCATCCGCGTGTGCACTCGAGCGCGGCGGCCGACCGGCGGCAGCGACGCGAGCGTCGACGTCGGCACCAGGACGTCGTAGCCGACCCCGGAGACGTCGACGACGACGCGCGCGCCCGGCCTTCTCCACGATCTCGCCCTCGAGGAACGAGATCATCGTGCCTCCGCACGCGCAGCCGCGGCCGCGAACCGTGAGCGCACCAGGTGCGTGACCGCGATCGCGACCGCGTCGGCGGCGTCGGGCTGTGTGGGGACGTCGGCAAGCCCGTGCACCCGGACGAGCGCCGAGTCGGATCTGCGCCTTGTCGGTGCCGCCGGACCCGGTGATCGCGTTCTTCACCTCGAGCGAACCGTACTCCTCGACCGCGAGCCCGGCCTCGGCGGCGGCGGCCATGACCACGCCGGTCGCCCGGGCCACGGCCATCGCGCTCGCCTTGTTCACGTTCCACGCGACGCGTTCGAGCGCCACCGACATCGGGACGGTGCTCCGCGATCGCCGCGCGCACCGCCTCGCGAGATCGTGTGGAGCCGCATCGGCCTCCGGTGTCTCGCGGCTGGTGATCGACGGTGCCGGACCACACGATCACCGGCTTCCGATCGCGCCGGGCGACGACCGCGAGGCCGAGCCGCGCCACGCCGGGGTCGATCCCGAGCACGCAGGTATCGAACATCTGTTCGTGCAGTCTAGGGTCGGTGGAGGTGCCGAGCAATCACCCTGACCGCCGAGCGACCGCTCAGAGCGACGCCATGATCTCTTCGGAGATGTCGAAGTTCGCGTAGACGTTCTGGACGTCGTCGAGGTCCTCGAGCGACTCGATCAGCGCCAGCACCTGCCGCGCCTCGCCGCCGTCGACGGGGACCGCGGTCTGCGGGAGCATCGTGAGCTCGGCCGAGAGCAACGGGACGCCGGCCTGCTCGAGCGCGCGTCGCGCACGGCCTTGACGTTGCCGGCGTCGCGTCGTGATCTCCCACGAGCTCTCCGAGTCGTTGAGGTCGTCGGCGCCGGCCTCGAGCGCGAGCTCCAGGAGCCGGTCCTCGTCCGGGCGCCGCGGTCCTTCTCGACCTCGATCAGACCCTTGCGCGCGAACATCCACGCGGTGCTGCCCTGCTCGCCGAGGTTGCCGTTGTGCTGCGTGAACGCGTGCCGGACCTCCTGGCCGGTGCGGTTGCGGTTGTCGGTCAGCGCCTCGACGAGCAGCGCCGACGCCGCCGGGCGCGTAGCCCTCGTACGCGAGCTCCTCGTAGCGCGCGCCGTCCGACAGCTCGCCGGTTCCGCGCTTGATCGCGCGCTCGATGTTGTCGTTCGGCACCGAGAAGCTCTTGCGCCTTCTCGATCGCCGACGCGAGCGTCATGTTGCCGTCGAGTTGCCGCCGCCCTCGCGCGCCGCGACCTCGACCGCGCGCAGGAGCTTCGCGTACTCATTGCTCGAGCGCTTGGAGTCGGTCGCGCCCTTCTTCCGCTTGATCGTGGCCCACTTCGAGTGCCCGGACATCGCTCACACCTTCCTCAAGCAGGTACTCGTGGAGCCGCGGTCTCGCCGACGAGCTCCGGGTGGAAGGATGCCACGAGCAGGTTGCCTTGCTCCAGCACGACCGGATGCGCCCTCGTGCTCGGCCAGCACGCGAACGTCGGCGCCGACGTCCTCGACCCCGGCGCGCGGATGAAGACGCCGCGGACCGGATGCTCGACGCCGTCGACGTCCAGGTCGGCCTCGAACGAGTCCACCTGCCGGCCGTAGGCGTTGCGCCGCACCGTGATGTCGACGAGGCCGAACAGCGGCTCGCCGCCCTCCACGCGCTCGGCCAGGACGATCATGCCGGCGCACGTGCCGAGGATCGGCATGCCGGCGGCCGCGCGCTCGACGATCGGCTCGACGAGGTCGCCGCGCCCGGCGAGCTTGGCGATCGTGGTGGACTCGCCGCCGGGGATCACGAGGCAGTCGACGCCGGCGAGGTCCTCCGGCGTGCGAACCTCGACGGGCGTCGCACCGGCGACGCTCGAGCGACGCGCGCGTGCTCGCGGAAGTCTCCCTGGAGCGCGAGGACGCCGGCCTTCACGGAGATCGCCGGCCTTACCAGCCGCGGGTCTGGAGCAGACCCTCCTCGCCGAGCTCCTTGATGTCGAGACCGGGCATCGGCTCGCCGAGGCCGCGCGACACCTTCGCGAGGACGTCGGGGTCGTTGAAGTGCGTCGTCGCCTCGACGATCGCGCGCGCGCGCGGCGCCGGGTCCTCGGACTTGTAGATGCCCGACCCGACGAACACGCCGTCGACGCCGAGCTGCATCATGAGCGCCGCGTCGGCCGGCGTCGCGAGCCCGCCGGCGGCGAAGTTCACCACCGGGAGCGTCCCGGTCGCGGCGACCTCGCGGACCAGCTCGACCGGCGCGCCGAGATCCTTGGCGGCGCGCGACGTACTGCTCCGGTCGGAGCGTGGTGAGCCACGCCGATCTCGCGCAGCATCGTGCGCTGGTGACGGACGGCCTCGACGACGTTGCCGGTGCCGGCCTCGCCCTTCGTGCGGATCATCGCCGCGCCCTCGGCGATCCGGCGCAGCGCCTCGCCGAGGTTGCGCGCCCCGCACACGAACGGCACGGTGAACGCCCACTTGTCGATGTGGTGCTCCTCGTCGGCCGGCGTGAGGACCTCGGACTCGTCGACGTAGTCGACGCCGAGCGACTGCAGGATCTGCGCCTCGACGAAGTGCCCGATGCGGGCCTTGGCCATGACCGGGATCGTGACGGCCTCCTTGATCTCCTCGACCTTCGTGGCGTCGGCCATCCGCGCGACGCCGCCGTCCCGGCGGATGTCGGCGGGGACCCGCTCGAGCGCCATGACCGCGCACGCGCCGGCGTCCTCGGCGATCTTCGCCTGGTCGGCCGTGGTGACGTCCATGATGACGCCGCCCTTCAGCATCTCGGCCAGGCCGGACTTCACCCGGAACGTTCCGGTCTCGCGCTCCACGCTGATCCCTCCTGCGCGCCCGTCATGGGCACGAGTGTACCGCCCGGCCTGCGACGGAAGGTGCGACCGGAGTGGATCGGCGCGTACGCGCTATCTCGTGACGGTCGGGGGAGTTCCCTTGGCCACCAGCTCGATCCACGTGTTGCCGGGCGCGAGCGGGATGATCTCCGCCGGTCTTCGTCACGAACTTCGTCACCGCGCCCATGACCGGCCGGCTCCACGTGCCGGCGATCAGCTTGCCGTCGCGCAGGATCCACGCCTTGCCGGACCCCGTCAGCTCCACCTCGGGGAGTGATTGCCGAGCGACGTCGACGAGGTTGCCCTCCGTGACCTCGACCTGCTGGATGATCACGTTGGCCGCGGTGATGACCGTCCCCGGTGTCGAGCGCCATCGGAGCGTCGTCGATACATCCGTTGCCACCGTCCGGCGCCGTTGTCCCAGCGCCACGTGGCGTCGACCGAGGTCGAGAACGCCATGGAGACCTGCGAGACGCGCTTGCCGACGGTCGGCACCGCCGCATCGAACGGGAACAGCCGGCGTGGCGCCCCCTCGCCGACGGTCTGCTTCGCCGATCTGGCGCGGAGCTTGGCCGTGTTCACGAACAGGTTGTGCGGCGCGAACGCGTTCGGGTCGCGCCAGAACGCGTCGCCGCCGGAGTCCTCGTCGAAGCTCACCAGTCCCGAGCGCTCCACGGCGTTGACCACCGCGGACTGGCCGCCCGAGTAGCGCGATCACCGATCGCGGGTCGTACTGGATCAAGACCTTCGGGTCGGTCGTGCGGGCGCTCCGGACGGGTCCGACCTGCTTCGGCTTCCTTGCACTGGTACAGCGCCATGAAGCGCGTGATGCCGCCCTCGACGAGCTCCTCGTACACGACGTCGGCGTCGTCTGCAGACCCGCCAGCGGGTAGGCGTCGGTGTGTGTTCTCGACCTTGACGGCGAGCACCGGACGGTGCGGGACCTCGCCGCCGGGCGCCGGCTTGCCCGTGAGCGGGCAGGTCGGCGGCGGCGGCGGCGTCGCGTGCGACCTCGCCCGTGACGGCTTGTCGACGGCCTGCTGGATCACCGCCGGCGCGTGACCGGTGAGCGCCAGCGCGATGCCACCGACGGTGACCAGCGACGAGCGCGCCGGCGACGATGACGGCGATCCTTCCGCGTCGGGTGAGCGCCAAGGTGGGGACCTCCTGGAGAGCGTGGTCGAGCCGGTTGCGAGTGGAGCGATGGGAGCGCACCCGTCGACGGGAAGCGCGCGACCGATGGTAACGGGGCTCAGGGCCGGTTCCAAACACCTTCGGTCAAGTGGCGATCATCTCGACCGGATCGTCACATCTCCTCGAGCCGGCGGATCCGCTCCTCGATCGGCGGGTGCGTGCGGAACAGCTTCTCCATGCGTGCCCGTACCTTCGGCCCTTCGATCCGCGACGGCTGGTCGAACCACAGGTGCGCCGTCGCGTTGTTCGCCGAGTGCATCGCGTTCGGCGCGCGCCGCGATCTTCTTCAGCGCGCTGATCAAGCCCGGCGGATAGCGCGTGAGCATGGCCCCCTGCGCGTCGGCGAGGTACTCGCGGTTGCGCGAGACGGCGAGCCGGATCAGCTGCCCGAAGAGCGGCGCCAGGATCAGCAACGCGAACCCGACCGCGAAGACGATCAGCTCCGCGACCCCGCCGTTGCCGTTGCCCCGGTCGCTGCGCCGTCCGCCGAACCCGCCCCACCACCAGCTCCGCAGGAAGAACTCCGAGATCAGGACGACGGCGCCGACCACGCGTCGCGACGATCGTGCCGTACAGGATGTCGCGGTCGACGACGTGCGCCATCTCGTGGCCGAGCACGCCCTCCGAGCTCGACGCGGTTCAGCGTCTCGAGCAGGCCCTGGGTCACCGCGACGGACGAATGCTCGGGGTCGCGACCCGTCGCGAACGCGTTCGGCGCCTGCTCGGGGACGACGTAGACCGCGGGCTTCGGCACGCCGGCGGCGATCGCCAGGCCCTCGACGATGTTGTGCAGCCGCGGCTCCTCCTCGGGCGTCACCGCGCTGCGCGCGCGTCGACGCGAGCACGAGCTTGTCGCCGAAGCGGTACGACGCCGAGCTGCAGCACGAGCGCGATGACGCACGGCGATCACCAGCCCCGACCCACCCGGTGCCGTAGATCAGGCCGATCGCGTACCCGACCGCCGCCAGGAGCAGGAACGAGACGACCAGACGAGGAGGACGTCTTGCGCTTGTTCGCCGCGATCTGCTCGTACACGGCGGCTACGAGGATCGACCTGGACCGGTCCGCGGACCGGTTCCTCGATGTCGAAGAACGGTTCGCGGCTCGAAGTGGACCGACGGCTCGCGACCAGGTTCGAGGGGAACTTCTGGATCAGCGTGTTCAGCCGCATCGACCTGGTCGTTGTAGAACTGGCGCGCGTAGGCGATCTTCGACTCGGTCCCGATGAGCTCCTCCTGCAGCGCGAGGAAGTTCTGGTTCGCCTTGAGCTCGGGGTAGGCTCTCGGCGACGGCGAGGAGCTGGCGGAGCCCCGCGCGTGATGGCGTTCTCGGCCTGCGCCTGATCCTGGACACCGCGATCGCGTCCATCGCCCGCGTCCGCGCCTCGGTGACCTTCTCGAACACCTCGCGCTCGTGCGTCGGCGTAGCCCTTGACGGTCTCGATCAGGTTCGGGATCAGGTCGTAGCGGCGGCGCAGCTGCACGTCGATCTGCGACCACCCGTTCTCGACCCGGTTGCGGAGCGTGACGAGCCGGTTGTAGGTGAGCACGGCCCAGAGCAGCAGGACCACGACCACGCCGACGCAGGATCCAGACGGCGAGCATCGCGACCTATCGTCAGCGGGCCGGTCGCCGACCGGCCTCGCGCGGTAGAGCGCCTCGAGCCGCGCGCCGACCACGCTCCAATCGAACGCGGCGGCGCGGTCCCGGCCGGCCTGCCGAGAGCGGTCCGCCAGGGCCGGATCGTCCGACGATCGCCTCGACGGCGCCGCCAGCGGCGGCGGCGTCGCCGCGGGGGCACCAGGCATCCCTCGACCCCGTCGCGTGACCACCTCGTCGTAGCCGGGGATGTCGCTCGCGACGACCGGGAGGCCCGCGGCCATCGCCTCGACGAGCACGATCCCGAAGCTCTCCCCACCGATCGACGTGCCCAGGAAGAGGTCGCACGCCCGCTCGAACGGCGGCAGGTCGACGTTCGGCACGGAGCCGAGCATCGTGACCCGGTGCACGGACGTCCGGGTGAGAGGGCGGTCGACGGCGGATCGCTCCGGACCGTCACCGGCGACGACAGGCGGAGGTCCGGCGCGATCGCGGCGACCCGGCCGAACGCGGCCGACGGCCGTGCGGGAACCCCTTCCGCTCGTCCAGTCGGCCGACGAACAGGAGCTTGGTCGCCCTCGCCCGAGCGTCGGCGGGCTCGGCGTCGGCGAACCGCGCGACGTCCACGCCGTTCGGCACGATCTCGAACGACCCGCCGATCCGCGCGGCCGCGGCGCGCTCCGCGACGCGCGAGACCGCGACGCGGACGGCGATCCGACGGGCGATCGCTGCGGAGCGAGCGGGGCCGCCAGGTCGTAGAGCACGCGAGCGCTCGGCGCCCGGGTGGAACGTGGCGACCACGGGCGCGTCCGCGGCCAGGGTCGCCCACATCGACGTGCTCGGCGTGAACGGCTCGTGCACGTGGACGACGTCGGGGCGGAACGCGCGCAGCGCGTCGCGCACCGCCGGACGATCGACCACGGGCGGGGATCGATCGGCGCGTTCGAGCGGTTGTACGTGATGTCGACCGGCCGGCCGACGGCGCGCACCCACGGCTCGGCCGCGCGATCCGTCGACCGGCGCGAGCACCAGCACGTCGTGGCCATGCGCGAGGAGCATGTTCCCGGCCAGCTCGCGGACGTGGACCTGGACGCCGCCCGGGGCGTCCCAGGCGTAGGGGCAGGCGAACGCGATCCTCACGGCCACCCCGGCTGGAACATGTGCCAGTCGGCGGGCGCGGCGGCGATCGCCTCCTCGAACGTCCGCGGCCATCAGCCGCGGTGAGCTCCGGACGTCCGCGCGCCGGTCGCCGGTGGGCTCGATCGTCAGCGGCTCGCGGATCTCGATCCGCCAGCCGTCGGGCGTCGTGTACGTCGGCGTGACGATGAGCGGCGCGCCGGTCGTGAGCGAGAGCAGCGCCGGACCGGCGGGGATCGAGCGCGCTGCGCCCGAACATCTCGACCTCGACGCCGCGCCCGGTGAAGTCGCGGTCGGCGACGAGCGCGATCATCCGGTTCCTCTCCGAGCGCCGTCGACGAGCTTGCGGCCGACGTTCGGGTCCGACAGCCCGACGACGTCCATCCCGATCGAGTTGCGGAGCTCCACGAAGAGCTCGTACAGCCGGCGCGGCTGCAGCTCCTCGGCCACCGCGAGCGCGGGCAGCCCGATCGCCTTCATCCACCGGCCGGCGGCGTCCCAGTTGCCGAGGTGCGGGCAGCGCGCAGATGCCGCCCTTCCCGGCCTCGAACGCATCGTGCAGCCGGTACTCCGTGTCGCAGTCCACCCGCGCCACGATGTCGTCGTCGCTCAGCTCCGGCAGGTGGAACGAGTCGACGAAGTACCGCGCGTACAGCTCGAACGCCTCCCGGGTCGACGCGACCACGAGCGGGTCGTCCACGGGACGTCCGAGCACCTGCGCCTGATTCGCCGCGACCACCACCCTGGCCTTGGAGGACAACCGGTAGCGACACGCGGCCGAGGCGCGTCGGCGACCGCGCGACCGGTCTTCTCCGGCATGGCCCGCGCAGCCCGTGCCGAGGAGTCTGGTACGCGAGCACGAACGCGCGCTGCCGAGGGTCTCTTCCTCGGCTGCCGTCGGAGCCTCCGGCGGGATCGCGACGTCGTCCGGCGCCGATCGTCACGCGCGCTCCTCCTTCGCGACCTGACTCGTCCGGACGAGCACGGCCACCACCGAGATGCCGAACGTCGCCCACACGTCCACGCGAGCCACCCGAACGCGAGCCCGGCGACGATGAGCGCGTAGCGGATCCCGCGCGTGACGTGGCTCTCCTCGACCGTGTAGCCGAGCGAGGCGCCGCGCGCGCGCACGTAGGACGAGATGAAGCTCGCGCTGAGCGCGGCGAGGGCTGCCACCGAGACGATGTGGGCGAGGAGTCGCGGGCGGTCCAGGCGATCGCCGCCAGGATCACCCCGTCCCACAGACGATCGAGCAGCGCGTCGAGCATCCGGTCGAGCGCGTCGCCCGCGCCGTGGTTCGCACGATGGCCGCCGATCAGGAGGAGCACCGCCGAGACGCCGGCGCACGCCGCAGCGCCTCGAGCGGCGCGGCGGGCGAGGATGAGCGGCGCCGGCCGCCACCGACAACGCCGCCCCGATCACGAGCGAGAGTCGTGTGGCCGTCGTGCGAGGGTGTGCGGGGACGTGGGTGGCCATCTGGATTCGGCGGGAGCCTAGCACTTGACTAGAATCCCCCGGACCCGCCCTCGAAGGAGTTCGCCTTGAAGACCTACGACGCGAAGGACATCCGCAACGTCTTGCTGGTCGGCCACGGCGGCTCCGGCAAGACCACGCTGCTGGAAGCCATGCTGTACACGTCCGGCGCGATCACGCGGATGGGCACGGTGGAGGACGGCAACACCGTGTCCGACCACGATCCCGACGAGCAGCGCAAGAGCATCTCCGTCTCGCTCTCGATGGCGCCCATCGAGTGGGACGGCGTCAAGATCAACGTGCTCGACGCCCCCGGCTACGCGGACTTCGTCGGCGACCTGCGTTCGGCCGATCCGCGCCGTCGACGCCGTGATCGTGGTCGTCTCGGCCGTCGACGGCGTCGAGGTCCAGACCGAGGCCGCGTGGGAGCTCGCGGTGGAGGCCGGCCTGCCCCGCGCGATCTTCGTGAACAAGCTCGACCGCGAGCGGTCCTCGTTCCAGGACACGCTCGACCAGCTCGTGTCGTCGTTCGGCAACCAGGTGGCACCGCTCGAGCTCCCGATCGGCGAGGAGGAGGACTTCGCGGGCATCGCCGACCTCCTGCATGCGAAGGCGGACCGCTACCCGAACGGCCCGATCGCGGAGGAGGGCGAGTGGCCCGACGAGCTCCACGCGATCGCCGATCCCTTCCGCGAGAAGCTCATGGAGGCCGTCGCCGAGGCGGACGACGAGCTGATCGAGAAGTACCTCGAGGAGGGCTCGCTGTCCGAGGACGAGATCGCGGTCGGCGTGAAGGCCGGGTTCGCGAATGCGCGGATCGCGCCGGTGATCTGCGGCTCGGCCGCGAAGGCGATCGGGATCGACCGGCTGCTGGCGTTCATCGCCGAGGAGTTCCCCTCGCCGGTCGATCGCGGGACGGTGATCGGCGACCACGAAGAGCGGCGAGGAGAAGGAGCGCGGCAGCGACCCCGCGGGCCCGCTCGCGGCGTTCGTCTTCAAGACCGTCTCGGACCCGTTCGTCGGCCACATCACGATGTTCCGCGTGTTCTCCGGCAGGCTCCGCCCGGACTCGTCGGTGTTCAACGCCACGCAGAACACCGACGAGCGCATCGGCCAGCTGTTCTCGTTGCGGGGCAAGGAGCATGAGAACGTCTCCGAGGTCGCGCGGGCGACATCGGCGCCGTCGCGAAGCTCCAGCACACCCACACCGGCGACACGCTCGCCACCAAGGACGACCCGGTGCTGCTGCCGCCGATCGAGCTGCCCGAGCCGCTGCTGGCGTACGCGGTCGAGCCCAAGACGAAGGGCGACGAGGACAAGCTGTCGACGGGCCTGGCCCGGCTGCGCGAGGAGGACCCGACGCTGCGGATCGCGCGCTCGGACGAGACGCACGAGACCGTGATGTACGGCATGGGCGAGGCGCACCTCGAAGTGCAGATGGAGCGGCTGAAGCGCAAGTTCGGCGTGGAGGTGGCCACCCACCCGGCGAAGATCGCCTACCGCGAGACGATCAAGACGAAGGGCAAGGGCGTCGGCCGCCACGTGAAGCAGACCGGCGGCCACGGGCAGTACGCGGTCTGCACCATCGAGATCGAGCCGCTCCCGCGGGGCGAGGGCTTCGTCTACGACAACAAGATCTTCGGCGGCGCGATCCCCTCGCAGTTCATCCCGTCGGTCGAGAAGGGCATCGTGAAGACGATGTCCGAGGGCGTGATCAGCGGGAACCCGATGGTGGACATCAAGGTGACGCTGGTCGACGGGAAGTTCCATCCGGTCGACTCATCCGACATGGCGTTCCAGATCGCCGGTTCGCTCGCGCTGAAGGAAGCGGTCGACGCCGCGGGCGTCGTCCTGCTCGAACCGGTGGTGGACCTCGAGGTGGTCGTGCCCGACGCCTACACCGGCGACGTCATGGGCGACCTGAACGCGAAGCGGGGCAAGATCGGCGGCATGGAGCAGATCGCCGGTGGGAAGCAGCGCATCCACGCGGTCGTGCCCCAGGCCGAGGTGGCGCGATACGTGATCGACCTTCGCTCCATGACCGGAGGCCGCGGCGCGTTCTCCATGTCGCTCTCCCACTACGAGGAGCTGCCGACCCACCTGGCGCAGAAGGTGATCGACGCCTACCAGAAGGCGCGCGAGGAAGGGCAGAAGCGCTAGCCGCTCAGCGGAACCGGGCGGCCGCGATCAGGGAGCTCGATGCCTCGCTTCCCCTCAGACCACGTCGTCGAGGAACGCCAGGAGGGCCGCGTCGAACTCCACGGGTCGCCGAAGGTTCACCACGTGGTCGGCACCCTCGACGACCAGCTTCTGTGCGCCGAGGATCCCGTGTGCGATCAGTTCGCCGGCTCGCACCATGTGCGGCGGATCGTGCTCGGCGATCATGACGAGCGTCGGAACGTCGATCTCCCCGAGACGCTTGGCCGCGGGTGGATCGAGCTCCTCTTCCCCGCTCTCGTCCATCGTCAGCTCGTGGATGTTGTCGAACGCGATCTGACGGATCAACCGGCCGGCATCGTCGTCGGTCCCGAGCGGCGCCCAGATCCCCATGCGCAGCTCCTCCGCCCGCTCGAGGTCGCCGGCATCGATCGCGGCGTCGATGGGAGCGTTGATCGCCTCCCACCAGTCCTCTTCCTGTTCCAGCGGCTCGAAGCCGCCCAGCCCGGACGCCACCGCCACCAGGGCGCCGACCCGGTCGGGATGCTCCAGCGTGAAGTCGAGAGCGATCCCGCCGCCCATGGAGCAACCGACGAGCGTGGTCAGCGGCACATCGAGGTGATCGAGCAGGGCGGCGAGATCCCGGACGTGCGAATAGGGCTCACCCGTGAGCCGGCTCGATCTCCCGTATCCGCGGACGTCGTAGCGCACGACACGGAACGCGGCGTCGAGCAGCACGGGGACCTGCGGGTCCCACGTCCGCGAGTCCCAGAGGCCGGGATGGATCAGCGTCACGACCGGACCGTCGCCTCCCACCTCGAAGTACAACGAGCCGCCCGGCACGTCGACGGCGCCCGCCTGGAGATGGCTCACGACTCGAAGCCCGGCTTGAGGCGCCGGTAGGTCTCCGCGAGGAGTTCCGGCAGCACGCGCGTCTCGCCGACGACGGACATGTAGTTCGTGTCTCCGTTCCACCGCGGAACGACGTGCCAATGCAGATGCTCGGGGATCCCCGCTCCGGCCGTCCGCCCCAGGTTGAGACCCACGTTGAAACCGTCGGGAGCGGTCTCCCGCCGGAGGCGCCGACCGCACGCTGCAGCAGCGCCTGGAGCTCGGCGTTCTCGTCCGCCGTCACGTCCTCCAGTTCGCCCACGTGTCGGCGCGGCACCACCAGGAGGTGGCCGGGGTTGTACGGGAACTTGTTCAGGACGACGTAGGCCAGCTCACGCTGCTCGAGCACGCGCTCCGCCTCCCGATCGCGGGATCGAGCAGAAGACGCAGCCGCCGCCGTCCGGTTCCTCCGTCGCGTCCTGGATGTACTGCATCCGCCAGGGGCTCCAGAGGTGATCCGCCACCCGTCAGCCTCCGAAGCGCGTCTGGGTGAGCGCGCGCGAGCGGACCTCGTCGACCAGGGCGGTCACGACATCGTCGTACGCCAGGCCGGGTGTCTCGATCCCGTCGCGGTCGCGCACCGTGTACGTGCCGGCCTCGATGTCGCGGTCGCCCACGACCAGCGTGTACGGAGCTTTCATGAGCTGCGACGCCCGGATCTTCTTGCCGACGGTCTCCTTCGAGTCGTCGACGAACGGACGCAAACCCGCGTCCATCGCTCGGGCGGCCAGCGCTTCGCAGTGCTCGACGTGTCGGTCGGCCACCGGCACGAACCGGATGTGCTCGGGAGACAGCCACAGCGGGAACGCCCCGGCGTAGTGCTCGATCAGCACGCCGCTGAACCGCTCGAGCGTCCCGAGGATCGCGCGGTGGATCATCACGGGACGATGCCGGTCGTTGTCGTCGCCGGTGTACTCCATGTCGAATCGCTCGGGGAGCGCGAAGTCGCACTGCACCGTGGTGAGCTGCCAGAGCCGGCCGATGGCGTCCTTGAAGTGGAAGTCGACCTTCGGCCCGTAGAACGTCCCCTCGCCCGCGGCCTCCGTGTACGGCAGACCGCTCTTGTCGAGCGCCATCACGAGCGCCTCGGTCGCGCGCGCAGCCATCGTCTCGTCCAGGATCGTCTGCCCGGGGAGCGTCGAGAGGTTGATGATGGGATCGCCGAAGCCGAACGTCGCGTGGATCTCGAACGTCAGCTCGAACACCTTGAGGATCTCGTCGATCAGCTGGTCGGGCGTGCAGATGATGTGCGAGTCGTCCTGCGTCCCGCCGCGGATGCGGAGCAGCCCGTGCAACGCACCCAGCCGCTCGTGACGGTAGATGGTCCCGAGCTCCGACAAGCGCATCGGCAGGTCGCGGTACGAGCGGACCTGCGACTTGTACACCAGGACGTGGAACGGGCAGTTCATGGGCTTCACGTAGTAGTCGCCGGTGTCCGTCCCCATCGGCGGATACATGTTGTCCGCGTACTTCGCCAGGTGCCCCGACGTCTCCCACAGGACGGAGCGCGCGATGTGCGGGTGTCACGACCAGGTCGTACCCGCGTTCGAGATGGAGGTCCCGGACGTAGTCCTCGAGCTGCTTTGCGGAAGATGCCGCCGCGTCGGGTGCCAGATCCACAAGCCCGGGCCGAGCTCGTCCGGCGACGAGAAGAGGTCGAGCTGCCGTCCGAGCTTGCGATGGTCGCGCTTCTCGGCCTCCTCCAGGCGCGTGCACGTACGCCGCGAGATCGCCGTCGCTTGCCCATGCCGTCCCGTAGACGCGGGTCAGCATCGGGCCGCTGCTCGTCGCCACGCCAATACGCGCCCGCCACGTTGGTCAAGCGGAACGCGCCGAGCCGACCCGTGGACGGGACGTGCGGTCCGAGGCACAGGTCCGCCCACTCCCCGTTGCGGTACAGCGTGACGAGATCGCCGCCACCCACCTCGCCCTCGACGCCGGCGTCGCCCAAGCCCTCGATGATCTCGACCTTGAACGGCTGGTCGGCGAAGCGCTCGAGCGCCTCCCGCTCGACCGACCTCCTCCCTCAGGAACGGAACGTCGGCCGCGATCAGCTCGCGCATCCGGGTGCTCGATCGTCGCCGAGGTCGTCGGACGAGAGCGGCTCCGAGAGCTCGAAGTCGTAGTAGAACCCGTCCTCGATCGCCGGACCGATCGCGTACTTCGTGCCGGGCCGCAGATCGCAGACCGCCTGCGCGAGAACGTGGGCCGTCGAGTGCCGCAGCACGTGCAGGCCCTCGGGACTCGAGGCCTCCACCGCCTCGACCATCGCGTCGCCGTCAGGCACGAACGACAGGTCACGGAGCTCGCCGTCCACCTGCGCCGCGATCGCCTCGGGCGGCAGGACGGACCCGACCGGCTCTCCCTCGGGGAGCTCGGTGTCGGTTCCGTCGGTCAGCTTCATCCGGGGCATCGAACGGCCATGATATCGGCCGGTCGTCGCCTACTCGTACGAGATCGACTCCAGCACGTCCAGCTTGGCGGCACGCCGCGCCGGCCAGATAGCAGCGAGCACGCCGACGAGCGCCGCCAAGAAGACGTAGATCGCCAGCTGCCCGGCCGGGATGACCAGCTCCGTGACCCCTTCGGGGGCCAGTGCCTGCTGCAGCGCCCAGCCGAAGAAGACCCCGATCACCACGCCGATCAGGGCACCCATGATCGCGATGATCACTGATTCCCAACGGATCATCCGCTTGACCTGGCGACGGCTCATGCCCACCGCACGGAGCAGGCCGAGCTCGCGGGTCCGTTCGAAGATCGACAGGCCGAGCGTGTTCACGATGCCGAACACCGCGATCAGGATGCGACATCAGCAGCAGCGCGGTGATCAGGCCGAGCAGCTGATTGATGAACCCCGCCTGCTGCTCGCGGAACGCCGTCTGATCCTGGACCTCGACGTTGCCGAACTCCTCCGTTGCGCTCTCGACGTCGGTCGTCACCGTGGTCGCGTCGGCGCCTTCCTCGATCTTCACCATCACGAACGTGTCGAGCTGCTGCTGGAAGTACCGCTCGTACGTGTCGAGGGAGATCACGTAGTCGCCCACGAGGCTGTTCTCCCCGAACGTCCCGCCGATCTCGAGCGGCGCCTCCCCGACGGTGGCGAACTCGGCCGGCACGGTGTCGCCCACCTGCCAGCCGTTGTCCGCCATCACGTCGTCGTGCACCGCGATCTTGCCGTCCTCGAGTCCCTGCGGCGCCTCAGGAGACAGTTCCAGCACGGCCACCTCGATCGACCGTCGCGGGATCGAGCCCGGTGATGAACGCGGTCGAGCCGTCGACCCGGAACCCGTTCTGGCGGAACTCCGAAACCGCGGCAACGCCGTCCACGTCCCGCACCCGTTCCGCCACGTCCGGGCTGAACGGCGTCGACGACGAAGTGGTCAGGACGAGGTCGGCCCGCAGCGCTTTCTCGATCGCGAGATCGAGGGACGCCTTCAGCGAGGACGCCAGGACCGTGACCATCGCGACGAGGCCCAGCCCGATCATCAGCGCGGACGCGGTCGATGCCGTGCGGCGTGGGTTCCGCATGGCGTTCTCGCGACCCAGCCGGCCCTGGATCGTCCGGCGTCGTAGCAGGAGCGCCGATCGCACCAGCGAGCGGCCGCGAGATCAGCGGGAGGAGGATCGCGATGCCGACGAACGTCGTCGCCGCCCCGAGCCCGATCAACGCACCGGCGTTGGACTGGTTCCCGAACAATCCGTACAACAGCGCCGCCACCGCGGCGCCCGTCACGATGAAACCGATGATCAACCGGCGGCGGAGCGAACCGCTCGGCACTGTCGGCCGATTCCCGGAGCGCCTGGACGGGCGCCACGCGCGCGGCGCGCCGAGCGGGAAGGATCGACGCCACGACGGTGACGACCGTCCCGACCAGGAACGAGACGACGATCGTCCGCGGCTGGAGCTGGGTGCCGGTGCTCGGCAGGTCGAGCCCGAATGCCGCGAGCAAGTCCCTGGAGCCCGACGGCGATCCCGATCCCCGCGACGAACCCCAGCGCCGAGGCCACCAACCCGGTGACGAACGCTTCGAGGACCACCGATGTCAGGACCTGGCGGCGGCTGGCGCCGATCGCGCGGAGCAGTGCCATCTCACGGGTCCGCTGGGCCACGATGATCGAGAACGTGTTGAAGATGATGAACGCGCCCGACGAACAGCGCGATGAACGCGAACACCAGGAGGGCGGTCCGGAAGAAACCGAGCGCGTCCTGCAGCTGCTTCGCCTGCTCGTCCGCCACGTCCGAGGCCTTCACGGCCTCGACGCCATCGGGCAGCGCCGACTGGACGCGCGACTGGCAGGTCCGCGACCGAGACGCCGTCGTCGGCCACGACGTCGATCTGGTCGAAGACCCCTTCCTTGCCGAGCACCGCTTGGGCGGTTGGGGTGTCGAAGGCCGCGAGCGTCGCTCCCGCCAGGTTGTCGGCGCTCACCGAAGCCCGCGATGCCCGAGATCGTGAACTCCTCCGGCGGTCCCTCGAACAGGATCGTGGATCGTGTCGCCGACCGACAGGTCGTACGTCCTCCGCCGTCGCGGCGTCGATGGCCACCTCCGCTGGCCCGGACGGCTCGTGCGCCTTCGCGGAACGTGAGCGGCCGTGGAGGTGTCGCTCCAGTTGACCCCGAGCGTCGGGCGGTCCGACGCCGCCGATCGTCTCGCCGGTGGCCGGGTCGATCATCTGCGCGTACCCGACGACGCTCCCCGACCGCCGTCTGCGACGCCGTCGACGGCCTTCGACGGTCGTCGAGCACGCTGTCGGGCACCGGGTTCCGCTCCTCGCCGCCACCCCCGCCGGGCCCGACCGGGCTCGGCGTGAACGCGGATCTCCGCGCGCACGATGACGTCGCTGCCGGCCGAGACCGTCGTGGAACAGGTCCGTGAACGCCTTGTTCATCGTGTCGGTCAGCACGAACGTGCCCGCCACGAACCCGACGCCGAGGACGATGGAGAGCGCCGTCAGGGTCAGACGGAGCTTGCGCGCCAGCAGGCTCTTGAGGGTGGCGCGGAGCAACGGTTAGCCCTCCAGCGACTTCAGTCGGTCCAGGACGCGCTCGGCGGTCGGCTCGCGCATCTCGTCGACGATGTGACCGTCCGCCAGGAAGATGACGCGGTCGGCGTAGCTCGCGGCGTTGGCGTCGTGCGTGACCATCACGATCGTCTGTCCGTGGTCCTTGACCGCCGTGCGGAGGAACCCGAGCAGCTCGGCGCCCGACCTCGAGTCGAGGTTGCCGGTGGGCTCGTCGGCGAACACGATCTCCGGCCGCGACACCAGCGCCCGCGCGCCGGCCACCCGCTGCTGCTGACCGCCGGAGAGCTGGCTCGGCCGATGCGTGAGTCGGTCCGCGATGCCGATCGTCGACAGCGACCTCGTCGAACCACGCCGCGTCGACATCGCGACCGGCGATGTCGAGGGGCAGCGTGATGTTCTCGCGCGGCCGTCAGCGTCGGAACCAGGTTGAACGCCTGGAAGACGAACCCGACCTTGTCGCGCCGAAGCTCCGTGAGCCGCTTGTCGTTCAGCTGGGTCAGGTCGATGTCGCCGACGAAGACCTGGCCGCCGGTCGGCGTGTCCAGCCCGGCGAGGCAGTGCAGCAGCGTCGACTTCCCCGATCCGGATGGCCCCATGATCGCGGTGAACTCCCCCGCGGCGAGATCGACGCTGACGCCGCCTCAGCGCTTCGACGGCGGCGTCGCCCTCGCCGTACACCTTGCGCAGGTCGACGGCTCGCGCGGCCGCCGACCGGGTCGGGGCAGGTGGTACGGGCATCTCGCTCATCGGTCCTCCATGCGTCGGACGGTCGGCGGAACGCGACGTTCGGCGGATCGGTGGGCGCGGCAGGTTTTGAACCTGCGACCTCTCGCGTGTGAGGCGAGCGCTCTCCCGCTGAGCTACGCGCCCGATCGGCTCCGTAGCCTAGCAACTCGAGACGACCCCCTCCGCCGACCGTGCGGCACGACCGGTCGGGACAAGGTGACGGCGGCACGTGCCCGCGTCGTGCCGCCGTCGTCGACCGGTCCCGAAGGCCCGGACGTTCATCCGTTGATGGGGTGGTTTCCGGCCGAGAGTGTTTCACGCCGACACGACAACTGCAAGGTCGAATATGAAGGCCACAACAGGCCTCTCCGACGACGCCGTTGCCTCTCGGCGTCACCCCTCTCGGCGTCACCCCTCACGGGCCGATCGGCTCCCACGGCGCGTCGTCGAAGAGCCGGATGAGGGTCGAGAGGAGCGGGTTGTCCGTCGGGACGTGGACCTCGTCGATACGCGCCACGGGTGCGATCCCACGCGCGTTGGTGACGAACGCCCCGTCGAAGGACCCGACGTCCGAGAGGCGCACCGTCTCCTGCCGCCACGGCACCGCTGCGGCTCCGAGTTGGCGTTGGAGCACCTGCATCGAGATCCCGCGCAGGGCAGGAGCGTCTGGCCACACGACCGTATCGCCACGGACGGATCCGATGTTCGTGATCGACCCCTCGGCGATGACGTCGTCGCCATCCACCAGGAGCACCTCGTCGAACCCATCCGCCGCGGCCCGCCGGCCGTAGTACGCCTGTGCGAAACCGCCGACGTACTTGATGTGGGCGAGCGGTCGTTGATACCGGACCGACGTGAGGCGTTGCGGGGTCGTCGACATGGATGCGGGTCCACGCACCGTGACCGTCGTCGAGGGCCCTTCGGCGCGGGCTCCGCTGTCGAGGATGTAGACCCTGACCGACGCGTCGCGGACGTCTCTCAAGGCGTGACGGACGCGCTCGACGATCAGTTCCTCGTCGATACCGGTGCCGAACAGGGCCTCCGTGCCCTCCGCCAATCGGGCGAGGTGCAGATCCATGCCGCGTACCGAGCGATCCCGGACCTGCATCGCGGTGAAGTGGCCGTAGCCGCCGCCCACGGCCGGCCACAGAGACTCGACCGTCGCCGGCCGACCGTCGATCTCCACGCGAGGGAGTGAGCGATCGGCCATGACACACCTTAATGACCGAGGAGTCCGCTATGCTCGACTCGCGCGGCGTAGGCTTCCCCCTCTGAGCCCAAGCGGCCGCGGGAGTTCGATGCAGAAGAAGTCGACCACCGGACTTCCCCGTCTGGCGCTGGCGGCGTTCCTCGTCGTGCTGGTGGCATCTCCGGCCATCGCGGCGGTCAGCCCAGGACACCAGGTCATCGTGTCCGACGATCCTGCGGATTGGACACCGCACGTCCAAGGGGGCCGGGTCAACGCGATCGTCGTCGCCGGCAACAAGGTCATCGTCGGTGGGGATTTCACCCAGGTTCGCCGGTCGAACTCCTCGACGTTCCTCCCGCGGAACTTCCTGTTCGCCTTCGATCGCACCACGGGTGCCATCGACACGGCGTTCGTCCCGATCCTTGACGGCGCCGTCGAAACGCTCGCTCTCGCTCCGAACGGTCAGTCGGTGTTCGTCGGTGGCCTCTTCAACGCTGTGAACGGGACCACCCGCAGGAAGGTGGCGCTCCTGAACACGGCGAACGGGCAGCTCGTCACGACCTTCCAGGCGAACGCGAGCGCCAAGGTCCTGGACCTGGCCGTCGTCGGGAGCCGTCTCTACATGGCCGGGGCGTTCGCGACGGTCAAGGGAGTGGCAGCACAGGGGTTGGCCGCGGTCGACACGACCACCGGCAACGTCGATCCGGGTGTGAACTTCACGTTCACGAACCCGCGGAGCGGCAGCCCACGGGTCTTGAAGATCGACGTGACCCTCGACGGCACCCGGCTCGTCGCGATCGGGAACTTCCAGCTGGTGAACGGCCTCGACCGCAAACAGATCGCGTTGTTCGATCTCACCACCGCACCCGTCACGATCGCGAACTGGCACACGAACCAGTTCGCGCAGGTCGTGCCCGGGACCACCACCGCCTGGTGCTCGACGGCCTTCGACACCTACATGCGCGACGTGTCGTTCTCCCCGGACGGTTCGTTCTTCATCGTGGGGACCACCGGCGCGTACCGCGCCAACCGGCTCTGTGACACCATCACCCGCTGGCCGACGGCCGTCACGGGTTCGGACCTGATGCCGACGTGGGTGGATTGGAGCGGCGGCGACACGACGACCGCCGTCGCGGTCACGGAGACGGCCGTGTATGTCGGCGGTCACCAGCGCTGGTGGAACAACCCGTATGCGGGCGACACTCCCGGGCCTGGCGCCGTCCCTCGCGAAGGCATCGCCGCGCTCGACCCCGTGAACGGGCTGCCGTTCCGGTGGGACCCGGGCCGAGACCGGGGTGTCGGCGTCTTCGCGCTCCTCCCGACGCCGGACGGTCTGTGGGTCGGGAGCGACACGGACAACATCGGCGGGGAGTTCCACGGCGAGCTGGCGCTGATGCCGCTCGCGGGCGGGACCGCCGTACCTTCGCCGCAGACGATCGGGCTCCCGAACAACCTGCACGACCTCGAGCTTGGGCGGGGCGATGGTGCGCCGGAGCTACGACGGAAGCTCGTTCGGCCCGGTCCAGACGGTGGCCACCGGGGTCAACTGGGGAACGGCCAGGGGCGCGTTCGTGTTGAACGGGCTGCTGTACTACGGCTTGAGTGACGGGCGGCTCTACTCGCGAACGTTCAACGGAACGAACGTCGGACCCCAGGTCGCGATCGACCTCCACGGCCTGGAGGTGCAACCCCCCAGCGCCTTCCTCATCCCGGGCACGACCACCCGGGTGCCGGCGCTCACCACACACCTCGCGAACGCGAGCGGCATGTTCTACGACCAGGGTCGCCTCTACTACACCGTCCGCAACGAACCCCGGCTGTACTACCGGTACTTCTCGCTCGAGAGCCAGGTGATCGGCGCCAACCTGTTCGTCGCCTCGACCACGCCGAGCGTGAATTGGAGCCAGGTCGCCGGTATGACGCTCGCGGGTGGTCAGCTGTACCTGGGTTCGACCACCGGGAACCTGTCACGGATCGCCTTCTCCAACGGCGTGGTCAGCGGTTCCGCGTCGGTCGTGGGCGGGCCGGCGATCGACGGCTACACGTGGAACACCCGGGGCATCTTCCTGTTCGGTCCGCCGACAGGCGGCGGGGACACGGTGCCGCCGACCACGCCGGGCCAGCCGGGCGGTTCGAGCGGCTCGCCCAGCACGATCAGCCTCACGTGGGGGGCCTCGACGGACAACGTGAGCACGCAACTCACGTACCGGATCTTCCGAGACGGCGGGACATCCCCGGTCGGCACCGTCACGAGCTCATCTACGACGACGGTCTCGTTCACCGATACGGGCCTGGCCCCGGGAAGCACACACACCTACCGGATCGACGCCCGGGACGCCGCGCTCAACACGAGCCTGCTCAGCGCCGCATCCGCCCCCATCACGACGATGTCCGGCGGTGGAGTGATCTTCGCCGACACGTTCGCGAGCGGCAGCTTCGCGGCGTGGACGTCGGTCAGCAACCTCTCGATCGACAACACGACCGGTGGGGCCGGACCGCCGAGCGCTCGGGGTGTGCCGTCGAACCAGGCGGCGTTCGCCCGGCGGGATCTCGGCACGACGCTGTCCCAGGTGTGCCTGAGCGAGGCCGTCAACCTCTCCGCCCCAGGAGCTTCGGTGAGCCTGATGCGACTGCGCACCGCAACCGGCGGTCCGATCGCCCGCGCGTACGTCAACACGTCGGGGGTGCTCGTCGTCCGCTCGGACGTCTCGGGCACCCAGCAGTCATCGGGGACGCCCCTCCCCGCCGGGTGGAGCCAGGTCGAGCTCTGCGGCACCGTCGGGGGTGCCGGGGCATGGACGCTCTACCTGAACGGGTCGCCGATCGTGAACGGATGGGTGGCGAACACCGGAACCACGGGGGTCGGCCGCATCGAGATCGGCGACACGATCCGAAGACGTGGTCGGGAAACTTCGACGACGTGGTGCTGGACACGACCCCCGGCTGACGAACGAGCGAAGCTCGCCGCGCACGACCGACGCCGCTCCCGCTCTTCCGCTACCCCGCTGCGGTGTCGACGACGACGTCGTCGTAGTTGACGGTCACGGTCTTGACCTCGCTGTCCCCGACCATCACGCGACCGAAGGGCGTCGTGCCCAGGTTCTGCGTCCACGGGCCACCGACGAGCACGCCGTCGAGGTACAAGGACAGTCGTCCGCCGCCGGTCGTGTCGCCGCACAGTTCCACCGAACGCCACGCGCCCAGCGGGAGCGTGGCCGTCGTCAACAGCTGGGCGCCGGTGACGTCCGACCGCATCGCGAGTCGACGTGCGCTGTTGACGAACACGCGGGCGACCGCTCCGTCGGCGGCCGTGCGGAGGCGGAGGAGGCTCACCGTGCTGGTGCCGATCGACGTGAGGTTCACCCGCTCGGACATGCAGAGCACCGACGACGTCGTGCCCAAGGCCTTGGACGCCGATGCCCGCGCGTTGACCACCGCCGCCCGCGCCGAAGGCGGCGAGGGGGCGCCCCTGATCGCGTCGACCGTGAGGCCGGTCACGCTCGTCCAGTTCGCGAAGCCGCCATCGAACCCGTCGGCGAACACGGGCGGCGGCGCGGACACGACCGTGATGGGCAACGAGACCGGACCGAGCGCGCTGACGTTGATCCCGTCGCTGGCCGACACCTGATACGTGTGCGATGACCCCGGCGACAGCCCGGTGTCCTGGAACGAGACCGTGCCGGTCGACGCGCTCGACACCGTGCCGACCGGGCTCGTCCCACCATCGCGGAACACGCGGTACAGCAGGGTCGAGGCGACGTCGTCGGTCGACGCCGCCCACGACAGGTCGATCGCGCCGGGCGCGGTACTCACACCGCTCGGCATCCCCGGGACGGAGGGAGCCTCGGTGTCGGACACCTGGACGCCACGCATGTAGTACGGATCGTTCGCCATGGCCAGCCATGCGGCCATCGAGCTCGCGCTCGAGTCCAGCCAGAAGTTGCAGGTCGGCTTCAGCGTCCGGTGGTAGTAGAGCATGACCGTGAACCGCTCCCAGCCGGGTTGCTTGAAGAGGGCCTGCGCCTCGGTGATCCAACTCGCCTTCCGGTTCGCGACGGACGGGTCCTCGTGGCTCGCCCACTCGGTGATCATCAGTTCCTTGCCGGGATGATCCTCCGCCCAGACGCGGAGCGGATCGGCGATGTACTCCAACGACCGCCACGGGGTGTTGATGCCCGGCCGGCAGTCCGACCAGTTGTAGTCGTCCTCGCCGATGGCATCGACGTACGCGTCGCCCGGGTACCAGAGATCCGCGCGACGGCCGTCCGTCACGCGGTACGCGTATCCCGTGGTGATGAAGACGTAGCTCGCGTTGGTGACGTTCTCCTGGCGGAACACGTCGATGACCTTCCGCCATGCGGCGATGAACTCGTCGGCCGTACCGTTGGCATCGCTGGCGGTCGCTTCGGGCTCGTGGTTGAACGTGAAGTACATGTGGGCGCCGAAGCTCTTCACCTTGGTCGCCCAGCCGACGATCTCCTGGTACAGCGGGCTTCCCGGTGCCGCCTGGGCGATGTCACGCCACAGCACGACGGCGCCGTTGGTCCGCTTCGCCCGAACCGAGAAGAACAGCGTGTGTCCCGAGTCGCGGAGCCACAGGTCGTAGCTGCTGGGGAACGGTTGATCCCACAGGTCGAAGATCCTGACCCCCGGGAGCTGGCGTCCGGCTCTCGCCTCCAGGTCCAACACGACCTGCTGACCGGTTTGGGTCCCGCGCGTTCCGGGATTCATCCCGAACAGGATGGTGGGCGTGTTCGGGTCTGCGGCCACCGTCGGTGACGCGAGTGGGGTCGAGATCAGGACCAGGGCGAGGATCAGCGTCGTTCGCCAGATCCGGGGGGTATGTCGGCGCATCCGTCTCCTCCGCGGGTCGGAAGCAGGAGGATCGGGGCACATCCTCGAGGATGCCGACGCTAGCTCCCGATCGCTCACGGAGTCAACGGCCGAAAGCCGCGTGTTCGACCCGCGACCCGATTGCCGCACCGATCGGTGGGTAAGGCTCTGCGCATGCCGCGGGTTGGTTCCGCGATCCATCAGGTCCGGCGGTCGACGTCCGGGGTCGGGTGGGCCGCTCGCGGCGACGAGCTGCGAAGGAGTCGGACTTCGGGGAAGGGGTCTGGCTCCTTCGCACCTGTTCCGCATCTGTTCCAAGACCGGTTTGCACGCGTTCGCCGGTGCACTCGATAATCGGCGACATCGACCTGGAACCCCCGGGCCAGTCGAGGATGGAGGGGAAGGATGGCTTCGACACCCGTCGTCGTTGGTTGTCTCTCGTCGTCTGCACGGCGGTCATCGCCGCGGCGAGCGTCGCTCCGTGGTCGGCCGCCTCGGCGGAGCGACGCGCGCCGTACCGACCGAAGGCACGCGGACGACCCCGTGCTCCTGTTCGTCGCCGACGGCCTGCGGCAGGATCTCGTCGAGCGGTACCTGCGACCGACCCGGCACCACGCCTCGGCGATGGCCAGCCTCCTGCGGTCGGGGGTCGTCGGCCTCGGGGGGCGGCCTGTTGACCCAGGCGCCGCCGAACACGGGTGCCGGCTGGTACAGCCTCGCGACCGGAGCCTGGCCGGGCGTCACCGGCTCGACGAACAACACGTTCCACGTCAACGGCCAGCCCTTCGCCAATCGCACCACCGCCTTCGATGCGGGCGTGCTCCAGGCCGAGTCGATCGCCCAGTCGGCGGAGCGCGGCGGGCAAGAAGGTCATCCAGTTCGAGTTCGCCGGCGGTCGCGGCGCGAGCACGCAAGGCCCCACGGTCGACTTCCGGAGCTTCTTCTCCGGTCGCGGCGTCGCGACGAACTACATCGCGCCGACCGACGACCCGGCCTTCACGGCGGCGTTCGGGCTGCAGTTCGACCACCCGGCCGGGCTTCGCCGGCCAGGCTCCGTACCCGCAAGCGGCGCCGACCGACGCCACCGGTTGGACCAACGTGCCACAGAGCTACAGCCCCGCGAAGGAGATGCACCTGCGCGTGCTCGACTTCCGGCGTCGACAAGTACGGCCTCGACGCCTTCATCTTCGACAGCCGCGACGACGGCCGCACCAGGTACAACCGGGTGCTCTTCTCGCCGACGAAGGACGGCAGCCAGGCCGTCGCCACGCTCCGCGCCGGGCAATGGGCCGACATCAAGGTGCAGATCGTCGACGGGACGTCGGCGGGTCTGACCGCGGGCTTCCTCATCAAGGTCGAGACGCTCGCCAGGGACCTCTCCGAGGTCCGGTTGTTCCACACGTCGGTGGCGCGCGCGCTCGCCACGTGGCCCACGTGGCCCGGCGAAGCGGGGTTCACCGGGAGCTTCGATGAGTTCGTGGCCCAGACGGTTCCCCAGCTCCACCGCTGCGGACTTCGCGGTCCTGGAAGCCGGGATCGTCAGCGAGGAGACCTACGTCGAGCAGGGTCTGTATCTGGGAGACGTTCGCGACGCCGCTCCTCCGCTACCTGATGCGGACCTACCAGCCGGACCTCGCCCTCGTCGGGTACCCGACGACGGACGAGTTCCAACACCAGTTCCTCGGCCTCATCAGCCCCGACGCTGCCGGGCGGCGCGCCCAACCCGGCCTACGACGACGTGCAGGTCAACGGCACGCCGGACGGTCGGGTGGCGCGAGCGCACCAGGTTCATCCGCAGCGCGTACGAGGGCGCCGACCGCTTCCTCGGCCTCGCGCAGAGCTCCTGCGCGATCCGACCACGTTCGTGTCGTCCGACCACGGCTTCGCACCGCAGTTCGCCGCGATCGACGCCAGCCGCGTGCTGGTCGACCTCGGTCTGCTGTCGACGCCACAGACCTCGAACTGCCGGCCCGCCACGGGTGAGACGATCGGCAAGGCCAAGGCGTGCTGGGCCGGCGGCACGGTGCAGATCTACCTCAACCTCGCCGGACGAGATCCGGCGGGTGGTGGATTCCTCCAGGTCGCGGCGGCCGACGAAGCAGCGACCGTCGCGGAGATCGAGGCCGCCTTCCTCGCCCTCACGGATCCGAACGACTGGACCGGTGACGGGGTACCCGAGGGCTGGAAGGTCATCGACCGCGCCTTCACCAAGGCCGAGGCCCGCTACATCCCGAACGGTCCGGGTCAGCACGACCGATATGGCGCACCCGACCCGGACGGGAGACCTGGTCGTCTTCTCGTATCCGCCGTATCAGTTCGACGCCGCCACGCCGGGCACGCTGATCGCGCGATCGGCGTTCTTCGGCCAGCATGGGTACGTCCCCGACGTGCAGGACTTCGCCGCGAACATCAACATGCGTGCGACGTTCATCGCCGGCGGTCCCGGCATCGCGAGAGCCGGTCGGGTCGATGGGATGCGCACGATCGACATCGCACCCACGATCGCCTACCTCCTGAAGGTGCCCGAGCCGCAGCACAGCCAGGGCGTGGTGCGGCTGGACCTGGTGAGCGGGCGGCTGGTCGCGCACGCTGGTGCCGCTGACGGGCCTGAACGACTTCCACGGGCAGCTCGACCCGACCACCATGTCGATCGACGGCCTGAACGTGTCGGTCGGCGGGGCCGCTCAGCTGGCCACGATGTTCGACGAGGAGGCGGCGCAGTTCCCCGGCGGCTCGCTCCTGCTTCGCCGCCGGTGACAACGTCGGCGCATCGCCGGCCAACTCCGGACTCCTGGAGGACATGCCGGCGATCGACGTCGAGAACGCGTGGGGTCTCGACGCCACGTCGTACGGCAACCACGAGTTCGACTACGGCATCGCCCGGCTCCAGGCACATCAGGCGCGCGCCGACTTCCCGTTCCTGGGAGCCAACATCGTCGACACGGCGACCATGGAGAACCCGGACTGGGTCGAGGGCACGCACGTCTTCACCTACGACGGCATCCGGATCGGCGTGATCGGCATCGAGCTCGAATCCACGCCCGAGCTGGTCAGCGCGGGCAACACCGCGGGTCTCACGTTCCTGCCCGCGATCGACACGATCCAGACGGAATCCGAGAAGCTCCGCCGGCGTGGGCATCAAGGTCCAGGTCGTGCTCATCCACGAGGGCACCGCCGTCGGGACCAACACGATCGACGGCGTGCCCGCGGTGCCGTGGGAAGGCCCGATCGTGACGATCGCCGAGGGCATCCAGGACAGCACGGTCGACGTCGTCGTGGCCGGTCACACGCACCGGGTGTCGAACCTGATGGTCGGCGACATCCTCGTCGCCGAAGGGATCAACGCCGGGGCGAGCTACTCGGTCGTGCAGATGGTGGTGAACGGCACGGAGATGTCGAGTGGGCGGGGGCGGCGACGCGGATCGCCAAGAACCTCGGTGTCGCCAAGCGTGCCGACGTCCAGGCGATCGTCGACGACGCCAACGCCCAGACCGAGGTCCTGCGGAACCAGGTGATCGGCACCCAGGCGTTCGACATCCTGCGGGCGCCCACGCGGCTGTTCGAGTCGGCGATGGGCAACATGGTCGCCGACGCGATGCGCCTCAAGTACCCCGGGGTCGACGCCGCCTACACCAACTCCGGTGGATTGCGCGCCGACCTGCTCTGTGACCCGCCGAGCGCCGGCGAGGCGTCGTGCGAGATCACCTGGGGCGAGGTGTTCTCCGTCCTGCCGTTCGGCAACCGCACCGTGATCGAGACGCTCACCGGCGCGCAGTTGGAGCAGGCGTTCCTGAACGGCTTCTCGCCGTCCTGCAGCACGGCGGTCGACACCGGCCGGTTCCCGCAGATCTCCGGACTGCGGGTGACGTTCACCTGCAACGGCACGACGCCGGTGGTCACCGGGATGTGGAAGACGCCGGACGGATCGGCGCCCGGAAACGCCGATCGGTCCCGCGGACCTCGTGCGGTTCGTCACCAACGACTTCATGTTCGGTGGCGGCGACGGCTACACGGTCTTCACCCAGGGCACGGACGTGTTGCAGCCCGGCGATGCCCTGTTGGACATCGTCATCGCGTACATCGCGGACAACTCGCCGGTCGGTCCGGTCGTCGAGGGCAGGATCACCGGTCCGTGAGCGAACGCGACCCTGGTCCGCCGGCCCGCGATACCGCGGGCCGGCGGCGGGGTCGCGAGCTGCGCACGCCAATGGCTGATGCGCTCTCGACCGTCTGGGTCGCGACGCATCTTGCTCGTTCGCCCGCTCTTAGGACATCGCCTGCTGCCTAGGACATCGCTTGCTGCTTCATGGTTTCGTACTCGTCGGCGGTGATCTGGCCCTCGTCGCGGAGCTTGGCGAGCTTCGCCACCTCGTCGGCCGCCGAGTAGCCCTCCGCGCGCTGTTGCCTCGCCTGAGCCTCCATCATCAACCGCTGGTCCTGCTCGGTCATCTTGGGACGCGTGACCATGTAGATCAGGATGCCGAGGAAGGGCAACAGCACGATCAGGATGATCCATCCTGCTTTCGCACCACCCGAGAGGTCGTCGCGGCGGAAGATGTCACCGAAGATGCTGATGAACATCCAGATGAACATGAACCAGAGGTAGAAGACGAGCATCGTCCAGATGACGTCACCGAAGGACCATTCCATCGAAGCCTTCCTTTCGTGGAGTTCCGAGCCCTGCCCGACGTGGAGCATGTGCTCGACCCGGGGTTGAGGCCGCGATGATGGCAGCCGGACCGTCGGTTGGCCACCCGAGGGCGGACGCTAGCATCTTGGCGGGCCTCCTGCTCGTTCCCCGCCTCAGGTTGACACCGAACGGCTGACGACGCGTTCTTCCAGGACGCGGCAAGGGATGTCCTCCTCAACGATCTTGCCGTCGAGGGCGAAGACCTTGAGCGCGCGTCCGCCAGGCTCTGATGTGACCGCCTCGACGACCTCGCCCTGAGGTGTGAACCGGATGGCAACGCGGTTCCAAGAGGCATAGCCCATCTCCAGAGTGCCGTCGAGGAGCGCTGCGTGGAAGATCGGGCGACGCTGGTCCTCGGCGTCGTAGTGCGGACAGTAGCTGCCCTTGATCATGCCGAGACCCTCGTGGAGCAGCCGAAGCGTGGGGCCGTAGGAGTCGGTGGTGCCACCTTCGAACCAGCACAGTCCCCCAGCGCTGCCGCCGGTGAGCACAGCGCCCCGCTCGAGCGCTTGGAACAGCAACTGATCGACACCCTGACGGTGCCACACGTCGAGCATGTTCGCGGTGTTGCCGCCGCCGACGTGGATCACGTCGGCGCCGAGCACGATGTCGGTGAGGTCGTCCTCGTTCCGGTGGAACAGCTTGAGGTGGCGGGGACGGCACCGTCCGGAATGAAACGCCTCGTAGAACGAGACGATGTAGCTGGCGTCATCTCCCGTCGCGGTGGGCAGGAAGAGCACCACGGGGTCGTCCTTGCCGGTGAGCTCCAGGATGTAGTCGTGGAGGGGGTCGTTGCGTCGGTCCATGACGGCCCGCCCTGCCCCCATAGGGACGATGTGTCCAGTCATGATCTCGAACCTCCTTGGATGGTCATCCCTCGAAGCCCGTCGTCGATCCGGTCCCACCTCCAGACGCGGTTCGAAGTGCGCCCAGCGCAGCATCCAGCGCGGCGAGCGATCGCAGCAACCGCGCCTCGATGTCTGCTCCGCCTGCGTGGGCGGCGCCGGCGCTGGCCGCGCGCAGCGCCAGCGCCTCGCGGGCCTCACCGAGCGCAGAGAGTGCGTGATCGACCGCCGCGCGGCCGGCCTGATCGTCCACGGCGACCTGCGCCGCGCGGAGCTTCTGGTTGGCTTGATCGAACAACGCCTCCGCCCCACCGGGGGACGCGGACGGAGCCGACGCCTCCAGGGCCAACCGGTCACGGGCGGCAGCGGTCGCGGCATAGGCGTCCTGCAGGGTGGCCGAGGGGCGACGGGCCCGCGCGATCAACCACACCGCGATCGCCACGACGATGGCGATACCGAGCAGCCACCACAGTGCCGCGGAGGTCTCGCTGGACGCCTCTCCCGCCGGTGCTTCCTCGGACTCGACAGGAGTCGGCTCCTCGGTCGGGGCCTCGGTGGGCGTCTGCGTCGGTTCGGCAGTGGGCTCGGCGGTCGGGGCCTCTGTGGGTTCTGGTGAGGGTCGTGGGTTCTGGTGAGGGTTCTGGTGAGGGTTCTGGTGAGGGTTCTGGTGAGGGTTCATTCTGACGGCGTCTCGGCCACGGACTCCGAAGGCGCTTCGCTCGGCGTGGCCACCTCGTCGCTGCGCGTCGGCAACGAGATCGACCGGCTGACCGAGGGGAGGGGCGTCCCGGACGCGATGCTCGAGATCGCGTCGCCGACCTGCCCGTTGCACGCGGCCGCGAACGACAGCGAGACGCCGAACGCGACGATCCAGATCCCCTTCCCCTTCCACTTCCTCTTCCTCTTCATGATCGAGCTCCTTCTGGTGATGGGTTCGGGCGGTCGTGGGGAGCGTTCAGTGCCCATCGTCCTGCCTCTCGTTCTCCGTGTCCGCAGGGTCAGGGCCGGCGGGACGATCGCGGCGCAGGAACGATGGAGTGAAGTCGGACGTGCCGGGCGTTTCCCATCCCCGCCAGACGGACAATCCCCGGATCACGCATACCAACCCCACCGTGGCGATCTGTGCGGGGAATCGCTTCACGTCGAGACCCACGACCAACCCAACGTAGAGGCTCGAGCCGAGGAGCGATGCAGATGCGTACGGAGCGCCACGTCGGAGCATCCGCGGTGGCACGTCGCCGACCAGGATGTCGCGGAGCACTCCCCCGCCGATACCGGTGATGGTTCCTAACGCGATCGCCGCGGGGAGAGGCAGATCGGCGTTGAGGGCGCTCTGCGCGCCGATCACGCTGAAGAGCCCGAGCGCGACGGCGTCCACAGCCACGATCGAGTGCCGCATGCGGTTCGCCGCCTCGGCGAAGAAGGCGCCGACGAGCGAGGCGACGACGACCGCGCCCAAGTATCTCGGCTCCTCGAGCGCGACCGGTACCCGCGCGAGGAGCACGTCGCGGAGCATGCCGCCTCCGAGTCCGTTCACCATGGCCAGCGCGAGGATGCCGATCGCGTCCAGCCCACGTCGCTGCGCGAACAGTGCGCCGGCCAACGCTCCAGCGATGATCGCCGGCAACTCGATCCACGGCGGCGGGTTGACCACAACAGCGGCGAGCACGCCGCACCTCCTCTTGCCGCGCTCAGTCGCCGGGCTCGGCGAGGCGTTGGAGCAAGAACGCCTGTGCCAGGATCATCCGTTCGATCTCCGACGGATCCACGCTCTCGTCCGAGGCATGGATCCGGGCGAGGGCGGTGTCCTCAGGTCCCCACAGGATGAACTCGGCGTTCGGCGCCGCGCGCTGCAACGTCTGCAGCAGGGGGATCGACCCACCGGAGCCTGCTTCGCCAGCGGAACGACCGTACGCGGCCTCCAGGGCGGCCCGCGCCGCGGCGTATCCAGGTCCACTCGTCTCGCACCGGAACGGCGGCGCCTCCTTCGTCCGCTCGACCGTGATCTGGGCGCCCCACGGAACGTGAGCCTCGAGGTGGCGCACGAGCGCGTCAAGCTCCTTCACCGGATCGGAGCCGGGGACGATCCGCATCGAGAGCTTCGCCCTGACCTCGGGGATCAAGACGTTCGACGAACCCTCGATCGACGTCATGTCCAAGCCGATCGCCGAGACGGATGGGGATGACCACAGCCGGGTACTCACGAGGCCAGACCCGGTCGTCAGCTCGACGCCATCCGCCAGGTCCGCCGCGGCCCGGAAGTCCTTCTCCGTGAAGTCGAGGCCATCCCAGTCGTAGCGGGATACCCCCTCGACGGTGACGTTCCCCTCGTCGTCGTGCAGGGTCGCGAGCAACTCGGCCATCGCCATCATCGCGTCGGGAGCGGGCCCGCCGAACAGCCCGGAGTGCAACGGGTGCTGCAGGGTTCGGAGGGTCACGACGCAGGCGACGTCTCCACGGAGCGTGGTCGTGAGTGTCGGCTCACCCACCCGGAGGTTGCCCATGTCGCAGACGATGAAGAGGTCGCACGCGAAGAGGTCCGGATTCGCATCGACGAACGCCTCGAGGTTGCTGTTCGTTTCCTCCATACCCTCGAGGATCAGCTTCACGGTGCACGGAGGCTGCCCGTCGAAGACCTTCATGGTGCCGACGTGGATCGCCAAGCCGCCCTTGTCGTCGGCGGCCCCTCGACCGAACATCCGGCCGTCTTTGTAGGTCGGGGTCCACGGGTCGGAGGTCCACCCCTGCTCCGGAGGCGCCGGCTGCACGTCGTAGTGCCCGTACAACATGACCACGGGCGATCCCTCTGGCCCGGTGATCTCGCCGTACACCGGCGGATACCCACTCGGGACGTCCATCAACTTCACGTTCGAGAATCCGACGTCTTCGAACATGCGGAGCGTCTCCCGGGCCATCTCATGGACCGGCTCGGGGGGGTAACCGGGAAACGCCACCGATGGGATCGCGACGAGTCGCTCGAGGTCGGCCATGATCTCCGGCATCATCTGGGTCACGCGGGTGCGGATCTGCTGTTCATCCATCGCAAGCTCCTTCAAGCGCACCTGAGCGCACGTCGTGAGTTCTCATACACGCCGGATCAATAGAAGATCGTCGCGATCGCCGCACCGGTACCGACGGAGACCACTGCCATCACCAGCATCGGGACGAAGAACGAGTGGTCCAAGAGCTTCGTCCCGAGCTTCGTCGTGCCCGACAGGTCGAAGTTCACCGCTGCGATCTGGGTCCCGTTGGCCGGGAGCGTGTACACACCCTCGAGCCCGCCGGCCCACATCCCGGAGACGAGCGCAGGGCTGAGCCCCACTGCCAGTCCGATCGGAACGATCGTGTTCGTCGCGGTCGACTGGCTCGTGGTGAGCGCGGCAACCAGGAACACGGCGAGCGCGAAGATGAACTTGTAGTCCGTCACCCAGCCACCGATCGTGGTCACGATGTACTCCTCGTGCGCGGCGATGAAGGTGGCCGTCAACCACGCGATCCCGAACAGCGCGATCGCGGCCGTCATGCCGCTCTTGAACACGGACAAGCCCGGCACGTCCGCGACCTTGGGCTTCCCGACGAGGATGATCAGGACGCCGACCGTGAACATCACGAGTTCGATCGTCAACGTCATGTCGATCGGGACCTTCTCGCCCTTGGGGCCGAACGCCGGGCGGAGGTCCGGGAAGAGTCCGAAGATCACGATCACGACCACGCCCAACAGGAAGACGATCGCGGAGTTGCGCCCTTCCTTCGTCGCGGTGAGCTCCACCGTGGTGTCGCTCGAGCTGCCACCGGGGGCCTCCAACGTGCCCGCAGCGATCCGCGCCTGCACGTCGGGGTCGTCGTCGAGGTCCTTGCCCGTGCGGCCGACCACGATCGACGCGACCACGATCCCGACCAGGCAGGCGGGGATCGTGATCGAGAGGATCTGCACCAGGTCGAAGTTGTACGGCGCCACCGAGGTCAGCACGAGCATCGCCGCCATCGCGGCCGAGACCGGCGAACACGCGAGGGCCATCCCTGATTGGGCAACGGCCAGCGACAACGGCCTCGACGGCCGGATGTTGTTGCGGTACGAGACGTCATAGATCACGGGGAGCAGCGGGTACAGGATGTTGCTCGTTCCCGCCCCGACGGAGAACAGGAAGGCGGTCAGCGGGGCGAGCAGCGTGATCTGCTTCGGATGCTTCGAGATGATCCCTGCGGCGACCTTCACCATCCAGTCGATGCCGCCGGCGGCCTGCATCAGCGACGCTGAAGTCACGACCACGAGGATGATGAGCATCGCCGAGATCGGCGGCTCGCCCGGCGGTTCGTGGAAGACGAACACGAGCACCGCAACACCCAAGCCGCCCCAGACGCCGACGGCGATACCGCCCGCCCGGGTGCCCATCAGGATCGCCGCGAGGACGACGATGGCCTCGAGAACGAACTGGATATCCATCTCTTCTCCTCGTCAGTCGGTTGGGCAGACGACGTCAAGTCGCTGCGTGAGCAATCGGTAGTCGGCCACCACGTCGTCCCAGGCGTCCTGCAACAGCGGCCGCGCGACATCGATGCCGGTCGGCCCGAGATCGACCGCAGCCTCGCGGAGCACGGTGAGCGACGCGCGGAGGTTCGAGATCAGGACCTCGTACTGACCGTCCGACGTCGATCGGAGCTGGTCGAGCTCGCTGAGGACGTCGTCGGCGATCGATCGGATGTCGTCGATCGTCGCTGTTTGGGGATCGAGCTCCTGCACTTGGGCGACGGCGGCCTGGAAGTCTTCGTACTGGTCACAGAGGGAGCGTTCACGGAGCTCGCCACAAGAAGCGAGCCCGACGAGCGGTACGACCAAGAAGAGGATGCTGCCACGCCGAAGGATGGTGCTCATGCGTCGTCCCTTCCCTCCGGATCCTGGGTGACGATCGTCACGATGATCTTGCAAGCGGTGATCATGTCGTCGACCGCGATGTGCTCGCTCGTGGCGTGTTCGTCCACCATCCCTGTCGCCATCGCCACACATGGGATCCCCTTCGCGTTGAAGAAGTTGCCATCGGTGCCGCCCCCACTCTTGCGCGGGACGACCTCCAGGCCGAGCGACCTGATCGCGCGTGCGGCTTCGTGGTACGGCTGCGCGTCCTCGGCGATCTTGTACGTGCGATAGATCTCCTCGGCTTCGAAATCGACGGTGGCTCCGTGACGTGCAGCGGCCTCATCGAACGCTCGACGCATCGCGTCGATCTGCGCGTCGAGCTTGCTCTGGTCGTGGCTGCGCGCCATCCCCTCCATCACCACCTCACCCGGCACGATGTTGCGAGCTTCGCCGCCGGCGATCGTGCCGATGTTGGCCACCGTCTCTTCATCGATGCGACCGAGCGGCATCGCGGCGATCGCCTCGGCGGCAACCTTCACCGCGTTGATCCCCTTCTCGGGCTCGACACCGGCGTGCACCTTCTTCCCGTGCACGGTGACCGTGAGGTACACGGAGGTCGGCGCCCAGTAGGTGATCGCGCTGATCGCGCCGGCGGTGTCGAACACGAACCCGTGTGTCGCGCTGAGCTGGCCGACGTCGAGGTGGCGCGAGCCGACCAGCCCCTGCTCCTCGCCGACCGTGATCACGAACTCGACCGTGGGATGCGACAGATCGGGATGGTCCCTCAAGATCGTCAGGAGCTCGAGACACCCTGCGATGCCCGACTTGTCATCGGCACCGAGGATCGTGGAACCGTCCGTCCGGATCACGCCGTCCGCGCCGATGATGGGCTTGATCCCGGTATCGGTGCCGGCCGTGTCCATGTGCGTCGAGATCATCAGCGTTCCGTCCCTCGTGCCTGGTAGCACGGCGACGAGGTTGCCGATCTGGTCCATCGATACCGTGCAGCCGAGCGCTCCGAAGCGCGCTTCCAGCTCCTGACCGATGCCCTCTTCATGGCCGGTCGGGCTGTCGATCGCCACGAGCTCCAGGAACGTGCGCACGAGTCGATCGCCGTCCACAGCGTCCACAGCGTTCAAGGTCCCCCCAGCGATACGTTGCACGGAACAGCCACGAGTCCGCGTTCCAGCCAGCCCCCGAGGACCGACCAGGCCGGAGGATACGTCACCACCACAGCTTCTGCCAGCTATCGCATCTCGCCATCCGGCGGTTCGCAGCGGAGCTTCCGAGCGCCGCCTGCAGCCGCACTCTATGATGCTCCGTGGTGGAACGGCCCGACGCCTCAACGATGCTGGAAGACCGAGCGGCTGGGACCGGCGTGCTCGTCGCGGCCTGCGTCTCGGCATTCGTCGTGAACGCCAACACATCCGCCGTCACGATCCTGCTTCCCTCGATCAGCGCCGACCTCGGAGCACCCATGTCCCAGCTCCAATGGGCCGTGACGGGGTACATGCTCGTCGGCGCCGCCACGATCGTGACGTCGGGGGCGCTGGGCGACGTTCTCGGTCGTCGGCGGGTCTTCATCGCCGGTCTCGTGCTCTTCGTTGCGTCGTGCGCGCTTGATCGCGCTGTCGGGAACCGGTGCCGGCGTGGTCGCCGGGCGGATGATCCAAGGCGCTGCGGGCTCGACGATCCTCGCCTGCGGGATGAGCCTCCTGTCGGTCGCCGCTGCCGGAACCGGACAGATGCGCGCGATCACGCTCTGGGGCGCGGCCTCGGCAGCGGGCGGTGCCGCGGGACCGCTCGTCGGTGGGGTCCTCGTAGGCACCACCGGCTGGCAGGGATTGTTCTGGATCGACGCGGCCATCGCCGCGGCCTGCATCCCGCTGGCGGTCTTCACCGTCCAGGAGTCACGAGATACCGAGCGTTCGACCTCGATCGACTTCGCAGGCACGGCGCTGATCGCCGTGATCCTCGTCCCCCTGGTGTTGGCGCTCAGCGAAGGGAGCGCGTGGGGCTGGACCTCGCTGGCAACCATCGGTTGCTTCGTGATCTCGGTGCTCGGGGCGGTCGGATTCGTGATGGTCGAGCGTCGGGTCGCGGCGCCGCTCGTCGATCTCAAGCTCCTGCGGAACCGCGTCCTCGTCGGGTCGACGATCGCGATCCTGATCGTCGCGGGCACGATCAACGGCCTGATGTACGTGCTCAGCCTCTACTTCCAAGATCCAGCGGCGTTCGACATGACTCCGCTCGAGGCGGGGCTCGCCACGCTCCCGGCGGCGGCGGTGATGATCGCCATCACTCCGTTCATCACGCCGTTGGCGATCAAGATCGGCTCTCGTTCCGCGGTGCTGCTCGGTTTCGGCGTCGCGGCCGTAGGGTTCGGCTCGTTGGCGTTCGTGGACATCTCGTGGGCGTACGTGGCGTTCGTGCTCCCGTTGGTCGCGATCGCAGCCGGCCTCGGGCTCTCGAACGGCCCGGCATCCTCGGCCTCGACCTCCACGGTCCCGTCGAACCAGGTCGGACAAGCGTCCGGTATCTCGAACATGGCTCGATACATCGGGGGCTCACTCGCGGTGGCGGCGATCGCGACGATCTACAGCACGACGACTGAGCAGCACCTGGCGGAAGGCGCCTCAGCCGGGGAGGCCCTGGCGTCCGGCCTGGCGCGCTCGTCCCTCGCGCTCGCCATCCTCTGCGGAGGTGGTGTGGTGATCGCGATCCTCCTCGGGCGGCACCGCGCGAACCACGCGAGAGCCATCGATCGCGCCGCTGCCGCCGCGATCAGCGTCCACACGATCCCGATCCCGCAGGTGGCGGAGCCGTCACCTCGCTCGACCGAGTCTCTGGGTTCGACCGCCGGCGACAAGTGACACCACTGGAGCACTGCGCGGCGAGTCTTGAAGGGGCGATGAACGCACCCTCTTGTGCCGCTAGTCAACCTTCAGGACAGCCGCACGCCGATCCCTCAGCGCCTGGAAGAAGGGTCGGCCGGCACGTCGGATCGGCAGCTCCCCCACAGTCGGTGAAGTCGACGGATCCCGGGAATAGTCCTGTCTCGCCGCAAGCGTCCCGACAGAGTGCCTCGCACGCTGAGAGGCTCTCAACTCCAGGGTTGCAGCTCTGCAGAACGATGCGGCCGCTGTCATCAGCGCAGTTGCATGTGCAGCAATCGCTGCCGCCGGGTACCTGGCTCCCAACGTTCCCGACGGCGCTCAAGGTCTTGATATGCGGGATGCTCCAAACGAGTCCGCCGACGATCGCACCATCGCGGATCAATTCCCGACGTTCGAGCGAGGGTGGCCGCGGGGGTTCGGGTAGCTCGTCCATTCCAGCCGGTCGCCGTCCTTTCGGCTCAGATCAACCCAACAGGCCGAAGTCGGGTCGAGGCAAGCTCCATCCGCCGTACTTTCTCAGCGCTTCTGCGTCCATCGCCTCCCATGCAGTCGCTACCTGTGCATTCCAACCTCGGAAGCACAGCGGCGCGCGTTGTAGTGAGTCTGAGCTGACAGCTTGATCCTGCATACCGTCGACCGGGATACGCACCCGTATGACCCGTCTTTCGCGGTGGGCGCTAGAGGATTTGAACCTCTGACCTCTTCCGTGTCAGGGAAGCGCTCTCCCACTGAGCTAAGCGCCCGTGCAGCGAACTGTATCAAGTGGCCAGGAGGCCTCTCGAGGCGGGGACCGGAATCGAACCGGTGTGCGGGGCTTTGCAGGCCCCTGCCTAGCCACTCGGCCACCCCGCCGGAATCCTGAGCGGAACAATGAGCCCGGCACCGCCGGGCGGGCGTCAGTCTACGCCATGCGCCTCGATCGGCTGATCGCGTCCTCACGCACGAACGGCCGCCCCCGGGGGCGGCCGTTCGTACGTGGCGGCCGATGTGGACCCGCCACCGTTGCTCCTTCGCTAGTGCGCCGAGTGAGCCTCCAGCTGTCCTCTGACGCCACCGGCCGGGAACTCATCGTTGTGGACGTTCACGTAGAAGTCCCCCGGGGTGTTGCGGATCTGGCGCAGGATCGGGCGGGGCTGATCCCGCACGCACCCCTTCGCCAGACCGAACCCGCTGCCGCCGATCTCGGCCGGCGGCGCGAGGGTCACGACGATGTCGCCGGCCACATCCGCCGTCCCCGCGTGGATGTGGGCCGCCGTCGCGGGCAGGGCCAGATCCTTCACGATGAGGACGAAGCAGACGCTCCGCTTCTCGACGTTGATCTTTATCTCGGCCGCACCGGTTGCATCGGCGTCACCGGGACCGGGCACCTCTGCCGGCCCGGACAGCGCGGCGTGGAGCACGACCGGCGCCGCGGATGCCGGCGCAGCCGGCACCAGCAGCATCAGTGCGGCGACCGGCCCGACGAGCCGAGTGAACCACTTCATCCGTGCACCCATGGATCCCTCCCTCTTGGTCGATGGCACGGGACGCGGGTAGTACGGTCGGGCACCCCGACCGGTTCACGCGGACATTCCCTGGGATAGATTTGGCCATGGTATCCCGGCGTCGAGCAAGCTGGCAGGTCGCGGTCGCCGCGGCCGTGGTGCTGATCGCGTGCGGCGGCGGGGCCGCCGAGCCGACCATTTCGGCCAGCGCAGAAGCGACTGCGGGGCTTGCACCAACCGTCGATCGCTTGGCGGGAGTCTGGCTGGACACGGAGGAACTCCTCTATGTCGTGTTCACGGAAGAAGGGCGGGTCGCCGCGGACCCCGAGCGCGGGTACCTGTATCACACCCCATACTTCGAGGGCACCTACGAGATCGATGGCAACACGATCACGTTCACAACGGTGCGCACCGAGATCTGTACCAAGGGCGATACCTCGGCCTGGACAGCCAGCGTCCCCGAGCCCAGCAAGCTTGAGGTGGAGGTCATCGACGACGGAGCCGGGCTCTGCGCGTGGGGTCTGGGCGAGCACGAGCTCCTTCGAGTCGGCGACTCCTAAGAGTGATGTGCGACCGTTACGCCCCGCACGACACCGCAGCGGGCGAGCGCGACCTCCCGACCCCACGATCGGCGTCGGGGTGCGACCGGCTACGCCTGGGTTAGTCCGCCGAGACGTCGTCGATCAACGCTCGCGCCGAGGCCGCCCCCGGCTCATGCCCCTTGCGCTCGTAGGCCGCCAACGCGGCGCGCGCTGCGTCGACCGCTTCCTTGCGCAAGCCGGCCGCTTGTGAGACCTCCGACAGCACCATGAGGGTGTCCCCGTGGAACCAGGGACTCTGCGCCTCTGCGTAGAGGTCCACGGCCTCCTGGGCGAGCCGGCACGCCTCGTCAAGCTCGCCACGTGCCGACCAGACCAGCGCCTCCGCCGAGCGAGTGCTCTGCGTGGCCAGGTCGTCGTCGGCGCCGATCGTGCGCGCGATCGCCGCGAGCTCCTCCGCCCTCGTCGAACCGATGCAGCCGAGCGAGCACCAGGGCGAGGTACGCCGCGCAGGTCGACGCGTGTGCATCGTCGCCAAGGCGCAGATGGAGTTCGTATTCCTTGCGGCACGGGCCCTCGGCCGCCGCCGGAACGCCGGGCAGAACGCACGTCCTCCGGGGACGCTTCGCCCACAGTTGGCGCAGGTCAGCACCAGTGGAGCCTGGTCCATGGCCCTGACCGGAACGTATGCCCGGGTGCCCGGGCGCTGGCTTCAGCGTTTCCGCAGGTCGTTCCTGGAGCGGACGACGGGATTCGAACCCGCGACCCCCACCTTGGCAAGGTGGTGCTCTACCAACTGAGCCACGTCCGCGTGTTCATCCAGGCTAGCGCGGGTCGGCGTCCCCTTCAACCGGCTCTCCGAACGCGGGGTGCCACCGCACCGCACCCGTCAGCGAAGCGGCCCGCTCGCCGAGCGGCGCGACCATGAAGTCTTCCTCCGCGCACGACGAACCCGGGCTCCTGCATCCCCGTGTAGGGGTTCCGCAGTCCGAAGGTCGCGCCGGCGACGAAGCCGAACCGCGGATAGAAGGCCGGGCTCCCCAGCAGGATCACCGCGATCTCCCCGCGCGCTCGCGCCTCCTCGAGAGCAGCCCGGACGAGCGTCGACCCGATCCCCCGTCGCTTGTCGCGCGGGCAGCACGCCGATCGGCCCGAGCGCGAGGACGGGGTCGGCGCCGACCGATGCCCGGCTGAGCTGCACATGGCCGACGACGGACCCGTCCTCTTCCGCCACGCAGCCCGAACGAGCCCTCGAGCTCGCGCACCGTGCGGACGATCTCGGCCTCCTCGGGCTCGCCGAACGCCTCGCGCTCGACGCTGAGCACCTCGCTCAGATCCGATGCCGTGACGCTCCCGAACCTCGACGCTCATGTGGTGCCGGTCGAGCCGAACCCGCCGAGCCCTCGGGAGGTGTCGGTGAGCTTCTCCGCCCACGTGGGCTTCACCTCCGGGATCGCGATCACCACCAGCTGCGCGATCCGGTCGCCCTTCGCGATGTGCACGGGCGTCTCGCGATCGAGGTTCACGACCGAACAGATCACCTCGCCGCGATAGCCGGCGTCGATCAGCCCCGGTGCGTTCGCGAGCGTGAGGCCCGAGCGCGAGGCCAGGCCCGACCGCGGCAACACCAATCCGGCGTGTCCCTCCGGGATCGCCACCGCCACGCCGGTCGGCACCATGGCCCGAGCTCCGGGCGCCACGTCGGCGTCGGTCGACCGCTCGCAGGTCGAGCCCCGCGTCGCCGGGGTGCTGCGCCGTCGGGAGCTCGGCGTCGGGGTGCAGGCGCTGGAACGGGACGTCCACGTCTCAGACCGGCTCGATCAGCTCGATGCGATTCCCGAACGGGTCCCGCACGTAGACGCGATGGAACCCCTCGAGCTGCACCTCGTCCTCCACGACGCGGATGCCCGCCGCATCGAGCCGGGCGAGCAGCTGTTCCAGACCCTCGACCATGAACGCCGGATGCGCCTTGGTCGCGGGCCGGAACCCGTCCTCGACACCCAGATGGAACTCGATGCTCGGCCCCCGGAACCACACGCCGCCGCGCGGCGCGAGCTCCGGAGGCTTGGAGATCTGCTCCATGCCCAGCATGTAGCCGTAGAACTTCACGGCCGCGTCTTCCTCGCCTTCGGGCATGGCCAGCTGGACGTGGTGCAGCCCCACGACCCGCCCGTCACGCCGATCCATCCGAGGAGCTTACGAGCAGCCGCTGGTGCTGCCGCACGACCCGCACACGTAGCACGAGCCGGCGGGCTGCATCTTCGACCCGCACTGGTAGCAGAGCGGTGCGTCCAGGATCTTCGCCGTCTGCTTCTCCGTGATCGGGATCAGCTCCGGCGTCTCCGACCGGGGCGGCCGGGCCCATCTTCTCCTCGACCTCGGCCTTCGCCGCGATCGTGCGCTCTTCGATCGACCGGATGCCGAGCGCCTCGCGCTTGTCCTCCGGCAGGTAGTCGAGCGCCAGCCGGCGGAACACGTAGTCCACGAGCGACGACGCGAACCGGATGTCGGGATCGTTCGTCATGCCCGACGGCTCGAACTTCATGTTGATGAACTTCGAGACGTAGGTCTCGAGCGGCACGCCGTACTGCAAGCCGATCGAGACCGCGATCGCGAACGCGTCCATCACCCCGGAGAGCGTCGACCCCTGCTTCGAGGTCTTCAGGAAGATCTCGCCGAGACCGTCGTCCGGGTAGGAGCCGGCCGTGATGTAGCCCTCGGCGTCGCCCACCTGATAGGACGTGGTCGTCGACGGCCGCGACATCGGGAGACGACGGCGGACCGGCTGCGCGAGCTCCGCGGGAACCGGCACGTCCGCCGTCTTCTTCTTGTCGGCCGACAGGGGCTGCGCGACCTTGCAGTTGTCGCGGTAGATCGCGACGGCCTTCAGACCGAGCTTCCAGGACTCGATGAACAGCTGCTCGACCTCTTCGACCGTCGCCTCTTCCGGCATGTTCACCGTCTTCGAGATGGCGCCGGAGATGAACGGCTGGGCCGCCGCCATCATCCGCACGTGGCCCATGTAGTGGATGGGCTCCGCGCCCATCGCCGTGTCGAACACGGCGTAGTGCTCGGTCTTCAGGTGCGGCGCATCCATCACCGAGTTGTTCTGGGCGATGTAGTCGACGATGTCGGCGCTCTGGGCGGCGTCGTATCCGAGCTTCTCCAGCGCGCGCGGCACGGTCTGGTTCACGAACTGCATCGTCCCGCCGCCGACGAGCTTCTTCGTCTTGACCAGCGCGAGCTCGGGCTCGATCCCGGTGGTGTCGCAGTCCATCATCAGGCCGATCGTGCCGGTCGGGGCCAGCACCGACGCCTGCGCGTTGCGGTACCCGAACCGCTCGCCGAGCGAGATGGCCTCGTCCCACGATTGCTTCGCGGCCGACAGCATGCCTTCGGGCACGTACTCGGCGTCGATCTCCTCGGCCGCCGCGCGGTGCTTGCGCATCACCCGCAGCATCGCGTCGCGGTTCGGATCGAACCCGTCGAACGGCCCCATCGCCTCGGCGATCCGCGCGCTGGTCCGGTACGCCTGCCCCGTCATCAAGGCGGTGATGGCGCCTGCCCACGCCCGGCCACCGTCGGAGTCGTACGGGAGCCCCCGCGCCATCAGCAGGGCCCCGAGGTTCGCGTAGCCGAGTCCCAGCTGCCGGTACGCGCGCGCGTTCGCCGCGATCTTCTCCGTCGGGTAGTCGGACTCGCCGACCACGATCTCCTGGGCGGTGTACACGACCTCCACCGCGCGACGGAACGAGGCCACGTCGAAGTTGCCCTCCTCGTCCAGGAACTTCATGAGGTTCAGCGACGCCAGGTTGCACGCGGAGTTGTCCAGGTGCATGTACTCGGAGCACGGATTGGAGGCGTTGATCCGACCCGTCGCGGGGCACGTGTGCCATTCGTTGATCGTGGTGTCGTACTGCATGCCGGGATCGGCACACGCCCAAGCGGCTTCCGAGATCTCCCGCATCAGCTCTCGGGCGCGCACCGTCTCGATGGTTTCAGCCGGTGAGTCACACCCTTGAGCTTCCAATCCTGGTCCTGTTCATACGCGCGCATGAACTCATCGGTGACACGCACAGAGTTGTTCGCGTTCTGATACTGGATGGAATACGCATCCCTGCCGTCGAGGTCCATGTCGAACCCGGCATCCCGCAACGCCCGAGCCTTCTCCTCCTCGTGCGCTTTGCACCAGATGAAGTCACGGACGTCGGGGTGATCGATGTTGAGGATCACCATCTTGGCCGCGCGACGGGTCTTGCCGCCCGACTTGATGGTGCCGGCCGACGCATCGGCGCCGCGCATGAACGAGACGGGGCCCGACGCGGTGCCACCACCGGCGAGCGACTCCTTCGACGAGCGGATCTGCGACAGGTTGATGCCCGAGCCGGAACCGCCCTTGAAGATCGTGCCCTCTTCGACGTACCAGTTGAGGATGGACGACATGTGGTCCTCGACGGCGAGGATGAAGCACGCGCTGCACTGCTGCGGCGTGTCCGGCACGCCGACGTTGAACCACACCGGCGAGTTGAACGCGGCCTTCTGGTTCACGATCAGGTGCGTGAGCTCCTCGGCGAAGACCTGCGCGTCCTGCTCGGACGCGAAGTAGCCGTTGCGTTCGCCCCAGACGCGGATCGTGTCGACCACGCGACCGGTGAGCTGGCGGACCGAGGACTCACGCTGCGGGGTGCCGAGCGTGCCCCGGAAGTACTTCTGGGCGACGATGTTCGTCGCGTTCTGCGACCACGAGACGGGGAACTCCACGTCGCGCTGCTCGAACGCGAAGCCACCCTCCTTGAAGTTCGGGATGACCGCGTCCCGCGTCTCCCATTCGACGTCGTCGAACGGATGCCGCCCTTCGGTCGTGAAGTAACGGTTGAAGGTCAATCCCTCTCGGATGACCTCGACGTCCCCCTCTTTCGTCGCCACCTGCACCCCTTTCCCTGCCGGACCGATGTGGAACCCGCTGTGGATATCTGTGGATAATGACATCCGTGTGATTCGGGCTTGGCGATTGTGGACTCCTGGGGCTCGGACGTCAAGATGATGTGGCAAGAAACTTCCCAACCCACTAGATGTAGTATCCCAGCTGGGCCGCCGGATGGCAGCCCTATGTGCGGGTTCGCGGCTTGGCGGGCGTCTTCTTCTCCAGGAGCACGTCCAGCTCGCTCTGGAAATCCGTGATCTCCTGGAAGTCCTTGTAGACGCTGGCGAACCGCATGTACGCGACCTGGTCGAGCTTGGCCAGGCTGGCCAGGACCTCCACGCCGACGGCCTGCGACGTCACCTCCGGGCCCTTGCGGCGAAGCCGCTCCTCGACCCGGTGGACCACCCGCTCCACCTGCTCGGGTGACACCGGGCGGTTCTTGATGGACTTCAGGATGCCGCTCTCGAGCTTGGCTCGGTCGAACGGATCCCGCGAGCCGTCCCGCTTGACGACCACGAGGCCGACGTCCTCGACGCGTTCGAACGACGTGTACCGGCGCCCACAGGAGGCACACTCGCGCCGGCGCCGGATCGCCGCACCGCCGTCCGCGGACCGGGAATCGACGACGCGATCGTCGTCGGCATCGCACCAAGGGCATCGCATGGTCGTGTGCCACAACATCTTGTGGCGGCGCGAACCGTACCCGCACCATGTTGCGTCGTCAAGCGACGCGCGGGATGACGAGCGACTGCCCCGGGACCACGGCGCCCGCGTCGATGTGATTCCGCAACGCGATCGCGTCGACCCATGCACGGGGATCGTCGCCGCCGGCCGCCTCCTCGGCGATGGACCAGACCGTCTCGCCGGGCTGTACGACGACGACGTGCTCCCATCGCTTGGCCGGGGGCGCCGTGTCGTTCGTCGGGTCGGCGTGCCGACCGAGGGCACCAGCGACCGGCGCGCTGACGACGACGCCCACCGCCACGCTCAGCATGGCGGCGGCGATCCGGCGGCGACGGCGAACACGTGTTCGACCCATGGTCCGATGATGCCCGAACAGGTGTTCGGCGTCAAGGGTTCTCTCGAACATATGTTTGCTTCCCCTCTCGACGGGTGTTAGCGTCCGTTCGACCACGTCAGGAGGCTAGTGACCATGTCTGACATCACGCCACGACAGCAGCGGATCCTCGACGTCATCGCGGAAACGGTTCGGACCCGCGGCTACCCCCCGACGGTTCGGGAGATCGGGGAGGCCGTTGGCCTGACCTCCTCATCGAGCGTCCACGCGCAGCTCGCGAACCTGGAACGCATGGGCCTGCTGACGAAGGACGCGACGAAGCCTCGCGCGATGGCCCTGTCCGAACCGAAGGTCGACGGCGCCGTCGTGCCGCTGCTCGGCCGTATCGCCGCCGGGGCCCCCGTGCTCGCCGCGGAGCACGTCGAGGACCACATCACCGTGCCCCATTCGTTCGTGTCGGGGAACGCCGACCATTTCGCGCTCCGCATCGCGGGCGACTCCATGATCGGTGCAGGCATCCTGGACGGTGACGTCGTCGTGATCCGATCCCAGGCCACGGCTCAGGACGGCCAGGTCGTCGCGGCGCTGCTGCCCGGTCCGGCGGAGGACGAAGCCACCGTCAAGCGCCTCGGCCATGACGGTGCGCGCGTCATGCTGATCCCGGAGAACCCGGCGCTGGAGCCGTTCGAGATGGTCGACGGCCGCATCCTCGGCAGGGTCGTGGCGGTGCTCCGCCGACTGCCGTAGCTCCGGAGCAGCCGCTAAGCTCGTCGGACCGTTCGACGAGGAGCCTCGATGCCCACCACCGGCGACACGAACCTGGAACGACAGATCCGCTCCCAGCCCGAAGCGCTCGGCGCGCTCCTCAGCTCCGGCAACGTCCGTCGCCAGGTGCACGAGGCCGCCGAGCGGCTCCACCGCGCACGCCGGCTGTGGGTCGTAGGCACCGGTACCAGCCTGCACGCCGCCGAGCTCGGCGCGTCCTTGATCCAGCTCTCCGGCCGTCAGGCACACGCGGTGCCGGCGATGGAGTTCGTCGACTTCGCGCCGCTCGTCGGACCCCAGGACGGCATCGTCGTGATCACCCACACCGGCCAGACGGCGTTCGCGCTCTCCACCCGCGCGCAGGCGTTCTCGGCCGGGCTCGGGCCCGTCATGATCACGAAGCGTGGCTCCGGGTTCCCCGACGCCATCGAGACCGTCGACAAGGAGACGTCCGACACCTACACGGTCAGCTATTCCACCGCCGTCCTCGCGCTGGCGATGCTCGCGAAGGAGCTCGGCGCGGAAAGCCTGGACGACGACGTGCTCGGCCGGGTCCCCGACGCGGTCGCCGCGGCCATCGCGAACCCGTCGGTCGACGCCGTCGCGCAACCCGAGCGGCTGCTGGTGTTCGTGGGAGCGGGTCCCAGCGCCGTCACGCGCCCGTGAAGGGCGCGCTCAAGGTCCGCGAGGCCTCACGGTTCCTGGCGGAGGGCTACGACGCCGAGCACCTGCTCCATGGATCGGCCGTTCCCCTCGATGGTCGGGACCACGTGGTGGCGCTCTTCCCGCCCGACCCCAGCGGACTCGTCGAGGCGCTGGCACGCGCCGCCGACCTGGAAGGGCGTGCAGGTGACCCGGCTCAGCGAGCCCGCCGATCTGCCGCACACGCTCGCGCAGATCCCCCTGACGGCTCGGCTGCAGCTGCTGGCCCTGCGGTTCGCGCAGGAACGCGGACAGGACCCCGACACCGTGATCGTGGGCGCGTGGAACGACCCGGCGACCTGGGCGATCGGCGCGCCGTAGCCGCCGCTCCCTAGGGACGGACGAACTCCCGCACGGCGGCCAGCTCCCGTTCGCCGACCAGGGCACGCACGATGGTGCCCTCGCCGTCGGCCTCGGTCCCCAGCACCTCCGCCTCGCGGTACAGCCGCGCCGTGACGTCCTCACGGCCCCACGGCACCAGCAGCGTCACCTGCGAGCGGGGGGTGCGGAACCGCCTCGCCCACGGCCTCCACCAATCCTTCGGCACCCTCACCCGTGAGCGCGGAGACCGCCACCGATCCGGGGAAACGTGCGGGCGAGGCGCGCCCGGGCGGACCCGGCGACCTGATCGATCTTGTTGAGCGCCAGCACCTCGGGGATGTCTCCGGCTCCGATCTCGCCCAGCACCCTGCGGACGGCGTCGATCTGCTCGTCCAGATCCGGCGAGGCGGCGTCGGCGACGTGCAGGATCACCGTCGGCCTCCGTCACCTCCTCGAGCGTGGAGCGGAACGCTTCGACCAGGTCGTGCGGCAGCTTGCTGACGAACCCGACCGTGTCCGACAGCGTCGCGCGACGGCCGCCGGGGAGCTCGAGCTTTCGCGTCGTGGGGTCGAGCGTCGCGAACAGCTGGTCGGCGACCAGTGCGTGCGCGCCCGTCGAGCCGGTTGAGCAAGGTCGACTTGCCGGCGTTCGTGTACCCCGCGATGGCGACCTGCGTCACCTGGTTGTTCTTGCGGCGCGCGCGCTTGACGTCGCGCGTGCGCCCCATGTCCCGGATGTCCCTGCGCAACTTGGAGATCCGACGACGGATGTGCTGACGGTCGACCTCCATCTTGGTCTCTCCGGGACCTCGCGTGCCGATGCCACCGCCGAGGCGCGACATCGCCTCGCCCCATCCACGCAGACGAGGCAACAGGTAGTTCAGCTGCGCCAGCTCCACCTGGACCTTGCCCTCGCGCGAGCGCGCGTGCAGCGCGAAGATGTCCAGGATCAGCGCCGTCCGGTCGATCACCTTGACGCCCAGCCGCTCCTCGAGCGACCGGAGCTGACCGGGCGAGAGCTCCGAGTCCAAGATCACGGCGTCGGCACGGTTCGCGTGGATCACGTCGTGGAGCTCGCCGAGCTTGCCCTTGCCGACGTAGGTTCCGGGGTCCGGCTCCGAACGGCTCTGGATGACGCGTGCCACCGGGTCGGCGCCCGCCGAGTCGGCCAGCGCCGCCAGCTCGTCCAGGTCCTCCTCGGCCATGCCGCGGCCGACCCCGACCAGCACCGCGCGTTCGCGGATCGCCGGGCGCCACGTGGCGGACAGCGGCGATTCCAGCACCTGGCGTTCGTGCGTCCCGCGAGTCTTCGGCTTCCCGTCGCCGGCGGCCATCACGGCTCCTCCGCGCCGGGCAGCCCGAACTCCCGGAGCACGTCGTTGAGCACCAGCTTCGACTCGGTGCCGGCGTCGCGGTACCCGATGATCAGCCCGCACGGCAGTCCATAGCTCCCCGCCGGGAACGCCTTGGTCCGCGTCCCCGGGATCGACCACGGCCCGCGGTGGAACGACGCCGCGGTGCTCGACGGGCTCGGGACCGGTGACGTCGATCACCGGCACGCTCCCCGTCAGGACCACCCCGGGAGCGATCACGGCCTCGCGTCCGATCCGGATGCCTTCGACGAGCACCACCCGCGACCCGATGAACGCGCCGTCCTCCACGATCACCGGCGACGCCTGGACCGGCTCCAGCACGCCGCCGATCCCCACACCCCCGGACAGATGGACGTCGGCGCCGATCTGCGCGCAGGACCCGACCGTCGCCCACGTGTCCACCATGGTGCCCGGACCCACCCACGCGCCGATGTTCACGTAGCTCGGCATCAGGATCACGCCGGGCGACAGGTAGGCGCCGTACCTGACGGCCGCCGGAGGCACCACGCGGACGCCCCCGTCGACGAACCCGTGCTTCAGCGGAAGCTTGTCGTGGTACTCGAACGGCCCCGACTCGATCGTCTCCATGCCCCGGACCCGGAAGTAGAGGAGGACGGCCCGCTTCGCCCAGGTCGTTCACGACCCAACCCGCATCCGTCGGCTCGGCGACCCGTACCTCGCCCCGGTCCAGCAGCCCGATCGCGTCCTCCACGGCGGCGGCGTCCAGCTCCCAGTCCTCGGCGACGAAGCTGGCGTCGATCCGCGCGGCGAGCGCGGCGTGTGTATCGACGCTCACGCGTGCACCTCCCGCTCGGACAGGACGCCCGCGAGGACGTCCGCCGCGCGCCGGCAATCGTCGAGCGTCGGCACCATGGCCATCCGGGCGTACCCCTCGCCCTCGGGCCCGAAGAACGATCCGGGGGCGATGACGACGCCGACCTCGAGCAGCTCGAGAGCCCACGTGAGCGAGGGTCGGCCTCCCGGGACCACGATCCACAGGTACATCCCCGCGGCGCTGCCCGCCACCTCCACACCCGTGGCCGCGAACAGCTCCAGGAAGACGGCGCGCTTCGCCGCGTAGCGCGCGCGCTGCTCCTCGCACGTGTTCCTCGTCCTGCCAGGCGACCACCGACGCCCGTTGCACGAACTCCTGCGGGGTCACGCCGGTGGAAGGGCGGAGCGTCTTCATCGCTGCGATCAACCGCGGGTCGCCCGCCATGAACCCGGACCGGTACCCGGTCATGTTCGACCGCTTGCTGAGCGTGTTCAGCACGATCACGTTGGTGCGGTCCTTCAGCTGGAGCCCGGACGCGGGCGGGCCTCCGTCGAACCACACCTCGCTGTATGCCTCGTCGAGCGCCAGGAGGAAGTCGTGGCGGCGCGCCAGCTCGGCGGCGTGTTCGAGGAACGCCAGCGGCGCCACGGCGCCGGTCGGGTTGTTCGGGTAGTTCAGCCACAGGATCGCGGTGCGGTCCCACGTCTCGTCTCCGACGCGGTCCAGGTCCGGCAGGAACGTCGGCGGCATCAGTGGGAGGCGCAGGACCTCTCCCCCGACGAAGCGCGCGCCGCGCTCGGGGACCGTGTAGCCGGGCGCCGTCACCACCACGAGATCCCTGCCCGCAGCGGGATCCATCGTCGCCTGCGCCAGGGAGAAGATCGGCTCCTTGCTGCCGAGCGTCGGGATGAGGTCCGTGGCCGGATCCAGCGCCACGCCGAACCGCCGCCCGACCCAGTCAGCGATCGCCTCACGGAGCTCGGGAAGCCCCGCCGCCCGCGGGTACGACGACGTGGGTACCAGCGCGTCGCGGAGGGCGTCGCGGATGAACACCGGCGTCTCGTCGCGCGGATCGCCGACCCCGAAGTCGATCAATGACCGGCCCGCGTCCAGCGCAGCCTGCTTGCGACGATCGAGCTCCTCGAACGGGTACGGCTCCAGGTTCCGTATCCCGGGTGACAGGTGCATCTCGCCGACCCTCTCCTATCGCTTCGCCGCGAGGAATGCTCGCAGCACGTCCGCCGACCGGACGAGCGCCGCCACGTCGACGCGCTCGTCGTCCCGATGAGCGTACTGCGGGTCGCCGGGACCGAAGTTGACGGCGTCGACGCCCACCATCCCGAACTCCGCGACGGAGGTCCATGCCTGCTTCGGGGCGACGTCCAGTCCTCCCGCCACCCGCAGCCGCTCGACCAACGGGTTGCCGACCGGGACCGGGCCGGGAGGCGCGTTGCCCACGACCGTCAGCTCGGATCCGCCGAACGAGACCAGCTCCCGCAGACGCGCCTCGGCCTCTTCGGGCGTGCGGGTCGGCGCGTACCGGAAGTTCACGCGCGCCTCCACCCGGTCGGGGACGACGTTGCCCGCGATCCCCCCCTCGATCGCGGTGACGCTGACCACCTCGCGGAACACCAGTCCGTCGATCTCGACGTCGCGGGGCGACAGCTCGGCGATCGGTGTGAGCGCGCCGATCGCCGTGTGGATCGCGTTGCGGCCGAACCACGGCCGGGCCGTGTGCGCCGCCGTGCCGTGGAACACGATCGCGGCGTTGAGGTTCCCGAGGCAGCCCAGGTGGATCTCGTTGCCCGTGGGCTCCATCACGACGGCGAGGTCGATCGCGCGGGCGGCGGGGCAACGATCGAACAGCGGCAAGAGCGCGCTCTGCGTGATCGGCAGCTCCTCCCGTCCGAAGAACAACAGCCCGAGGTCGAGGTCGGATCCTGCTCCCGCCGACCCAAGCGGCCACCTCGAGCATGACGGCCACAGCTCCCTTCATGTCGGCGGCTCCACGGCCGACGAGCGTCGCGCCGTCTCGCACGCCCGGGACGTTGCCGTTCGCGGGGACGGTGTCCACATGGCCGGCCAGCACGACGAGCGGCGTGCCCGGGCGCCGGGCCGTGGGCACCGCGAACAGGACGGCGTCCTCACGGTCGATCACGGTGAAGCCGTCCGGGAGCGCGGAGCCGATCTCCGTCAGGATCGCGGCCTCGTCCCCGCTCACCGACGGGATGTTCATCAGGTCGAGCGTCCGGGCCGCGAGACGCTCGTCCAGCCCGGCGTCGCTCTCGGTCGCCGTCCCGGTCATGCGCGGACGCGTCGTCGCAGGCGGTCGAGGTCCACCACGCCCTCGAAGACCCGCTCGGCCTCGCCGGTCAGGAGCACCTCGCCGCTCTCGAGACGCTCCACCTCCAGTGCCCCGCCGGGGAACCGTACGAGCGTCCGCTCCGGGGCCAACCCGGCCTCGTTCGCGGCCACCACGACCGCGCACGCGCCGCTCCCGCACGCCATGGTCTCGCCGGACCCCCGTTCCCAGACACGGCTCTTGATCCCGTCCGGCAGCACCTGTGCGAACTCCACGTTGGTTCCCTCCGGGAACAGCTCGTGACGCTCGAGCGCCGGGCCGATGTGGCCGACGTGGAACCGATCCGGATCGTCGTCCAGGAACAGCACCAGATGCGGGTTCCCCATGGAGACCGCGCTCGCCTGTACCGTCATGCCTCCCGCCCACCTCGAACGGCTGCCCGAGGAAGGTCTCCCAGGCCGGACCGCGCATCGGGATGGCCGACCGGGCGAAGGCCGGCAACGCCCATCTCGACCGTGACCCGGTGGACCCGCCCGCCGTCGTCGTGCAACCGGAGGCGTCGAACGCCTCCCGGGGTCTGGATGCCGAACTCGGACGCATCCGTCAATCCCAGGTCGTGCACCAGCATGCCGACGCACCGCGCGCCGTTGCCGCACATCTCCGCCGGGCTCCCGTCCGCGTTGCGATAGTCCATCACGAACGATGCGTCGGGCCGGGCGGCGCGCACCAGCCGGATCACGCCGTCGGCGCCGACGCCGGTCCGGCGGTCGCAGATCGCGGCGACCAGGTCGGGCTCGAGCGGCCGGACATCGTCCAGGTCGACCACCATGACGAAGTCGTTCCCGGCTCCTTGGTACTTGGCGAATCGCAGCTCGTCGGTCACTCGTCCCCCCACGGATCCGACGAGGTACTCCATGATCGGCCCCGACGCCGCCATCGCCCCTCGCTCGTCCACGTCGACCCACCGGATACGAGGATCGCGCCGGAACCACGCCATCTGCCGCCTGGCGAGATTCGCCGGTCCGCTTGACGGTCGCGTCGACGGCGGCCTCCAGCGTCATGTCTCCCTGCAGATGACGGGCCAGCTCAGCGTAGCCGATGGCCTGGGTCGCGGTGAGCCATCCGCCGAACCCTCGTTCCACGAGCGAGCGGACCTCCTCCAACCAGCCCTCGTCGAGCATGGAACGGACCCGTGTGAGGATCCGGGCGACGATGACCTCGCGCTCCATGCGCAGGCCGACGGCGCGCACCGCTCGAGGGTCGAACCGCTCCCACGCGTCCGCGAACGTCGAGAACGGGCGGCCGGTGATGGCCGGCACCTCGAGTGCCCGAACGGTCCGGCGCACGTTGCCGGGCTCGATCCGCCCCGCCGCGACGGGATCCATCGCGGCCAGCCGTTCGTACATCGCGTCCGGTCCCAGGGCGTCCGCCTCACGCTCCAGTTCGGCGCGAGTGGCGGGATCGGTTCCGGGGAACTCCAGGTCGTCCACGATCGCCCGGAAGTAGAGACCGGACCCTCCGACGAGCAGCGCCTGACGACCCCGCTCGGCGATCTCCGCCAACGCCTCCCGCGCCTCCGCTTGGAAACGAGCGACCGAGAACGCCTCCGACGGCTCGGCGACGTCGATCAGGTGATGCGGGACGCGGGCACGCTCGACGGATGACGGCTTGGCCGTGCCGATGTCCATCCCCCGATACACGAGCATCGAGTCGATCGACACGATCTCGGCGCCGACGACCTCCGCCAGAGCGAGCGAGAGATCGGTCTTGCCGACGGCCGTCGGGCCGACGAGCGCGAGGAGCGGTCGCCGGGCCATCGACGGCCGCCCTCAGACGGCCACGGCCTCCGGCGAAGGCACCAGGGCTCCCGTCAGGTGGTGCGCCGATGCGCTCCGTGATCCGCGCGTGGACGAACGTGCCGGGCTCGAGGGCGTCGGGCAGGTGCACGATCCTGTTCGTGCGGGTGCGTGCCTGCGTCGACGGCCCGCGCTTGCCGGCCCCCTCGACCAGCACCTCGAACGTCCCGCCGACCTGCGCGAGCGAGCGTTCGAGCGAGGTCCGCTGCTGCAGCTCGAGGAGTCGGTCGAACCGCTCCTGGACGACCTCCTTCGGCACCTGATCGTCGTACGTGGCCGCGTGGGTGCCCGGCCGCGGCGAGTACTGGAACGTGTAGGCGCTGTCGAACCGCGCGCGCTCCACGACATCGAGCGTGTCGGTGAAGTCCGCCTCGGTCTCCCCGGGGAACCCGACGATGATGTCCGTCGACACCGCGATGTCGGGGATCGCCGTGCGGATCGCGTCGAGCCAGCCGAGGTAGCGATCGCGACGGTAGGAGCGGCGCATGGCCTTCAGCACGCGATCCGAGCCGGACTGCAACGGGAAGTGGATGTGCTCGCAGACGCTCGGCGTCTCGGCCATCGCCTCGATCACGTCGGGTGTGAAGTCGTGCGGATGCGGCGACGTGAATCGAACCCGACGGATGCCCGGGACGGCTCCGACCTCACGCAGCAGCTCGGCGAACAGCGGCCGGCTGGACGAGCCCGGGACCGTGACGTCTCGACCGTACGTGTTCACGTTCTGTCCGAGCAGCGTGACCTCGACGACACCGCGCGACGCGAGGCCCTGGACCTCCGCCAGGATGTCGCCGATCGAACGCGATCGCTGAGGACCGCGGACGAGCGGCACGATGCAGAACGTGCACGCGTTGTCGCACCCGGGAGCGATCGAGACCCACGCGCGGAAGTCGTCGCCCCGCGCCGCGGGCAGCGCGCTCGGGAAGACCTCGGTGTGCTCGCGGACGTCCATCTGCGGGCCGTCGCGGTCCGACGCCGCCAGGAGCTCGAGGAGCTGCGGGAGGGCGTGCGTCCCGACGACGACGTCCACCCACGGCGCGCGCCGTTGGATCTCGCCTCGGTCCTTCTGCGCCAGACAGCCGGCCACGACGACGCGCAGGGCGGGATCCTTGTCCTTGAGCGGCTTCAGGTGTCCCAGGTTGCCGTAGAGCTTGTTGTCCGCGTTCTCACGGATGGCGCACGTGTTGAACACGACCACCCGCGCGGCGGCGATATCGTCGGTCGGCGTCATCCCGTCGGCCATGAGCAAGCCGCCGATCCGCTCGGAATCGTGCTCGTTCATCTGGCACCCGAAGGTGCGGATCAGGTACGTGCGCTCCATGCCGTCGAGGGTATCTACTTGGCGTACTCCACGGCGCGCGTTTCCCGGACGACCGTGATCTTGATCTGGCCGGGGTACTGCAGCTCCTCCTCGACCTGCTTGGCGATATCGCGGGCGATCACCTGGGCGGAGATGTCGTCGACGTCCTCCGGTTTGACCATCACGCGGACCTCTCGACCCGCCTGCATCGCGTACGTCTTCTCCACGCCCGGCATCGCCGTGCAGATCTCCTCCAGGCGCTGCAGGCGCTTGACGTACGTCTCGAGCGACTCGCGTCGCGCGCCCGGTCGGCCCCCGCTGATCGAGTCGGCGATCTGGGCGAGGACGGCGTCCACCGAGTGCTGCTCGACCTCGCCGTGGTGCGACTCGATACAGTGCACGACCTCGGGGCTCTCCTTCAGCCGGCGCGCGATCTCCGCGCCGATGATGGCGTGGGACCCCTCGATCTCGTGCGTGACGGCCTTCCCGATGTCATGCAAGAAGGCACCGCGCTTGGCGATCGTCCCGTCCACGCCGATCTCCGCGGCGAGCGCCGCCGCGATGTGCGCCGACTCCACCAGGTGCTTGAGCACGTTCTGCCCGTACGACGTGCGGTACTGCAGCCGGCCGAGGAGCTTGATCATCTCGGCGTGCACGTCCGTGATCCCCACCTCGGCCACCGCGTCCTCCCCGGCGCGTCGGATCTGTTCCTCCAGCTCACGGAGCGACCGCTCGTGGATCTCCTCGATCCGCGCCGGATGGATGCGGCCGTCGGCCACCAGTTTCTCCAGCGTCATCCGAGCCGCTTCGCGCCGGACCGGATCGAAGCACGACAGCACGACCGCCTCGGGCGTGTCATCGACGATGAGGTTCACGCCCGTGGTGGCCTCGAATGCGCGGATGTTCCGACCCTCCCGTCCGATGATGCGGCCCTTCATGTCCTCGCTCGGAAGCGCGAACACCGACACCGTGGACTCGGCCGTCTGCTCGGATGCCACCCGCTGGATGGCGATCGTGACGATCTTCCGCGCGCGCTCGTCGCCTTCCTCCCGCGCCCGCTGCTCGATCTCCCGGACCTGGGTCATGGCCGCCCGCTTCGCGTCCTCGACCACCTGTGCGAGGAGATGGTCTTTGGCTTCCGTGGACGTCATGCCCGCGATCCGCTCGAGCTGCGCCCGATGCTGGTCCGCGGCCTTCTCGAGCTGCTCGCGCACGAACTGGAGCTTCTCGTCCCGTTCCTGAAGCTCCTCCGTCCGTGACTCGATCGTCGCGACCCGCTTCCGCAGGTCGGTCTCGGATTCGAGGATCCTGCCCTCCAGCCGAGCGATCTCCTCGCGACGGGCGCGGACATCCTCTTCGGCCTCGCGACGGATGGTCGCCGCCTCCTCCCGAGCCTCCTGGATCGCCTTGACCCGGGTGGCGTCCGCCTCGCGCTCGGCCTCCAACAAGGTCTTCTGGGCCCGGGCTTCGATGCTCTGCGCATCGGAGGCCGCCATCGTCTTCCGGATCAGGAATCCCGCGGCGATCCCCACCGCGAGGGACAGGATGCCGACCAGTACAGGGACCATCGTTCCTCCCAACACACGTCGAACGCGTCGTGGGAGAAGAACCTCGGAAGGTCCGCCGTCTCTAGGGGCTGGTGTGTGTGAGGGAGGTCACGGTGCGCGGTCCGCCACAGGCGGAACACGCCCCGCTTCTCGTCGATCTTCCGTTCTGGTCTGGGTTCGCTCGCTCACAGGGCCTCGTCGTTGACGTCGGAGTCTTCGTTCGTTCTTCTCGTGTTCACGATGCTACGGCCGCGTGAACCCGGAGGCAAGGTTGACGTCATCCTGGTCCGAACCGCTGGGATCGACCGCGAGGGCCCGCCGGGCGGCCTGCCGGGCGACATCCGGGCTGTATCCCCGTCTGACCAGCAGCGATGTGAGCCTGGCATACGCCTTGGCGGGGTCGACGGACCCCAGACGAGCCGCGCGGGATCGGGCCAACGCGTCTGCCCGCTCATCCTCGTCGCCCGCCTCCGACACCGTGGCCTGGATGATGTCGGGGGCCACGCCGGCCGCCATCAGGGTGCCGACCACCGCTCGACGACCCGACCGCTTGACCCCGAAGGCGTGGTCGGCGACCTGCTTCGCGAACGCCTCGTCGTCGACGAGACCGACGCGTTCGAGTCGGCCGAGCACGTCCTCGACCTCGGCCTCGTCGAACCCCGCCTGGAGGAGACGGCGCTCCAACTCTCGCCGGCTCCGGGCGCGGACGGCCAGCAAGCCCAGCGCGCGCTCGTGGCAGCTCTTGGGCGACTTCGCCTTGCCGCGCGTGCCCCGACCGTCCATCGAGGCGCTAGCCGTTTCCGTTGCGCGCCTTCGACGCCTTGCCGGCACTCGCAGCCGCCGGCTCCGGCTCCCGGTCCTCGAGCACGAGATCCGGGACGACCTGGATGGGCGTTTCCTCACCCTCGACGCCGAACTCCGTCAGCCCGACGGCCTCGCGGACCTTGCGATCGATCTCGTCGCGGACGTCGGTGTGCTCGGCGAGGAACTGCTTGGCGTTCTCGCGGCCCTGCCCGAGCTGATCGCCCTCGTACGTGAACCAGGCGCCGGCCTTCTTGATGATCTCCTGTTCGACACCGACGTCGATGAGGGAGCCCTCCTTGGAGATGCCCTTGCCGTACATGATGTCGAACTCGCACTGACGGAACGGCGGCGCCACCTTGTTCTTGACGACCTTCACCCGTGTGCGAGAGCCGACGACGTCCGTCCCGTCCTTGAGGTTCTCGATCTTGCGGACGTCGAGCCGGACCGACGAGTAGAACTTCAGCGCACGGCCGCCGGGAGTGGTCTCGGGCGAGCCGAACATGACGCCGATCTTCTCCCGGAGCTGGTTGATGAAGATGGCCGACGTGTCGAACCGCGAGAGCGTTCCGGCGAGCTTCCGCATGGCCTGCGACATCAGGCGGGCCTGCAGGCCGACGTGCGTGTCGCCCATCTCCCCTTCGATCTCGGCCCGCGGGACGAGGGCGGCGACCGAGTCGACGACCACGATGTCGAGCGCGGCCGACCGCACGAGCATGTCGGCGATCTCGAGCGCCTGCTCACCGGAGTCCGGCTGGGACACGAGCAACTCGTCGATGTTGACCCCGAGCTCACGAGCGTACGTGGGATCGAGCGCGTGCTCCGCGTCGATGAACGCCGCGATGCCGCCCTTGGCCTGCGCCTCCGCGATCATGTGCAGACAGACCGTGGTCTTGCCGGATCCCTCGGGGCCGAAGACCTCGATGATGCGGCCGCGCGGGATGCCGCCGACGCCGAGGGCGATGTCGAGGGCGAGCGAGCCGCTCGGGATGACCGTGATGCCGGCCCCCATCGGGTGCTCCCCCAGCTTCATCACGGCGCCCTTGCCGAACTGCTTCTCGATCTGCTGGAGCGTGACGTCGAGCATCTTCTCGCGATCCATCGCCTTGTCCTCCTTGTGCCCTCTCGGCTCGCCGGTGAGGAGGATCCGGCGACGCTCGTCTCCCATCGCGGAGACCTTACCGAGTGGCTCTGACATAAGTTACACCCCTGTCATCCGACGGGTGAAGCGACACAGACGGCCGAAGGCTACTCGAACAGATGTTCGAACACAAGCACCCGGGCCTCATCCGCGGAGGGAGAACGAACCGAGTTCCTCGTAGGTCGTGGTGCGGCCCTGCTGCCGACTCCGGAACAGGATCACCCGATCGGCGGTGAATGGCTCCGGCCCGAGCGACGTGGCCTCATACGACTCCGGGAGGCGCAACGGTGGCTCCGACCGCGCCACGGTCAGGTGCGGGTGGAACGGACGGCTCTCCGGCGGGAACTCCGCCCGGAGCCCCGCGTCCATGGCGATCGCGAGGGCCGCGAGCGCTCCCACCGGGTCGACGATGCCCGCCCACAAGACACGGGCACGCCGGACGCTCGGGAATGCCCCCAGCCCCTGCACTCCGGTCACGATCCGCGGATGCGAATCCGCGATCCCCTCGACCGTCGTCCCGAGCCACGTGATCAGCTGCGCCGGCACCCAGCCCAGGAACTTCACGGTGACGTGCCAGTTCTCCGACGGCACCCACCGGGCGGATGGGTACCCCTCGCGCCACGGCGCGATCCCTGCGGTCACGACCTCCCGGGCGGCGCGAGGTACCTCGATACCGAGGAAGAGCCGCTGCGGCGTGTCGGCGCGACCCTGGGTCGGATCCTCCTCCATCGTGCCGTCGGCTCAGGGTTCCGATCGAGGGAGCGGGACATCCTCGAGATGCCGGCGGAGCAGATCGAGCGCCGCCTGCTCCGCCCACCGGCGGACCCGGAAGCGCTCCCCCGGGACCGTGAACCCACGGGCGTGATGGACGTCCCCGGTGTCCAGGGCCAGCCACACCGTGCCGGGGGCCGCTCCACCGTGCGCGCCGGGGCCGGCCGCGCCCGTCAGCGCCAGCCCGATGTCGGCGCCGAACAGCCTGCGTGCCCCCGCCGCCATCTCGAGGGCGCACTCCCGGCTCACGACGCCCGGCCCCTCGATCGTCGCGTCGGACACTCCCAGGACGTTCCGCTTCGCGTCGGCGGTGTAGACGACGGCCGATCCGACGAAATAGTCCGAGGCGCCGGGCACGGACGTGATCCGCTGCACCCACGCCACCTCCGGTGAGCGACTCCGCGCACGCGAGCGTCCACCCGCTCGCGCGCAGCAACCGTCCCACCGCCTGCTCCAGCTCCTCGTCGTCCACGGTGAACACGGCGTCACCCAGACGGATGCCGACCTCGTCAACCAGGGGCGCCAACATCGCCTCGGCCTGCTCCCTGGTCTCCGCCTTGGCCGTCGAGCCGCACCTTCACCTCGCTCGCCGATGCGAGGTAGGCGACGCTCGGGTTCGACGACGCCTCGAACAGGTCGCGGAGCCGCTCGGCGACCCGCGATTCGCCGAGGCTCGCGGAGCGGAGCGTCCTCGAGACGATCGTGGCCCGACCGGCGAGCGCCTCGAGCTCCGGGAGGATGGTCCCCTCCATCATCTCCTCCATCTCGATCGGGACGCCCGGGACCGCAGTAGATGCGCGTGCCATCGGGGAGCTCGGCCACCAGCCCGGGCGCGGTGCCACGGACCGGGGTGATCGTGCGCACGCCCTCGGGGACGTCGGCCTGGCGCAGGTTGCTGAGCGGCATGTCTCCGCGTCCGTAGCCGGCGAACTTCTCGCGGAGCAGGTCCTCGATCTCCGGGTGGCGGACCATCGGCGCGTCCAGCACCACGGCGATCGCGTCTCGCGTCAGATCGTCCTCGGTCGGGCCGAGCCCGCCGGTCACCAGCACGACGTCGGCCCGGTCGAGCGCGATCCGGAGCGCCTCGACGATCCGCGGGATGTTGTCGCCGACCGCCTGATGATGCAGCACGTCCACGCCCACGGCGGCGAGGCGTTCGGAGATCCATCGGGCGTTGGTGTTGGCGATCTGCCCGAGCAAGAGCTCGGTCCCGACCCCGAGGACCTCCGCCCTCACGCCGATGGCGCCGCTCCGTCGCTCGTCCCGAAGCGATAGACATCGCTCCACGGCTGTCCGGGTATGCCCGGGATCCCGAGATCCGCACCGTTCAGGGTCAGCCGGATGGCCCCACCGTCGGTCGCCGACAGTCTGAGGTCGCTCTGTGCGGAGAACGTCCGTGTCTCACCCGCTCCCATCTCGTAGGTCGACTCCACGCCGTCGATGCTGACGTTGACGCCCACGTCACCCACCGCCTCGACGACCGCGTCGATCGAGCGATCCAGCGGGTCGGGGTCGGCGGCGACCGTCGGGAGCGAGGCCGGGGCGGGAGCGGAGTGCCCCCGGGAAAGCAGGCCGAACACCACGGCGACGACCAGGACCGTGCCGGCCAGGAACACCATGAGCCGCTGGTTGTCGCGGATCCGCGTTGCCGCCATCGCCCGCTCGATGCGGCCGAGCCTGGCCGGGGGCGGCGGGGGCGCGCGGGACCTCCGCGTGCCGGTCGTACGCGCCGATCACCTTGTCGGGCGACAGCCCGAGGTACTGGGCATAGGTCCGCAGGGAGCCGCGGACGTAGACGTCACCCATCAACGCCTCGAAGTCCTCCGCCTCCAGCGCGCGGAGCTGTTCGATGTGGAGCTTGGTGTCGCGGCTCGCCGCGTCCAAGGTGATGCCGCGGCGTTCGCGCGCCTTCCGCAACGCCGAGCCGACCCCGATCATCGCGTCTTGCACAGCACCTCCGGGCGACGAACCTCGCGGATGATAGCGCCCCGCCCTGGATAGACTCGCTCCGTGGACGGCTCCGAAGCGGTGCTCACCATCGTCGTGGAGATCCCCAAGGGGTCGAGGAACAAGTACGAGCTCGACCATGAGACCGGCGCGATCTTCCTGGACCGCATGTTGTTCACGTCCATGCAGTATCCCGCGGACTACGGGTTCATCGACGAGACCCTCGGCCTGGACGGCGACCCGCTGGACGCGCTGGTGTTCGTGGGCGAGCCCACGTTCCCGGGGTGCCGCATCCGTGCGCGGCCGGTCGGGCTCTTCCGGATGCAGGACGAGAAGGGCGAGGACGAGAAGATCCTCTGTGTCCCGCTGCGCGATCCGCTCTGGTCGCACGTCGAGGACATCGACGGCCTGCCGATGTCGCTCCTGAACGAGATCGAGCATTTCTTCCAGGTGTACAAGGACCTCGAGGGACACAAGGTGGCGACGGACGGGTACGAGGATCGTGCGAGCGCCTTGCGGGTGATCGAGGCCTCGCGTGCCCGGCTGAACGCCCCGTGACCCGGTCGGTCATCGACGGCGAACGCGTCTTCCTCCGTCACCCGCGCGCGGGCGACCGTGAGGAGATCCTGGAACGATCCCGAGCCAGCCGGAAGCTCCACGGACGCTGGGTGACCGCGCCGGCGGACCCCGAGGCGTTCGCGGCCTACCTCCGAGCGGTCCTCGAGCGCCGACGTCGAGAACCTGTTCGTCTGCCGGAACGACGACGCGGCGATCGTCGGCGTCTTCAACATCGGTCAGATCTTCTACGGGCCCCTCTGCAGCGCCTATCTCGGCTACTACGCCTTCGAGCCATTCGCGGGGCAGGGCTACATGCGGGAGGGCATCGGGCTGGTGCTCCGCCACGCGTTCGGCACGCTCGGGCTCCACCGCCTGGAGGCCAACATCCAACCCGACAACGCGCGTTCGCTGACCCTCGTCGAGGAAGCGGGCTTCCGCCTCGAGGGCTACTCCCCGCGCTACCTCAAGATCAACGGCCGATGGCGCGACCACGAGCGGTGGGCGATCCTCGCCGAAGACGTCCGCCGGCGACGGGGGCGCACGACCTAGGACCAAGAACCCGCTCGGATATCGCCTTCCGACCGCTGCAACGAGGACGTCGGGTGACCTACTGTGCGGACGGGAGGAGGGAGTGACGATGGATCGAGACGCAGATCGACACGACGGACGGGCCCGTTGACGGGTCTCCCCTCGGCTCGCACGCCGAGCGGGTCTCCACCCCCGACCTCCTGTCCGAAGGGCCGGTACGGTTCCTGTTGGTGTCGGGTGACCAAGACGACGGCGCGTGGGGCCTGATCGGGTCGTTCTGGCTGTCGATCGACGGTGAGCGCGGCGGGTTCTTCGTCTCCCCACAGTCCCTCTGGCGCGGGAGTGAGATGGTTCGGAGCTTCAAGAGCGCCCGGTCCCGCGGCTGGACCGACGGCGACATCTACGGCTACTGGCAGGGTCAGGTGGGGATCTCGGGGTCGTTCATGATCGACCCTCAGCAGCACGCGGACAACCTCTTCCAGGTCGCCCGGCGCGTCGGCGCCCTCTGAGCCCCGGCTCGCTCCCGCCCATACGGCTTACGGCGAAAGCGGGTCAAGTCTCTAGGCCTTCGACGGCTGCGTCACCGCTGACGGGTGACATAGATTGACCGCATGAACGATCCGCAGACGATCGACCTCGAAGACATGCGTGACGCGTGGGCCGACCCTTCGCCGTTCGCGATCCCTTCTCCGACCGGCATCCTGCCCTCGATCAGCACGGAGGGGCCTGTGCAGTTCCTTCTGGTCTCTGGAGAGAAGGACAACGCCAAGTGGGGCATCGTGGGAGCGCTCTGGCTGTCGACCGACGGAACGAGAGGCGGTTTCCTCCTGTCCCCGGAAGCGCTGTGGCATGGCAAGGAGATGGTCCGAAGCTATCGGAGCGCGCTGTCCCGCGGCTGGGCGGACGCAGAGATCTACGCCTACTGGTGCGCCCAATCCGGGATCCTCGGCACCTACATGCTCGACCCGCAGCGGCGCGCTGCAAGCCTGTCCGAGGTCGCGCGGGTCGTCGGCGTCATCTGAGCCTCAGGCGCTGCGGCGCTCCTCCCACTCTTCCCAGGTGATCAGCACGTCGCGCGCTTTCGAACCCTGCCCCTCCCCGACGACGCCCTGCTCCTCCAGCAGGTCCATCAGCCGCCCGGCGCGGGCGAACCCGACCTTCAGCTTCCGCTGGAGCATGCTCGTCGATCCGAGCTGGGATCGGATCACGAGCTCCGCAGCCTGGTTCAGCAGCTCCTCATCGTCTCCGGATCCCGCTCCCCCGCCCGGCCCGTCCGGCCGCTCGAGCGGAGGCAGGCCGAGGCCCTCGACGCTGTGCTCGTAGACGACCTCCCGCTGACCGCGGATGAACCCAGCAGACCTCGTGGATCTCCTGCTCCGTGACCCATGCTCCCTGCAAGCGCGTCGGCTTCGATGCGTTGGCCGGCGCGAACAGCATGTCGCCGTGGCCGACGAGCTTCTCCGCGCCGTTCATGTCGAGGACCACGCGGGAGTCGGCCTGGCTGGACGTCATGAGCGCGACCCGCGACGGGATGTTCGCCTTGATCAGGCCGGTGACCACGTCCACGGAGGGCCGCTGGGTCGCCACCATCAGGTGGATACCGACCGCCCGTGCCATCTGCGCGATCCGGCAGATGGCATCCTCCACGTCGCGAGGCGCGACCATCATGAGGTCGGCCAGCTCGTCGATCACCACCAGGATGAAGGGCATGTGCTCGTAGTTGGCCTCCTGCCCGGGCGGTATCCGGAGCGTTCCCTCGCGAAGGCCGGCCTCGTAGCCGTCGATGTCTCGGACGCCGACGGTGGCGAGCATCTCGTAGCGCAACTCCATCTCGCGGACGATCCATTGCAGCGCCTCGGCCGCGCGCTTCGGATGCACGATCACCGGTGAGAGCAGATGCGGCACCTCGGCGTAGTGGCTGAGCTCGACGCGCTTGGGATCGATCAGCACCAGACGGACGTCGTCGGGTGTCGTTCGCATCAGGACCGATGTGATGAAGCAGTTGATGAGGCTGGACTTGCCGGCACCCGTCGCGCCCGCGATGAGGATGTGCGGCATCGTCGCCAGGTTCACCAGCTGCGGACGGCCGTGCACGTCCTTGCCGAGCGCCACCGTGAGCGGATGCGTGGCATCCTTCGCGGCCTTCGACCGCAGGATGTCGCCGAGCATCACGAAGTCGCGGATGCTTGTTGGGTACCTCGACCCCGATCGCGGACTTCCCGGGGATCGGGGCGATGATCCGCACATCGGGTGTGGCCAACGCGTAGGCGATGTCGCTCGAGAGCTGCAGGACCTTGTTCACCTTGGTCCCGGCCGCGATGTCCACCTCGTACATGGACACGGTCGGGCCGCGAGAGCAACCGGTGACCCGGGCGTCGACACCGAACGTCTGGAGCGTGCGCTCGAGCGCCGCCATGGTGTCCTGCTCGTCGCGGCCGTCGGATGTGGACGACGGCGCCGAGCGGAGCAGATCCAGCGGCGGGAGCTGGTAGGGCCCGCTGGTCGTGGCCACGGTACGCGCCTTCGACGGTCGCGCCCCGGCGGACACCGGCTCGTCCTCCTCATCCGGTTCGACCTCGAGCGCAGGTGACTCGGGCACCACGACGACCTCATCGGCCACGTCGAGCCCGAGCGCCTCTCGGATCGACACTCGCCCGTCTCCGTGGCTCCTGCGAGCTCGAACCCCCGCGTCGGCCTCCGCACCCACCGGATCTCGTTCCGGCCGCGCGTCGCGGAACTCGCGGATCGACTCGATGATCCGGGAAACAGGAGTGCCGGTGAAGATCAGGAGCCCGAGCGTGGCGAGTCCCGCGCAGACGATCCCGGCACCGACCGGGGACAGGATGCGCGACAAAGGGTGTGCAGCGAGGCCGCCCGTCAGTCCGGCCGCATCGGCCAGGACCTCGTGCGGTTCGAAGACGCCCGGGTTCCCACGGAAGAGCGAGAGCAGGCCGAGCGCCCCGAACATCAGGACGAAGAAGCCGATGGCCATGCGGACGCGTTCCTCAGCGGCGACGTCCCGGAGGAGGACGACTCCCCAGTACACGCCCACCACCGGGAAGATCACCGCACCCACGCCGAATGCCCCGCGCAACAGGTACGAGATGCCGTGCCCGGCGGGACCGGCGGCGTCGAGCCACACCGACAGGACGGCGAGCAGCCCGAAGACGACCAACCCGATACCCACGGCGTCCCGCGCCCACGGAGAGAGGATCTGCCGCGTGGGGGTCCTGGCGGGCTTGGTGGGCTTCTTCTTGGCGGTCCGCTTCTTCGACGACGAGGAAGACCGCCGAGCCGGCGCCCGGCGGGCCGTCTTCTGGGGCACCTACACCTCCATGATCACGGGCAGGATGACCGGCTTGCGCTGGGTCACTTCGTAGAAGTACTTGCCCAGCACGCGTCGGACGTTCTGCTGGAGCACGGACGGATCGGTGACCTGCGCGTCCGCGCTCCCTCGAAGGGAAAGCATGACGCGTTTCCGGGCCTCTTCAAGGATGTCCCCGGAAGTCTCGTCGTAGACGAACCCGCGATTCACGATGTCGGGGCCCGCGATGATCTCGCCGGTCTGCCCGTCGACCGTGAGCACGACGACGACCACGCCGTCTCCTGCCAGCTTGCGGCGATCGCGCAGAACGGAGCCTCCGACGTCGCCGATCCCCAGCCCGTCGACGAACGTCATGCCGGCTTGCACCCGATCGATCACTCGGACCCGCTCGCCTACCTCGACCACATCGCCGTCCTCGCACACGATCACGTGGTCGCTCGGGATGCCCACCTCGACGGCGAGCCGGGCGTGATGCTGGAGATGCCGCCGCTCGCCGTGGATCGGGATGAACCACCGCGGCCTGACCAACGAGAGCATGAGCCGCAGCTCCTCCTGGGCGGCGTGACCGCTGGCGTGCACCGCGTCGGCCGGCACGTGGTAGACGTCGCCGCCGGTTCGGTACAGGCGCGTCGACGACCCGATGGATCGCCGGTTCGTTCCCCGGGATCAAGGACGACGACAACACGACCGTGTCGTCCGGGCCGAGCTTCACCCACTTGTGCTCCCGCGCCGCCATCAGCGACAGCGCCGAGTACGGCTCACCCTGGCTGCCCGTACAGATCACGACCACCCGGCCGGGATCCAGCCGGTCGACGTCCTCGATCCCGACGATGTCCTCGTCGGGCACCTGGAGCAGCCCGAGCCGGCGCGCCGCGTCGACGCTCTTCAGCATGGAGCGGCCGAGGAACGCGACCACCCGTTCGTTCCGCCCGCGCGGCGTTGCACCACCTGCTGGATCCGATGGATGTGGCTCGAGAAGCACGCGACCACGACGATGTGCGGCGCCTTCTCGATGATCTCGTGCAGGACCGGGCCGACGCTGCGCTCGCTCGACGTGTAGCCCGGCCTCCTCGGCGTTGGTGGAGTCCGAAAGCAGCAGGTGCACGCCGAGGCCGCTCGCCTCCTCGGCCAGGCCGTGCAGGTCCGTGGGCCGCCCGTCGAGCGGCGTCTGGTCGATCTTGAAGTCGCCCGGTGTGCAGGATGCGCGCCGAACGGGGTGTCGACCACGACCGCCATCCCGTCGGGGATGCGAGTGCGTCACCCGCAGGAACCGCATCGAGAACGGGCCGACCGTCGTGGTTCCCTCGCCCGGCGTCACGACGTGGAGGTCGCCACGATCGGCGACGCCGTGCTCCTCGAGCTTGCCCTCGAGCAGCGCGAGCGTGAAGGCCGTGTCCGTAGACGGGGATGTCGGTCAGTTCGCGCAGCAGATACGGCAACGCGCCGATGTGATCCTCGTGCCCATGCGTGAGCACCACGGCTTCGATCTCGGTCGGCGCGCTCGCGGATGTAGTCGAAGTCCGGCAGCACGAGGTCGATGCCGAACATGTCCGCCGAGGGGAACGACAATCCGACGTCCACGAGCAGGATCGCGATCGTCCGAGCTCGATGCAGGCCATGTTCCGGCCGACCTCGCCGACGCCACCGAGGAAGACGACGCGAACGTTTCCGTCAGAGGAGACCGGCATCCTCCAGCGCCTTGCGGACGCGGGCCCGCTCCTCGGTGGTCGCGGGAACGAGCGGCAGACGCGGCACGCCCGCCGGCAGGCCGATCATCCCCAGCGCGGCCTTCAACGGGATCGGGTTGCTGGTGATGAAGAGGCGCGTTGAACAGCGGCGAGAGATCCTCGTGGATCTTCCGGGCCGCGGGCACGTCGCCCGTCTGGATCAGCTCGATCATCTGACGGATCTGCGGCCCGACCAGGTGGCTCGCGACCGAGACGTTCCCGACGGCGCCCAGACAGACGTAGCCGAACGTGGCCCAATCGTCGCCGCTGTAGACCTCGAAGTTCGCCGGTGCCTCGGCCATCAGCCGGGACACGCCTTGGAAGTCACCCGTGGAGTCCTTCACGGCGACGATGTTGGGACGCTCCGCCAGCTGCAGCAGCGTGTCGTGCTCGATCCGCGTCGCGGTCCGTCCCGGGATGTTGTAGACGATGATCGGGAGCTCGGTAGCGTCGGCCACGCGCTCGAAGTGCGCGATCAGCCCGCGTTGCGGCGGCTTGTTGTAGTACGGCGTCACCACGAGCAGTCCATCCGCGCCCGCGTCCTCAGCGGCCTGTGTCAGCTCGAGCGTCTCAGCGGTCGAGTACGTGCCGGTGCCACAGATCAACTTGCCGCGCCCGCGACGTGATCTCCCCAACGGCGCGGAACAGCTCCGCCTTCTCCTTGTACGAGAGCGTCGGCGACTCCCCGGTGGAGCCGGCGACGACGATCGCGTCGCTGCCGGTGTCCAGCAGGTGCGACGCCAGTCGTTGCGCTCCGTCCACGTCCAGCGCGTGATCGTCCTCGCGGAACGGGGTCACCATCGCCGTGATCAGCGATCCGAACCTGCCGGCCATGCCTCCTCCTTCGCCACCCGGAGCGGTGGACCCAGACGGCACCTATGCTAGCTGCCGATGCCTGGCATCTACACGAAGACCGGCGACGACGGCTCGACCGGGCTCCTGTTCGGAGGCCGGGTCTCCAAGGCCGACCTCGTCACGGACGCCTACGGAACCACCGACGAGGCCGTGGCGGCGCTCGGGCTCGCCCGGGCGCTCGCCACCGACGCCGACCTGCAAGAAGACCTGCTGGTGCTGCAACGCGAGCTGTTCGTGGTGGGCGCCGACCTCGCCGCCAACCCCGCCCGGCGGAAGAAACTCGACGAAGGCGTCTCGCTCGTCACCGGGGCCATGGTCCGCCGGCTGGAGCAGCGGATCGACGACCTGGTGGCGTTGCGGCCGCTGCCGCAGGTCTTCATCGTCCCGGGCGCGAACCCGGCGAGCGCGGCGCTGGACCTGGCTCGTAGCGTCGTGCGGCGGGCCGAGCGCCGGGTGGTGGAGCTCGAGCGAGCCGAACGAACCGTCAATCCGGAGGTGCGCCGCTACCTCAACCGGCTGTCCGATCTGCTCTTCGTCCTGGCTCGATGGCAGGCCGGCGAAGCGGAGCCGGCGAGCCGCGCGACGTAGCTCAGTCGGTGACCGGTACGGGGGCGAACAACCCGTAGTTGGCGTCGCCGAACAGCAACGCGACCAGGCCGATCGTTCGCTCGTCCACGTCGGCCGGGAACGCCACCTCGAACGTCGCGCTCTCTCCGTCGGGGATCGGCGCCGCGCCGGCCACGACGCCGTCCTGCTGCGTCCCCCGCCGTCGATCACGTAGAGCGCCGGCGGCCCGAGCTCGGCACCCGACGCGTTCTTCACGTCCATCGTCGCGTCGCTTCCGGCGAAGCGGAGGTCCGCGGTCACCCCACCGAACTCGTACCGATAGATGCCCGGCTCGAATCGGACGGGGCCGGTCGGAACGGGCGACGTCGTCGAGGACGACGTCGGCGGCGTCGGCGTCGGCGACCCGTCGCCGTCACCGTCCCCCGTACACGCCGCGACGAGGAGCACGACGACGATCAACGGGACGATCCGGCGTAGGGCGGCCACGGATGCGGCATGATACGCGAACCCCGGAGGAGGTCATCCCGATCGTGCGGCAACTCGAGCTTCGCCGACATGCGCGCCGCGACCCGAACGCGGATCGGCTGTCCGCGGCCGGACGCGCACAGGCGGAGGATGTGGGACGCGCGGCGACCGCTGCGTACGTCGTGGTGTTCGTTTCCCCCAGTCAGCGGGCGGCCGAGACGGCGGCGTGGTTCCTCCGCGGTGCCGGCCAGCAACTGCCCGACCACGAGATCGTGCCGGGGCTGGCCGGTCGCGACGCATCGGGCGGCAGCCCCGCAGGGATGGCGGCGGGCGTGCTGGCGCTGCTGGACCGCGTGCCCGATGGCGGCCGAGGCCTCGCGATCAGCCACACGCCGTTGGTCGAGCACGCCGCGCTCGGGCTCACCGGGCGCGAGATCGCTCCCCTGCGCGAATGCGAAGGCGTCCTGGTCACGCTCGGAGACGACGGCGAGATCGACGTCGAGGAACTGCGGCTCGATGCGGGCACCGACGCCCGGTGAGCTGGACCTCGCACGTCGGAGCCGCGTTCGTGCTGGGGTTCGCCCTGGGCGCTGCCCCGGGACCGGTCCAACTCCTCATCTTGACGGAGACCGCCAAGCGGGGGTTCTCCGGAGGCGTGCGCGTGATGCTCGGCGCGAACGGGACGCTCTTCTTGGTGGTCCTGTCGCTCGCGATCGGCTTCTCGTCGCTCGCGCCCGGCGAGGGCGTGCTGCGCGGGCTCCGCGTGGTGGGCGGCGGGTTCCTCATCTACCTGGCGGCCGACGAGCTACGGCGTCTCCGTCGAGAGGCCGGCGACCCGGAGCCGGTCGAGCTGGAGGCGCCGCCCACGATGGGACCGACCATGCGCGGCGTGGTCTCGGTGCTCCTGAACCCGGGTGCCTGGATCTTCTTCGCGACGACCGCGGCGGCCCTGATCGCGGATGCGACGGCGGCTGCCGGGCGGGACGCGGCGATCGCGGCGGCGGTGTCCATGACGATCGGCGTGTCGCTCTCGGACTTCACGTTCACGTTGCTGGGCAGCGGCGGTCGCCGGCTGGTGGGCGATCGCGGGCTCCGGTGGATCCGCGCCGCACTGGCGATCGGCCTGGCCGCGATCGGCACGGCGTTCGTCGTGCAGGGGATCCGGGGCGCGTGACGACGCCGTCGGAGCACGGCCTCGAGACCGCCTAGAAGATGAACGAGCTCCACGGTGAGGCGTCGCAGGCGAACATGGCATCCGCCCGGGCCAGCCCTCCCGGTCGGCCCTCCATCGCGCGCCCGGCCCGACCGAGCTGCCCGAACGTCGCGCCACCGAACGAGGTCGCGCCGAGAGCCGCTGCCTCGCACACGATATCGGGGTCGTCGGTGGATCGCTCGCACACCGCCGCACCGCCGGCCACATCGAGCGTGAACCGGCCCTCGTTCCACGGACAGAACGCATCCCGGACGTCGATCACCAGCTGTCCGTCGCGGGCGTAGCCACGCGAGGCGAGCGCCGCGGGCACGTCCACCATCCGGACGCGGAGGGCATCGCCGATCCGGAACCGCAGTCGTCGAGGCTCCTGCATCAGGTAGAGCAGCGGGTCGTCCACGGGTCGGTTCCAGGCCCTCACCCGATGGACCAGGTCGACGTCGAACAGGTAGCGCCAGATGTCCGCGTAGGCCCGCGGATCGGTCGCGACCAGTTGCTTGACCGTGAGCTCCAACTTGGGGATGGAATCCACCCATTCGTGTTTCACGCGGTACGTCGCATACGCGTCGGCCACGCCGTCGGTGTCGTGCACGACGAAGAACGTCGGATCGTCTTTCTCCTTCTCCCCGCGGAAGAAGAGCCACTCCCACCACCGATCGTCCATCGCGATCATGCCGGGTCGCTCTCGCTGGGCCCGGTCGTACACCGGTCGCATCAACGGCAGCGCCTCCTCGCGGTCGAGCAATCGGACGCTCCCCGACGGGCGGTAGTCACGGACGAACGACGACCGGCCGCCCTCGAGGTCGATCTCCCCCAGGAAGGACGCCAGGCCGTAGCCGAACGGCTCGTAGATCCCACCCTCCGACGCGTACAGGACCGCCATCGACTCCCCTCGCGCATGCACGTCGTCCAGTTGCGCGCGCATCAACGCGGTGTTGATCCCGCGGCGACGATGGGTCGGTTGCACGCCGACGGCGGTGACCCCCGCCGCACGGATCTGTGCGCCCCCGGGCATCGTGAAGCGGTAGCTCGCAGCCGTCGCACCGCCGACGATGCGGCCGTCATCGATCGCCGCGATCGTCCGGTCTGTCTCGAGGACGAGCCGCTCGTGCGCGACGTCCTCCGGGGCGGCGACACCGCTGAAGGACAGCTCGATCGCGTGAAACCACGCGTCGACCTCGTCCTCGCTGATCGTGCGGATCTGGATGTCCATGCGCGCGGAGCCTATCGCGCGGCGGCGTCGCGATCAGTCCAGGAGCGCGTCCAGGCCGACCGTGAGCCCCGGCCGCGAGGGCACCGCCTTCACGGCCAGGAGCACGCCCGGCATGAAGGACGTGTGGGACGTGGAGTCGTGACGGATCGAGAGCGTCTGTCCCAGCCCGCCGAAGACGACCTCTTGATGGGCCACGAGCCCGGGCAGCCGGACGGAATGCACGCGGACGCCGTCGACGTCGGCGCCCCGTGCGCCGGGGAACCGCTCGGTTGACCCGTCCTGCCCCGCGGGGGTGGTGCCCCTCGCCGCGGCGAGTCGCCTGGCCGTGGCGATCGACGTCCCGGACGGTGCATCCGGTTTGTCACCGTGATGCAGCTCCACGATCTCGGCCTCCGGCAGGTAGCGGGCCGCCGTCTCCGCGAACCGCATCATCAGGACCGCGCCGATCGCGTAGTTCGCGGCGAGGAACACGCCGACCTCCCGTTGCTCCGCCCACGCGGGATCCGGCTCGAAGCCGGTGGTCCCGGTGACGACGTGCAGACCGTGGGCCACGCACCAGGCGATGTTGGCAGGCGCGGACTCCGAACGCGTGAACTCCACCACGACCTCGGCTCCCCCTTCGGTCAGGGCGTCGAGCGAACCGGAGCACGTGACGCCTTCGATGACCTGACCGGCCCGGGACGGCGCGACGGCCGCCACCAGCTCCAGCTCGGCGTCGGCCTCCACCGCGCGACAGACCTCCCGGCCCATGCGTCCGGCGGCGCCCACGACGCCGACGCGTATCACGCCATGACCTCCTTGAAGGCGCCTCCAGGGAACGGTCCCAGCACGGTGAGCGTCATCGGTTGCGACAGTACGCGCTCGGCCACTCTGCGTGCATCACCGAGCGTCACCCGCTCGATCCGGCCGAGCGTCTGGCTCACCGACAGGATCTCGCCGTGCGCGATCTCGGACTTCCCCAGGCGCGACATCCGCCCCCCGGGGTCCTCCAGACCCAGGACCAGCGAACCCTTCACATGGCCTCGCGCCCGCTCGAACTCCTCCTCGGTGAGATCGCCGGAAGCGACCGCCTCCAGCTCGCGGCGGAGCAGCCCGATCACCTGCTCCGCACGGGCGGGTGTCGTGCCGGCGTACGCCGTGAAGAGTCCGGCTTCGGTGTACTGCGAGTGGTAGCTGTAGACCGAGTACGCGAGCCCTCGCCGCTCCCTGATCTCCTGGAACAGGCGCGAGGACATGCCGCCTCCGAGCGCGGTGTTCACCACGAGGAACGCGAACCGGTCCGGATCCGCGCGCGCCAGGCCGTTCGTGCCGAGGCAGATGTGCGCCTGCTCGGTCTTTCGCCGGCGGATCAATCGCTCGCCCGACGGATCCGGTGGATGCCCCGCGCTGCGGAGGTTCCACGTGGAAAGGCCGCCATCGGGCAGGGCCTTGCCCGTCTCCATCCGACTCGCCAAGAGCTTCAAGACGTCGTCGTGCCGGATGTTCCCGGCCGCCGCCACCACGAAGTTGCCGGGGACGTAATGCCGCTTGTAGAAGCGATGCACGGACGCTCGCGTGGCCGCCTCGATCGTGGCGACGGTGCCCAGCACGGGCCGGCCGAGCGGATGGTTCGGCCAGAGCGATTCGGTGAAGACGTCGTGCACCAGGTCCTCGGGCGAGTCCTCGTGCATCTTGATCTCCTCGAGGATCACCTGGCGCTCCCCGTCGAGATCGGCGGAGCGGATCACCGAGTGCTGCAGCATGTCCGCCAGATGGTCGATCGCCAGCTCCAGATCGCGATCGAGCACGCGCGCGTAGTAGCACGTGTACTCCTTCGCCGTGAACGCGTTGAGATCCCCGCCGACGGCGTCGAATGCCTCCGCGATGTCCTGCGCGCTCCGGGTCTTCGTCCCCTTGAACAGCAGGTGCTCGAGGAAGTGGCTGGAGCCGCTGATCGCCGGCGCTTCGTCGCGTGAGCCGGCCAACACCCAGACGCCCAGCGACACCGAGCGCACGCCGGGCATCCGCTCCGTGACGACACGGAGACCCGACGTGTACTCGGTGCGATGGATCGTCATGCGTGCGTCGTGTTACTCGGCGGGCGGAGCGTCGGAACGCTCGCCGCCGGGCTGGTCGCGGAACCGGCGCCCGCGGGGCTTGTCGCCCCCGCCCCGCCACCGCCGCCCGCCACACCGCTGCGCTCGCTCCGTCCGCCGCGCTCGCCGCCACCGCGTCCGCCGCGATCTCCGCGGTCCTCGCGGGGCCGACGCTCGCCGCCGCCACCGTTCGGGTCGGTGCCTTCGGGCACCTCCCACTCGGGGCCGACCGGCTTCAGGCTGATCTTGCCCTGCGCGTCGATGTCCTCGACCAGCACGGTGAGCTTGTCGCCTTCCTTGACGGCCTCCTCGACGCTCTGCAGGCGCTTGCCGCGCCCGAGCTTCGAGATGTGGACCAGACCGTCACGGCCGGGCACCAGGTTCACGAACGCCCCGAACGTGGTCGTCTTCACGACGGTGCCCTCGTAGGTCTCGCCCACCAGGACCGGACGCGGGTTCGCGATCTCGTCGATCATGTGCGCCGCTTGATCCGCACCCTCGCCACCGGTCGTCGAGCCGATGAACACGGTCCCGTCGTCCTGGATGTCGATGTCGGCGCCGGTGAGCGCGATGATCTCGTTGATCCGCTTCCCCTTGGGTCCGATGACCTCGCCGATCTTGTCGACGGGGATCTGGATCGAGATGATCCGCGGAGCCTTCGAGTTGACCTGGTCGCGGGAGGACGGCAGCACCGACTCCATGACGTCGAGGATCAGGAAGCGCGCGTCACGTGCTTGCTTCAACGCGTTGGCGAGCACCTCTCCCGGCAGCCCGGTGACCTTCATGTCGAGCTGGATCGCCGTCACGAACTCGCGCGTCCCCGCGACCTTGAAGTCCATGTCGCCGAGCGCGTCCTCCGCGCCCAGGATGTCGGTCAGCGTCACGAACTTGCCCTCGTCGGCGATCATGCCCATCGCGATGCCGGCGACCGGCGCCTTGAGCGGCACCCCCGCATCCATCATCGAGAGCGTGGAACCGCAGACCGACGCCATCGACGTCGAGCCGTTCGAGCTCAGCACGTCCGACACCAGCCGCAACGCGTAGGGGAACTCTTCCTCGTTCGGCACCACGGGGATCAACGCCCGTTCGGCGAGCGCGCCGTGACCGATCTCGCGTCGACGCGGTGAGCCCACTCGGCCCGTCTCTCCCGTGGAGTAGGGCGGGAAGTTGTAGTGGTGCATGTACCGCTTGTTGTCCTCGAGGTCGAGCGTGTCGATCATCTGCGACATCCGCAGCATGCCGAGCGTGGTCACGTTCAGCACTTGCGTGTCGCCCCGGTTGAACACCGCGGAGCCGTGCGCCTGCTTGAGGACGCCGACCTCGGCCGAGAGCGGCCGGATGTCGGTGGCCGTGCGGCCGTCCAAGCGGATGCCCTCGTCGATCACGCGCTTGCGCATGACCTTCTTCTGCAGCTGCTTCCATGCGGGGCCGAACTCGCTCGCACGCGACGCGGCATCGTCGCCCAGCACGGATGCCACATGCTCCTTGGCCTCGGCCTTCAGCGCGTCCAGCTTCGCTTCGCGCTCAGCCTTGTCGGGCACGATGGCCTCGCCGAGCCGGTCCTTCGCGAACGCGGTCACGGCCTCGTACACGTCGTCGCCGAAGAGCGGCTTGGGCTCCCACGGCTGCTCCGTGACACCGACGGCGTCCACGAACTCCTGCTGGAAATCGATCACCTCGGCGATGGCCACCTTGGCGGCCTCGAGGCCTTCGGCGACCGTCTCCTCGGTCGGCGCGGTGGCGCCGTCCGCGAGCAGTGCCCAGGTGTTGTCGGGCGCCTCGCCCTCGATCATCAAGATGTCGATCACGCCGGACTCGTTCTTGCGACCCGCGACGACGACGTCGAACGTCGCCTCCTCGGTCTGCTGGAACGTCGGGTTCACGATCCACTGCCCGTCGATCAGGGCCATACGGACCGAGGCGACAGGTCCGTCGAACGGCAGACCGGCCAGGCAGGTCGCGACGGACGCCGCGTTCATCGCGACGACGTCGTAGGGGTTCTCACCGTCCATGCCGAGCACGGTGATGACGACTTGGACCTCGTCGCGGAAGCCCTCGCGGAACGTCGGGCGCAACGGACGGTCGATCAGCCGGCAGGTCAGGACGGCCGTCTCGGACGGCCGGCCTTCCCGGCGGAAGAAGCTGCCGGGGATCTTGCCGATCGCGTACATCCGCTCTTCGACGTCGATCGTGAGCGGAAAGAAGTCGATCCCCTCGCGGGGGTTGGAGCTCACGCACGTGCCGAGCACCTGCGTTTCGCCGTACGTCGCCATGACGGCGCCGTCGGCGAGCCTGGCCATGCGGCCGGACTCGAACGTCAATGTCTGATTCCCGATCTTCCGGGAAAGGGTGGTGATGGCCATAGGGCCTGTTCCTCCTCGTTAGCGGCGGACCCGTGTGGTCCGCGTCGGCGTGGTGCGGGAGGCGGCGCGCAGGCCAGTTGTCAGTGGTGGGCCTCCGCGCTGCGGGCGCTCGGGGCGCCGGCGGCTCGGGGACTCGCTACTGATAACCGACCGCAGGTGTCGTCGCCTCCGGTCCGTTCAGTGGGTCGTTGCGCATCACTTCCTTACGTGCGGAAGGCGCCCGCTGGGCGCCTTCGGTGCTGTTCAGCGGCGGAGACCGAGCTTCGCGATGACCTCGCGATAGCGCTCGATGTCCTCGCGCTTGAGATATTCCAGGAGCCGGCGTCGTCGGCCGACCATCTGGAGCAGACCCCGGCGCGACGCGTGATCCTTCGTATGGAGCTTGAGATGCTCGGTCAGGTCGGCGATCCGTTTGGTGAGCACCGCCACCTGTACCTCGGCGGATCCGGTGTCGCCCTCGGAACGGGCGTACTGGCCGATGATCTCGGTCTTGTCGTCTTTGGTCAGGGTCATCGCTGGTCAAGGCTACCAAAGGAACGATGATCGGCGCTCGCGACCGGCTACCGGAGCTCCGGATGACCGGGCGCGGTGATGTACGCCGGAAGCATCGTCCCGATGACTCGGCCCTTCGGGGTCACCGTGACCTCGGCCACCGCCGTGGTCGAGCCGGCGCTGGAGAAGTTCGGCCAGACGAAGTTCCCAAGGCCCCAGAAGATCGGACGGCCGTGATACACGGACATGGGCTGCAGCCGGTGCGAGTGGTGGCCGAAGATCATGTCCGCACCGGCGTCGATCAGCCGGTGGCCCTCCTCGACCTGGTAATCCCGCGGCTGGGTGTCCAGCTCGACCCCCCAGTGGATCGTCACGACGACCAGGTCGGCCCGGTCGGCGGCGTCCTTCACGGCCCGGACCATGAGCGAGAAGTCGTGCCCCGCGGCCGTCCCCGGCTTGTTCGGCCCGGCCACCGCGTCCAGGGGGTCGAGCACCTCGTCGAACCCCAGGACCGCGATCGTCCATCCCCCGGCCTCGAACATCGCCGGCTCGAGCGCCTCCTCCTGATCCTTCCCCGCTCCGACGGCGGCGATCCCCGCCGCCTCCAGGTTGCGACGGCTGTCGACCACGCCCTCGGGCCCGCGATCGTACGCGTGGTTGTTCGCGAGGCTCCCCACATCGACGCCCGCGTCGCGCATCGCGGGGAGCGCGTCCGGCGAACCGTGGAAGCTGAACTCCTTCGCGAGCTGTGACCCTTCGTCCGTGACGGGGCACTCCACGTTCACCACCGTCAGATCGTCGCGGCGGAACAGCCCGCCGAGTCCCGACCACGCATATCCGTATCCCTGCGACGCGAACGTGGAGATGTAGCCGGGATCCAGACTGACGTCGCCGGTGCCGTGGATCACGATCCGTTCGCGGACCGGAGGAGCCGGTTCGACCGACGGCTCGGGCGACGTGAGCTCGCGGTCGGGAGACGGCGTGGTCGGCGAGACCGACGTCCCCTCGGCTCCACCGCCGTCGTCCCTGTCGCTCCACGCCGACGCCGACATGACCGTGACGAGCACCATGACGATGAGCACCGCGGCCACCACCCAGACAGGGACCCGAGGCTTCCGGGCGTGGCTCCCCTTCACTCGGCACCCTCGCCGCCGCGCACCCCCGGGCCGTCGTCGCTCCCCACGATCCGGCGGGTCCGCTCCACGTCGTCGGCGATGGCGGCCACCAGTGCCTCCACCGAGTCGTAGCGGATCTCGTCACGGAGCCGTTCCCAGAACCCGATCGCCAGCGGTTCGCCTCGCAGGTCGTCGCCCTCGTAGTCGAGCAGGAACGCCTCGGTGTGCAGCGGCTCCGTGCCGAACGTCGGGTTCGTGCCGACGTCGATCGCTGCCGTGTATCTGGTCCCGCGATGCTCGGCCACGCCCGCGTAGATCCCCTGCCCCGGCAGCAGCAGGCGCGGCCACGTCCGGAGGTTGGCGGTGGGGAACCCGAGGCCCGCACCACGTCCGTGTCCGGACACGACCTCGCCGTCCAGGACGAACCGACGACCGAGCGCGGTCTTCGGCCATGCGAGGTCGCCCGCCGACAACGCCTCTCGGATCGATGACGACGAAACCGTTCGGCCGTCCACCTGGATGAGCTCGACGCCTTCGGCCGTGAGGCCGTGCGGCGCCCCCATCTCGGGGAGGTTGTCCACCGTGCCGGCGGCACGGTGGCCGAACGTGAAGTTCGCACCGATCACGGCGTGTTCGGCGTGCACGCCGCGCACCAGGACCCGCTCCACGAACCCCTCGGCCGGGATCTGGGAGAACGCCCGCGTGAACTCCAGGACGATCAGGTCATCGATGCCCACGGCCTCGATCAGCGACGCACGGCGTTCGACGGTGGTCAGCAGCCGGGGCTCGCTCCCGGGCGTGAGCACCTCGCGGGGATGACGGTCGAACGTGACGGCGACGGCGCGAACCCCCCGCTGACGAGCGGTCTCGACCGTCCGAGCGATCACCGCCCGATGCCCCAGGTGGACACCGTCGAAGAACCCCACCGTCACGACCGACGGTTGATCGGCAAGCGGCAAGCGTTCCATGCCTTCGACGATCCGCATGAGGCGAGCGTATCGGGAACGACACACGCGGGACTCGCCCACCCGCCACACCGTGGGTCTGCAGCGATACGGTTCTCCCATGCATCGAATCCGTACCCGAACGACGGTGATCGTCGGACTGCTCGTCTGCATGTCGCTGACCGCGTGCGGAGGCGAGGACGAACCGCCCGTGACGAGCGTCCTCGAAGACGCCGCCATCACCGTCGGATCGTTCAACTTCCCCGAGAGCGAGCTGCTGGCCGAGATCTACGCGCTGGCCCTCGAGGGCCGGGGCTTCGACGTGGACCGCCAGCTCGACGTGGGTCCTCGCGAACTGCTGATCCCCGCCCTCGAGCGCGGCTTGGTGGAACTGGTTCCCGAGTACTCGGGGAGCCTCCTCGGATTCCTCGGCGGCGAGACCTCCAACGATCCCGACACCGCGCATCAGCGGCTGGCGGTCGCGTTGTCCCCGCGTGGTCTCGTCGCCTTGGGTGCCGCACCCGCGCAGGACCACAATGCCTACGCGATCCGGGCGACGATCGCCGAGAGCCTGCGCGTCGAGACCCTGTCGGACCTCACGGGATTCGCGCCCGGTTTGACCTTCGGCGGCCCGGCCGAATGCCCGGAGCGCGCGCTCTGCCTTCGTGGTCTCGAGGATGTGTACGGCATCCGGTTCGAGGAGTTCGTCGCACTCGACGCGGGCGGACCGCTGACGGCACAGGCGCTGAACGACGGAACCATCGACGTCGGTTTGGTCTTCTCGAGCGACCCGATCTTGCGGGCCGGCACGCTGGTGGAGCTTCGAGACGATCGAGGCCTGCAGCCGGCGGAGAACGTCACGCCGGTGGTCTCAGAGGCGGCGCTCGAGACGTTCGGCCCTCGGTTCGCGGACGCGCTGAACGCCGTCTCGGCGCTGCTTCGCACGTCGGACCTCCGCGAGATGAACGCCGCGATGGCCGGCGGCCGCCCTCCCGCAGAGGTGGCGCGCGGGTGGCTCGCGGCCAACGGCTTCCGGGTCCCGCCGGAGTAGAGTCGATCACCGGAAGGAACCGAGGACGATGGACGCGACGAGGCCCGCGCAGGACCCACCCGAGATCGAACACCGGCGCATCCCCGCACGCGTGGCCCCGAGACGGAGGCCGAGCGGCGAGGCGCCGCCGCTCCCCCACCACCTGGGACGGACGGGGAAGTTCTGGCTGATCATGGTCGGCTACTTCGTCATCACCGCGATCGGCGTACTGACGTTCCCGACGTTCGAGCGCTTCTTCGAAAGCTGGGACACGGCACGGCTCCGGTGGCTGTCGGCGATCCGGACCGAGTGGCTCACCGACACGACGCTGGCCGTGAACGTCCTCACGGCGAGTTGGACGATCCGCGTCCTCCGGTGGGGGACGTTCATCGCCTTGATCGGATTCCGCCGCTGGCGGCACCTGTTCGTGTTCATCGCGGCGATCATCGTGCTCGAACTGCTCGCGTATCAGATCGGCGTGGGGATCGGCCGACCCCGCCCACTGGGTGTCACCATCCTCGCGTCGTGGACGGGGTACTCGACGCCCTCGCAGCCCGTCGCCGGGCTCGCCGTCACACTGATCGGCATGGCGTACACGCTCGTCGTTCCCGGGAGACGCCGCTACCAAGCCAAATGGGCGATCGGGATCATCCTGGCCGCGGTCTGCTTCTCGCGGATGTACCTGGCCGTCGACCAGCCCACCAGCGCCGCGTTCGGCGCGATCTTGGGCGTGGCGGTCGGGCTGACCGCGTTCCGCTGGTTCACGCCGAACGACATCTTCCCCGTCACGTACCGGCGAGGGAAGGCCGCACACCTCGACGTCGGAGGCGCGCGGGGAGTGGCCATCACCCGGGCCGCCAAGGATCAGCTCGGCCTCGACGTGATCGCGATCAAACCCGTCGGCCTGGAGGGATCGGGAGGCTCGACGCCACTCCGGATGACGGTCGCCACACCTGACGGCGAGCCGGATCGCTACGTGTTCGCGAAGCTCTACGCCAAGAATCACGTTCGCGCCGACCGCTGGTACAAGCTCGGTCGCACGATCCTGTACGGGGCGCTCGAAGACGAGACACCGTTCGGGACCGTGCGGCGATTCGTCGAGTACGAGGACTACACGCTGCGCCTGATGTACGACGAAGGCCTGCCGGCGCCGAAGCCCTATGGGATCGTCGAGATCACGCCGGAGCGCGAGTACATGATCGTGATGGAGTTCTTCGACGACGCCGTCGAGATCGGCGACGCCGACGTCTCCGATCACGTGATCGACGAAGGGCTCCAGCTGGTGAGACGGATGTGGGACATCGGGCTCGCCCACCGCGACATCAAACCGGCGAACCTCATGGTCCAGAACGACGAGCTCCGGCTCATCGACGTGTTCTTCGTGCAGGTCCGGCCGTCTCCGTGGCGGCAGGCGGTCGACCTGGCGAACATGATGATGGTCCTCGCCCTGCGGAGCGATGCGCCGCGGGTCTACGAACACGCGCTTCGGTACTTCACGCCCGACGAGATCGGGGAGGCGTTCGCGGCCACGCGGGGCGTGGCGAGCCCGACGCAGCTCCGATCCCTGATGAAGCAGCAGGGTGTTGACCTGTTGGCCGAGTTCCGCGAGCTCGCCCCACCCCACCCGCCGATCCGGATCCAGCGGTGGAGCGTCCGCCGCGTCGTCCTGACGCTGTGGGTGCTGTTGCTGGCGCTCCTCGCCGTGGGCATGGTCGTCTCGAACTGGAACGCGTTCGCGTGAGGAGCCGGACAGACCGCGTCGCGGCGATCGGCCTCATGGTCGTGGCGCTCGCGGGGTGCTCGACGGGTGGTGGCGGCCGCACACCGCTCTGCACCGACGTGGACGACGGCATCTTCGTCCTCCTCGCCCAGTCGGTCCCATCGGCCACCCAGCTGCCGTGCGTGTCCGAGTTCCCGTCGGGCTGGACGTTCGGGGGATCCAACATCTCGGACGGGCTGGCCAGGTTCTGGCTCGATTCGGACCGAGGCGGGATCCACGCCGTCGAGATCTCGCTCCGTCCGTCGTGCGACACCACCGACGCCATCGAGCAACCTCCGGCGCCCGACGAAGCCGCGGCACGCGTCTTCGTACGCCCGGACTCACTGAGCCCATCGTTCGCAGGGGAGCGGTTCTTGATCTTCGACGGCGGCTGCATCGACTACACGTTCCGCTTCGCGAGCGGCGCCTCGTCGACGCTCGCGCTCGAGGCGGTCGAAGCCCTCTCGCTGCTTCCTCGCGCCACGATCGTCGCCGAAGTGCAGGAGGGAACGGGGCTCATCCTGTGCGGCGCCGGCGCCCCTCCCTGCGCCGGGTAGCATCGGCCGGATGTTCGCCGACCATCGCCGGGCTCTCTGGTACGCACTTGCCTTGCTGGCGTCCCTTGGGTTCGTCCTGATGGCGGTCGGGCGGCATCCGCCGGCCCTGGCGCCCTTGACGTCGCTCCCGTTCGTCGGCCGGTTCGATCAGCAGATGTACGACGCCGTCGACCACATCCGTGTGACCCCCATGACCTGGTTGTTCCGGTTCTTGAACGTCGTGGGGGGCGGGTTCGTGACGATCCCCATCCGCGCGATCGCCTCGATCTACCTCCTGGCGCGGCGGTGGTGGAGGCGCGCCGCCGGGTTCATCGTCACCTGGGCTGTCTCCGAGCTCGTGCTCACGGGCTTGAAGGCTTGGTACCACCGCGGTCGCCCACCGGAGACTCTCGTCGACATCGTCGGCTACTCGTTCCCGTCGGGGCACGCGACAGCGGGGGCGGCCACGGCCGTCGCGCTGGTCCTGGCGTTCTTCCCGGCCGGCCCCACGCGGCGCAAATGGGAGTGGATCGCGGTGGTCTTCGCGTTCGTCATGGCGTTCTCCCGCGTCTACCTTCACGCGCATTGGTTCTCCGACGTCGTCGCCGGCGTGCTGCTGGGGTCCGGCATCGCGCTGGGCGCGTTCGCCCTGGCGAACGAAGTGGCGTCACTCGTGCTGGACCGTCCCGTCGACCGGCCGCCTCAGCCGGACACGGCCGCGGACGCCTGAGCGGCGTCGTCCTCGGGCGCCTCGCGACGCCAGCTCTTCTTCCCACGCCAGATGAGATAGGTGAAGCCGCCCAGCGGGATCTGGATGCCGAACGTGAGCGTCCGGAACAGCAAGACCGCGGCCACGACGGCCGCCTCCTGGCCTCCAGCCCCGACCAGCCCGCCGATGTACCCGAGCTCGATCACGCCGAGCCCGCCCGGGGTGATCGGCAGCGCCGAGATCAGCCGTCCGAACGAGAACACGGCGAGCACCTCCGCAGCGCTCACCTCTTGCTCGGACACTCCGAGGTGACGGAGCGAGAGGAGCAGGATGAAGTACAGCGCCAGGTGGCTCAGCACCGTGGTCCACGTGAGCATGATCCAGCGGGCGGCGACGAGGGTGATCGTGTCGGCCCGGAACGCCGCGGCGCGGTCGCCCATGTCGGTGACCGGCGGCTTGTGGAACCACCGCCGGAAGAAGGAGACCACGCGCCCCAACCCGTTCCCCACGCGACGAGCGAGCGCTTCGCTCTTGAAGACCGCCGCCAGCAGAACCACGGCGCCCGCCAAGACCACGAGGCCGATCAGGGCTGCCGAGATGAACCCGGCGCTGCTCCGGCCCTGGATCACCAGGAACGCGATCGACAGCACCGGAAGCGCCAGCTTGACGAAGATGTTCCAGATGCCGCTCACCCCGACGTAGAGCGCGATGCTCGTGCCCGTGAACCCCCACGAGTGCAGGATCGTGTAGGTGAGCCCGACCGCGATCGCCCCGCCACCAGGCAGGGTGTTGGCGACCGACGTGGTGGTCTGGGTGTTGACCGCCGCCTGCCAGAGCCCCAATCCCGGCAGGGCGGCCATGTTCGCCCACCAGTACGTGAAGAGGTTGAAGATCGTGGCGGCGATGAGCGATCCCAACTCGAGCGCAGTGAGGCCACTGATCGACCGCCATACCTGGGCGTAATCAGCGAACTTGGGGATCGCGTAGACGAAGATCCCGACGACGATCAGCAGCGAGATCGCGAACGAGACGTAGCGCCACACCCCGCGGCCCGAGCGTCCCCCCTCTTCGCTCATGCGCGCGAGCCTACCCCAGGGACCCTGGGTAGGCCCTGACTCAGCGAGCCAGGATCACGTGTGGGCGGGCCTTGGAACCCTCATCCTCGTAGACACCGATCAGCGACCGGTCCGGGGCGAATACGGCGTACGGCCCCACGAGCCCCGCCGGACCCAGGATCCGTCCGTGGCTCGCGGCGACCGCCTCCTCCGGGCCGAGGTCGAGTCGCGGGAGATGGGCGACCGCCCGATCCAACGGCAACGGCGCCTCCACCAGGTCGGGCACGACGGCATCCTCGGCCAGCAGCGGACCGATCGCCGTCCGACGCAGGCGGGTCAGATGCGCTCCGCTTCCGACAGCGTCGCCGACGTCGGCCATCAGCACGCGGACGTACGTGCCACCGGAGCACGTGACCCGGAACCAGACATCCGGCCCGCGAAGCTCGAGGAGATCGAATCCGTCCACCCGGATGGAACGCGGCGCTGCCTCCAGGACCTCGCCTCTCCTCGCAGCGTCGTAGAGCTTGCGGCCGCCGACCTTCACCGCGGAGTACGCGGGCGGCGTCTGGAGCGAGTCACCGACCAACCTCGCCATCGCCGCGCGGACCTCGTCCTCCGTCGCGGTCACTTCGCGTACCTCGGTGACCTCGCCGTCGGCGTCGAGCGTGGTCGTCTCCATCCCCAGCCGGGCGGAACCCTCGTACGTCTTCGGGAGGTCCCCCAGGAACCGGAGGAGCCGGGTCGCCCTGCCCACCCCGAGGACGAGCAGCCCGGTCGCCATGGGGTCGAGGGTTCCCGCGTGGCCGACCTTGCGCGTCCCGAGGCGCCGGCGCACCACGTCGACGACATCGTGCGACGTCATGCCGCCCGGTTTGTCGACGAGGAGCAGGCCCTCCGGATCGGTCACGGAACGGTGGCGGGGTCTCGCAACGCCGAGACCAGCCGCGCGATCGTCGCCGCCGGACCGTGATCCGAGGTGTATCCGGCCGCCAAACGGTGACCGCCGCCGCCGAAGGCGGCGGCGACCGCCGCGAGGTCGTGGCCCCCCCGTGAACGGGTGCTGACCTTGAACCGGCCGTCCCGCTGCTGCTTGAGCACCGCTGCGACGTCCACGTCCCTGACGGTCCGGATCAGGTCGATCAGGTCCTCGGATTCGTCGGCGCCCGCACCGGCGTCGGCCAGGTCGGCCTGCGTCAGATACGTCCAGACCAGGTCGGCCTCAGGCACGAAGCTCGTCCGAGCCAACGCGACCGCCGAGACGCGCAGGAATCCGGCGCCGTTGTCCTCGTACAAGGCCTGCACCAGGCGAGAGTGATCGAACGGATGCTCGCGGAGCGTGGCGGCCACGCGCAGCGTCTCCGGCGTGGTCGCCTCGTACTGGAACCGCCCCGTGTCGGTGACGAGCCCCGCATACAGACACGCTGCCGTCTCGTCCGGCATCGGGCCGCCCATGGCGTCGATCAGCCGGAAGACCACCTCGCAGGTGGACGATGCCGCCGGATCGATCAGCGGGATCGACCCCAGTCCGTCGTTGGAGCGATGATGGTCGATCCAGATGAGCTCACCAGCCCTGGACGCGGCCCCGCCGAGCGGACCCAGCCGGTCGAACGACGCGCAGTCGCACGTGACCATGACCGCCGGTGCCTCAGGAAAGTCGCCGACCTCGACCAGGTCCTCCGATCCGCGGAGCAACGCCGCCCACCGCGGCAGCACGAGCGGTTCGTTCGGGAACGAACACACGGTCGTGGCTCCCTGCTGCCGGAGGTACGCCGCGAGACCCAGCATGGAGCCGAGCGCATCGGCGTCCGGGTTCACGTGACAGGCGAGCGCCACGTCGGTCGCCGAGCCCAGGACCTCCGCCGCGCGTGTCAGCTCATCCATCCGATCGTTCCTCCGCTCCCTCGTTCGGGTCCCCACCGGCGTTCAGCCGCGCGATCAGCCGGTCGATCCTGTCGGCCTGTTCGAGCGTGGCGTCCTCCTCGAACGCGAGCTCGGGCAGGAACTTCATCCGCACCTGCCTGCCGATGACCCCGCGCAGGCGAGGGACCGCGGAGCGCAGGCCGGCCCGCGTCGACGCACGCGCCTTGTCGTCGCCGAACGCCGTGTAGTAGACCCACGCGCGCCGGAGGTCGGCCGTGACCTTCACACCGGTCACCGTGACGAACCCGATGCGCGGGTCCTTCAGCTTGGGGATCTCTTCCGCCAAGATCTCGCGGAACTCCTCACCGACACGCTCGATCCTGGGTCCCTGCGGCATGGCCCAAGCGTACCGGGGCACCGCCGAACGTCACGTCAGTCGTCGGGATGATGCAGCGACAGCTCGGAGGCGATGATCTCCACCTCACCCCACGCCTCGACGAAACGCTCCACCTGCTGCATGACCTTGCGGACGTGGTGGCCCTCCCCCCCTGTGGCCGCGACGGCGAGCGTGGTGCGCTGCCACAGCTCGTGGTGATCCACCTCGGCCACGCTCACGTTGAACGTCGAGCGGATCGCGGCGGTCAAGGTCTTCACGACGTGCCGCTTCTGCTTGAGGGAGTGGCTTCCCGGGATACGCAGGTCGAACCGCTGCAGCGCCACCAGCATGGGTCAGATGGTGCGCGCCACCTCGCGGACCTCGTAGGCCTCGATGAGGTCGCCTTCCTTGATGTCCTGGAAGTTCTCGATCCCGATCCCGCATTCGTACCCGGCGGCCACCTCCCGGACGTCGTCCTTGAACCGCCGCAGCGACGCGACCTTCCCGTCGTAGACGACCACACTGTCGCGAACGACGCGGGCCCGGCCGTCACGGGAGATCGTCCCTTGCGTCACGTAGGACCCGGCGATCACCCCGAGCTTCGGCACGCGGAACGTCGCCCGCACCTCGGCGGTACCCACGTGCTTCTCCAACTGCTCGGGCTTCAGCATCCCGGAGAGGGCGGCCTTGATGTCGTCGATCGCGTCGTAGATCACGCGGTACAGCCGGAGGTCGACGCCTTCCTTCTCCGCGAGGTCCCGCGCCTGCTTGTCCGGGCGAACGTTGAACCCGATCACGATGCAGTTCGATGCCAGGGCCAGCGAGATGTCGTCCTCGGTGATGCCTCCGGCCGCCGCGCGCACGATGTTCACGCGCACCTCTTCCTGCGGCAGCTTGAGCAACGCGTCGGAGAGCGCGCCGAGCGAGCCCTGGACGTCGGCCTTCACGATCAGGTTGAGCTCGGGTACCTCGGCGCGTTCCGCCTGGCGCATCAGGTCCGACAGGGTGGGCGGCCGCGAGATGACCAGCTCGGCGGCGCGCATCTTGGCCTCGCGCTCGGAGGCGATGTGCCGCGCCTCGCGCTCGTCGTCGACCTCGCGGAAGTCGTCCCCGGCGCTCGGCACGTGGCTCCAGCCCAGGATCTGCACAGGCTTGGACAGCCCCGCGTGGATCAGCGACAGGCCGTTCTCGTCCTGCATCGCGCGGATCTTTGCGAATGCGGTCCCGCATACCAGTGCGTCGCCGGCGGATAGCGTGCCCTTCTGCACGAGCACGGTCGCGACCGGGCCGCGACCCTTGTCGAGGTGCGCCTCGATCACCGCACCGCGCGCGTGACCGGTCGGATCGCCCTTCAGCTCTTCCAGATCGGCGACGAGCAGGATCGTCTCGAGCAGCGTGTCGAGGCCGACCTTCGTCTTGGCCGAGACGTCGACGAACTCGAACGTCCCGCCGTACTCGGACGGCACGACGCCCAGCTCGACCATCTGGGTGCGCACGCGGGTGGGGTCGGCGTCTTCCTTGTCCACCTTGTTCACCGCGACGATGATCGGCACGCCGGCCGCCTTCGCGTGGTCGAGCGCTTCGACGGTCTGCGGCATCACACCGTCATCGGCCGCGACCACGAGCACGACGATGTCCGTGATCTTGGCGCCGCGGGCACGCATAGCCGTGAAGGCTTCGTGACCCGGGGTGTCGATGAACGTGATCACCCGCTCGCCCAGGTGCGCCTGGTAAGCACCGATGTGCTGCGTGATGCCTCCGAACTCCCCCGCGACGACATCGGTCTCGCGGACGGCGTCAAGCAGCTTGGTCTTGCCGTGGTCGACATGGCCCATGACCGTGACGACCGGCGGGCGAGGGACGAGCGCCTCCTCGTCGACCTCCTCCTCGGGCTCGGCGTCCAGCTCCTCCTCGACGCCGATGATCTCGGCGTGGTGCCCGAGGTCCGCGGCGATCAGCTCGATGGCGTCGTCGGAGAGCGAGGTCGTGGCGGTGACCATCTCACCCGCCATGAAGAGGATCTTCACGATATCGGCCGGCGACTTCCCGAGCTTCTCCGCGATCGTCTGCGGGGTGGCCCCGCGAACGAACTGCATGACCGGAAGCGCGGGCTTGACCGGGGTGCGGCCGGCGACCGGCGCGGGTACCAGGGTGGGTGTGGATACGCCGTCGGAGGACGTCGCGGCCGGAACCGGCGTGGGAGACGACCCGTTGGGAGCCGCGTCAGCCGCCGGCGCGGGCTCGGACGGCGCGTCGGGCACCACCTTCACGACGGGCTTCGCCGAGGCCTTCTTGGGCTTGCGGGGTGCCGGCGGCGGCTCGAGCACCTCGCGGCGCTTCGGGGTCGTCGATGTGGCTTTCCCGCCGCTCGCGCGGAGCCGGGGGATCAGGTCCTCGGGCACGCTGGAGGAGGCCGACCGTCCGGTCGCCCCCATCTGTTCCAGGGTCGCCACGAGCTCCTTGCTCGTGACACCCAGTTCCTTCGCCAGCTCGTGGACCCTCACACCGCTCCTATCGTTCGTTCCAATCCGGCTCCTAGCCTAGCGGCTGACCCCGCGGTCAGGCCCGTCCGGAGCGACTCGGTCGAACGCCCGGCTCCGCATGGCGTGCCCGATGCACCCGGCATCGCGATGCACGTATGCCCCGCGCCCGGGCGCCGATCCGGCGACGTCGACGACGGCCTCGCCGTCGCTGACGCGGGTCACCCGCACCAGGTCACCCTTCGGGGCTCTCCGACGACACCCGACGCACATCCGCTCGGGTGACGCCATGGCTCACGCTTCCGCGGGCGCCTCTGCCGTCGAAGGGGTGTCGTCGGCTGCCTCGGTGTCGAGGACCGCCTCGGGTGCCTCCGTCGCCGCTCCTTCCGTCGGAGCGGTCACCGCCGCAGGGACATCCGCGTCCGGCGTCTCGGCCACGGGTGCCTCGGCCGGCTGCGTCTCGACGTCAGGGGCCGGAGCCGGCGCCGCGGCCGGACGCGACTCGTCGGCGACCTGCGCCTCCGACTTGATGTCGATCCGCCAACCGGTCAGCCGCGCGGCCAGACGGGCGTTCTGCCCTTCCTTGCCGATCGCGAGCGACAACTGGTAGTCCGGCACGATCACCAGCGCCGTGCTGGTGGCGTCGTCGATCCGCACCTCTTTGACCTTGGCGGGCTGCAACGCGTTCGCCACCAGCTCAGCCGGGTTCGGGCTCCAAGGGACCACGTCGATCTTCTCGCCGCGGAGCTCGTTCACGACCATGCGGACCCGGGACCCCTTCGGCCCCACGCACGCGCCCACGGGGTCGACGCCGGGCTCGTTGGACGACACCGCGATCTTGGACCGGTGGCCGGGTTCGCGTGCCACCGCCTTGATCTCGACGATGCCCTCCTCGATCTCGGGGACCTCCAGCGCGAACAACGCCTTCAGCAGCCCGGGGTGCGAGCGAGAGACGACGATCTGCGGGCCCTTCGTGCCCTTGCGGACCTCGGTGATGTACGCCTTGAGCCGCTCGCCGTGCCGGTACGGCTCGGACGGCACCTGCTCGGCCTGCGGCAGCAACGCTTCAACCTTGCCCAGATCGAGCAGCGTGTACCGACGCTCCTGCTGCTGCACGATGCCCGTCACGACATCGCCCTCTCGGCCGGCGAACTCCTCGTACGTCATCTCGCGTTCCGCGTCGCGGAGCTTCTGGAAGATGACCTGCTTCGCGGTCTGGGCGCCGATGCGTCCCAGGAATTCGTCCGTGACCTTGACCTCTTCCTCGGAGATGACCTTCATCTCGAGCGCGGGCAACTCGCCTTCGACGGGCTCGCCCTCCTGCTCGACCTCGACCTCTTCGAGCTGCTGGAGCCAGACGCGCAGATCCCCGGTCTCGGGGTCGATGTGCGCGCGGACGCCGACGAAGTCGTCGTCGCCGTCGGGGTTCTCCTGCTTCCACCAGGTCTTGTAGGCGGAGGCCATGGCCTCTTCCAGGCCGGCGAGGATCGTCTCGAACGCGATGCCCTTCTCCCGTTCGAGCTCGCGCAAGGCGGCGATCATCTCGGCATTCATCGTGTGCTCCCCTTCAACTCTGCGTCCCAGTCGACGACCGTACGCGCCGACGCGATGTCGGCGTGGCGGACGCGAAGCTCTCCGCCGGAGGCGGCGACCACGATGCCGTCGTCGTCGGCCGAGATCAGCTCGCCCGTGATGTTCGTTCGCCCTTCGACGGGCGTGGTCGTCTTCACCTTCACCGTGTCTCCTACCCGCCGCTCGAAGTCGCGCGGCCGCTTCAGCGACCGTTCGATCCCGGGCGACGACACCTCGAGCGCGTACGGACCCGGGGCGAACCCCTCGACGTCCAGGCGCCTCGACACCTTCTCGGCCAGCTCGGCGATCGTGTCCACATCGAGGCCGCCGTCACGGTCGACGACGACCTGGAGCACCCTGCGACCGGATTCCCGGCGGAAGGCGACGTCCACGAGCTCGAAGCCCGAGCCCTCGATCACGGGCCTGATGAGCGTTTCCGCTTCCATCCGCCCGACCGCCCCTTCCAAAGAAAAAGTGGGCGCGAGCCCACCTCAGTGACACAACTCTGCTGGCTGTACGACGTTGAGTATAGCCGACACCCGCGGAAGTGCTGCTCAGAGCGCCCGGCGCTGGCCGTCGGGGGTGTTCCAGTGGTCCCGCCCGTTCATCCGGCGCGCCAGGCGAGGCTCGTCCCACCCCAGGTGAGAGGGGATGCGAAGTACCCGACAGGCGGCCACGGCCGCGTCCTCGCTGGGGAACTCGTCTCGGGCCCACAGGCCGGTCACGTCGACCAGGAGCAGGTCCCACGTCTGGAGGCCCACGTGCTGGATCACGCCTTCCACCTGCGGGTGCAGCTTGACGAACTCGGCGAGATGGTTCGGGACCCTGTTGCCGCTCACGGTCGGAGCTTACGGTGCGGATGTCAGCGCGTCTCTGGCTGCGACGGCCGCTTCCTCCAAGCGAGGTTGCGACTTCGATCCCGTGGCCCGCACCTTCAGATCGACGAGGTTCTGTTCGAGTCCGCGCTTGCCGAACACCAGCTGCACCGGTACCCCGATCAGATCCGCGTCGGCGAACTTGACGCCAGCCCGCTCCTGTCGGTCATCGACGAGTACGTCGAAGCCCATCTCTACGAGCTCGCCGTAGACATCCATCGCCGCCTCCATGGCCAACGGATAGTCCATGGTTGCGACGACGAGTTCGACGTCGAAGGGAGCCATGACCTTCGGCCAGATGATGCCGAGCTCGTCATGGCGCTGTTCGACGGCCGCCGCCATGATCCGCGTGATCCCGATGCCGTAGCTCCCCATCACGTACGGCTTCGTGGCGTCGTCCTCGTCGACGAACGTCGCGTCGAGCGGCGCCGAGTACTTCGTCCCCAGCTGGTAGATGTGCCCGAGCACGATCGCACGCGCGATGTGCAGCTCGCCGCCGTCGATCGGACAACGATCGCCTTCGCGGAACTCGACCAGGTCCTCCCAGCGGTCCACGCGGAAGTCGCGACCCACGTTCGCGCCCGTGACGTGGCGATCCTTCGTATTGGACCCCGTCACCCAGTCATTCCCGCCGCGCACCGTGAGATCCGCGAACACCTGCACATCGTCGGCGAAGCCTTGCGGTCCCACGTATCCCTTCACGAACCCGCGTGCGTCGAAGTCACCCTCGTCGAACGGCTGAACCTTCGCGGGGAACACGATCTTCCCGAGCTTGTCCACGTTGACCTCACGGTCGCCGGGCACGAGGACCGCCGTCGTCGTGCCGGCCACGTCGAACATCACGCACTTCAGCGTCTGCGACGGATCCACGTTCAGCAGCGCCGCCAGGGACTCGATCGTCGGCGTGTCGGGCGTGTCGACCTGGGTGAGCGGCTGCGTTCCTTCCCCGGCAGGCTCCGGGGCCTGCGGCCGGGCCGCCTCGGTGTCGGCGCGGTAGTCGCCGTTCTCGCATTCGACGAACAGATCCTCGCCGACGCTCGCACGCGCCAGGAACTCGTGGTTGACACCGCCGCCGATCTGCCCCGGGTCCGCCTCCACGATCGCCGTGTCCAGTCCGAGCCGGTCGAAGATGCGTTCGTACGCCTCGTACATGATCCGGTACGACTCCCGCATGCCGTCCTCGTCGCGGTCGATCGAATACGCGTCCTTCATCAGGAACTCGCGAACGCGGAGCATCCCGAATCGGGGACGGAACTCGTCGCGGTATTTCCACTCGACCTGATAGACGTTCTTCGGTAGGTCGCGATAGGACGGGAGGTCGGCGGCCGCCATCAAGGCGACGACCTCTTCCTGCGTGGGGCCGAGGATCAGGTCGCGATCGTGGCGATCCGTCAGCTTGAAGAGGGTGTCCCCGTAGAGGTCGTAGCGGCCGGTCGCTCTCCACGGGTCGGCCGGAAGGACGATCGGCATGCGCAACTCGATCGAACCGGCCCCGTCCATCTCCTCACGGACGATGGTCTCGATCTTCCGCATCGTCCGCAGGCCGAGCGGGAGGATCGTGTAGACGCCGGACATCACCTGCCGCACGAACCCACCTCGGAGCAAGAGACGATGACTCGCGATCTCTGCTTCCGCGGGATCTTCACGCAGCGTCGGCACGAACGATCTGGAGAGGCGCATGGGTTCCACAGGATAGCGGCACCGCCGTTCGGGTCGTTGACGCCGCCGTCGCTCAGCAGGCACAATCGCCGCCTGATGCGGATGCACGGGATGACCTGGACGTGGCGACGGGGCTCGCGCAGCCTCATGCCGGCGCGTCCGTAGGTCCCGCGCTCGCACCGCGAGCCCCCGAAGCCCCGGGCCGACGGTCCGGGGTTCCTCCGTTCCCGCGCCGCCGATCCGCGCACGGATCCGACGGTATCGACCAGAAGGAGCGCACGTGGAACCGCATCTGCAGCTGAGGCCCGGTCGTGACGAGTTCGACTCGCTCGCGGCCCAGTGGCCGCTGGTCCCCGTCTGGGCAGAGCTGCTGGCCGACGTCTCCACGCCAGTCGGGCTGTTTCCCGCGCTGGCCGGCGACGGCCCCGGTTTGATCCTCGAATCGGTCGAACGATCGGAGCGGTGGGGGCGGTACTCGTTCGTGGCGGGCGATCCGGCGGCGGTGGTCGTCGTGGACGCGACGGGCGTGCGGATCGAGGACGTCGTCCGCGCCGCTGCCGGTACGCCTTGCGCCTGCCGACGCGGAGCCGCGGGAGGCGCTGATCGCGATCGCCCGCTCGCTCGCCGGTCCGCGGCCGGCCGATCTCCCACCGCTCATCGGCGGCCTCATGGGCTACCTGGCGTACGAGGCGGCGACGCTGCTCGACGGGCATCCGGCGCCGGAGCCGGGCGACGCGCCGTGCCCGCCCGATCGGCCTGATGGTGATCGATCGCGCCGTCGTGTTCGACCACTGGCGGCAGCGGCTCATCCTGGTCGCGCACGTGCCCGCCGGCGCGTACGACGACGGGCGTCGGGCGGTCCACGACCTGGCCGACAGGATCGCCTCGGCCGAGACGCCGTCCCTCGCGCCGTCGGTCCCCCCCAGGGCTCCGTCGACGCCGGCGAGCCGAACATGCCGGACGAGGGCTACCGCTGGACGGTGTCGGCCTTCAAAGAGCACATCCTGGCCGGAGACATCTACCAGGGCGTGCCGTCGCGGCGTGTGACGTTCGCCGCTCCCGACGGCGGGTTCCCGATCTACCGCCGGCTGCGCGTGACGAACCCTGCGCCGTACATGTTCTTCGTTCGGATGCTCGGGCATGGAGCTGGCCGGGTCGTCCCCCGAGCCGCTCGTGCGCGTGGAGGGGCGACGCGTCTCGGCGCGGCCGATCGCCGGCACCCGCCCGCGCGGGCAGACCGAGATCCGCGACCGGCTGCTCGAGCACGAGCTGCTCGCCGACCCGAAGGAACAGTCCGAGCACGCGATGCTCGTGGACCTCGCCCGCAACGACCTCGGTCGCGTGTGCGTGGCCGGCTCCGTCCGGCCGACGGAGCTGATGGAGGTCGAACGCTTCACCAAGGTGATGCACATCGTGTCCACGGTCGAGGGCGAGCTCCGCGAGGAGCTCCATCCGCTCGACGCGCTGGCGGTGACGTTCCCGGCGGGAACCGTGACCGGTGCGCCGAAGCGCCGCGCCATGGAGCTGATCGCCGAGCACGAGCCCACGGCTCGCGGACCGTACGCGGGCGCGGTCGGCTATCTGCACGTTCGCGGGAGACCTCGACTTCTGCATCACGATCCGGACGGCGGTCATCGCCGACGGACACGTCTCCGTGCAGACGGGTGCGGGCGTGGTCGCTGACTCCGACCCCGAGCGCGAGCTGCAGGAGACGAAGGCGAAAGCCTCGGCGCTCCTTCCCGCGGTCGCGCCGGGCGACGGTAGGCTCCTCGGCGAAGGGGAACCCGGATGATCCTGATCGTCGACCACTACGACTCGTTCACGTACAACCTGGTGCAGCTGGTCGAGAGCCTCGGCCGACAGACCGAGGTCGTGAAGTCCGACGCGGAGCCCGCCGAGGCGCTGGTCGGGCGGCACCCCGATGCCGTGATCCTGTCGCCGGGACCGGGACGGCCCGAGGACGCGGGCGTGTTCACGTCGCTGCTCTCCGATCCTCCCGGAGGACGTCCCACTGCTGGGAGTCTGCCTCGGGCACCAGGCCCTCGGTGTCGCGAGCGGCGGCGTGGTCGACCGCGAGACCCCCGTCCACGGGAAGGCCTCGCTCGTGTTCCACGAAGGCAAGGGCCTGTTCGAAGGCGTGACGGAACCGTTCGAGGCCGGGCGCTACCATTCGCTGGTCGTCCTGCGCAAACAGCTCCCTGAGGAACTGGAACTGACGGCGTGGACCGAGGACGGGCTGGTGATGGCGGCGCAGCATCGGACGCTCCCCCGCTACGGCGTGCAGTTCCACCCGGAATCGATCCTCACACCGGAAGGGCCGCGGATCGTCGAGAACTTCCTGGCGCTCTCCCGCTAAGGCGCGGGGCAGCGAGGACCGTACGCGAACGCGGCAGAGTTCGGCGACACGCGGCATCCCGCCGCGTTCACCGCGACGAACGAGCCGGCGGGGATCGACTTCAGCTCGTCCATCAGATCGTTGGTCCAGTGGGCGTTGACCTCGCCCTGGAAGTACCAGTCGCTGCCGTTGTCCGCCACGATCAACCCGTAGTGCTTCATCGCGGCGATGATGACCTTCGCGTCGGCGCTGTAGTTCGAGGTGCCGAACCCGGCTTTGAGACGGAACCGCGCGCCCATCGGCGGGCAACGGTCGTCGCTGCTCCCCGCTTGATGTCGCGCAGGCCAGACGTAGTGCTGGCTCGTGCAGCTCACCGTGAACCGGATCGCGTGTTCGATCGCGCCGGCCTCCACCTCATCCCATCGGACCAAGCCCGGGAAGATCGGGAGGCCGGCCGCGTCTGCCGACGTCCAGGTCGCGGGACGCAGGTCGTTCGCGTTCGGTCCCTCCAGGTGGAAGATCGCGCCGCTCCCAGCCGTCGGCTCTCCGCCGTTCCACTCCGCGGCGAACAGCTCGTAGAGCGTGCACGTGTCGCGGTCGATCATGTTGGCGTGCCGGTCGGACCCGCCTTCGACCTGGATGTCGGGCCCGAACGGGTAGGGACCTGGGTCGCTCTCGTCGTCGTAGCCGAACTCGACATGCACGGTCGGGTGCGAGCCGTCCACCACATCGAACGGGATCCCGTAGTTCGGCGGTCCGAAGTCGGGGTGCAGCAACGTGGAGCCGGCGTGCGTCGACCGCTTCCAGACCTTGTTCTTCTTCGCGACGGGGAGCTTGGAGATGTCCATGTTCCAGACGTTGTTCGCCGGGAAGACGCGGCACGAGCTGCCGGGCACGGGGGCCCGACGGGTTGGCAGCGCCGCGGACGCCGGCTGGAACACGGCGGCGGTGAGCACCAGCGCCGCGGACATGGCGACAGCCCGGATCCTCCCTCTCATGCCTCGCATCATCGGCATCCCATGGGCCGGAGGTTGAGCGGGCCTCTGGAGGCCTCGACGAGGCTGTCTCAGACGAGCTCGTCGTCGGCGGCGGGAGCCACGGCTTTGGCGGCCGCGATCTTCTCGGCCTCGGCGACCAACCGCGCCACGAACTGGTCCTCCGGGATCTTGTCCGTGACCTCACCGTTCACGATCAGGAAGCCCTGGCCCTTGCCCGCCGCGATCCCCAGATCGGCCTCCCGCGCCTCTCCCGGCCCGTTCACGACACAACCCATGACCGCGACGCGGAGCGGCACCGTGATGCCTTTCTTCTCGAGCTCCTCGTTCACCTGTTTGGTGAGGCCCAGGACATCCACCTCGGCCCGGCCGCACGACGGGCACGCCACCAGGTCGAGGCCGCGTTTGCGCAATCCCAGCGACTGCAGTATCGCGGTGCCGACCTTGACCTCCTCGACCGGGTCGTCGGTGAGCGAGACGCGGATCGTGTCTCCGATGCCTTCGGCCAAGAGTGCCCCGATCCCCACCGCGCTCTTCACGCCCCCCATCGGCATCGGACCCGCCTCGGTCACGCCCAGGTGCAGCGGGTAGTCGCACTTCTCAGCCAGCTGCCGGTACGCCTCGATCATCACGCGCGGGTTCGAGTGCTTCACGGAGATCTTGATGTCGAAGAAGTCTTCGTCCTCGAGGATGCGCGCCTCGTTCAAGGCGGATTCGACGAGCGCTTCCGGGGTGGGTCTGCCGTACTTCACGAGCAGGTCCTTCTCGAGCGAGCCCGCGTTCACGCCGATCCGGATCGGCACGGCCCGTGACTTGGCCTCGCGAGCGATCAAACGGACCTTGTCCTGGTACTTGATGTTGCCCGGGTTGATCCGCAGGCCCTGGATGCCGGCTTCGAGCGCCGCCATGGCGTACTTCCATTGGAAATGGATGTCGGCCACGACGGGAACGGTCGACTTCGCGGCGATCGCGGTGAGCGCCTCGGCGTCCTCCCAATGCGGGACCGCGACGCGGACGATGTCGACGCCGGTGGCGACCAACGACGCGATCTGTTGCAGCGTGGCGTTGATGTCCGATGTCTTCGTCGTGGTCATCGACTGGACGCTGATCGGGGCACCGCCCCCGATCCGCACGTCGCCGATCGTGATCTGTCTCGTGTCGCGTCGCGTTGCCGGCATCCGCGTCCAGTCTCTCAGAGCCCGAACACTTGGAAGGTGATGCGGCGTTCCTTGGGCTCGTCGAGCTCGACGAAGATCAGCCGCTGCCATCGGCCGAACCCGGGCTCGCCCGCCACCACGGGGATCGCGTGCGACGTCGCCGACAGCAGCATCGCCTTGACGTGAGCGTGACCGTTCTTGCGTTCGTCCTCGTGCATGTTCTGGGTCCGTATCTCGAAGTCGTCGTGCGCGTAGTAGATGCCCTCGTGGGGGATCAACTCCGTCAGGTGGCGACGGAAGTCCGCCATGGCGCCGTCCTCCCACTCGTTGATCAAGAGCGCGGCGGTCGTGTGCTCGCAGAACGCGATCGCCGCGCCTTCGGTCACGCCGGCATCCTTGATCGCGCGTCGGAGGTCGTCGGTCAGGTCGAGGAAGCCGTATCGCTCCGACGCGGTCACCTCGACGGTGGTGGTCCTCGACCTCACGGTTCCCTCCTGTTCTTGGCCGCCGGCGCGACCGGTAGGTCGAACGTGAACACGCTGCCTTCGCCGAGCTCGCTCTCGGCTCGGATGTGGCCGCCGTGCGCCTCGACGACGGACCTGGCGATCGCGAGCCCGATGCCGGTGCCGCCGTCCTCACGCGAGCGCGCGGGATCGGCGCGGTAGAAGCGTTCGAAGAGACGGGGAAGGTGCTCGGGTCTGATCCCCACGCCGGTGTCGGCCACCTGCACCTCGACGGAGCCGTTGTGTCGATGCGCCGTCACCGTCACCGCCCCCCCCGCAGGCGTGAAGCGCACGGCGTTGTCCACCAGATTGAAGAGCACCTGGTGCACCCGCTCGCGGTCGGCATCGACGGGTGGGAGGTCGATGGGCAACGCACTCTCGACGGCCACGCCGCGATCCGAGCGCGCGACATCGATCTCGGACAAGACCTGGGACACGAGCGGCGCCAAGGGCGTCTCCTCACGGAGCAGCGGGAGCTCGCCCGATTCCAGGCGGGACAGCTCCAACAGCTGCTCGATCAGCCGGCCCAGGCGCTCGGTCTGCGTCAACATCACCTGCAGCGTGGCCGGGTCGGGCTGTTCCACGCCGTCCAGGAGGTTCTCTAGGTGCGCACGGATCGCGGCGATCGGCGTCTTGAGCTCATGGGAGACGTTCGCGACCAGGTCGCGGCGCGATCGCTCCAGGTTCTGGAGCTCCCCGCTCATCCGGTTGAACGCGGTCGCCAACTGCCCGACCTCATCTCGTGACTTCGTGTGTACACGCTGGGAGTAGTCGCCGGTCTCCATCCGTCGCGCGGCGACCGCCATGTCGCGGAGCGGTTGGGTCATGCCGCGCGCCAGCCAGCGCGCCACCACGAGTGCGATGCTCGCGGCAAGCGCCCCGGCCAGCAGGAATTGCCACCAGAAGTCCGTCAGGAATCGGAACGTCTCGCCGACGCGCGCCCACAACCCCTCGCCCGGCGCCGACTCCACGGCATAGACCAGCTCGACCACCTGGCCCGACCGCACCACCGGCACCACGGCGTACTCGAGCTCGCCGGTGCTCCCCACGTGGACCATGCCATCGGTGAACAGCGGCAACGGTGACCCGGCGTCCGGCGACGTGAGCGATCCTCCGTCGGGACCGGTACGGATCACGGTGATCTGGCGGGGCGTGCTCGTCAACGTGCCGGCGGCAGACCGCCGCGCGACCCGAAGGAGCGTCAACCGATCGGTGTCCTGGGACGACTTCCGCAGGGCGTACCCGAGGATGAGGAAGATGAGGATGACGGTCATCCCGACGGCGAAGATGATCGTCGACCCGAGCTTGGCGCGGATGGTGGGGAGACGTTCGAGCGGTCGGGAGCTCACGACGATCCCTGGAACGCGTACCCGACACCATGGATGGTGCGGATGAATCGCGGCTCGTTCCCGTCTTCGCCGAGCTTCCGCCGGATCCGCGCGACGTGGGAATCCACCACGCGGCCGCCCGCATAGTCGCGGTATCCCCAGACCCGATCCATCAACAGCTCGCGGGAGAAGACGACGCCCGGGTCGCGCGCCAGCGTCGCGAGGATCTCGAACTCGAGCGGCGTGAGCGCGATCTCGTCGCCGTCGACGACGACACGGCGCCGGCTGGGGTCGACCTCCAGGCCGTCGTGCACGATCGGTCCGTCGGACCCGGACGCGCGCATCCGCTCGATCCGCCGCAGGATGGCCTTCACCCGAGCGGTGAGCTCGCGCAGGCTGAACGGCTTCGTGAGGTAGTCGTCGGCGCCGACCGCGAAACCCGCGACCTTGTCGGCTTCCTCCGTCTTGGCGGTGAGCATCAACACGGGCGTCCACGCCGTTCGCTGGATCTCCTTGCAGACCTCCAGACCGTCCATGCCGGGAAGCATCAGGTCGAGGACGACCAGATCAGGGTGGTGCTCGCGATGCAGATCGATCGCTTGCGGTCCGTCGAAGGCCACGAGGACACGGAACCCCTCGCTCTCCAGCCGCGCCCGAACGGCTTCCGCGATCGCCTCCTCATCGTCGACGACCAGCACGGTCTCCTCACTCATCCGCCCATCGTATCCGCAGCGTGTGGCGGGTCTCCGGGTGCGGTGTGGAGAACTTGTTGCGCCGTCCGTGGGCGTTCGTGGCCTACGGGGAGAAATCGATCGGCTTCGTGAGATCGAGCAAGATCGTCGCCAGCACGAACACGATGAAGAACGACATCACCACGGCCGAGACGGGGATCAGCTTGCGCATGTCCATCTGTTTCCCGCGGACCCTCTCGATGAGCAGCACCGCCAGGTGTCCCCCGTCGAACGGCGGCAGCGGCAGCAGGTTCACGAGCCCGATGAAGACCGTGACGAACGCGAGGAAGAACAACACGGCGCCCCAGTCCCCGGCGGAACCGGTCTGGCCGACGGCCTGGCCGATCCCGACGACGCTGGTCGGATCCTGCGTCCCTCGCTCCGCGTCGGTGAACAACAGGGTGAACACCCGCCCGATCCCCGAGGGACCGAACACCTTCGTGATCTGATGCAGGGATTCACTGATCGCGTTCCCCACCTCCCGCACGCCGCCCACCGCCGCGCCGATCACGCCCGGTTTCGCCGGGCCCAGCGTGATGCCGATCCGTCCGATCGTCTCGCCACCGATCGTGTCCGACTCGGGCGTGATCTGGGTGGTGAACGTGTCCCCATCGCGTTCGATCGTGAACTCGACGGGCTCGTCGACGTGCGCGGTCGTGTAGACGAGCAGCTCCTCGCGCGTCGGGTCCGTGATGTCGCCGACTCCCACGATCCGATCGCCGGGCTCCAGGCCGGCCTCGGCCGCCGGGGCCGGACTCCCGTTCATCGTCGTCTCGACGCCGGTGATGAACGGGGTCGGCGTCCGAGGGTCGCCGAAGAAGAACAACCACGAGGCGAACAAGATGGCGGCGACGACGAAGTGCGATCCCGGTCCGGCCAGGATCACCAGCGCGCGCTGCCAGATGGGCTTGGCGCCATACGCGCGGTGCGAGTCCTCCGGTGCGACCGGTTCGTACGGGTTCATGCCCGCGATCTTCACGTAACCGCCGAGCGGCAACGCCTTCACCCCGTACTCGATGCCCTTGCGCCGGAACGACCAGATCTTGGGACCGAACCCGACGAAGTACTCCTCGACCTTGAATCCGAACGCGCGCGCGACCAGGTAGTGCCCGGCCTCATGGATCAGGATGATGAACAGCAGGCCCGTGAAGAAGGCGACGATCGCCAGCGTGCCGGACACGGCTAGCGCTCCTCGATGATCTCGGCGGCTCGTTGCCGCGCCCAGCGATCCGTCCGCTCGATGTTGACGATCGAGACCACGGATGCCGGCTCGTGCTCGTCGACGATCGCTTGCACGACCTCGACGATCTTCGTCAGCGGGATCTTGCCTTCCAGGAAGCCCATGACGGCCACCTCGTTCGCGGCGTTCATCACGGCGGGGAACGTGAGCCCCAGCCCTCCGACCCGATACGCGAGGTCGACCGCCGGGAACGCTTCGCGATCGACCGGTTCGAACGTGAGCGCGCGGTCGGTCAACGGCACGGGTTGGACGCCGGTCGGGAGGCGTTCCGGCCAAGCGAGCGCGAGCTGGATAGGGAGACGCATGTCTGCTACTGCCATCTCGGCACGCAGGCTGCCATCCCTGAACTCCGCCATCGCGTGGACCACGCCCTCGGGGTGGATCAGCACGTGGATCTGGGAGTAGTCCAGGGCGAACAGGTAGTGCGCCTCGATCACCTCGAGGCCCTTGTTCATCGAGCGTGGCGGAATCGATCGTGATCTTCGGGCCCATCGTCCACACCGGGTGCTGGAGCGCCTCCTTGACCGACGCCTTGGAGAGCTCCTGGCGCGTCCACCCTCGGAACGGTCCGCCCGATCCCGTCAGGACGACCCGCTTGAGATCGTCGCGACGCTCTCCACGCAGGGCCAGCGCCAGAGCGGCGTGCTCGGAGTCGACGGGGAGCAGCCGTTCCGGCTCGCCCTTGATCAGATCCATCACCAACTCGCCGCCGACCACGAGGCTCTCCTTGTTGGCGAGCGCGAGCGTCTTGCCGCTCTGCAGCGCGGCGAGCGTGGGGCCCAGCCCCGCGGAGCCGACCAACCCGTTGACCACCACGTCGGCTTCGGATTCGCGAGCGACCGTCTCGGTGGCGTCGGGACCGACGATCAGCTCGACCCCGGGCAGCGCGCCGAGCTTCACCTTGACGTCGTCGGCGGCGTCCTCGTCGGCGATCGCGACGAGCGGCGGGAGGAACTCCCGCACCTGTCCGACGAACAGGTCCTGGTTGGTGCCGCCCGCGGACAGGCCGAGGACCTTGAACCGCTCGGCGTTGCGGCGAACCACGTCGAGTGCTTGCGTGCCGATCGACCCGGTCGATCCGAGGATGGCGAGGGACCTCATGGCCTCAAGCGTACCCCGAGTCCACGCCGAAGCCGGCCAGCCGCCGCTACGCGAAGATGACGCGGAACAGCAGGAACGCGGCGGGCGCGACGAAGAGCAGGGAATCGATCCGGTCGAGCACGCCTCCGTGGCCCGGCAGGATGCTCCCCATGTCCTTGATGCCAAGGTCCCGCTTGATCAGCGATTCCGCCAGGTCGCCGAGCGTCGCGGCGGCGGCCACCACGAGCGCCAGCAGCAGCGATTCGATCCGCTTGTCCTCGAACGGGCTGACGAACGACGGCACGAGCGCGCCCGCCACGATGATCGTGATCAGCGTGGCGCCGATCAGGCCCTCGAGCGACTTCTTCGGACTCACGCTCGGCGCGAGCGGACGCTGGAAGAACGACCCGCCCCACACCGAGCCCACCAGGAACGCGGCGGTGTCGAAGATGAACGTCAGGCCGATCACCGCCACCACGAGCGCCTTACCGTCGCTGCCCCCGATGGCGAGCGTGACGATCAGGTAGCTCGCCAGCAGCGGGATGTACGCGATGTTCATCACCGTCACGCCGATCTGCACGATCGAGCCCTTGCGGTGCGCCGCCGGTGCCGCGATGAACCACAGGAACGTGGCGATCACGCCCAGCGCGAACATCGCGAGGATGCCGGCCTCACCGTGGTAGTAGGCGCCCGCGATCATGAGCGCGCCGGTCACCAGGCCGACCGCCGTCGCCGGCTGCTGGTGCTGCTTCACGGTGACGCCGAACAGCTCGCCCTGCGCCACCAACACCACGAGCCCCGCCACGATCGCGAACGCTCCCTTGCCGATCATCAGGCTGCCCAGCGCCACGCCGGCCAGCACGATGCCGGTCAGGAAGGCCGCCGGGACGTCGCGCTCGCCCTCGTTCGGACCGCGACGGTCGAGATCTGCGCCGACCTCCACCGAGGTGGGCTCCTGCCAGCTCGGACCACCGAGTCCCTCGGATCCGACCACCACGGTCCGCGGCACACCGTCGTCCTCGTCCAGGTCCGACAGGATGTCGTCCTCGACCTCGCCGCCATGGATGTCCGCGAAGAGCTCGTCGCCGGCCGCCGAGGTGGACGCCGCGAGCGCCGTCGCATCGTCGTCGGCCGCCTCGTCGCCCTCCCACGCGGATCGATCCCGAGAAGTGCTCGGCGGCGGCCTCGATGTCCTCGGGTGAAGGCTTCGTCGTCATCGAGCGACCCTTCGCTCGAGGCATCGGGAACGTCGAAGAGTCCACCCTGATCCGTCGAGGGGATGTCGGCCTCGGCGCCTTCGCCGGGTTCGGGACCGTCGATCACGGTGTCACCGATCGTCTCGATGTCGTCGTCATCGCCGATGGCCTCGCCCATCAGCTCGTCGATCGGCTCCAGCACGCTGGTGTCGTACCACGCGTCTTCATCGTCTCCGTCGTCGTCGATCCCCGATGACACCGGTGCCGCGATCTCCTCCGGAGAGTCGATCACGATGGGGTCCGGATCTGACGGCCGGACGGCGACGTGCTCTTCCTGCGAGTCACCCGGAGTGGAGGCCGATTCCTCGGACTCCCAGTCGACATCGCGGATCGGAGCGAAGAACTTGTCCAGGTCCTCGAACAGATCGTCGCCGCCGGGCTTGTCGTCTGCCACTAGACCTCCATGAGCTCCTGCTCCTTGTGGCGTTGGATCTCGTCGATCTCCGCCACGGACTGATCGGTCAGCTTCTGGAGCTCCTTCTCGGCACGCTTCAGGTCATCTTCCGAGATAGCGGAGTCCCGCTCAAGCTTCTCCATCTCCTCTTTCGCGTGCCGGCGCACGTTCCTTACCGCCACACGGCCCTCCTCCGCGCGGTGGTGCACCGTCTTGACCAGCTCTTTCCGTCGTTCCTCGGTCAGCGGCGGGAACGCCAGGCGGATCACGTTGCCGTCGTTCGACGGGGTCACGCCGATGTCGCTCGCCTGGATGGCTTTCTCGATGGCCGGCACCGACGTCTTGTCGAACGGCGTGATCATCAGCAGCCGGGGCTCAGGGACGGCGACCGAGGCGAGCTGGTTCAGCGGCACCGGCGTCCCGTAATACTCGACCGTCACGCGGTTCAGCAGGGCGGGCGCGGCGCGGCCGGTCCTGATGGTGGCGAGGTCTTCCTTCAGATGCGCGATCGCCTTCTGCATCTTCTCCGACCCCTCGGCGAGACTGCTCTCGATCGTCACGCCGCACCTCCGTGGACAAGGGTCCCGATCGGTTCGCCCGTGACCACGCGTCGGATGTTCCCCTCCTCGCGGTAGTCGAACACCACGATCGGGAGCTTGTTCTCCATGCAGAGCGAGATCGCGGTGGCGTCCATCACCTGGTAGCCGTTGCGCAGCACCTCGACGTACTCGATCGAATCGAACCGGCTCGCGCTCGGATCCACGTGCGGATCGGCGGTGTACACGCCGTCGACCTTCGTCCCCTTCAACAGGGCTTCCGCGTGGATCTCGAGGGAACGTTGTGCGGCGCACGTGTCGGTCGAGAAGAACGGCACGCCCAGCCCGGCCGCGAAGATCACGACACGACCTTTCTCCAGGTGCCGCCGCGCGCGGAGCGGGATGTACGGCTCGGCGACCTGCGTCATCTGGATCGCGGTCTGCACACGGGTCGTCACGTGGATCTTCTCGAGTGCGTCTTGCAACGCCAGCGCGTTCATGATCGTGGCGAGCATGCCCATGTAGTCCGCGCGGTTGCGGTCGATGCCGGGGGCCTGTCGACCACGCCAGATATTCCCGCCGCCGACGACGACCGCCGTCTGGATGCCCAGGTCGACGACGTCCGCCAGCTGCCGAGCGAGCAACGAGGTGGCTTCCGTGTTGATCCCGTAGCCGGTGTCGGCCGGAGCGAACGCATCGCCGGAGAGCTTGAGCAGGACCCGCCCGTACACGGGCCGGGTCGAAGCGTCCGCTTCCGTCATGCGCTCGACCATCGCCCCACCCTCTGGCTCGTCGTCCGGCCGACCATCAGATCGACCGTCACTCGCCAAGCTTGTACCGGACGAACCGCCGAACCGCAACTTTCTCTCCGAGCTTGGCCGAGACCTCGTCGAGCAGCTGCTGGATGGTCTTGGAGTCGTCTTTCACGAAGTCCTGCTCCAGGAGCACATGGTCCTTGAACAGGGCATTGAGCTTGCCGTCCACGATCTTCTCGACCACATGTTCGGGCTTGCCCGTCTCCTTCGCCTGCACTTCGTAGATGTGACGCTCACGTTCAAGCTCGTCCGCGGGAAATTCCTCACGGACCAGGAACCGAGGCGACGCCGGGCTCGCGATATGCAGCGCGATGTCCTTCACCAGCTGCCGGAACTCGTCGGTGTTCGCGACGAAGTCCGTCTCGCAGTTGACCTCAACGAGGACACCCACGGTGTTGTTGAAATGGATGTAACTGTCGATGAGGCCCTGATCTGCGGAACGCCCGGCGCGCTTCTGGACCTGCGCCTGGCCCTTCTCCTTGAGGAGGTCCACGGCACGCTCGAAGTCTCCCCCCGTCTCCACGAGCGCGTTCTTGCAGTCCATCATCCCGGCACCGGTCGCATCCCGGAGGGCCTTGACCTGCGCGGCCGTGATCGTGTCGCTCATGCCGGCCCCTCGGCGGCGTCGGCAGCGACCGGCTCGGCCACCACATCCTCCACCACCACCTCGGGCTCGGGGGTCGAAACCACCTCGGGCTCGGGGGTCGCCACGACATCGGTCTCTTGGGTCGCCTCGGGCTCGGTGGACGCGGCGGAAACCGGTGCGTCGGCGGGCGTCGGGTCGGGCTCGAACACCGTGGTCGCGGCGATCTCGGCGGCCACCTCCGGCGTCTCGATCTCCGGCTCGTCGGCCTTGACCGCTTCGGCCGTCATCTGCTCCACCAGGTCGTCCTTGGCCATCCCGCGGCCCTCGCGAAGGGCGTCCGCGATGACTCGCGCGACCAACGTCACGGAGCGGATCGCGTCATCGTTGCCTGGGATCACGAAGTCGACCTCGTCGGGGTCGCAGTTGGTATCGACGATGGCGATGACGGGGATGCCCAGCTTCCGCGCCTCGGTCACCGCGATGTGCTCCTTCTTCGTGTCGATGATGAACACGGCGTCGGGTACCCGCTCGAGGTCCTGGATCCCCGACAGGTTGCGCTCCAGCTTCTCGCGCTCGCGGCGGAGACGGATCGCTTCCTTCTTCGGCAGGTAGTCGAGCGCGCCGGTCCGCTCCATCTCACGGAGTTCGCGCATGCGTCCCAGCCGTTTCGAGATGGTGGTGAAGTTCGTCAGCATGCCACCCAGCCAGCGGTTGTTGACGTAGGGCATACCTACACCGGTCGCGTGAGTGGCCACGACCTCTTGCGCCTGCTTCTTCGTCCCGATGAACAGGACGATGCCGTTCCGGCGCCCCAGATCGCGGACGAACGCATACGTCTCCTCGAGGCCCTGCAACGACTTCTCGAGGTCGATGATGTAGATCCCGGAACGCTCCCCGTACAGGAAGCGGGACATCTTCGGATTCCACCGGCGTGTCTGGTGGCCGAAGTGCACTCCCGCTTCGAGGAGCTCCCGCCTGGTGACTACAGGCACGGGTGCCTCCTTCGCTCGGTTTTGGCCTTCTCCTCCGCCCGGATCTCCCCGGCTCCGGCCCTCCCCGGTTCGGAAGGGACCCCGTCGCTCGGTCCTCGGGCGTGCGTGCTCGGCGCTTCGCACACCGGCGGCGTCAGCTTACCAGTGGCCGTCCGCGCAGCTCAGCGACGTCCGCGAACGGTGGACGACGGCGGGCGTTCGGGCGGATCGGGCACCTCGTGGGCCACCGAGAGGTAACGGAACGCGAACGTCGCGAGCAGGACGACGTGGAGCAGGCTGAGGAGGAGGACGAACACCCAGGCACCGATCGTGGGGTTCACACCCATCAGGTTGCCCGGCTTGCCGGGGGCGACGATCACCGCGATCGACGGCACGACGTACAGGGCCGCGAGCATGAGGTTGCCCGCCCCCGGCAGCCGAGCGGCCCGGATCGACCGGCCAAGGGACTCCGGCATCGTCCGTCCCTCGTCGACCGCGATCACCGGTGCGAACACGAAGAGGTAGAGCCCGACCACCAACGCTCCCACCTGCACCAAGATGCCGAAGCCGGGTCCGAGGAGCGGCCCCAAGAAGCTCGACACCGTCAGGATCCCCACCCCGACGATGCAGACGGCGAACGTCACGGGGAGGGCGCGCACCGCACGACGCAGGCACGCCCGAGTGACGTGGCCGTCCTCCAGCGCCTCGACAACGGCGCCGGTCAGGAGCGCCAGGGCCACCGCGCGTGCCACCAGGAAGACGAGGATCCCGACCAGCCCGCCCTGGAGACCGAAGAGGCTGGTGGCGAGGGAGGCATCCAGGCTCGTCCCGATCGGAGGGAGCGCCAGGAGATTGGCGAGCGGTGCGAACGGGCCCTGGTACCCAGCAGCGACCAGCAACAACCACACCAGCAGCGGGTACATGACGGTGGCGATCACGAGTGGAGGCGAGCCGAGGACGGTCACGACCCCGCGCGTGAGCGCTGTCCGCACACGCGGCATCGAGGTCGCCCCGGCCACCCGGGGTGCGAACAGCGAGTCGAAGATCCCCCGCTTGCGCGCGGGAGGTGCCGCGGGCTTCGGATCGCGGTAGCCGCTGGGCCGGGGCCCCGGACGTGATCCCTTGCGCTTCTTGTTGCTCATGCCTCGCCACCTTCGATGGGGTCGACCGGCACGACCTCGTCCTCGTCATCGAGGAACGCGGGACCCATGCGTGGCACCAGCCATCGGCCCGCCAGCACGGACAGCGCGATCACGAGCACCGCCGCCGCGACGAACGCGAGCAACAGCTCGGGGAGATCGAGCTCGGTGGGCGAAGCGACGGAGACGAGCGCGCCTTCGGGGTCGGTCGCGTATCCCACGAGACCGGCCCCCGCGCCGCCGCGGACCCCGACCACTGACTCCGGAGAGAGCGCAAGGCTGCGCAGCAGCCCGCCACCCTCGTCGGTCTCCCACACGAGCAGCCCCGACTCCAGGTCGATCGCCACCAGACGGCCGCCTGAGGTGGCGACCAGCACGGCATCCCCGGCCACGACACCGGAGCTCCGGTTCACGGCCTCGTTCACCGCGAAGTCCCAGACACGCTCGCCGGTCGCCGGATCGAGGCGGTACACCTGTCCGAACGTATCCACCACGACGACGGCGTCCGGGATGACCGCCGGGGCGCCCGTGAAGAACATCGGGCTGTTGAGCCGCGTCGACCATCGTTCTGCCCCGTCGGCCAGGTCGAACGAACGCACCGTCTGATCGGAGAACCCGACCACCGCGCGCCCGTCACCGATCGCCGGTGACGAAGCGAACACGGCTCCACCCGAGATCTCGATGTTCCAGACGATCGAGCCGTCCGTGTCACTGAGCGCCACCAGGTGGGGCCGGACCGATCGACCGCCTTGGACCGTCACGATCACGATGTCGTCCTCGACGGCGATCGACGTGGTGAGGAACCCACCGACATCCGCGGTCCACCGTGGTTCGCCGGTGGCGAGGTCGACCGCGTAGACCGTCCCGCTGTTGTCGCCCACGTATGCCGTGTCGCTCTCGATCGTGACGCCCGTGCGGCTGACCGCAGCGAGCTGGAGCGAGGCGTCCCACACAGGCTCGTGCGAGTCGAGATCGATCGCGGTGAGATGGGAGTCGAACGGACCGTCGTCGGACGGAGATGCCGATGGGCTCGCCGATCCGGTCGCCTCGGCCGAGGGCGTACCCGTCGCCTCAGGAGGCGAGTCTCCGAACCCCTCCGTATACACCAGGATATGTGCCCCGGACAGGTCGCCGATGGCCGGCGCGACGGCCGGACCGTAGTCCCGGTCGACGGTCCAGAGCTCGCTGCCGCTCGCGACGTCGGCCGCGACGATCCGGGTTGAGCCGACGGCGATCACATCCGAGCCGTCGACCACCGGTTGCGAGAGCCCGAACTCGGCGGCCGGTCCCTCGGACGAGACCTCCAGGTGCCACGATTCTCGGTAGGGCGGTTGGGCGGCCTCGGCCAGGAACCCGGTGTGCGCCGCGTCCCCCTGCGCCTGTGTCCACCCTCCGATCGCCTGGGCGGCAGCGATCCCGGCGAACACCCAGGCGCCGGAGAGCACCGCGGCGGTCAGGACGATCGCACCCGTGAAGGGACGGCGTCGACGTGCGGGAACGAGCTCGGGGTCGCGCAAAGCCGCGCCATTCTAGGGGGCGCTGAGGGAAGCGACGCTCAGCTCGTGAACGCGATCGGAGCGAGCCGGATCAGGTCCGCCACATCCACCGCCGTCAGGTAGAGGAGCGGGTCGACGTAGGCGCCGTTGAGGCGGACCCCCACGTGCACGTTGGGGATGACGTCACCGACGTGCCCGCTGCCCGAGAGGGCGATGCTCTGCCCCTGGATCACCACGTCACCTTCGTGGACGAGGATCGCCGAAAGGAACGAGCACGTCGACAACAGGCCGCCGCCGTGATCGATCGTGACGAAGAGGCGCCCGCCCACGCTGCCTGCGAACGTGATGACACCCGCGGCGGGGGCTCGGACGAGCGAGCCGGTCGCGGCGGCGACGTCGATCCCCCGGTGCCCGGCACCGAACGGGGTACCCGGCGGATCGAATCCGCCGATGACCGCACCCGTCACCGGCCACGTCCACGAACCGTTCGCGCGAGCCGGTGCGGCGGCCAGGAGGGACAACACCACGAGTGCGCCAGCGATGACCGTGCGTTTCATTCGGCGAACGGTAGGTCGGTCGTGGCACGCGCGCCGTGACCGATGTCACGCCGACGGGAAAGTCGCTCAGTCCACCTCGGAGAGTTGCCCGCGGAGCCCGCCGACCGCTTTCGTGTGGATCTGGCACACGCGCGATTCCGTGACACCGAGGATCTCGCCGATCTCCGCGAGTGTCAGGCCCTCGAAGTAGTAGAGCGTGACGACGATCTTCTCGCGTTCGCTCAACGAGTTGATCGCGGCGGCCAACAGGCCACGGGTCTCCTGGCTCTCGACGCCCGACGTCGGATCGAGGTGCTTGTCCGCCAGCGTGTCGATCAGCGAGACCTGCTCGCCGCGATCGGCACCGACGGAGACCAGCTCGTCCAAGGCCAGTACGGAGACGAACGAGATCTGGCTCACGACGTCGTGCAGCTCCGAGCGAGAGATACCCAGGCGCTCGGCCATCTCCGCCTCGGTGGGCTGTCGTTTCAGCATGGCCTCCAGATCCGAGTGCGCCTTCTCGATCTCGCGGGCTTTGAACCGGATGGACCGGGGCACCCAGTCCATCGCTCGGAGCTCGTCGATGATGGCGCCCTTGATCCGCGGGATGGCGTACGTCTCGAACTTGTTGCCGCGACCCGGTTCGAACTTCTGCAGGGCATCGATCAAGCCGAACACGCCGTACGACACCAGGTCGGCCTGCTCAACGCTCGCCGGGAGACCGGTCGCGACACGGCTGGCCACGTACTTCACCAGCGGGGCGTAGTGCAAGATCAGCCGCTCGCGTGCCTCGTCCGACGCACTGCCCTTGAACGCGTCCCACAACGCGCCGAGCTCGTCGTCGACCGCCGGCGGGATCGTGATGCGGCGGTTGTCGTTGGATGCCTTCGCTTTGGAGGCGGGCGGCTTGCGGGCGGTGGTCTTCGTCGTCTTCGCCACGTCAAGCCCTCGGGTGCGACTGTTCGTAGGCTTGGAAGAGCCGGGTCCTGGACACGTGCGTGTAGCGCTGCGTGGTCGCAACGCTGGCGTGTCCCAACAGTTCCTGTACGGCTCTGATGTCGGCCCCTCCTTCGAGGAGATGCGTGGCGAACGAGTGACGGAGGGTATGTGGAGTGACCCGCCGCCCCGGGAGCAAACGCCCCGCATATTGTTCCACCATCGCACGGATGTCGCGCCCGGAGAATGGCTTCCCCTTGCGGTTGAAGAACAGAGACGTTCGGTCGTCGCCCGCCATGGTCGGCCGTCCGGCCGACACGTACGCATCCAGCGCGTCGATCGCATGGTCCGACATCGGCACCTCGCGCTCCTTGTCGCCCTTCCCCCGGACCATGACACGTCCTCGGTCCAGGTCGACCTGCTCGCACGTAAGAGCCGCGACCTCGCCGACGCGCAGCCCTGATCCGTAGAGCAGCTCCAGGGCGGCGCGATCGCGCAACATCACCGCTCGCTCGAGCGGATCGTCGCCGATATCGACGTCGTCGGCTCCGGGAGCCTCGGCGAGGTCGGCGGCCTCTCGCGGGCGAAGGATGGTCGGGAGCCGGTTCACCACCTTCGGCGAACCGAGCAGTGCAGACGGGTCGGTGTCGGTCACCTCGGCCATCAGCGCCCAGCGGTAGAACGTGCGGATGGCGCCGACGCGCCGTGCGATCGATGCGCGCGCATAGCCCAGCGCGTGTTGTTGTGCCAGGAATCGTCGAAGCTGCGGGTAGCCGGCGGTCGAGAGCGACGATCCGCCTCGATCGAGGAACGTGGCGAGACCCGTCAGATCCCGTCGATACGCCACGATCGTGTGATCGGAGAGATGCCGTTCGTGACGGAGATGAGCCGTGAACGCCTCGACGAGCCGTTCTTCGGACGTGGGGAGTTCGTCCGTCTGGGGCGTCACGAGGTCCTTTCGGTCGGGTGGGGCTTGATCGAAGCTCAACCCTTGTACCAGCGGCCGGAGACGCGTTCAATCACCTGACTGCCTCTGGCACCTTACCTGTGAGTCTGCCCTCCCGACAGGGTTCGTTCGTATCGTCCCCCGGCACTGCGCACCAGTCCGCGAAGCTCGAGGCGGATGAGCGCGGCCACCGCGTCGGGGATCGATAGGGCGGCATCGCGCGCCACGACGTCGGGCAGCGTCGGCTCCGCCAGCCGCACCCACACGCGCCGCTCGTCGTCCGGGAGGTCGATCGGCGGCTCGGCGTCCTCTCGGGTCGGACCGGCGAACCCGAGGTCGTGCAGGAGGTCGTCGGCGCCGCGGATCATGGTGGCGCCTTCGCGGATCAACGCCAACGGAACCTCGGCGAGCGGGCTGGTGACGGCTCCCGGGACGGCGAAGACCTCGCGCCCCAGATCGAGCGCGTGGTCGACGGAGATCCGCGATCCGCTCAGCGATGCTCCCTCCACGACGACGAGGGCCGATGCGAGCGCGACCACGATGCGGTTGCGCGCCGGGAACCGGTGAGGCTCGGCCGGGACCCCGGGCGCGTACTCGCTCACGATCGAGCCGGTGTCGGCGATCCGGGTGATCAGCTCGGCGCTCGATCGCGGATATCCGACGTCGATACCGGAACCGAGGACCGCGATCGTGCGCCCCCCGGCGTCCAACGCTCCCCGATGGGCGTTCGCGTCGATGCCGTACGCGGCCCCGCTGACGACACACGCGCCCGAGCTCCCGAGCCGCCGTCCCAGATCGCGAGCGATCTCCGCACCGAGTGCAGAGCACCTCCGGGCGCCCACGATGGCCACGCGGAGCTCCGGGAGGTCGAGCCGCGCGCCGCGCACGAAGAGCGCGACCGGCGGGTCGTCGAGATGCAGGCACGACGACGGGAACTCCTCGTCGCCGGGAGCGAGGAACCGCGCGCCCGCCGCCGCGGCGGCGGCGGCGATCCGGTTCGGGTCGGCGACCGAGGCATGCTCACGGTCCGCGTCGCTGCCCGCTCGACCTGCGCGGATGTCGGCGAGAGCTGCGGTGGCGCTCCCTCGCGTCCAACACAAGCGATGGAGCTTCCGGGGGGTGATGCCTCGGAGCGATGCCAGCACCGCCACCGCTCGACGTTCCTCCAGGCCGTCGCCGAACCCGTCGGGCCATCCCGTTGGCGCAGGCGCTTCGTCAACCGGCACGGGCGAGCGAACCCTCTCCGAAGCCCTCGCGGTAGGACAACGCCTCGGCGAGATGCTCGGCTCCGACGTGCGGAGATCCGGCGAGGTCCGCGACGGTCATGGCCACCTTCAGCGCCCGGTCGAACCCGCGCCCCGTGAGCGCGAGCGACTCGACGGCCGAGGCGAGCATCTCTTCGGCGGCCGCCGTGCACCGGACGTGTCGCCGGACATGCGGGCCCGAGAGATGCGCGTTGCAGGCGACACCGATCGATGCGAGGCGCCGCCGTTGTCGTTCACGTGCCTCCTGGACGCGTCCCCTGACAAGGTCGCTCCTCTCCCCCATCTCGGAGCCCATCAGCTCCTGTTTGGTGAGCCTCGGCACCCGCAACCGAAGGTCGATCCGGTCGAGCAGCGGGCCGGAGAGCTTCTGCTGATAGAGCTCGACCCGGTCGACCCGGCAACGGCAGTGCTTGCGCTGATCGCCGTCGAAGCCGCAGGGGCACGGGTTGGCCGCGGCCACCAACGTGAATCTGGCCGGGAACTCGACGGAGCCCGCCGCTCTGGTCACCACCACTCGGCCGTCCTCGAGCGGCTGACGAAGACCCTCGAGAGCGTCGCGCCGGAACTCCGTGAGCTCGTCGAGGAACAAGACACCGTGATGTGCCAGGGAGACCTCGCCGGGACGGAGGAAGGTGGTTCCGCCGCCGAGCAGGCCGGCGATCGATACCGAGTGATGCGGCGCGCGGAACGGCCGAGCCCGGAGCACCCCCCGGTCCGTCAGGAGTCCCGCCACGGAATGGAGTTGGGTCGCCTCGAGGGCCTCCTCGCGCGAGAGCTCAGGCAGGATGGTCGCGAGCCGTCGCGCCAGCATGGTCTTGCCCGCGCCCGGAGGCCCGATCATGAGCAGGTTATGCCCGCCCGCCGCGGCCACCTCGAGCGCGCGTCGCGCCTGCGCCTGTCCTCGCACGTCCGCCAGGTCGACCCTCGACGTCTCCGCCGGCGTGGCCAGGCCCGGATCGACCCGCGGCGGGTCCCAGCTTCCGCGGAGGAAGCCTGCGACATCGGCGAGCGTCGTCGCACCCACCACGCGGAGCGATCCGATCTGTGCGGCCTCCACCGCGTTCGCGCCGGGGACGACGACGCCCCGCAGACCCGCTCGTGCGGCTGCGATGGCGACGGACAAGATGCCCGGCGTCGGCAGGAGCTCCCCTTTCAGCGAGAGTTCGCCCGCGAACGCGTAGCCGATGACGGCTTGCGCGGGCACCTGTCCCGTGGCGGTCAACACGCCGATCGCCACCGGCAGGTCGAGGCCCGGTCCCTCCTTGCGCAGGCTCGCGGGAGCGAGGTTCACCACCACTCGCCGAAGCGGCCAATCCAAGCCCGCACTCTCGACCGCCGGCCGAACGCGGTCGCGGGCGTCGTTCACCGATGCACCCGGAAGTCCCGTGAAGATCAACGCGGGGAGCCCGCGCCCGACGAACGCCTCCACGGTCACCAGGTGGCCGCCGACGCCGAGCACGGTGACCCCGACTACACGCCCGTACACGCCGGGGAACGCTAGCGCCACCCATGGATCGCGGCTGTGACGAAGCTCACCGTGCCCAGTACTTCGCGTTCCACTCGGTCGACCGCGAGCGTCAACCGCGGAATACTCCTGGCGTGGGAAGCGCGACGCTCGACGGACGCGAACAGCTCGGTCGCCTGGTCGGCGCGACCCTCATCACCCAGGGGATCCTCGTCGCGATCCTGCGCTTCCTGACGTTGGTGTACGCCGTCGCGAGCGAGGCGTACAACGCGGATCGGTTCCGGACGCCGTTGCCGGACTTCATCCCGTGGATAGTGATCACGATCGCCATCTCGTTCGTCCTGGTGTGGGCCGGCTCCTTCCTTCGTCGAACGCCAGAGGGCGCGTGGACCGAGGTCGGTCCCGGTGGCCGAATCGCGCTGGTGGCGGCCGGGCTCCTCAACGTCGCCGCGCTCGCGTGGTCGGTGGTCGGCTTGGTGCGCTCGCCCTCGTCCGTCGAGGCCACGTTCACGTGGATCGCCCTCGGTCTCTCGTCAGCGCTCGTGCTGGTGGGGGTGATCCGCGACGCGCGCCGTCGCCCCGACCGCTAGCCCCTCTGCCTGGCGTCAGACCGCCGCTGCTAGCATCCGCCGCGTGTCCCAGCGCTTCGATTGGCACCCAGAACCCGAGCTGATCGACGTCCGGGATCCGGAGCGCGCACGCGCCGCGCTCGAGTCGCTCGGCGAACGGACGTGGACAGAAGCGCTCGACTGGCTCTACGACCGGGCGATGGAGCGACCGACGGCTCCCGACCTGTATCCGGAGCTCCGCGCCGCCTACTTCGGGGATGCCGGCGCCCCGGGACCCGCCCCTCGAACGGGGGCCGCCTCCGCCGACGTCCTCGCCGAGTTCCACGAACGATTGGCTCCCTACCTCTTCGCCGCACAGCATCCGGGTGCGTTCAGCTATTTCACCCCGCCGCCCCTCCCGATGGCGATCGTCGGCGAGACCCTCGCCGCGTGGACCAACCAGGGCATCGACCTCTGGCTCGCGGGGATGGCCGCGCCCTTCGTCGAGGAGGAGGTCATCCACTGGCTCTGTGACCTGGCGGGCTACGGCGAGGGCGCGTGGGGGATCCTCGCGTCCGGAGGCGTCATGGCGAACGTGATGGGACTGACGGTGGCGCGCGACGTCCATCTGGCCGAGGTGCTCGGGCTCGACGAACCGCCCCGCGGGACGCAGCTCGAGGGTGTCCGCATCTACGTGTCGGATCAAGCGCATTTCTCGATCGCGCGTGGCGTCGACATGCTCGGGTTCCCGGCGGATGTGCTCCGCGTGCTGCCGTCGGACGAGCGGTTCCGCCTGCATGCCGAGACGGTCTCCGCCGCGATCGACGAGGATCGCGCGTCAGGACTGACGCCGTTCTGCATCGCGCCGGTCGCAGGATCGACCAACACGGGCTCGGTCGACCTGTTGGACGAGCTGGCCGATCTGGCCGAGCGGGAAGGGTTGTGGCTGCACGTCGACGCCGCGTACGGCGGGGCCGTGCGCCTGTCGTCCCGCGACGCGGGCCGGGTCACGGGCTTGGAGCGCGCCGACTCCATCACGATCGATCCGCACAAGTGGTTCTTCCAGCCGTACGACATCGGCGCCCTGCTGGTGAAGCGCCAACAGGATCTGCGACGCACGTTCCATCGCGAACCCGAGTACTACCGCGTGTGGGAGCCGGAGGATCGGCCGTTGCACTGGTACCAGTTCTCGCTCGAGGGCACGCGTCGGTTCCGTGCCCTCAAGCTCTGGATGTCATGGAAGCACCTGGGCTCCGATGGCTTCGCGCGGTTGATCGAGCAGACCGACGACCTGGCCGCCCATCTCGCCGGGCGCCTCCGCGAGCAAGCGTTCGACGTGATCGAGCCGGAACTCTCCGTCGTGTGCTTCCGCCACGTGCCGGCGGCGCTCGCCGACGCGGATGCGGCGACGATCGACTCGTACCAGAAAGGCCTGCAGCGGGCCCTCGAGGTGGACGGGGCCGGCTGGGTCTCGACGACAACGCTCCGCGGCGGGACGTACCTGCGCGCCGGCATCGTGAACTACCTGTCGACGAACGATGACGCCGACCGCGTGGTCGACACCCTGCTCAACGCGTCAGAACGCGTCCTCGAACAGCTCGACCTGGGGACCGCTCGGGCCGAACGCCACGCTGGCCACGTCGAACCTGACGCCTGACGGCCGAGCCCCGGTTTCCTGGATGAAGGCTTCCGCCAGCGAGCGGACCTTCGCGCGCTTCCGCCATGTGATGGCCTCGTAGCCGCCGCCGAACGTGACCCCGCGCCGCGCCTTCACCTCGCAGAACACCAGCATCCCGGCGCGCGCGAGCACGAGGTCCAGCTCTCCCAACCGGCACCGCCAATTCCGGGCCACGAGGCGGTACCCCCGGCGCGCGTACGTCGCCCGGGCAGCATCCTCCCCGGCCCGGCCGACGATCGCTCTGGTATCCGCCACCGGCCGACCCTACGCCGGGCCGATGACACGCCATCGCGCGTGCGTGGGGTCGCCGGTTCCACCGCTTGACCGGGTCGATGACCGAGAGCAGAATCGCGTGGCTCACGGGAGGGGGGAACCATGAAGCGCTTCGCCGTCATGCTGACCGTATCCACGCTGCTGGTCGCCGGGCTCCAGGGCGCCGCGACGGGACGCACACCGATCTCGGCTACGTCTGCCCCGACCATCGCATGGGGCCGATGTGCGGAGTCATACCTGCGCCAGGCGCACGCTCGATGCGCGATGGTGGACGTGCCGCTCGACCATGCCGATCCCGAGGGTGACCAGATCCAGCTCGCCGTGTCGCGGATCCGACACACGGTTCCGGCGGACGAGTACCAGGGCGTGATGCTGGTCAATCCCGGGGGTCCCGGAGGCTCGGGTCTCGGGCTCGTGACGCTGGGGCAGTACGTGCCCCGTCATGTAGGTGACGCCTACGACTGGATCGGCTTCGATCCACGCGGGGTGGGCTCGAGCCGGCCGTCGATCTCGTGCATCCCGAACTACTTCCACGGCAACCGTCCTCCGTACGTTCCGAGCACCGAGCAGATCGAGACGAAGTGGCTGAACCGCTCGGAGCGGTACGCGGACGCCTGTGAAGCCGACGCCTCCGAACTGCTCCCGCACATGAAGACGGTCGACGCCGTTCGCGACATGGATCTCCTCCGCCAGGCGCTCGGGGTGGAGCAGATCAACTTCTACGGCTTCTCCTACGGCACGTACCTCGGGCAGGTGTATGCGACGTTGTTCCCCGGCAAGATGCGACGAGCCGTGTTCGACGCGAACGTCGATCCACGTGACGTGTGGTACCAGGCCAACCTGAACCAAGACCTCGCGTTCGACCGGAACATCCGGATCTGGTTCGCGTGGCTGGCGGAGCACCACGACGTCTATCGCCTCGGGAAGACCGAGGCCGCGGTCTCGAAGCGGTTCGAGGCGGAAGAACAACGGATGGCATCGGACCCGGCCGGGGGGATCATCGGACCGTCGGAGTGGGACGACGCGTTCCTCTACGCGACCTATTGCGAATGCCTCTGGACCTATCTGGGCAAGGTCTTCTCCCGCTGGGTGCACGACGGTGATCTGAACAAGCTCATCGGTGCGTATCGCTACGCCGACGGCCCCGGCGATGACAACGGGTTCGCGGTCTACCTCGCGGTCGGCTGCACCGATGCCCAGTGGCCGCAAGACTGGGCCACGTGGCAGACGGACAACTGGGCGACACACGAGGTGGCACCGTTCTTCACGTGGGGCAACGCCTGGTACAACGCGCCGTGCTTCTACTGGTCGGCCCCGGCGGGTATCCCGACGACCGTGGTCGGCGACGGCACGCCCGTGTTGTTGATCGGACAGACGTTGGATGCCGCGACCCCGTTCGAGGGCAACCTCTACGTGCGGAGCGTGTTCCCCAACTCCGTGCTCATCTCGGAGCCGGGTGGCACGACCCACGCCGGATCGTTGTTCGGCAACGCGTGCGTCGACAACAAGATCGCGAAGTTCCTGATGACCGGCGAGTTGCCACCGCGACAACCGGGCGAGGGGGCCGATGTGGAGTGCGATCCGCTCCCCAAGCCCGAGCCGCGCGGACGAGCGGCCAGGCCGGACGTGGCACTCTCGCTGCGGCTCGCGTCCCTCGCTCGCCGGTAGGTTCGGACGCCGAGCCGGGGGCCGGTCAGGCTTCGGGGAGCGTGGTCGGTTCCTCGCGGTGGGCGAGCTCCTCGACGTTGACGTCGCGTCGCGTCATCACCCTGACGCTCGCGACGAACCGCGCGGGGCGGAACATGTCCCACACCCACGCGTCGGCCAGGTCCACCTGGACCCATCCGCCGTCGAGGTGCGCGATGTCGACCTTGTTCGCCAGGTAGAAGCGCCGCTCGGTCTCGATCACGAACGTGAACATGGGGAGCACGTCGCGGTATTCGCGATAGAGCTCCAGCTCTCGCTCTTCTTCGAAACGCTCGATGTCGTCGGATTCCATGGGCGGAGCCATCCTCTCACGCACGCACCACATCACCGCGGCCCAACCCGGGGAGGGAGGTCTGGCCGACCCCCGCGAACGACAGCCGGTGGATCGGAGTGGGGCCGAGCCGGTCCAGGACCTCCCAGTGCTCGGCCGTCCCGTACCCTTTGTTGTGGTCGAACCCGAAGTCCGTGTAGCGGCGATGCAGTCGGCGCATCAGGGCATCGCGCGTGACCTTGGCGACGATCCCGGCAGCCGCCACGCTCGCGGCGACGGCGTCGCCCTTCTTGATCCCGAGGGACAGGCACGGCATCCTCGGGACCGGGAACCCGTCGGTCAGGACGTAGTCCGGCTCCACGTCGAGCGCCTTGACGCACCGCCGGAGCAGCGCGATGTTCGACCGGTGCAGCCCGCGCTCGTCGATCACGGCGGGCTCGATCTTGCGGACCGCGAACGCCACGGCACCATCGACGATCCGTTCGTAGGCTGCCTCCCGTTGCAGGCGTGTGAGGATCTTCGAGTCGTCGATCCCTTCGCGATCGAACGTCTCGGGCAGGATCACCGCCGCCGCTACGAGGGGCCCGGCGAGGGCGCCACGCCCGGCCTCGTCCACCCCGGCGATGCGCGTGAAGCCCTGCTCGCGGAGCGCTCGTTCGTAGCGGTCGAGGTCGCGGTTCAGTGCAGCCATCCCATCCGGGACGGCGGCCAGATGATCACGAACGCCTGCCCGATCACCCGGTCGACCGGGATGTAGCCCAATCCACCCGGCGGTGGGAACCGCGAATCGCCCGAGTGGTTGCGGTTGTCCCCCATCACGAACAGCATGCCATCCGGAACGGTCTCGGGCCCGAAAGAACGCGTATCAAGATCGGCCTGGTTCACGTAGGGCTCGTCGAGCCTCCGCCCGTCGATGTACGTGACCCCGTCCCGCATCTCCCACGTCTCGCCGGGGAGCCCGATCACTCGCTTGATGAAGTCGTCATCGGCTGGTCGGACGACCCCGATCCCCTCGCCCAGCCAATGCACGACGGAATCGACGATCCCGCGGTCGTGTTCCGCGGGTGTGGGATCGGCGAACACGATGATGTCGCCCCGCTCGATGTCGCCGAACCGATAGGCCAGCCGGTTGACCAGGATCCGGTCGTTGAGCAACAGCGTCGGTTCCATAGACCCGGACGGGATGAAGAACGCCTGGATCAGGAACGACTTGATCAGGATCGCGATGACGAGTGCCGCGAGGGTCAGGAACGCGAACTCGCGGAGGAAGCCCCAGGAGGCTTCGTCCTCGTGTTCGTGCGATGCCGGATCCCCGGTGGGATCGTCGACACGCTCCGGATCCAGGACGTCGTCGTGCTCGGTCGGGATGTGTGGCGAGGGTGTGGCGAGCGGTTCGGACGAGCCGGGGCGATCGCCCACGGGGTTCAGGCCTCGGCCTTCTCCTCCGCCTGCTCGGCGGACGCGTCGTCCTCGATGGTGGGAACCTCTTCGTGCGAGCTTCCCTCGCCGGTGTCGGACACCTCCGCATCGTCGTCGCCGGTGTCGAGCTCCGCCTCGGCGTCGAGCGTCGACTCGGCGTCGACGTCGCCGACCTCGTCGGGCTCATCCTCATCGGGCTGCTGCGCGGCCAGCATCGCGGCTTCGAGGGCGGCCAGCTTGGAGTCATCGAGCCGGCGCTCCTTGATCCGCGCCTTCTTCCCACGAAGCTCCCGCAGGTAGTAGAGCTTGGCCCGACGGACCTTGCCGCGGCTCACGACCTCGAGCTTGGCGATCGACGGTGAATGCACCGGGAACGTCCGCTCCACGCCGACGCCGAACGAGATCTTGCGGACGGTGAACGTCTCGCGCAGGCCACCGTTCTGCCGGCGGATCACCACGCCTTGGAACACCTGAACCCGCTCGCGACTCCCTTCCACCACCCGCACGTGCACCTTCACGGTGTCGCCTGGACGGAACTCCGGGATATCCGAGCGCAGATAGGACTGCTCGACGAGATCGGTCTTGTTCATGACAGCGGTTCCCGAGTGTACCAGCGGCTCATTCGACGCCGATCCACGACCTCCGCCGGACGTCACAGGCTCGACCCGACGAGCCCTGCGAGGCATGATGTGCCGCCCGGCGGTCGACCAACGCCGAGGGGAAGGGCGCGTGGGAGCGATCATCTTCGGACTCGTCGTCGCCGGTATCGCGCTGGCCATCTTCCTCCAATCGGCGATCCATCGTCGACGGATGGCTCGCGCCCGCATCCGTGTGGATCTGGCCATCCGCGATCGGCTCGAGCATGCGCACGGTCCCGTGGATCTCCGGCAGGTGCTGAACGACGCCATCGCCCGCTCCGGTGCGGCCGGTGGACTCGCGGATGTCTATGAACAGATCCTCGATCGGGTCGACCTGAGCCGGTTCCGTCCGTTGCTCGCGTCCGACATCGAGGTGAAGCGATTCGCCCTGCGGTGGGGCAACGACTACGCGATGGTGGCGAACCCGCGCGCGATGCTCTATTACCGTCTCGAACCCTGGGAAGCGGATCTCCTCCCCCTGATGGACGGGACCCGCACCGTCGGCGAGATCGCCGTCGCTCGGCTGGAGGACGACCGCGGGCTCGATGCGTCGGGCGTGACGCAACTCGTCCAGATCTTGGAGCTCGGAGGGTTCCTGGAGCCGGTGCCGGTCGGGGTCGCGCAAGGTGTGGCTCGAGCCCTCGATCCCTTGACGCCGGCGCAGCGCAAGGTGCGGATCTTCCTCAAGACCCTGTCGATCGAGTGGATGGGTGCGGATGGGTTCGTGAAGTGGTGGTACCGCCGGGTGCTGTGGCCGTTCTTCCGCCCGGCCGGCGCCGTGATCGCCGCGCTCGTGGCCGTCGTCGGGTTCATCGCGTTCGTCGACATCCAACGCTCCGGGGACTTCTCGCTCGGCTCGCGTTCAGCTCCGGCCGAGTCCCTCATCCTGCTCGCACTCGGGTTCGTGCTGACGTTCTTCCACGAACTGGGCCACGCGGCCACGATCACGCACTTCGACCGTCGCGTGAAGAGCGCCGGCTTCATGATCTATTTCGGATCGCCCGCGTTCTTCGTGGAAGCCTCCGACAGCCTGATGCTCGACCGCCGGCAACGCATGTTGCAGTCGTTCGGCGGGCCGTTCGCAGAGCTCGTCCTGGCCGGCTTCGCCACACTGGTGCTGGCGTTGATGCCGGATGCGAGCTTCGCCGGGCTCCTCTACAAGTTCGCGCTGATCAACTACTTCGTGATCTTCCTCAACCTGATCCCGCTGTTGGAGCTCGACGGGTACTGGATCCTGTCCGACCTGATCCAGGTGCCCGACCTGCGCCCGCGGTCGCTCGAGTTCCTGCAGCACGACCTCCTGCACAAGCTGCGGACGCGGGAGCGGTTCACCAAGCAGGAGGTCGGCCTCGGCCTGTACGCCGTGATCGGGATCGTGTTCACCGTCTTCTCCTTCTACACGGCGTACTTCTTCTGGCAGGAGATCTTCGGTGATCTGGTCTCCTCGCTCTGGAACGGCGGGTTCGGATCACGCGTGCTGCTCCTGCTGCTCGTGGTCTTCCTCGGGGGCCCGGCGATCCGCGGGCTCGTGCAGCTGGTCCGCGCGATCGTGCGTCGGGTACGCGGGATCGTGCGCGGGGTCGTCTTCCGCGCCGAGTCGAAGTGGCGGATCGAAGCCGCCGAGCTGATCGACGAGCTGCCCGCGTTCGACGACCTCCCGGTCGAGACCCTGAACGACCTCGCGGGTCGTGTGGCGCTGAAGGGCATCCGTGCCGGCCAACCCGTCTTCCGGCAAGGTGAGCGACCCACGGCGTTCTACGTCGTCCGCAACGGCCGCATCGCCGTGGAGGAGGAGGACGCTGAGTCCGGAGACGTCCAGGTGCTCCGCGTGATGGAGCGGGGCGAGTCGTTCGGCGAGATGGGACTCCTGGAATCGGCCAGGCGAACGGCGACCGTGCGTGCCGTCGAGGACGCCGAGGTCTTCGAGGTCGACAAAGGCACGTTCGACCGGCTACTCGCGGACTCGATCCACGCACCCAACTTCGCACCGACGATGCAAGCGATGGCGGAGCTCCGCGACCTCCCGCCGTTCGCCGGACTCGGGACGACGAGCCTCGCGGAGCTGCTCGAGCACGGCCGATGGGCGTCGGTGCCGCCGGGCACACCGCTCGTCACGCAGGGTGAGGCGTCGGATCTCTTCTACGTGATCCACTCGGGTCAGGCGACGGTCTCGAGGGACGGCCGGGACATCCGGACGTTGGGGCCCGGGGCGCATTTCGGCGAGATCGGGCTGCTGGCGTCGACCGCGCGGACCGCCACCGTCACGACCCTGACGCCCGTGCGCGCGTTCGCCCTCGATCGGGATGGCTTCGATCGGGTGGTGGCGGATGCGTTCACCCGTGGCAGCCTGAAGCTCGCGACGGGACGCACGTGGCACCATTGACGCCGTGTGCCGAGCCGGCACCCGAGGAGGAGTGAGCGCGTGGACTGTTGGCATTGTCGTCGAACCGCCGTCGGGGTCTGCCGGTTCTGCGGGAGGGGCGTGTGCGAAGACCACGCGAAGATGCAGCCCTTCATCCTGGAGCTGTTCAAGACCACGGAGGTGACGCGCTCGCTGATCGTCGAGGACGCGTTGTTCTGCGGCGCCTGCAAACCGCGCCCCGAGCCCGTCGACCTTCCCGAGCTCGACACGTGACGCACATCACAGTCCGGAGTGTGACGCCGGTCACCTGAGGAGGTGACGCCCGTCACGCGATCGCCGTGGTGGACGGCACACCGAGGCCGGTGATCAGCGGCACAGTCACGCGGGGGTCACCGGCACCATGATGTCGGCATCGGAAGCGCCCCTTCTGGGGGCCGAGCGGAGGAGGAGCAGGATGCCGGAGAAGAAGATCCAGCCGAAGGCAGCGGGAACCGAGTCGGCCAAGGGCGCGACGGCCGCAGCCGGCGTGCAGAAGACCTCCCTGAAGAAGATCAGCAGCAAGAAGACCGCGAAGAAGGTCGCCAAGCGCCAGCACATCTGAGCAACGACCCACCATCCCCGAACAACGGGCCCGGTTCGCCGGGCCCGTTGTTTTGCGTCCCCTCCGCATCTGACGACCGTGGACTAGGCTACGCGCCATGCCCCGGACGGACGCCGATGTGACAGTGGTCCAGACGGCCATGCTCGCAACGCCGCTCTTGGACGGCGTACCCAAAGCAGCCGTGGGCCGGCTCGCGAGGACCGGCCGTGTGCGGCAATACCGTAAGGGCACGTACCTGTGTCATCAGGGCGACGTGGCGGAAGACATCTACTTCCTGGTCGACGGCCGGGTCGAGATCAGCTCCATCTCGGTGACGGGGAGCCGCGTGCTGCACGCGACCGTGGATGTCCCGCAGTTCGTCGGCGAGCTCGGCGTCCTCGCGGAGATCGATCGGACGGCGAGCGTCCTCACGCTGGAGGACTCGAGCGTCTGGATCGTCTCGGCCGATGACTTCCTCGGCTTCCTCACCACCGAGCCCTCGGCGTCGCGGAGTTTGCTGCGGGTCCTGGCCCGCCAGGTCCACTCGCACGAGGCCTTCGTGGACGATCTGCTCTTCCTCGATCTGAAGGGACGGGTCGCCAAGCGGCTGCTGCAGATGGCCACGCCGTCGCTCGACGACCTGCCGGAGGACGGTCGGGCGATCCCGGCCGTGACGCACGCCGACCTCGCCAGCCTCTGCGGCGGTAGCCGAGAGAACGTCACCCGCGTGCTCTCGGAGTTCCAGCGGCGGGGGTTGCTGGAGCGGGACGGCAAGCGTTACGTCCTGACCAAGGTCGAGGGCCTGGCGCGGATCGCCGGCCTGTGAGCCACTAGTCCGGCTCGACCGGTTCTCGACCGAGCAGGTCGGGGCGGTTCCGTTCGGTCTTCTCCACCGCGGCGTCTCGCCGCCAACGCTCGATCGCCGCGTGGTTCCCGGACAGGAGCACCTCGGGGACCGCCATGCCTCGGAACTCGCGGGGCCGCGTGTAATGGGGGTGGTCCAAGATCCCGCCCGGACCGAACGAGTCCCGTTCGTGCGACTCCTCCTTGCCGATCACCCCGGGAACGAGCCGGGTCACGGCCTCGAGGAGGACGAGGGCGGGGAGCTCGCCGCCTGACAGCACGTAGTCGCCGATCGAGATCTCCTCCGCGGGCAGACCCTGAACGATGCGCTCGTCGACTCCCTCGTAGCGGCCGCAGACCAAGACCAGCCACGGCTCCCGCGCGAGCTCGCGGGCGAGCGCTTGGTCCAGCCGGCGGCCGGCCGGTGAGAGGAGGATCGTTCGACCGCGGTCGTCCCCAAGAGCCTCGACCGCTGCGAACACCGGCTCGGGCTTCATCACCATGCCGGGCCCGCCGCCGAACGGCTCGTCATCCACCTGGCGGTGCGGGTCGGTGGTCTGATCGCGGATGTCGTGGAGCCGGATGTCGAGGATCCCGGCCGCCGCGGCACGGCCGAGCAGGCTCTCACGGAGTGGGCTCTCGAAGATCGCGGGAAAGATGGTGACGATGTCGATCCGCACGCAGGGAGGCTAGCGCGCCGGCGACGGCCGCGAGGAGCCCGCTGCTTGCCTTCCGTGCGACCACGAACCCAGCAGGTCCGCGGACGGGCCGGCGCCGCGCCGACAGGCGAGCCCGCTCAGCCTCCCGGATCCGATCCTCGATCTGGAACTTGGCTATGTCACCCGACAGCATGTGCGCCACCTCCGTAGGTCCGATGCGTCGACCGTACGCGCATGGCCGGGACGCCACGGCGTTGCCCGGCACGGTTCGGCGGTGACGTCCGTCAGGACGACGAGGTGTCTTGGGTCACGACGTGCGCGGGTCGTCCGGCGCGGTGAGACCGGGGATGTCACGGACCAACACGCGACGGGCGTCCACGTCGACGTCGACGATCACCTCGCGGATCGCCGGAACCATGATCTCGCTCCCCGACTCGTCGACCGCCACCCACAGATCCTGCGCCGCGTTGGCGACGACGTCGGTGATGGCTCCGAGCGTGCGCCCGGATTCCGTCACCACCACGCACCCCTCCAACTCATGCGGCCAGAACTCGCCCTCGGGGAGATCGGGCAGGGACGAGCGAGGGACGACGAGCGTGAGACCGCGAAGAGCCTCCGCCGCGTTGCGATCGGCCACCCCTTCGAACGCGACGAGCAGCCGCCCGCCGTTGGGACGCGATGCACGGACGCGGACCTCGCGGCCGTCCTCCAGGAACATCGACGCTCCGGGCTGGAAGCGCTCGGGGTTGTCGGAGAAGACGAGGACCATGACCTCACCCCGCAACCCGTGTGCCTTGGTCACCTTGCCGACGAGGACGGTCGGCTCGGACACCTCAGTCGGCGATGTCGACGTGGACCGAGACACCCTGACGGGTGGCGGCCGCGCGCACCACGGAACGGATCGCCTTCGCGGTCCGGCCTCCCCGGCCGATCACCTTTCCCATATCGTCAGGGGCGACGCGCACCGTGATGAGGGTGCCACGCTGATCGGCAGCTTCCGTGACCGATACGGAGTCCGGGTCGTCGACCAGCTCACGAGCCAGGAACTCCACGAGCTCCCTCACGCCTGGGTCGTCTCCTCCTCGGCGGGCGCTTCGTCTACCGCCGGGGTCGCGTCGTCGGTCGCAGGTGCCTCATCGGTTGCCGGAGCCTCGTCCGCGGCGGGCTCGGAGGCGTCGGTCGCCTGCGGGACCTCGGCCACCGCCTCGACCTCGGGCGCGGACTCGGCCGGGACATCGGCCTCAGGGATCTCGGCCTCAGGGCGATCTCGGCCACGGCCGGGGCCGGCTCCTCGGGCGGAGCGGGTGGCGACTCGGCCTCGGCGGCGGCCTTCGCGGCGGCCTTCTTCGACAATCGGCCGGCGGCGGGCTTCTCGGTCCGCGTCCGCACCTGATCCGCGGCGGCGGGGCGCTCCTCGACGAAGCGGTCCCAGATGCCGATCTTGACCATCAGGTTGCGGACCTGGCTGCTCGGCTGCGCACCGACCCGGAGCCAATGCAGGGCGCGTTCCTCGTCGATCTCGATCAGCGACGGGTCCTCGAGCGGGTGGTACTTGCCGATGTTCTCGATGAAGCGGCCGTCGCGGGGAGCCCGCTGGTCGGCCACCACCACGCGGTAGAAGGGACGCTTCTTCGCGCCCATCCGCCGCAGCCTGATCCTCGTCGCCATGTCGTCGTTCCCTCTCTTCGTCTCTCTTGGTCTAGCGCTTCGTGCTTCGAGGGGCACCGGCGGGCATCTTCATCATGCCCGGCATGCGCTTGCCCCCCATCATCGTCCGCATCATCTTGCGGGCGCCCTCGAAGTCCTTGAGCAGCCCATTGACGTCGCTGGTGGTGGAACCCGAGCCGTTGGCGATCCGCAGGCGCCGGGACCCATGGATGATAGCGGGATTCAGGCGCTCCTCCGGGGTCATGGAAAGGATGATGGCCTCGGCGCGCCGAAGCTGCCCGTCGTCCACCTGGCTCGCCAGGTCCTTCATGGCGTCCTTCCCGCCCGGCACGCCGGGGAGCAACTTCAGCAGATCCTGGATCGGCCCGAGCTTCCGCATCTCCCGTAGCTGCGTGAGGAAGTCGTCGAGCGTGAACTGTCCCTTCAAGAGCTGCTCGGCCGACGCCCGGGCCGCATCGGCGTCCATGGACTCCTGCGCCTTGTCGATCAGCGTCAGCACGTCGCCCATGCCCAGGATGCGCCCGGCCATCCGGTCCGGATAGAACGGCTCGAGGTCCCCGGGCTTCTCGCCGGTGCCCACGAAGTACACGGGCTTGCCCGTGACCGCGGTGATGGAGAGCGCGGCGCCGCCGCGCGCGTCGCCGTCGAGCTTCGTGAGGATGAAGCCGGTGGTGTCGACCTCCGCCATGAACGCACGGGCCTGAACCACCGCGTCCTGACCCGTCATCGCGTCACACGCCATCAGCACGTGGTGCGGCTTCGTCACGTCGCGGATGCGCCGGGCCTGCTTCATCATGTCGGCGTCGACGTGCAGCCGTCCGGCCGTGTCGATGATGACCACGTCGGCCTGCTGACGCTCCGCCTCCTTCACCCCCGCCTTGGCCACCTTGACCGGATCGCGACCTTCGGAGAACACCGGAACGCCGATCTCGCGGCCGAGGGTCCGCAGCTGTTCCACGGCGGCCGGTCGCTCGAGGTCGGCCGCGATCAGCAGCGGCCGGCGACCCTTGCCTTTCAGCAGCATCGCCAGCTTGGCGCAGGCGGTCGTCTTCCCGGAGCCCTGGACCCCCGCCATCATGATGACGGCCGGTCGGGCCTGGGCCAGCGTGAACGGCCGATGCTCGCCCCCTAACGTGACCGTCAGCTCCTGGTCGACGACCTTCACGATCTGCTGGCCGGGGGTGAGGCTCTTCATGACCTCCTCGGACAGCGCCCGTTCGCGGACACGCGAGAGGAGGTCGTCGACGACCTCGACCGAGACGTCGGCCTCCAGCAGGACGACCCGCATCTCACCCAGGGCGTTGTCCACCTGCTTGGGATGGAGCTTGCCGCGGGACCGGAGCTTCTTGAAGACGCTGTTCAGGCCGTCAGTCAGTGTGTCGAACATGAGAACGTAGGGCGAGCGGGGCCGGGCGGTACCGCTCGCGCCGACGATTCTAGCCGCCCGGGGGGAATGGGACGCCGATGCGGCGAGATCTCGAGCAGGCGAAGCGTCTGGAGCTTGGCCTCGTCAAGGTCCGTTGGCTCCTGATCGCGTACGCCCTGGTCCAAACGATGGTCGAGCGTGTCGATCCGAACGCCCCGTCGTACGCCTTCGAGCTGGGCTTGGTCCTCACGCTCGGGATGCTGCTCAGCAACCTGTTCTTCACCCAGTTCGTGGCGCAGGCACGGCGGCTCTCGGACCTCCGCTGGGTCGGCGCGGTGGCCTTCCTCCTGGACACCGTCGTGATCCTGGAATGGGTCTGGGTCGCTGCCGCAAAGCCTTCGGACCCGGCGTGGGTCATGGCGTACCTGCTGCCGATCGAGGGCGCGATGCGCTACGGCATCCTGGGCGCGTTCGCCCCGCTCCCCGTCCTGCTGGTCTCAGAGATCGCTCGCGAGATGTATCTGTCCGAGGAGTTCCCGAGCTATCACTTCGTGGGCCCCGCCGTCGCCTTCCGCGTGGGCATGGCGGCGGTCATCGCCCTCGTCGCCGGCGTGTTCGCGAACTCGCTCCGCAAGGAGTCCCAGCGAGCCCAGGATCGAACGATCGCCGCAGAGGAGGCCGCCCTGCGCGCAGAGGACGCCGCCCGGCGAGAGGCCGAGGCGCGGCGCGACCTATCGGCGTTCCACACCGCGATCCTGGCCGGTGTGGCGTCGGAGGACCCCGCCCAGGGCATCCAGGAGATCGCCGAGGCGGTCGGACGCGAGATGGAGTGCGACTCGCTTGGCATCCTGCTGCTCGAGGCCGGCGACGGCGGAGTGGAGGAACTGGTCGCCGCGGGCGTCTACGGCGATCCCGGTTACCGCCGGAACACCCGATTCGTTGCCGGCAGCGAGCCGTTCGCCTCCGGGCCCGAGCTCGCCCGGCCCAACCTGCAGCAGGATCCCGCGGAAGCGGTCGTCCCGCTGCGAGCCGGCGACGCGGTGATCGGGCTCCTGCACGAGCGCGGCGACGTGCCCGGGTCGATCGACCGGGAGCGCCTCCTGCAGCTCGGACGGCTGGCCGACCAGGTCTCGCTGGTCGTGCAGGCCGCCCGCCTTCGCTCCCGCCAGGAAGAGATGCTCGTTCGGCTCCGAGAGCTCGACGAGCTGAAGTCCGACTTCGTCGCGATCACCAGCCACGAGCTCCGCACCCCGCTCACGGCGGTCCGCGGGTTCGTCGACGCCCTGCGCCGGCGTCACGCGGAGCTGTCGGTCGAAGAGGTGCAGGAGTACCTGGGGATCATCCATTCACAGACCGACCGGCTGATCCGCCTCGTCGAGGATCTGCTCCTGATCTCCAGGATCGAGGCCGGGAAGCTGACGTTCATGCCGCACCCGGTGAACACGGACGTCCTGCTCCTGGAGGCCTGCCAGGGACTCGGAGAGCTTCGGACGCGCGTCGAGACCAGCGCCGAGCCGAGCGCGCCCACCAAGTTGATCGTCGACGGGCAGCGACTGATCCAGGTGCTCACGAACCTGCTGATGAACGCCATCAAGTTCTCACCGGCGGACACCAAGGTGCAGCTGCGGGTGGACTCGCGCTCCGAGGGCACGGTCACGTTCGCGGTGCGCGACCACGGACCGGGCGTGTCGCTGGAGGAGCGCGACGCGATCTTCGATCGCTTCCACCAGACCGAGTCCTCGGCGACTCACTCGGAGGGAGCTGGGCTCGGCCTCTACATCGCCCGTCAGCTGACGGAGGCGATGGGCGGCTGGGTCGCGCTGGAGTCCGAGCCGGGCGACGGTGCCACGTTCATCGTCACGATCCCGACGGCGAGGGACCTCGAAGTACCCGCGCCACTGTCTGGTGCAGGGCGAGTGGGCTGAACGGCTTCGTGATGTAGCCGTCGGCGCCTTGCGACATCGCCTTGCGCCGGCCCTCCTCCCCCGTCGCCGTCACCACGACCACCAACACGCTCGACGTCTCCGGATCGGCCTTCAACGTCTCGAGGACCTCCGCTCCCGAGACGACGGGGATGTTGAGGTCCAGCAGCACGACATCGGGCGCACGGTCACGCACCATCGCGATGCCCACCTCGCCGTCCGAGGCCTCCTCCACCTGGTGTCCGTCTTCCTCCAGGACAAGGCGCATCGCGTCCCGCATCGTCGGGTGGTCCTCGACGATCAGGATGCTCGCCATGGTCTAACTCCTCAGCAATCCGTCGGCGAACGCCTCGGCCCGGAACGACCGGAGATCGTCCGCCCCCTCACCGACACCCACGAACCGCACGGGGACACCCAACTCTTCGCGCACGCCGAGGACGACGCCGCCCTTCGCCGATCCGTCCATCTTGGTCAGGACCACGCCCGTCAGCTCGACCGAGTCGGTGAAGGCCCGCGCCTGCGAGATCCCGTTCTGCCCGGTGGTCGCATCGAGCACCAACAAGGTCTCGTCGACCTCGGCTCCGGCCTTCTCGATCACCCGCTTCACCTTGGCGAGCTCGTCCATCAAGGGAGTCTTGGTGTGCAAACGCCCGGCCGTATCGACGATGAGCACGTCGGAGCCGCGGGCGGTCGCCGACGTCACCGCGTCGAACGCCACGGCGCCCGGATCGGCGCCGCGCTGCTGCGAGACGATGTGTGCCCCGGACCGCTGCGCCCAGACCTCGAGCTGCTCACCGGCGGCGGCGCGGAACGTGTCGCTGGCCGCAAGGCTCACCGAGTGCCCCTGCCCCGCCAGGTATCTCGCGAGCTTGCCGATCGTGGTGGTCTTCCCGATCCGTTCACGCCGACCACCAGGATGACCGCCAACCGATCGTCGGCGAGGTGGAGCGCCTCGTCGGTCCCCAAGACAGACAGGATCTCGTGCCGGAGCACGCCCGCCGGATCGCTCCCCGGCTCGAACCGATCACGGACGCGCTGCACGAGGTCCGCCGAGCCCCGTGGGCCCACGTCGGCCTTGATCAGGAGCTCCTCCAACTCCTTCCACGTCACGTCGGACACGCCGCCGCCGAAGAGCGCCCGGACGCGTTGACCGAGTCCTCCCGCGGGTACGTCGAGGACGGGCGGAGCGATCGAGGCGGAGGGCTCATCGTCGAACGACTCGTCGTCGTCCGCGTCGTAGTACGCGCGCCGTTGTCGGATCAGGACGAGGCCGGCCACGATGCACAGGACCGCAAGACCGGCGAAGAGCAGGGCGGTGAACACGACCCCAAGGCTAGTGGACGGGTTCGCTCTCCGGCATGGGCTCTGGCATCGGAAGCGGTTCGGCGTCTTCGTCCGCCGACGTCTGCGTCACGGCGATCGCCGCCTCCGCCCGTTCGCGTTCGGCGTAGGCGCGCGCGCGCTCCTCGCGGGCGGCGCGCGGCTCCTCCATCTGCTGGCAGACCACCTTCGTCGTGCCGTCCCGGGACAGAGAGACGCCGTACATCATCCCGGCGATCTCCATCGTGCGCTTCTGGTGGGTCACGATCAGCACCTGGGAGTCGCTCGCGAACCCGTCGATCAGCCGGAGGAACCGGTGGAGGTTCACATCGTCCAGCGCCGGCTCCACCTCGTCCATCAGGTAGAACGGGCTCGGCCTCGCGGTGAAGATCGCGAACAGGAACGCCAACGCGGTCAGCGATCGTTCGCCGCCCGACAGCAACGAGATGCGCTTCACGCGCTTGCGACCGGGACTGGCCTCGATCTCGATGCCGCTGGTGAGCGGTTGGGCCGGATCGGTCAGGACGAGCCTGCCCGATCCCCCGGGGAAGAGCTCCGCGATCAACCGCTCGAACTCCCGGGCCACATCGCGGTAGGCCGTGTCGAACGTCTCCGAGATCTCGTGGTCGACCTGCGCGATCACCTCCAGGAGATCGCGCCGCGCCTTGCGCACGTCGTCGAGCTCGCGCGCCATGAAGTCGTGACGCTCCTGCACCGCTTCGAACTCGCCCGTGGCGAGCAGGTTGACCCGGCCGATCAACCCGAGGCGACGCTGCACGAGCTCCGACTTCTTCTCCAACGACTCGACCGAGTCATCGTCGGACAGCTCCGCGAGCGCTTCCTGCGGCTCACGGCGGTGTCCTTCGCGCAGCAGCCGCTCGGCGTCGGCGATGCGTCGCTCGATGTCGCCGCGGAGCCGGTCCTCGTCCTCGTACGTCTCGCGGAGGCGATCCAGCTCCGTCGACGCCTCGCGCCACGCCCGGTTGACCTCGGCCTCGCCCTGCGCAGCGGCGCGCTCGGACTCCGCCGCCAGATCCCGGGCGTTGGACGTGGCCAGCGCGGCGTCGTCGGCCTTCAGCATCGCCTGCTCCGCTGCCGCTCGAGCGGACTCGGCCGCCTCGAGCTCGGCACGCAACTGGATCGGGTCGTGGGCGGCGAGCGCATCGCGCTCCGAACGGAGCTCGAGCAGGCGGGCGTCGAGGGCCGATCGATCACGCCGGAGCGTTTCGACCGCGACACGAGCGGAGACCGGCTGCTGCGGCGTGCGCGGGAGCTCTGGTATCTCGTCCGGCAACGGCTCGGCGGTCCCCAGACGCTCGCGCCACACGGCGATACCGTCCTCGAGCGCGACCACACGCTGGCGGATGATCTCCTCTTCCTTGCGCAGACCGGCCAGCTCGGCACCCAAGACCGAGAGGCGCTCGGCGGCCGACGTGATGTCGGCATCGGCGGCGTCGACCTGTCCCTGCAGGAACGTGACCTCTGCGCCGATCTCGTCCAGCCGAACGCGCTTCGGCTTGAGGGCGTTGCGCGTGGCGGCGAGGTCGTGATCCAAGACCTTCAGCTCGGCGCGGATCTCGCGAGCACGCGCGTCGGCCTCCTTCGCGGTGTGGATCACGGCAGGCCCGATCAGCACGCCCTCGGGCGTGACGAACGACGCCACCGGGTGCGCCGACTGCTTCTCGACGGCTTCCTCGACGGTGCCGACCAGGTAGACATCCCGGAGCACGGTGCTCGCGATGCCGCGGGCGGCCGGCTCGGCCTCGACGACCGAGAGCAACGCGCGCTCGCCCCGAAGGCCAAGAGCGACCGGTCCGCCTTTGGCGATCGCGAAGATGGCGCCGTCTCCTTCGGGCGCGTCGGCGATCGCTCGGTCGCCGTCGTCGTAGACCACGGCGTCCGCCAACGGACCCAGGGCGGCGACCAGCGCCCGCTCCAGTCCCGCCTCGATGCTCACGAGGTCGCGGAGCAGACCGATCGCGTGCCCCGCATGGGAGCCGAGGAAGCGGGAGCCGGCGGTCTCCTCGATGTCGCGCCGCCGCGCCTCCAACAGGTCGATCCGCGCCCGGTGTCGCCGCTCCACATCTTCCAGTTCCTCGATCTTCTCGGTCAGCGCCCGCCGTTCCTGCTCGAGCTGCGTGCGGCGATCCGCGAGGGGCGACGTCTGGGCATCCACGCGCTCGATATCCGCCTCCAGACCCTCGCGCTCCTCATCGAGGGTCTGGATGCGCGCTGCCACGTCACGGAGCCCGTCGTCCATCCGCTCGCGCTCGCGCTCGGACGAACCGAGGCTCCGTCGGAGCGCTTCCATCTCGGCGCGGCGGCCGGCAGCCTCCTCCCCCATCCGGCGGCGCACGTCCTCCACCTCGCGGCGGTGATCCTCGGCAGCCCGGAACTCCTCTTCCGCGCGATCCAACTCGTGCTCGCCCGCCTCCAGGTCGGCGATGACCCGCGTCAACTCCTGCTCGGCTCGGCTCAGCTCGCGGTCGACCCCGTCCAGCCGCGCCGTCCGCGAGGCCTCGGCGGCCAGGTGCTCGCGCGCGACCGCCTCCCGGTCCACCGACGACCGGAAGGCCTGATCGGCGTCGGTCCGTTCGGCCTGGGCGGCGCGGAACGCCTGTTCGGCGTCGGCCAGTCCGCGAGCCGCGGACGCCCGCAGTTCCCCAGCCTCCAACACGCGTCCGTCCAGGCCGTCCAGCAGCTCGCGGGCAGCTTTCCGCTCCGCGAGCCCGCGATCCCACCCGCCGGTGCGGCGATCCTTCTCGCGCATCAGCGCCCGCAAGCGAGCGGCGGCCAGCTTCCGCGAAAGCTCCTCCGCCTGCTCGGTGAGCGTCTCGTGCTTCTTGGCCATCTCGGCCTGCTGCCGGAGCGGCTTCAGCTGTCGCCGGAGCTCGGCCAGCACGTCCTGCAGGCGCAGGAGATCCTGATCGAGCCCCGAGAGCTTGCGTTCCGCCCGTTCCTTCCGACGGCGGTGTTTCGCGATCCCGGCAGCCTCCTCGATGTACTTGCGGCGCTCTTCGGGCCGGGCGAGGAGGACCTCTTCCAGCTGACCCTGGCCCACCACGGTATGGAGCGCTCGGCCGATCCCGGTCTCCGCCAAGAGCTCCTGGACGTCCAGCAACCGCACGACCTGGCCGTTGACCCGGTACTCGCTCTCTCCGCTACGGAAGATCGTGCGGCTGACCTCGAGTTCGGACATCGGCACGGCGATCTTTCCCGCCGAGTTGTCGATGACGAGCTTCACCTCGGCCATGCCGAGCGCGGGTCGTGATGGCGTACCGGCGAAGATGACGTCGGCCATGTGGCCGCCGCGGAGGGCGCGAGCGCCCTGCTCGCCGAGCGCCCAGCTGATCGCATCGACCAGGTTCGACTTGCCCGATCCGTTGGGACCGACGATCACGCTGACGCCCGGGATGAACTCCAGGACGGTCTTGTCCGCGAACGACTTGAAGCCGCGGATCTGGATCTGACGCAGGAACATTCGGCGCGATGCTAACAGTGGCCTCCCTGCGAACCCGGGAGGCGGTGGCAGTTTCCTAGCCGGAGATGCGGAACCCGGTGTCTCCCGCCGGCGACTCCTCGCGCACGTCGACGGCGTCGACGCGGGCGTGGCGCGGCCCCCGCCGGCACCATCCGACCATGGCCTCGACAGCCGCTGCCGGACCCTCGAAGACCGCCTCGACGCTCCCGTCACCGGCGTTGCGGACCCACCCCGCCACCCCGAGTGCCCGTGCCTCCTCCGCGCAGCTCGCCCGGAAGAACACCCCCTGGACGCGTCCGCTGATCGACACGTGGACACGGCGCATGGCGACAGTCTGCCTCGGCCGGGTTGTACTCTGCGCGCCGTGACTTCCTACGACGACAAGACCGCGCTGCTCGTGGTCGACGTGCAGAACGACTTCGCCGACCCGTCGGGCACGCTCTCGGTGGACGACGGCGACCTGATCGTGCCCCGCGTGAACCACGAGATCGCCGAGGCGCGGGGCGCGGGGGCGCTCGTCGTCTACACCCAGGATTGGCACCCACCCAGCACACCCCATTTCTTCAAGGACGGGGGGATCTGGCCCGAGCACTGCGTGCAGGAGACCTGGGGAGCCGAGTTCCACCCAGACCTCGACGTGGGTGGCGAGGTCGTCCGCAAGGGCGCCGACGGCCGCGACGGCTACTCGGGCTTCAGCGTTCGCGACCCGGAGAGCGGCGAGACGTCACCCACCACGCTCGAGGCCCTGCTCCGCGATCGCGCGATCGAGCGGCTGGTGATCTGCGGCCTGGCGACGGACTATTGCGTGGTGGAGACCGTATTGGACGCGCGCACGCTGGGGTTCCCCGTCGATGTCGTGCGCGACGCGGTCCGAGCGGTGGACCTCGACCCCGGCGACGGCGAGCGAGCGCTGACGCGCATGCAGAACGCCGGCGCGGAGATCGTCTAGGTCGAGGCGGGCCCGCCCGACGTCAGCTCTGGCACTGCGGGCAGAAGTATGCGCTGCGGCTGCTGATCTTGACGCTCTGGATGGGCGTCCGGCACCGCCTGCAGGGAAGCCCTTCCCGGCCGTACACCTTCAGTTCGCTCGCGTACTCCCCCGGCTTGCCGAACAGGTCGACGTACGCCTCGTCCTCGAGCGTGGTACCGCGCGCCTTGATCGCCTCCTGCAACGTCTCCTGGATCGCCCGGTAGAGACGGCGCACCTCCTGCGAGGACAACGTGTCGGACATGCGGTCGAACCGGATCCCCGCCGCGAACAACACCTCGTCGGAGTAGATGTTTCCGAGCCCGGCGATGAACTTCTGATCCATCAGGAGCTGCTTCATCTTCGAGGCGCGCTCGGCCAGGAGGTACTGGAACGTCGGCCACGTGAACACCTGGTCGAGCGGATCGATCGCCAGGTGCTGGAGCTCCTTGATCTTGCCGACCTCGTCCGCGGTGGACACGAACATCTCGCCGAACGTCCGTGGATCGATGTAGCGGAGGTCGCCACCCTGCTGGAACGTCAGCACCACGTGGGTGTGCGCCGGCATCGCCACGCGCCCCGTCCCGCGCTGGAACTGCCCGCTCATCCCGAAATGGGTGACCAGCACATCCCCGGAGTCGAGCGGCATCACGAGGTACTTGCCACGGCGCTCGACCTTCGTGATCTTGCGACCCTCGAGGCGTGACGTGAAGTCCTTGCGTTTCGGGTGGCGGCGGATGACGCGCATCGCGTTCTTGGATGGCTTGACCTCGGCCTGCTTGATCCGGCGACCGATCACGTCCTTCTCCAGGTCACGGCGCATCACCTCGACCTCGGGTAGCTCCAACTCGTCCCCCCTACGATCCCGCTGTGGACAGGCGCTCGGAGAGGCGTGCGTGCGCCTCTCGGGCGGCCTGCTGCTCCGCTTCCTTCTTGGAGTGTCCGGTCCCGGTTCCGAGCTCCTCGCCGGCCACGAACACCGTCGCCGTGAACTCCTTCGCGTGGTCGGGTCCGCGTTCCTCGAGCCGGTACTCCGGCATCGAGCTGAGCTCCTGGGACGCCAGCTCCTGCAGGATCGTCTTGTAATCCCGGGGGCCCTCCTCCCGGACATACGCTTGCATGAGCGGGCGGAAGAGGCGTTCGATCAGCCCGCGCGACACGTCGAGCCCACGGTCGAGGTAGACCGCCCCGAACACCGCCTCGAGCGCGTCCGCGAGGATGCTGGACTTGTTGCGACCGCCGGAGAGCTCTTCGCCCTTGCCCAAGAGCACCATGTCTCCCAGGCCGAGAGAGCGCGCGACTTCGGCGAGCGCGACCATGTTCACGATCGCGGCCCGCAGCTTGGCGAGCGCGCCCTCGGCGAAGTTCGGATTCGAGGCGTAGGCCATGTCGGTGACGACGAGCCCGAGCACCGAATCCCCCAGGAACTCCAGGCGCTCGTTCGTCACCTCCGTGCCGTGCTCGAAGGCGTACGACCGGTGCGTGAGCGCGGCCTGGCGGAGCGCGGGGTCGGTGAACGACACGCCGAGGGCGCGGTCCAATGACTCCAGCGACACCTCGACCGGACCGGAGCTCACGACGTTACTCGACCTCGATGGCCTGCCGGCCGGCGTAGTAGCCGCAGTTGCCGCACACGCGGTGAGGGAGCTTGGGCTGATGGCACTGCGGGCACTCCGAGTACGGGGGTGCCGCGCTCTTCCAGTTCGCCTCGCGCTTGGCGCTCCGCGCCTTGCTCTGCTTCTTCTTCGGGACGGCCATGATCCTTCCTTCCTTGGTCTTCGGTCGCGTTCAGATTCCGGTCCTCGAGCTCTTGGAGCACGAGCTCGAGACCGGCCCAGCGTGGGTCAACGTCCGGGTGATCGCCGGGGCACTCACCCAGGTTGCGGTCGCCGCCACACACGCTGCAGAGCCCCTGACAGTCCGGGCTGTGCAGCGGTGAGAACGGCAGCTCGAGGCCGAGGCGCGTCGCGGACCATCTGCTCGGGATCGAGCCACCCCTCGGCGTCGAGCGGGTAGACGTCCTCGTCGTCGGACTCCGGCGCGGCCGAGAACAGCTCGTGCACCTCGACGCGGACCGGCTGCTCGAAGTCCTTCAAGCAGCGGGCGCAGCGCAGGGCGAGCGTCCCATCGAGGTGACCGGTGACGAGGATGCCCTCGACCACGGACTCCAACAGCAGATCGCCGTGTACCGGCTCGTCCGTCTTCAGCGTGGCGACCTCAGTGCCCAGACCCTCGAGCGTCCCGTCGACATGCGACAGGCGTGACATGCCCGGGTGCCCGATCAGGTCGCGGACGTCCATCGGCTCGATCGTCACCGTTCCTCCTCTGCGTCGAAGAGCTGCGCATCCGGATCGGTGCCGAACTCTTGCTCGGCGGCGGTGGTCGGCGCGCGGAGCCGGTCACGCCCGACCTCCACCTGGTCGAGCGTCTTCGCGAGCGCGCGCGACGTGGTCTGCGATTCCTCGAGGATCCGGCGCAACGCGATCTCGAATTGGGCGAGCTTGGCGTCGACGTACCGCTCGGCCTCGTCCCGGGCGTCCTGGGCTTGCTGCTCGGCCTCCGCCACGATGCGATCGGCTTCTTCCTCCGCCCGGTGCACGATCTCTTCCTTGCGCGCCATCCGGAGCTGGTCCTCGCGCGCCTGCTCCACGATCCGCTCCGCCTCCTGGCGGGCCTTGCCCAGGAGCTCCTCGCGGTCCTTCACGATCCAGCGGGCCTGCTTGATCTCCTCCGGCAGGGTTTCCTGCATCTCCTTCACCATGTCCAGGACTTCGTCCCGGTTGAGGAGCGCCGATGAGGACAGGGGCATCGACTTGGCGTCGCGGATCATCTCGTCCAGCTGCTGGAGCCGTCCGGCCAGGTCCATCAGCCCTCACTCCCCACGCGATCGATGAGCCGCTTCCGGACATGGTCCGGCACCAAGCCCTCGACATCGCCGCCGAAGCGGGCGACCTCCTTGACCAGCGACGACGAGAGGAACGACCACTTCGGGTTCGTGGGCATGAAGAGGGTCTCCACCGCCCCGAGGCGGAGGTTCATCTGTGCCATCTGGATCTCGTATTCGTAGTCGGACACGGCTCGCAAACCCTTCACGATCGACGTCGCACCCTGCTCCTTCGCGAACTCGACCAGCAGCCCCGAGAACGGCCTGACCGAAACGTTGGACATGGCCGAACACGCCTCCTCCAGCATGGAGACGCGCTCTTCGACGCCGAAGACGGGCTCCTTGGAGGGGTTCTCCAAGACGCCCACCACGACGACGTCGAAGGTCGCGCTGGTGCGACCGATGATGTCGAGATGGCCGTTCGTGACCGGGTCGAATGTCCCCGGACAGAGGGCGGTCAAGCCCATGAAACCTCCCGGTACAAGATGACGAGGCTATCGCCGTAGCGGAGCTGCCTCGCGACGGCCCAGTGTATCGGAATGACAGGCGTGGAACTCTTGAACCCCCTCGTCAGGACCACGGTCCACCCCTGGTCGGACAGGGCCTGCGGCCCGATCGCGCCGAGCACCCGCTCCAGCTCGGCGGTGTCGATGTCGTACGGGGGATCGAGCAGGACCAGGTCGAACGGCCCGGCCGGAGGCGACGGCTGGGTCACGAACGACGAGACGTCCTGGGTGAGGACCGTCGCACGGCCCGTCAGCCGCGTCCGGTCCAGGTTGTCATGGATCGTCGCCGCGGCCTCGTACGCGCGGTCGACGAACACGGCGTGAGCCGCTCCTCTGGAGAGCGCCTCGATCCCCATCGCTCCCGTCCCCGCATAGAGGTCGAGCACGCGGGCCTCGGGCACCTCCGGCCCCAGGCTCGAGAACACGCCCTCGCGGGCACGGTCGGAGACCGGACGGACGCCGGGTGGGACCGGGCCGAGCCGCGTCCCCTTCGCGCTCCCGGCGATCACCCGCATCCGCGGAGCCTACGCCCACGCCCGCCGGACGCCGTGGAGGCGGCGCACGGGGTCCTACGACCGGAACAGCCAGTCGATCGATGCCTCGAACCGGGCCCGGAGCTCACGCAACAACGCCGGATGGGCATCCAGGTGCGGATCGTCCTCGATCAGTGCGAACGCCCGACGGCGCGCTCGACGGACGAGCTCCAGGTCCTCCGCCAGACGTGCCAGCTTCAGGTCGGGCATGCCGGACTGCTTGGTGTCGAACAGCGTCCCCTCACCCCGCAGGCGCAGGTCCTCATCGGCGAGCTCGAAACCGTCGTTCGTGCGCACCATCGCGTCGATGCGCGCCCGCGCTTCCTCGTTCTCCGGATCCGATCCGTCGAACAGCACGCAGTAGCTCTGGTGCGCTCCGCGGCCGATCCGGCCGCGGAGCTGGTGCAGCTGCGCCAAGCCGAACCGCTCGGCGTCCTCGACCAACATCACCGTCGCGTTCGGGATGTCCACGCCGACCTCGATCACCGTCGTCGAGATGAGCACATCGGTCTCCGCGCCGCGGAACCGATCCATCACCGCCTGCTTCTCCTTCGGTCGCATGCGTCCGTGCAGCAGGTCGACGCGAAGATCGGGGAAGACCGTCGTGGCCAGTCGCTCGGCCTCGGCCTCGGCCGCCTTCACCTGCGAACGGTTGCCCTCGTCGATCGCCGCGCACACCACGAACGCCTGCCGCCCGGCTGCGACCTCGGCCCGAACCAGATCGTAGGCCCGCTCGCGTTCCTCCGTGGCGCGCACCGCGCGCGTCTCGATCGGCTGTCGTCCCTTCGGCATCTCGTCGAGCACGATCACATCGAGATCGCCGTAGTACGTCAGCGCCAGGGTTCGCGGGATCGGCGTCGCGGTCATGATCAGGACGTCGGGCTCGACACCCTTGCCCTTCAACGCCATCCGCTGGTGCAGGCCGAACCGGTGCTGCTCGTCCACGACCGCCAGTGAGAGGTCGTGGAACGTCACGCCCTCCTGCACCAATGCATGCGTGCCGATCACCAGATCGACCGCGCCGTCGGCGATGCCCGCCACGATGCGCGCCCGGTCTTTCCCCGTGACCGCGCCGGTCAGCAGGGCGTACGTCACCGACGCCTCGGAGGCGCTCGACGGCTCGGCATCCAGCAACGACACCTGTCCATCGTCCTTGGCCGAGGCGCGCTCGAGGTCGAGGTACGACATGGCGCCGACGCCCTCGAGCAACGCCGCGACGGATCGCAGGTGCTGGCCGGCCAGGACCTCGGTCGGGGCCATGATCGCCGCCTGGTGTCCGGAACCGATCGCGATGAGCGCCGCATGGAGTGCCACGAGGGTCTTGCCGGCGCCGACGTCACCCTGGAGCAGGACGTTCATCGGTCGCGAACGCGCCATGGCCTCGGCGACGGCCTCGATCGCCCGATCCTGGGCGCTCGTCGGCTCGAACGGGAGCGTCGTCATCAGGCGTTCCGTCAGGACGCCCGTCGACCGCGTGCGCCGACGCCCGCTTGTCTCCGCCTCGACCCGGTGCTTACGGAACGCCACCCCGAGCTCCAGCGTGAACAGCTCGTCGAACTTCAGCCGCTCCTGCGCGCGGGCGAGTTGTCCGGGGTGCTCGGGGAAGTGGATCGTGCGCATCGCCCGGTCGAAGTCGCTGAGCGATTCCGCCTGGACCAGCTCGGAGGGCAGCGGCTCCGGGATCGTCGGGAGCTGCTCGAGCGCCGCGTACACGAGCTCACGGATCGTCCGCGTCGTGATCCCATCCGAGGCCGGGTGCACCGGGGTGATGCGCGCGGTGTGGATCAGGTCGGACTCGTCGCCGCGGAGGAGCTCGACCTCCTGGTTCGCGAGCTGGGTGCGCCCCCGGTAGAGCGTCACGACACCGGACACGGCCAGCTCTTGACCCTCCTTGTAGAGAGACGCGAGCCACGGCTGGTTGAAGAAGGTGAGGTCGAGCAGACCGGTCTTGTCGTACAGCGTCACGGTGACCATGGTCTGGTGCCGTCGCGTCTGCCGCTTGAACACCTTGCGCACCGTGGCGATGACGGTGGCGTACTGCCCCGCGCGAAGATCTCGGATGGTCTCGACCCGCGACCGGTCGATGTATCGGCGCGGATAGTGGTGGAGCAAGTCGTCGACCGTCGACACACCCATGCGCTCGAGCACCTGGTGGGCCTCCAGGGGATCCTTCGATCGCGAGCCGGCGCGTCGTTTCGCGAGCCGTGGGTCGATATCGGGGATCGGGGAGTCGAGCGAGAGCGTCACGAGGCCCTTCCTCTTCGGGGACCGGTTCTATCATGCGAAGGATGCCGCACCGCCGCTCACCCTTCCTCGCAACGTCGGTCTCGATCGTGCTGCTGGCCACCCTCCTGGCGGCCTGCGACGGTTCGGGTGCGCCGCCCGGCACCGTCGATGACCCTGGGCCTGCGGCGCGGAACGCGACGACCGCGGCCTTGCTGCCGACGAACGTGGCCGAGCTGCCGACGTTCGACGTGGATACCTATCAGCGGTTGCTGACACAGCTGCGCGGGACCCCCGTCGTCGTGAACGTCTGGGCGGCGTGGTGCGGTCCCTGCCGCGACGAGGCGCCGCTCCTGCACCAGGCGAGCGAGACCTACGGCGATCAGGTGCAGTTCCTCGGCGTGGACATCATCGATTCACTCGACGGCGCCCGCGGCTTCATCGCCGAACACGGCCTCACGTACCCGAGCGTCTTCGACCCGTCGGGCGCCATCCGCGACTCGCTCGGGATGTACGGGCAGCCCGTGACGGTGTTCTACGACGCGGCGGGGAACGTGGTCGACACGTACACGGGCCTGCTCAGCCGCACGGCCCTCAACGACGGGATCGACGCGGCGCTCGGCTGAGCTTCTGGCAGGGCTCAGCGGGTCGGCCTAGGCTCTGGGCGTGCGGACCTGCGGGAACTGCCACACCGACAACCCGGACGACGCGCGGTTCTGCCACGCGTGCGGATCGCCGCTGTCGACCGAGCCGGTCATGGAGACACGCAAGCTCGTCACGGTGATCTTCTGCGATCTGGTCGGCTCGACCGAGCTCGGCGCGTCGATCGACGCCGAATCCCTCCGCCGGGTCATGACGCGCTACTACGACGAGATGCGCGCGGTGGTCGAACGACACGGCGGCACCGTCGAGAAGTTCATCGGGGACGCCGTGGTCGCGGTCTTCGGCATCCCGAACCTCCACGAGGACGACGCGGTCCGCGCGGTCCGCGCGGCGACGGAGATGCGGGACGCACTGGAACCACTGAACGGTGAGCTCGACAGCACCTGGGGCGTGCAGCTCGGCACCCGCATCGGCGTCAACTCCGGCGAGGTCGTCGCGACCGACTCGTCCGGCGGGCAATCGTTCATGGTCGGAGGTCCCGTGAACCTGGCCGCCCGGCTGGAACAGGCCGCGGGGGTCGGCGAGATCCTGCTGGGCGAGGCGACGCGCGACCTGGTCCGCGACGCCGTGACGACGCAGCCCACCCAGCCGCTCACGCTGAAGGGCCTCGGCGACGTCGTCGCCCATCGCCTGCTCGAGGTGATCCCGGGCGCGGCGGGACACGCGCGCCGGCTCGACTCGCCATTGGTCGACCGGGAGCGCGAGTCGGCGCTGTTGCGGGAGACGTTCGAGCGGACCGCAGCCGGACGACAGTGCCAGCTCTTCACCGTCCTCGGCGCGGCGGGGGTGGGGAAGTCCCGCTTGGTCGAGGAATTCGTGACGACCACGGGCGAGCGCGCCGTCACCGTCCGCGGGCGGTGCCTCCCGTACGGCGAGGGGATCACGTTCTGGCCCATCCTCGAGATCGTCACGGACGCCGCCGGACTGACGGATGCCGACGCTCCCGCGGAGGCCCGGGGGAAGATCGCCGCCGTGGTCGCCGGCGAACGCCGCGGAGAGCAGGTGGCCGAACGCGTCGCGCAGGCGATCGGGATCGGCGAGAGCTCCGGCGGTCCCGACGAGACCCTGTGGGCGATCCGGACGTTCCTCGAAGTCATGGCGCGCGGACGGCCGCTGGTCGTCGTGCTCGACGACGTCCATTGGGCGGAGCCGACCTTGCTCGACCTGATCGACCACGTGGCGGAGTGGTCGAAGGATGCCCCCATCATGGTGATCGCCCTCAGCCGGCCGGACCTGCTCGAGATGCGGCCCACGTGGGGTGGCGGCAAGGTGAACGCCACGACCGTGCTCCTGGAGCCCCTCACCGAGGGCGATTCCGAGGCCTTGGTCGCCAACCTGCTCGGCCGCGACGACGTCTCGCCCGATGCGAGGGACCGGATCATCGATGCCGGCGGCGGGAACCCGTTCTTCGTCGAGGAGATCGTGTCGATGCTGATCGACGAAGGGCTCCTCGTGCGAGACCACGGTCGATGGATCGCCGTCGCGGACCTGTCGCACGTCGCGCTCCCCCCCACGATCTCCGCGCTGCTCGCCGCCCGGCTGGACCGGCTCGAGCCGGCAGAACGTCGAGCCATCGAGACCGCGTCCGTGATCGGCGGCACGTTCTCCCTCGATGCCGTCGGCGCGCTGACGGCGTCCGGAGCGGGAGACGTCGGCACGAACCTTCGCGCCCTGGTCCGCAAGGAGTTGGTGCGACCCGCGGCGGGCGTGCAACCGGCTGGGGAGCTCTACCAGTTCCGGCACACGCTCATCCGCGATGCCGCATATGAAGCCATCCCCAAACAGCTCCGGTCCGCGTTGCACGAGCGTCACGCGGACTGGCTCCAACGATGGGCGGGGACACGGGTCGAGGAGTACGAGGAGATCCTGGGCTACCACCTGGAGCAGGCGCACCGGTACTTGGTCGAGCTCGGTCCGGTGGACGCGCACGTCGACGAGCTCGCCCAGCGAGCCGGCACCAGGCTCGCGGTCGCCGGACGGCGCGCCGCCGCTCGCGGCGACATCTCGGCGACCGTCGGACTCCTCCGACGAGCGTCGCGTCTGCTCCCGCCGGACGATCCGCTGCGGCTGGAGACGCTGATGCGCTTGCACGACGGCCTCCTGCAGGGTGGCGACATCGAGCGATCCGGACGCGTACTCGATGACCTGCTGTCGAGCGCGCGCGCCGCGGACGACCACGCCTTCGAGCAACGAGCGCTCCTCAGCCAGCTCTGGCTCCGGTTCCTGATGGACCCTCGAGGGATGACGATCGACGACCTCCGCGACGGCGTGGATGCGATCATCGTCGAGTCCGAGTCGGTGGGCGACGTCGTCGGCGTCGCCCGCGCCCTCGAACCGCTGGTCACGATCCACTGGCTGACCGGCAACGCTTCCGCCATGCTCGACGCCTCCGAACGGGCACTGGGACTGGCCGTCCAGGCAGGTGAACGGCGAGTCGTCATGGCCGCCGTCGCGTACATGGGCCGGGCGCTCGTCCTGGGAACGACGCCGTGCACCCGGGCGCTCGCGCGTCTGGAGCAGCTCGCCGCCGGCCTCGACGATGACGCCACCGCGCAGGCGGCCGCGCGCCTGGAAACCGCGATGCTGCTGTCGATGCTGGGTCGGTTCGACGAGGCGCGCTCCCATGCGGCGATCGCCCGGGACACGTTCGAGGACATGGGTCAGCGACGATGGCTCGCCGGAGCCGAGGAGATCTCCGGCCAGATCGCGTGGGCCGAGGGTCGATTGGAAGATGCCGCCCGCGAGATCCGCACGAGCTACGTCTTCTTCCGCGGCCAGGACGACGCCGCGAACGCCACGCTGAGCGCCAGCGATCTCGCGAAGGTCCTGTGCGACATGGGACGGTTCGAGGAGGCGGCCGAGCTCGCCGACGAGGTACGCGCGAACGCCGGCGCCTACGACCTCGAGCCGCAGATCGGATGGCGATCCGTATCCGCCTTGGTCGCGACGTCGCGCGGAGCCCACCAGCGAGCCGAGGAGCTGATCCGGTCGGCGCTCGCGCTCGTGGAGCCGACGGAGTTCCTGAGCCTGCACGCCGACGTCCTGGTGGATCTGTCCGCCGTGCTCGCCGGATCGGGACGTCCGCACGACGCGACGCTGGCGCTGGAGGACGCGATCGTCCGGCGCCGCCGCAAGGAGGACCACGTGGGGGTGGCGCGAGCGGAGCAGCAGCTGGCCGGGTTGGCGGGACGCTAGCTCTCGGGGTCGTCCCCGTAGAGCGAGCCGTCGGTGAGCGCCGTCTCGCTTCGGACGATACCGTCGACCGTGCGCAGGTCGTACGCCGCGTCCTGTACGTCGGCAAGGGTCGCTCCACCGAGCTGGAGCAGGATGTCGAAGTCGCCGTCCACGGCCGAGGCGCCGACGTAGGTCTCGGGATGGGCTTCGATGCGGGCGACCAGCTCCGACCAGACGTCCTCCGCCTTGCTGCGTTTCACCTTGATCTTGACCAGTCCGATGATGCCGGGCGATCCTCGCTTGGCGCCCTTCTTCCCGTCGGTGGTCGTCGCGACCTTGCTCTCCGTCGCGTACGTGCATCGCACCCCCGCATCCGAGAGCGGCCCCGAGATGAACCGCTGGATGCGCTTCAGCCCTTCCCCGTCCTCGTCGTCCACGCGGATATGTGCGAACGCGCTGTAGGGGCCGACGAACTCCGATGCGAAGATCACTCGGCCGGTCGTCGCGGAGTCGCCCTCCGTGTCCGGCGCCAGTACGCGCAGCGACTCGACGATCTCCCGGATCCGCAACCCCTCAGGAGCGTGGTCGAGGAACACGAAGGCATGCAGTCCCGTGTACCAATACGACGGGTCCTTCTTCTTCGCGGCCATGGTCTCGTCTCCTCCCGTGGGCCTTCGACGGCGCGACCACTCTGCACCCCATCGTCGGTGGGGCGCAACCTCGCTGGTCCGTCAGGGGACGTCTGTTACCCTGGTCGTCCTATGGCTGCGGTATGCGATGTCTGCGGGAAGAAGCCGTTCTTCGGCAAGGCGGTGACCTTCTCCCACAAGCGGAACAACCGGCGCTGGAACCCGAACATCCAGAAGGTTCGCGCCCTGGTCGACGGCACGCCACGCCGTCTGCACGTCTGCACGTCGTGCATCAAGGCCGGCAAGGTGACGCGCATCCCGCAACGCACCCGCACGTAGCCTCAACGCGCCACGTCGCTGCCGCGACCTCCCGGCGGGATCGACCACAGGTGGTCGACCGGCCCGATGCCCTCTCCGATGTCCAGCCCGTGTCGGATCGCTTCGGTGACGAACGCCTTCCCGGCCCGTGTCGCCTCGAGCAGCTCCCACCCCATGGCCAGGAACGAGGTGATCGCCGATGAGAGCGTGCACCCGGTGCCGTGCGTGTTCGGCGTGTCGATCCGCTCCGCCGAGAGCCACTCCTCGACGCCGCCGCTCACGAACAGGTCGGCGGCGTCGGCCGAGGCGTCGAGATGGCCGCCCTTGACCAGGACCGCGCCGGCTCCGAGCGCCAGGATCGCATCGGCGGCGCGGCGCATGTCCCCCCGCGCCTCGACCGGGTGCCCGGACAAGCCCACCGCTTCGGGAAGGTTCGGCGTGACCAGCGCCGCCAGAGGGAGGATCCTCGACCGCATGTCGTCCACCGCGTCGTCGGCCAACAGCAGGTGGCCGTGCTTCGACACGAAGACGGGGTCGACGACCAGGTTCGGGATCGCGAGCTCCTCGACCACGGTGGCCACCGCGCGCACGATGCCCCCGTTGGCCAGCATCCCGGTCTTCGCCGCATCCACCCCGATGTCGCCCGCCACGGCGCGGATCTGCTCTTCCACGAGCCGCGGGGCTACCGCCTCGTAGCCGTAGACGCCCTTCGTGTTCTGCACCGTGATCGCCGTGATGGCCGTCATCCCGTAGACGCCCAGCGCGCTGAACGTCTTGAGGTCGGCCTGGATCCCCGCGCCACCGCCCGAGTCCGACCCGGCGATCGTGATGGCCCGAGGCCTCGGTGTCGTGCCGGCGAGGGTCATCGGAAGTGGTCCCAACCGGCCGCCTCGAGCGGTCGCTCGGCACCGTCGGGGTCGACCGCGGTGAGCCCGGCGCCCTCGACGACGCGGCCGATCTCCGTGAGGGCGACGCCGAACGACCCCTTCAGCTCGAGCCGTGCAGCCTCGAGCTCGTCACCTTCGACGATGGTGGCCACCAGCTCGTAGTCCTCGCCCCCGCCCAGCGCGTCGTCGATCGTGGCGCCCCGTGCGACCGGCACGTCGTCGAGGGAAAGGTGGATGCCCACGCCGCTGGCCATCGCCAGCCTGGACAGGTCGATCGCCAGGCCGTCGGACACGTCCATCATGGCCCGGACACCGTGCCGGGCGAGCACTCCACCCTCACCGACGCGGGCCGTGGGGCGGAGATGGCGTCGCACCAGCGCGAGCTGCTCGGCGTCGGGCATCGTCCGCATCTCGGTCAGCCGCAGACCGGCCGCGCTCCCCCCCAGCTCGCCGGTGACGATCACCCGGTCACCCGGTCGCGCGCCCGAGCGCACGACCGCTTTCCCCGGCGCGACCTCTCCGGTCACGGTCACCGCGATCGAGACGTCACGACCACGGGACAGGTCTCCCCCCACGAGCCAGAGCGCGTACTCGTCGCATGCCTCGCGCATCCCGCCGAACAACTCCATCACCCATCCGTTCTCGACGTCGGGCGGGAGGGTCAGGGAGCAGACCGCGGCGCGAGGGCTCGCACCCATGGCCGCGATGTCGCTGACGTTCACGGTGATCGCCTTGTGCCCCAGATCGCGCGCACCCGCCGGCCCGCGGACGAAGTGCACATCCTCGACCAGCGCATCGGTCGTGATGACCAGTTCCCCGCCCGTCGGCGCAAGGACCGCGGCATCGTCGCCCACGCCGACGCGGACCTCGGGCCCGGCGCCCGACAGCACGCGACGGATCGCGTCGACCAGCGCTCCCTCGGTCAGATCCATCGCTCCTTCCGTCCCCGTTTCGGTCATCGGACACGCCTCGCCCGGCCAGGCACGACGGGTGGCGGAGCGAACGGTGTCCGACGGCCGTTCGCTACACTGACACGCCCGCTGTTCCAGCGCATCACACCCACCCACGGTAACCAGCCAGGAGGAGATCGGTGCCCGAGACCCACGTCAACCCGACGCCCGAGGAGCTGCGGTCGTTCACGGAAGCGATGCCGCAAGCCCGGCGCACCGAGTTCGGCAACCTCAACGTGCAGACGGTGGTCACCTCCCGGAGCGCCGCGAGCACCCATGTGGTGGGAGGACCGTCCAGCGGCAAGACGATGACCCGCGAAGCGTTCGAGGAGATCGCCGCCACGCAGGATGCGTACCTGGCCGATCGCGATGTGATCGTGATCGACGGCTACATCGGCAACGACCCCGAGATGCGCACGGCCGCACGCCTCACGATCGAGAAGGCCAACGCGAACATCGCCGGCATGCAGCAGAAGCTCTACTTCGAGCGCACCGATGGCGCCGAGCCCGACGTGCAGGTGATCTACACGCCGAACCTCACGGCACCGGGCTACCCGGACGATCGGCTGATCGCGGTCGATCTGGAGAACGGTGTCACGCGTGTCCTCAACTCCGACTACTTCGGTGAGTCGAAGAAGGGCGGCCTGCGGATGTGGAACGACATCGTGTACGGCAAGGGCGGACTGGCGCTGCACGCAGGCCTCAAGGTGATCCCGACCGATGCCGGAGAGAAGGTCGTCATGATCATCGGCCTGTCGGGGACCGGCAAGACGACGACGACGTTCACCACGCAGAACGGCTCGGAACCCGTGCAAGACGATTTCGTCGGACTGATGCCCGGCGGGCACGCGTACGGGACCGAGAACGGGTGCTTCGCGAAGACGTTCTCGCTGGACCCGACGTTCGAGCCGTCGATCTACGGTGCGGTCGTCAAGCCGACCACGTACCTGGAGAACGCGTATCAGGACGACGCGGGCACGGTCAACTTCTTCGAGGAGAGCTACACGCAGAACGGGCGCGCGGTGTTCGGGATGTCGGACCTCCAGCGTTTCCGCGACGCGCGCGAGGTCGGCACCGTCGACTACCTGTTGATCCTGAACCGGAACGAGAACATCATCCCCGCGGTCGCGAAGCTGTCGCAGGAGCAGGCGGCCGCGTACTTCATGCTGGGAGAGACGACCGGAACGAGCGCCGGCGGCGCGGCCGAGGCAGGCATCTTCCTGCGTGTTCCCGGGACCAACCCGTTCTTCCCACTGCCGCACGGGCTGCAGGGGAACCGGATCCTGGAGCTGCTCGCCACCCATCCGATCGAGACCTACCTGCTGAACACGGGTCGCGTCGGCGGCAAGGACGACGACGACCGCTCGAAGAAGCTCAAGATCCCGCACACCTCCGCGTGCGTGAAGGGGATCGCCGAGGGCACGATCTCGTTCGTCGACGACGTCGACTTCGGTTACCAGGTCGCCGACGTGGTGCCGGGCATCGACGACATCGAACTGCTGCAACCGCGACGCCTGTACGAACGACAGGGCCGCGGAGAGGAGTACGGTCGGATCGTCGACCGGCTGAAGTCCGAGCGCGTCGCGCGCCTGCAGGAGTTCCCCGAGCTCTCCGACGACATCGTCAAGGCGGTCGGTTAGCGGAACCGCTCGCGCGGTCGGTCGCCGAACGGGTCCAGACCAGACTACGACGTGATGTCACGACGCCGGAGGTTCCAGGCAGCCAGCGCCATGAACGCGACCGTGTAGGCGGCGCTCACGGTCAATCCGGAGCGCATCTCGCTCCAGTCGACCGGGAACCGGAACAAGCCGGTGAAGCCCAGCCACCCGTGCGTCGGCACGAACGGGTGCCACGCGTCGAGGCTCGGGATCTGGTCGATCACCTGACTGGCGATCGCGACGATCACGGTCGCGACGATCGCTCCCGGACCTGAATCGGTGAGCGTCGAGATGAACAACCCGACGGCGGTCACGCCGGACGCGGCGAGCAGGATGTACGCACCCGATCCCACGACGCGGGCGAACGCCTCCCCGCTCGAAAGCGTGGTCCCGCTGAACGTGGGGAGCGGACCGAACCCGAAGATGGTGCCGCCGGCGGCCGAGCCGGCGATGATCACCCCCGCGAGCAGGGCGCCCGTGAGCGACATGGCGGCGAGGTACTTCGCCCCGAGCAGGCGAACACGCCCGACCGGTCGCACCAGCAGGTACCGGAGCGTCCCGTTCTGCGCTTCCCCGGCGATCGCGTCGCCCGCGAACAACCCGATCGCGAGCGACATGAAGAACGGCTGGACGACGGCGAGCCCGGTCAGGGGCGCGAACAGCCCGTTCCGGACGATCTGCATCAGGAACGGCGGTCCCTCCCCCGCCGCCTGCGGCGGCGGAGGCGAGACCTTCACCGCGATCACGATCAGGACCGGCACCCCCGCCAGCGCCGCCGCGAGCAACCAGGTCCGCCAGCGACGCAGGGCCTTCGCGATCTCAACGCGGAACATCGATGCCCTCCACCAGGTGGAGGAATACGTCTTCGAGGGTGTCGCGCTCGGGAACCAGGGCGTCCACACGTACGCCTGCCGCGACCAACGCGGCGTTCAACGCCCCTGCGGTCGCATCGCCGGCCAGCATCACCCGCAGGACCCCGGTGGCTTCGCCGACGGCGGTCACGATCGAGACGCCCGGGATCCGTTCGGCCACCGTCGTGGCCGTCGCGACATCGCTCACCTCGATCCGCACCCGGTCGGCCGCGCCGCGCAGGGTCCCCGGAGGACCTTCGGCCACCATCCGGCCTTGCGCCATCACGCCGACCCGGTCGCACATCGCCTCGACCTCGGCCAGCAGGTGACTGGAGACGAAGACGGTGGTGCCGCCCTGCGCGAGGCCGCGCAGGAGCTCGCGCATCTCGCGCATACCCGTTGGGTCGAGGCCGTTCGTCGGCTCGTCGAGCATCAGCAGCTCCGGCTCGCCGAGGAGCGCCAGCCCGATCCCCAGCCGTTGCCGCATCCCCTGGCTGTAGGCCTTGACCCGCTTGTCGGCGGCGTCGGTGAGCCCGACCTGCGCCAGACACGCGTCGACCCGCGCCAGCCGGTTGCGTGTGTCCTCGCCGCGACCGCCGGCGCGCGCGAAGTACTCGAGGTTCCGACGTCCCGAGAGGTAGCGATAGAACGCCGGCTCCTCCACCAGGGCGCCGACCCGACGGAGCGGACCCCGGCCCGTGGCGACCGGTTCGCCCAGAACCTCGACGCCTCCCGAGGTCGCGTGGATCAGCCCGAGAGCCATACGGATCGTGGTCGTCTTGCCGGCGCCGTTCGGCCCGAGGAAGCCGTAGAGCGCGCCGCGTTCGACCTCGAGGTCCAATCCGTCGACCGCGGCGACGTCGTCGTATCGCTTGGTGAGCCCGCTCGCCCGGATGGCGAACGTCACGGCAGCGAGGCGGCGTCGGCTTGCAGCGTCGCCACGCTGACGGGTCCGACCAGCACCCACGCGGCCCCGCCGCGCTCGACGGTGATCGCGGAGAGCAGCGGTCCGGCGTACGGGAGGAGCTGGCGGACGTCGGCCGGCAACGGAGAGTCGAGCTGGATCGCTACCCGCACGTCGAAGCCGCCGCCGAACCACCGCGGGTCCGATGTGAGGGGCGAGCCGTCGCGGCCCTCCATCCACGAGCGGGCTCCCGTCAGCACGTCGGCGCCCTGGCGCACGGTGGTACCCGGCGGCGGGGTGAACGAGAACATCGACGGATCGATGACGTCGTACGAGACGCTCGTGAATCCGATGTCGATCGCCGCGGAGTCGCTCCCCCGAGGCGACACCCGGAACCGCAACGGCAACCGCGTCTCCGCATCGATCGCCACGGCGATACGGCCGATCAGGGTCACCGTCGACGTCGGCGTCAGGGTCAGCTCATAGGCGGGTCGGCCGGCGACGGTCGTCGTCGCGTCGACGTCCACGTCGGCGTAGGGCTCCAGTGTTTCGAGTGCCCCTCGCGTGAAGGCCATCAGATCGGCCTCGCGCATGACCAACCCGGTCGATGCCGGATCCCAGAGCCGCATCCCGGGGACGCCGAGATGCACCGCCGACATGTCCGACGAGTCCCAGAACCACGCGTCGGTCGGGCTCACCACCAGGTCCTGCTCGGAGAACGGCAGCAGGCGCGCGATACGCACACCGTCCGGCGAGTGCCATACCTTGAGCCGCTGGTCACCACCGATCAGGGAGAGTGCCCCCATCACCCCTTCGCCCGTGCCGCCGGCGAAGCCGGAGGGAAGCTGCGGGATGCCCAGGTCGACGTGGGTACTCACGTCGCCGGCGATCGAGAACGGCCGGGCGAGCGCGGCGATCGACGAAGCGAGGAGCTCGTCGCCGGCGATCGCCGGCAGGTCGGGTGCAGGATCGGCGCGAACGCTCGCGACCCCCGCAGCGGCGACCGCGACGGCGGCCACGATCATCACGATCCCGATGCGGCGCCGCCCCGACATCGCCATCCCTTACTTGTAGCACCGTTCGCGGCCGGGTCCGCGTTGCGCGACAGGAACCGCGCATCCTCGCAACGTCCCCGTCACTCGGTGGTACGCCGCCCCAGGAAATACCCCGCGACGAACTGCAGCGCCGCCAGGACGACGAAGACCATCACGTACCAGTTGTACTCACGCACGTCGTCGATGAACGCGCGCCCCTGGGTGTTCGTCGCCGCGTACAGCGCGAAGAGCCCCGCCAGCGCCAGCCACAAACCGACCCGGCCGGTGACGAACAGCGCGAACAGCATGTGGTCCCGAGCGTCCCGGCTCTCGAACGGCCGCCTCACCCAGTACACGAGGGACCGGATCCCCAACGCCCCGAACAGCACGACGAGCGCGATCTCGACGCCCTTCACGCTCCTCCCTCGAGGGCGTCGAGCACCTCGTCGTCCGAGACCTGATCGAACCGTTCATACCACTCGCCCACCGCGCGGAATGACGCCGGCGTCTCGAGGACGAGGACGTCGTCGCATTCGCGCGCGAGGAGGACCGGCGACGATCGCGGGCCCACCGGAGCCGCGAACACCACGCGCGCGGCGTCTTGGGCGCGAGCCCAACGCAACGCGGCCACCGCCGTGGCACCCGTCGCGATGCCGTCGTCGACGACCACCGCCGTGGCATCCCTCAGGCGCGGGACGTGGCGGTCCCCTCGATACAAGCGCGTCCGCCGTTCGATCTCGGCCTCCTGTGCCGCCACCTCCTCCTCGATGTACGCCCCGGGCACGTGCAACGCCCGGATGATCCGTTCGTCGAGGACGCGCACGCCGGGAGCCACGGCGCCGATCGCGAGTTCGGCGTTGTCGGGGGCCCGCAACTTGTGCGGGATGACCACATCGAGCGGCGCGTCGAGCGCCCGGCCCACGGGCATCGCCACGATCACCCCGCCGCGCGGGACGGCCAGGATCACGGCGTGCGAGCGTTCGACGCGGCCGTGCAACGCCGCGGCGAGCGCCCTGCCGGCTTCCTCGCGATCACGGAAGACGCGCGAGGGGGCGGCGTTGCGCGCATCACGGCTCACGGCGCGACCGCCCGCGTTGCGTGCTCCGCCGGGCCGGGTCTAGCATGGCTCTCCCACGAGCGCAGGAGGCCCAGGTGGTTCACGCGTACATCCTCATCCAGACCGAGGTCGGAAAGGCCGCCGCCGTCGCCCAGGCGGTTCGTGACATCGCCGGTGTCGCCGAGGCAGAGGACGTAACGGGCCCGTACGACGTGATCGTTCGCGCCGAGGCCAAGTCCGTGGACGAGCTCGGCAAGCTGGTGGTCGCCCGTATCCAGGCCGTGGAGGGCATCACCCGCACGCTGACCTGCCCCGTCGTTCACCTGTAAGCCCCCGCTCGTCACGTCCCGCCGAGCTCGCGCACGCCGGTGCTCTTCGTCGATTCCGCCTCGTGCCGTTCGACGGCCAGGTCCAGCAGCCGGCCGACCAGGTCCGGGTAGTCCAACCCCGACGCCGCCCACAGCTTGGGGTACATCGAGATGTGCGTGAAGCCGGGGATCGTGTTGATCTCGTTCACCCAGACCTCGTCCTCGCCGCGGATGAAGAAGTCGATCCGGGCCATCCCTGCGCATTCGATCGCGCGGAACGCCGTCACCGCCATGCGTTGCACCTGCTCCATCACGTCGGGCTTCAGGTCGGCGGGGATCAGCAGCTGCGCGCCCTCGTCGTCCAGGTACTTCGCCTCGTAGTCGTAGAACTCGTGCCCGGTCGGCACGATCTCACCCGCCACGGACGCCACGGGGTCGTCGTTGCCCAGCACCGCGCACTCGACCTCGCGGATACCCTCCAACCCTTTCTCCACGACCGCTTTCCGCGCGTAGCGGAACGCTTCCTCGAGCCCGGCCGACAACTCGCCTGCATCCCGGATCTTCCGGATCCCGACGGAGGAGCCGAGGGTGGCGGGCTTCGTGAAGACCGGGTAACCCAGCCCCGCGATCCGCGCCGAGACCCCCTCGACGTCCTCCTCCCATCCGGGCTCGCGAACGACCTCGTACGGCACGACCGAGAGGCCCGCAGCCGCGAACAACACCTTCTGCACGGCCTTGTCCATCCCCACCGCCGAGCCGAGCACGCCCGCTCCCACGTAGGGGACACCGGCAAGCTCCAACATGCCTTGCACCGCACCGTCTTCCCCGCGCGGCCCGTGGAGGACAGGGAACACGACATCGATCGGACTTCGCGATCCGTCGGCGGCGACCAACTCACTGGTGCCGGACTCGACCGCCAGCTCGACCGCGGCGCCTGCCGCGGCCACGATCTCGGTCATCCTGCCGGTCTCCCCGGGCAACGCCGGTGCGCCGGGGAGCAGATGCCACGAGCCATCCCGGGTGATCCCGATCGGCACGACCTCCGTGGTCGTGGGATCCAGGGCATCGATGACCGACCGGGCCGAGATGCACGAGATCTCGTGCTCGGCCGAGCGCCCCCCGAACAGCACCGCGACCCGCCGCTTCCGATCGGTCACACCTTCTCCAGCGCGCGGTCGAAGTCCTCGAGCAGGTCGTCCACGTCCTCGAGCCCGATGCTCACCCGCACCAGGCCGTCCGCGATCCCCGCGCGCCGGCGCGCCTCGGGCTCCATCTGCCGGTGCGTCGTGGACGCGGCATGCCCGACCAGCGTGTGCGCTCCCCCCAAGCTCGTCGCGACCCACGCCAGGTCCAACGAGTCGCAGAAGCGCTTGCCGCCCTCCACGCCGCCGGCGACCTCCACCGCCATCATCCCGCCGCAACCCCGAGGCAGGATCCGCTCCGCGACCGCATGCTGCGGATGCGACGTGAGCGCCGGGTACCACGCGTGCTCGACCTTGGGATGGGCGTCCAGGAATGATGCGATCCGCGAGGCCGTCCCGCTGTGACGCTCCATCCGCAACGACAGGGTCACCAGCCCACGCATGCAGAGCCACGCCTCGAACGGCGCCATGGTGCCGCCGGTGTCCATCGCGGTCTCTCGGAGCGCCGTGCATCCGTCGCGTGAGCCGCAGACCACCCCGGCGATCAGGTCGTTGTGCCCGCCGATGAACTTCGTGGCGGAGTGCAGCACGAGATCGAAGCCCCAGCGCCGCGGGTTGGCCAAGAACGGCGTCGCGAACGTGTTGTCGACCACGGCCGGCACCTCGACGGCGCGGCACAACGCACCGAGCGCCTCGAGGTCGGCCACGGTCACGTTGGGATTCGCGATCGTCTCGACGTAGAAGAACGCGGAGCCCGGCAGTGCCGCGGCGACGGCATCCAGGTCGTGCGGATCCACGAGATCCACCGTCACGCCGTACCGCGGCATGATCCTCGTGAACAGGGAGTAGGCACCGCCGTAGAGCTCGTTGCTGGCCACGATCCGGTCCCCGGACGCCGCCAGGGTGGTGAAGACCGTGTGCATCGCCGCCATCCCCGACGCGAACGACATGGCCGCGTCCGTCCCCTCCAGGTCGGCCATCAGGTTCTCGAACGCATCGACGGTGGGGTTGCCGTATCCGCGCGAATACGTGTAGCCGGGCTTCCGGAAGCTGATCGTGTCGGCGTAGTCGTCGGAGTCGGCGAACCGGAACGTCGACGTCTGATAGATCGGGACGCTCGGCGTCTCCTGATCGATCGGAGGCACCTTGGCCTGGTGGATCGCCCGTGTGGAGAACCCCCGGCCCGCGTCGTCCGCCATGGCCCGAAGCCTACCCCTCGTCGGACCAGCGCTTCGGGTAGCGATCCCGCAGGTCGAGCACCAGCGCGGTGAGCGCAGCCATCAGCTCGCCGGTCATCTCGTGCAGCGCGTCTCGGTCGTCCACCTGGTCGGCACGGTCGCTGAAGTCGATCGGCGGCCCCGCTTTGACCCAGATGGGCCGGCCGAACTTCAGCGATCCCCGCCCGGACTTCTGCCACACGCGCTGGCCCCCCCAGCTCGCCAACGGCGTGACCGGCACGCCCGACGACAGCGACAACCGGACCGTGCCCGTCTTGCCCGTCATCGGGAGGAAGTCCGCGTTCTTCGTGACGGTCCCCTCGGGATAGATCACCACGACCTCTCCCTCCGCCAGCGCCTGCTGCGCCGAGACCAGCGGCGCCGACCCCCCCGCACCACGATCGACCGGGATCTGATGGGCGCCGCGGATCACGTGACCGACCACGGGGATCCGGAAGAGTTCCTGCTTCGCCAGGAACCGTGGCCGGCGTCCGGCCTTCATGACGGCGTAGCCGTTGGCGAACGGATCGAGGTACGAGAGGTGGTTGGCGGCCACGATCGCCGGGCCGGTCCGCGGGATCCGATCGAGCTCCTCGAACTTCCAGTTGAACCAGAGCTTGACCGGCGGGATCGCGACACCCTTCGCCAAGCCGTACCAGGGCTCCAAGGAACGACCTCCTCCGGCGCCCATGCTAGTGCGCGAGGTCGGCGCCCTCCGCGTCGGGACGCAGACGCTTCAACAACCGCCAGGCGGCCGGCAGCAACCCCGCGGCGAGGAGCAGCTTCACGGTGTCGCCGATGATGAAGGGGTAGAGACCGAACGAGAGCGCGGTGTCGAGCGTGACCGGATCGCCGTCGATCGTGGGCGGCAGCGCCTGGTAGAGCCACGGCACGCCGATGGCGTAGATCGCGATCGAGCCCAGGAGCATCGCCCCGATCGAGCTCCGCACGCTCCGGTCCCATCCGCGGCGCGAGAGCCAGCCCGTGAGGCCAGCCGCCACGATGAACCCGATGAGGTAGCCACCCGTGGCCGATGTCGCCCGCAGCACGTCGAATCCCGTGTTGTGGGAACCGTCGGCGTTGGGTGCGAAGACCGGCAATCCCACCAGTCCCCAGGCCAGATAGAGGACGAGCGTGGCCGCACCGAGCGCCGGGCCGTAGGCCGCCCCCACCAGCAGCACACCGAGCGTCTGACCGGTGATCGGGACGGGCGTGAACGGGAGCACGAGCGACACCTGGGCGAGCCCCGCGACGAGCAGGCTGCCCCCCACGGCGCACGCCACCTGGAACATGACTCGGGCGGCCGCGCGGGATCGGGGTGGGGCCATGGTGAGCGCGAGCGTGGACACGGCTGGACCTCCAGATCGACGGACGTGTGAGGTTACCGCGCGGGTGGGCTACCCTTGGCTCCTTGCGCGCGATCGTCCTGCCCGTCAAGTCCCTCTCCGAGACGAAGTCGCGCTTGGGCCCGATGCTCTCTCCGCTGGAGCGAGGAGCGCTCACGCTCGCGATGCTGGAGGACGTCATGGACGTCACCCAGGCGCTCGGCGGCTGGGCGACCTGGGTCATCTCGCCGGACGAGACCGTGCTCGAGATCGCGCTCGGACGATCGGCGCACGCGATCCGCGAGGAGAAGCCACCGCTGGGCAACGCCATCCGGCAAGCCGAAGGCGAAGCGCTCGAACGCCAGGTCGACACGCTGGCGGTCTTGCTCCCCGACACGCCGCTGCTCACGACCGACGCGCTGACGCGGGCACTGCACACGCTGGGACCGGTCGTGCTCGCGCCTTCGACCGATGAAGGGGGGACCAACCTGCTGGTTCGGCGACCGCCGGGCGCGATCGACGCACGGTTCGGCACCGATTCCTACCGCAAGCATCTGGAGGCGGCCGCGCTGGCACAGCTCCCCACCGCCATCGTCGGCTCCCCTGAGCTGGGGTTCGACCTCGATCTGCCGGGCGATATCCTCACCGTGCTCGACGCGAGGCGGCAGGGACGGACCAGGGACGTCTGTCTGGACATGGACCTGGGGTCGCGCCTCGCGACCCGGACGTAGACGAGGAGAGGACGCCGTGGCTCAGGGAACGATCAAGGAGTACGACGAGAGCAGCCACGATGGCTCGCTCTTGATGGAAGATCGCAGCGAGATCGCTATCGACGCGACATCGCTGGAGGGCGCCGGGATCCGCACGCTACGGATCGGACAACGTGTCAAGTTCGATCTGGCGGACGAAGGCGGGAGGAAGGTCGCGCGTTCGCTGCGGATCGTCACGATCGATTGACGGCGGACGCGGGAGCATCCATCCGTTCAGCTCCGCCGACGGCGACCTTTCGCGAGCACGTGCTCGCGGAATTCCTTCCCCGGCGTGAACGCGGGCAGGTCCCTGGCCGGCACCACGATCGGCACGTCGGGTTTCCGCGGATTCCTGGCGATGCGCTGGTTGCGACGTTTGCGTTCGAACGTTCCGAAGTCCGCGAGCGTCACCCGCTCGCCCTTGACGACGGTTTCACGGATCGTGTCGATCGACGCATCCATCACGCGACCCACGTCGGCCTTGCTCAGCCCCGTTCGCTTCGAAACCTCTGCGACCAAACCACCCTTGTTCATCGCGATGCTCCCCTCGAGGTCGGTAGAGCGTTTCCCACCGTAATCCCCCGCGCCGCAAGGGGTCAAACCATCCGACGCCAGCCGTTCAAGTATCCGGCTCCAGATCACGATGGATACCCATGAGGAAGATCCTCGCGTCACTTTGCCTGGTCGCCGTGGTGCTCTCGGGCTGCGCGAACGGTCCTTCCGAGACGGGTGCCGGCGACGCCGATGCGCTCCCCGTGCTCCTGGACGCGGTGCAGAAGACCAGCGACGCGGGGTCCGCGCGGGCACGGATCGATCTCACGTTCACCGCGCCTGAGCAGACCCTCCACGTGACCGGCGACGTCGGCTACGTGCTGGATCCCGACGACCCGGACTCGCTCCGGGAGCACGTCGTGCTGCACGTCCCGTCGCTCGGCATGATGCCCGGCGGCGACGTCGAGCTGATCGTCGACGCCGGCCCGGTGGTGTATGTGAAAGCACCCATGCTCGCGGCATTCATCCCGGCCACCACTCCGTGGATCAAGGTCGACCCGGCCGCGCTCCCACAGAAGGACGGCGAGTTGGGTCACGCCGCCGAGGTGTTCGACCCCGCCGCCGTCCTCGGGGCGATCGAGGCGGCCCTGACCGTCGAGGAGATCGGGGCGGATCCGGTCGGCGATGCCGACGCCACCCGCTATCGGGCGTCCGTGGACCTCGTGGCGCTGCTGCCGATGCTCGCGGACCTCAGCGACGAGAACCCGTCGCCGGCGGAGATGCAGGAGGCAGAGGACCAGCTCCGGAAGGTCGGCATGGAGACGCTGCCGATCGACCTGTGGGTGGACGCCGACGGCTACCTGACCCAGGTGCGGTTCGCGCTGGACCTCACCGACCTCGAGCCGTCCCGTCCGACGTCGTTCGCGCTGACGGTCACGTTCTCCGACATCGGCGAGGACATCCAGATCGACGTTCCGCCCGCGTCGCAGGTGACCGACGTCACCGACCTGCTCGGCGGCGCCCTCCCGAGCATGACGACGCTCGCCTGAACCCGGCTCCCGGGTTCCCACAGGCGAGTTGGTATCCTTGGCGCTCGGGTCGACACGACCCGGACACGGTGGCCCGTGGGGTAATGGTAGCCCGACTGACTCTGGATCAGTTAGTCTTGGTTCGAATCCAGGCGGGCCAGCCACGTAGCGAACAGGCTGTGGTGCAATCTATCTCAGAGGCCACGGATCCATGATCAGTGGCGGGAGCGGCTCCTGGCTGAAGTCGAAGTCGTCGGCCAGATCTCCCAAGCGGGCAACGTCTTCGCGAACCGTCGGGCGGGAGTCGGGCCACCCGTCGGTCTCCGGATCCAGGCGCGCTCCTCCGAGGAACCGGTCCTCGATCAGCTTGAGGTACGCGTCGTAGGACAACGTCTGATGGTCGATGAAGCCGGGTTTGGCCCACGGGCTGATGACCATGCTCGGCACGCGCAGCCCCCAGCCGTTCTCGTCGATGACGGGAGGCAAGACGTGATCGTAGAACCCGCCCCAGTCGTCCCACGTCAAGAAGATCGCCGATCGGTCCCACAGCGGCCCCTCCATCACCGAGTTCACGATCTTGGTGACCCACGACATGCCATCCTGGATGTTGTCCGGCGGATGCTCCGCACGATCGATCACCGGCATCACCCATGACACCGACGGCAGGTTCCCGCTCCGAGCCCCGCGGAAGAACTCCTGGTTCGACCGGATCTCGCTGAGCTGTCCGGTCACCTGCACCGTGCGGAACCCCGGCAACGGGTTCTGCACCGGCGCGGTCTCGATGCCCTCGAGCTTCTCGCAGGGCGGTGCGACACAGGTGCCGGGACCGACGTAGTACGACCAGCTGACGCCGTGCGTGTAGAGCATCCACGTGATGTCGGCCCACAGGTACGGCCGAGGGCCGCCGTCTGCCGGGATCCACTGCTTGCCGCGCTTCGCATAGATGCCGCCGGGGAACTTCTGGTCCGAGTAGCAGCTCATCGGATCCTCGATGTCCGGGCACGTGGCCGACCAGCCCGACACGAGGAACAGGTGCGCGGGGAGCGTCCATGAATCCGTGGGCGCGAACATCCGGTCGTGCAGCGTGTACGTCTCCGCGTACGCCCAGTAGTTCGGGATCTCCTTCGCCGTGTGGTACCCCATGACGTCGGGCTGTCCGGCGGGTCCGTCGTGCGCTTGGGTGCACGGGTACTCGCCGGGGTGCTTCATACAGCCGTTACCGATCCCGCGGAGCGCTCGCACGAACCCGTCCATGGCTCCGCCGTTGATGGCGATCGTCGATGCGATCTCGCCGTGCGGGCCACCCTGGTCGATCGTGTTGGTATCGCGATAGGGACGGTGGCAGACCCCCGGCAGATCGGGATCCGGCGCGCAGACGTCGATGTTCCCCGCCGCGTCCCGCGGGAAGCCGTCGGCGCCGGGAAACGTTCCGAAGTAGTGATCGAACGAACGGTTCTCCATCACCACGAAGATCAAGTGATCGAGGTTGAAGATGCCGGCCTCGGGGTCGATCGGTCGATCGGCGTCGGGCAGTGGGCTCGGCGTCGGCGGGTTCTCGAGCGACGACGTGTCGACCCCACTCGGAGCGGCGTCGGGATCCGGCTCATCGACGAGATCGGGTGCACCCAGAACGCCCGGCGGGCTCGGCGAGGGCGGCGGTCCCGTGGAGGGAGTGGGAGTCGGCTCGGGCGTGCTTCCGGATGAGGTGGCGGCGGGCGGCTCGCTCCCTCCACTCGTACAGGCGGCGGCGACCATCGTGGCGGCGAGCAGCGCGGCGGCGATGCCCAACGACCGGCGGGATCGGGTCACGGATGAGGATCCGAGACGGTTGGCGCTTCGTGCGAGCGAGCGGCGAGACCGTTCCACATGGCCTTGCATGGTAACGGCCCGTCCCGGCTCGACGAGGTACGTCGTGACCGGACCCCGAGCCCTCGTTCGTCGGTAGGTAGCATGGCGGCCGACATCGAGGAGGTTGTGCCGTGAGCCAGAACCCGACCACCAACACCCGCATCCCGGTGACGTTGATCCCGGGGGACGGCATCGGCCCCGAGTGCGTCGTCGCCGCGCAGCGGATCCTGGAGGCGGCCGGCGCACCGATCGAGTGGGACACGCAGGAGGCCGGCGCCGAGGTCTTCAAGAAAGGACTGCCCTCTGGCGTCCCTTCCGAGACGATGGATTCGATCGCCCGTACGAAGGTCGCGCTGAAAGGGCCGCTCGAGACCCCGGTTGGGTTCGGCGAGAAGAGCGCGAACGTCACGCTCCGCAAGCTGTTCGAGACGTACGCCAACGTTCGACCGGTGCGCGAGATGCCCGGCGTGAAGACGCCGTATTCCGGCCGTGGCGTCGATCTGGTCGTGGTCCGCGAAAACGTCGAGGACCTCTATGCGGGGATCGAGTACATGCAGACGCCCGGCGTCGCCGAGTGTTTGAAGCTCATCTCCGTGAAGGGCAGCGAGAAGATCGTCCGGTTCGCGTTCGAGTACGCGCGGTCCGAGGGCCGCGAGAGCGTGGCGTGCGCCACGAAAGCGAACATCATGAAGATGACCGAGGGGACCGTGAAGCGCGTCTTCGAGCAGGCTGCCCCCGACTATCCCGACATCGAGTCGTGGCACGTCATCATCGACAACTGCGCGCACCAGTTGGTGAAGCGGCCCGAGCAGTTCGACGTGATCGTCACGACCAACATGAACGGCGACATCATCAGCGACCTCTCATCGGCCCTGATCGGAGGCCTGGGCTACGCACCGTCCGCCAACATCGGCAACGAGATCGCGATCTTCGAGGCGGTCCACGGCTCGGCGCCGAAGTACGCCGGCAAGAACGTGATCAACCCGACCGCGGTGATCCTTTCGGCGGTGATGATGCTGCGGTACCTGGAGCTGTTCGAGCAGGCGGATGCGGTCGAGCACGCTGTCGGCGTGACGCTCGAGTCCGGCGTGCTGACCGGCGACGTCGTGGGATACGACGAAGGCGCGTCGACCACCGACTACACGGACGCGATCATCGCCAACCTCGGTAAGCGGACGGAGACGTGGACCGTGCGCGAGCACACGCCGTTGAAGCTCCCGCGCCTCGGTCCCGACGCGGACTACGTGAAGCCGACATCGCGCGCCGTCGTGGGACTCGACGTCTTCGTCGAGTCACCGCTCGAAGCCAGCGAGCTGGGCGCGTCGCTCATGGAGCTCACGGCCGACACGAAGCTCTCGCTCAAGATGGTGTCCTCGCGCGGGACGAAGGTCTTCCCGCCGACCGGTGCCATCACGGACACGCTCGATCACTGGCGAGCCCGGTTCATCATCAAGGAGAACCCCGGCGACCTCCCGGACGAGGACGTGCACGCGTTGCTGGAACGCATCTCGAGTCGCCACCGGTGGATGCACATCGAGAAGCTCCAGGAGTTCGACGGGGAGCTTGGCTTCACGCGCGACCAAGGAGAGAACTGACCATCCCGCCGGACACCCCGGTCGTTCGGCTGCGGCCCATGCGGACCGACGAATGGGACACCTGGCGTGCGGCGTCACTCGCCGAGTACGCCGAGGAGATGGTCCGGAACAACGGGATGGCGCTGGAGGAGGCATCCGAGCGAGCGGAGCGACAGACCCACGACCTGCTCGCCGACGGGTTGGCGACACCCGGCCATCACCTCTTCGTGGTGGAGGACGTCGCCTCCGGCGAGCGTGTCGGCCATCTCTGGTTCGGACCCCGCACCCCGGATGCCGATCCTCAGGTCGCGTGGCTCTACGACATCTCCGTGGAGGAGGTGTCCCGAGGCCGGGGCATCGGCCGGCGCATCATGGAGCTGCTGGAGGACGAAGCGCGATCGGCGGGCATGAAGCGGATCGAGCTCAACGTCTTCGGTGACAACGAGCCCGCGAAGCGCCTCTACGCCTCGACCGGATTCGTCGAGATGGCCCGTCAGATGGGCAAGGACCTCGACCCGTCTCTCACCGACTAGTCGGCGGGCGGCGCCGGCAGATGCCGGGCGGCCACGATGGCTCCCTCGTGGACCGTGAGCACCCACGTGGCACCTTTCCGGAAGCTCTGGCGTGCCTTCCGCGCGATCCCGCGCTCGAACAGGTCGGTCATGAGCGCGCGGAACACGTCTCCGTGCACGCAGACCGCCGTCGGTCCCTCCCCTTCCGCCTCGAGCACCAGCTTCTCGAGGTATCCCCACGGGCTACCCTCGGCGAGTTCGTCGCGTGGTTCGACGATCATGCCTCGCGCCGCGGCAAGTGGTCGCAGGGTCTGCATGCATCGCGGGAACGGGCTGGAGAGGAACTGCGCGAGCGCTTCGTCGGCGAAGCGCTTCGCCAGGTACGCCGCCTGACGACGACCGGCGGGGCTGAGCGGCCGCTCCTCGTCGGGTCCGTCCCAGTGCTCACGGTCCCCCGCCTCCGCATGGCGGATCACGTAGATCGGCGTGCCCTCCATCAATCCCCCCTGATCCGATCGATCATGTCGCGGTCGTGCCGGTAGGACAGCATCGCTTCGGCATCGGCCAGCGTCACCCAGATCGCGTCATCGACCTCGTTCGAAGGCCGGAGCCGACCGGGATCGGCGATGGTCATCTCCCAATACCGGACGGTCTTCGGGCGACCCCTCGAGTCGACGTACGAGATGGTGCCGAGGTCCCGACCCAGGGCGCAGCGCACGCCGATCTCCTCCTCCACCTCGCGGAGCGCCGCCTGCACCTCGGATTCCCCCTCGTTCAACTTGCCCTTGGGGAACGACCAATCGTCATACGCAGGCCGGTGGACCAGGACGAGCTCCTTCCCCGCATCTCCCGAGCGCCACACCAGACCGCCGGCCGCGCGGACGACCTTCGGTTTCGCGGTGGTCTTGGTCACATGCCCTCCCGGGCCGCGACGACACCCTTCCACGCCTTGCGCCACCGTCGTTGCGCATCGTCGGCGGCGGTGCGTTCGATGCCTGCGAGCATCCCTGCGGCGAACGATGCGTCGCCGGACCGACGACCCGCGGCCCAGGTGCGGAGCCACGACCCTGCGATCACCGCGTCGTTGTGTTCGCCCAGGACCGTCTGGAGCTCTGCCGTCGCGTCGGCGAACCTGCGCGCCGGCTTGCCGACGATCGGTGCCACGGCATCTGCCGCGTAGCGAGCGCGCTTGGCACGGATACGCACGGCGTGGAGCTCGGCGTCGCCGGGACGCTTCCCGACCGCTTTCACGGCGGCCCGGAGATGACGCCACGGCCCCTCCAGCAACTCGGCGGCGACCGTCTTGACGGGCACATCCGCATCGGGCAGCACGACCGGCGCGCGTGCCGCCTCGACCAACCGGTCCAGGAGCGCGACGTACCGGTCACCGGAGATCGACGCCATCAGCGACGTGTGCGCCTCTTTCCGTCGTTGCTGCAGGCCCTCGATCACCTGGGCCACGCCCGGCGCTTCGGTCGCGGGGACCATCTCCGTGCGACCCTGCAGGCGCGCGAGCAGCACGTCGGCATCGCGAGCCTCCCCGAGCGCGCTCCCCAGCCATCGCAGTTCCTCCCGGAGCGGGACCGCCCACTCGGGGTCGAGCATCGAACGGAAGGTGCGGAGATCGGAGCGCAGCCGACGTGAGGCCACGCGCGCCTGGTGCACGCCCTCGGGATCCGTGTCCAGCCGCATCACGACATCGTGGCGCAGGAGATGGACGACCGAGGTCGCGAGGGCCCTGCCGACCACTTGGCTCACCGTCGCGGCGGGAGCCAGCGAGACGATCTCAACCTCCGGAGGCTGCGTGGCGAGCGGACCGACGGCTCGCTCGTACTTCGGGGTGGGGTCCGGGGCGCCGGCACCGGCTTCTCGGAGCCGGTGGAGGACGGCGTCGAGCAGGCCGTCGGGCGTGTCGTCGGTGATCTCCACCTCGAGCTCACGGAACCGAGCGGCGATCCGCCGACCGGAGAGCACCGACACCTCGTCGTCGACCACCTCGCCCAGCAGATGGTCATCCAGGTCCATCAACTGGATCCGGCGGCGGATCGTGCGGAGCCGGACGACGGGACGCAAGGTGTCGGTGCGCACGTACCCGCGGATCAGATCGATCGCTTCATCGGGCGGGACCGTCGCGTCGTCCCCGGGGAACGTGAACTCCCCGCGCACCAGGAGATCCCCGCCCCCATCCTCGGCGGGCAGCTTGGTGGTCCACCCTTGGCCCTCCCGGTGCCGCAGGCTGACCCCCCACCGTGCCAGCCGGAAGTCCGGTGTATCGAAGTAGATGGTCTGCAGCCGCTCGGCGTCGTGAGGGATCGTCAGGACGTCGTCACCGAGGTTGTCGAGCGAAGGCATGCGGAACGCCGCCGATGCCGCCAGTTTCACCTCACGCTCACGCAACGACATGCTTCGCGCGTTCCTCGGCCAGACGCTGCAGGTACGTATGCGTCTCCAGACCCACGACGGTCGGCACGCGCGACCAACCCTCCGGGTCGAGCTCCCACGCCAGGGTGTCGTCTTCCATGTTCACCCGCAGGATCTCGTCCAATCGAGCGCGGAGGTCCCGGTCGACCACTTCGGTCACACACTCCACCCGGTGGTCCAGGTTCCGCGGCATCAGGTCGGCCGATCCGATGAAGAGCCTCGGCCCGCGCTGCTCGCTGCCGAAGCGGTAGATCCGCGAATGCTCGAGGAACCGCCCCACGATCGAGCGCACGCGGATGTTCTCGGAGAGACCGGGGACCCCCGGCCGAAGACAGCAGATGCCGCGGACGATCAGGTCGATCTGGGTTCCCGCCTCCGACGCCTCGTACAGCGCGTCGATCATCTCGGCGTCGACCAGGCTGTTCATCTTCATCACGATCCGCCCGTCGGACGCGTCACGCTCGGTGTGGATCATGTCCAGGATCCGCGAACGCAAGGTGATCGGCGCGACCAGGATCCGGCGATACGCCTGTTGGTGGCTGTAGCCCGTCAGGAAATTGAAGAGGTCCGCCACATCCGCCGTGATGTCGGGATCGGCGGTCAGCAGGCCCACGTCCTCGTACAGCCTCGCGGTCACCGAGTGGTAGTTGCCGGTGCCGATGTGGCAGTACTGTCGGATCTCGTCGCCCTCTTCGCGGACGACGAGCGAGCACTTGGCGTGCGTCTTCAACCCCACCACGCCGTACACGACGTGGACGCCCGCCTGCTCGAGCACGCGTGCCCACGTGATGTTGGTCTCCTCGTCGAACCGCGCGGTGAGCTCGACCAGCGCCACGGTCTGCTTGCCACGCTCGGCGGCGCGGACGAGGGCTCGGACGATGCGGCTATCCTCACCCGACGTGCGATAGAGCGTCTGCTTGATGGCCAGGACCGCCGGGTCGCGCGACGCCTGCGAGACGAACTGCTCGGCCGACGTGGAGAACGCGTCGTACGGGTGATGGACCAGCACATCGCCCTCGGCGATCACGCTGAAGATGTCGCGGACGCCGTTCGCCACCGGCTGCAGGCGCGACTGGGTCACGCCGGCCCACGGTTCGTACTTCAGGTCGGGCCGGTCCAGCTTCGGTCAGTTCCATCAGGTCGCTCATGCCGAGGAGTGACCGTGTCACGTACACGTCGAGCGGATCGACGTCCAGCTCTTCCGCGATCAACGTGCGGACGGCCTTCGGGGTGGACCCGTGGACCTCGAGCCGGACGGCCTCCGGGGATCGCTCGCGTTGCCGGAGGATCGACTCGATCGCCGCCAGCAGGTCGTCGGCTGCGTCGATCTCGACATCGAGATCGAGGTCCCGGGTGACGCGGAACGGGTGCACCGCCACGATCTCCATCCCCGGGAACAGCAGGTCGAGGTTCGCGGAGATCACGTGCTCCTGCGGGATGAACCGCTCGCCGTCGGGCAGAGGCATGAACCGGGCGATGTTCGGCGGTACCTTCACCCGTGCGAACCGGCGGACCTGCGTCGCGGGATCGCGCACCACGACCGCCAGGTTCAGCGACAGGTCGGAGATGTACGGGAACGGGTGTGCCGGGTCGACGGACAGGGGCGTGAGGATCGGGAACACCCGCTTCTCGAACATCTGACGAAGATGCACCCGATCGTCTCCGCCGAGGTCCTCCCAGTCGACGATGCTGATCCCGGTCGCGTCCAGCCGAGGCCGAACGCTCTTCGCCCAGATCTGGTTCTGACGCTTCATGAGCAGCCGCACGCGCCGGCTGATCGCATCGAGTTGCTCTCGGGCCGTCATGCCGTCGGGCGACGTCGTGGACAACCCGACCGACAGCTGTTCCTTCAGTCCGGCAACACGGATCTGGAAGAACTCGTCCAGGTTGATGCTGAAGATGGCCAGGAAGCGCACGCGTTCCAGGAGCGGCCGGGTATTGTCCTCGGCCATCGCGAGGACGCGGGCGTCGAAGTCCAGCCACGACAACTCACGGTTGTCGAACCTGCTGGCCGGAGGCACAGAAGTTACCTCCGGGACGGACGGCGGTACCTGGGCTTCACGGGCCATGGGGAGGTCCTCATCATCGGGGACTGGTCGGTTACGAATCGTAACCCAGCCCCCGGGGGCGCGCGACCGGTCATCCGCCCTACGACCGTGGGCACCGGTCACCGGCCGTGCGGTCGTGGAAGATGAGCGAGTGACTGCGCTGGAAGCCATCCTCACGGTGTTGGTTGGGCTCTCCGCCGGCCTCCTCTCGGGCCTGTTCGGCGTCGGCGGGGGGATCGTGATGACCCCCGGCCTGACCGCCCTCGCCGGCGTTGCCCCTATCGTCGCCGTGGCCACGCCGCTGCCCGTGATCCTGCCCACCGCAGCCGTGGGCGCGTTCACGTACCACCGTGCCGGCGAGGTCGACCTGCGCGCGGCGGCGTGGATCTCGCTCACGGGGGCGGCGGCGTCGGCGGGAGGAGCGCTGCTCACCGAGGTCATCGACGCGAGGATGCTCCTCGTGGCCACCGCGGCGTTGTTGGCGTGGCAGTCGGTGCAGATCCTCCGCGGCACGTCCTCTCCGGTCACGGGCGAGGAGCTGCCGATCCCGGCGTGGACGCTCGCCCTGGTCGGCATCGGCGCCGGTCTCCTGTCGGGCCTGCTCGGCATCGGCGGCGGACTGGTGATCGTCCCCGCGCTGGCGGGGATCCTCGGCGTCCCACTGAAGCGCGCGCTCGGCACATCGCTCGTCGCGGTCGTCGTCCTGGTGATCCCCGGGACCATCGTGCACACGGTGCTCGGCAACATCGACTGGACCGCCGCGTTGTTCCTGGTGATCGGCTCGCTCCCGGGAGCGCGGATCGGCGCGAAGGTGGCATTGGGCACGAGGGAGCACACGCTCCGGATGATGGTCGGGAGCTTCATGGCGCTCGTCGCGGTCGCCTACGGCGCCCAGCAGATCGTCGAGATGGCCAGGTAACTGACCGTTCCAGGCGAGTTGCTACACTTCCCGGCGGCCCCGTCCAGGTCGTGCGGTCCCATCGTCTAGTGGCCTAGGACACTACCCTCTCAAGGTAGAGACACGGGTTCGAACCCCGTTGGGACTACGCAGATCAGAGCCCTACGAACGGTCCCTTGGGTCACCGACGGGCCTTCGACGAAGCTGTGAGACCCGCTACATCGAGGGCGTGGGTGCCGGAGGCAGCGGGCTCGGCGGTGCGACGGCCGGCGCCGCCCGATCCCACACCCGGTTCAGGTGCTCCTGCGTGTAGATCCCGATCCCCAGCGCCACGACGAGGAGCAAGATGGTGTTGAGCGCGGGCGACAGCGTCGCCGAGAGACCGGCGCGCTCCTCCATCCGAACGACGTGGAGGGACGTGTTATAGACCGAGATGAACGGGGGAACGATCAGGAACCAACCGAGCGTCACGGCGAGGAGCGCCATCCCGGGACGGACCGTCTCGTCCTTCTCGAACCGACGGATCTCGTCGTTCACCTTGTAGTACCAGTACCACCAATAGATCCCGAGCGTGATGAAGGACAGACCCAACACGCCCAGCGGGTTCCTCTTGAGGTAGATCTGGCCATCGATCGAGACGGTCTCAGCCATCGGCGTCCTCTCGTAGAAGCATCGTCGGTTCCACGCCGATCTCCGGCGCGTCCATCGGCGCATGGTACCGCCGTGACGTCAGTCGCGATGCTGGCCGACGAGCGGCGCGGTGTGGCACTCGCAGTCCTCGTCGGAGCAGCGCTTCTCGCGGTCCGTGCCTGGCTCCCACACGAGGTCGTGATCGTCCTCGGCGTAGAAGTAGTGGCAGCCGCACCAGTAGCACACCTCGCGAAGCACCTGATGCCACGCGCCGTCGGCATCCTTACGCTCCGGCAGATCGAGGACGTTCGCCATGGGCCCCTCCCTCGCGGCGTCCTTCAGGCGGACGGCTTCGCGGACTCGATGACCTCCACCCCGTCGATCGCCGGTGCATCGGGTGGCGTGATGTCGCGCACCATCACCATACTCCCCGGCGCCACGACTCCATCGACCGGGCCGGTATCGGGGAGGTGGACGACCCTCGAGACGCGCGCCTCCGCCGGCAGCGCGGCGAACCACGCCAGGGCGAGCAGCCCGACGAGCATGCCGCCGATGCCACACAGCAGGAGGACGTCGCGGGCACTGGGCAAGACCGTGATCAGCACACCGCCGATCGCCGTCGCCGCCAGCTGTCCGGCGAACGCGACACCGAAGTATGCCGCGAACACCCGTCCGCGCAACTCGTCGGGAACGCGATGGTGGATCAGGCTGCGCATGGACACGCTCGCGATACCGTTCGACACGCCGCCGACCGCGAACATGGCCAGCGCGAGCGCGATGTTGGGGAACAACGCGGCGACGGCGACGGCGCTCCCTCCCGTGATCGAACAGAGCAGGACCGAGGGGGCCAGCTGATCCTGGCGGAGGCGTCGCGCGACGGCCCCCGCACCCACGACCATCCCCAGGAGCCACACGGCGGCGAGCGCCCCGTACCCCCAGTTGCCCGCGTCCAGGAGCTCGGGGTCGTTCGCGAAGAACACCTCGGCGACGTTGTCCATCGTCGCGAACAGCACCGTCGCCGCGACGGTGACGACGCCGATCAGCAAGACGCGGTCGCGGCGGATGAACGCGAATCCTTGTCGCGCCTCGCCCTTCGCACGACCGCCGTCCGGGATCGGGTCGGGCATGCGTCTGACCTTCAGCGAGGCCGCGGCCGACGTGATCACCAGGAACGTGATGGCGTCCAGGAGCAAGGCCGCCCGGGTGCCGCGATCCGCGCCGAGCGCGCCGGCCAGTCCCCCGGCGATCAGTGGCCCGGCGACCATGCCGATGTAGCGAACCGTCTCCATGTTCGCGTTCGCTTCCGTCAGATCGTGCTCATCCACGGCTTCGGGAACGATGGCGAACACGGCGGGAGACGCGATGGATGCGGCGGTCCCCAACAGGAAGGACAACGCGACGACCAGCCACACCGGCTCGGCGAAGGCCAGCCCGATCGCGATGAACGCCTGCATGACGGAGGCCAGCGCGAGCGTTCCCGTGGTTTCGGTCCGGTCGACGATCAACCCCGCGAACGGCGCGAACACGACGAGCGGGACGACCCCCGCGAGCAAGACCGCCGCGACCGCGATGCCCGAGCCGTCGCTCAGCTCGAAGACCTTGATGGTGAGCGCCACCAACGCCAGCTCGTCTCCGAGCGCAGAAAGCCCGTTGGACATGGCCAGCAGCCGGAAGTCGCGTGATCGCAGCAGCCGCACGGGCGCATCGTAGTCGGGGCAAGATTCCGATGCATCGCCCGGACGGGCGAGACCGAAAGACCGACCGTTCGGGGGACCGGGCGTCGGGTTCAGACCCAGACCGGGTGCCGCTCTACGACCGCCCGCGCCGAGCGCCGCACGCGTTGTCGATAGGTCACCATCTGCATCGGTCCATCATGTTGCGCCCTGATCCGTCTCACTCCGCACCGGCTCGCAGGCGGGCGACCGTCGCGTCGCGTCCGAGCAGTTCCAGCGACTCGGGCAGCGGCGGCGACACCTTGGACCCGGTCACGGCGGCGCGGACAGGCTCGAACGCCTTGCTCCGGTTCAATCCCGCCTCGGTTCCGACCGCATCGAGCGTCGTCATGATCGCCGCGTGCTCCCAGGGCTCCAGGATCGCGAGCGCGTCGGCCACCAACTCGAGGTACCCGGGCGGGGCCTTCGCGATCGTCTCTTGCGCCTTCTCGTCGGGGACGACGTCGTCGGTGAACAGGAACCGTAAGAGCGTCGCCGACTCCGTCAACGTCTTCATCCGTTCGCGCACGATCGGCATCGCCTTCCGGAGCGTCACGGGGTCCGGCAACAGTCCGGCCTCCGTCAAGAAATGCACGCAGCGCGCGGCGAGCTCGTCTTCGTCGAGCGACTGGATGTAGTGGTTGTTCATCCACTCGAGCTTCTTCGTGTCGAACGCCGCCGGGTTACTGGACACGCGCGCGAGGTCGAACGCCTCGACGAGCTCGTCGCGTGAGAGGAACGTGGTCGACTCGTCCTTGGACCAGCCCAGGAGGGCCAGGTAGTTCATGAGGGCCTCGGGCAGGAACCCCTGCTCGCGGAACGCTTCGACCGACGTGCGATCCGTGGCGCTTCGACAACGGCTTGCCATCCCCGCCCAGCACCTGCGGCAGGTGCGCGTACCGGGGCGGCGTTCCGCCCAGCGCCTCGATGACGGCGGCGTTCCGTGGCGCGCTCGCGAGCAGATCGTCACCGCGGATGACGTGCGTGACCCCCATCAGCATGTCGTCGGCGGCGACCGCCAGGAGGAACACCGGCGTCCCGTCGGACCGCACGAGCACGAAGTCACGGAGCTGCCCCGCCGGGAACCGCACCTCGCCCTTCACCAGGTCGTCGACGACCCACTCCCGATCGGGCATCGCGAACCGGACCGTGGGGGGTCGTCCCTCCCGCTCGTACGCGCTCCGTTCCGCGTCGGTGAGCCGGAGACAGCGTCCGTCGTCACCACCCGGTGGCGCTCCGCGCGCGATCGCGGCCTGCTTGATCGTCCTCCAGCTCCTCCGCCGTGCAGTAACAGCGATACGCGGAGCCGCTTGCGATCAGCCGCTCGGCGAGCTCGCGGTAGATCTCGGTGCGCTGCGACTGCCGGTACGGGCCATGGGGACCGCCGACATCCGGTCCTTCGTCCCAGTCCAGACCCAGCCAGCGGAGCGACTCCAGCACCCCCTGGTACGCCTCCTCGGTGACCCGGCTGGCATCCGTGTCCTCGACGCGCAGCACGAACGCTCCTCCATGGTGTCGCGCGAACAACCAGCTGAACAGCGCCGATCGTGCGTTCCCCACGTGGATCGAGCCGGAGGGTGCGGGGGCGAACCGACAACGGATCGAGTCCGCCACCTACGTCACCACGGGATTCGTCAGCGTCCCGATGCCGTCCACTTCGACCTCGACGACATCGCCGTCGTCCAGGCGACCTACGCCCTCGGGGGTCCCCGTCAGCAGGACGTCCCCCGGGAGGAGCGTCATGAACTGCGTGATGTACTCGATCAGCTCGGCGACGCCGAACACCATGTCGGCGGTCTGCGCGGCCTGCACGATCTGGCCGTTGAGACGCGTCTCCACGCGGATGTCGATGGGGTCGAGCTCGGTCTCGACCCACGGCCCCAACGGAGCCGACCCGTCGAAGCCCTTCGCCCGAGCCCACTGGTCCTTCGTGTGTTGGAGATCGCGGAGCGTCACGTCGTTGGCGCACGTGTAACCCAGGACGTACCGGTACGTGTCCTCGGCGCGCACGCGGCGCGCCAGCCGGCCGATCACCACCGCCAGCTCTCCCTCGTAGTCGACGCGCTTGCTGATCGGCAGCAGCTCGATCGGGTCCCCCGGACCGATCACCGCGGTCGACGGCTTGAGGAACAACAACGGCTCCTCAGGGACGTCGAGCCCCCACTCGGCGGCATGCGCCGCGTAGTTCCGGCCGACACACACGAGCTTGGACGGCAACACGGGTGCCAGCAACCGAACGTCGGCGAGCGGCACCTGCTCACCGGTCGGGATCGGATCTTCGAAGAACGTGCCGCGCAGGATGCGGATGTCGTCGGAGCCGCGGTCGATGGCACCGGTGGCGATGCGATCGCCGTACCGGAAACGCACCAACCTCATGCGAGCTTCCTCCCGCCGGTGAACGTTGCGCCGACCTGCCGCCAATAGCCGGCGATCATCTCGTAGGGACGGAGTGATGACAGCTCTTCGCCGGGAGCGTCGAACAGCTCGACGGTCGGCTCCCCGGTGTACACGGGCCCGAGCTCGACATCCTGCGACTGCATCGTCACCAGCTCGTTCAACGCGTCGGGTTGCGACGGATCGATCGCCGGCATCCATCGTGAATGGAGCATCGGCAGGGCGTTGACGAACCCGCCGGTCACCGACGTACCGGAGAGCGTGAGCGATACCTCGGCGAGCCGGCGGTCGTTCGCGGCCACCGTCGCTCCCAAGCGCCCTCCCGCCTCGAGCCGAGGGCCGGCTCTACCCACCGCCACCGGCCGGGTCATCCAGATCGAACCCAGCTTCTTCGGATACCCCTGGTACCAGCCTCGCGCCAGGGCGAAGTCCTTGTCGACCCAGATGAAAACGCAACGCGAAAAGTGCTCGCCCTGCCACTTGCATCGCACGACGACGAAGCACTCCTTGTATTGGGATCGAACCGGATCGAGGAGCTCGGCCTGCGACTCGCTGCACGACTGCCAGTCGGCCCAGATGATCGCGACAGCGCCTGGATCCTCGTCGGCCAGGTCGACACCGTCCGGGAGCAGAGCGGCGACCCTTGCCGGCTCCGCCCGGTACTCGATCGTGAGGACGTCACCTGAGTAGTGCCAGGGCGGCGCGGGGATGATGGAGGACCGCCCCTCGGGCGTCCGCGGCACCATGAACCCCTTCAGCTCCGGCATCGCGGCCTATCCTAGCGACCACGTGGAGACCCGACGGATCCTGCTCGACGGTGTCGCCGCCCCGGTCACACGGGACGGCGATGCATTGGTCGCGTCGGACGGCCGACGGATCGCGATCGAAGACGCGCACCATCTGGCGCCGGTCGAACCGACGAAGATCGTCTGCGTCCACCTGAACTACGAGAGCCGTCGGATCGAATTCGGGGCTACGCTCGGAGCGGCTCCGACGTACTTCCACAAGCCCACCACGTCGCTCAACGGGCACGGCGGCGACGTGGTCCGTCCCCCGCGTTGTCGATACCTGAACTACGAGGGTGAGATCGCGATCGTGATCGGCCGCGAGACGTCGCACATCGCACCGGCAGATGCCGCCGATCACATCCTGGGCTACACCGTGGCGAACGACTACGGACTCCACGACTTCCGCGATACCGACGCCGGCTCGATGCTCCGCGTGAAGGGCTCCGACACGCTCTGCCCGCTCGGCCCCGGCCTGGTGACGGATTGGGACTTCCGCGGCAAGCGCATCCAGACGCGCGTGAACGGCGACGTCCGACAGGACGGCAACACCGACGAGATGATCTGGGACATGCACTACCTGGTCGCCGACATCGCGCGGACGATCACCCTGCTGCCCGGCGACGTCCTGCTCTCCGGCACCCCCGCGAACTCCCGGCCGGTCCAGCCGGGCGACGTCGTCGAGGTGGAGGTCGAGGGGCTCGGCACGCTTCGCAACACGATCGTGGAGGGCGACGTGCCGATACGCGAGGACGTGGGCGCGCAGCCCAGCGCATCCGAAGAGGTCGAGTCCACGGCGTTCGGTGGAGCCTGGGAGTACCGAGGGATCCGGCCTCCCCGCCACGATTGAACCGACGTGTCGAGGCGCGTTCCGGCCGAGGGCCCACGCCGCGTTGTAGCCTCATGCAGAGGGGGTAGGACGAACGGCCGTACAGACGAACACCGAATGTGACGCGTGGTGGCACGTGGCCCGTGCCACCATCGGCTCCGCAGCAGTAGGCGTCGTTCCGCATCCGGGTCGAGGGCACCGAACACATCCCTCGACGAGGTGGTGCGCTCCTCGCCTACAACCACGTGAGCGTCCTCGATGCCATCTTCGTGGGGCTTCCGCTCATCAGACGCGGTCGCATCGTGCGCTGTTTCGCGTTGAGCGAGGACTTCGAACGACCGCTGATGGGACGCGCCCTCCGCGGGCTGGGACAGATCCCGATCCGTCGGGGCGCCGGCGCGTGGGAGCCGCTCGAGCAGATGGCCGACGTGATCCGCAAGGGCTGGCTCGGCGGGATCGCCCCCGAGGGCACCGTGGGCACCGGCGATCAACTCCTCCCGATCCAGAAGGGCCCGGCGCGGATCGCGCTGCTGGCCGGATGTCCGGTGATCCCCATCGGCATCTGGGGACCCCAGCGCCGCTACCCCAAGACCGGCATCCATCTCCGGGCGCCATGGCGGCCCCCACTCGGCGTGGCCTTCGGCGCTCCGATCCCGGTTGAGGGCGACCCCAAGTGTCGCCCGGACGTGCAAGCGCTGACCGATCGTCTGTCTGAGGCGCTCGCCGGTCAGGTGGACGTGGCCCGCCGGCTGGCGCCGGACCCGCTCTAGGCCTCCTGCACCAACGCCCAGGCGTCCTCGTAGAGCGCGCCATCCTCGCCCAGATCCTCCGTGAAGACCAGTAGCGCGAGCGCCTCGGGTGCCGGGAAGATCGCCGGGTCGTCCAGGATCTCGGTGGGGATGAACTGCCGCGCCGCCTCGTTCCCGGTGTCGACCTTGCTCGCCACCGCGTTGGCGGCCGAGACCTCCGGCTCCAAGTAGTAGTTGATGAAGCGGTTCGCCGCCTCGGGGTTCGGCGACCCTTCGGGGATGCACAGGGAGTCGATCCACCGGAAGCCGCCTTGGGGCGGCACGACGTACGCCAGGTTCGGGTTGCGCTCCTTCGCCTGCAACACGTCGGTCGAGTAACCGTGTGCGCAGACGAGCTCGCCGTCCGCCAGCCGGTCCAGGTAGGTGGCGGAATCGAACCCTGCGACGATCGCCTTCATCGCGATCAGCTGGTCGGCGGCTGCGTCGATCGTGGCAGGGTCCCGCGTGTTCGGGTCCTCTCCCGCCAGGAACAGCGCCAGCCCGAACGCATCGCGCATCTCATCGAGGATCGTCGTCCTCCCCGCGTACGTGTCGTCGAGGAACACGCTCCAATCCGGCGGCGTCGAGAACACGGTCGCGTCGTAGCCGATGCCGGTCGTACCGGTGGCCCACGGCACGCTGAACCGGTTCCCCGGGTCGAACGGCTCCGCGCGGAACGCCGCATCCAGGTTGTCCAGGTTCGCCACGACGTCGGTATCGAGCTCCTGCAGCAGGTCGAGCGTCCGGAGCTGATGGAGGAGGTTGTCGGACGGCACGATCAGGTCGAAGGAACTGCCCTCGCGGCCCCTCCGGCGCCCGATCTCCGCGAGCCGCAGGCGCTGCGCCAGCTCGTCGTTCGATGCGTAGGTCTCGTAGGTGACGTCGAGACCGTTCGCGTCGGCGAAGTCGTCCAGCAGCGTGGGGTCGATGTAGTCCTGCCAGTTGAGGAAGACCAGCCGAGCCTCGTTCGGGTCCGAGCACGACGCGAGCAGCGGCGCCAGCCACACCGCCGCGCCGGCCAGGACGCCGCCACGAACGACCTGCCTGCGTGAGACGAGCGGTCCCGCGGCCACCACGGTCACACCACCACGAGGACGGGGACGTTGGCGTGACGCGAGACCTTCTCAGCGATCCCGCCGGACATGAGCGCTCGGAACTTCTCGAGCGTGCCGCCCGCCTCGTGCGTCAACCCCTGGCGTCCGATGACGATCAGGTCCACGGACTCTTCGTCGGCCGTCTCCAGGATGGCCCGGGCGACATCGCCCTTCACCACGACCCCGCGGGCCGTGACCCGATGCTCCAGCAGCCGCTCCACGGATTCTTCCGCCAGATCCTTGGCCTCTTCCTCCAGCGTCGCCTTCATCTCTTCCACGTAGGAGGCGCCGCGTCCCTTCACGGTGTGGGGAGGATCGAACGCCACCACCACCACGACCTCCGCCGCGTTGTTCTTCGCCGCGAGGATGGACCACGAGAGCGCCCGTTCCCCCGTGTGCGAGCCGTCGAACGGCACCAGGATCCGTCGCAGCGTCGGTGCATCCGGGATCGCCACGGGTTGGTCCCAATCGACTGGCCGACCGCTCATGCGTTCACCTCCGGCTCGTCGTACTCCAACTCGATCGCCCGGTCGATGCCCTTCCGCCGCTTGCCGACCCGGAGGACGTAATACGCGATCGGCCCGGTCGCCATGCCGACCGCCGCCCACCCGAGGCCCTGCACCATCCCCACGTCGAGCACCTGGTAGTAGATCGCGACATAGAGGACGAACAGTGGCCCGGCCGTCACGAGCGCCAGCCCGAACCAACCGCCGCGGATCTTGTACGGACGCTTCATGGTGGGGTGCTTGATGCGCAGCGCGATCAGCGCCGCGAACTGCAGGAGCAGCGCGAACGCGTAGATCGTGACGTCGACGACCACCAGCGCCTGGAACGGCCCGAGCGACGCGATGGAGCAGATCACCGCGCAGATCACGATGGCGCGGACGGGCGTGCCCCACCGGGGGTGGAGACGCGAGACCGACTCCGGCAGGTACCCGTCCTCCGCGAGCGCCGACGGTATCCGGCTGTACTGCAGGAGCCACGCGGAGTACAGGCCGATCGCCGAGATGATGGCGCCGATCGTGAGGAACGTGCCGAGCCACTTACCGGCCACCGTCTCGGCCACCACGTTGTACGCGCCGGCGGTCCACTCGACGTCGTCGGCACCCAGCACGGCCAGCGAGACCAGTGTTGGGAGCAGGTAGATCAGCGTGATCGCCGGGATCGTGATGGCCAGCGCGCGCGGGTAGTCCCGACGGGGGTTCTCGATCTCCTCGGCGACCGTGGATAGGCCGTCCCACCCCATGTAGTTCCACATGATCACGAACAAGCCCGCGCCGAACGCCGGGAAGAGATCGACGCCTGGGTACGTGAACGGCTCGAACGGATTGTGGGTCATCTTGAACAACCCGATCACGGTGACCAGCACGAACGGCGCCAGCACGATCACCAGGAACAGCTTGGACGAATCGCCCACGAGCGAGCTCCCGCGCATGTTCAGCAACGCGAACGGCCAGATCACGGCCAGCGCCACCACCCATCGGAGCAGTGGATCCTCACCGAGTGCCGGGAAGAAGTACGCCGCATAATCCACGAACAGGACCGGGTAGATGGCCAGGTCCACCCAGCTCGTGATCCAGGACCACCATCCCTCTTGGAACCCCCAGAACGGGCCGAGCGCGGTCTTGACCCAGTAGTAGTAGCCGCCCTGCACCGGCATGGCGGTCGCGAGCTCCGCCACGACCAGCGATGCGGGCAGCGCCCACAGGATCGGCGTGATGATGATGAGGAGCAGACCCATGCCTGGACCGCTCTCGCCGATCGTGTCCTCGAGGCCGTACGGGCCGCCGGAGACCGAGAAGAAGATGATGCCGATGATCGCCGCGAGCCCGAGCTTGCGGGACAGGTCCCGGACGTCGATCGACGGCCGTTCCCTCGGTTCTTCGGCAACCACCGCCACGCTGCGACCCCCTCGCCAGCCGACCGAACGGAACCTCATATCACGGTTGCATCCCGCCACGCCAGCCGGAACCGTCTGCGTCGGAGGGTCAAGCGTTCCAGAGCCGATCCGCGACGCGGCCGACCAGCTCGAGCTTGCGCCACTGGATGTCCTCGTCGGTGTCGTTGCCGATCATCACGCTCGCGAACCCGCATTGCGGGCTGATCGCGAGCCGGTCCATGCCGCCGACGAGATCGGCGGCTTCCTCCATCCGGCGCACCAGGTCGTCCTCGTCCTCCAGCTCACGGACCTTCGTCGAGACGATGCCCATCACCATGACCGCGCCTTCGCGCAGGAACCGGATGGGCTCGAAGCCGCCGTCGCGGCCCCGGTCGTCCCATTCGACCAGGAACGTGTCGTAGGGCAGTTCACCGAACACCCGCTCGGCGACCCCTTCCAGCGACCCCTCGCACATCCACGACGAACGGAAGTTGCCCCGGCAGATGTGCAGACCGGTCGTGACGTCGGGGGGGATGCCCGCCAGCACCGCGATGTCGGCGGCGATCGCCGCGTCCACGATGTCGCGGATCGTGTGTCCGGCCGCTTCGAACCGACCGATCCACGTCGGGTCGACGAGGTATGGATACAGCGGGAAGTCGAACTGGATGTATCGCGCGCCGGCGGCGACGGCGTCCGCGACCAGCGCGCGCTCGATCTCGATGGCGTGCGCGACGAACTCGTCCACGGATGCGTACCCGCCGGCCTCCCGACCGACCACCGTCGTCAACGGATGCCCGAAGATCGACGGCGCGGGGAACGTCACCTTGAACGGGTACCCCACCGACGTCTCGGTCATGAACGCCGCCTCGCGAGCACCCGGCGAGTCGAGCGGCGCCAGGCGGCCGACGATCTCGTGGATGTTGAGCCGCACGTCCTCGCCCCGATCGTTCCGGAACGACACCGTCTTCCCGGTCCGCACTCCGTCGACCGCGTCGTAGAACGAGTTCATGAACATCCACCGCCGGAACTCGCCGTCGGTGATGACATCCAGACCGCAGTCGATCTGCCGCTGGACCGCCGCTCGGATCGCCTCGTCCTCGATCGCGGTCAACTCGGACCGATCTCGAACACGCTCCTCCGCGAGCGTCGCCGAATGCCCCGGCTCGTAGAACGCATCGATCGCGGCTCTGAGCCCGGGCGGCCGCAGGAGCGAGCCGACGGTCTCCGCGCGAGCGGGACGACGTGGACCGTTCGCGTTCGCGGTCATGCATCGAAGGCGAGGACGGTTCGCGCGGCATCGCGACCGCTGAGGACCGCACCCTCGATCCACCCCGCGCCGATCGTCGCGATGTCACCCCCGGCGAACGCCCACCGCCCCTCCGGCGCGATCTGCGCGTCGGCGTCGCCGCTCTCCCATCCCGGCGGAGGTGCGAACCACGTGCCCTTCGAGAACGGATCGGCGACCCAATCGTGCCCGTCGCTCACCAGGACCTCGCTCTCGGGGAGGTATGCGCGCAACGCCTCCTGAACGGCGCCGTGATCGGTCGGGTCGATGCCGCCGACACCCGAGAACCCGATCACCAGCCGGCCGCCGTCGGGCATCTCGCGGGTGCCCACGACGGCCTGCAGCGTGGCCGGCCATCCTGCGCACTGGAAGCCCGGAGGCACCCCGCGCGCGATCGCGAGCACCTTGGTGGAAGCGCCGGAGTTCCCGAGCGCCTGGATCCGGCGTTTCTCGGGCGACAGCGGCGGATCGAACGCGATATCCGGCCAGACGTTCACCGGCAGGGTCAGCACGCCGGCGCCGGCGCGAACCCGACCGCCTCCGGCGAGGTCGACCGTCACGCCCTGCTCGTCCCGGCCGACGCGGGTCACCACGGCACCCGATCGGAACTCCCCTCCGACGTCCTTCGCGATCGCGTCGATCAAGCTGGCGCTGCCGTCTGCGAACGACTCGCCGACGCTCATGAACGCTTCGTCGAAGCGGAACCCGAGGAGCACCGCATCCGCCAGGATGCCCAACGCCGATAGCCGCGCGGGATCGCCGCCTCCCATCGCCGCGGTGTAGGCCATCAGGAAGTCCGCGGTCTCGGACGGGAGGTCGAGTCCCGCCACCCACGCTGACACCGGGACATCCAGATCCTGCAGGACGCTCCGGTCCACGTCCCACGCGCGCTCGATGCGAGCGGCGGCCTCCCGGATCGTCGGTTCGAGCGGCTCGAGTGCCCGCTGGACGTCGGCGAGCACGCCCGGTCCCGACCGCAAGGTTCCGCTCGACAGCCAGGACAACGCCGGGGCGGGGGCGGTCGGATGCACGGCCACGCCGTAGCGGGCGATCTCCTCGGCGAGGCCCGTGTGAAGGTCCGACCAGAACCACGTTCCGCCGTATTCCACCTGGATCCCCGTACCGGGCAGCTCGCGGAACCACGTGCGACCTCCGAGCCGGTCGCGCGCCTCGAGCACCAGGACCGTGCGACCCGCGTCGCGGAGATCCCGTGCCGCAACCAGGCCGGCGAAGCCGCCGCCGAGCACCACGACATCCGGATCGGTCACGCCGCGTCCCAGCGGACCCACGTCGAATCCGGAGCGCGGAACTCCCAGCCCGACAGCGTCACCGGCCGGTCGGGATCCAGCCGGAGGTTCGGTAGCCGGTCGAGCAGCACGTCCAGCGAGACCCGGGCGAGGTGACGGCCGAACCAGGCTCCCAGGCAGAAATGAGACCCGATCGCGAACGCGAGATGCGCACCCTCCTTGCGGCCGATGTCGAACCGGTCGGGATCGGTGAAGCGAGCCGGATCGCGGCCCGCCGACGCCAAGACCGCGCCGATCAAGGCGCCCGCGCCCAGCTCGACGCCGGCGAGCTCGGTGGCGCGGGTCGTCTGCCGAGTGGACGTTCCGACCGGGCCGGCCCACCGGAGCGTTTCCTCGACGGCGGCCTTCACCAGCGATCGGTCGTGACGGACGCGCTCCAGTTGATCCGGGTTGGATCCGAGCGCCCACACGGTCAGCGCGATGAGGTCGCGCGGCTCCTGCAGGCCGCCGGACAGCATCAGCTTCGTGTTCGCGACGATCTCATCGCGCGTCATGCGGTCGCCGTCGTGGTCGAAGCGCATCATCCAGGACAGCACCGAGCCGTCCGGCTCGCGCTCGAGACGATCCATCACGGACCCGATCGCGTCGCCGAGCTCCGCGCTGGCCCGGTCGGCCGGCGCCTGCTTGTCGGGATCGCCTTCGAAGTTCGCCAGACCCGGCATCATGCCTTCGTTCCATCGCAGGATGTCCTGCCACGGGATCTCGTCCAGGCCGAGCATGTACTGCAACGAGCGGACCGACATCGGATCGCAGTACGCGGTGAACAGGTCGATCTCACCGCGATCGGCGAACCCGTCGACCAGCTCGTGCGCGAGCTTCGGGATCATCCCTTGCGTCCGCTCCTCGACGTCGCGAGGCCGGAACGGCGACTCGGTGATCCGGCGGATCCGCTCCTGGTCCGGCCCCTCGGAGCCGAGCATGTTCCGTCCCATCGTCCGGTTCAGGGTGGATGGGTCGGTCTGGGCCGTGAAGATCTCGGGCGTCAGGTCGACGTGGCGGACGTCGTCGTATCGCGTGACGAGCCAGAGCTGCACCGCCGGGACCCAGGCGACCGGCTCCTCCTCGCGCAACCGCGCGTAGATCGGATAGGGGTCCTGCTCCAACTCCGCCAGCGTGATCGACTCGCCGAGCGTCACACGTCCTCCCGCCGGGCCCAAGGGATGGGGTATTTTGGGCCCGAACTATCCGGGTGCGCAAGGTGAGCGTGTCGACTATCGTCCGCTCGTCCCCGGCGAGGAGGCTCGATGGAGATCCACGGGAAACGGCTCAGGCTCCTCTACCCCGACATCCACGGGCTCGAGCGCGGCAAATACCTGTTCGGCGAGGTGGCCGAGGCCGGCGTCGCCGCGTTCTGCATCGGCGTGTACCCGCTGACGCACGACAAGGAGATCCTGCCGGTCCCCCGCACGCAGTTCGACGTGGGCCTGCACGACGTGGAGGCGACGCTCGATCGCGACTCGCTGCGGCACGGGTGGGAAGAGAACACCCTCGTCGGCATCGCGGACGTGACGTCGCATGGCCAACCGGCTCCCTGGGACTCGCGCCATGTCCTGCGCGAGGCGATCCGACCGTGGCGCGACCTGGGGCTGGAGCCGCAGATGGCGTTCGAGTTGGAGTTCTACCTGCTGGAGCCTGCCGCCGGTGGGTGGGTACCCGTCTCCGTCCCGTCGCATCGCGTGTACGGCACGGGCATGTCGATCGATCCCACCGGCACCGTCGACGCCGTGGTGAACGCCGCCCTCGAGTGCGGGTTCTCCGTGGAGAGCTGGGGCAGCGAGTTCGACAACGCCGCGTACGAGGTCAACATCAAGTACAACGACGCGATCCCCGCGGCCGACGAGGCGTTCCTGTTCAAGCTGCTCGTCCGCGAGATCTGCGAACAGCACGGCAAGCTGGCGACGTTCCTCGGACGTCCGCTGAGCGATCGGGGCGGCAGTGGACTCCACGTGAACTTCTCCTTCCGGAGACAGGACGGGTCCAACGCGTTCCACGACCCGAACGACGCCGAGGGACTCTCGACGCTGGCTCGGCGAGCCGTCGCCGGCTTGTTGGCGCACCACGAAGGCATGGCGGCGTTCCTGGCGCCACATGTGAACGCGTACAAGCGCCTCCAGCCCGACATGCTGAACGGCTACTGGGCGAACTGGGGACACGACGACCGGAGCGTCGCGGTGCGGATCCCGCCGGCGCGCGGCGGCGCCACGCGGATCGAGCAACGGACGGCCGACGCCGCCGCGAACCCGTACCTCGCGGGCGCGGTCGTCCTGCATGCCGCACGATTGGGCCTGGAGCACGAGCTCGAGCTGCCGCCGTCACAACCCGTCGCCGAGGAACCCAACACCGCGTCGCGGATCCCGCCGAACCTCGACGCCGCGCTGGACGCGCTGGCGGCCGACGAGGAGCTCGTGGCGGCGATCGGCCCCGATCTGGTCGAGGCGTTCACGATCTTGAAACGAGCGGAGTGGGAGCGCTACCTGGCCTCGGGAGCGGACCCGGAAAGCACCGAGGTCACGCCGTGGGAGGTCGACTACTACCGGCCGTTCCACTGATGGCGACCGGCGACCTGCGGCTCGCCGGCAAGGTCGCGCTCATCACGGGCGGCGGCACCGGGATCGGCAGCGCGACCGCCCGGCTCTTCGCGCAGGAAGGAGCCTCGGTGGTGGTCACCGGCAGGCGCGCGGAGCCGATCGCGGCGGTGGCATCCGAGATCGGTGGCGTTGCGGTGGCCGGCGACACATCCGATCCCGCGCATCCGTCGGAGGCGGTCGCGACCGCCGTCCGATCGTTCGGCGGCCTCGACGTCGTCGTCGCGAACGCGGGCGTCGGACTGGGTGGGTCGGCCGCCGAGGTCACCGACGAGCAGTGGGGCACGACGATCGACATCAACCTCACCGGGCAGCTCTACCTGATCCGCGCGGCCCTCCCCCGAATGATCGAACGCGGAGGCGGTTCGATCGTCGTGGTGTCGTCCGTGTCCGCACTCGTCGCCGACAACGGCAGCGCGGCCTACGTCGCGTCCAAGGCCGGCCTCGTGGGGTTGATGCGGTCCGTGGCCGTGGACTACGGACCGCTCGGGATCCGTGCGAACGCGGTGCTGCCGGGATGGGTCCGCACCCCGATGGCCGATCGCTCGATGGAGGAGCTCGCGGCGCGTGACGGCGTCACCCTCGAAGCGGCGTACGCCTCCGCGACCTCGGAGGCGCCGCTCCGTCGGGCCGGGGAGCCGGAGGAGATCGCCGCGTGCTGTGCATTCCTCGCCAGCGATGAGGCGTCGTTCGTGACCGGCGCATCGCTGGTGGCCGACGGCGGAGCCACCAGCGTGGACGTGGCCGGCCTCGTGTTCGACCCGCGGCGTTGGGAGCCTGCCGGATGACGCTCACGCTCGACGACTTGGACCCGGCCGACATCCGGACGGTGATCGTCACGTCGGCCGACGTGTCGGGGCGGCTGGTCGGCAAGCGGTTCGCGCCCGAGGTCTTCCGTCGACTCGTCGAAGAGGGCGTCCCGCTCAGCTCGTGCGTGCTGGGATGGGACGTCGATCAGTGGCCCGGGCCGCAGCAGTCGTACACCGGACACCAGACCGGCTGGCACGACGTGCGTTTGGTGCCGGACCTGGCCACGCTCCGCCTCGCGGGATGGCTCGAGGGAACGGCGATCTGCGTGGCGGACTTCGTCGAGATGGGTCGCGACGACCTGGTGACCGTGGCCCCGCGCACGGTCCTGCGGCGCCAGATCGAGCACGTCGAGAACGCCGGGTTCACACCGCAGGTCGCGAGCGAATTGGAGTTCTCGCTGTATCACGGCTCCTACGACGACGGCCGCGCGGACGGGTACGAGACGCTGCGGCCCACCACGCTCGCCAGGGCGGACTACACGATCCAGGCGGGCGATCGGTACGAGGGTTTCTTCGCCGGGGTACGCGAATCGCTCGCCGCGTCGGAGCTCGGCCCGTGGACCAGCCAGGTCGAGTGGGGGCTGGGGCAATGGGAGATCAACCTCGAGTATCAGCGCGCGCTGGAGATGGCCGACCGGCACATCCTGTTCAAGCTCGCGGTGCGTGACATGGCGGTGGCCGCGGGGATGTCGGCCACGTTCATGCCCAAACCGTTCGGCGATACGACGGGCTCGTCGTGCCACCTGCACCTGTCGCTGCTGAACGCGAGCGGCGCGAACGTGTTCCACGAGGCCGACGCGGAGCACCGGATCGCACCGACGCTGTTCCATGCGGTCGGTGGCGTGCTCGAGCGCGCGCCGGACCTGATGCTGTTCTACGGACCCACGGTGAACTCGTACCGGCGCACCACGAGCGGCGAGTTCAGCGGGAACGGCGTCAGCTGGGGCTACGACAGCCGGATGGTCTCGTGCCGGGTGCTGTCGGAAGGGCCGGCGTCCACGCGGCTGGAGTGGCGCGTGCCGGGCGCCGATGTGAACCCCTACCTCGCCATCGCCGGCCTGCTCGCTTCGGCCGCCGACGGTATCTGGACCGGTGCCGACCCCGGTGAACCGATCGTCGGCGAGCACTTCGAGGATCCTGTTCCGCCGTTGCCCGCCACGCTCGGCGAGTCGGTCGCGCGGTTCCGCGACAGCGCGTTCGCCCGGTCGGCGTTCGGAGCCGACGTCGTCGATCACTACGCGGAAGCGGGCCGGTGGGAATGGGAGCGGTTCCTCTCCCCCGAGGCCGTCACCGAGTGGGAGCGGCGGCGCTACTTCGAGGTGATCTGATCCGGAGGCAACACCGACGAAGCGCAGTACCGTCTCCGCAGCACCGGACCACCGCCGGTCAGCCTTGCGACCCGAGGTCGTTCGGTAGCAAAATATCTGTCCGGCATACACCGATCACTCCGAGGGGGCGCATGGGCACGACGCTCGATGGGATCGACCTGGTCAACCCGGACAACTACGTGGAGCGCGTGCCGTTCGAGTGGTTCGATGAGCTTCGGCGCGAACGGCCGGTCAGCTGGCATCCCGAGCCAGGCGGGAACACGGGGTTCTGGGCGGTCACCCGCTACGACGACCTCACGGCCGTCCACATGGACTGGCAGACGTACTCATCCGAGACGGGGGCCGTGGCGCTTGAGGAGCTCGACGGCGAACAGCTCGAGGTCCGAAAGACGATGCTCGAGACGGATCCTCCCCGCCACACGGAGCTCCGGAAGATCTGCACGAAGAAGTTCTCGGGACGTGGTGTGGCGGTCTACGAGGATTTCATCCGTGACGTCGCGCGTTCGGTGCTGGATCGCGCGCTGCCGACCGGTGAGTTCGACTTCGTGTCCGAGATCAGCCGCGAGCTCCCGATCCGATTCCTCTGCTCGATCTTCACGGTCCCCCAGGAGGACGCGCCCGAGCTGATCCGCTGGGGCGACAAGATGATCGCCAACCAGGATCCCGAGCTGTCCGACGCGGTGCCCGACCAGGTGGATACGGAGGCGTACCGGCTGCTGCCGTTCCGCTCGCCAGCCGCGTACGAGGTGTGGGCCTACGCCGACCGCCAGAAGGAGCTCCGTCAGAAGGAGCCGACCGACGACGTGATCTCGGCGCTCACGATGGCGCAGGAGGAAGGCCGTCTCAACGACCACGAGTTCCACAACTACTTCTCCCTCCTCGATGATCGCCGGTAACGAGACGACACGGCACACGATCACCGCGGGCATGCTTGCGTTGATGCAGGATCCGGAGCAGATGCGGCTGCTGAAGGAGGACCCGTCGCTGATCGGGAACGCGACCGAGGAGATCCTGCGGTGGGCGACGCCGGTGCTGCACTTCCGCCGGACCGCGACCCGCGACGTGGAACTCCGCGATCAGCAGATCAAGGCCGGCGACAAGGTCGTCACGTGGTACATCAGCGCGAACCGCGACGAGGAGATGTTCGACGATCCCTACCGGTTCGACGTGACGCGCACGCCGAACGACCACGTCACGTTCGGTCCCGGTGGGCCACACTTCTGCTTGGGGGCACACCTCGCGCGGCTGGAGACCAAGATCCTGTTCCAGGAACTGCTCCCGCGCCTCGACACGATCGAGGTGGCCGGCCCGGTCGAACGGATCCGTTCCAACTTCGTGAACGGCATCAAGCGCATGCCCGTACGGGTAACCCTCGCCTAGTCCAGCTCGGGGGAATTGCTCCGTTCGACCGCCCGATACATCGACCGGAGCAACTTCGCCAGCAGGTCCCGCTCGTCGGCGTCGAGGTGCGCGGTCACGACGGTCTCCTCCGCGTTGAACGACGGGAAGAGCTGCTCGATCTTCCTCGTGCCGGCGGCGGTGAGCGATACCAGGACCATCCGGCCGTCGTGCGGATCCTTCTTCCGGCGCGCGAAGCCCCGACCTTCGAGGGTCGTCACCACGCCGGTCGCGGTCGGACGGCTCACGCCCACCGCCTGCGCGAACTCGCGGGACTCCATCTCGCCCCACACCCACAGGACCCACAGCCCGGTGAAGGCCGTCCACGACAGGCGGTCGGCTGCCAGGACGTTGGCCTCCATGTGACGGCGGATCGCGGCCGACGCGCGGAACAGGTTCGACACGGCCCACATCGCGCGGAAGTCGAGCGGTCGATCGCCCAGCGCATCGAGCACCTTGCGCTCGGCCGGGAGCAGCTCGTCGGTCATGCCGCACCCTCCGCGGCGATCCGCTCCCCCAGTTCGCGCGCCACGTCCACGATGGCCAGCACGTCGTCGGGGGTCGTGCGGAAATTGACGAAGCACGGCCGCAGCCACACGTGCCCGTCGATCAGCGCCGACGCCAGGTAGACGCGCCCGTCGGCTTGGATCGCTTTCGCGAGCGCGTCGTTGTGCGCGTCCAGATCCGCGACGCCCTCCGGGGCGTGGCGGAACGGCACGATCGACAGCTGGGGCGGCTCGGCCATCGTCTCGAAATCCGCGGCGTCCGCCGCCGTCCGGTACAGCAGGTCGGCCTCGCGGAGGTTCTGCGCGATCGCGTCCCGGAATTGGGGCGCGCCGTGCGCCCGGAACGCCAGCCAGAGCTTCAGCGCGCGGAACGGACGCGAGTACTCGAGCGTGATGTCCACGGCGTGCAGCTCGTGCTGCTGATGCGGCAGGTATCCCTGTTCGTGAGCGAATGCCCGCGTCAGGGCACCGTGCTCCCGGACCAAGACGACCCCGCACGCCTTCGGGAGGTAGAGCCACTTGTGGGCGTCGACCGAGACCGAGTCGGCGCGCTCGAGGCCGCTGAAGAGGGCCGCATGCGTATCGACGGATGCGGCCGGCACGCCGTACGCGCCGTCCACGTGGAGCCACACGTTCCGTTCGGCACAGACGTCCGCGATGGGGCCGATCGGGTCGATCGCGCCGGTGAGCGTGGTACCCGCCGTGGCCACGACGGCGACGGGCGTGATGCCGGCATCTGAGATCGCGATCGATCGCCGCCGCCAGCGCCTCGGGCCGCATCCGGCGCGCATCGTCGATCGGCAGGTCGCGCAGGTTGTTCGATCCGATCCCCAGCAGCTCGACCGCGCGTGTGATCGAGTAGTGCACCTCGGCGGAGCAGTAGATCGCCAGCGGCCGCCCCGACAACCCTTCGATCCGCGCCCCAGGGAGCGCCTGCTCACGCGCCGCCGCCAGCGCGGTGACGTTGCTGATGGTCCCGCCGCTCGTGAACGCTCCGATCGTCGCGGGGAACCCGATGAACTCGCTGACCCACCGGACCGCCTGGTGCTCGATCTGGGTCGCGGCCCGCGCATCGACCGCCAGGTTGATGTCGTACGTGTGCGCCAGCAGGTCCGCGATCGCGCCGACCTCCAGTCCCGACGAACCGATGAACGCGAAGTACCGAGGCCGCGGCTGCGCGATCGACTCATCCAAGATGCGCGCCGCGTCGTCCAGTGCCTCGTGCACCGAGACGGGCTCGGCCGGCAACCCGGCCTCGAGGAGCCCCCGCACGCGCTCGTCGAGCGCGGGCTCCTCGGGCCGGTACCGGTCGAAGCTCCGCCACGCCTCCTCCACCAGCCTGGCCGCGTGCGCGAGGACCTCCTCGCGAGGCGCGTCGAGCCGGAGCGGTCGGTCGGGCTCCGTCATGGGGACGATGGTACGGCCGTCCTCAGGCATCCCCTCCCGAGCTGAGGTCCGCCAGCACGCTGCTCGCGGGGGCTCGCCCCTTGACCAACAGCGCGACGACGATCCCGACGACGAACAGAACCAACGCGTACTCCGGAGCCAGGATCGTGGGAGAAGGCACCTTGTAGAACGACCCGAAGATCGCCGCCCCGCTGATCAGCAGCCCGAGGATCGCGGCGATGACCAGCTTGACCTTCTCGGGATCCGTCGCGATCCCGGCGAGCGCCCCCAACGACATCAGGAAGTACACGACCAGCAGCGCGAAGCCTCCGAACGTCGAGCACCAGACGAACAGCGAGAAGTAATGCGGAAGCCCCTCGAGCGCGAACAGGCCGTCCCACCATTCGCTCGCGGCGATCAGGCCGAGCTGCACGCCCATCAGGAACGCGATCGCGCCCGTCGGTGTCCCATACTTCGCTGAGACGCCGGCCATCATCTTCGGCAGCCGCCGGTCGCGAGCCATCGCGAACACCCCTCGCGTCGAGGCGACCGCCGCACCGACGTAGACCGCGAGCATGTCCAGGAACACGACGACGAGCAGGAGCTTCAGGATGAAGTCCGAGCCGAACTCCCCTCCGGGGGCTCCGAGTGCGAACAGCGGAGCACCGGCCACCTCAGGGCTCGTGATCACCGCCATGTCGAACCCGAACCCGGCCACCTCGGCGTACGCCGCGATGACGTAGAAGACCGCCACGACGACGACCGACAGCAGGACCGCGCGCGGGATCGACCGCTTCGGATCCGCGGTCTCCTCGGCGAGGTTCGCCGCCGTTTCGAACCCCACGAAGATCAACACCCCGTACAGGACGCCGAACATGATCCCGCTGAACCCGTCGGGCGACGGGTTCGGGTCGAACGCCTTCCCGAAATCGTTGTCGCCGCCCAGCCGGACGATGACCGACACGAAGTACGCCAGGACGACGGCGACCGAGACCAACGCGAGCGTGAGCTGCACGCGCGTCGAGATCTGCACGCCGAAGTACAGGACCACGAACAGCCCCAGTGCGAAGATCAGGTCCCACACCCAGATATCGAAGAGCCCGTCCTCGACGCTGAACACGACGGGCATCAGGTTGTCGTGGACGTAGCCGCCGATCAACACGCCGAGACCGGTCGTCAGGATGATCGTGCCCGCGTAGTAGAGGTAGCCGGACGCCGTGCCGATCGTCGGCCCCAGGCCGTTCGACACGTAGTCGTACAGCGCGCCGGCCGCGTGGATGCGTTTCGCGTATTGCGCGACGATCCACCCCAAGGCGAAGACACCGACACCCGCGAGCAAGACCGCGAGCGGCGCGGACGTGCCCGCGCCTCGCGCGGCCGCGTTGACGCCGATGACCAACGGGATGATGAACGCGGCGCTGAACACCGGACCCATGAACCCGACCGACTGGGCGACGACGTCCACGAGGCCGAGCTTCTTGCCTCCCAAGCGTTCGTAGCCTGTCTCGCTCTGTTGCTGTTGATCGACCACCTTGGAGCCCCCTCCCTCCGGCGCCTACGCGCCTGCTTCGCCTATCCCTACCCGGTCCAGCCGTCGGCCGGACGCTCGAACCACACGTGGACCTGCCCCGTTCCCACGGAAGCCTCGTACTCGCTGAACAGCTCACCCGGCGCCTGACAACGAGCGCCGCCGATCGCGCCGGCCATGATCAGGTAGTGCCCGAAGTGCCCTTCGGGCGCCGCGCGCTTGTACTCGGGCATCCAGTCGATGACGCCCATGTGATCGCCCGCCTGCAGCATCCGGATCACGTGCTGGTCGGCCTCGTACGACTCGAGATGCAGGATGTTCTCGGGCGCCTTCGAGCTCTCGTGGTTCCGCAGCTCACGGAGCGGGAAGAACCGGTGCGTCATCCCGCCCGATGCCAGGACCACCACGCGGCGATCGGTCTCGGCCACCGCCTTGCCGAGCAGTTCGCCCAGGAGCAAGAAGTCCTCGGTCTGCCCGCACTGGTTGATCGACACGCTCGTCCAGCGCTCGCCCTTGCCCAGGTGGCTCCAGATGTTGATCGTGCCGTAGAACACCGGCAGGTAGGGGTCGTCGCTCGCCAGGACCCATGTGTCGTCCCGACCTTCCGCCTGCGCCTGCAACGCGAGTGCCAGTTCCGGGTCGCCGGGCATGTCGTACGGGATCTGTCGCATCCCCCGAGGGAGCTCGTGGCTGGTGAACTTCCCTTCGCGGCGTTCGGCCGACGTGATGATGTGCTCGAACGTCGACTCCCAGTGGGTGTCCAGGATCACGATGGTGTCCGGCTCGAGGCGATCGAGGACCTCGCTCCGCAGCCGCGCGAGGCCGGGGACGAGCGTGATCTCCTTGCCGTCGTTGATCTCCAATCGAACCGATTCCGGCAACATGATGGTCGGGACGTGCGCCACGATGCCGGCGCCGACGATCTCACCCACGCGATCAGCTCCCTTCGTTCCACGGTGCGGTGCAGACGTTCTTGACGTCCGCATGGAAGTCGAAACTCCAGATGCCACCCTCACGACCGATGCCCGAGTCCCGGGAGCCGCCGAACGGGGCGTCCAGGTCGCGAACGAAGAAACAGTTCACCCACACGGTTCCCGCGACGAGCCGCGCGCTGACCCGTTCCGCGCGCTCGCGATCGCTCGTGTAGAGGATGGCCGCCAGTCCATAGTCGGTCGCGTTGGCGAGGGCAACCGCCTCGTCCTCGTCGGCGAACGGCTGCACGGTCACCACGGGACCGAACACCTCGTCCCGCAGGATCTCCGAACCCTCAGGAGCGTCGACGAACGCCGTCGGCCGGTAGTACAGGCCGCCCGAGATCCTCGTTCGGCCCGCCGCCGACCACCGGCTTGGCGCCGTCGGCGATCGCCCGTTGGACGAACCCGTCCACGCGTTCGAGATGCTCGCGCGTGATCTGCGGGCCGATGTCGGTCGTGTCGTCGCGCGGGTCTCCCTGCCGGATCGCCCCGGCGGCCTCCACGAACCGGTCGAGGAACCCGTCGTAGATCTCGCGCTGCACCAGGATCCGGGTGCCGGCCAGACACACCTGCCCCGCGTTGTCGAACTGCCCCACGGCCTGCTTCACGAGCGCGTCCATATCCGCATCGGCGAACGCGACGAACGGCGACTTCCCGCCCAGCTCGAGCGAGAGCGGCGTGAGGTTGGCTCCCGCCGACGCAGCCACCAGCTTGCCCGTCGGAACCGAGCCGGTGAACGCGATGCGGTCCACGGCGCGGTTCGCCACCAACGCCGCGCCGGCTTCCTCGCCGATCCCCTGCACGACGTTCAACGTGCCGTCGGGCAGGCCGGCGTCGTGCGCGATGTCGGCGAGCATCGACGCGGTGAGCGGCGCCCACTCCGGCGGCTTGACCACCACGGTGTTCCCGGCGGCCAGGGCCGGTGCGATGCGCCACGTGGCGAGCATCAACGGGGCGTTCCACGGCGTGATCACGACCGCGACGCCCGACGGGTCCCACGACACCTGCTCCGCGAACCCGTTGAAGTCCACATCCGGCCCGCCGAGCTCCAGCAGCTTGTCCGCGAAGAACCGGAAGTTCCTGGCCACGCGCGGCATGACCGAGTTCTGCATGGATCGGAGCAGCGACCCGTTGTCGCGCGTCTCGACCGCTGCCAGTTCGGGGACCCGAGCGTCGACGCCATCCGCGATCGCGTGCAGGACCGCGGCACGATCCATCGACGGCATCGCACCCCAGACAGCGAACGCGCCCCGAGCGGCAGCCACCGCAGCGGCGGCTTCGTTCGCCCCGCCCCGCGCGACCTCCGCGATCGGCTGCTCGTCGATGGGCGAGACGTCGGTGAACGTGGCGGCGGACGCCACGCGGTTGCCGCCGATCCAATGGTCGGTGGAGACCTCGACGCCTTCGATGGTGGCCGTTCCGCCCGTGCTCATCCCCTCCTGAGAGACCGGCGTGCCCCGACAGGTCGTTCGGTAGCGAACGGTATGGGGACGTGCCTCAGCGTGTCAAGACGTGGAGAGGACGCGCAGGATGCGTTACGACGAACCCGAGAAGGCCTGCGCGAGGTCCTTCTCGGCGCGTTCGCGGAGCGCGACGTAGATCCGCTGGCGCTCGAGGGTCTGATCCAGCATCAGACCGGCCTGGGGGATCGTATGGGTCTGGAAGAAGGCCTCGACCGCCCGCTGCTGCTCCGGCAGCGACAGGAACCTCGCGCCGGAAGCCAGCGAGATGATGTTCGACGCGGCGAACCGCTCCAGGGCCTCGTCCCAGTGGTCCGTGATGAACCGCCAGGCGCGGTCGCCAAGGTCCCGGCTGGTGGTGGCCATCGCCAGCAGGAACGGTGCGTCCTGCGACCGGACCTCGTCCGTCAGGGTCGACGCGAGCAGGCTGTCGAAGAGCTCCGGGTCGCGGAACCGCGTGAGCGCGTGGAGGTAGCGGAGTTGCTCCTGGGGCGTGACGCCGTCGCGCACCATCTGCCGGTAGCGCGCGAAGTCGCCGGCGTCGCCGTTCGTGGCGACCACCTGGACGGCTGCCGATGCGAGGTGGGCATCGACATCGCCGCCGCCACGGGACTCCCCCTCGAAGCTCGCGCATCTGCGCTTTGGCTTCGGGGTCGTCACCGAGTACGGCGAGCGCCTGCGCCAGCGTGCCTCGTAGGGCACGCACGAGGTCCGGCTCGTCGGGCGAGGTCTCCCACCCGAGGCGCTCGATCGATGGGCGCAACAGATCGCGGACGTGATCGCGGAAGCGATCCCGCGGCTCACCTTCCATGAAGCGGTCGCACCAGCTAAGCCCGGTCAGGATGAGCTGCCAGACAGGAAGCTCGGTCTCGTCCCGGAATCCCTCGACGAATCGGCAGAACGACGATGCCGCCGTCGAACCGTCGACCACGGCGGCCCACGCGTCGTCGACCAGCGCGTAGCGCTCCAGCGGGCTGAGCTCCCGTACGGCGGAGCCCGCCAACCGACCGGCGAGCACCTCGTCGTACCAGACGCGCACGAAGCTGATACCTCCGGCGTTCGCGACGACGACCGCGTCCGGCGCGAGCATCGGGAGCGAGGCGCCGTCGGCCTCCACCAGGATGGCGTCGGTGCGCTCGGTGCCGTCGGACGCGACCTGCCGCACCAGCAGCGGCACGGCCCACTTCGTCTCGTCGCCGGGGCGCGACGGAGAGTAGCGGCGTTGGGAGAACCGGAGCGTCCCGTCGTCGGCCACCGTGACCGAGATCAGAGGGTAGCCGCCCTGCCAGATCCACGTGTCCATGATCCGGCGGACCGGCTCGCCGGTCTCTTCTTCGAGCGCGTCCCACAGGTGGTGCGTCTCGGTATTGCCGTACGCGTGCGTGCGGAGGTAGCGCCGGATGCCGTCGCGGAACCGGTCGGGTCCCAAGTACTGCTCGAGCATCCGCAAGATGGCGCCGCCCTTCAGATACGTCAGCGTGTCGAACATGCCGTTCGCGTCGTCGGGTGAGTGCACCGGATACTCGATCGACCGTGTGGACGCGAGCGCGTCGACCTCGAGCGCCGCGCTCCGCGATCGCGAGAACTGGTTCCAGACCTCCCAATCGGGCCGGTACGCGTCGACCGCGAGCATGGCCATGAACGTCGCGAACGCCTCGTTCAGCCACAGGCCGTTCCACCAGCGCATCGTCACCAGGTCCCCGAACCACATATGCGCCAGCTCGTGGGCGACGGTCTCGGCCACGTCGAGCTGCTCGCCGTGCGTCGATGTGGCGGGATCCACCAGCAGCGCGGCCTCCCGGTACGTGATGCAACCCAGGTTCTCCATGGCACCCTGCGCGAAGTCGGGCAGCGCGATGTGATCGACCTTCGCGTCGGGGTACGGGATGCCGTAGTAGTCGGCGAACCAGGTCAACGAATGCGCGCCGACGTCCAACGCGAACGACGCGATCTGCCCCTTCCCCGGCACATGCGCCACCCGCGTGGGGACGCCCCCCGCGTCGACGGCATCCGTCAGCTCCAGATGTCCGACGACGAACGCCACCAGGTACGTGGACATCGACATCGTGTCGGCGAACACGATCCGCACGCGACCGTCGTCGAGCGACGTCCGTTCGATCTCCGGTCCGTTCGAGAGAGCGGTCAGATCGGGGGCGACGATCAACGTCACACCGAACACCGCCTTCAGATCCGGTTCGTCCCACGACGGGAACGCCCGTCGCGCGTCGGTGGCCTCGAAGTGCGTGGTCGCGATGACCTCGGTGTCGCCGTCGGGCCCCTGGTAGGTCGATCGGTAGAAGCCCACCAACTTGTCGTTCAGCTCACCGCGGAAGTCGAGATGCACCGTCCACTCCCCCGGCGCCGCCTCGGCGGTCAGGGCGAGGGTTGCGCGCTCGGTCTCGGGGTCGATCCGGACCTCGCCGACCTCGATCGATCGGCCGTCCGCGGAGCGGAGCGATCCGCCCTTGATGTCCAGATCGACCGCGTTGAGCACGATCTCGGACACCGGCTCCGAGACCGTGACCGAGATGTCCTCGCTCCCGTCGAACATCCCCGCCACCAGGTCGGGCTCCAGCACCAGCTCGTAGCGGCTGGGCGTCACGGTTCGCGGCAATCGGTACCGGGCTTCGGTGTCCTCGGTCGTCATCCACGGCCCCCTCTGCCCGTCACCAGGGCACGGCGAGGAATCCTACTCCAGGTGCCGACGAGCGACCTGACCCCGTTCGACCCGTCAGGTACCACGAGCGAGCGGGGCTACGTGTTCGCCCGGGAAACGTCAGCCGACGTGGGTGAGCCAGTCGGCGTACATCTCGGTCTCGCCCTTCGTGGCGGCGAAGAACGCCCCCTGGAGCTCCTTGGTGATCGGCCCTCGATGACCCTCACCCACCGCCCGGTCGTCCACTTCGCGTATCGGCGTGATCTCGGCGGCGGTCCCGGAGAAGAAGCACTCGTCCGCGTTATAGAGGTCGCTGCGGACCAGGTTCTCTTCCCTCACCTCGTACCCCAGGTCACGAGCGATCTGGATGACGCTGCCGCGGGTGATGCCGTCGAGGCATCCCGCTTGCGTCGGCGGCGTCGCGAGCACGCCTCCGCGGACGATGAAGACGTTCTCGCCCGAGCCGTCGGTGATGAAGCCCTGCTCGTTCAGCATGATGGCCTCGTCGTAGCCGGCCTTCAGCGACTCCACCTTCGCGAGCACGCTGTTGATGTACTGGCCGGTCGCCTTCGCCGCGGCGGGCAACGAGTTCTGCCCGTTGCGTCGCCAGCTGCTGATCTTGATCCGGACGCCTTGCTCCAGCGCGTCCTCGCCCAGATAGGCGCCCCACGGCCACACGGCGATGATCACGTTCACCGGCGCGTTCAGGGGGTTCACGCCCATCTCGCCGTACCCGCGGATCACCAAGGGGCGGACGTAGCACGACTGCACGCCGTTGGCGCGGATCACATCCTTCATGCCCTCGCCCACGGCCTCGACCGAGAACGGGATATCCAGGTGGTAGAGCTTCGCGGAGCGGTAGAGACGTCGCAGGTGCTCGTCCATGTGCCACACGGCGGGGCCGCGGGCGGTCTCGTAGGCCCGGATGCCCTCGAATACGCCGGTGCCGTAGTGCAGCGCATGGGAGAGCACGTGGATCTTGGCGTCGGCCCAGTCCACGAGCTCACCGTCCATCCAGATCTTCTCGACCTGCGTGATCGGCACCGTGGACCCTCCTCCTGTCGACCGGGGCGCGGGATGCTCCCGGAGTGTGTCGGACAGGATATCGACAACTGGCCGCGGGCGGCTGGAGCTCAGGCCGGAAGGTCGTAGGCGCGCCAGACCATCTCGTGGTCGTCAAGCGGATATCGATCGAGCGGGCCATACCGTTCCTCGGCCCACACGCGCACCTCCTCGGCGGTGCGTGCGAACAGATGAGGGTCCTGGACCTTCCAGGTCCACGAGTACGCGTTGTCGGCGATGCCGTCGATGAAGACGTCCAAGCCGTCGCGCGACACCTCGTTGATGGGGGGCAATTCGCGCCGCGCCAAACCCAGTGCGGCGGCCGTCTCGTCCAACTGGCCGTAGCCTTCCCAGGTGAGTCCCGGAGGGTCGATCGAGACGCCGGTGAGCTCCGCGAACCGCTCCTGGATCTCCGATCGCGGACCGCCGTAGCTTCCGATCGACGTCAGGAGGACGCCCCCGGGCTGCACGGTGCGCGCCATCTCGGCGAGAGCATCCCTCCAGGCTGGGATCAGGTGCAGCACCCAGCGCAGATAGGCACCGCCGAAGGCGTGGTCGTGGAACGGCATGCGGGTCGCGTCGCCCTGAACGAGCGGGAACGGCGCAACACCGCCCGCCTTCTCGATGAGTTTGCTCATCATCGGTCGCGCGAGATCGAGGCCCACGACCGGGACGCCCGCCTCATGCAACGGGAGCGCGAGCTGACCGGTCCCCACCCCCACCTCCATCACCCGCCCGCGACCGCGTAGTTCGCCGGCGAGGAGATCGATCGTCTGGCGCATGCCCTCGGGAGAAAGCCCGCGCGTGCGGTCGTAGTACTCGGCGGCTCGATCGAACGCGACGGATCCATCCATCGCCGGGGAGTCTACGGCTGGCTGCGCGATCCGTTCCCGGGCAGGTCGAACGCCCACCACTCCACCGCGAACCGCGGCTCCACGGGTCGCCGGAGGTTGCCGAACCGGTGGAGCAGCGCCGTGCGCAGACGCCGGGCCGCCTGCCTCCGCCGCTCATCGGTGGCGGGCCAGGTCCAGCTGTAGTGGCCATCCTCGATGCCGGCGAGGAACCGTTCCACGGTCAGCGTGCGCTTGCCCCGCACCAGCGGGAGTGGGCGCACGTGCGCGCCGAGCCCGGCCATCGCTCCGCGGAGCGATCCCGGATCGTCGGGTCGCAGGCCGACGGCCAACGGCAGCCCGCCGGCCTCGCGCAGGAACCGACCCTGGATCTCCCGGTACAGCCCCGTGTAATCCGTGATGCTGACGACGAGCGTCCCGCCCGGGCGGACGACGCGGACGGCTTCGGACAGCACCTGCCGCCAACCAGGAACCAGGTGCAGCACGTGTCGCATGAACGCGCCTTCGAACGCGCCGTCGCGGAACGGCAACCGTGTCGCGTCCGCGACGGTCAGGCCGATCCTCGTGCGCGGCGGGGCCTTCTGGCTCGCCCGTCGCAGCATCGGCGCCGAGAGGTCGACGCCGTCGACGTGGAGACCCCGTTCGGCGAGCGGCAACGCGAGGACGCCCGTTCCCACACCCACGTCGAGCACACGGGCGGCCGACCCGAGCTCGGTAGCGAGCAGGTCGACCGTCGCGGCGAGCGCGTCGGGGGGCAACGATTTCGTCTCGTCGTAGTAGTCCGCCGCGTCATCGAACGCCACCGAAGGTGCCGCGTCATCGGCTTCGGGGAAGACCTTCTGTTCCGCCATCGTGCAACGACTGTAGCCGCCGGGTAGCGACCGTGACCAATCCCCCGGTCGCACGCCTAGAGCCGGCTGACGCGCTTCGAGGTCGCGAGCTGAACGGCCGGCATCGCCTCGACGGCGGAGAGCACCTCGGCGACGACCTCCTCGGCGGCGTCGCGGTCGTCTGCACGGATCACGAGCGAGATCTCCGCCGCGAACTTGGGGATCGGTTCCGCCGGTCGCTCGCCCTCGCGCCTCAGGTGTCCCATCGGCGGATGCTACCGCCGGCCCCGGCGGCGTGGCACGGTGCGACTCGCGTCAGTTCTGGGTGGGATCGAGCGGCATGAGACGCAGAAGGTCGAACGACGCGCCCTTGCGTCTCAGCACGTCCTCCCACAGCCGGGACGGCTCCTCCGAGAAGACATCGCCCGGCCGTGCCGCTTCGGTGACCCAGGAGTCCTCGTCCATCTCGGCTTCGAGCTGCCCCGGACCCCATCCGGCGTAGCCGGCGAAGACGCGGGCGCGACGGAGCGCCGGCTCGCTCGAAGGTGAAACGTCGGAGGAGAGGAAGCCGATGGCACCGAACGCCAGGAGCTCTCCATCGGCCGGATCGACGAACTCGGCGATCACGACCGGCGCGTCGGGCTGGACCGGCCCGCCCAGGAACAGCGGCTCGTCCGGTGCCACGAGCTGGCCGAGCGGCGGGACGGCTTCGGCGACGGTCGTCGCGGATGCGCGGTTCAGGATGACGCCGACGGCTCCCTCGTCGTCGTGGTGGCCGATGAGCAGCACGGTCCTGCGGAAGTTCGGGTCCCACAACGTGGGTCCGGAGATCAGGAGTTGTCCCTTCAGGCTCTCCACGTCGCTCAACCCTTCGGCACGTCCTTCTTCGGATCCAGGAACGGCAACGATACGACCGTCGCCGCCATCGGGTCGGCCGGCGAGTCGATCTGCAACGTGGTGCCGTGGGCCGCGAGCTCGATCGGCACCCAGGCGTAGCCCATGTTGAGCTCCAGGCGCGGCGAGTAGGACGCCGACGTCAGCTTCCCGATCACCGTGCCGTCCTTCGTGATCGGCCAGAAGTCCTCGAGCCACATCGGGAGCGGCGGCCCGTCGATCCGCACGCCGACCAACTTGCGCTGCACGCCTTCCGCCGCGATCCGCTGCAGGGCGTCGCGCGAGACCACCACGTTGTCGTTGTCGAGCTCGACCAGCCGCTCCAAGCCGGTCACCTCGTAGGGATTGTTCGTGATGTCCATGTCGTTGCCGTAGTTGAAGATCCCGGCTTCCATCCGGCGCTGGTCGCTCGGCGCGATGGCCCGGATGTCGAACTCCTCCCCGGCCGCCATCACCGCGTCCCACAGATCCGTGCCGCGGGTGGCATCGCAGAGGTAGATCTCGTATCCGATCTCCCCCGTCCACCCGGTCCGCGAGACGACGACCGGGATGCCGTCGAGCTCGGCCTCGGCGCACCAGTAGTACTTCAGGTTCATCACGTCGTCGCCGAACAGCTTGCGGATCACGTCCTTGGAGCGTGGCCCCTGCACCTGGAGCGGCGAGACGTCGGGCTCACGGATCGTGACGTCCATCCCCGCGAACGCTTGGACCCCGACCGCGTAGAGCAACGCGTCGGAGTCGGCGAGCGACAGCCAGAAACGATCCTCGGCGAGCTTGAGGAGGATCGGATCGTTCACGATGCCGCCGTCGGGCGCGCAGATCAGCACGTACTTGCACTGCCCGACCTGCGTGGACGACAGATCACGAGGCGTCAGGAGCTGCGTGAACCGCGCCGCGTCCGGACCGGAGATCTCCACCTGTCGTTCCACCGCAACGTCCCAGAGCGTCACGTGATTCAGCAGGTGCCAGTACTCCTTGAGGTCGTCGTCGTAGAGCGTGGGGATCAGCATGTGGTTGTACAGATCCCAGCTCGTGCACCCCGCCTCCACGGTCCGCTGGTAGTACGGCGACTTGCGGTACCACGTGGCCATGTAGAACGGGAACGTCGTGTGCTGATCGCTCATCGGGCATGCCCTTTCGGTCGGGAGCGCGTGTGCCGCCTCCGGTCGCGTTTGATCTCGCGGACACAGTTGTAGGCCGGGATGCCGGTGACGCCGCCGCCGGCATGCGTCGCGCTGGAGCACTGGTACAGGCCGCGGATCGGCGTCCGGTAGTCCGCATAGCCCGGCGCGGGGCGCATGTGGAAGAGCTGCTCCGCCGAGAGCTCGCCGTGGAAGATGTTGCCGCCGATCAGTCCCCACTCCTGCTCCATGTCGTATGGCCCGATCACCTGGCGGTGCAGCACGCTGTCCGCGAATCCCGGCGCCAGCTCGTCGTACCCGGCGACCACTCGATCGGCGTACGCCTCAAGCTCGTCGCGATGGGGCTCCTCGCTCCACCGGTGCGGCACCCACTGCGTGAAGAGCGAGATCACGTGCTTGCCGTCCGGCGCCAGCGACGGATCGAGCGACGTGGGCACCACTCCGTCCGAGAACGGCATCGTCGACGGCAGGCCGGCTCGGGCCTCTTCGAAGGCCGTTTCCAGATAGGCGACCGAGTGGGCGAGCTCGACACCGCCCGACTGGTCCGTGAGCTCCGGGTTCGAGGTGAACACCGGGAGGTGATCGAGCGCCAGGTTGATCTTCACCACGCCGCTCCGCGACTGCCACGTCTCGATGTCGTGGACGAAGTCCGCCGGGAGCTCGTTCGGGTCGAGCTGTTGGAGGAACGTGATCTTCGGATGGATCGCCGTCACGACGAGCGGCGCGTGCACCTCCTCGCCCGCCTCGAGCGCGACGCCGCGCACTGCGCCGTCCGTCGTCAGGATCCGTCCGACACGGGCGTTCGTTCGGACCTCGGCACCGAACGTGCGGGCGCTGGACTCGATCGCGGCCGAGACGGCGCCCATGCCTCCCTCGGGCACCGCCCAGGCACCCAGGTTGCCGTCGCCGACGTCACCGATCGAATGGTGCGCCATCACGTAGCCGGTCCCGGGCTCGTACGGACCTGCCCACGTCCCGATCAGCCCGTTCAGCGACATCACGGTCTTGACCTGATCCGATTCGAAGAAGCGGTCCAGGATGTCCATGATCGACATCGTCATCAGGCGCGTCACGTCACCGACGGTCTTGACGTCCAGCCCGCGGAACCGCCACACCAACTTGAGCTGTTCGAGCAGGTCCGCCGGGCGCTTCGACCCGACCGTGGGCGGCGTGGTCATCAGCAGCGGACCCAGCACCTCCGCCAGCCCGCCGATCCAGGCTTCCCACGCCACGATCGCGTCGGCGTCGTGCGTGGAGAACTTGGCGAACTCGTCGTAGTTCTTCGCACCGTCGTCGTACTGCACGATGCATCGGCCATCGGGGAACGGCAGGAAGTACGGGCCGGTGGGGTGGACCCGGTACCCGTGGTGAGCGAGCCGCAGGTCGCGCAGGATCGTGTCCGGCATCAGGCTCATGACGTAGCTGAGCGTGGTGACCTTGAATCTCCGGTGCTTCCGGCCACGGCGCCATCGTGTCGGCCGCGCCGCCGGTCTTGTGCCGCGCTTCCAGCACGACGGTGCGCGCGCCGGCCTTCGCCAGGTACGCCGCGGCGACCAGGCCGTTGTGGCCGCCGCCGATCACGATCGCGTCGTACTGGTTCGAGGAGGAGATGCCGCGACCGTACTCCTGAACGACCGTTCAACGCAAGGACGGTAGCGGTGGGGGCTGCCCGCCGAACGGACCGGCCCAGGGGGCGAACCCCCCTGACCGGTCGTTCAGACGACGTCGGGCGGAGCGACGAGACCCGACACGCTCGTCTCCTGCGGGGCCGCGTGTCGCAGCCGGAGGATCGGCAGCAGGAGCACCGCCGCCACCAACGCCGTGACACCCGCCACGGCGTAGACGCCCTGGGGTCCCAGCAACTCGAGGACCGGGCCCGCGAAGACGTATGCGAGCGCGATGCCGATCGACAGGAGTGCCTCGAAGCCGGCCGTCACGCGGCTGCGGACCGCATCCGGTGAGCGGCGCATCATGATCCCTTGCTCCGCCACGATCGAGATGCCGTCGCTCATCCCCATGATCAGCAAACTGACCAGCACGAACGCGAACGTCGGCGCGATGCCGATCGCCAGTCCGGACAGGCCCAGGCCCACCGCCCCCAGCACGATCCAGACCGGTTCGGTCCGCTGCGTGAGCTTGCGACCGAGGAGACTGCCCACCACCGATCCCAGGCCCCAGCACGCGATCAGCATCCCGAACCCCGCGGAACCTGCGTCGAAGTGTTCGGCCAGCGGCGCGTCCGCGACCATCCCCATGCCCGCCCCCAGCAGGAACACGAACCAGGCGATCACCATCACCCGGAGCGGACCGTCATGCCAGATGAATCGCAGCCCGGCCATGACACCCTGGTGCGCCTCCTGTTCCGCAGCGGAATGCTCCCGCGAGTAATCGGCCTTCACCGACAAGGTCAGGAGCACCGAGACCACGAACGTCACCCCGTTGATCGCGAACACCCACGTCGAGCCGCCCAGCGCGCTGAGCAGCACACCGCCGATCACCGGGCCGAGCATGATGCCCGCGTTCCGTCCCAATCCCAGGAGGGAGTTCGCCCACGCGATGTCTTCCTCGCGCTCGACCAGGTTGGGGATGGCCGCTGACGATGCCGAGTAGAACGGGGATTCGGCCAGCGCGGAGACGAACGCCAGCCCGATCAGGAACGCCGGATCGTGGACGAACGCCATGCAGATGAACACCCCCGCCGCGATCGACTCGGAGACGATCATCACCTTGCGCCGGTCGTACCGGTCGCCGAAATGCCCGGTGAGGGGCGACATGATCCCCACCACGCCGAACGTCAACAGCAGCGCGACCGACTGCCACGTGGCCGAATGCGTCTCGTTCCACACCGTGAACATGAGCGCGGTGTAGGCGGCGGCGCCTCCGGTGACGGAGATCAGGCGGCCGATGGCCAGCCGGCGAACGTTGGACCTGGGTGAGCGGGTCATGGAGCGGCTCCTGTGGATCGGGTGCGGGCGTAGCGGACGGATCTACCGGGGACGGGACGCGGCGGTGCGCGTCAGACCGTGCCGGGGATCTTCATCGTCCGGATCAGCCGCTTCATGATGCAGCGAGTCTAGCACGCCGCCTGCGCCGGGCTCCTACGTCGGCAGCGTGATCGCGCGCAGGCGGCTCGCGTCGATCTCCGACGCGATGTGCGTGAGGACGTGAGCAGGCACAGGCGCATCGACGGTCAGGCACATGAGCGCCTCGCCCCGTTCGTCCTTGCGACCCACATCCATCGTGGCGATGTTCACGTCGTGGCCGCCCAGGATGGTCCCGACCTTCCCGATGATGCCGGGGCGGTCTGCGTACGTGAAGAAGATCATGTGCTCTGCGGGGGCCATCTCGATGTCGAAGTCGTCGACCTGCATCACCCGCTCCGCATCGCGCTTGCCGACGAGCGTTCCCGCCACCGACACCGGACCCTCGTCGGTGTCGGCGCGGAGCGCGATCAGGCTCACGTAGTCCTCCGACACGGTCGATCGCATCTCGCTCACCGTGATACCTCGCTCGCGTGCGAGCATCGGCGCGTTCACGAACGAGACGGGCTCGTGGACCACCTTCCCGAGGATGCCCTTGAGGATCGCCAGCGTCAGCACGCGGGTGTCGGCCTCGGCGATGCGTCCCATGTACGAGCAGACGATCGACCGCACGCCGCCCTCTGCGAGACCGGCAAGCAACGCGCCGAGTCGTTCCGACAGCGGGACGAACGGCCGAACGATCTCGGAGACGTCGGCGCCCGCCGACACGTTGACGGCGTAGGGGACGAACTCGCCCCGGAGCGCCAGCCGGACCATCTCGGCGACCGTGGTACCGGCCTTGTCCTGCGCCTCGCGGGTCGAGGCGCCCAGGTGCGGCGTCACCACGACGTTGTCCAGGCCGAAGATCGGGCTGTCCGTGGTGGGCTCCACGGCGTACACGTCGAGAGCGGCGCCGCCGAGCGGACCGCTCTCGAGCGCCTTGGCCAACGCGTCCTCGTCCACGATCCCGCCGCGAGCGGTGTTCACCAGCCGCGCGCCGGGCTTCATCAGCGAAAGCTCGTGTTCACCGATCAGCCCTTCCGTATCCGATGTTCGGGGCAGGTGGATCGTGACGAAGTCCGCCTGCACCAGTAGGGCCTCGAGCGTCGGCATGACGTCGACGCCCATCTCCTTGGCGCGGTCCGACGAGACGTACGGGTCGTAGGCGATCACGCGCATCCCGAATGCCGCGGCGCGGTGCGCGACCAGGGCGCCCACGCGACCGAGACCGATCACGCCGATGGTCTTGCCGGCCAGCTCCACGCCCTCCCATCCCGACCGCTCCCACCTCCCCGCGATCAACGCCGCGTGCGCCTGCGGGATGTTCCGTGCCTGCGACAGCAGCAGCGCCAGCGTGTGCTCGGCCGCCGAGATCACGTTGGACTGCGGGGCGTTCACCACCATCACCCCGCGGCGCGTCGCGGCGTCGACGTCCACGTTGTCCAGACCGATCCCGGCGCGAGCGACCACCCGGAGCCGTTCGGCCCCTCCGAGCACGTCCGCCGTCACCTGCGTCTGTGAACGCACGATCAACGCTTCGTACGGAGCGATCTCGGCGGCCAGGTCACCGGTGGCGAGCTCGGGGCGCACGTCCACCTCGAAATCGCGGCGGAGCAGCTCCAGCCCTTGTTCGGAGAGCTTCTCCGTGACCAGGACCCGCACGGACGTCAGCCCTCGGTGCCGGAGAAGACGCCTTCGGCTGCCGCGACGGCGGCGCCGCGCTTCACCGGGTAGCCCAGCCGCTCCAACGTCATCTCCAGCGCCGCCAAGCCGCGCAGGATGTCCAGTTCGCTGAAGTACCCGAAGTGGCCGATGCGGAAGACCTTCCCCTTCAATGGTCCCTGTCCTGGGGCAAGCACCACGCCGAAGTCCGAGCGGATACGAGCGGTGATCGTGTCGGCATCCAATCCCTCTGGCGCTCGGATCGCCGTGACGGTCCAGTTGTCGGCCAACCCTTCACCGAACAGGTCCAGCCCCAGCGCCTGCGCCCCTTCTTTCACGGCGCGCGACAGTGACCGATGCCGAGCCATGGCGGCATCCACCCCGTCCTGGAAGTAGAGCTCGAGGGCGGCGTGCAGACCCTGCATCACGCTGATCGCCGGGGTCCACGGGTTCTCCGGCTCGGGCAGCGCGGCGAACTGCTGGTAGATCGTCCAGTCGAAGTAGAAGCGCGGGTTGGTCGCTGTGGCGGCGGCCGCCCACGCGCGCTCGCTGATCGCGGCGAACGCGATGCCCGGCGAGGCGGACAGCGCCTTCTGGGAACCGCCCAGTGCGACGTCCACGCCCCAGCCGTCGAAGTCGAACGGCACCGCACCGAGCGATGACACGACGTCCGCGATCACGAGGACGCCGGCGTCGTTCGCGACGCGGGACAGTGCCTCGATCGGCTGGATGACCCCGGTGGAGGTCTCGCTCTGCGTGAGCAACACGGCCTTCACCGGATGCTCGGCGAGGGCCGCCGCCACGTCGTCGGGACGGATCTTGGCCCCCCACTCGTAGTCGACGGTGTGCACCACCAGTCCGTACGCCTCCGCGAGCCGCTTCCACCGGTCGGCGAAGAACCCGGCGTTGGGCACGAGCACCTCGTCGCCGGGCGAGAAGCAGTTCTGGATGGCGGATTCGAGTCCGCCGGTGCCGGAGGCCGTCATCAACAGGACGTCGGCGTCCTGGGTCCGATAGAGCTCCCGGAGCCGGCCGGTCACGTCTCGCATCAACCTCCCGAATCCGGGACCCCGGTGGTACACGAGCGGGCTCCCTTGTGCCAACAGCACCTCGGGTGGGATCGGTGTCGGGCCGGGGGCAAGGATGATCTCGGGCCTGTCCACAGCGCTCACTCCTCGACGATCGGCCGGCTTCGCTCCGGCGGCGTGCGGGCTCGAACGGTCAGCCTAGCAGGCGGGTTCCGGCCGTTCGGAACGAACGCGAACGGCCTCGCGCGAGGCAAGGTTCCGCAAGTCGTCCGACCCGGAACGGGAGGCGCGTCCGTATCATCGGTCGGACTGTCGGGGGGTACGCGCATCGTCGTGCGAACGCCTGGCGGCTCACCACGTCATGGCGACGCTCCGGTTCCTCCTCAAGCGGTTCGCGGCTCAGCGGTTGCTGGGCCTGGCGGTCGTGGTGACGCTCGCGTTCAGCGTGGGTGTCCTGGTGGCCGGACCCATCTACGCCGACGCGGCGCGCTCGGCGATCCTGTCGTCGTCGATCCAAGGTGCGGCGGTGACCGTCGCCAACGTCCGGATCCAGGCGTACGGCAACGGCGAGTACCCCTATGAGGATGCCGACGCCGCCATCTCGGCGGAGTCGGCGAGGCTCCCCGTCGGGACCACGGTGCGCCAAGGGTTGAGCACCGTCCGGCTGGGTGGGCCGGACGGGCCGTCGGTCCCCCTGCTCTTCCGCGACGGCGCCGAAGAGCACCTGACGTTCAAGGGCGACCCACCGGGACCGGGAGAGATCGCGCTCGCCGGGAACTCGCCGCAGACCGCCGGCCTGCGCATCGGCGACCGGGTCACCCTGGTGGGACCCGGCGGTGAGGAGGTCGAACTGACGGTGAGCGGGACGTTCCTGCCGCCGGATCCGAGCGATCCGTTCTGGTTCGGCTCGCGGAGCCCGTTCCCGCCTCCGGACTCCACCCAGGTGCAGCCCGAGCTCATCTCGCGGGAGACGGCGCTCTCCGTGGCCGACACGCTGGGGCTGACGACGGAGTTCTCATGGGACCTGTACCTCGACCTCGCCAACGTGCCGTTCGAGGAGGTACGACGGATCCCCCAGCAGCTCCGCGACATCGAAGATGACCTCCACGACGAACCCGGGCTCACGGGGGCACGCGTTCTCAGCGGACTCGACACGCTCCTCCGGTTGGTGGACCAGCGCGTCGCCAACCTCCGTATCCCGATCCTGCTCGTCGTGTTCCAGATCGGGGCGGTGACGCTCGCGGTCCTGGCGGGCGTCGGCGCGCTGACCCTCACGCGCCAGGCGTTCGAGCTCTCGGTCCTGCACAGCCGCGGGTTCTCCCGACGCACGCTGTTGCTGGCACAAGGGATCCAGGCCGTCCTCGCCGCCCTGGTGGCGTACCCGCTCGGGCTGCTGATCGGCCTCGGCCTTGCCTCCCTGGCCGGGCGCACGAACGGCCCCACCCTGCCCGGTGTCCTGTTCCCGGTGGAGCTGAACGCCTCCGCGCAAGCGCTGGGCGCCGTGGCTGCGGCGAGCGGAGCGCTGATCCTCCTGTTGCTCTCGCTCCCGTACATCTCCCGGACCGTGCTCGAGGAGCGGCGGGCCGTCTCGCGCGAGGAGCGTCCGTTGCTGTCCCGCGTTCCCGTGGAGCTGATCGTGCTGCCGGTCGGCATCTTCGCGTTCATCCAACTCCGTGGGGGAACGAAGCCGGTGGCCGGATCGGGGACGATCGACCCGCTGGTCCTGCTGGCTCCGACACTGCTGCTGTTCGCCGCCTCCTTCCTGGCCCTCCGACTGCTCTTGTTCGTCTTCCACCGGATGGACCGTCGGATCGGACGGACGCGTCGGATCCCGATCTACCTGGCCGGACGCAAGCTCAGCCGCGCACCGGGGGCGGGATTCGCCGCCGCGCTGCTCCTCCTGTTGGCGATGGGCCTGCTCGTCGTCTCGACGTCGTACCGCGCGATCGTCCTGCAGAACCACGAAGACGCGGCGCACACGCTCGTGGGCGCGGATTGGAACGTGCAGGTGTCGCCGCCCGACGACGTGCTGGCAGCCATGGGCGACATGCCGCCCAACACGACACCGGTGATCCGGACCGAACCCGATCTGGGCTCGGGCTCGTACGCCCTTCCACCGACGGCGATCGCGATCGACCCGGAGACCTACCTCGAGGGAGGCTGGTGGCGTTCGGACTTCTCGGAGACACCGATCGAGCAGATCCTGGATGCCCTCCGGACGGACCCGTCCGGCTCTGAACTCCCCGCCGGCGCGACGACCCTCACCCTGTCGCTCGACGTGCCCCCGGCCGCCGAGGGGATCGGCGTGACCGCCACCGTGATCGACGACGCCGGTGTGACGCACACGCCCGAGACCCAACCGGTCGCGTCCGGTCCCGGGACCTATCGGATCGCGCTGTCACCGGGGACCCGGCTCTTGTCCATCTCGTTCCAGGCGGACACGTCGCTGGACCTGCCGTTCCGCTTCCCGATCGTGATCGCCGGGGCGGACATCGACGGGACGCCACTGGCGCTGGAGGAATGGATCCCGTTGACGTGGCGGGGCAGCGGCGGGCGACTCGTCTCGACGTCGGACGGGTTCCGTTTCGACGTGCAGATCGGCGCCGGACGCGTGTTCGCCGGTCTGATCCCGCGACAGGCCCCGATGCCCGCACTGTTGTCGACGACGGTCGCCGGCCAGGTCGACGATCGGTTCACGGTGACGCTCGGCGGCCAGAAGATCGAGCTGCACCAGGTCGCCATGGCGACACAGTTCCCGAGTGCGATCCCCAACGCGCCGTTCATCGTCGTGCCGACGCGAGCGCTGCTGGAGCGCGAGCTGGCGGTGCCCGAGCCCGGCATCACGCTCGACGAGGTCTGGGCGATGGGGTCGACGGACCCCGTCCCCGCCCTCGAGGACCGGGGGTTCATCCCCGGTGCCGACATCCAGCGTGCGGAACCGATCGAGGCGACGCTGGCGCAACTCCCCCAGAGCCTGGCGGTCGGCATGAACTTCACGGCCGCGGCCGGCGGCGTCGGCCTGGTGATCATCGGCGTCTCCGCCAGCCTCTACTTCGCGCAGCGACGCCGTGACTACGAGTTCGCGGCCCTCCGGGCGATGGGTGCGGAGCGATCGCAGATCCGGCGCACGCTGGTGCTGGAGCAAGGGTTGCTACTCGGGTTCGCGATCGTCGCCGGACTGGGGCTCGGCTACCTCCTGCTGCGCCTGGTGATGCCCTACGTCGGGACGAGCCTGGGCGTCTCGTACCCGCCGCCCCTGCTCGTGATGGACTGGACGAGCCTGGGCGTGGCGCTGGCAACGGTCGCGGTGACGACCGCGCTCGGGCTGGGGCTCGCCCTTCGAACGCTGATGCGATCGTCGGTCACGGGTGTCCTGCGAGGTGAGGCCGAATGACGATGGTCAGTCCGGAGCGGTTCGCGCCCCAGGGACGGGACATGCTCCTCCGCCTACGGCACGTGTTCAAGGTGTACCGGATCGGCGACACCGGCGTGGTCGCCCTGGGTGGCGTGGATCTGGACGTCCCGCGGGGGGAGTTCCTTGCCGTCGTCGGACCGAGCGGGGCGGGGAAGTCCACGATCTTGAACCTGCTCGGCGGGCTGGACCGCGCGTCCGCCGGTGTCGTCGACGTCGACGGACAGGACCTGGGTCTGTTGAGCGACGACGATCTCACGACGTATCGCGCCGAGCGCGTCGGGTTCGTGTGGCAGGGGACGGCCCGGAACCTGGTCCCATACCTGACGGTGCGCGAGAACGTCCGCCTGCCCCGTGTGCTGCACGCGGGAGTCGCCTCGGCCCGGCGCCGGAGCGCGGACGAGCTGTTGAAGCTCGTGGATCTGGGCGATCGAGCGAACCACAAGGTGGGACAGCTCTCGGGCGGCGAGCAGCAGCGCGCCGCCATCGCGGTGGCGTTGGCGAACACGCCGATGCTGCTGCTGGCCGACGAACCAACCGCAGAGCTGGACTCGGTGTCGGCCGACCGGGTCCTGGGATCGTTCCGCGCGGTCAACCGCGAGTTCGGCGTGACGATCGTGATGGTGACCCACGACCTGCACGCCGCCCGGCGCGCCGACCGTCGCATCCGCGTGCGCGACGGGCGGATCCTTCAGGAAGGACTGGTCGTGGAAGCGGTCGGAAGCGATGGCCGTGTGCACCTGCCCGACGAAGCCATCGCGGCGCTCGGCGACGCCGAGCTCGAGGCCGAGGTGACCTCGGACGAGGTTCGCCTGCGGCGACGGTCGGAGACCGGTCATGCCTGAGCCCATCCTGGAGGCCGAGGACATCGTCCGCACCTATGCCGGAGCCAACGGCGTGCTCGCCGTCCGCGGCGCGTCGCTGTCGTTGAAGCCGAAGGACTTCGTGGCGTTGATGGGTCCGTCCGGCTCGGGGAAGACCACGTTCATCGGTGTGTTGTCGGGGTTGGACCGTCCGGACGGCGGTCAGGTCCGCTGGAAGGGCGCGCCGATCGGCGCGATGGCGGCCGACGAGCGCCGCCGGCTGCGTCGCCTGGAGATGGGGGTCGTGTTCCAGAGCTTCGGCCTGCTTCCGACGCTGTCGGCGGTGGAGAACGTGGAACTGCCGCTCCGGTTCGGCGGCGTTCCGCTGGATGAAGCGCGCTCGCGGTCCGCCGCTTGGCTCACGCGCCTGGGACTGGGCGACCGCCTCGAGAACCGGACGTTCGAGCTGTCCGCCGGACAACAGCAGCGGGTGGCCGTGGCCCGTGCCTTGATCGCCGAGCCCGAGATCGTGCTGGCCGATGAACCGATCGCCGAGGTCGACACGGAGAACGCCGATCTCATCCTGGAGGCCCTCTGGGACGTGATCCGTCGCGGGGGTGCCGTCCTGGCCGCGACCCACAACCCCGAGGCGCTGCGGTACGCCAACCGCGTCGTGCTCTTCCACGACGGGCAGATCGAGGCGGAGGGAACGCCGGACGAGCTCGCGGCACGGCTCACGACCGAGTAGTCCGACCCCGTGGAAAGACCGTCACCCGGCGCATCGACGCCCGGTTCTGCGCGAACTCAGAACCGCAGGGACTTCCAGACGTCGTCACCGCGATCGCGGAGCGCGTCGGCGTCCAGGTGCACGGGCGCAGGCGCGGGATGCCGCCGAAGGAGCCGGTCCAGGAGCGATCGCTTGGCCTGCGGATGATCGACCGATCGGGCCACCATGTCTCGACGTGTCTGACGGATCCGCCGTTGCAGGTCCAGGTCGCACGTCGGGTGGCCGATCACCGGGTCGGGTCTCACGGCACCATCATCCCTCACCGGGGACCAACGTGCGGAGGTCGACGCCGGGATCCGCCAAGGCCGCCGGTTCGGGTCGCACCTGCTGCCGGATCAGCTCGAACGATCGCCGGACGTCCCGCGGCCAGGCGATCGAGACGCTCGACCGGAGGACGCCCTCGGCATCGAGCAGGAACGCACAGAACGATCGTTCCTCGAGCGAGCCCCTGACGACCATCCGATCCCACGTCGGCGCGAACCCCGCCATCTGGATCTGGACGTCGTACTGGTCGGACCAGAACCAATGCGGGTCATCGAACACCTTCATCGCTCCGAGCATGTTCCGTGCGACCGTCTCGCCCATCTTGAGCGCGTTGTCGAAGTGCTCCACACGGATCGGACCGAACACCGGATGGTCGTGCCGCGCGACGTCCCCGGCCGCGAAGACCCCCGGGATCCTGGTCTCCATCGTCGGCCCGACGGCGATGCCGCCCGCCTCGTCCAGGCCGGTCCCCGCCATCATGTGCACGGCCGGCTCTGTCCCGATACCCACGACCGCGACATCGGCTTCGATCGTCCGGCCACCGCGCGTGATCACACGCTCGAGACGTCCGTCCCCTTCGAAGCTCGCCACGAGGTCGTTGAAGTGCATCGTGACACCGTGGTCGCGATGGATCGCTTCGAGCACGCGTCCGATGTCGCCGCCGAGGACGCGGTAGAGCGCCGTCTCGAAGATCTCGACGACGGTCACCTCGCATCCCATGCTCCGCAGGGACCCGGCGACCTCGGCGCCGATGAAGCCCATGCCCACGCACACCACGCGAGCGCCATCCGCGACGGCGGCGCGGAGCCGGTCGGCGTCGCCCACGTCGCGGAGGTCGACGACTCCCGGGAGCTCGGACCCCGGCGCGTCGATCCGGCGGTTGTGTCCCCCCGTCGCGACCAGCAGCGCGTCGAAGGCCACCCGCTCGCCCCCCGCCAGCACCACCTGGCGGGCATCCGCGTCCAGCTGTGTCACGTGGGTGGCGAACCGGGTGTCGATGTCCTGCTCGAGGTACCACTCGGGCGGCCGCACCAAGATCCGCTCGAACGGATCCTCTCCGCGCAGGTACTCCTTGGACAGCGGAGGCCGCTCGTACGGCGGCGACTCCTCGGCGCCGATCAACACGAGCCGGCCGTCGAAGCCTTCCGCTCGGAGCGTCGCGACCGCGGTGGCCCCGCAGAGGCCGGCACCGACGACGACGAACGTGCGGGGATCCGGCACGCGTCAGACCTCGATCACGAGATCGCCGCTCTCCTCACGCACCGGGAACGTGGCGATCGGCTCGGTCGCCGGCCCTTCCAGCACCGCACCGGTCGTCATGTCGAACACGCTGCCGTGGCATTCGCACGTGATGGCGTTCCCATCGATCTCGCCGCCCATCGAGAGGTTGCACCCACGATGCGTGCAGATGTCGCTGAACGCCAGGACCCGGTCGCCGAGGCGCGCGACGGCGATCGTCTGACCGGCCACCTCGAACGCCGTCGCCTCGCCCTGGGGCACCTCGTCGCCGCGACCCACCGTGACGGACTCCGCCATGCGAACCTCCTTGTCACTCTCGATGCCCGCTGATCGCGGACGGCGTGTCAGCTTACGGGGAAGCCGCCGAGAGGTCGCTCACGCGATCGCGTTCGGAGACGTGGGGGGGTCCCCCGGGCGTTTGCGCCACTTGGTGTGCCACATGTACGCACCAGCCGTGACCACGTACAGCGCCGCCAGGATCAAGATCCCCATCCGGAAGTCGATCGGCAGCAGCGCCGGGATGAACGCGCCGGCGACCCATGCCAGCTGGAAGACGACCTCGTATCGAACGAACACCCGCCCTTGCGCTCCCTCTGGGGCGTTCCGCTGCATCAGGCTCTGGAACGCCAGCCGGCTGAACTCCGATGCCGCGCCCGCGACGAACGCATAGACCATCAGCAGCGGGAGCCCGAAGACTTCGAAGGCCAGCAACGCTCCGATCGCGCCAGCCGACACGCATGCGACCACCACCGCTTCCTCGCGCGTATCCGTCGGCAGCCGCGGGGCGAACAGGTCGGCGACGAACCCGCCGAGCACACCGGACGCGGCGAGGACGCCGAACCACCACACCGGCTCGCCCGCGTCACGGAGCGAGATCGCCAGGAGGAAGAGCAGGAACCCACTCGCGGCACGCATGCCGACCGCGCCGATCGCCGGACCGGTGAGCGCCGGGATCCGCCCACGCGGCCCGACCTCGCGTCGCTCCTTCGATCGCTGTGGCTGCGGGTTCGGTAGCCGGAGGTTGAGAGCGGCCGAGGTCGCGTAGGCGGCCGCGGCGAGGTAGATCGGACCGCTCGCGCCCCAGATCTTCAGGAACAGGTACCCGAGCGGCGCCACCGCGATAACCCCCCCAACCGCGATCCGACCGAGTCGGGCGTTCGCGCGCATCAGCCCTTCCGTGGGTGGCGCGTACGCCGTGGTGAGCCCGTTCTTCGTGATCGCGTGGACCTTCGACAAGACCAACAGCACGAGCGCGGCCGGGAACAGCACCACGGTTCCGACCCGGGGCGCCGCGTAGAGCGCTGCCAACGCCCTCCCCGCCGCGGCGGCGAACGAGATCGCGCGGCGCGGGCCGGCGCGGTCGAGCAGTGGGATCAGGAGAGGGCCTGCGAGCGCGAGCGGCACCATCGTGAGCAACAGGTACAGCGCGACCCGTGTCTTCGCCTGGCCGACGGGGAGCGAGAAGAACACGGAATCGGCGAGCGAGATCGCGAGGAGCGCGTCGCCGGCGACGCTGGTGAAGTGGCACAGCCCATACCGATCGAGGGGTTGCTCGGATCGCCACATCCGCCGGAGCGGCCAGACCAAGGATTCGGCCGCGCCGGCGATCCCCAGGAGCACCAGCTGCCACCACGGATACCGGGGTGGCCGGTTCGAGACGCGCACCGCGTCCCTCGCGGCTATCCGGTCAGGCGTTCGCGCAAGAGTTCCTGCGCGAGCTTCGGGTTCGCCGAGCCACCGGATCGCTTCATGACCTGTCCGACCAGGAACCCGATCACGCCTTCCTTACCGGCCCGGAACTGCTCGACCACATCCGTGTGTTCGGCGAGAACCGCATCCACGATGGGACCGAGCTCCCCGACGTCGGACACCTGCCGCAAGCCGAGCCGTTCGACGATGGCCGAGATGCCGTCGCCGCTCTGCACCGCGTCCTCCAGCGCCTGCTTCGCACCCGCACCCGACACCGTGTCGTCGGCGACCAACCCGATCAGCTCGACCAGATGCTCTGGCGTGACGCGCGACTCGGCGGGATCCACCCCGTGCTTGTTCAAGAGGCCCGCCAGGTCCTGCGTGATCCAGTTGGCAGCGGCCTTCGGGTCCACGCCGAGAGCGATCGTGCGCTCGAACAGGTCGGTCGAGGCGCGGTCGGCGACCAGCACCCCCGCCACTTCGGGCTTCAACCCGAGTTCGTTCGCGTACCGGTCGCGACGAGCCCGGGGAAGCTCCGGCACCTTCGCGCGGATCTCGTCGATCCACGCGTTCGACGGCTCGAGCGGCGGGATGTCGGGCTCGGGGAAGTACCGGTAGTCGAACGCCTCCTCCTTCGAACGCATCGACTTGGTGGCGCCGGCGTCCTCGTCCCAATGGCGCGTCTCCTGCACGACCGGTTCACCGTTCTCGAGCGCCTTGGTCTGACGCGCGATCTCGAAGTTCAGCGCACGCTCCATCGACCGGACGGAGTTCATGTTCTTGATCTCGACCTTGGTCCCGAATCCCGCCTGTCCCACCGGACGGAGGGAGATGTTGGCGTCGCATCGCAGCGACCCCTCCTCCATGCGCACGTCGCTCACGTCGAGCGACTCGAGCGTGGCCCGCAGTTGGCGCAGATAGGCGGCGGCTTCCTCGGGGGTTCGCATGTCGGGCTCGCTCACGCACTCGACGAGCGGCACGCCGGCGCGGTTGTAGTCGATCAGCGCGTAGTCGGCCTCGTGGATCCGCCCGGAGGCACTCCCGTGCGTCGTCTTGCCCGTGTCCTCCTCCATGTGGACCCGCGTGATGCCGATGCGGCGGGTGGCGCCGTCGACGTCCACATCCAGATGGCCACCGACGCAGATCGGCAGGTCGTACTGGCTGATCTGGAAGTTCTTCGGCATGTCCGGGTAGAAGTAGTTCTTCCGGTGGAACAGCGAGTGCGGCGCGATCCCGCAGTCGAGCGCCTGACCGATCTTGATGATCGACGCGATGGCCTCGCGGTTCGGAACGGGCAGCGTGCCGGGATGGCCGAGGCAGACCGGGCAGACGTTGGTGTTGGGCTCGTCCCCGAAGCCGTTGCGGCAGCCGCAGAACATCTTCGTGCGCGTGGAGAGCTCGACGTGACACTCCAACCCGATGACGGTCTCCAGATCGGCCATGAGAGGGGCAGCTTATCGGGAGACCGCCCACGGGGCTTCCACGACCGACACCTATCATCGGGGCATGCCCGATCCCGCCCCCGCCACCTCGCTCGAGCATGCCCCGCCCACGTCCCTCGTCTGGGCAGCGATGGCTGCGGTGTACATCATCTGGAGCACCACCTACCTGGCGATCAAGGTGGTCAACGAGACGCTCCCGACCCTGCTCGCGACCTCGGTCCGGTTCTTGGTGGCGGGCGCCGTGCTCTATGCCATCGCGATCCGGTCGGGCGATCGCGTCGGCGACCGGCCGACCCGGCGGAACTGGCGTGCGGCGACGACCGTGGCGGTCCTGCTGTTCGTCTGCGGCAACGCCGGCGTGGCCTGGGGGGAACGCACGATCCCGAGCGGCCTCGCCGCACTCGTGATCGCCACGCTGCCGCTCTGGATCGCCGTCATCGACCGGGTCGTCTTCCACCACCGCCAGCCGCCGCTGGTGGTTGGCGGGCTCGTGCTCGGCTTCGTGGGCGCGGGGATCCTCGTCCAGGGCTCGGTCGCGGGAAGCGTGGATACCGCCGGCCTCCTCGTGACCATCGGGGCATCGATCGCCTGGGCGAGCGGGTCGCTCTACCAGCGACGGGCGCCGCTCCCCCGGCGAACGTTCGTGAGCGCCGGGATGCAGATGCTCGTCGCCGGCGTCATCCTCATCGTCCTCAGCGCCGTGGCCGGCGAGTTCGGCCGCATCGACACCTCGAGGTTCTCGCGGGCCTCGGTCCTCGCGGTCGTGTACCTGATCGTGTTCGGCTCGTGGCTCGGGTTCACGTCCTACCTTTGGTTGCTCCGCAACGTGCGGACGTCCCTCGTGTCGACGTACGCGTACGTCACCCCGGTCGGCGCGGTGATCCTCGGCGCCGTGGTCCTCGACGAGGTGATCACCGCGAGGACCGTCGTCGCCGGCTTGCTGATCGTCGTGGCCGTCGCGATCATCATCAGCGCGGGCGGCGCCGCGCGAACAGCCGCGGCCCGTTCGGCGGCCGGCGTGGATGTCGGGTCAAACGGCGGCGAGGATGGGCGGGCGGAGCTCCAGCCCCAGATCGCGCTCGAGCGCGCGGGCGGCACGGAAAAGCACGGGCTCGCCGAGGGCGGGCGCGGTGAACTGAAGGCCGATGGGGAGCCCGCCTGAATCCAGCCCGCACGGCACGCTGATCGCCGGCACCCCCGAGAGGTTCGCCGGGATCGTGAACACGTCCGACAGGTACATCGCCAGCGGGTCGTCGGCCCGCTCGCCGATGCGGAACGCCGTGGTCGGCGACGTCGGCGACACCAGCACATCGAAGTCGCCGAACGCCCGCTCGTAGTCGCGGATGATGAGCGTCCGCACCTTCTGCGCCTGGCCGTAGTACGCATCGTAGTAGCCGGCCGAGAGCGCGTACGTGCCCAGCATGATCCGCCGCTTCACCTCCGGACCGAACCCCTGGCCGCGTGTGGCCGACATCATGGCGATCGAATCGGCGTGCGGGCCCTCCGCGCGGAACCCGTACCGGACGCCGTCGTAGCGCGCCAGGTTGGACGACGCCTCCGACGGCGCGATCAGGTAGTAGGCGCTGAGCGTATGGTCGGCCGTCGGCAACGCCACGTCGTCGACGCGCGCGCCGAGCTCGGCCAGACGGTCGATCGACGCATGGAGCGACGCTTGAACGTCCGGCTGTACACCGTCGCCGAACGTCCCGTCGATCACGCCGACGCGCAGGCCATCGATGCCTTCCTCGATCGAGCTGAGGTAGTCCGGTATGTCCGCGTCCAGGCTTGTCGCGTCGCGCTGATCCTTGCCCGCGAGCGTCCCCAGCAGCACGGCCGCGTCGCGCACGCTGCGCGTGAACGTCCCCACGGTGTCCAGCGACGACGCGAACGCGATCAGGCCGAACCGGCTGATCAACCCGTAGGTCGGCTTGAGCCCGACCACACCGCAGAGCGAGGCGGGCTGTCTGACCGAACCACCGGTGTCCGTACCCAGGGCCCAGACGACCTCGCCGGCCGCCACCGCCGCTGCCGACCCACCGCTGCTCCCTCCGGGCACGGCATCGAGGTCCCAAGGGTTGTGCACGGGTCCGAACGCCGAGTTCTCGTTCGACGAGCCCATCGCGAACTCGTCACAGTTCGTCTTGCCGACCAGGACGGCTCCGGCCCCGGAGAGTCGCGTCCACGCGGTGCAGTCGTACGGAGGGATGTAACGCTCGAGGATCTTCGAACCGCACGTCGTGCGGATCCCGTTCGTCGCAAGGACGTCCTTCAGCGCGATCGGGATGCCGGCGATCGGCGACTGGGTCGCGCCGGTCGTGGCGTGGTCATCCACCGCCTGGGCCCGCTCGCGCGCGACCTCCGGCGTGGGCGTGAGGATCGCCTGCACGTCGCCGTCGACGGCCTCGACGCGCCGCAACGACGACTCCGTCAGATCGGTAGCGGACAGGTCGCCCGCGCGAAGTCGCTCGGCCAGCTCCGACCCCGTGAGGTCGCAGACGTCGCTCACGAGCCCGTCTCGGCGATCCGCGGCACCTTGAACCGGCCCCGCTCGGCGTCGGGGGCGTTGGCCAGCGCCGCCGCCTGGCTCAAGCCGGGCTCGGGCTCGTCCTCGCGGAACACGTTGGCCCTCGGGATGGCCCACGCCGTCGGCGGGACGTCGTCCGCCGCGACCTCGCCCACCCTGGCCGCGTGCTCGAGGATCGCGCCGAGCTGCGCGCGCAAGCGGGTCTTCTCGTCGTCCGAGAGATCCAGACGGGCCAGGAGCGCGACGTGGTCGATATCGATGTCCACCGGCATGGGCGGCAGTCTAGCTGCCGGGTGAACGGAGCCTCGGCGACGTCATGCGAGTCGCCGGCGGAACTCGGCCTCATCGACCACCTCGACGCCAAGGGTCTCCGCCTTGGCGAGCTTCGACCCTGCGTTCTCGCCGGCGACGACGAAGTCGGTCTTCTTCGACACGCTCGACGCGACGCGGGCGCCGGCATCCTGCGCCAGCTCCGTGCCCTCCTCGCGCGTCATGGTGGGCATGGTCCCCGTGAGGACGATCGTCTTCCCGGTGAGCGGGCCTTCCCTCGGCTCCACGACGACGCGTTCGTCGGCCGTCCGGACCCCCGCCGTCCGCAGCCGCTCGATCAACGCCAGGTTCTCCGGGTCCTCGAACCACTCGCGGACGGACGCCGCGATCTCCGGCCCGATGCCGGGTACGTCGTCGATGTCGTCGACGCTCGCGGCGGCCAACGCGTCGATCGATCCGAACGCGTTCGCCAACAATTGCGCGACGTGTGTCCCGACGTGACGGATGTTCAATCCCACGAGCAGCCGCCAGAGCGGCCGGTCCTTCGAGCCCTCGATCTGGCTCAGCAGGTTCGTGATCGACTTCTCCGCGAACCCCTCGAGCTGCTCGAGCTGCTCGGCCGTGAGCGTGTAGATGTCGGCGGGATCCTGGACGAGTCCCTTCTCCACCAGAGCCCAGAGCGTCTTGTAGCCGAGCCCTTCGATGTCCAGGGCCCCGCGACCCGCGAAGTGGAACAGCCACTCCTGTCCCTGGCTCGGACAGCCGGCCTTGTTCGGGCACCGATGGTCCGCCTCGCCTTCGCGGCGGATCAGGCCCGTTCCGCACGAGGGGCAGGCCTTCGGCATCCTCCACTTCCGCGTGTTCTTCGGCCGCTTGGCGAGCACCGGCCCGACGATCTCGGGGATCACGTCGCCGGCGCGCCTGACGATGACCGTGTCCTTCTCGCGCACGTCCTTGCGCCGCACCTCGTCCTCGTTGTGCAGCGTCGCGGTGGTGATGGTGACACCGCCCACCGCCACCGGCTCCAACACCGCGAACGGCGTGACCTTGCCCGTCCGGCCGGTATGTACATCGATCTTCTTCAGCAGCGCGGTGCGCTCTTCCGGCGGGAACTTGAACGCGATGGCCCAACGCGGCGCGTGTGACGTGGTGCCCAGCTCCCGCTGCAGCTCCGTCTGGTCGACCTTGATCACGGCGCCGTCGATCTCCCAATCGATCGAATGCCGGTGCTCTTCCCAGTTGGTGAGGAAGGCCTCGACGTCAACGATCGTGTCGACGCGGGTGGTGGTCGGAGGGATCGGGAGCCCCGCCGAGCCTGCCCACTCCAGGAACCCCAGGTGCGAGTCGAACTGCACCCCGTCCGCCGCACCGAACGAGTGAACCCACAGCCGAAGCGGCCGCGACGACGTGATCTTCGGGTCCTTCTGCCGCAGGGAGCCTGCCGCGGCGTTCCGCGGGTTCGCGAACGGCCGATGCCCGTTCGCGGTCAGCTCCTCGTTCAGCGCCTTGAACGCCTTCACCGGGAAGTACATCTCGCCCCGGACCTCGATCAGGGGCGGAGGGTTCTTCAGCAACAGCTTGGACGGGACCCCGCGAACCGTGCGGACGTTGGCCGTGATGTCCTCGCCCGTCACGCCGTCCCCACGCGTGGCGCCGCGTACCAACCGTCCCTGCTCGTACGTCAACGCGCATGCCACACCATCGATCTTCAGCTCGCACGCGAACCGCGCGGCGTCGCCGACCCGCTTCTCGATGCGAGCGTTCCATGCCTCCAGCTCCTCGAACGAGAACGTGTTGTCGAGCGAGAGCATGGGCGCCCGGTGTGCGACCGGCGCGAAGAGGTCGGCCGGCACGTTGCCCACGCGTTGCGTCGGAGAGTCGGGCGTGATGAGCTCCGGGAAGCGATCCTCGAGCGCCTGGAGCTCGCGGACCATCTCGTCGTACTCGATGTCGGCGACCTCGGGATCGTCGAGGACGTGATAGCGGTAGCTGTGATGGTTGATGAGCTCGCCGAGCTCCTCGACACGGAGTTTGGCCTCGGCGAGTTCGCGCTCATCTGCCCGGCTCACGACTGCGCGATCTCCACGCCTCCGGCGACCCCGATCTCGGGGCCGACGACCACCACGCCTCCCCGCACACCCGGCACCTGCTGGAGATAGCGAAGCGCCAGCTTGAAGCCGTCGTCCTTCGGTAGGAGCGCCTGCACCCCTGCGGCCGCCGCGTCGGCCAGCATGCACGACGTGGCCAGGACTGCCAGACCGTCGGGGCCGCCGCCGTGGAGGCCGCGGCCGAGCGTCGTGGACACACCGACCCCCCCTTTGACCGGCTCCACCGCCACGGCGATCGGCTCGCCGCCGTGTCGTCGCACGGCCAATCGCATGCGCTTCTTCGTCTGGATGAAATAGTCGCCGTCGCACGAGACCGTGACCTCGGAGAGCGAGCCGGCGAGGAACCGGCCGACCTGATCGGTGACGGCCCCGCGGAACGTGAACATCGGACCGACGCCCGCCACCTGCGATGCCGCGACCATCTCCCGCACGATGGGTGGCGCATCCTCCGGCACGCGCCGTAGTGGCCGCTTGGATCGGCGGAACTCAGGGTTCCGCAGGGCGTACGACTGGATCTGCTCCCAGAACGAGAGGGCCTGCGCGCGCGATTCCTCGGCGAAGTCGTCGGATGCCGTGATGTGCAGCGTGAGATCCTCGACCTGGATGTCGAAGCTCTTCGTCTTGCGACGCAGCAGCTTCAAGGCAGCCTCGACCTCCTCACACCATCCCGGAAGCTCCGATGATAGTCGGAGCGAGCGACGCGGCGGAGCCGATCGGTCAGCGGAGCCCTTCGATGATGCGGCCGCCGCCGAGGATCTCGTCACCGAGCGACAGCACCACGCTCTGCCCGGGCGCGATCGCACGCTGCGGACGGCGGAACTCCACACGGATCCCCGCCTCGTCGAGCGGCTCGACCACGGCGGGCACGTCGTCGCCCCGATACCGGATGCGGGCCGATGCCTCGAATGGCCCGTCGTCCGGGGCGTGGCCGGCCACCCACGAGACACGGTCGGCGACGAGTCCTCGTCGCGATAGCAGCTCCTGTGGCCCGACCATGACGCGGTTGGCTTCGGCGTCCACGCCGACCACGTACCGGCGCTCACCCGTCGCCACGCCCAATCCGCGACGCTGACCCACGGTGAACCCGAACGTCCCGTCGTGGGAGCCGATCGCCCGTCCGTCCTCGTCGACCACCGCTCCTTCGTGCACCAGCTGGGGCGCCGCAGAGCGGACGAACGATCCCGCGTCACCGGAAGGCGCGAAGCACAGCTCCTGGGAGTCCGGCTTGGAAGCGACGGGCAGCCCGAACCGTTCGGCGTGCGCGCGGGTATCGGCCTTCGGCATCCCGCCGATCGGGAACCGCGCACGCGCGAGCTGCCGCTGACCCAGCATATGGAGCATGTAGCTCTGATCCTTGCCGCCGTCCGCCCCGCGCAAGAGGTGCCACCCTCCGTGCTCGTCGCGCTCGCTCCGCACGTAATGGCCCGTCGCCACCAGGTCGATGCCCAGTTGGTCGGCCCGGCGCAGGAACGCTCCGAACTTGATCTCGCCGTTGCAGCGGGCGCAGGGGTTCGGCGTGCGCCCGGCCGTGTGCTCGTCCACGAAGTCGTCGATCACGGTCGCGGCGAACTCCTCGGAGAGGTCGACGATCTCGAACGGGATGTCCGCGATCCGCGCGACCTCGGCCGCATCGGCGCGGGCGGCCGGGCCGCAGCAGCCGTGCTCGACGCCGTCCAGATGCACCAGGTTCATATGCGAGCCCATGACGTCGTAGCCCTGCTCCTTGAGCAGGCAGGCGGCGACCGACGAATCGACCCCGCCGGACATCGCGACCAGCACGGACCCCTTGGACCTCACCGGACGAGGCTATCAGCGGTGCTCGGATGACCGCGGAGGAGCTACGCCGGGGCGCGAGCGACCCGATCACCCGCGACCTTCGCGAGCCGTTCGATCCAAGGAGCGGCCTGCAGTTGCTCGAAGATCTCTCCGGCCTCCCGCAGCACCGGTTCGGCGTCGTCGACGCGCTCCCGGCCGATGAAGCCACTCCCCGTACTCCAGGAGCGTCGCCGCGAGATAGAAGCGATATCGCGCTCGCGGAACGACGCAGCCTCCCCGGTCAGCACGCCGGCACGGGCCGCGAGCGCCGGAGCGCCCACCTCGTCGCCGAGCGCCGATACCGCGTCCACGAGTTCGAGCGCCGCGCGGACGGCGCGCTCGCGTCGTCCTCCATCGTGGTGGGGGTGCCCCACACGGCCATCACGGCATCGCCGATGAACTTCTCCACCACCCCGCCGTAACGAGCGATCACTGCCCGCGAGGTTTCGAAGTAGCGGGAGAGGAGGTCACGGACCTCTTCGGCGTCGCGCGCCTCCGAGAGCGTGGTGAATCCCACCAGATCGGCGAACAGGACCGAGACCAGGCGCCGCTCCGCCAGAGGTCCGTTCGATGTCGTCGGGGTCACAGCAGCAACCCCCACCCCGCGGAGCGCGTTGCCGCATTCACCGCAGAACTTCGTCCCAGGAGGGTTCGACGAGCCACACGACGGGCACCCGAGCGTCAGGTGAGCGCCGCATTCACCGCAGAACTTGCGACCCGGCTCGTTCTCCCAACCGCACGACGTGCAGGGCATAGGTTCCTTCCGAGAGGGCGCGTGTCGGCCGAAAGGCTACTACCGCGGCCCGCAGCACTTCGCGTTCGGCCCGGTCGCGACGCGAACACGACCGGTATCCTCGGTCGCGCATGAACATCGTGGTGCTCGTCAAGTCGATCCCGGATCCGAACGGCGACGCCGAGCTGGGCGACGACTTCCTGGTCAAGCGCGACGGTGAGGGCACTCTGGATCCCGGTGACGAGTACGCGGTCGAGGCGGCGCTCCAGCTCGCCGAGGCCACCGGACGGCGAGGTCGACCGTCGTGTCGATGGGTCCCGCGGGCGCGGCTCTCGGCGATCCGTCGAGCGCTCTCGATGGGCGCGGACCGGGCGGTCGTCGTCACGGACGACGCGCTTGCGGGGAGCCGATGTCCTGGCCACCGCACGGGTGCTGGCGGCCGCGATCGGCCGGTCGCCGTTCGACCTGGTGCTGACCGGCGTCGAGTCCACCGACGGCTACACGGGCACGCTCCCCATGACGATCGCCGAGCTGTTGGGCGTCCCGGCGGTCACGTTCGCACGGAAGGTCGACGTCGATCGACGCCGGCATCCGCGTGGAACGACAGACCGAAGCCGGGTACGACGTGGTGGAATCCGCTCTCCCCGCGCTCGCCACGGTCACCGCCGCGGCGACGGAGCCGCGGTACCCGACGCTCAAAGGCATCATGGGCGCGAAGTCCAAGCCGCTCGAGGAGCTGACGCTCGCCGATCTCGGACTCACCGGTGACCAGGTCGCGGCGACCCAACGGGTCGCCGCGGTCGAGGCCGCGCCGCAGAAGGGACCCGGCGAGGTCGTGCAGGGCGACGCGGCCGCAGGCCGCGTCGCCGACCTCCTGGCCGAGGCGAAGGTGATCTGACGTGGCGAAGGTCTGGGTCTTCGCCGAGGTGGCGTCGGACGGACCGGCGCCCGCCGCGCTCGAGCTCCTGGCCAAGGCGCGCGAGCTCGGCGATCAGGTCGAGGCCGTGGCGCTCGGTCCCGGCGATCGACCGCCGCGGCGGCCGCGCTCGGCGACCACGGGGCGCAGACGGTGTTCGCGAGCGACGATCCGGTCTACGAGGAGTGCCTGGCCCAGCCGGCGGCCCACGCGCTCCACACGCTGATCGACGAGCATGCCGCCCGACCTGGTCCTGTTCGCGACGACGTACGCCTCCCGCGACGTGGCCGGCCGTCTCCAGGCCAAGACCGGCACGGCGCTCATGAGCAACGCGATCGACGTCACCGGCGTGGATCGGGCGCGGACGCAGATCGCCGGCGGTACGCTCTTCGTCGACGTCGAGCTCGACGGCCCCGCTCCCAAGCTTGTCCTCGTCCGTCCGAAGTCGTTCACCGCCGAGGCCACAGGCGGCAGCGTGGATGTGGTCCCCGTCGACGTGGACATCCCGGGCGCGCTCCGCACGGCTCGACGCGTCGAGCATCACGAGGAGTCGGCCTCCGGACCGAAGCTCGAAGAGGCGAAGGTGGTCATCTCCGGCGGGCGCGGGCTCCAGGCGGCGAGCAACTTCGCCCTCCTGGACCAGCTCGCCGAGGTGCTCGGCAACACGGCCGTCGGCGCGAGCCGCGCCGTGGTCGACGCGGGGTGGGTCCCGTACAGCTACCAGGTGGGGCAGACGGGGAAGACGGTCAAGCCCGATGTCTACATCGCGGTCGGGATCAGCGGCGCCCTCCAGCACGTGGTGGGCATGAAGGGCGCGAAGCGGATCATCGCGATCAACAGGGATCCGGACGCGCCGATCTTCCGGCTCGCCGACCTCGGGGTCGTGGCCGATGCCTTGCAGTTCCTGCCGGCGTTGATCGACGAGGTCAGGTCCCGCAAGGGAGCCTGACCGGGCCGTGATCGAAGCCCGGTTCGACGACCTGACGGGTGGAACCCCGTCCTTCCGCCTGACCGACCCCGCAGGCGTCCTCGAGGCGATGCGCCCCGACGACGTCGCTCCCGACCTTGGCGGCAGCCGAGGGCGCAGCCGCACGCGGCCTGTGGGTCGCCGGATTCGTGACGTACGAGGCGGCGCCCGGACTGGATGCGTCGCTCGTCGTCCGCGCGCGGCCGCCGGACGACCCGTTCGCCCGGCTGCCGCTCGCCTGGTTCGCGATGTTCCAACAACGGCAGGAGACCGTCCTGCCGTCACCGCGTGACGAGGCGCCGACGTCGGACGCCTGGGTGCCGACCGTCGATCGTGACCGGTACGACCGGGCGATCGTCCGGATCCGCGACCACATCGCGGCCGGCGACACGTATCAGGTGAACCACACGCTCCGCCTGCGCTCGACCGTGGAGGGAGACGAACGTGGCCTCTACCGCGACCTCTGCTACGCGCAACGCGGCGCCCACTCCGCCTACCTCAACGCCGGCCGGTACCGGATCCTGTCCGCCTCGCCGGAGCTCTTCTTCCGGTTGGACGGCGGGCGGCTCACCACCCGGCCGATGAAGGGCACGGCCCCCCGGGGACGGTGGCCCGCCGAGGACGACGCGGCGCGCGAGGGCCTCGTGGCATCGGCCAAGGACCGCGCCGAGAACGCGATGATCGTGGACCTGCTCCGTAACGACCTCGGCCGCATCGCGAAGCCGGGGTCGGTCCGGTGGGCGAAGGTGTTCGAGCCTGAGCGGTTCGAGACCGTGTGGCAGCTCACTTCGACCGTGACGGCCGACCTCGAACCCGGCACGGGGCTTCCGGACATCTTCACCGCGCTGTTCCCGAGCGGATCCATCACCGGTGCACCGAAGGTGCGGACGATGGGCATCATCGCGGACCTGGAGGATGCGCCGCGTGGCGTCTACTGCGGCGCGGTCGGATACCTGGCCCCCGCATCCGCCGGGCAGCCGTCCGCCTCGTTCAACGTCGCGATCAGGACCGTGATGGTCGACGCGGAGTCGGGCACCGCCGAGTACGGCGTGGGTGGAGGGATCACATGGGACTCCTCGGCGACGGGCGAATACGACGAGACGGTGGCGAAGGCGCGCGTCCTGACCGCCCGCCGCCCGCCGTTCGAACTGCTCGAGTCGATGCGTCGGGAGCCGGGCGAACCGATCCGTCGCGTGGAGCAGCATGTGGAACGGCTCCGGAGCTCCGCCGCGTACTTCGGGTTCGTGTTCGACGAAGTGGAGGTCCGCGCGGCGATGGACGGGGCCGGCATCGGCGCCGACCGTCCCGTGAAGATCCGGCTGCGACTGAATCGCGGGGGGGCGATCGAGGTGTCAGCGGCCGCGCTCGACCGCGGCGCGCCGGAACCGATCCGTCTGGCGCTCGACGACGCGCCCGTGGATCCACTGGACGTCTTCCTGTTCCACAAGACGACGTTGCGCCAGCGGTACGACGACGCCCGGGCGCGACATCCGGACGCCGACGACGTCCTCCTGACGAACACCCGCGGCGAGATCACCGAGACATCTGTTGCGAACGTCGCCGTGCAGCTCGGCAGACGATGGCTGACGCCGCCCCTCGACTCGGGCCTGCTGGCGGGAACCGAGCGCGCGGCACTATTGAGTGAAGGCGCCATCGAAGAGCGCCGGATCACGGTGGAGGAAGTGCGGACGGCCGAAGGTCTCGCCATCTTCAGCTCGGTGCGAGGATGGCGCGACGCGGTGCTGACCGACCCGGCGTGAGCCCCGCCTAGGCGTCCGGAGCCGGATCGTCCGCGGGGAAGGCGAACGGGCTCATACGATCCTCGTCCATCGGGCACGCGCAGAGGGGGCAGCGGGGAGGCTCCTCATACACGAGCACCGTCCGCTCACAGAACGGGCAAGCGCCCTCACGCATGGGGAGCGGGTGGTCCATCTCTTCGGCCATAGGTTCTCGCGCACTCCGGGGGGAGCGGTCTTTCCCTTCATCGGACGCGGCGCGAATCTCCTTGAACAGGCCGATGTCCCTACAGGAGCGGCATCAGGCCGGAGACGCAGCGAGGCCCTCCTCGCCGGAGGGCCTCGGGTCGTTCGTCGTCGATGGGTGTCGGTCGGGGATCAGGCCGCAGCCCGGCGCTTCCGTTTCCCGCGAGGGACGTAGGAATGGACCGGTTCGTGCTGCCAGCAGAAGTCCCACTTGTTGTAGACCGAGAGCTTGGTTTCGCAACCCGGGTCGGCGCAGACGCGGCCTTCGCCATAGCTCTTGTTGGGCCGCGGGAGCGTCCGGACCGATGCGCCCCGGAACCTCTCCTCTGACACGTCGCTCACATCCTTTCGGTGACGTCAGCTCAGACGTGGGCATCGCTGCCCTTCATCTCCCTCTTCGAACGGAAGACGGTCGTGGTTCATTCCTCGGCTCCCGAGGGCACGGTTCTGCACGGGTTCGCAACATCTCTGAGAACGCCCTCCCGCCTCTCAGAGGGTGCGATAACGGCCGGGGAGCGAGCTCAGGGCACGGTGTCGCCGAACCGCGGGGGCCGCTTCTCCAGGAACGCCTGCATGCCTTCGCGCTGGTCAGGCGTGCCGAACAGGGCGCGGAACAGTTCGACCTCTTTCGCCAGGCCCTCGGGTCCGGGGCTGAGGACCGCCGCCCGGATCGCCGCCTTCGCGGCGGCCAGCGCACCACGCGGGCCCTGCGAGAACGCGACGGCATCGGCCCTCGCCCGGTCCAGGACCTCATCTGCAGGCACCACGAGTTCCACCAGCCCGAGGTCGAGCGCCTGGCCGGCCGAGACCCGGCGGCCCGAGTACACCAGGTCGCCCGCCCTCCCGGGACCCACCAGGTGGGTGAGGCGTTGCGTTCCCCCAGCCCCCGGGATCACCCCGAGCAGGATCTCGGGCTGGCCGACCGCAGCGTCGTCCGCCAGGTACCGAAGGTCCGCAGCCAGCGCCAGCTCGAAGCCCCCGCCGAGGGCGAACCCGTTGATGGCCGCGATCGAGATCTTCGGCATGGCCTCCAGCAGGTCGAGCGCATCGCCGAACGCCGCCACCACCGGCCGGATCTCCTCCGGCCCGAAGCTTGCCATCGCTTTGATGTCCGCCCCGGCCGCGAAGATCTTCGGCCCTCCCCAGATGACGATCGCCCCCACGTCATCGCGATCGGCCGCGACGCGGAACGCATCCTGGAGCTCCAATCCCATCTGGTGATCGATGGCGTTGGCGGGGGACGGTCCAGGCGAACCAAGGCAACGCCCTGATCCACCTCGAGCCGCACGAACTCCCCCGCCAACCCGTCCATCGCGGGCACCCTACCGCTCCGCGGCGGCAGCCAGTTGTGCGGTGCGTCGAAGGCCGTCGACCAGCGCGGTACGTTCGACCCCGAACGCCTCCGCCGCGTCGGGCGCATCGGCTCGTGACGGCAGCGCGAACACCTCGGCGGCGGTCTCCGAGAACGGCCTCCCCAGCGCTTCGGTCCATCGTCGCGCCGCCTCGCCCGGCGGGAGCGGTGCCGGCGCGACCGCCTCCGAACCGGCCAGGATGCCGACCAGCTCGGCCATCGTGACGACGTCCGGACCCTCGAGCGCCCAGGTTCCCGCGAGCGCTCCGTCCCGATCGTCGGCCGCGGTCAAGACCTCTGCGACATCGTCGGCGAAGACCGGGGCGACCGGTTGCCGGCCGTCGCCGACCACGAACGGGGGCCTCGCGGTGGCCGCCTCCACCGTGGCGGTCAGCCAGAGCCCGCCCAGGCCGTAGGCGTGCGTCGCTCGAACGATCGCGTGCTCCATCCCACTGTTGGCGACGGCCTCCTCGGCGAGACCCTTCGCTCGGAGGTACCGGTTGGTGGCATCGATCGATGCCCCCGTGGCCGAGAGCAGCACGAACCGCCGTACGCCGGCCTCCCGCGACGCGGCCAGCGCCGTCAGGACCGAGCCGTGGTTGGCCGCCAGGACGGCATCGTCATCGACCTGATCAGGCCCGCCCAGCAGGTGGATCACCGTGTAGACGCGTTTGAGGATCTCGGCCAGCGCGTCGGCCTCGTCGAAGTTCCCCACGGCGACCTTCGCGCCCGCCGCGCGCAGATGCTCCGCCGCCTCGGGCCGGCGAACACACACCCGCACCTCGTCGTTGCGGACGAGTCGCGGCACGAGCGCGCGGCCGATCAACCCCGATGCACCGATCACCATCACCGTCACGGCGAGGATGCTACCGACCGGTGCCGCGGCTAGGCTCCGGCCTCGTGGAGACGCCACCGAAGGATGAAGCCGAGCGGATCGCCCTCGCGCTCAAGGCCGAGCCTGTCGGCTGGCGCGAGATCACCAGGCGGGGACAGACGAACGCCTCGCACTGGCTGGCGGAGCTGCCGGATGGTTCATCGGCATTCGTGAAGTCCGCCCGCGGCGACGACACCGCATCATGGATCCGCGACGAGCACCTCTTCTACGCGCAGACGCGCGGCGCGCCGTTCCACCCGCGGATGCTCGGATGGCACGACGATGGAGAACGTCCCGTGATCGCGCTCGAAGATCTCTCGGACGCCATCTGGCCGCCGCCGTGGGAGCCCGGACACGTCGACGCCGTCCTGGCATGCCTGGCCGAGATCGCGGCGACGCCGCCACCGCCCGATCTGCCACGCGTCTCCGACAGCCAGTTCGACTTCCAGGGCTGGATCGAGATCGAGGACGATCCCGAGCCGTTCCTCCGGTTGCGTCTCTGCTCACGGCCGTGGTTGGAGGCGGCGTTGCCGATCCTGCGGTACGCGACGGAGGTCGCGCCGCTCGCCGGCGACGCCCTGTTGCACTTCGATGTGCGGAGCGACAACATCTGCTTCCGCGACGGACGGGCCATGCTGATCGACTGGAACTTCGCCTGCCTCGGCAACCCGCTGGCCGATGTGGCCGCGTGGCTCCCCAGCCTGCACGCCGAGGGCGGCCCGGCCCCCGATGAGGTCCTGCCCGAGGGCGCCGCAGAGCTCGCGGCGCTCTTCGCCGGCTACTTCGCGGCGCACGCGGCGCGGCCCGAGATCCCTGGGGCCCCCCATGTCCGGACGCTCCAGCTGCGCCAGGCGAGAACGGCCCTCCCCTGGGCCGCCCGGGCGCTCGAACTCCCACCGCCGTGGCTAGCGCCACTTGCAAGGCCGTTGCACCTGCAACCCCCTGCTAGAATCCCGCCCCGTGGAACGGACCGAGCAGATCGATGTGATGGAGCTCCTGCGCGCCCGCGGGCTCCGCATGACCCCGCAGCGCCGCGCCATCGTCAGCGCCGTGATGCACGCCCAGGGACACATCTCGCCGACCGTCATCACCCGGAAGATCCAGAGCGAGATGCCGGGCGTGAACGCTTCGACCGTGTACCGAACGCTCACGCTGCTCGAGGAGGTCGGGGTCCTGCAGCATTCGCACCTGGAGAGCGGACCCGAGTATCACCGCGCCGAGGAGGCCGAGCACATCCACCTGGTGTGTAGCTCGTGCGGTGGCGACGACCCGCTTTCACTCCCGGAAGCCGACTCGCTCCAGGAGCTGATCCGGCGGCATCACGGGTTCGAGGCCGATCTGACGCATTTCGCGATCACGGGCGTATGCGCGGAGTGCGCCGCCACCCAGAACTGATCGGGCCATGGACCACCTCTCCCCGAAGATCGGCTTCCTCCCGCGCGGGGTCGGCCTATCGTAGCGAAGCGCGGTCGGAGCGACGGACTACCGAGGATCGTCGGGCAGAGCGGTGTCGCGTCGCCGCAACGCCTCCGCCGGGAAGAACCCGAACGGCAGCTCCAGACGGTTGGCCGCCATCAGCGGCTCGTCGGCCAGGATGTCGACGGTCCTCCCGTCGGCGACGAGCACCCCTTCGTTCATCACGACCGCGCGAGGGCACAGCTGCAACGCGTACGGGAGATCGTGCGTGACCATCAGCATCGTGATGTCGAGCGACAACAGGATGTCGGCGAGCTCCCGACGACCCGCCGGATCCAGGTTCGACGACGGCTCGTCCAGCACCAGGATCTCCGGATGCATCACCAGGACCGTCGCCACGGCCACGCGACGACGCTGACCGAACGACAAGTGGTGCGGAGGGCGATCGACGAACGCCTCCATGCCGACCGCTTCGAGCGCGGCCATCACGGCGGCATCGAGGGCATCGCCACGCATGCCCAGGTTCGCCGGACCGAACCCGACGTCCTCGCGGACCGTCGGCATGAACAGTTGATCGTCGGGGTCCTGGAACACGATGCCGACACGACGCCGGATCTCCTTGAAGTTGTCCTTCGTGACGGGGAGCCCGCCCACGCGCACCGAGCCGTGCTGGGTCTCGAGGATGCCGTTCAGATGGAGGACGAACGTGGTCTTGCCTGCGCCGTTCGGCCCCAGCAGCGCCACGCGCTCTCCCCGCTGGATCGTCAGGTCGATGCCGAACAACGCCTGATGCCCGTCGGGATAGGCGAACGCGCACTCGCGGACCTCCAGCGCCGGACCGGTCACGGCCGCACCATCCACGCGACCGACGCCACGACGACCGCGAACGCAGGGATCGCGAGCGCTCCCGCCCACATGCCGACGGTGGCGCCGCCTCCTCCCAGGTCGGGGAGCGATCCGGTGTAGCCACGAGACAGCATGGCCAGGTAGACGCGCTCCCCTCGCTCGTACGAGCGGATGAACAATGCCCCCGCCGACGCGCCGAACGCCCTCGCCTGCCAGATCCACCGCGGGTCGTAGCTTCGGGAGTCGCGCGCCACGCGCATCCGCTGCGCCTCGGCGGCGATCACGTCGAGGTACCGGATCATGAACCCCGCGATCGACGTGAACGCCTTCGGGAGATGCAGGCGTTCGAGCCCTCGGAGCAGGTCGGCCATCGGTGTCGTCGACGAGACGACGATCGTCGCCATCAGACCCAGCGTGGCTTTCGCCAGGATGTTCCACGCCGCCCAGAGCCCGGAGACGTACATCGGGATCCCCAGCACCACGACCTTCTCCCCCTGCGCGAGGAACGGCATCAGGACCGCGAACAGCACGAACGGCACCTCGATCACCGCACGCTTCGCGACGAACCGCGGTGGGAGCCCTGCGACGTGCATGAGCGTCAGCAGGATCAGGAAGTAGACGCCGAACGCCCAGAAGGCTTCCCGAGGCGTCGCCACGACGGCGAGCACGAACAGCAGCTGCGCGAGCAGCTTGCACTCCGGGCGCACGCGGTGGAGCGCGCTGTCTCCCGGAACGTAGAGGGCGTGTGCGTGGGTCCCGCTCACGTCACCCCGGCGGCCGTCGAGGCGCTCCCTCCGGATCCGTCCGAGGGTGTGGGCGGCTTGCCGTTCCGACGAACGATCAGGCCGAAGAGGATCATCCCGACGCCGAACGTCAGCGCCACCCCGATGATCCCCGAGAGCCCCTTGCTGAGGCTCTCGTTCTCGACGCCCTCGACCGCGTAGCCGGCGAGCGGGCTGTCGTCGAGCGCATGTTCGTCGGCGGTGGCGTCGAACCCCTGGTCCTCCGCGACCTTGTTCAGGCCATCCGGCGACGAGCTCGCGTAGGGACTGACGAAGAACGCCAACGCGGCGGCGACCAACAGCCCGCCGGTCACGAACATCCAGAACGACTTCTTCTTCGCGTCCATGGTCAGCTCCCCACCGTCACGGAGTCCCGGCGGATCTCCAGATCGGGGAGCATGTCGTGCGCTCCGTACACGAGATCCGGTCGGACGTTCAGCACCACGCCGACCGTGATCGCGGTGATCAAGCCCTCCCCGATGCCGATCAGGAAATGCACCCCGACCATGGCCGCCGCGACGGTGGCGACCGACGCCGTGCCGGTGCCGCCGAGGGCGTACTCGACCGTGAACCCGAACGGCAGCGAGCACCACCGAGACCATCGCCGCCACCCCGGATGCGGCGACGACGCTGCCGCGGGTCTTCGGGAGCGCGCGACGGAGGAGCATGAAGATCGCGTAGCCGCCGAGCGAGGTGATGAGCGCCATGTTGACGATGTTCAGACCGAGCGCCGTGAGGCCACCGTCGGCGAACAAGGCCTGCACCATGAGGACGACCGCGATACAGATGGCCCCCGCCCACGGTCCGACGAGGATCGCGGCCAGCGCCCCTCCCAGGAGGTGCCCGCTGGTGCCCGCGGCGACAGGGAAGTTCAGCATCTGCACCGCGAAGATGAATGCCGCGACCAGACCGGCCATCGGCGCCGCCTTCTCCTCGAGCGTCTCCTTGGCCCGCTTGAGGCTGTAGCCGACGCCGACCACCGCCACGCCTCCGGCCGCGGCCGAGACCCCGGCGTTGATGAACCCGTCAGGTATGTGCACGTCGCCTCCCGAGCGCCGTCCGCCCGTCCATGGTGGGACTGTTGCAACTGCAAGTTCCTGCAATGGCTTGCAGTAACTGTATATCGCCGCTCGCACCTGAACGTCAAGACAGCGTCGGACGCGGCCGGCTCAGAAGCGCGGCGTCTCGCGATAGTCGCCGAAGACGCCGATCAACGCGGCGACGATCTCGCCCTCGGTGCACAGGTTCCGCGCGCAATCCACCAGGTGCGGGATGAGGTTCGCGTCGGTTCCCGCGGCGGTGACCAGCGCGTCGAGGGCCGACCGAACCGCCACCTGATCGCGATCGGCCCGCACCTGCGCCAGCGACTCCACCTGCGCCCGCTCCCCCTCCGGACCGATCACGAGCGTGTCGACCGGCTCGTCGTCAGGGTCGACGAAGGCATTGACGCCCACGCGCGTCAGGTCCCCGGATTCATGGCGCCGCTGCTCACGGAACGCGGATTCAGCGATGGCTTGCTGGAACCACCCCGATTCGATCCCCGCCAACACGCCCTCCAGGATGGAGCCGTCGCCCATCCCGTCGATCTCGGCGAAGATCGCCTCAGCCCGTTCCTCCATCCGATCGGTCATCGTCTCCACGAAGTACGAGCCCGCGAGAGGATCGGCGACGTCGGGCACGCCGCTCTCGTACGCGATCACCTGTTGGGTCCGGAGGGCGAGCTTCGCGTTGTCCTCGGTCGGGAGGGCCAGCACCTCGTCGAGCGCGTTCGTGTGCAGCGATTGCGTCCCGCCCAGCACGCCGGCCAACGCTTCGACCGTCGTACGCACGACGTTGTTCATGGGCTGCTGCGCGGTCAACGACACGCCGGCGGTCTGCGTGTGGAACCGGAGCTTCATCGCGCCCGGATCCTTCGCGCCGTATCGCTCCTTGAGCCAGCGCGCCCAGATGCGGCGAGCCGCGCGCAGCTTCGCGATCTCCTCGAAGAAGTCGATGTGCGCGTTGAAGAAGAACGACAGCCCGGGCGCGAAGGTGTCGACGTCGAGCCCCCGTGTCCGTCCGAGCTCGACGTAGGAGAAGCCGTCCGCCAACGTGAACGCCAGCTCCTGCGCGGCCGTCGCACCCGCCTCGCGGATGTGATAGCCCGAAACGCTCACCGGATGCCAGCGCGGCACGTGCTCGGCGCAGAACGCCATCAGGTCACCGATCAAGCGGAGGTGGGGTCGTGGCGGGAAGATCCACTCCTTCTGCGCGATGTACTCCTTCATGATGTCGGTCTGCAGCGTTCCGTCGAGCCGCTCCCACGGCACGCCCTGTCGTTCGGCCGTCGCCAGGAAGAACGCGAACGCCACGACCGCCGGACCGCTGATCGTCATGGACGTGGAGATGTCGCCGAGCGGGATGCCGTCGAACAGGGTCACGAAGTCCTCCAGCGTGTCGGTCGCCACGCCACAGCGGCCGACCTCACCCTCGGCACGCGGATCGTCGGAATCGATCCCCATCAGCGTCGGCATGTCGAATGCCACCGACAGGCCCCCTTGGCCGCGCTCGAGCAGGAACCGGTAGCGCGCATTCGTCTCGGCGGCCGTTCCGAACCCGGCGAACTGCCGCATCGTCCACAGGCGCCCGCGGTACATCGACGGGTACACGCCCCGCGTGAACGGATACTCGCCCGGGAACCCGAGCCGGGAGACGGGATCGAAGCCGTCGAGATCCTCGGGCCGGTACACGGGTTCGACCGGCTCCCCGGAGAGCGTCGCGAACCCGCGTTCCGCACCCGGCCCCGTCCCGGCGTCGCCGGGTTCGGTGTTCGCTCGCTCCTCGGCCGGTCTCGCCACGTTCTCGTCCGTCCGCCGGCTCATGCCGCCGCTATCCCGCGGCGGCGGTCTCGCCCGCCAGGATAGCCGCGGCCCGGTAGGGGTCGACGCGACGCGAGACCACGTCGTCCGCGAGCGTGCCGTCCCCGGACAGGGCGATCGCCGCCTTCACCCGGAACCGTTCGGCCGCCAGACCCTCGACCTCACGGAGGAGCCGCATCCGGCGCTTGGCCGACAGTTCGCCCGAATCGCGCAGGAACCCTCGGTGCTCGGTGATCGCCGCTCCCAACTCGTCGATGCCGTCCCCGGTGCCCGCCGTCGTCCGCAGGATCGGAGGATCCCAGGCGCGGGCGGCGCCCAAGTGGAGCATCTGGCGCAACTCCCGCACCACGTCGCCCGCCCCGTCGCGATCCGCCTTGTTCACCACGAAGACGTCGGCGATCTCCAGGATGCCGGCCTTCGCCATCTGCACGGCATCCCCCATCCCCGGAGCCAGGACGACGACGGCCGTGTCGGTGGCCGCGGCGACGTCGACCTCCGCCTGCCCGACGCCCACGGTCTCGACGACGATCTCCTCGTAGCCGGCTGCGTCGAGCACCCGCACGGCCTCGGGCGCCGCGAGCGCCATCCCTCCGAGATGTCCGCGCGTGGCCATCGACCGGATGAAGACCCCGGGATCGGTGGCGTGCTCCTGCATACGGACGCGGTCGCCCAACAGCGCTCCGCCGGTGTACGGGGAGGTCGGGTCGATCGCCAGGACCGCCACGGATCGTCCGGTCGCGCGTTCGAGTCGAACCAGTCCGGTCGCGAGCGTCGACTTCCCGACGCCGGGAGCGCCCGTGAGGCCGACCGTCGAGGCACGACCGGTGCGGGCATAGATGCCGGCGGACAGCGCCTCCAGGTCCGAGCCGCCGTCCTCGACCATCGAGATGGCCCTGCCGATGGCGCGGCGCTCGCCGTCCAACACACCCGAGATCACCGACCCGACGTCCACGGGCCGAAGCCTAGCCGTCGCGAGGACCCGCGTCGGGAACGGAGCCGGCGTCGGCGGGGGCCGCGCCGGGGATCGCGCCGAGCGCGTCGCGGAGCGAACCGCAGTACGCCCGTTGGGAGATCAGCGCGGGGTCGTCGTTCGCGGCGACCTTCGAGCGGACCATGGCCAGGTTGACCTGCTCGCGCTGAAGGCGCCGGAGCAAACCGGCGGCGTGCGCCCCCGCGCGCGTTCGCATGTCCCGCACCGCCTCCCGACGTCCTCGTGGCCCCTCGAGGGTCGCGAGCTCGGCCGCCGAGACACCCGGACCACCGATCTCGTCGGCCAGGGCACCGTGCAGCCATCTCCGTTCGCGCCGGCGCGCGAGGACCACCGCGAGCGTCACGAACGCGAGGAGCGGGAGCCCCTTCACCGTCGTTGCCACGGGGATCATGAACAGATCGGCACCGGTCCACGGCTGAGAGGGGAAGAGGTCGAGCAGCGGCGAGTTCCACAGGAAGTGCCCGAGGACGGCCGTCGCCGACAGGCCGGCGAGGACGACCACGCGCCGGCGAAGAGGACGCTGGAAGCGCCGGGAGACGAAGTAGCCGATGCCCATCCCGACGAGCCCCGTATACAGGACGTGCGAATAGAGGCCACTCGCCACCACACGAACGAAGAACCCCTGGAGCACGCCTTCCGGCTGCCCACCGAAGACGCCCATGAAGTAGAAGACGTCCTCGACCACGGCGAAGCCCAACCCGCAGACCGCGCCGTAGACGAACCCGTCCATCATGTCGTCGAACTCGTCGGGCGCGATCAGGTAGATCAGTACCACGCCCGATCCCTTCAAGATCTCCTCGACGAACGGCGCGGTCAGCGCCGCGGTCCAGCGGGCGGCGAACTCCGGACCTCCGACGCGGGCGACGACGAGCCCCCATCCGTCGTTCGCGAACCCGGACAGCGTCGTGGCGGCGATCGCGCCCCAGAGCAGCGCCCCGATCACCAGGGACAGCGGCTCGCGTTCGTAGAGGTCCAGGACGTAGACGAGGAAGAGAACGGGGAGGGCATAGAGCGCGAGCAGCCCCCAGGACAGCGCCCAGCCGGAGGGCGAGATCTGGCGGAAGAAGCTCTGTTGCCCGAACGCGACGAGCCCGGTGAGGATCAGGATGGCGACGTACGCCCAGAACGCCGGACGCCCTGGCCGCACGAGGCTCCCGACGTGCAACGGGGAATGACGGCGTCGTGGGACCGGCGCGTTCATCGGCTCACCCGACGTCCGCCTGGTTGATCATGGTCCGCACGTCGGAGCGCACGAAGGACAACAGGCCCGCGGGCGCCCACGCATTGAACACGATCCCGTGTCCCGTGATCGTGACCAGGATCGTCACCTCCCCCTCCACGGAGGTTCCGGTCTCGGCGATCACCCCGACGTACGCGAACCGCAGCGCGGACAGACCGTCGTCCAAGTGCACGCTCTCGAGGCTCCTCGACACCGAGAGCTGGCTCAATCGGTCGGAGAGCACCTCATCTCGGTACCTCTCCGCCAACGTCTGGGGATCGCCGCGGAACGGATCGCGAACGGTCACCTGCAGGTTGCCGCTGCCCCGCGTGACCTGCACGAAAGGATCGCCACCCAGCCCGTCGCCACGGTCGGCGAAGACCCAGCCGGAGAGCGGCCGGATGCTCACCACTCCCGGGATGCCCACCGGCTGCCCGACCGGTTCGGAGAGGGCGGCCGCCACCACGTATCCGCCGAGCACCACCACGACGATCGTTGCCACCACCGCGGCCGTCGCCCAGCCGCCGGACGATGGTCGTCGCGCGAGCGGCCTTACATCGGGTCGGACGGGGGCGACGGGTGGGGCACCCACGTCAGGCCACCGAGAGAAGCGCAGAGAGGCGGGCGAGCCGGCGCGGATGCATGAAGAGGCCGCGGATGCGGACCCGTCCCGAGAGCACATCGCGCAGGATCGCTCGGCCCCGCGGGTCGAACGGATCGGGGAGCCCGAAACGCAGCGGGGCGCACGTGAGCGCGAGCAACCGGTCGGCGTCGGCCGTGATGGCGACGTGCGCTGCCGGGTCCGCGCCGTCGCGAACCTCCACCCCACCGGGGTGCGTCGCGATCGTGATCGTCACGCCGGCGTCCGGAACGGTGATCGACGCCGACGAGACCCGGAGGAGGCGCCTCCGCGCCGGGTCGCGCGCGAGGTTCTGGTCGATCAGGCCACCGACCATCGAGGCGAGTCCGCTTGGCTCGTCCGCGACGATCACCACACTCACGGCAGGAGCACCACCTTCGTCGCCTCGCGACGATCGAACAACGCATATCCGGCCGCCGCATCCTCGAGCGGCAGCCGGTGCGAGATCAGCGGAGAGGGATCGATCCGACCCGCCGCCAGCTCGTCCATGGCGCGCGCCCACCACGTGTGGACCGGGCAGATCCCGGAGAACCGGAGCGTGAGGGCCCGGGCCCAGTAGACGCCGAGCTGCATCTCGATCGACTCCCCCGCGTAGACACCCACCACGACCACCCGACCGCCCCGACGCACGATGGCCACGGCGCTCTCGAAGGCGCTCGGCGTCCCGACGGCCTCGACCACCACGTCGGCCCCGCGGCCGTCCGTCACGTCGGCGAGCGCGCTGACCGGATGACGCTTGCCGGCATCCACGGGCACGGCGCCGACGCTCGCGGCGAGCGCCAGCCGCTCCGGCTCCAGGTCGACCGCGAAGACGCGACCCGCCCCGTTCGCCAGCGCCGCCTGGATGCAGAAGAACCCGACCGGACCGCAGCCGACGACGGCGACGGTGCTCCCGGGTTGGACCTCGGCGAGCGACGCCGCGTAAACCCCGGTGGTCAGGATGTCGCCGACGAACAGCGCGCGCTCGTCGTCGATCGCATCGGGGACGTGCAGGAGGTTCACGTCGGCCGTGGGGACGCGGACGTGGCTCGCCTGCGCCCCTGCGAGGCTCCCACCGAACGCCCCCGCCCCGAGGTTGCGGAAGTCGTCGCAGAGCTGCGTCTCGCCACGGCGGCAGAACCAGCACGAGCCGCACGCGATGTTGAACGCCACCACCACACGGTCCCCCGTCGTGAACCGCTCCACGCCCGGGCCGACAGCCTCCACGACACCCACCGCCTCGTGACCGAGGACATCGCCCGGCTCGATCGGCGCCTTCCCGTGGAAGAAATGGAGATCCGATCCACAGATCGCGGTCCTCGTCACGCGGATGACGGCGTCGCCGGCCTCCTCGATCATGGCGTCCGGCACATCGGCGACGCGCACATCGCGGACGCCGCCGAACACGACCGCGCGCACGGCGTCTCAGTCCCCGTCGGGGAACTCGGTGTCGACCGTGCCGGTCAGGTGCACGAGCTCGTTCGCGGCGCTCACGTACCGGATGATCGTGGGCAGATCGCCCTGCACGCGGAGCTTCCCCTGCATCATGCCTCGGACGGGGTCCAGGTCACCCTCGAGCACCTCACGCCACCGGGAGTACGGCGCGCTGATCACGTACGTCGACGCGGCGCCCCGCGCCTCGTCCACGACGCCGCCCCCCCGGCATTCGCCGTGCCACAGGTCCAGGAAGCCCCACACCGTCTCGGGCACGCCCTTGTCGGGCTCCGCCTCGATGCGGAACGCGACGTCGCCCTCCCACTCGGCCGCGACCTCGCGGTATCGCTCGGATCCGTTGATGGCCGCGATGAACGCCTGGAACCAGGGGTCCGTCGGGAACCTCGCCACGCTGGATCACCTCGCTCCGGGAACACGGGCACACGCTCGGCCAACAGCATACGGACGCGATGACTCGCTATCGCTCGAAGCCCAGGATCACGATGAGGCCGACCACGTTGAATGCGACGTGCGCCGCCATCGGAGCCACGATGCTGCCCCGACGCTCGTAGATCCAGGCCAGGCCGATGCCGGTGAACACCATCGTCGCCTGCAGGACGAGCGCGTCGATCGCCGGCGCCTGCACGTAGTGCACCAGCCCGAACGGGACCCCGGACGCCAGCGCCGCCGCCCAGAACCCGTGACGGTCGCGGACGGTTCGGAACAGCACCCCGCGGAAGAAGAGCTCCTCGCTGATCGGCGCGATGACCACGGCCAGCAGGATGAGGAACCCGACGGCGAGAGGCGACAGACCCGGCGCCACCTGCTCGGGGACGGTGACCTCGTGCCCCACCACCTCGCGGAGGATCACTTCGATCCCCCCGCTGATCACGTTGATGACCGGGACCAGGATCAACCCCGCGATCACGCCGAACAGCAGGTCACGCCAGAGCCGCTCCCGTGGCGGGGGCAGGACCATCGCCGCCCGCCACTCGACGTGCCACCGCGCCAGCCAGGACACCAACAGCCCCGTGATCACGATGTCGACGGCGATCGTGGCCAGGATCTCCGACTGTCCGATCGCGCCGTCCACGCTGGTGTCGCCGAGGAGCGCGAGGACCGGGATGGAGGCGAACCCTCCGGCCAGGAACGCCAACAGGTAGACGCCGATCGCTTCGAACCAACCCCAGGTCGACCGCGGACGGCCGTCCACCGTCGTGGGGATCGGACCGGGAACGAACCCGCCGATGTCCGGGCGCGGAGGGAGAGGGATGCTCACGATGCCATCATCATCCCGGCACGCCAACGCAACGACACGTACAGCATCCCCGCGAGCGACGTCGTGAGCCCCTCGCCGACGGCCGCGGCGCCCGAGTCGTTGACCAGGTACGCGATCACGCTCGTGGTCACGATCGTGAGGAGCGCGAGCCGCCACACCGGTGCTGCCTCGAACGACGCGCGGACGACCTCCGGAGGTCGGAGCACGACCCCCAGCATCACCACGACCCCGATCACGGGGACCAGCGCGAGCGGGTTGTTCGCGATCAGGTCTGCCCCGACGCCCAGGCGATCCGCGAACTTCCGCCACAGGCCGCCGATACCCCCGGTGTCTTCCGAGAAGGTGGTGATGTGGGTCGCCGCATCGGTGAGGAACCGGTGGGCGATCACCACCGACAGGGTTCCGGCGGCGATCGCGGCCGTCGCCGCGATCGCCGTGCGCCACCACGCCAGCCCGCCCCGCAGCCCCCACCAGATGCCGGCGCCCGCGAACAAGGTGACGGCGGCGCCGATGTTCGAGCCGGTCCATGGCGAACCGGCGAACACTCCGGTCACGGCGATCAGCACGGCGCCGTGCGCCCGCGGCAGACGCTGAGCGACGTAGAGCGACCCACCGAGGAGCAGGCCGATGAACGCGTTCGGCACACCGAAGAACCGACCTCCGTCCAGCTGTGAGCCACCAAGCACGGGCGTGAGCGCGGCCGGCCACCCAAGCGCCCCCTCCACGACCAGCGCGCCGAGCAGGATCGACCCCTGCAGCGGCGATCGCGCCGAGCGTCCCCCAGCGGCGTGCGGCCGGCACGAGCGCGAGGGTGGCGAGCGCGGTCGTCGCGATCAGGAACGGGATCACCGTGGCGTACGTCAAGGTCGGGAGGTGCCCGACCAACAGCATCGACAGCGCCACGAACGGGACGGAGATCGCCAGCGATGCGCAGAACGCCCGGTGTCTGCGGGAGACATCCGGCCTCCAGAGCGCGACGATCGCGATCAGGCTCGCGAGGCCCACGTAGACCGCCGCCGCCGTACCGATCGGCACCGTCAGCCGTTTCGACTGGACGTAGCGATCGTGGAGGTCGAGCGGGGGCGGTCCGTCGACGATGCGGATCGGTTCGCCGTCGAGATCGGCCTCCGCCGTCGCCGCGACGAACGCGGCTGCCGTGTACAACACGTCGTCGCTCGTGACGACGCCGTCACGTCGTGTCGAATCGGACGTCAACGTGTCGGCCGGCTCGGTCCCCGGCGCGGCCCGCAGCGCGGCGGCTAACGCGGACGGCGACCCGGAGGCCATGACCACCGCCCCGAGGCCATCGCCAGCCGCCCGGGCGGCTGCACCAGCCGACCGAGACGTCAGGAGCACCGTCGTCTCCACCGCGGACGATCCGTCGAGCGCGGTCGCGAGCGTGTCGACCGCGACGGCGAGCGCGTCCGCCGACGCGTGGCCACTGTCCGACACGTCTCCGAGATCCACGGACCGGACACCGGCGGGGAGGGGCCCGCGAGAGGCGAGCGATGAGCCGGAAGCCCCGTCGAGCGGCGCCGCGACGACCATGAGCCCGGCCCCGCCTTCCTGCGCGAGCGAAAGGAAGCCGGCGGTGGCGAGCAGATCCTCGAGCGTCGCACCGTCGATCGTCGCGATCAGCGCCTCGCGATCGTCGGATCCCTGGGCGACGGCGTGGGGTGCCGCCAGCGCGACCACGCAGGCGGCGAAGAGGAAGCACATCGCGCTCGGGAAGTGATGGCCGACCGTGCCCCTCACGGGAGCGTGACGAGTTCACGCTCGCGCCGGACCTCGGCGCCAAGGCCCTCGAGCTTCGCCTCGAAGTCCTCGTATCCCCGGTCGACGTGTTGCATGTCGGCGATCTCGGTCACGCCCTCCGCACAGAGCGCCGCGATCACGAGGGCGGCGCCGGCCCGGATGTCCATCGCACGGACCGGCGCTGCCGACAACCGCGGGACCCCGCGGATCACCGCGTGATGGCCCTCGGTGCGGATGTCGGCGCCCATCCGCAGGAGCTCGCCGACGTAAAGGAACCGGCTCTCGAAGACGTTCTCGGTGACGATGGCGGTCCCCTCCGCCGTGGCGAGCATCGCGAGCAGGATCGGCTGGAAGTCGGTCGCGATGCCCGGATGCGGGAGGGTCACGAAGTCGACCGCTCTCGCACGGGAGGGCTGTCGGATCCGGAGGCCCGCGTCGGTGACCGACACGTCGGTTCCTGCGTCGCGAAGTTTCGACAGGAAGAGCTCCAAGTGCTCGGGACGCGCGTTCTCGATCGTCACGTCGCCCTGCGTCGCAACGGCGGCGGCGGCCCAGGTCCCCGCCTCGATCCGGTCGGGCACCGCCGTGTGATCGGTGGGCCGCAGTTCGGTCACGCCCTCGATCTCGATCGTGCTCGAGCCGGCACCCCGGATGTGTGCTCCCATGGCGATCAGGCAGTTCGCGACGTCCGCGATCTCCGGCTCACGCGCGGCGTTGTCGATCACCGTCGCACCTTGCGCCCGGACCGCGGCGAACAACAGGTTCTCGGTGGCGGTGACGCTGGGATAGTCCAGGGTGATCGGTGCGCCGCGCAGCTCGTCGACGTCAGCGAGCCAGAACCCGTGCTCGAATCGAATCGTCGCGCCCATCTTCTCGAGCCCGCGGACGTGCAGATCGATCGTCCGAGCGCCGATGTTGTCGCCCCCGGGCATCGAGAGCCGGGCGCGGCCGCATCGAGCGAGCAACGGGCCGAGCACGACGATCGACGCGCGCATCTGCCGGGCGAGCTCCTCCGGAGCTTCCGCGACGTTCACCTCGCTCGCGTCCAGCTCGGCGACGCCGTCCCGGAGCGTCACACGGACCCCGAAGTGCTCCAGCATCTCGGCCATCACTGAGCAGTCGCGGATGCGCGGCACGTTGCGGACCACGCTCTTCCCGGGCGCGAGGAGCGAGGCCGCCATGAGCTTGAGGGCGGAATTCTTCGCGCCGGAGACGCGGACCGAGCCGCTCAGGCGCGCCCCGCCGGTGACGAACAGGCGATCCATGATGGTCCGATGCTAGCGCGGGGATGGGCCTCGGAGGCCTAGCCGACCAGCTTCATCCGTGCCTGCGCCTTCTCCACCTCGCGGTTCAGGGCGTCCAGCTCTGCTTCGTCGACCTCACGACTGCGGCCCTCCAGCTCCGCCAACACCTGTCGCGTCGCCTCGACGTCGATCTCGGCCGCGAGCTCGGCCTGCGACGCAAGCACGTCGGCGCGCGTGATCCCCTCGTGCGTGCCGACATGCAAGAACCCGCCGTCCACGACCGCGGCGAGCAGTTCGCCGCCCTCTCGATGGATACGGAGAGGGCCGATCGCGAGTTGCACGAGCATCGGCTGGTGACCGCCGAGGATGCCGAGCTCCCCGTCCACGCCTCGAGCGATCAGCATCTCGGCTTGGCCGGTCCAGATCTCGCGTTCCGGCGTGACGACGTGGACCTCGAGCGACATGGGTTACGCGGCCTCCATCTGCTTGGCTTGCGCGACGGCCTCTTCGATGCCACCCACGAGGAAGAACGCTTGCTCGGGGAGATGGTCGTACTCGCCCTCGCACAGGCCCTTGAACGACGCGATGGTCTCGTCGACCGGCGTGTACTTCCCGGGAACACCGGTGAACTGCTCGGCGACGAACATGGGCTGCGACAGGAACTTCTGGATCTTCCTGGCGCGCGACACGATGACCTTGTCCTCCTCCGACAGCTCGTCGATCCCCAGGATGGCGATGATGTCCTGCAGGTCCTTGTAGCGCTGGAGGATCTCCTGGACGCGCCGCGCCACGGCATAGTGCTCCTCGCCGACGTACCTGGGGTCGAGGATCCGGCTGCTCGAGTCGAGCGGGTCGACGGCGGGATAGATACCGAGCGAGGCGATGTCGCGCGAGAGCACGGTGGTGGCGTCCAGGTGGGCGAACGCGGCATGCGGCGCGGGGTCAGTGATGTCGTCCGCGGGGACGTAGATCGCCTGGAGCGACGTGATCGAGCGCCCTCCGGCAGAGGTGATCCGCTCTTGCAGCGCGCCCATCTCTCCCGCCAGGTTCGGCTGGTAGCCCACGGCGCTCGGCATCCGTCCGAGCAGCGTCGAGACCTCCGACCCCGCCTGGGTGAACCGGAAGATGTTGTCCACGAACAGCAACACATCCAGGTGGAGCTCATCCCGGAAGTACTCGGCCATCGTGAGGGCCGAGAGCGCCACGCGCAGGCGGACGCCGGGTGGCTCGTCCATCTGCCCGAACACGAGCGCCGTCTTCGCGAGCACGCCCGACTCGGTCATCTCGAGGAAGAGGTCGTTGCCCTCACGGGTCCGCTCGCCGACGCCGGCGAAGACCGACACACCCCCGTGCTGCTCGGCCTGCCGGCGGATCATCTCCTGGATGATCACGGTCTTCCCCACGCCGGCACCCCCGAACATCCCGATCTTGCCGCCCTGTACGTACGGCTCGAGCAGGTCGATCACCTTGATCCCCGTCTCCAGCATGAGCTTCTTGGGCTCCAGATCCGCGAACGGCGGCGGCTCGCGGTGGATCGGCCACCTCGTGTCCGCGTGGATGTTGGAGGCGTCGGTGTCGAGCGGTTCGCCGAGCACGTTGTAGACGTGGCCCAGGACGCCTTCGCCGACCGGGACGCTGATCGGTGCCCCGGTGTTCTCCACGGGAGCCCCTCGCGTGAGGCCGTCCGTCGGCTTCAGGGCGATCGCCCGGATGATGTTGTCGCCGATGTGCTGCGCGACCTCGCACGTGATGGTGGTGGTGGCGTCCTCGAGCGTGACATCGACCTCCAACGCGGTGTAGATGTCGGGGAGCTCGTTCGGCGGGAACTCCACGTCGACCACCGGTCCGATGACTCGGACGACCCGCCCCTGTGGGTGTTCGTTGTCTTCAGTCATTGTTCATCCCTCCGATGATGCGGTCAGAGCTTCTGCTCCGCCGACGATCTCCAGGATCTCGGTCGTGATCTCGTCCTGGCGGGCGCGGTTCGCCTGCCGGGAAAGCAGCTTGATCAGGTCCTCCGCGTTGTCCGTCGCGGCTTTCATCGCGCGCCGTCGTGCCGCGTTCTCCGAGGCCGCCGATTCGAGCAGGGCCGCGTAGACCTTGGTCACCACGTATTGCGGTAGGAGGTGGTTCAGCAGCTCCTCCGGTTCGGGCTCGAAGAGGTACTCCGCCGGGACCGCCCGGACCCCCGATCCATGGACCTCCTCGGGCGCGATCGGAAGGAACCGCTTGGCCGTCGCGCGCAGCGTGAACGCCGAACGGAAGTCCGTGTACGCGCAATTCAGCTCGTCGATCTCAGCGTCGGCGAAGTCGGCGATCAGCTTGCGGCCGACCTCCTCCGCCTTCGCGTACGGCGGCACCTCGCTGAACCCCTGCCACTCGCCTCGCATCGGGACGCCCCGGAAACGGAAGTAGCCGACACCCTTCTTGCCGATCACGTACACGACCGGCTGCAGGCCACGGCGGGCCACGTCCTTCAGGAGCTCCTCGCCGATCTTCAGGACGTTCGCGTTGTACGAGCCGGCGAGACCGCGGTCGGACGTCACGATCAGCACGCCCACCTTCGCCGGCGACTCGCGCTCCTCGAGGAGCGGGTGCACCACCGAACCGGTCTGCCGAGCGACATCCTCCATGGCGGCGGTCAGCTGCACCGCGTACGGCCGCGAGGCCTCAACGCGCTGCTGTGCCTTCACGATGCGAGACGACGCGATCAGCTCCATGGCGCGTGTGATCTTCTTGGTCGACTGGACCGAGCGGATCCGTCGCCGGACGACGCGGAGCTGGGCGCCCATGCGCTACGCGGACGCCGGTGGCTCGGGATCGGCCGAGGGCTCGTCGTCGTCGGCCGAGGACATGCGGTCCCAGCCCACGTCGGGCTTCACTTCATCCGGCGGTGTCGGCGTACCGATCCCCGCTCCGGATCCCGCGGTCTCGGCACTCGATACGAACGTCGCCGCGAACGCCTGGATGGCCGACTTCAGCGCCTCCTCGTTCTGATCGGACAGGTCGCCCGAGTCCCGGATGGCCGACAGGATCTCGGCGTTCCGCGTCTCGAGGTAGTCGTTGAAGGTCGTGACGAACCGTTTCGCGTCCTCGACCGGGTAGTCGTCGAGGTGGCCACCCGTCACCACGTAGATCGCCACGACCTGGCGCTCGACGGGCTGCGGCTCGTACTGAGGTTGTTTGAGGATCTCGACGACCCGAGCGCCCCGAGAGAGCTGCTGCTGCGACGCCTTGTCGAGCTCCGAGCCGAACTGCGCGAACGCCTCCAAGGCGCGGAACTGCGCGAGGTCGAGACGCAGCCGGCCGGCGACCTTCTTCATGGCCTTGATCTGGGCGTTGCCGCCCACTCGCGACACCGAGACCCCCACGTTGATCGCCGGGCGGACTCCGGAGAAGAAGAGCTCGGACTCGAAGAAGATCTGGCCATCGGTGATGGAGATGACGTTCGTCGGGATGTACGCGGAGATGTCCCCACCCTTCGTCTCGATGATCGGGAGCGCGGTGAGGGAGCCTCCGCCGAGGTCGTCGGAGAGCTTCGCGGCGCGCTCGAGCAGACGCGAATGCAGGTAGAACACGTCCCCGGGATAGGCCTCACGTCCCGGGGGACGGCGAAGCAGGAGCGAGATCTCTCGGTAGGCCACCGCCTGCTTGGACAGGTCGTCGTAGACGATCAGCGCGCTGTCGCCCTCGTACATCCAGTAGGCGCCGAGGGCCGCACCCGCATAGGGGGCGATGTACTGGAACGGCGCGGGGTCCGCGGCCGAGGCGTTCACCACGACCGTGTACTCGAGGGCCCCGTTCTCACGGAGCGTCTCCACGACCTCCGACACCGTGGACGCCTTCTGACCGATCGCGACGTAGATGCACTTCACCGCGCGGTCCGTGCCCCAGTGCTCGCGCTGGGCGATGATCGCGTCGACCGCGACCGCCGTCTTGCCGGTCTGGCGGTCGCCGATGAGCAACTGGCGCTGGCCGCGCCCGATCGCCGTCATGGCGTCGATCGCCGAGATACCGGTGTAGAGCGGCTCCTTCACGGGCTGCCGTGAGACGACGTTCGGGGCCTGGACCTCCAGGTTGCGACGCTCGGTCGACGGGATCGGCCCCTTGTCGTCGAGGGGTCGGCCGAGGGCATCCACGACGCGTCCGAGGAACCCGTCGCCGACCGGCATCGAAAGGATGGTGCCCGTTTGCTTGACGGCGTCGCCCTCTTCGATCTTGTCGGACTCGCCCAGGATGATGCAGCCGATCTCGTCGACGTCCAGGTTGAACGCGAGACCGTAGACGCCGCCGGGGAACTCCAAGAGCTCGTTCGCCATCGCCCGCGGCAGACCTTCGACCCGAGCCACGCCGTCGGCCGTCTCGGTGACTCGGCCGACCTCCTCCCGATCGACGGTCGGCGTCCAGCTCTCGACGTTCCGCCGGAGGGCCTCCGCGATGCTTGCCGGATCGATGTTCAGTGCCATCACACGCTCCCTAATGCTTGTTTGGCGTCTTCCAGACGGCTCGCGATCGAGCCGTCGAAGACCTCATCGCCCACCCGCGCGACCACGCCGCCGATCACGCTCGGATCGACCACGACCTTCACGTCGACCTTACGGCCCGTCGCGCTCGACAGAGCCTCGGCCAGGCGATCGCGCTGCTCGGCCGTCAACTCCACCGCCGACCGGACCTCGGCCAACGCGTGCTCCCGCTCGGCGGACGCCTTCCGGGCAAGCTCTTCGACGATCTTCGGGATCTCGCGAGCTCGGCCTGCATCGATCACGAACCCGAGAAGGCTGACGGTCATCGGGTTCACGCGATCGCCGAGCACGTCGTGGACGACGGCCTTCTTGTTCTCGGCGGGGAGCGCCGCGTCCGTCAGGGCTTCGCGGAGCTCGGTGTGCTCCTCGAGCGCCTTGCCGAACGTGTACAGCTCGTCCTCGACCTTCGGAAGCACGCCCTCGGCCTGCGCAACCGCGAAGAGCGCCTGGGCGTATCCGCCGACCAGCGCCTCGTCGGCCACGTCAGTTGTTCCCGTTCCCCGAGGCGACCTGGTCGATGTACTCGTCGATCAGCCGCGTGTGCGTCGTCGTGTCGAGCTCCTGCCCGACGACCTTGCCGGCGAGCTCGACCGCGATCTGTGCGACCTGCGTCCGGAGCTCCTGGAACACCCGGTCGCGCTCGGCGCGGATCTCCTCCTGGGCTCGGGCCACGATCGCCTGTGACTCCTGCTCGGCGCGAGCCTGCAGGTCGGCGCGCAGCTGCTCGGCCGTCTTGCGGGCCTCCTCGATGATCCGGTTGGCCTCCTCGGCTGCGTTGGCGAGCTGCGCCTTGTACTGGCTCAGCTCCTCGTCCGCTTCGTGGTGCGCCTGCTCGGCCTTCTCCATCTCGCCCTGGATCTTCTGCCGGCGCTCCTCGAGCAGCGTGTTCACGCGAGGGAGCACCCATTTCCACATGAAGAAGAAGATGATCGCGAACGCGACGGCGCCGACGATCAGCTCGGCGGCGTGCGGATAGAGGTTCTCCTGGTCAGACGACTCGTGGACCTCTTCCGCCTGAGCGAGGGCCGCGGAGATCAGTGTCAGCACTGGTGCGCTCCCCTCTCCTCTAGATGATGAACGAGAACGCGATGCCGAACAGCGCCAACGCCTCGATCAGACCGATGCCGATGAACATCGTGGTGCGGACCTGACCGGCGTACTCGGGCTGACGCGCCATGGCCTCGACCGACTTCCCGATCAAGATGCCGAGGCCGATGCCCGGCCCGATGGCGGCCAGTCCGATCACCAGGCCCCTGCCGATCGTGCCGAGTCCTTCCAGGTCTCCGGTGACTTGTGCGAGCAGTTGGAACATCCAGTGCCTCCTTCTAGTGCCCCTCCGCCATTGCCTGCCCGATGTAGGAGGCGCTGAGGACGGCGAAGATGAACGCTTGTAGGGCCGCCACGAAGAGCTCGAGTCCGACGAGCATCAGCGAGAGCGGGAACGACAACGCGACGAGCGGCCACGTCTTCGGTCCAGCTTCCAGGAAGAACACGGTTCCCAGGAAGAAGATCGCCAGGAGGAAGTGCCCGGCGACGAAGTTGGCCGTGAGACGGACGGTGAGGGTGATCGGCCGCACGATGATGTTCGAGATGAATTCGATGGGCATCAACAACCCGTAGCGCAGGATCGCGGGGGCTTCCGGGATGATGGTCGTGTGCCGGAGGTAGCCGAAGAATCCGTGCGTGCGGATCCCTACGACGTTGTACGTGAACCACGTGATCAAGGCCAGCACGAGCGGGATCGCCACCCGGCTGCTCGCTGAGAAGTTGAAACCGGGCATGATCTCGAACAGGTTCCCGATCAGGATGAAGAAGAAGAACGACGCCAGGAGCGGCATGAAGGCCGTGGCGTGGTTCCCCAGCATCGGTTCGGCGATGTTCTCGCGGACGAACTGCACCCCCAGCTCCATCACCAGTTGGAGCTTGCCCGGCACCACCTTGGGCTTGCGGAAGGCGATGACGAAGAGCAGCAGCACGATGATCGTCGTGAGGGTGAGCAGGAAGGTGATGAAGTTGTAGCAGAGGTCGAACCCTCCCACGTTGATCGACGGACCCCAGCAGCCGAAGACGAAGTCCTCCGTGCTGGGCGGGTGGAAGGTGGCGGCGAGGACCCCGGCGGTCACGACCGACCCGCTCCCTGGAACGTCCAGAGGTCGGCCTGCATACGGCCGGACAGCGCTTTGGCCTCGAAGACGAGGAGCGCGACGACCGCGGGCACGAGGGCGAGCGCGAACGCGACGGGCGAGAACCACGACAGGGTGTTCAAGAGCACGAGGGCGATGGTGTAGACGATCAACCGCACCACGTACCCGCCCATGGCGACGACCGTGACGAGGGTCGGCGACACCGATGCCGCCCATGCGATCGACAACGCGTTGGCGACGAAGTTCAGGTAGACGATCGCGATCGCGATCGCGGCGGACCACCCTGCGGACGTGCCACCCGCCACGGCGCCGATCGCGTACGCGACGACGGCGGCGGGAACGGCGTAGGGCGAGACGCGGCGGATCAGCGCGCGCTCCGGCTCAACTGCCGTCACCCTCTCCCCTCCCGTACCGCAGCCAGATGATGTAGACGCCACAAGCTCCCCCGAGGATGAACCCGATCGGCACGAACACCTTCTCGATGCCCAACAGCCGGTCGATCAGGTATCCCAGCGCCCCGAGGGTGGCGATCCCCCCGATCATCGTGGAGGTGATCGACCAGCCGGTTCCCATCCCCGACCACCTGTCGCTCCGCTGCTCGTTGGCGGCCATGGGGGCGCCAGTATAGGCGGGACACTCGACGCCCGTCAAAGCTCACAGTGACGCGTTTCCGCAGGTCAGAGACCATTTCCTTGTGAGCTTGTGAACGGATTCACGAAGTCTGGGCGGCTGCGAGGCGTGCCTTGTCCTGCGCCAGACGCTTCTCGTCGCCGCGTGCGCGCGCCCGTGACGCCATCAGCTGCCCCACGACGATGAGGATGCCGAACGCGAACAGGAGTGTCCCCATCACGTTGACCTGCACGGGGATGCCTTGCCGTGTGGCTCCGAAGACCCACAGCGGGAACGTCGACTCGGATCCGGCGACGAAGTTCGTGATCACGTAGTCGTCGATCGAGAGCGCGAAGGCGAGCAGCCCTCCGGCGATCACGCCGGGAAGGATGTTCGGCAGCGTCACCTTGAAGAAGGTGGTCCGCGGGTCGGCGCCGAGGTCACCGGCAGCTTCTTCGAGCGACTTGTCCATGCCGGACACGCGCGCTCGGACGGTGATCGCGACGAACGACACGCAGAACATCGTGTGGGCCAGCAGGATGGTGACGAACCCCTGCGGTACCCGGGCGTTCACGAACATCGTGAGCATCGCCGACCCCAAGATGATCTCCGGAGAGGCGATCGCCAGGAAGATCACGAAGTTCATGGCGCCCGAGCCCCGGAACCGATAGCGCCCAAGCGCGAGACCGATGAACGTGCCCAGGATCGTGGAGAGGATCGTGGCCAGGAGGGCGACCTCGAGGGTCAGCCGAAGCGACGAGGACAGGTCGGGGAAGGAGAACAGGTTCCGCCACGCCTCGAGTGACGCGTGTTCCCACTTGATGTTGTAGCGCCCCACCGGCGTGTTGAACGCGAAGACGATCATCACGACGATCGGGATGACCAGGTACAGCATGAACAGCGCGGTGTACGTGGGCAGGATGAACCGTGTCCAGCGCTTGTTCGACGGCGTCTTCGGAGGCGGCGTGTCGTCGCCGACGGGTCCACCGACGAGGTCCGAGATCATCTCGGGGTTCTCGGGTCGCATGCTCATGCCGCTGCCGCTCCGGCCGTGACGTCCTCGGTACCCAACACCCGCGCGTAGATCGCCGCTCCGACGAGGAGCGCCGCCATCAGGATGAACGACATCGCGGCCGCGATCGGATAGTCGAAGTTCGTCAGGAACGTGCTCTGGATGACGTTGCCGATCATCGTGTTGCCCGGCCCGCCCAAGATCGATGCGTTCACGTAGTCACCGACCGCCGGGATGAACGTCAGCAGGAACGCCGCGAACACTCCGGGAAGCGCCAGCGGCCAAACCACCTTCCGGAACGTCGTGAACTTGCTGGCGTACAGGTCCTTGCCCGCCTCGACCAACCGCTTGTCGACCCGCTCGAGCGCCACGTAGAGCGGCAGGGCGGTGAACGGCAGGAAGTTGTACGTGATGCCGGCGATCACGGCGACCGATGTTCCCAGCACGTGGTAGTTGTCCGGCAGCAGCCCGATCTGCTTGAGCGGCCCGAGGATCAGACCATCGTCTCGCAACAGGAATTGCCACTGCACCGTGCGGATGATGAACGACACGAAGAACGGAAGCAGCAGCAGGAAGAGGAACACGGACTTGCGGCGGCCCCCGTAGAACGCGATCCAATACGCCACGGGATACGCCAGCACGAGGGCCAACACCGTGACGATGCCTGCGTACACCAGCGACCGCACGTAGATGTAGCCGTACTGCTCGATCGCGTTCGGGTAGTTCTCGAAGTGCCAGGTGAAGCGGAAGTCACCGATGAACCCCGACTGCAGCGACGTGTAGAACATGTAGAAGATCGGGATGAGGAAGAAGATCGCCAGGTAGAGCGCGCCGGGCGCCAGCAACTCGTAGGGCGCGAGCTTCTTCCGGCGAGTGGGCTTCCGCCGCTCGATGAGCGGGGTGCCCGATCTGACGATCTCGTCCACCGACGGCGTGCTCAGCGCATCCCCTTCCCCATCCGACGGGACGCCGTTCTCAGCCCTGGTAGATCGGCTGGAAGAGCGCGTTCCACTCCTGCTGCTCCTCGGGCGTCTTGAACACGTAATAGGTGTGGGTCTTCGCCAGGTCCTCCTCCGTCGGGAAGATCAGCGGGCTGTCGGCCAGGGCCGGGTCGATGACGTCCTGTGCGGCGGGGACCGGGCAGATGTAGTTCACGTACTCCTCGATCACCGCTTGCACGTCCGGCTGGTAGATGTAATCCATGTAGGTGATGGCGTCGACCGGGTTCTCGGCGCCCTTGGGGATGCACATGTTGTCGGTCCAGATGATCACGCCTTCTTCCGGGATGCAGAACTGCAAGCCGGAGGCGTCCCCTTCCAGGTTCAGCTGGAAGATGTCGCCCGACCAACCCATGGTCACCGCGATATCGCCGTTCTGGAGCGCGTTCGTCCAGTTCTGTGTGTAGTACTGCCGCACGATGCCGTCGTCCTTCTGCTGTTGCAGCAGGTCCGCCGCCGCCTGCCAGTCCGCCGGCGTCGACGTTTCTGGCGCGATCCCCATGCCGACCAGCACCAGACCTGGGAGGTCGGCGTTGTCGGCGAACATCCCCACCTTGCCGGCGAACGCCGGGTCGAACAGGTCCATGACGCTGGTGATCTCCGGCTTCTCGGGACGCAGCTCCTTGACCTGCACGGGATCCCACCCGATCCCGGTCAACCCGGACTGCCAGGCCATCGTGAAGCGGTTGCCCGGGTCGTATGCCGGGTCCGTGACGGCGACGCTCGCGTTCGCGTCGAAGTTCGGACGCTTGTCCGTCGGCAGCTCGACCAGGTAGTCCAGCCGAAGCAGCTGGTTCAGCGTGTCTCCGTTCGTGATGACGATGATGTCCCAGCCGGTCGACTGGCCGGCCGCCAACTGTGGCTGGATCTTCCCGAAGAACTCGGCGTTCGCGTTGATCGTCTCGCGATAGGTGACCGCGATGCCCGAGACGGCCGTGAATTCCTCCAGCGAGGGGAACGTGACGACGCCGTTGACCTTCTTCTTGTCGATGTAGAGCGGCCAGTTCGCGAAGTTCAGTGTCCCGTTCGGCTCGGCGTTCCAGTCGATGCCGCCGTCGCCGCCCGTCCCACCGTCACCGCCATCTCCTCCCCCATCGCCGCCCCCGCCCCCGCCGCTCGTCCCGCCGCACGCGGCCAGGATGGCCGCCATGGAGACTGCACCCGCCCCCACACCGGCGGTTCGGAACAGGTCCCGCCGGGAGAGCCGGCGCATCGTGAGGCCGCGCATGAACGCGGGATCGTTCAACAGGTCCTTCGGCTGGTCGTCGGTGCGCTCGGTCATTCCTCGTCATCCTCCTCGGAGATGGGTGTGGCGGACGGCTCCACGACGAACGTGTGCTCGGGCAGCCACTCCAGACGGACCCGCTGGCCGGGCACCGGTTGGGAGCCGGCACCGCCGAGGTTCTGCACGTAGACGGTCAGCTCGTGCCCCCCGGGCCCCTCGACCTTGTACTGGTAGTTGACGCCGATGTACGTGGACATGCGCAGCAATCCCGAGACGGCGTTCACGTCCGCGGACGGACTGCCTTCGTCGGGGACGATCGTGATCTTCTCGGGCCGGACACCGACGCGCACCTGCGAGATGCCCTGCGGCACGCTGTCGGTCGGCGTGGTCACGGACCCGCCCGTCGCGAGCGCGATCGTCGTGCGTCCGTTGCTCCGCTCCTTGACCTCACCGTCCAGCATGTTGGAGGCGCCGAGGAACCCGGCGACGAACTCGGTAGCCGGCGATTCGTACACCGCTTCCGGCGGCCCGATCTGATCGATCTTGCCGTGCCGCATGACGGCGAGCCGGTCCGACATGGTCATGGCCTCTTCCTGATCGTGCGTCACGTAGATGAACGTGATGCCGACCTCCTGCTGGATCCGCTTCAGCTCGAGCTGCATCTGCTTGCGCAGCTTGAGGTCGAGCGCGCCGAGCGGCTCGTCGAGGAGCAGCACCTTGGGGTGGTTCACCAACGCGCGGGCCAGCGCGACGCGTTGCTGTTGCCCTCCCGACATCTGCGGGGGCTTGCGGCTCTCGAACCCGATGAGGTCCACGAGCGTCATGGCGTCGCGCACGCGCTGGTCGATCTCGCCCTTGTCGACCTTCTTGCGGCGCAAGCCGAACGCGATGTTCTCGTACACGTTCAGATGAGGGAACAGCGCGTAGGACTGGAACACCGTGTTCACGTCCCGCTTGTAGGGCGGGAGCGTGGTCACGTCGCGTCCGCCCAGGTATACCGTGCCGTAGGTGGGCTCCTCGAAGCCGCCGATCATCCGGAGCGTCGTCGTCTTCCCGCAGCCCGACGGTCCGAGCATCGAGAAGAACTGGCCTTCCTCGATGTCGAGCGACAGATCGTCGACCGCGGCCGTATCCCCGAAGAGCTTGGAAACCCGGTCGAGGCGCACGTCGATCTCCGGCACGTCCACCCCCTCCCTCGTGCTAGGCGCGAATCATCCCACAGCAGGCTGTCCGCCGGTCACGGTCGCTCGATGCGGCGAGCCGGGCGGATGACTCGCTCGTTACTACGTGATGGTCGGGCGGCAAGGGTTCAGCTCGGAGCGTCCGCGGCGCTCTGCTCGACCGGGGGTTCGACCGCCGGTTCCGGTCCCTCCTCGGTTCGCCCGCGCCACCGATCCAACCGGGGAAGCGCCGTCACGGCGAACAGGACGATCGCCGAGAGGATGATCGCGCCCACCGCCAGTCGGCCGTCGATCAGGCCGATCGCCAGCGCGCTCGCCGAGATCAAGGCGCTCCACAGGTACATCAACAGGACGGCGGACCGATGGCTGTGTCCGATATCGAGCAGCCGGTGATGGATGTGCTCCTTGTCCGCCTGCCCGATCCCCTTCCCTCGCCACGTGCGGCGGATCACGGCCAGCACGACATCCAGGAACGGGATCGCGAGGACCAGCAGGGGCACCATCACCGTGCCCACGACGGCCGCCAGGTCGCCGCCGCTCGGCGGGAACGGATTGCGCGCCACCCCCGAGATGGTCGCGATCGTGAGGAGCATGCCCAGCAGCATCGATCCCGAATCCCCCATGAAGATCCGCGCCGGGTGGAAGTTCCACGGGAGGAAGCCCACGCAGATCCCGACCGCGATCGCGCACAGGAGCGCCGCCACGGACGCGTCGCCGAAGATGCTCTCGGTCCGGACCATGTAGATGAAGAACGCGCCGGCGGCGATCGCGACCATGCCCGCCGCCAGACCGTCGAGACCGTCCACGAGGTTCACCGCGTTGACCACGAGCGCCAGCCACAGGATCGTCAGCGGGACCGCCAGGTCCGATCCGACGGACACGATGCTCGACCCGGGGCCGAACCAGAAGTAGAGGACCTGCACGCCCGAGAGCACCAGGACGCCGCCGATCAGCACCTGCGCCGTGAGCTTGGCCAGCGCCGACACGCCACGTTTGTCGTCGATCACGCCGAGGCCCACCATCGCGGTGCACGTCACGAGCGCTGCCAGTGGTTCGGCGCTCCCGTGGTTCATCCGCGAGAAGAACGGCAGGAGCTGCGACACGCCCAGTCCCACCAGGAAACCCGCGTACATCGCGATGCCACCCATCGTCGGCGTGGCTTTCGGGTGCACCTTGCGGTCTGACGGCTGGTCGATCGCGCCGAAACGGAGCGCCAGACGGCGAACGACCGGCGTCACGGCGAACGTCGTCACCGCGCACGCGAGGAAGACCCAGATGTAGGCGATCACGCTCCGTTCAGTGTGCGGTCCGCGAGAGCCGCTCGCAACCAGGCCACGGCCGCATCAGGGGTAGACCGGGAAGCGCTGCATCAGGGCGCGCACCCGCTCGCGGACGGCCTCCTTCACGGCCGGGTCGTCCATGTTCCGCAGCGCGTCGCCCATGGCGCCGGCGACCTCCTTCATCTCGGCCTCGTCCATGCCGAGCGTCGCCGGCCCCGGCGTTCCGACCCGGATCCCTGACGGGGTCGCGGGCGGCTGCGGGTCGAACGGGATCGAGTTCTTGTTGATCGAGATGCCGACCTCGTCCATGACGCGCTCCGCATCCTTGCCGTTCACGCCGATCGGCCGGACGTCCGCCAGGATGAGATGGGAGTCCGTGCCGCCGGACACGATGCGCAAGCCCTGGTCGGTCAGCCCCTGCGCCAGGGCTCGGGCGCTCCGGACCACGCGGTGCGCGTACTCCCGGTACTCGGGGGTCATCGCCTCCTTCAACGCCACGGCCTTACCGGCGATGCAGTGCTCGAGCGGCCCCCCTTGCATCATGGGGAACACGGCCTTGTCGATCGCTTTCGCGTGCTCCTCGCGGCACAGGATCAAAGCGCCGCGCGGACCGCGGAGCGCCTTGTGGGTCGTGAACGTCACCACGTCGGCGTGCGGGACCGGCGAGGGGAACGCCCCTCCGGCCACCAAGCCGATGAAGTGGGAGGCGTCCACCCACAACAGGGCGCCGACCTCGTCGCAGATCGCGCGGAACGCGGCGAAGTCGATCTCGCGGGGGTACGCCGTGTAGCCGGCGAGGACGATCTTCGGCTTGTGCTCGAGGCCAGGTCACGAACCCTGTCCATGTCCAGGCGCTCCGTCTCTGGATCGACTTCGTACTCGATGAAGTTGAACCACATCCCGCTCACGTTGACCGAAGAGCCGTGCGTCAGATGGCCCCCGTGGGCGAGCTTCATCCCCAGCACCTTGTGGTCGGGGTTGTGCGGCTCCAGGAACGCCCCGAAGACCGCCATGTTCGCTTGCGCACCCGCGTGGGGCTGGACGTTCGCGTGGTCGGCCCCGAACAGTTCCTTCGCGCGATCGATCGCCAGCTGCTCGGTCACGTCGACGAACTCGCACCCGCCGTAGTAGCGACGGCCCGGATATCCCTCGGCGTACTTGTTGTTCATGGTGGAACCGATCGCGGCCAGGACGGCGGGGCTCGCGTAGTTCTCCGATGCGATGAGCCTGAGGGTCGTCCGTTCCCGCTCCAGCTCGTTCGCGAGGGCCGCCGCCACCTCCGGATCGGCGGCCTTCAAGGCTTCCCAACTCGCCACGTAGTCGTTCATGTCAGAGCTCCCCTCGTTCGATCATCGCGATCTCGTCGATCCTTCGTTCGTGCCGTCCGCCGGTGAACGGCGTCTGCAGCCACAGCCGGACGATCTCCCGGGCATAGGTCGGGGCGATGACCCGAGCCCCCATGCCGAGGACGTTGGCATCGTTGTGCTCTCGCGCGAGGCGTGCGGTGAACAGGTCGTGGCAGAGCGAGGCGCGGATGCCGTCGATCTTGTTCGCGACGATCTGCTCGCCCTGCCCCGAGCCACCGAGCACGATCCCTCGATCGGCCCGGCCGTCGGCCACCGCTCGTGCGGCGGCCGCGCAGAAGCGCGGGTAGTCCACCGGGTCCGTGGAGTCCGTTCCCACATCGATCACCTCGTGCCCTTCCGACGCGAGGAAGTCCTTCAGCTCTTCCTTCAACGGGAAGCCGGCGTGATCGGCGCCGATCGAGATCCGCATCTCACGCCTCCTGCGCCGCGTCGACGTCGGCGACCGAGCCGAACAGCCCGTTCACGAGCCGCGCGACCCAGGTCTCGAGCTCCCACGCGATGGCCCGGTAGGCCTCCAACGGCTGGCCGAGCGGATCGGCGATGTCGTCGTCCCTGGACGTCGGCACCGCACCGCGACGCCGGGCGAGGTTCGCCGCCGCGAGGCGTTCCCGCACGCTCTCCGGGCCCGCACCGGGCGCTGGAGCCGGAAGGGTTTCCAACAGTCGAACGAGCTCCTTCAGGGTGAACGTTCGATCGTCGCGATCGGATGCATGCGCGAGCATCTCGCGGTGTTCGCGGGCCATGCACAGCAAGAGGTCCGCCCCATCGGCGATGTCGGCCGTCAGCCTCCGCGCCACATGTTCGGCGATGTCGACCCCCAACTCCGCGGAGGCCCGCACCGATTCCGGCATGGCTCCCGATCCCTCGAGCCCGCTGGTGCCCGCCGACGACACCTCAGGCGCTCCGTCGGCGAACCGGCGCTCCAGGGCGTCGCGCAGGAGCCCCTCCGCGATCGGCGAGCGGCAGATGTTGCCCGTACAGATCACCAGGATGGACGTCATGGAACCCCGGGTCACCCCGGAGGCGGCGAGTCTAACAGTGGGGCACTCACGCCCAGGAGTTGCGCGATGCGCTCCGTATCCGCCGCTCCCGCCCGCAGGATCCGTGCGTCCTCGCGGGAGAGATCGACGACCGTCGACGCGACCCCTTCGAGCGGACCTTCCTGGCACAGGTAGACGGCCACCAGATCGCCGAACGCGGCATGGAGCTCATCGCACGTTGCGGCCGGGGGCGATCCCGATCGGTTGGCGCTGGTGGTGGCGATGGGTCCGGCGGCCCCCAGGACGGCGAGCGCCAGCGGGTGCGCGGGAACGCGCACCCCGATCGTCTCGACGTCTTCCCCGAGATCCCACCGGCGGCTCGCCTCGACACGCGGGAGCACGAGCGTCAGGGGGCCGGGCCAGAACGCGGCCGCCAGTCGCTCGGCACGCGCGTCGAACCGAGCGACGGTCTCGGCGGATCCGAGCGTCGGGACGAGCACGGGAAGCGTGAGGTCGCGTGCTCGGCGCTTGGCCCGGAACAGCCGGTCGGTCGCGGCGGCATCGTGCGGCGCGGCGCCGATCCCGTACACGGTGTCCGTCGGGAACACGATCAGCGCCCCGCGGCGTATCGCGGCGACGGCGTCGGCGACGGGGTCCACGGGCTACCCCGGCATCCGCGCGACCACGATGCGGTCGCGTCCGGCCAGATCGGGGAGCACCTCGATCGTCACGAAGCCGGCGGCCGCGGCCGCCGCTGCCACGGCCGATCCCTGGGTCTCACCGATCTCGACGGCGATGGCGCCGCCCGGCTCGAGCACGCCGGGTGCCTGCGCGAAGAGCCGCTCGTACACCTCGATCCCTCCGGCGAGCGCGGACAGGGGCTCGACGCGGACCTCCCGGGGCAAGCCCGCGAGCGCATGCGGCTCAACGTACGGGGGGTTGCTCACCACCAGGTTGACGACACCACGGAGCTCGACCGGCAACGGCTCCAGCAGATCGCCCTCCATCACCTCGATGTCGAGGCCGCAACGCACGGCATTCTCGCGCGCGAGCGCGACCGCTTCCTGCGACAGCTCGATCGCGAGCACATGTGCATCGGGCCGCTCGTCCTTGACGGCGAGCGCGATCGCGCCCGTCCCGGTCCCTACATCCACGATCCACGGCTCGGCGACGTCGACCACCAGCTCGAGCGCACGCTCCACCAGGATCTCCGTCTCCGGTCGCGGGATGAACACGCCGGGCCTCACGATCACGTCGATCCGGCGGAAGCCCTGTTCCCCGGTGAGGTACTGGAGCGGCACTCCGACGCATCGCTGACACAGCGCGCGGCCGAACCGGCGGGCCTCCGCGCTGGAGAGACCCTCGGTTCGCGAGTACACGGCGGCCCGGTCGATCCCCAGCACGTTGGCCAGGAGGATCTCGGCTGTGGGCAGCGGGCTCTCCACGTCGTGGCGCGACAGGTAGTCGGCTGCCCGGCGGACGATCAACGCCGGACGCATGACTCAGCCCTGACCGTCGCGTGTGCCGTCTCGAGGGTCGTTCGGTTCGTCGGGCGCGGCCAGCTGGTCCGCTCGCTCCGCCGACCGGAGCAGGTCGACGAACTCGTCGAGCGCCTCGCCCCCCATCAGCGCGTCCTGCAGCCGGTGGGAGGTGTGCTTGATGCGATGGTCCGTCACTCGGCCGTCGGGGAAGTTGTAGGTCCGGATCTTCTCGGACCGTTCCCCCGAACCGACCTGGGAGCGTCGGCTCGCGGCCTCCTTCGCCTGGGCCTCGTCCTGCGCGCGCTGCAGGAGCCGCGCGCGCAGGTACCGCATCGCTTTCTCCCGGTTCTGCAATTGAGAGCGTTCCTCTTGGCAGGCGACCTTGATGCCGGTCGGCTTGTGGGTGATGCGGACGGCCGAGTCGGTGGTGTTGACCGATTGTCCGCCGGGCCCCGAGGAACGGAACACATCGATCTGCAGGTCCTCCGCGCGGATCTCGACGTCCACCTCCTCGGCCTCCGGCAGCACCGCGACGGTGGCCGTCGATGTGTGGAGCCGTCCCTGCGACTCCGTCACCGGCACCCGCTGGACCCGGTGAACGCCCGACTCGTGCTTGAGCCGGGTGTACGCGTCCTTGCCGTGCACCTCCATGACGACTTCTTTGACCCCACCGCCTTCGGACTCCGACGTGGACAGGACCTCGGACCTCCACCGGTGCCGCTCGGCGAACCGCCGGTACATCTCGAACAGCTCGGCGGCCCAGAGCGCCGCCTCCTGGCCGCCGGTCCCTGCGCGGATCTCGACGATCACGTTCTTGCCGTCGTTCGGGTCCTTCGGGATCAGGAGGAGCTCGAGCCGCCCGCGGAGCTCCGCCGCGCGCGCTTCCGCACGGTCGGCCTCATCGCGGAAGTACGCCGCCATCTCCGGCTCGGACTCGGACGACTCCATCTGCCGGGCCTCGTCCGCCTGCGCCGAGACGTCCCGATATTCCCGGTACGGCTGCACGATCTCCTGCAGCTCGGAGAAGGAACGGCCCAGGTCGCGCATGCGTTCCTGGTCGTTGACGACCTCGGGAGAGGCGAGCTCGTCGGAGACCGCTTCATAGCGGGCTTCGATCTCCGCGAGACGATCGTCGAGGGGCGTGGCCATCCGTCGATTATCCCGGACGGATCGACACGCTCACCGCCGGGTTCGACGGATGTCGTACGACGATCGTCAGTCGTCGGGGTCGTCGTCGAAGTCGAGCTCGAGCGGTGGGATGGCGGGCATGTCGAGGCCGTCGTCGGACAGCATGCCCTCCAGGCCGTCGATGCCGTCGCCAGGATCGCGATCCTGTCCGTCGTCGTCCGGCTGGTCGCTGTCGCCGGCCGCCGGGGCGGGTGCAGCCGAGGCGGACTCCATCGACGCCGGTGCCGCCTTCGCCTTGACCGCTTCTCCACTCGGGGCATCCTCGATGGCCACCTCGAGCTCCTTCGCGACGCCCACCAACCGCGACTGCATGTCCTGGAGGTGCTGCACCAGCGTCTCCCGGCGCTCGGATAGGCCGAGCAAGGTTCGATCGGCCTCCTGCTTCGCCTTCGCCAGAAGCTCGTTCCCTTGCTGGCGTGCCTCTTCGGCCCTCGCTTGCGCGTCCACCCGTATCCGGTCGGCCTCCGAGCGGGCCTCCTCGAGCATCCGAGCGGCGTCCGCCCTGGCTTCCATCAGGATGCCCTCGGCCTCCTTGTCCGCCGTGGCGAGGAGCGACGTCAACCGCTTCGAGAGCCGCTCGTACGGATCGACGGAGGGCGGAGGACCGTCGGGCCGGCCCCGGGTCGCGGCCTCCTTGGCGTCCGCGGGATGCAGCTTGGCCTCGCGGATGTCGTGCTCGAGCGTCTCGACCTGCTCGGCGACCTGCGTCAGGTAGTCGCGGACCTGGTCGGGGTCGTAGCCGCGTCGAACGGAGGCGAACTCGCGCCGGCGGATCTGCGCGGCGCTGGGGAGGAACGGAAGATCGATCTCGGTGGCCATCGGAACCTCCGGGGTTGGGGAACGCTTCATCTTCGAGGCGCGACCGTCTCGATGCAACGACCCCCGGCCGGACTTCTCACCGGGGTTGCACGGAAGCGAAAGGTCTAGCTCGTGGTGCCGGCCGCCTCGGCCTCACGGCGAAGCACCTCGTCGAACGAGGCGATCGCCACCTGGATCTGCCCGCGGTCGGGCTTCTGCGTCGTGATCTTCTGCAACCAGAGCCCGGGCGCCATCAGCGCGCGCATCACGAGCGAGGATTGATACCGAGCCCCGAGCCGCAGCGCCTCGTACGCTACGCCGGCGATCAGCGGGATGGCGATGAGCCGCGATGCGATCCGCCACCAGAACCCGGGCGTACCGAACAGCGTGAACACGAAGATCGTGATCACCATGACGATGATCAGGAAGTTGGTCCCGCAGCGGACGTGGACGGTGGAGTACTGGTCTACGTGCTCGGGGTCGAGCGGGTCGCCATGCTCGAACGCCGCGATCGTCTTGTGCTCGGCGCCGTGGTACTCGAACACGCGGTGGATGTCCTTGGTCTTGCCGATCAGCCAGAGGTAGGCCACGAAGAGCGCGACGCGGAACAACCCCTCGAGGATGTTGGTGACGACTCCACCACCCGTTCGGCCTTCGATCCACGCGAAGAGGACCGTCGGCCCCAGCACGAAGATCGCGACGAAGAACACCATGGCGAGCGCGAGTGCGAACCCCACCTGCCGCGACGTGAGCTGCTCGTCGTCGTCCATCGACTGGTTGGTCGCGATCAGGAGGGCGCGGGTCCCGATGGCCAAGGACTGGCCCAGCACGATGATCCCGCGCAGCAGCGGCTTGCCGAAGAAGGGGTGGCGCTTGACGACGGAGTCGATGTCGTGCGACTCCACGTAGATGTCCCCGGCCGGTTTTCGGACCGCCACCGCCCAATGGTCGGCGCCGCGCATCATCACCCCTTCGACGACGGCCTGGCCGCCATAGAGGTGCGGTCGAGCGGGGGCGCCCTCGCTCACGTGTTCGACCGGAGGTCGGTCAAGCCTTCTGCGCAGTCTGGGTCTTGGCGTACCGACGCTGGAACCGCTCCACGCGACCGCCGGTGTCCATCAGCTTCTGCTTGCCGGTGTAGAACGGGTGGCAGTTGGAGCAGATGTCGGAACGGATCTCGCTCACGGTCGAGCGGGTCTGGAACGTGTTCCCGCACGAACAATGGACGTTCGCGATCTGATAGTCGGGGTGGATGCCCTGCTTCATGTTCGATGTCTCCTCTCGGACGCCTCCAGACTACTAACTGCCGGACGGCGCCTTCGCGATCTCCTTCAGGAACTGCTCGTTCGACTTCGTCGCCCGGATCTTGTCGGTCAGCAGCTCGAGCGCGGCGCCCGGCTCCAGCGCGTGGAGCACGCGGCGGAGCTTGACGACGAGCGCGAGCTCCTCCGTGGGCATGAGCAGCTCTTCCTTGCGGGTCCCCGACGCGTCGACGTTGATGGCCGGGAACAACCGCTTCTCTGCCAGTGAACGATCGAGACGCAGCTCCATGTTCCCGGTTCCCTTGAACTCCTCGAAGATGACCTCATCCATCCGGGACCCGGTCTCGACCAAGGCGCTCGCGATGATCGTGAGCGACCCGCCCTCCTCGATGTTGCGCGCCGCGCCGAAGAACCGCTTGGGCGGGTAGAGCGCCGTGGAGTCGACACCACCGGACAGGATCTTGCCGGAGGCCGGTGCGGCCAGGTTGTAGGCGCGCGCCAGACGGGTCACGGAGTCGAGCAGGATCGCGACGTCCTGGCCCATCTCGGCCAGCCGACGTGCGCGCTCCAACACCAGCTCGGTCACCTGGATGTGCTGGTCGGCCGGCTTATCGAACGTGGAGTACACGACCTCGGCAGCCTGCACGGTGCGTTGCCAGTCGGTGACCTCCTCGGGTCGCTCATCGACCAAGAGCACGATCACGTGCGTGTCCGGACTGGAGTTGATGATCCCGTTCGCGATCTGCTTGAGGATCGTGGTCTTGCCTGCCTTCGGAGGCGAGACGACCATGCCTCGCTGCCCCTTGCCGATCGGCGCCACCATGTCGATGATCCGCTCGGCCACGGAGAGCGGTCCGTTCTCCAGCCGGAAACGGTCGTCCGGGAAGAGCGGCGTGAGCTTGTCGAAGTTGGGGCGCACGCGCGCCGCCTCGACGTCCATGCCGTTCACGCTGTCGATCTCGAGCAACGCGAAGTACTTCTCGTTGTCCTTGGGTCGACGGACGCGCCCGGCCACCGTGTCGCCCTTGCGGAGCGAGAACCGGCGCACCTGCGAGAGCGACACGTAGATGTCCTCCGGCCCGGGTAGGTAGCCGGACGTGCGGAGGAACCCGTAGCCCTCGGGGAGGATGTCCAGGATGCCGGTCAGGACCGGCGCGTTCTGAAGCTCCTCGGCCCGCTCCTGCTCCTCGCGGATGCGGCGCTCCTCGCGGACGCGCCGGCGCTCTTCACGTGAGGGTCGCCCGCGGCGGTCGCCGCGCGCTCCGTCGCCTCGGTCGTCGCCACCGTCGGATCCACCCTGCTCGTCCCCACGCGGACGGTCGCCCTGCGGGCCGTCACCACGTGAGCGGTCACCCTGCGGGCGATCGCCTTGGGGACGGCCGCCCTGGGAACGGCCACCTTGACGGTCGCTCTGCGGACGGTCGCTGCGGCCCCGGTTGCCCTGCGAGCGGTCGCTCGGCTGACGGTCGTTCGGTTGCCGTTCGCCCGGCTGACGATCGATCTGATCGGTGTCGCCGCGTGGCCGGTCGTTGCCGGCGTCACGCTCGCCTTCGTCCGAACGGGCGCCGTCGGTGGTCCGCTGGCCGTTCGATCCGCCGTCGCTGCTCGGCGTGCGTTCGGTCCGGCCGGAGCCGCCATCGGAGGCCTCGCCGCCGTCCGTCGCGCTCGTCGTGGTGGACGGCCCGTTCGACGACGCGCCGTCGCCGGAACCGTGCTCGACGATCGCATCGATCAATCCGGACTTGCGGAGCTTCTGCGAACCCTCGATACCGAGGCGCTGGGCGATCTGCTGCAACTCGGGGATCAATTTCCCCTCGAGTGCGCTTCGGTCTGTCGTTGTGTCCATGAGGCTATGCCTCTCCCTTCAACTCGTTCTGGAGCTTGGTCCAATCGGCTTGGAACTTCTCCAGGCCTTGATCTGTCAGTGGGTGCTTCACCAGCTTGGTGAAGACGTCGTACGGCATGGTCGCGATGTCGGCGCCGGCGAGGGCCGCGTCGATCACGTGCATGGGATGGCGGAGCGAGGCCGCGAGGACGTTGGTCTCGTAGCCCTGGACCGCATAGATCTCGCAGATCTGGCGCAGCATGTACATGCCGTCGCTCCCGACGTCGTCGAGCCTGCCGAGGAACGGCGACACGATGTAGGCCCCGATCTCGGCTGCGAGGATCGCCTGCGCCGGAGTGAACACCAGCGTCACGTTGATCCGTATCCCCTCATCGGTCAGCCGCTTGCCACACTGAAGCCCGTCGGCGGTCATCGGCACCTTGACAACGGCCTTCGGAGACTTCGCGGCCAGGCCGATCCCTTCGTGATACATCGCATCCGCCAGTGGTTCGGTCGTCTCGAGCGAGATATCGCCGTCGACCTCATCGAGGATCACCTTCCAGACGGCGTCCGGATCGTCGTTCTCCTTCGCGATCAGCGAGGGGTTCGTCGTGACGCCTTTGAGCACGCCCCAGCGATTGATGTCGCGGATCTCATCGATGCTCGCGGTATCCAGGAACAACCTCATCCTTATCCTTGCCTTCCTTCGATGGTCTCGGCCGTCGCCGTCTCGATCGTCGCGGGCGGCATCGGGTGCTCGGGGATGACCGCGACCTCCGCCGCACGAGCGGTCGCGCGTTCCATGACCAGGTCGATCACCGCGGCGATCGACTGGTCGAAGCCATAGTTGGGGATGACCGGCACGTCGTGCGAGAGCGCCTGGCTCTTGACGTACGCCTGCAGCCGGCGGATGTTCGCGAAGCCGTTGGCGTACCGCTGCGCCGGCCGCGACGCGATCGCGTCCTCGCGCGCGCCGAAGTGCGAGCGGTGCCGCTCCTCGTCGTCGACCGAGATCACGAACGGCACGGCGAGGATCCTGCCGGCGAACGCATCCAGGTCGAAGAACCCCGGGACGACGTGGGCGCCTTCGATGATGATGCTCGTGCCTTCGAGCGCCGCGCGCTCGATCAGAGCGTTGATACCGACCGCCACCGCCGCCGTCTGCTCGCGGAACCCCACGACGAGCGGGTCGGCCGACCGCGTCGGAGGCTCGCGGAGCGCCGCGTCCGCCTCGAACGAGGACGTGTGGAGCGTGGGCATCAGCTCCGGCGAGAACATCGACCGCATCACCTCGCGGATCGCGTCGGTCGCGACGAACCGGACGATACCCAGACGGGCCGCGAGTTGCGTAGCGATCGTCGACTTCCCCACGCCGGTCGCGCCGCCGATCAGGATCACCAGCGGCACGTCGAGGTTCTCGACCTCGCGCCACCGCAGGAAGTTCTTCGCGTACCGGTCCCCGGCGATCTCGGTCAGCACCTCGAGGGCCAGTTGCGAAAGCTCGTCGGTGGTGAGCGACGTGGAGCCCCGTTCCCGCAGGCGCTCCTCGATCTCCTCGGCCACTTGATACGCACGGAACGGAGACAACCCGGTGACCATGACCTGCGACGCCATGAGACCCTTCGAATACGGCAGCCCCGGCTCGCGATCGGAGATCACGATGTGCGGGATCTTGGTCCCCTTCTCCGTCACCGATCCCCCTCGGTTCCTTCTGTCCGTATCATCGGGTTCGATCCCCGCCCCGTTCGAGCGCGAGATCGAGCACCTCGCCGAGCGCGGCGTCGAGATCGGCCGACCCCTCCGCCACGACCGCCTGGTTGTCCACGAACACGACCTCCGCCCCAGATCCGAGGGCCAGCTCGCACGCCACATCGACGGCGGCGGCCTTCAGCTCCGTGAGGAGAACGCCGAATGGCTCCGCACCCTCCATGTCCTCCGCGAGACCGGCCCTGTCGGCCAGCCGCGTGCTCCACCCCACGACCGTGCATCCGTGGGTGGCTTCGAGGTGAGCGATCTGCCTCTCGGCCACCGCGGGTGGCGCCGTCGTGGTGAAGAACACTCGTTCGCCCTTCACATCGGCCAGTGGAACCGGGATGAAGTCGGTCACGATCTGCCGCGGATCATCGAGGAAGCGGCGGATGTGGGAGCGAAGCGTAGAGAGATGTTCGTGTCCAGCAAGTGGACCGGCAGCCATAGTAACAACCAGCAGGTCCGACAGCAAGAGCCGGAACGGCCCGAGATATCCGGCAAGGTACTCGACCGGGATCGAGGCCGGGGCGACCAGGATCCCCGCATCCCAGGGCACGGGAGGAACCGCCGATCCGCTCCCCTCGAGGATCAAGATGCCCGCTCCGAGCTCGACCCCCAGCTGGGCCGCCTCCCGAACGTTCGTCGCGAACGGGGCTCCGGCCAGGCCGCCGCCCGCCCGTCTGGCGCCGATCGTGGTGACGCCAGTGGTCAGCGCGTCCTCGAGGTAGTCCGATGCGGCGTGCTGACCCGATCGGACCAAGGACAGCAACCGCGCGAGGTCGACGGATCCCGCGTCGGCGACCTGGGGCTCGGCGGGACCGCCGCGGCCCATGGCCACGATCACCGGATCCAGGCCACGCCGAGCGGCCAGGCGGGCGAGCGCTCCGGCGATCGCCGTCTTGCCGGTCCGCTTCCCCGTCCCGATGACGGCGAGCGTGGGCACGGGCAGGGGTGGACCCTCGATGGGCGGGTCGAGCCGGAAATCGGAGCCGACGTACGAGATGCCGCGCGCGAGGGCCACCGCCACGAGCTCCATCCGCTCGCGGTAGCCCAGCACCGGCTCGTCCGACAGGTCCAGCACACCGTCGGGGGCGAACTCGTCGATGGCCGACGTCAGGGCGGCCATGCGATCGGGCCCGGAGAGCCGGGTCGGTACGCCCAGATCCGGAAGCACGCCGGGCTGCAGCTTCTCGCTCCCCCCCACGAAGAGGGCACCCACGACGTCGTGGCCGCGCTCCCGCGCGGTGTCGATACCCCAGCGGGTGACCGGCGGATAGTGCTCGCCGTCGACCAGGACGATGACCCGCATGGCTTGGGATAGACCCCCTCTCGAGATCCAGATAGCGGTGGGCGAGGTGGCGCTACTCGCCGACCGGGACGGTGCGTTCCTCGACGGGTCGCTCGACCTCGCGGTGGATCTGGTCACCCGACAGCGAGAAGTGCGCCATCACGTGACCATCGCCGAAGGGGAACTTGCGGTGGATCTTGACCTCCGACCCCTCGAACTCCAGCACGTTGTAGCAGGGCTTCGTGTACCCGCGCACACGCAGCGAAGAAACGGTTCCGGCGTTCGCGATGTACATGTTCTCCAGGCACCACACGTACGGAACATGTTTGTGCCCGGAGAGCACCACCTGCGCTCCGGCTTGCAGGAGGACCTCCAGCAGGTCTCCGGCGTCCGTGACCGTGCTCCGCTCCCTGCCGGTCCCCGGGATGGGCAGCAGGTGGTGATGGATGGCGAACACCTTGAGATCCGCGGGCGCGGAGAACTGTTCGCGGATCCACTCGTAGTGTCCCCGCCCCACCTTGCCCTCGTTCTGATCGGGCTCGCTGGAGTCCATGCCCACGATCCGTACGCCCTGGACGTCGACGGACCACGTCCGCGGCCCGATCAGGTCCTCGAAGTGCACGTAGCCCACGTTGCGGGAGTCGTGGTTGCCCGGCACGGTGTAGATCGGTGCCTCGATGCGATCGGCGTACGCGACCCAGCTCTTGTACTCCTGGCGGAACCCCTCACTCGTCAGGTCCCCGGTGACGACCACGGCATCGGGCTGCAGCTCGTTGAGCTCGGAGATGACCCGGTTCATCAGGTTCGGCACGAAATACGGCGAACCGACGTGTGGGTCGGAGATGTGGGCGATCGTGACCACGATGGGTCCAGTGTAGAGGCCTCGAACCGCTTGTCTCGGTTCAACCCTCGGCGATCTCGACCCCTGTGGGGGCGACGTCGAGCCGCAGGACCTCCCAGCCGGCGCCCGGATCCGGCATCGCGACCCCGGGCAGCTCGAACGCGAGGAGCGTCGGCCCGGCTCCGGATACACAGACGGGGATGTCGGCCGCCTCCAGCCGATCGAAGAGGGCCTCGACGGGCGGCACCAGCCCCAGGCGGGCCTGCTGGTGCAAGCGGTCCCCGAGGGTCTGCGTGAGCAAGGCCGGCTCCGACGTGAGGGCCACGACCGTCGCTGCGGCGTGCCCCGCGTTGTGGACGGCATCGCCCAACGCCACGACCTGTGGGAGCGCGTCCCGAGCCTCGCCGGTGGGCAGTCGGATATCGGTCGGAACGAACGCCACCGGCCGCAGGTCGGGGTGCGGGTCGAGCCGGATCACCCCGTCGCCGAACGCGAGCGTGAACCCGCCGGCGATGGCGGCGGCCGCGTTGTCGGGATGTCCTTCGATCTCGATCGCCAGATCGAGCACGTCCTCGGGCTCGAGCCCGAGGTCGAGGAGGCGGTCGGCGAGCGAGATCCCGGCGACGCAGGCCGCGGCCGACGATCCGAGCCCCCGTTCGAGCGGGATGCGGTTGATGCCGTGGAGCGAGACGGCGGGGAGGACGGCGCCGCCGGCAGCGGCCGCATGACGCATGGCCTTCGACACCATGTCGGTGCCGTCGGTCGGCAGCTCATCAGCACCCTCCCCCTCCCACACGACGCCTTCCGCGCCGCCGGCGTCGACGGTGAACGCGTTCCACAGATCGAGTGCCAAGCCGAAGCAATCGAATCCCGGCCCCAGGTTCGCCGAGGTCGCCGGGACGCGGACGGTGAGTTTCACGGCCTCACAGGTCGAGCTCCGCGGCGACGGCTGCGGGATCGGCGGCGACGGTCGCGGGCTGCGACGCACCGGCGATGGCCCACTCGGGGTCTTTCAGGCCGTGACCGGTCAGCACGCAGACGACGGTCGCGCCGCGTGGGAGCGAACCCTCGGCGTGCATGTGCAGCAGCCCGGCGACGCTGGCCGCGCTGGCGGGCTCCGCGAACAGCCCCTCGTGGGCAACGCGCCGGTACGACGCCAGGATCTCGCGGTCGGTCACCGCCAGGATCTGCCCTTCGGACTCCGTCGCCGCCGCGACCGCCTTGTCCCAGGACGCGGGGTTCCCGATGCGGATCGCCGTGGCGATCGTCTGCGGATCCTTGACCGCCTCGCCGCGGACGATCGGCGCGGCGCCCTGCGCTTGGAACCCGAACAGCTGCGGCGGCTCGGCGATCATCCCGTCGCGGAGGTACTCGGAGTAGCCGAGCCAGTGGCTCGAGATGTTGCCCGCGTTCCCGACCGGCACGCAATGGATGTCGGGAGCCCGACCCAGGAGGTCACAGATCTCGAACGCGGCCGTCTTCTGGCCCTGGAGGCGGTAGGGGTTGACCGAGTTCACCAGCGTGACCGGGTAGCGCTCCGCGAGGTCCTTCGCCAGCTCGAGCGCGGCATCGAAGTTGCCTTGCACCTCCAACACCCGGGCGCCGTGCACCAGCGTTTGGGCCATCTTGCCCAGGGCGATCTTGCCCTTCGGCACCAGGACCGCGCACGTCATCCCCGCCTTCGCCGCGTATGCGGCCGCGCTCGCCGACGTGTTCCCGGTCGACGCGCAGACGACCGCCTTCGCGCCCTCCTCGATCGCCTTGCTGATGGCGAGCGTCATCCCGCGGTCCTTGAACGATCCGGTGGGGTTGGCCCCCTCGTATTTCAGCCAGACGTCGCAGCCCGTCTCCTCCGACAACGGATCGGAGCGGACGAGCGGCGTGCCCCCTTCACGCAACGAGATGGCGGGGGTCGCGTCGGACACCGGCAGACGCGATCGGTACTCCTCGATGATGCCCCGCCACTGATGCGCCCCGTCACTCACTGGCAGACCGGTGGCGCCGGGCATGCCATCCGCGGCGCTCACTCCTCCCCCTCGACCCGCAGGACGCTCGCGATCGCACGGACGATCGGGAGCTCGCCGAGCTGCTGCAGCGTCTTCTGGAACGCGCTCTCCTGGGTCCGATGCGTGATGAACACCAGCGTGGCCTCGTCGCCCGATCCCTCCTGCCAGACGCGCTCGATCGACACGCCGTTGCGGCCGAAATGGTCCGCGATCTCGGCGAGCACGCCCGGCCCGTCCTCCACGTGGAGGTTGAGGTAGAACTGGCCGTGCGTGTCGTCCATCGGCCGGATCCGTCGCTCGTAGACGCACGTGCAGCCGATCCCCCTCGTGCCGGCCACCCGGTTGCGCGCCACCTCGGCCAGGTCGCCCACGACCGCAACCGCCGTCGGATCGCCGCCGGCGCCCCGTCCGTAGAACATCAGCTGACCGATCTTCTCGCCCTCCACGAACACCGCGTTGAACGCGTCGCGCACGGATGCCAAGGGGTGCGACTCCGGCACCATGGCGGGATGCACCCGCACCGACACCTCACCGTCGTCCAACTCGGCGATCGCCAGCAGCTTCACCGTGTAGCCCAGGCGCTTCGCATCGGCGATGTCCTGAGCCTGGATCATCGTGATGCCTTCGCGATAGACGTCGCTCGCGACCACGCGCGTGTTGAACGCGATCGACGCGAGGATCGCGCACTTGGCGGCCGCGTCGAACCCCTCGACATCGGCGGTGGGATCGGCCTCCGCGTAGCCCAAACGCTGCGCGTCCGCGAGCGCATCGTCGAACGCCGACCCGTGCTCGGACATCTGGGTCAAGATGTAGTTGGTCGTGCCGTTCACGATGCCCAAGATGCGCGAGATCCGTTCGCCGGCAAGCGATCCCTTCAGCGGAGCGATCAAGGGCACCCCACCCGCGACCGCCGCTTCGAACGCCAGGTCCAGCGCCGCGGCATCGGAGGCATCGAACAATTCCTTGCCATGGTTGGCCACGAGCTCCTTGCTGGCGGTGACCACGGACTTGCCGTTCGCGAACGCGCGCAGGATCAGGGACCGTGCCGGCTCGATGCCACCTAGGAGCTCGCACACGATGTCGATCTCGGGATCGTCGACGACGGATCCACCGTCGGTCGTGAACACGCCGGGGTCGAGCGGAACGTCGCGGGCACGTGACGGATCGCGGACCGCCACGCGCGTGATCGAAAGGCGGCATCCGGTGCGGAGCGCGATGTCGTCTCCGTGCTCGTGCACCAAACGAGCCACGGCGGCGCCGACGTTCCCGCACCCCAGCATGCCCACGCGTAGGACGTGCTCGGTCACCACGGGCCTCGACCCCCCTGAACCCACGCGGACATGAGGATCTCGTCCTCGTAGCCCGTGGACTTGCGGGAGTGTCCCACGAGCCGGCCTTCCTCCACGAAGCCGAACCGCCGATAGAGCGCGATCGCGGCGACGTTGTGGGGATACACGGACAACATGATCTTCTCGACGTCCGCGCCCCGAGCCCAGCGGAACGCCTCCGACATCAAGGCGCGGCCGATGCCGAGACCGCGCCGGTCCGACGAGACGGCGATACCCAGCGTGGCCACATGGCGGGTGACCGGATGGGCCTCGCGTTGGATGTACACGTGGCCGACGACGCGGCCGCCTTCCAACGCCACCACTTGTGCCTCGCGTTCGGTCCACGAATGACGGAACCGTCCCCGGTAGACGCGCGCCGGTGTTTCGACCTCTTCGCTGCGGACGTACCCGCCCTCCGCGACGATCGCCTTCCAGAACGAGAGGAAGGACCTGGCGTCCTCGGGTTGCGCCGGTCGGAAGATGAAGCCGGCGGGGGGCTCCCCCGCGTCGACCGGTCGCGGCGACCGACCCTCCAGACGGTCCAGGTCGCTGGCTTCCTCGCGCCGGATCCACACGGACGCCTGCCCGTCGCGGACCGCGACCACCGCCGGACGGCCCACGCGGTTGTACGAGCTCGCGAGTGAGTACGTGTAGGCACCGGTCGCGGCGAACGCGAGGAGGTCGCCTCGGACGACATCGGCGGGGAGGGTCACGGCATCGGCGAGCACATCGCCGGATTCGCAATGGCGTCCGACGATGGTGACGACCTCCGTCGGGGTATCGCTCGGGCGGGACGCGAGCGCGACCGTGTAGCGGGCGTCGTAGAGCATCGGCCGGATGTTGTCGGACATCCCGCCGTCGACGGCGATCACCGCGCGCCCGTCCGCGAGCGTGCGGCGGTCGCCCACCCGATACAGCGTGATCCCCGCGTTGCCCACGATGCTCCGGCCCGGCTCGGCCGCGAGCGTGGGGACGGGAAGTCCCCGCTCCCCGCAAGGGACGCGCAGGCGCCGCTCCGCAGCGGCCGCCGTCTCCGAGATCGTCGGGGCCGGCTCGTCGGTGTACGTGATGGCGAATCCGCCGCCCATGTCGAGCAGCTCGACGGCGATGCCGTGCTGTTCACGCAGCCGGGCGGTCAACGCCACCAGGACGTCGAGCTCCCGCAGGAACGGCTCGGTGGCGGGGACCTGTGACCCGATATGCGCATGGAGGCCCAAGAACCGGAGGTTCGGCAACGACGCCGCGGACGCGACCGTCTCGGACGCCGCCGCTGCCGGCACGCCGAACGCGGTCGACTCGTGCCCGGTCGCGATCGACTCGTGCGTATCGACCCGCACACCTGGGTTCACGCGTAACAGGTACGGCTGCACGACATCCACCGAAGCGGCAGCCGCATCCAGCCTCCGCAGCTCATCCAGACCGTCGGCGATCACCAATCCGACACGCGCACGAACGGCGAGCGCGAGCTCGTCGTCGCTCTTGTTCCGGCCGTGGAACGCGATCCGTGCGGAGGGCACCCCCGCACGCACGCACGCTTCGACCTCACCGCCGCTCGCGGCCAAGAGGTCGAGCCCTTCGTCGACGGCCAGGCGGAGCATCGCGTGTGCCGTGAACGCCTTGACGGCGTAGAACGTCTTCGGGAACGCCAACCGAGCTGCGCGGAGCCGGGCGGTGAGGTCGTCCTGATCGAACACCAGGAGCGGCGTGGCGAACCGCTCGGCCAACAGCGCGGCGTTCTGGCCGGCGATCCACATACCGTCTGCCTCGAACGAGGCGCTCGCGGGCCATGGGTTCGGTGGCGGTGGCGACGCATCCGTCCGTTGGTCGGTCCCGAGCCGGGCGGTCCGTTCAGCCATCGGCCCGGTCCATGACCTCGGGAGCGGAGACGCCGAGCAGCCCGAGCAGGTTCGCCAGCACCTGTTTGGTCCCGGTCGCGAGCCAGAGACGAGCCTGCGTGAGCGCCTCGTCGTCGGAGACCACCCGGCACTCCGTGTAGAAGCGGTGGAACGTCGCGGCCAGCTCCTGAGATGCGTGCGTCAGACGGTGCGGGGACCGCTGCTCGGCGGCGACCGCCAGCTTGCCCGGAACCTCAGCCAGCGCGCGGAGCAGGTCGACCTCGCTGTCGTGCGTCAGGATGGACAGATCGACGTCGGCGATCGCCTTCATCGCGATGCCCTGTGACGCCGCCTTTCGGAGGATGCTCGCGATCCGTGCGTGTCCGTACTGGACGTAGTAGACGGGGTTCTCCATGGTTTGCTGCTTCACGACCTCGATGTCGAAGTTCACCGCGGAGTCGTTCGAGAACTGCAGCAGGGTGAACCGAGCCGCATCCGTGCCGACCTCATCGATCAGCGCATCCAGGGTGACGAACTCGCCGGCGCGCGTGCTCATCTTGACCGGCGCGCCGTCCCGCAAGAACGCGACGAATTGATACAGCAGGATCTCGACCTTCGACGGATCGAGGCCCAGGGCCTCCGCCGCCCCCCGCACCCGGGCGACATCGCCGTGGTGATCCGCTCCCCACACGTAGGTGACGTGATCGAAGCCACGGGCGAACTTGTCGATCAGGTACGCGCAGTCGGCCGCGAAGTACGTGTGAACGCCGTTGGAGCGGATCACCACACGATCCTTGTCGTCGCCGAACGCCGTCGAGCGGAACCACACGGCACCATCGTCCTCGTAGATGTAGCCCGCGTCTCGGAGTCGATGGATCGCGTCGTCGATCTCGCCGGCCTCCGCCAGCTCGCGCTCGGACCGATAGACGTCGAAGTGCACGCCGAAGCGTTGGAGCGTCTCCTTGATCCCCCGGAGGATCCGCTGAGCACCGAGATCGCGCAGACGAGCGAACCGTTCGTCCTCCGCCAGGTCCGCGATCCCGGGACCTTCGGCCTCCAGGATGTCTCGCGCGATGTCCAGGACATAGTCACCGCGGTACCCGTCCTCGGGCAGCTCGGCATCCCGTCCCAACAGCTGCAGCAGCCGTGCCTCTACGGACCGGCCGAACCGATCCATCTGCCCGCCGGCGTCGTTGAAGTAGTACTCGCGTTCGACCTCCGAGCCTTGGTTCGCCAACAGCGAGGCCAGCGCGTCGCCGATCGCCGCGTTGCGCGCGTGACCGATCGTCAACGGACCCGTGGGGTTGGAACTGACGAACTCCACCTGGACCCGCCGACCGCTGGACGCCGCGGCGCCGTACGACGAACCCCGCGACGCCACCTCACGGAGCGCGTCGTGGAGCCACGCGTCGGTGACGAAGAGGTTCAGGAATCCCGGACCGGCGACCTCGACGCGTTCGACGAACGGTGCATCCGGGAACGCTCGACGGATCGCCTCTGCCACCTCGCGCGGGTTCCGCTCCGCCTTCGACGCCAGCACGAGCGCGACGTTCGTCGCGAAGTCGCCATGCGCCTTCTGCTTCGTGGGGAGCAGCTCGGGTTCGGGCAGGTCACCCTCGAAACCGAGCTCCCCCGCCGCGACCTCGAGCGCTGCCCGCACCAGCTCGAGGAGGCGCTCCTCGATCACGGCCCTTGCCGCTCCGCGACCCGTCGGCGCACGAGCTCGACCAGGTCGCCGGGCTCGAAGGGCTTGCTGACGAAGTCCACCGGCCCCAGCCCGCCCTTCGCGGCCTGTTCCTCGTCGGGGGAGCGCGCGGTCAAGAACACCACGGGGACGTCGGCGAGGTTCGGGATCAGCCGCATCTGCCGGCACACCTCATAGCCGCCGAGTCCCGGAAGCATCACGTCGAGGACGATGGCGCTCGGCGGCACCGCTCGCGCTCGTTCGAGCGCCACGTCGCCACGCGCCACGGCCGCGACCCGGAAACCCACCAGCCGGAAGTTCACCTCGAGGAGCCGGGTGATCACCGGGTCGTCGTCGACCAGGAGGATCACGGGGACCGATCGTTCGGACATGCCCCGAGGATAGCCGAGCCTCCCGCTCTTCCATCGTTGGCCGCGTGCTCGTTCGAGCGGTGTTCAAGGCAGGATCCGCCGAAGGGGCGAGACACGCCGTTGTTAGACTCGCCACCACGCCACGCCCCCGTAGCTCAGAGGATAGAGCGCCGGCCTCCGGAGCCGGAAGCGCAGGTTCGAGTCCTGCCGGGGGCACCACCGATCGGAACCCTAGGCGTCGGGAGCCCGCGCCTCACCCGCGATGTCGCTGATGATCGCGGCGAGCTCCTGCGGGCGGGACCACATCGGCCAGTGGCTCGTCGGCAGGTCGACCCAGGTGACGTCCCGAACCTCGGTGAGGCCGGCGAGCCACGGATAGCCCTCCTTGACGGCGTCCTTGTACTCCTGGGAGGAGAACCCCGTCGCGATGACGGTGCTCGGCACGTCGAGACGCGCGTCGTTGGTCAACTCCAACCCCTGGCGCATCACCCCCCCGGGCTCGGGTACGGCGCGACGCCGGAACGTCTCGAGCTGCTCATCCGTCAGGCCGTCGAGGTTCTCTTCCCCGGCAAGCTCCTCCCACTGCAGGGGCTTCTCGACGGCATCGAAATCGGGGTCCAACGGGGGCTTGCCCGGGGCGGTGTCGACGTAGACCATCGCCGCGATCCGCTCGGGGATGCGGTCGCTCGCGGCGTAGCCGGAGAACCCCGCACCGCTGTGCACGGCGAGCACCACGGGACGCCCGGCCGTCTCCACTGCCGCGCAGATGGCGTCGACATGGTCGGACAACGTGATCGTGGAACGGTCGACGTCCGCCGACTCGAGGCCGGGCAGCGTCAACGCGGTGACGTCATGGCCGTCGGCGCGCAACGCGGCGGCGACCTCGTCCCACGCCCACGCGCCGAGCCAGAACCCGGGAACCAGGATGATCGGTGTGTTCGTCATGCCTCGACCCTACGGTCGGGTGCCGACATCTCGCAAACCGTCAGACCTCTCCTGACGCCCGAGCAGCTCCAGGTACTCGGATCGGCGCTCGAACGTCACTCGGAGCTCCGAGCTCAGGGCGTCGACGAACTGATCCCGGTAGCCCTCGTCGACCAGGATCGCGACCGCGTAGTAGAGACCGGCGAACGCGGCCACGCCGGTCGCCACCCGAAGCAGCTCCCACGTGACCTGCACCCGCTCCCCGAAGATCGCGATCTCCCAGATCGTCGAACCGGTCGTGCCCAGCCACGCCGATCGGACCTCGGCCGACACGAGGAGCGTCCCCAGGAGTACGTAGAAGAGCCAGACCGCTGCGCTCACGAAGAGCACCTGGAGAGATTCGCTGATCAGCGCCACGGCCGCCAGGTTCGATGCGTTCCCTGCGGCGGAGCGCGACAACCCCCACGGACGAGTCCTCCTGGATCTCGCGAACGACCCCCGGCAGACGCACCGTCAGGAACACGGTGCCCAGCAGGACGAACGTGCCGATCGCGGTCCAGTAGACGCCGGTCCCGCTCGAGGTGAAGACCTGCCAGAACTCGGTGGTGACGAAGATGACCAGTGAGAAGAACAGCAGGAGCGGGACCGCCCGGACGAGCACGGTCACGGACTGACCGAGCTGCACGAAGAACCGAACGCCGGTCCACCGGACGGATCGCGATCACGCCGAACCCGATCACCAGGTAGACCAGGAGCAACAGGACGGCGTTCACGAGCACCGTGTTCGCACCGAACAGGAACTGGCCACTGAAGAGCACGGGGAGCACCGCCGGCAATGCGACGAACGCGATCAGCTCGGGCGTGCCGACGCGCCTGGGAACGGAGAAGAACGGACGGCCTCGCAGGACGTTGAGCACACCGATCCCGCCGATCAACACCGTTGCGCCCCCGAGCGCGAGCAACAGGTTGGTCCAGCCCGCCTCGATGTCGAGCGCGTTCACGACCTCGACGACGAACACCAGCGCCAGGAACGGGATCGCCCGCGTGAAGATGTCCTCCGCGGCCGAGAGCCCGACGATCAGGTTCGGGAGCCCGTCGCGACGGAACCCTCGCTCGAGCTCGCGGATGCGTTCGGCGTCCGAGGACATGGACGCATCGAACCACAGCCGGCGTCGTGCAGGCACGTCGTCGGCAGCCGAGCGTTCCGGTCCGTTAGATCCAGATGAGCGCGACCGATGCCACGAGCAGCACGGCGAGGACGGTGGCGATCGCCCGCCGCGTCCGTTCATGCTCGATGACGCGCCCGAGCGCCGCTCCACCCGCCGCCCAGATCGCCGCCGACGCCACGACCACGGCCATGAGCGTCGCGGTGAGCAGTCCGACGGCCGCGAGCCGATGGAGATCGGGAGACAGGAACGTGCCCACGGCGGCGAGCGAGAAGACCCACGCCTTCGGGTTGACCCACTGGAACGTCAGCGCCTGCCACAGGCTGAGCGGGTTCGAGACCTCGGCGCGTCCGACGACCCCGCCGCCGAGGACGCGGTACGCGATGTAGAGCAGGTACGCCGAACCGGCGAGCTTCAGGGCGAACACGGCGGAAGGGACGGCCTCGAGCACCGCCCCGATCCCGGCGGCGATGCCCACGACGAGCAGCCCCATCCCCAACGCCGTCCCCAGCACGTGCGGGAGCGTTCGACGGAACCCGAACCGCAGGCCCGACGCCCACAGCACCGTGTTGTTCGGCCCGGGTGACACGGTGCCGACGAACGCGAAACCCAGGAACCCCACGAACTCGCTCACGGTGCGCCCCGGCGGCGTGTCGACATGCACACATCCAACCCGGGGTGCGTGCGGAGGTCTTGTACGATCGGAACCTCGTGACGACGCCACGCGAATGGGTTCGCGCCTGGAAGCCGGCGGTGCCCGGCATCCACGAGGTCTTCCACGCTCGGTTCGTCGAGCACGCGTATCCCCGGCACACCCACGACACCTGGACGGTCTTCGTCGTCGATCAGGGCGCGATCCGCTACGACCTCGAGGACCGCCATCGCGGGGCCGTCGGCGCGCGGGTGACGGTCCTGCCGCCCCATGTCGTTCACGACGGCCGGCCGGCGACGGGCTCAGGGTTCCGCAAGCGGGTGCTCTACCTCGGGACGGACGTGTTGGACGAGCGCGCGATCGGCCGGGCCGTGGACGAACCGGACATCGACGACCCACGGCTCGTCGCGGATATCGATGCGCTCCACGGAGCCCTGCAGGAGCCCGGAGAGACGTTCGCCGCCGAGAGCCTGCTCGCCGTCGTGGGCTCGCGGCTCCGGCATCATCTGGGTGACGTCGCTGACGCGGGGGGCGAGCCCCCCAGCGCGACCGTCGCCTCCGATCTCCGCGACCTCCTGGACGAGCGGTCCTTCGAGTCGCTGACGCTCGCCGAGGCGGGACGCATCCTCCAGCGGTCGCCGGGATACCTGGTGCGGAGCTTCACGACCGCGTACGCGATCGCCCCGCACCGCTACCTGCTGGCTCGTCGCATCGAGGCCGCTCGTCGACGCCTCCTCGCGGGAGAGCCCGCTGCCCAGGTTGCGGCGGGCGTGGGATTCCACGACCAGGCGCACCTGACGCGGCACTTCAAGCGGCACGTCGGGACGACGCCGGCGCGCTACGCCGCATCCACCAGAGGTCCGAGCACGCGGGGCTGATCCGACGCGACCCGCGGTCAGTCAGTCGTGGATCTGTTGCGCCAAGTAGTTCGCCTCGCCGACCTGTTGGATGAGCGAAAGCTCGGTCTCGAGCCAGTCGGCGTGCTCTTCCTCTTCGAGGAGGCTGCCCGCGAAGAACTCCCGCGACGCCTCGTCTCCCTCCTCCAGGGCCACCTTGATGCCCTGGGCGAGGATGGTGAGCGCCTGGCGCTCCCCGTCCAGCTGGATCTGGAGCAGTTCGGGGACGTTCTCGCCGATGCGCACGGCTCCCAGACGCTGCATGTTCGGCAGCCCCTCCAGGAACAAGATCCGATCGACGATCCGCTCCGCGTCCTTCATCTCCTCGAGGGAGAGGTCACGGAGCCGCTTCGCCAGCCGCGCGAGCCCCCAGTTGTCGCACATCTTCGAATGCAGGAAGTACTGGTTGATCACCGTGAGTTCGAGCGTCAGCAGTTCGTTCAGCGCCTCGTTGACCCGATCGCTTCCCTGCATCATCGCTTCCCTTCGCCGCGCCGATGAACGGGATGACGGTAGCATCCGCGCGCGACGCGTTCACACCCTCCGCGAGCAGTGCCATGATCGTGGGGCGACACCCACCGCACATCGTCCCGGCGCCGCACCGACCGGCGACGTCCCGGACGCTACACGCGCCATCATCGATGGCGCAGCGGACCGCCCGATCGGCGACGGCCTTGCAGAGGCACACGTACACGACTGGCGCTCCTCGTTGAAATCCGACCCCTCAGGTCGAGAACTCTACGCTTAGGTGCACCGAAACGTCAAAGTAGCCGGGGCGAAGTCCGCGGATCGTGCGCGTGGGTGTGGAAAGCTGTGGCCGTGAGCGACAAGCCCGATGCCTCGCTCGAGGCCGGCGACCTCAGCACCGATCCCCTGGTGCAGTTCCGCCGATGGTTGGAGGACGCGGAGGCCGAAGGGATCCACCTGGCGAACGCGATCGCGCTCGGCACCGCGGACGATTCCGGGAAGCCGGCGGTCCGTCACGTCCTGCTCCGGGGCTTCGACGACCGCGGGTTCGTGTTCTACACGAACCTGGAAAGCCGCAAGGCCGCGCATCTTGCCGCGAACCCATGGGCCGCCTTCGCGATCCTGTGGAAGGAGCTCGATCGCCAGGTGTGCGTCACGGGCTCGGTCGAGCGGACCAGCGACGCCGAGTCCGATGCGTATTTCGCGAGCCGCCCGCGTGAGGCGCGGATCGGCGCGTGGTCGTCGCGACAGAGCACGGTCCTGGCATCACGCGACGAGCTGATGGCACGGTTCGTCGAGATCGACGCGACGTACCCGGGCGAGGACATCCCTCGTCCGGCGTTCTGGGGTGGCTATCGGATCGTCCCCGACACCGTGGAGTTCTGGCAGGCGCGCGCGTACCGCCTGCACGATCGGTTCCGCTACACCAACGATCCGGACGAGCCGACGGGGTGGCGGGTGGAGCGACTCTCGCCGTAGCGCTGCGATAGTGTTCGCGCCCATGAGCATCGACGAGCTGCGAGCCCGCATCGCGGCCGACATGCCGCAGACGATCGCCGACCTGGAGCGCCTGGTGCGGATCCCGTCGAAAGGGTATCCGGGCGACGATCCGGCGCACGTCCGCGCGTGCGCCGAGGCGACGCGCGACGTCCTGGTCTCGGCGGGGGTCGCCGACGCCCGGCTGCTCGAGCTCGACGGCGGCCACCCGGCCGTCTTCGGTCAGATCGACGGACCGGCGGGTTCCCCGACCGTTCTGCTCTACGCCCATCACGACGTCCAACCGGAAGGGCCACTCGATCAGTGGGATTCGCCACCCTTCGAGCCCGAGATCCGCGACGGTCGCCTGTACGGACGCGGCTCGGCCGACGACAAGTCGGGAGTCGTGGTCCACGCGGCGGCGCTGCGCGCCCTCGGGGACGACGTTCCGGTGACGGTGAAGGTGTTGGTCGAGGGCGAGGAGGAGTGCTCCACCGCGCACCTCCCCGAGCTCGTGCAGGGGAACGCGGACCTGCTCCGTGCCGACGTCGCGGTGATCTGCGACGCCGGGAACTACCGGACGGGCGTCCCCACGATCACGACGAGCATCCGCGGCGTCACCGATTGCGTGGTCCAGGTCCGCGTGCTTGCGCAAGCGCAGCACAGCGGATCCTTCGGCGGCGCGATCCCGGACGCGATCACGGCCCTCGCGCGCATCATCTCGAGGCTCCACGACGACGACGGCAACGTCGCGATCCCCGGGCTGCGTCGGTTCGCGTGGCAGGGTGCCGACTACCCCGAGGAGGACCTCCGACAGGAAGCCGGCACCGTCGATGGTCTCCGGACGATCGGAGCCGGCTCGATCGCCGACCGCGTGTGGGCGGGGCCGGCCGTCGCGGTGCTGGGGATCGACGCCCCGGCGATCGTCGGCTCCTCGAACCAGGTGGTGCCGGTCGCGCGGGCGCGGGTCAGCCTGCGTCTGGCGCCCGGTGACGATGCCGCGGCCGCCACCGAGACGCTGATCGCCTTCCTGAAGGACGCGGCCCCGTGGGGGGTCGAGGTGTCGGTCGAGGGCGGGGCGTTCGATGCCGGGCAGGGCTACATGGTCGACACCGCGGCGCCGGCGCTCCTGGCCGCGCGCGTGGCCCTGGAGGAGACGTACGGCGTCGACGTGATCGAGACCGGATCCGGCGGGTCGATCCCGCTCGTGCCGATGCTCGACGAGACGTTCCCCGGTATCGCCGTGCTGCTGCTGGGCGCGGCGGACGAGCGCTCCAACACCCACTCGGTGAACGAGAGCGTCGACCTGGGCGAGCTCGAGCACATGGCGCTGGCTGAGGCGCTCTTCCTCCGCAAGCTGGCGGGGCGCGCCTAGCGAGCGCAGGGTGGGTTCGTCGTTCCCGGTGCTAGCGTGACCCCATGAGCGACCCCGAGGCGACCGCGGAGGT
>CAVZQM010000002.1:0-30317 GCA_963777495.1 uncultured Actinomycetes bacterium | reverse complement strand
GCTACCTCACTGAGGAACTTCGGCGCCCGAGGCGCGCCGATCGCACAGTCGGGCACCACCCGTGCGGGTTCCCGTCACCGGACCCACTGCACCGCTTCCTGCTGGGCGGCCGCCACCTTCGAACCGACTGACGTCGAACCATCCGCCGGAGCAGTACCGGCGCGACCAGCAAGCCGAACACGGCCCAGGCCGTCAGCACCATCACCGTCTGCGGAGTGCGCCACGATCCGTCGATCTCGAGCGCCGCGGCGGCCTCGGGCAGGAACGCCGACCGCATGCCCAGCCCGAGCCAGTAGACCGGGAGATCTGCGCCACGGCCTGCACCCACCCCCACAGCTCCTGGATCGGTAGAGATTCCCGAGGTGCCGAGGAGCACGAGCATCGGCAGCATGCCCCACGTGCCGACCTTCTGCACGCCCGGCACCAGCGACCCGATCATGATGCCGATGGGCAGGGTCGCGAGCAGCCCGAGCGCGACCACCCACACCACCGTCAGCCACCCCTGCGCTCCCTGGTTCATCACGCCCTCGAAGTAGCAGGGCGCTCGGGATAATGTTGACCGCGAACGACGGCACGAGGCTGAGCGAGTTCACCACGACCTGCCCCGTTACGTAGCCGATCAGCCCGTGCGGCACGGCCCTCGCCCGCAGCAGCGTGCCGTCCTCACGCTCCATCGCGAGTGTATGCGCGCCCGATCACCATGTCGAACGCCACCATCGCGCCGAGGATGCTGGGCAGCGCTACCGCTGGGAAGTAGAGGGCGGTGCCCTCGACCCTGTCTGCGCGGTTGAAGAAGAGGTAGATCAGGGTCGATCAGTGCCATGAAGAGGTAGAAACCCTGGTCCTGGGGGCTCCGGATGCTCAGCTTGAACTCGGTCCATCCGCGCCGCATGCCGGTGCGGATCGCATGCAGCCTAGGGTCCATCGGCTCCCCCTGAGAACGCGGTCGTGGCGTCGCTCGGATCGCCGCTCTCGTGTTGATGCACCATCGCCAGGTACGTGTCCTCGAGCGTCGCTCGGCGTACATCGAGGTCGGCGATCTCGTCGCCGTTGCGCGACAGCAGGTCGCGCACGAACGCGACCGCGTCGGGCGTCCTCCGCTCGAACGACTCGCCGTTGCGGCGCCAGCGCACCCGAGCGTCGCGGGTCACCATCCTGGCGAGCTCGTCCGCGGTGCCGTCGGCAACGATGCGCCCGCCCGCGAGGATCAGGATGCGGTCGGCGAGCCGTTCCGCCTCGTCGAGGTCGTGCGTGGTGAGCAGGATCGTTGTGCCCTCTTCGTCGGCGAGCCGACGAACCAACGCGTGGAACTCCCGCCGCGCCTTCGGATCGAAGCCCGCGGTCGGCTCGTCGAGGAAGAGCAGCTCGGGCCGCCCGACGATGCCGACGGCGACGTCGAGGCGGCGGCGCTCGCCGCCCGAGAGGGTGCGGATCTTCCGGTCGGCTTGCGGCTCGAGCCCGACCAACGCGATCAACGCCTCGACGTCATAGGGCCGTTCGCGCTCTTGAGTGGAGTACGGCTCGTAGTACCGGGCGAGATCGGCGAGCAGGGCCCGTGGCGACCATCGGGCATGATCACGCCACGATTGCAGCACGACGCCGACCCTGGCCCGCCAGTCCTGGTCGGCCCCGATCGGATCGACCCCGAGCACACGGACGTCACCGTCGGATCGCACCCGGAACCCCTCGAGGATCTCGATCGTGGTGGTCTTGCCCGCCCCGTTCGGGCCGAGCAGCGTGACGACCTCGCCGGCACCCACGCCGAACGTGACTCCGTCGAGCACGACGACGGGACCGTAGAGCATCCTGAGCCCATCGACCCGGACTACCTCGTCGGTTCCGACCATCGGCGTCGACTCCCTACGTCGTACGGTGTTCGTGCGCCCGGGTGAGGCTAACTGCTGGGCGCACCGAGTAGCCTGATCTGGATCGGATCGAGCGTGGTCCACCCTTCGGAGACCTCATGCCCAGCCTCAGACCTAGTGTGTGCCCGCTCCGCGGTCGCGTCGATCCGCGCCTCTTGCGATTCAGTGCCGGCGCCACTGCCTGCACGCTCGCCGTCGTGTTGCTCATCATGGATGTTGCTCGACCGTTGGGTCTCGGCCTGCTCGCCTCGCAGGTCGCCGTATTCGCGTTCACCGCGTTCGTGAGTTTTCAGTGGTCGTTGTGGGCGCACATCTTCGCCCGCTTCATCTGGCCGCGGATCGAACCACCGACTGAATTGGAGGATGCTCGGCCGGCGCGGTTCGCCCAGTTCTTCGGCTTCGTGTTCACTGCCCTGGCGCTGAGTCCTCTTCGTGGTAGACATCGATGTCCCTGGCTACGGCCTGACTGCGCTCGCCTTCGGAGTGTCCGCTCTCAACGCATCCACCGGGCTGTGTTTGGGCTGCAAGGCCTACCTGCTCGTTCCGCCGACCAGAGCCGGCCTGAGCTTCGCCCTCGTAGCTCAGTGGATAGAGAGAGCACCGGTTTGGTTGACCGTGTGTCAATTCAAGAGACTCTCGGTCCTAGTAGGTGACGCCGTTCGGGAGTACACCGACCCCCCGCAGACACCGATCCTCGCCCTCGGTCGCAATAGCTTCCAGCCTCCTATCTAGGTGGTTCGCAGCAAGCCGACGCCGAGCGCGATCACGCCGGCGGCGAGCACGCCCGCGCCGACCCAGACGAGGATGATGAACCTGTTCGGTTCGGTCCGACCCGGTCCCATCGATGAGAAGAAGAATCCCGCGGGCATCAGGATCGCGGCGAACGCGACGCCTCCCCGAGCCAGCGTCTCCTGCAGACCGCTGACATTCGCGGCTTCGGTGAGGATCACGCAGACGAGCGCGAGGATCACCAGGACCCCCGCGTGCGCGTGTCCTGCGCGCGAGAAACTCACCTGGAACGGCGTCGTCGGAACCTTCCCGCGGACGACCTTGAGCATGAACGTGCCGCCGAACTCGACGGCCACGACCGCCAGCAGCAGGATGCCAGCGGTGGTCTTCGCGTGATCCGAGAGGGTGAAGACCGCCACCACCGGCTGAAATCCTCCTCTCGGACGGATCCCGAAACCCGGTCGTCACGCATCGACCGGAGCCGAGAACGATACGCCAATATGGCGCAGCACGCTCGGGGCGCGTAGGACTGCAACGTTGGGGTATGGAACGTGCCCGTCGAGGTCGCAGTCACGCCACCTTGACCGGGATCGTCCCGATCACCGTCGTGCCGGCCCCGGGCGCGAGCGCACCTCGAGCTCGCCGCCGAGGGCGGCCAGGCGATCGGCCATGTTCGTCTGCCCGGCTCCACGAGGCGCGAGCGCCGGGTCGAAACCTTCGCCGTCGTCGGCCACCTCGAACACCAGCGCCTCGCCGGTGCCGTGGAGCGAGATCACGACGCCATCCGCGTGCGCATACTTCGCGACGTTCTGGAGCGCCTCGAGGCAGCAGAAGTAGACGGCGGCCTCGGCCTCCTGCGCGTACCGGCCGACCCCGTGCGCCTCGACGCGCGTCCGGACCGCCGCCTTGCCCGCCTGCGACTCGAGCGCCGCCGACGAGCCCCTTGTCGGCGAGCAGCGGCGGATAGATCCCGCGCGCCAGGTCGCGGAGGTTGTCGAGCGCGTCACCCGTGTCGCGCTGTAGGTCCTCGACCAGCGCAGCCGCCTTCTCCGGATCGCGGGTCAACAGCGTCCCGACGAGACGTTGCTTCACCGCGAGCGCGACGAGCTGCTGCTGCGCGCCGTCGTGCAGGTTGCGCTCGAGCCGGCGGCGCTCCTCGTCCTGCGCTGCGACGATGCGCTGGCGCGAGGCCTGCAGCTCGACGAGCCGGGCGCGCAGCTCCTCGGTCAGCCGCGCGTTCCGCAGCACGAGCCCGGCCTGCGACGCGAGATGCTCGAGCAGCTGCTCGGCCTCGTGCGACAGCGGCTCGCCGGGGCGCTCCTCGACCGAGATCGCGCCGAGGAGCTCGCCCTCGTGGCGCACGTCCAACGCGCGCGAGCCACCGAGCTCGGGCAGTCCGCCGTCGACGAGTCGGCGCGGCTCCTCCGCCGGAGCCGACGGTCCGCCGAGATCCTCCGGCGGCCAGGAGGCGGCCGGCCGCACCTCCTCGCCGATCCGGAGCCACACCACGGCGCGCCGGACGCCGGTCCCTTGCCCGATGAGCGTGGCCATGCGGGTCAGCAGGTCGTCGCTCGCGTACGCGCCGGCCAACCGCTCCGAGAACGCCGACAAGACCTGGTACGGCGTCGCGCGCTCGCCGAGCACGAGCCGGTTCGCGATCCGGTTCGCGCGCGCTCGAACGGGCTGGAACGCGACGGCGATGACGACGGCGGCGATGATCGGCAACGGACCCTCCGTCGCCGTTCCCGCGACGAACGCCCCGACCCCGACCACGACCCCGACGTAGACGATGGTGATGAAGGCCGCGAGCACCGCGACCACCACGGTCTTGCGGATCACGACGTCGATCTCGTACAGGCGGTACTCGCAGCATCGCGATGCCGACCGCGACGGGGATCGACAGGAACGCGAGCGCCGAGAACGCCTCCATGAACGCCGAGTCGCGCAGGAGCTCGACCTGTCAGGCCCTCGCCGATCGCTGACAGCGCGATCCAAGTCGCGACGAGGGTCGCCGAGAACGCGAGCCACTTGATCTGCTGGCGTTCCTCGCCGCTCGCGCGTCGGAACCGGACGAACAACGAGGCCGCCGAGAGCACCCCGAGCACGACGAGCACCAGGAACCCGAACCCGATCGATCCCTTCCGCCACCGGGCCGAGCGCGTCGATCCCGATCGGGTTGCGGCCGGGGACGCCGAGCTCGGCCTGCGGATTGACCGCGCCGAACAGGACGACGACCGCGATGACCACCACGGAGGCCACGGCCACCGGACGCCACCTCGGCGAGGGCAGCTGGCCGTCGGGGAAGAGCAGGAAGAGCAGCGTGATGATCGGGCCGATCGCCGCTCCCCATGCCCAGCTGCGACATCCACGCGGCCCACATCGATCCCGGCAGCGGCGTGGAGCGGCCCTCGGTGGCGTACCGCGAGTACCCTTCGGTCACGAAAGCCAAGGCGATCACGAGGGTGGAACCGATCAACACCCACCCGATCGGGTTCTCGGGCTGGCGCGACGCGATCAGCGCGCCGCTGAACCCCATCGAGGCGAAGATGGTCCCAAGACCGAGGTTCCCGAGGATCGGGTCGCCGTTGATGGCGACGAGGACGCTGCCGGAGACGAACAGCGCGAACGAGGACGCCCAGAGCGCCCACGGGAGTCGAGACGGGCGACCCGCCTGCCGAGCAGTCACGGTTGCCATGGCTCGATGCTCGCACGATGACGAAGCCCGGACCAGGGTGCCCTCACGAGTCGTGATGGTGTGCTGACCCGCCGCAAAGGTGCAGGCGGACACGTTGAGGGTCTCGCGCGGTACCGTGCCGCATCTCCCTATCCACTGCCCCGTCTACCGACCACCTGAGCGAACCATCACCCGGGGATCGCTCCCTCTCGACGATGGGCCAACGAGGCGACCCAGCGGACCCACTTGCTCGGCCCGATCGCTCCGACCAGGTTGTCGCGGGCGCGTAGCTCGGTCCGATGGAGCAATCGGCCGCGCGCTTCCGCATGATCGAGCACGATCTGAGACAAGAACGAGGTGCAGACAGGGCGGAACCGACATCTAGGTTCGCCCGTATCGTCCGACTCCTCGTTCGACGCGAAGACGCTCGACGTCGGAGTAACGGTGCCGCATGGCCGGGACGCTTCGACGAGGACGTCGGCTGGCTCGGACAGGTCTAACCGACAAGCCGTCGACACTTGGTCACCGGCACCAGGTAAGCGAGCCACGGGCGGCGATAGCCGCGTGTCGTCACGATCCCGCGCTCCAGCTCGGTTGACCGTGTTTCGCAGCAATGTCGCGAGCTTGGCCTCTTGAGGAACGGTCGGCGCAGGGTGACGCGTGTCTTGACAAATGAAGGAGTGAGCCTACCGATAGTAGGACCTCAGGAGTCCCTTGAGATGCTCGCCGACCGCGCCGACGATGCCCGCTGCTAGGACGGCTGCGGCGAGCGTCGCCGGCACGGCAAGCTCGAGCCAGGAACCGACACCCAAGCCTGTCCCTACGACGGCAGTAACCATCCCTGCCGTTCCGACTACCGTCATCCGCCACCGATCGAAGGAGAGGTACCCCGTACCGTTGGGCTCAGAGCGTCGACTTACGAAGAGCATCGGTATCAGCAGAGCCGGTTTCAGAAGGTTCGCGACGTTCTGGATGGAGTTTCCCGCGGCCAGGTTGCCTTCCTGAAGGATGTCGATGAAGTGAACCGCGGTCACGCCCACCCCCACGATGGTGACCGCCGTGACCGTTGCCTCTCGAAAGCCGTCCCTTCGCCCCGCTGCGACAAGACCCAAGATCCCTAGCGCAAGATTGGCGAAACCCATCTCCTGTTGGAATGGACTGCCCTTCGGCCAACCGATCGACTCCGCGACGGCTTCGGGTGTGAAGACGTGACCGAAGAAACCGCTGAGCCCGCTCGCGGCCACCCCCAGCATGAACAGGTAGAATCAGGTAGACCTCTACTTTCCAGAGACGATCTTTCGCCCTCGAGTCGAGTCGAACATGAAGTGCGGCGAGCAGTACCGGGAGCACTGAAAACGCGAACACCCGTGCAGCTACCGTTGTCCATGTGTAGTTTCCCATCAGCGGATACGTGGCAGGGAGGTTCGCCCGCGAGCGGCGAGACGTTCACATAGACGTTCGTCGGCGCGTCGATCGCCCCCACTCTCCGGAGGTCAGTTGGCGGCCGATCCGCTTCCGGCATCCAATGCGCGTCAGCCAAGTTGACCTTCGTGCCGGATACCTCTATCAGCCTTTGCGGCCTCGGCGAACACGAGGCGGCCTGCTGCAACTCCGGCAGCGACGGCTCGCCCCAACCGCATGGCCACGCGCTCCGATCGGGATCGACGATCGCGCGCTGCCGTGCGCGGGAAATCTCCTCCTGCCGGGTCACCTGCATCGCCCGATGGAGTCCGGGGTGGATTCGCATCGTCACTTGCTCCTTCCATGTCTGGCCGACCAGCACCGGTCGACGAACTCCTTGAACGCTGTAGTCGGGCGGTTCCGCCCCCTGCGGGCCAGGGGCGTGACGGTCTACGCTGACGTGAACGTGGCGGCGAACGCCTCGAGTTGGCCGCCGTCCGCCCTGCGCACCGCGGACCTGATCGACCGGGCCGAGCAGCCGCATAGGGCCGACATCCGGTAGTCGGCCACCACGCTCACGCGAATGCCCTCGCCGTACTGGGCACAGGCGTACATATAGTCAGCGGTCACCCCGCACTGGGTAGACCTCAGCGTGATGCTGCGTCCCTCTTCCAGAGCGGCGATTTTCCCGGTGTGCTGCCACCGCGGTCCTCCCGAAGGTTTTCTACCGAGCGTCGCCCCACAGAGACGCTGCTCAGGCTGCTCTTGGCACGAGAGGCTACGAAGCGGTTGCTGTCACGACGTCCTATGTCACGACGTCGTATGTCCCGACTCCCGTGATGACTGACGGCGGAAGTCATGGCGAAGATCGAAGGCGATACGTGGCAGCTGATGAGCCTGATTGGCTCACGTCGTTGAGTACTTGACCGTGACGAAATCGCCCCAGCCCGAAGGCGTCTCACTTACACCGGTCACGTACACGCCGTTGCCTCCCGGATCCGCCGCGACCGCCGCAGCGTAGTCATCGCCTCCTTGTTGTCGGTCGTAGATCCCAACCCAGAGACGGGTCCCGTCACCGCGTCGAAGGCAACGGTCGCCATGGAGTAATGGTATGTGCGTCTTGGGTTCTTCCGGTGATGAACAACTGCGTGCCGTCTGCGGTGATCGCGATCGCGACCGGGTTGTCGAGGCGCCCCCTTGGGTTGACGTAGCGAGCTCGCCAGTCGACCACGCCCGTCGACGCGTCGAGTGGAACGACGAGGTAGTCATGAGGATAGCCATGACTGCGCAACAACCGATTCCCTGATAGAGACGGTATCTAAGGTGGGGCTCGCGACCACATCAACGTCGTCCGGGACTCACTCCGACCGGTCGAATGCATCGACAGTCGAGAACCGTCGGCGGCGGAATAGGCGAGGATTGGTGGCGTCTTGCAGTTGGGCTCCTTCCCCGACGGACACCGTGCCTCCCTCTGAACTTACCGCGATTGAGTCCCCTCCACGAAACCCGAGGGCTCTCGCCCAGCGTCGCGTGTCGGTGTTCTCGTCGTATGCGACTGTGAACAGCGACCCTGACGGACGTCTCCGCGAGCTACCGATCCCGTCACGTATATGGCCGTCTCCCCGACCGTGAGGTCCCTCGAGAACGTCCATACTCCAGGAGACGGTGTACTCAGCGATCCACCGGCGGGAGCCCGTGATGGCGTCGACCATCAGAACGGAGTTGTACTTCTCGGGTTGAAGGTGTCGTCGACTTGCAACGTACCGGCCACGTACACGGTGCTTTTTCGCTCGCAACGACTCCTGTTGCCCCTTTCGTATCCGTTCATCGGTCGATCCTCAGCGGCGGATCGGCACCCCTCGGCCCCGTCGACCGGCGTCGTAGCAACGTGATCATGTCTTCGGGATGGCCCGGTCTACCGGTGCCGGTCACGAAAATCAACGCTCCGACGGGCTCACTGCGAAATCGACGGGGACGTCGCAGGAACCGCCAGCGCTGTCGTAGCGCGACGACCAGACCGATGCTCCCGTCCCTGCCGCATAGGCAATCGTCGCGTAGTTGGAACAATCCGAACTCCAGGGCCGTAGCCTGGCGCCGGTAACGAACACGGACTCACCGTTGGGGCTCACCTCGATGTCCACGGGGGAATCGGTCCGTGCTTGGGGCCATCTAGTTCGCAACCGACCTGGCAACGGATGGGTCCGGCCTGTGATGGTGTCGAAGCGACGAGCGACGCAACGACAGCAGCAGATGTGAACCCCGTGAATGCCAATCGCCGAAGCACGCGTGCCTCCACACTGCGGGCATCGATCGTTGGTCACGGGGCAAGCCTCAGTGGGCACCATCAACCCCGTGCGAATGCTACAAGGGTCGAGGTCTGACACGCAATGTGGCATCATGATTCCCCTTGAACGTCTTGACGTGGGTGACTATCCACCCCGAAGATCGCTTCAAATGACGTCACGGCAGCCGCATTCAGCTCGTGGATCGAGCACACGACTACGATGGTGGCCGTGAGTGAGCGCGATGAGTGGGAAAGGCGTAGGAACGAAACGCTGACGTACTACCCGGAAGTCGCTCGCGTCGGAAACCTCGCCGATGCCCTCACGGAGGCGCTTGCGGAGATGGGCTCCTCGCTCACCGCATCGCCTCCCTTTCCGCTCGATGAGCCGGTCTTTTCGCCGTTCAACGATCACCCGGATGCCCGTGGCATGACTGTTCCAGAGTTTGCGAGTGTGAGCGCCGAGGGCCGGAAGTGCGATGTGTCCATCGCGCTCTTCGAGTTCCCCCTTGGCATGTACGGCATCACCTTCTTCGTCGACGGGGCCATTGACCGAGTGGAGAACACAGTCACCACCGGTGACCTCGGAACGATCGTCGCGAGCGACCTCGCGACGGTCGCTCTCGTCGTCCGCAGCTCCTTGGAGGATGGCGCAGAACTCGCCCAACTCGCCCAAGCCTCCGGGGCCGCCTTCGAGCCTCCTCCTCGCTTCGGGTCGACTCCGACCTTGCAGGCTTCAACCAATGGAATCATCGCCAATATCCGAGCAAAGCTCGACTCCAATGATCCAGGTGATGAAGAGCGTGCCCGGCGAGCTGGCGAGGCCATGAAGGAAGCGTTAAGGCGGGACAACGAGGACTAGAACTTAGGGAAATCCTGCTGCCTCGTCGGGTCATCCCTTCGCAACCGACAGACATCACTCTCCTCGACCCTTCTTGTGCAGATCACGGAGGCAAGCCGCGACTTGCTTCAGGGGAAGCTGCAACGCTTGAGTACTCTGTCGGGTCGTCTTGCTCTCAGCGGCGAGCCTCGCGACTTCACGGCATTGGTCAGTCAAGTCCACTCGGTGAGACTGAGGTCAAGGAGCCGACCGAACCCATCGGTCTTCAGTGGTACTCCAGTGACACCGGACCGCATGTCAGCCGCGTTGTCGGCTGGTCACGGGGTTACTTCAATTTCTCTGATACGGAAGAGGTCGGAGGTTCAAACCTCCAGCGCCCACCACGGGAACACGCTGTTCACATCTGCCCATCCCAGACCGATCCGGACCTGTCCGGCTACCTCGACCGGCGGCCGCCTTGACAGCGGCAGGTTGCCGGAGGACCCTTCGATTGAGATTCGGAGGCGCGACCGGCGCGCGACGCTTCGCTCCTGAAAGCTCCTCCGCGAGAGCGGAGCGAGGAGGGCTTCGTGTTCGAGCTTGTCGATCCCGGATGACAGCGATGCACGCAGCTCAGGCTGGGAGGCGGGGCATACGCTTCGTGGTGGCGCTGTGGATCACGGTGTTGTTTGTCCCGCTCGCCTGGGCGGCGCCGGCCGTCAGCCTGGTCAAGGACATCATGCCCGGACGTTCCGGATCCGCCCCGGAGTGGCTGACCGGCATCGACGGAACGTTGTACTTCACCGCCAAGGACCGGGAGCACGGCTACGAGCTCTGGAGGAGCGATGGAACGGCCATCGGGACGGTCATGGTCAAGGACATCCGCGCCGGACCTCGCGGCTCCGAGCCCTACAACCTCGCAGCACTCGGTGGAACGTTGTACTTCCAAGCGAATGACGGCATTGGGTTTGGCTACGAGCTCTGGAAGAGCGACGGGACCGAGGCCGGCACGACGATGGTGAAGGACATCGTGCCGGGGATGAGGGGGTCCTACCCCTCATGGCTCACAGCGTCAGGACGCACGCTGTACTTCACGGTCTACAACGAGGCCTACGGCGAGGAGCTCTGGAAGAGCGACGGAACCGAGGCTGGCACGGTACTGGTGAAGGACATCTGGCCAGGGTCGGACGGAACCTCGCCCAACGGCTCGCACCCCGAGTACCTGGTCGACGTCAGCGGCACGCTCTACTTCACCGCCCACGATGGCGTCAACGGAGGCGAGCTCTGGAAGAGCGACGGGACCGCGGCAGGGACAGTCATGGTGAAAGACATTCGGCCTGGCTCCGGTGGGTCGAGCTGTTCAACCTCCGTCGTCCGTGGACGACGCTCTACTTCAACGCCTACGACGGCGGCCACGGCGTCGAGCTCTGGAAGAGCGACGGCACCGAGGCCGGCACGGTGATGGTGAAGGACATCCGACCGGGAAATCACGGGTATGCCTGGCCCGATGACCTCACCGACGTCGAGGGGACCTCTGCTTCACCGCTACAGACCGTGTGAACGGTCTCGAGCTGTGGAAGACCGACGGAACCGAGGCGGGCACGGTGAAGGTGCGCGACATCCGGTCCGACTCCCTGCGGCCGAAATCGATGACGGCGGTCGAGGACACCGTGTTCTTCATCTCCCGCGACCGTGAAGCGCGCAGGCGGGAGCTCTGGAAGAGCGACGGGACCGGGGCAGGGACAGTCATGGTGAAGGACATCGGGCCGGGTGGGCGACTCGATGGCCCCTTGCTCGGCCTCGACGTCGAGCGCGCCCTGTACTTCTGGGCCGACGACGGGAAGCACGGGCTCGAGCCGTGGACGAGCGATGGAACATCCATCGGGACCACGATGGTGATGGACTTGCTTCCCCTGGCCCGAAGGGCTCTCGCCTCAGCTGGGCCACGGTCGTGGAGGGAACAGTATTCTTCGGCGCCAAGGACCCTTCGGCCGGAGTCGAGCTGCGGAAACTCTGACCTGGGCTCGAGCCCCTGACCTACCGGCGACATGCCCGCGGGCGTTTCTGTCTAGGTCACATGCGTTTCGAGGTCTCGTGCCCGCTGTGACGGTGCTGGGTGTCGCGGAGAACCTCCGCGTGGAGCACATGCCGTTGACCGCCAATCTGACAGCCAAGTGGGTGGACGTCCGTGGACGATTCCGGACGAGCGGGGATTCGCCGAGCCGCTCAACATGTGGATATGGACGTAGATGGACTGCCCTGGACCGACTTCTCAGGGACTGTTAATCCGTAGGTTGCGAGGTTCACCAATCCTGGCACGAGAATTCGGCGTTTCCGACCGGTCGCCCTCGCCGAGCCAAGTCGACATCGAGTCAACAACACACCGAGAAAGTGAATGAAACATGGGAAGGATGAGAGGCCATGGACCCCCCTTGAGCAGCGCGTCCTCCATAGCCGCAGGTGGTGAATCGCCTCATAGAATGCCTGACACAGAAGCGTTCAGATGCCATGGTCGCGACTCATCACGAAACACGGTCAGACAGGCTGAGGCTCAGACTCATTGACGCGGGTGAACCCCAACCATGGCTGGGCGTGGCTCCTTCGACGTCCAAACACCGACGCTCGGGGCAAGACGCGCGGTGATCCCCAGCCGTGTCATGCCTGTCGATCCTTGCTCGTGCGTCCACCCTCAGCTACGGAAGCGCCTGCTCACTGGGGGTCCCAGATCACTGAGGCGATGTTCACCGGGTCGGTGACACCCTTCAGCGAGGCCTCGCGCGGATCCGACGTGCGGATGTCATCGGCCTCGGCGAGCGTCTCGGTGGTGACGACGATCTCGCCGTCCCCAGCCAGCGCTGCCACCCGCGCCGCCACGTGCACGCCCATGCCGCTGTAGTCGTCGCCCCGCCGGTTCGCGTCCGCGGCGTGCAGGCCGATCCGGACCGAGGGAGCGAACCCGCTCGTCCGGCGGTGCTCCTCCAGCGCCCGCTGGATCGCGACGGCGCAATCGACCCCCCGACGGGCCGAGTCGAACGCGACGAAGAACCCGTCGCCTGTCGAGTTGACGACCTCGCCGCCAGTCCTCGCGAACAACGCGCGCAGCGCGTCGTCGTGCCACTGCAGGAGGCGCTCCCAGGATTCGTCGCCCAAGAGCTCAGCGAGGTTCGTCGAGCCCACGATGTCCGTGAACATGAAGGTCTTCCGTGCCTGCACGGGTGCGGCTCGGCGATCGGCCGCCATCTGTAGCGCCTTGTCCGCCTCCGCCGCATCAAGCTTCGCCCCCAGGCGAACGAACTCGTCGCGCGCCGCGCCGAGCTCCAGGTCGGCCGCCTCGTCCTCGCCGACACCCCGCAGCGCCGATGCGAGGAGCGTACGACCCCGCGCGATCTCGAACGGGGCGGCCACGTCGCGCCAGTGACCGATCGCGATCCGAAGTTCCTGGGCGGCCATCGCATGGGCTCCTTCGGCGATGAGCACGCGTCCGAACGCTTCGTGCCTGCGGGCGTGGAGAGCGGGGGAGTCGTAGGTCTGGACGAGGTGCTCCAGCTCATCGGCCGCCTGCCGCGCGAGCGCTGGATCTCCGGCTGCGATCGCGATCTCGATCTGTGCCGGGAGCATGCGAGCGCGCGCCCATCGATCCCACGTCTGTTGTTCCACGGCAGAGTTGATCGCGACGAGGGCCGCCCGTTCCTTCCCCTCGGCCAGGCGGATCAACGCCAGCACCGGTTCCGGCGAACGTCCGAAGGCGTGTGCCTGCCGGACCGCCTCCTCGGCGCCCTGAAGGTCTCCCATCCGCAGCCTGATCTCCCCGATGGCATAGAAGCCGTCGGCCAACGGGGGGATCGCGTTATACGCGAGACACTCGTCCGTGGCCCGCTCGAGCTCCTCCACGGCGCGGTCCCATGCTCCGCTCAACGCGACGACCTCGGCCCGGTGCACGCGGCATACGCCGGGGAACCCGGACACCGACTGTCGCTCGCACCATCGCTCGGTCGCCTCGGTCCACTCGCTCGCGCGTCGGTAGTCGGTCAGGTCGCGGCACGCGGCGATCATGGTGCAGTAGATGACTCCCGTGACGAAGGGCGATAGCTCGCCGTTCACGGCAGCGATCGTGGCCTCCTCCATCAATGCGAACCCGTCGGACGTTTCGCCTGTCGCGATCCTGAGGGAACCGAGAAGCGTCAGGGCCGTCGCCTGCAGATCGGCTTCACCGGAGGCGGTGCCGATCCGGACGGCCTCCTCGGCGAACGCGATCGCGGTGTCGACGTCACCCGCGTGCATGGCGCCCTCGCCGCGACGCAACGCGACGTAGCCATGCGTGTAGTTCTCCGACTCGCCTTCCACCAGCCGCTCGCCGCGACGCAGCCACGCCGAGGCGATGGACGGCTTCCCCCGGTAGGCGTACTGCTGCGTGAGGTCGAGGGCGAGGAAGGCGGCCCGGATCCCGTCCCCATCGGCGACGTACGCCTTGAACGCCCGCTCCTTGGCCTCCACGCCGAGGTCGGCGTGTGCTGTGAAGAACGCCGCCTCGGCCAGGGACTCGAGGTCACGACCCGAGAGATCGGCTTCTCGTTCAGCACGCGAGAACAACTCGAAGGCTTCATCCCACGCGTGCCGCTCCAAGGCCTCCCGAGCGGCACGGGGCAGTTCGGATGTCGTGGGTTCGACCGGCACAGAGGACTCCCTCTCGTCGCGACGATTGTGTCACTCGGACCCGGCGATCTACGCGGGAGGGATCGCCAACCACGCCTGCACCCGATCGGACCCGATTCAGCCCAGAGTCACACGTGAGGCCGCGGCTTGAAGCGGCGAACCTCGTGGGGCCAGCCGCATGCCTCCGCGACCTTGCCCGCCCACATCTTGGCGGCCTCGTCATCGGCCACGTCCACCAGCGCGAACCCGCCCAGGAACTCCTTGGTCTCGACGTAGGGCCCGTCGGTGATCATCACGGTGCCACTGGTGGGGTCGGCGCTGTAGACCGGGCCGTCCTCCTCCTCCAGCCCCCCGGCGAAGACGTACACGCCGGCAGCCTTCATCTCGTCCACGACCGCCCTTGCGAGCGGTCCGCGCCCGCGGAACCACTCCTCGGTGTGGTCGCCCACCCACTGCTGGTTGAAGTAGATGAGGTACTCGGTCATGACCGCTCCTTCTGCTCTGGCGGACCCAGTGGTCCGCGTTCACCTACCCCACGAACGGCGACAGGCGAATCCGACACGTTAGTCCGGATCGGATCGCCTGCGTAGGATGGGTCGGTGGATACGGAGAGCCTGCTCGCCCTCGTCAGGTTCCACGCGTGGGCGAACGACAGGCTATCTGACGGCGACGGCCGGCCTGTCGGATGAGCAGTTCCGTGGGACCGCGAGCCTCGACCACGGCAGCGCGTTCCAGACGCTCCGTCACCTCGTCGACGTGGACTGGAGCTGGCGCGAAGCGCTGTTGGGGAACGACGTCGGAGACACCTACGTCTGGGACCACGGGTTCACGCTCGATGACCTCTCGGCGATCCACGCGTTCTGCCTCGAAGAGGACGTCCGTCTGCGCGGCTACGTGGAGGCCCACGACGATGCGGCGCTGTCCGAGTCGATCGAGCTTGGCCCGGGATTCGCGAGACCCCGGTGGCTGATCGTTGCCCACATCGTGAACCATGGAACGCAGCACCGCAGCGAGCTCGCTCGCTACCTCACCGAGTGCGGGCATTCACCGGGCGACCTCGACCTCCTGGACACGCTCGAACTGCCGTGGCCGAGCGGCGGGTAGTCTCGCCCACTCGCACGAGGCGGAATAGGTCATCCAGAGTGACAAAACCCCGGTCGGGGGATCGACAGTCTGCCCGAGGTGAGTGACGCTCATCGGAATGGACGTTGAGTTTCGCTTGGACCTGGAAGACCAGCACACGCGCTTCATGTTCGGGCTGCCGGACCTCCCGGCACCCATCGACTACCAGTCGCAAGAGACCGGAACGCAACGGCTCCTCATCGTGGAGGACGACCTGGACATAGCTCTGTTCCTCCAAAGGATCCTCGAGCATCACGGATTCGATGTCGCGATCGAACGCGATGGGGACGCGGGGCTAGAAACGCATCAAGTGCGACGACTTCGATGTCGTCGTCTGTAACTACATGATGCCCGGGCTACTAGGGGACGAGGTCGTTCAACGGCTCCGCGTTGATCACCGGACGAGGAACCTTCCGGTCGTGATGCTGACCGGGCAGGCCGGCGCGTCACACGTGGCGAGAGGGATGGCAGCCGGAGCCGACGACTACGTCACCAAACCGTTCGACCCGCTCGAGTTCGTCGCCCGGGTCCGAGCGGCCATCCGCCGTCGTGCCTCGAACGAACCAGTCGTTCTGCCCGACAACTAGCTGAACTACTCTCGGGGTTCGATGCGCGAGCCGACCTCTATCGGTCTGAAGGCGCTCAGTCGATGTCGAACTCGCCGGGCATCCAGTCGTCGTCAGGCTCGATCGGCTCCAACACGACGATGGTGTCGAAGGCTTCGTCGGCCGTTTGCTCCCGGTCCAACGTCTTGGGATCCACGCTGCCCTCCTTCCCCGAAGGCGGTTCGAGTGTCGACCCGCAGGTTGATCTCTCGCAATACTGCAGATGCAGGATGAACGCCGATCTTGGCGACCTCTTCTTGGGTTGAGTCCAAACCTGTTACTGCTCTGGGTTCGTTTCGACGATCTCGACGGGCTCAGGGGATGAGATCGCCGAGATCGAGGCCGCCGAAGCCCCACCCACCGGTGTCGTCCTGCTTCAGCGCGATGTCGAGGGCCGCCGCCGACGCCACGAGCAGGAACCGGAGATCCGGGGACGTCGGGCCGGTGATCTGCAGGATGTAGTGATCGGCCGTCGTGAACCCTTCGCGGAGGATGCCGGCCCACCTGCTTGGTGATCCGCCCGACCTCCGCCTCGTCGGCGTCGTGGATCGCGAAGTCCCACGAGCGCCAGTTCTCCGCATCGATCCACCCGAGCAGCTCGCCCCCCGGTCCTCGGAGCGAGAAGTGCTTCTTGCCGAGGACGTTGTCCTGCACGATCACGCCGCGGTCCGCTCCGCTGCCGTCGCGGATCTTCAGCGTGGACTTGAAGACCTTGGCGGGTCGTTCGATCTCGAGCAGCTTCGTGCCGTCCGCCTCGTAGACCGAGAGCCGGTGCGTCAGGAACTGGTCCAGGTCGGTGACGAAGCGGAACACCTTCTTCGACTTCGCCTGACCCTCCTGACGGATCGCCCCGACCTCCGCGCCCTCCGGATCGAGGATCCGGTACTCGTTGGTCATCTCGATCAGCTTGGCCTTCTGGCTGATCACGAGGACGTCGCGCTCGAGCAGACCCGTCATGCGGTCATCCTAGCCTCGCCTACTCGATACCAGGCATTTCCTCCTCGCGCGGTCATCCATCGGGCGATCTGCGCCGAAACCTTCCGCAAGGAAGGTGGTGCGGATGCGGCAGCTCCAGGTCAAGAAGGTCGCCAAGCGAGAGCTGAAGCATGCCGACCCGCTTCCCCTCGACCCGCGCGACGCGGACGTCGTCCGTGCGAAGCGACGTCTCTACGAGCGAGAGGCGCACGCAACGCCACGCGATCGATAGGTCACGCGGCCCGCTCGTAGATCGCGAGTTGCCACACCAGCCGGCGACGACCTTCGACGATCGGTCGGAACCCGGCCTGGCGCACCCGGCGATCGACCGCCGCGAGATCGTGCACGTACACGCGGAAGCCCCTGAACTTCCTGTCGCGGAGCCGGAAGATGATGTTGGCGATCCGCGTCTCGACCCGGGCGAAGCGTCCCGGCGATCCCCGATGACGGCGGAGCCGTGAACGCGAACACGTGGCGTGCCGCCTGCAGGGAGTTCTCCAGCAACGCGTCGACCTGCGGGTAACAACACAGGACCCGGTTGAGGAGGACGACGTCGTGCGCTTCGAGATCGCATCTTGGCCGCGTCGCCCACCTGGAACGTCGATCGATCCTGGACCATGCGCTCCCGGGCGAGCGCTCGAGCGTGCTCGATCGCTCCCGAACCCAGGTCGACACCGGTGGCTCGCGTGGCACCTCGAGCCAGCGTCGCGAGCGCGAGGTCGCCCGTTCCACAGCCGAGGTCGAGCACGGTTCTGCCCGCCAGGCGCGACGGACCGAGCGCCTCGACGAGATCCCTCGTCACTCCCGCGGTGATCTCCTTGCGGCGAGCCCGCTTCGCGTTCCCCGCGGCCCAATCATCGAAGCAGCAATGTTCAGGTTCGGGTTCCATGTCGGAAGTATCGCTTAGTTCGCCGGCGACTCTCCCGGCTTGTGGTAGCCGATGCCCTTGCTCTTCGCGAGTGCCTCGAGCGTCTCTTCCACGGTCATCAGCACCGTCGTCTCGACCGAGGCAAGAGCGCCGCCCGCCGCGATCGCCAGCACGAGGCCGGCCATCGAGACGTTGTCGGGCGCCTCGATGATCGCGTAGCCGTCGTATTCGCCGAAGCCGTACCAGAAGCCGTGGAGGGCGCCCCCGACCTGTTCGGCGTACGCGCGCGCCGCATCGCGGCGGTCTTCAGCGTTCTGGATGAGCTTCGACCAGGTCTCGGGCGTATAGCTGAAGCGCATGAGATAGGTAGCCATGACATCTCCTCCTTCGAGGACGCCGGATAGGGTCCCTCGCCCGTGGATCCACGAGCGCCTGGCGGCCGATCATCCCAGATGACGTTCCTGCTCGTCGATCGACCCCGGACCATCCGCTCTTCGGGCGGGAACGGAGCGTGACGGATTTGACGGGCCGGACCGGCGTGCCTACTGTCCGGCGCGAGAGAGGGGGATAGCGACGGCCGGGCGAGTCTTTTCCCTGTGTTTCGGTTCCAGGCGTGCCGCTCCGTCGCCCAGCGCTCTCGTCACCACGCCGCCCGCTTTGCACCACCGTGCCTGCGCTCGCCACAGCGAAGTTCATCGGATGCCGGTGACGGCAGAGGGAGGGTGAGATGAACCACAAGCGCGCCCGTGCGTTGTTCCTGATCCTGACGATGGTGGCGTGGACCTTGTCCGTCGCCCCGGCCACGGCGAGATCGCCGCAGGACCAGAACAAGCAGCAGAACGCCATCGCCGCCCTCAGCGCGCGATCCATCCGGGAGCTCCGATCGACGGCGGACGGATCGGTCTTCGTCTCGATGCGCAAGAGCACCGGTGTGGCCGGTTTCGTGCGGGTGAGCCGGCGCGGCGACCTCCTGCCGACGAGCTCCGAGCGCACCCCCGCGGGGAAGACGGGCGACTTCTTCGCCGAGTTCGGTGAGGTCTTCGGGATCCGCGACGCCTCGCAGTTGGTGCTCACGTCCAGAGCGAAGGACGCGTTGGGCACGCACCTGACCTACGAGCAGGTCTATCGCGGGGTCGCCGTCTTCGGAGCGACGCTCAAGGTCCATCTCGACAAGCTGAACCGGTTGACCGCGGTGAACGGCGTCTTCGTCCCGGGGGTCCGTCTCGCGGTCGCGCCCACGCTCTCCGCCGCCCAGGCCGCCCGCCGGGCGATCCGCGAGGTGGCCGGTGACCCGCCCGGCCGAACACGCGTCAAGGTGCGGGATCTCAAGGCGTCAGCCAGGCTCATCGTGTACCGGACCGGGCTGATCCGCGACATCAAGGGCACGAACCAGCTCGCCTACCAGGTCGAGGTCACCAACGGCACGTCCGTGCGCGACTTCGTGTTCGTGCACGCGCACGCAGGCAAGATCCTGAACCGCTACTCGCTGATCAACGACGCGCTGTTCCGCCGGCTGTTCGAGATCAGCACCGCCACGCAGGTATGGCAGGAGGGCGACGCGTTCCCCGGTGCGCTCAACCAGGACCAGCAGAACATCGTCACCGCGAGCGGCCATTCCTACTACTTCTTCTCCAACGCGTTCGCCCGCGACTCCTACGACGGCGCCGGCGCCGAGATGCAGTCGGTCAACAACGACCCGACGATCGCGTGCCCGAACGCCAACTGGAACGGCGCGACCACCAACTACTGCAACGGCGTCACGGCCGACGACGTCGTCGCGCATGAGTGGGGCCACGCCTACACCCAGTTCACGCACGACCTGATCTACCAATGGCAGTCGGGTGCGCTCAACGAGTCGTACTCGGACATCTGGGGCGAGACGGTCGACCAGATCAACGGCTACGGAACCGATACCCCGGACGCAGCCAGGCTCGAGGGCGACTGCACGTCGCACACGGTGCCTCGGAGCTACGTCGTCATCAACAGCCCCGGGTCGATCGCCGGCTTCTGCAACGCCGGGGCCGCCGAATTCGGTCCACCGCTCGACGCGACCGGCGTCACCGGCGATGTGATCCTCGCGGACGACGGTGTCGCACCGACGAGCAACGGGTGCGAGCCGTTCGCGAACGGGGCCGCCGTGAGCGGCAACATCGCGCTCGTCGACCGCGGAACGTGCGCGTTCACGGTCAAGGTGGCGAACGCGCAGGCAGCGGGGGCGACCGGCGTCCTCGTCGCCGACAACGTGTGGGGACCACCGCCCGCTCTCGCCGGCGTGGATCCGTTGATCACGATCCCATCCGTTCGGATCGCGCTCCAGTCGGGCAACGTGATCAAGGGCTGAGCTCGCCGGTGGCGTGAACGTCACGATGCGGCTCGGCCTGCCCTCGACGGCGGACAACGTCCGTTGGCTGATGGGCGAGGACGCGACCGCCTTCGGCGGCGCGATCCGCGACATGTGGAACCCGCGGTGCGTCAACGACCCGGGCAAGGTGACCGATGCCGAGTACTTCTGTGCGGTGGACGACGGCGGAGGCGTGCACACCAACTCCGGCGTGCCGAACCACGGGTACGCCCTGCTCGTCGAGGGTGGGAACTACAACGGTCACACGGTCGGCGCGATCGGTCTGGTCAAGGCCGCGCACCTCTACTTCCGTGCCATGACGGTCTACCAGACCCCGTCGAGCAACTTCGTCGACCACGCGGACGCGCTCGTGGCGTCATGCAACGACCTCGTGGCCGGTGGAGGCAACCTGCAGGGGCTCAGCACGACCAGCACGCCCGCCGGACCGTCCGGCGAGTCGATGACGGCGGAGGACTGCGCCCAGGTCGCCGAGATGATCGCCGCGGTCGAGTTCCGTACCGACCCGGCGGAACAATGCAACTTCCAGCCGGTCCTGCAGCCGGGCGAGCCGCCGGTGTGTGCCGGTGACTCGACGACGGTCTTCGAGGAGGACTTCGAATCCGGGCTCGATGGCTGGACCCTCACGAACGAGGGAACGTACGCCGGATGGCCGAACATCGACTGGGTCCATGACACGACGTTGCCCGCCGGGCGGCCCGGCGCCGCCGCACAGGGCGACGATCCCAATGAGGGGAACTGCGACGCCGGGGCCGGAGACATCTCGGGCGTCATGCGCCTGGAGAGCCCCGACATCGTGCTGCCGGCGGAGCCGGGCTCCACGCATCTCACGTTCGATCACTACGTGGCGACGGAGGCCGCCTTCGACGGCGGGAACGTGAAGGTCAGCATCGACGGCGGACCGTTCACGCTGGTGCCGGACGCCGCCTACACGTTCAACCCGTACAACGTCGAGCTGCAGGAGACCAACCCGCTCGCGGGCGAGCCCGGATTCAGCGGCACCGACGGTGGCGTGCTCGAGAGCACGTGGGGGCAGTCCCAGGTCGATCTCTCGACGCTGGGCGTCACCGGCGGCCAGACGATCCGTGTCCGGTTCGACATGGGCATGGACGGGTGCGCGGGCATCGACGGGTGGTACGTCGACGACGTGACGGTCCTCCGGTGCGCGCTCGTGGCGCCGGCGATCGAGGTGACCGGCGGCGTCGCGACCGACTCGGACACGACCGGCACGATGAACCTGCTGGTCGGTGACCTCGACGGCGAGGCAGCCGACGTGACGCTCTCGGCCACGTCGTCGAACGAGAAACTCGTGGCGGCCGCCGGCATCACGTTCGGCGGAGCGGATGCCGACCGGACCGTGACGATCACCGCGCATCACCGGAAGGACGGGAAGGCGGTGGTCACCGTCACCGCGACCGATCTCGACGGCAACACCTCCTCGGTCGCGATCACGGTCATCGTCGGTGACCATAAGAAGGACATCCTGGTCGGCACGCAGGGGAGCGGACCTGATCTTCGGGCGGGACGGCTCGGACCTGATCACCGCCAGGGACGGGAACGACCTCATCAGCGCCGGGGATGACAAGGATCTCGTCTTCGGTGGCGACGGGAACGACAGCGTCAACGGCGGGGACGACAGCGACGCGCTCTTCGGCGGAGACGGCGACGACGCCCTCAGCGGAGGCGAGGGACACGACCGCCTGACCGGCGGAGCGGGCGCCGATTCCTTCAGCGGTGGTCCGGGCCGCGATAGGGCCGTCGACTTCGACGCCGCGGAGGGCGATACCACCGACGGCACGATCCCCTGATCCGGGGGATCCACCGCGACGAACGCGGAGAGGCGCCGGCGAACGCCGGCGCCTCTCCCGTCCCACGGTGGCGGACAGCTCCTCCGCCCACTCGATAACAGGCGATTCGACGTGCGGGGTGTCCAGATGTAAGACGTCGTGAGGGAAAGGGCTGGGATGCCTGACTTCTTCGCGGAACGGCTCACGTCATTCACCGAAGACCTCGCGTCGCACCCTGTCGCTGTTCAAGCGCTCCTCGAAGAGACGGCACGTTGGGCGGCGGCACGAACCCGAGCAGCAGAGGGCAGCGATTGGACTCCGGAGAAGCTCACGGCATGGTGCGAATCGATCGAGGTGGGCGCCTGGCAAGAGCTCGCCCACCGATGGGATAAGGATCGCCTCTCATTCGCCGAAGCGGAGATCGTCGTGCGAAGCGTCGCCGAAGAGCTCGACGCGGTGCGTGACGCGATCGGGATGGGACTCGGTCCTCGGGTCATCAGATATCTCAAGCGGGCTGAGAATCAGCTCACGTATCTCGCTCGTCACCCGAACGCCCGAGTCGTGATCAACTCGCCAATACCCGCAACATCGGGAAGCTCCTCACACCCACGAGCGCGGCCTGCGTCCGGCTCGACACTTCGAGCTTCCTATACAAGGAGCTCAGGTGGGCCTTCACCGTGCTGATGCTCAGATCGAGCTCTTCGGCGATCTCGCGATTCGACCTCCCCGCGACGAGGAACGCGAGGACGTCCCCCTCCCGGGGAGTGAGGTTCCACATGTCTTGACTCATGGGCTGTCCTTGTGGGGTTCCTGATACGGCGAACGGTTGGGGGAAGGGAACCGCCACGGGTAGCGTCGCCTGAGGCGCCACAACCGGAGACCGTGGCGCAGGCGATACGAGGGGAAGTTATGGAGGAGGGACGCCACCTCATCCGACCCTAGGCTGAACGACGTAGCCCGCACAACCTGACCGTTGGGCTTAGGACTTAAGTCGTCTGACTCGTCGATCCGGAGGGTGTTCCGTCAGCGATCGAGAAGCGGTTCGGATCCATGCGTTCGGTGTTGTTCTGGCAGGCTTCCATCCGTTTGGGCGTCTAGTACGTTCCTCGGCGATCGACAAGCGAAGCGAGGTGTTCGTACTCCGTGGCAGAGCTGAACGCGAACCGGTTCATCGATCGGCTGACGCCGCTCGGTTCGCCGGGACAGGTCGAGGACGCACGGCGCTACCTAAAGCCGGGGGTGAAGGGGCTCGATGACGTCGACGTGTCGATCGGCGCGCGGATGGGCGATGTCTTCGCGCTCGCGAAGGAGTTCACCGACATGCCGCTGGACCAGGTGGAGATCCTGCTGGACAGCCCGGTGCACGAGGTGCGGGTCGGCGCGGTCAGCATCATGGACTTCCAGGCCCGCAGCAAGCGCACGCCGCCGGAACGTCGCAAGGAGCTGTTCGACCTCTACATCCGTCGCCACGACCGGATCAACACCTGGGACCTGGTCGATCGAAGCGCGCCGTACGTGGTCGGCGGCTACCTGTTCGACAAGCCGCGCGACATCCTCTACGAGCTGGCCCGGTCCGAAGAGATGTGCGAGCGCCGAACCGCCATCGTCGCCACGTACTACTTCATCCGCCAGGGCGACACCGCCGAGACCTTCACGATCGCCGACGTGCTGGTCGACGACGACCACGACCTGATCCAGAAGGCCGTCGGCGGATGGGTGCGTGAAGCCGGCAAGCGAGATCCCGACGGGCTGCGGAACTTCCTCGACCGGTTCGCCGCCACCATGCCGCGCACCACGCTGCGCTACGCCGTCGAGCACCTCGACGCGCCGGAGCGCGCGCACTACATGGGGCTGAAGAAAAGCGGGCGTAGGAGCACGATCGCACCCCGGCGGTTCCATGAGGCTGACTGGCGCATCGTGCGGGACGCCGCGTCGACGCGCTTTCGCACAGGCTCCTTGGCGGCGGGTGTTGGCTTGTTGAACGAGATCAGCCGGCTCGCCCACGCTGCGGATCGAGACCCCGATGTCGACCTCCGGCCGGACGGCGTGACGGTGCGTCTGAAATCGGACCTCGAAGGCCGGCTGAGTGAGCGCGACCTCGTTCTTGCCCGGCAGATCTCGGCCGCGGCGCGCGAGCTTGGCATGCCTGTCGACCTGACCGGCCTACAAGAGGTCCAAGTTGCGATCGACGCGCTCGTCATCCCCGATGTGAGGCCGTTCTGGCGCGCAGTGCTGGGCTACCTGGAGGTGGGGGACGAGGACTTGATGGATCCCGACTTCCAGGGGCCGCCGTTCTGGTTCCAGCAGATGGATGCGCCGCGCCCGCAGCGCAACCGGTTACATATCGATGTCTATGTCCCGCACGATCGCGCAGAGGCACGCGTCGCCGCGGCGATCGCCGGGGGTGGTCACGTGGTCAGCGACGAGAACGCGCCCGAATGGTGGACCTTGGCCGACGCCGAGGGCAACGAGGTCGACGTCGCTAGTTGGCCGGACCTCGACTGACACCGCTCGCGTCGAACCACCATCGTTGTTGGATCAGCGGCGGCGGGCGCAGCCGCGGTTCGTCCGGCGCGGTCGGCTGCGAGGTCGTCGGGACGGCGCGTACCGTCTGATGGTCCAGGCCGACCTGGCGCGCCAGTCGGTGAGGGCGCGCCTGACGTTCGCGACGGTGGATCGCTGAGCCGCCGCTTGATGTCCGTGACCGTCCCCGGGCCGAACGCAGCCATCGCTCGACCAGTCCCGCCGCGCCCTCCGCCTGCCGTGCGTGGCTCGATCTCTTCCCGGCGGATCGTCGCCCAGGCCGAGGATGCCGATCGTCGTCGCCGGCGGGGTCGCCTCGTCTGGCCGCCGTCGTTGGACCTGCGCGACGACGGGGGCGCGGTCGTCGCGCGGGCCGCGGCGGCTGCCGCCACGACTTGCCTTCCCCCGTCGCGATCGTGCCCTGCAGCGCGGGGATCTCGTCGCGCAGCTCCGACGATGTCGCCTCTCGCCCATCCGACAGGGCGGCGGCGAGCACCTGGTCGCTCGCCCTCTTCAGCCAGTGCTCGCCGTCTTCGGCAGGCTCCGCTTCTTCTACGTGGCGGATGAGGCGGCACGTTTGTGTCGGCGACGCGCCGGCTGGCGCCCGCTTGCGCGAAGGCCAGCGTCGCCGCGGGAAGACGAACAGCGTCCGGCGCATCGACAGATGTTTGACCAGCGACCGGTCGAGCGTAGAGCGCGCGTTCCATGCTCCGGGCACCGCTATCCCGTCGACGCGCTCGAGGCCAAAGGTAAGACGGTCGGACGGATCGGAGGCGTGCAGGCACACCATGCTCTCGGTCGCGTCCACGACGCCTGCCGCCCGATGGCCGGGTTCCAGCCGGTGACGGACGGCGAGCCGGGTGCGGCGCTCGGCGACATCGATGGTCTGCACCCTGGCATCCTGCCAACGTGAAGAGCTGTGCGTCACCGCGGTGACGCCGCCGCCCCAGAACAGGTCCGCTGGCGGGCGTGTCGACGTGCCCTAGTGCCACGACCTCTGGAAGTGGTGCGAGAGCACCTGTCCCACCGTCCTGGCGCCCGATCCCGATCCCGCTGACCGCCGCGAGCCAGCGGAACGCGACCCGCCCGGACGCGGGCTTCCGACCTCGTTCTGCAGGTCCAGAGACGGGCGTCGAAATGACGATCACCGAGCCCCGTGAGGCTCGGGACCGTGAAGTCGATGCTCCCGGACCGAGGAACGTGGCGTCACCCAGCCCGCCGCGGGCGTACACACGAATGGGCGCTCGGGTACTCGGGGTGGTTGGCGTGGCGGGAGGAGTGGCGACGACGTCGGGTCGCCGACCGTCCGTGGCGTCGCCGTCCGTCTGATCGGCCCCGATGGCGGTGACCGGTACGCCAGAACGTGTACTGATACTTGGCGTCGAAACAGGCGATGAGGGCGTCGGCGTACGTCACGGACATCATCCCCATGAACCTCGCCGCGTCCACCACGTCCAGTGCGTGATCCAGCACGAACCTGCGGAACGAGCCGCGTGCCTGTTGGACCGGTGGCTCAGCCCAGAACCTGGCCGCCAGCGTCTGCTCGTCGGTCCGGCTCGTACTCGTGCTCGAGCCGACCAGCTTCGTCTCGTTGTAGTCACGGACCCACCTCCCGCTGTTGAGCGGAGGCGGCGGTCCCGGCCGGAACTGATCGGCGGACTCGAGGCTGAACGGCCGCATCAGTCCGAGGTACGTCCCGATCGGGGGCGTTGCCGCCGTCGGGAGCCAGACGCCGGGGATCGGCGGGTTCGGCGGCGTGTACGTCACGGCGGCACGGAAGCCGTCGTCGGCACGCTCGGCGATGAGCAGGTCCGCGACCAGCTCCCCGGTCGCGACGCCGTCCGTCTTCGCCTGTCCGTCATCGATCGTGAGCCAGCGAAGCCGTGAAAGCCGGATCGATGATCCCCGCCGCCTGGGCCGGCAGGTAGTAGCTGAGGATGCGATGCGCCGCCCCGGCGACCGCGGCCTCAGGTGAGGCGCCCGCGGGAGCATCGACGTCGATCGCGAACGGCCCGTAACCGCCTTCGATCGCCATCACCGAGTCGTACACGGCGATCGCCACGTACGCGAAGATCACGTGTCCCTCAGCGGGTGTCAGGGCGGCCGCCGTGAATGCCTGCGTTCCGACCGCGTCCCAGTCGGAGACATAGGTGTCCGGCGATCCCGCGGACCGGCCTTGTGCGATGCTCGACGTGGCCGCGCCGGGCAGCACGAGCATGACGGCGAGGAGCGCAGGCACGATGAACCGCACCCGACCCTCCCGCACGAACCGAGTTCGAACATCCATGACGTTCCCTCCTTCCGAACGGCACCGGGCCGTCCACATCGACGGGGCCGTCCTTCATGAGGCTCCTTGCATCGCGACGGTAAGAGGTCGTTCCCGGCGGCTCTACGGTGGCGGCCTGGCGAACGCCGGGATGCTGCCATCCGGCCCGATACCGTGTGGGCCGCTTGACGCCGCCCGAGCGATGACGGACAACTGCCGGGCATCCCAGGCTCAGGAGAGCATCCGCTGGAGACCGAGCAGACCGACGAGCAGCCAACCCTCGATGGGTTGCGCCGCGAGATCGAGGAGCTCCGAGCCTCCCGGACGCGGCTCGCGCTGGCCGCCGATGCCGAACGTCGCGGCATCGAGCGGGCGCTGCACGAGGGCGTGCAGCAGGATCTGGTGGGGCTCGCCGCCAACCTCGAGGTCGCCGCGGGATCGCTCGACTCCGATCCCGCGGCGGCGAAGGCGCTCCTCGACGAGCTGCAGCGCGAAGTGCGGCGGGCGTTGACGGAGATGCAGGAGCTCGCCAACCGGATCTTCCCTGCGCTGCTCGACGCGGGCGGACTGGTCGCGGAGCTCCGCGCGGCGGCGAGCCGCGCCGGCGTGCCGGTGCGGCTCGCCGTCGACGTGCACGTCACGCTGCCGCCGGAGATCGTTGGTGCCGTCTACTTCTGCGCGCTCGACGTGTTCGAGCGCGCGCCGGCCGGCACTCCGGTGGTGGTGAGCGTCCGAGGCGAGGAGGGCGCGCTCGCGTTCGAGGTCGTCGCGGAGTGCGACCTGGGAACGGAGCGCCGCGCTCCGCACGATCGCGTCGAGGCGCTGGGCGGGCGCGTCGACGATCACGTCGGAGGGCGACCGGACCACCGTCACCGGCTCACTGCCGCTCCCGCGATGACGCTAGTCGCTCTCCGCGAGGTAGAGGATCACGGCCTTGACGCGCTTGTTGACCGACGGCTCCCACGTGAGCCCGAGCTTGAGGAAGATCGAATGGATCACCTTCTCGACCGACCGCTCGGCGAGGAAGAGGGACTCGCCGATCGCCGCGTTGCTCTTGCCCGCCGCCATCTCGCGCAGCACGTCGCGTTCTCGCGCGGTCAGGCTCTTGAGCGGCGACCGCTCGCCTCGGGCGTCCTCCGCGACCAGCGCCTCCACGACCTTCGGGTCGATCACCGAGCCGCCGCTCGCGACCGCGCGGATCGCGGACCCGAGCTGGTCCGGCTCCTGGACGCGCTCCTTGAGGAGGTAGGAACGCCCGGCGCTGCCGCCCTCCAGGAGCGCGAGGGCGTAGCTCGGGGTCGCGTACTGGCTGAGCACGACGACGCCGACGTCGGGGTCGGTGGTGCGGAGCCGTTCCGCCGCCTGGATCCCCTCGTCGCTGTTGCCCGGCGGCATGCGGATGTCGGTGACGACCACGTCCGGTCGCTCCGTCTCCACCGCGGCGAGCAGGGAGTCGAGGTCGCCGCACACCGCCGCGACCTCGAGCTCGGGATCGGCCTCGAGCAGCCGCCGGACGCCCTCGCGCACGAGGAGATGATCCTCGGCGATCACCAACCGGAGCGGCATGGCGCGAGGATACGCCTGTGACCAGCGTCCTCGTCGTCGACGACAACGACCGGAACCGGAAGCTCGCCCTCGACGTCCTGAGCGCGGCCGGGTTCCGGACGTTCGGTGCGGCGACGGCTGCGCAGGGGATCGCGCTCGCGCGGGAGCACGTGCCGGACGTGGTCCTGATGGACCTCCGGCTTCCCGACATGGATGGCGTGGACGCGACGCGGACGCTCGCGGCGCACGAGCGAACGGCGCTCGATCCCGGTGGTCGCGATGAGCGCATCGCCGCTCGAAGGGAGCGAAGACTGGCTCGAGGAAGCGGGCTTCGCCGGATGGCTCGAGAAGCCGATCCACGTGAGCACGTTTCCCGAGCAGGTCCGCCGCTACGGCGCAGCGGAGACGGACTGACGAGGTCGAGGGCAGTACCGTGCTGGCACCCCCAGCAAGGACGGTTGGCCTGGTGGGCCGAGACCATCGCGCTCCGTAGCCTCTAGACGGATCGGCTCGGCGGTGTGAACATCGCCGAGCACCGACGGCCCCAGCGGCCTGAGCGGAAGGGGTATCCCATGCGGAGGCTCGTGATCAGTGGGGGACTCGGAGTCTTCCTCCTCTCTGTCGTGCTCGTCGCCTGCGGCGGCTCGGGAACCGATCCGTCCGTCGACCAGGCTCGACGGTTCCAGGACATGTGGGAGATCGACCAGATCGAGAAGAACTTCCACCAAGCCACCACGGAGAAAGACATCGAAAGCATGATGAGCCTGTTCGCGCCCAACGCGACGATGACGGTGGGTCCGGGCGTGACCGCATCAGGACTCGATGAGATCCGGCGATTCTGGCTGGAGGATTCGGCGCCCTTCAAGGCTGAGAACACCTGGGTCTCGGATCACCCGGCGTACAAGCTCGAGATCACGGTCAACGGCGACCGGGGCACGCTGCACTTCGAGTGCCACTTCGTCGATGCCAAGACGAGCGAGGTCGTGTCGGCCACGACCGCCGACTTCGATGTGGCCCGGGTCGACGGCACGTGGCTGATCACGAACATGGTCGGCGGGACGACCGTTCTCTGAGATCTTGACCGAGGAGCGCGAGCCGCGGGTCGCCCGGGAGGGACGGCGACGGATCGGGGATCCGTTCGTCCAGGGCGTCGCCCGCGTACCGGTGAAGGTTCGGACGAAGCTGCAGGTCGCTTTCGTCGGCACGTCCCTGCTGCTCGTCGCCGTCGGCCTGCTCGGCCAGCTCGTGCTCGGACAGTCGAACGATCGCGTCGCGAGCGTCGGGCCTCTCCAGGAGCGCGCTGTCGAGTACAGCAGGCTCCAGGCGGCGGCGGACCATCTCCGGGCCGTCCTGGGGTCCAACCGCGGGCCCGATCTGGACGAGGTCTGGCCGGATCTGGCGTCGCCCGAACGTCGCGGGGTGTTCTCGCTCACCGTGGATCTGTTCGCGGCGGATGCGGCCGATGGGGTCGCGGCGCTGACGGCCCCGGATCGACTCGGATTCTCGCCACCTCCCCAAGACCTGGAGGTACTGGGAAACATCGAGGACACCGCCCATCGCCTCTCGACAGAAGATCGAGGAGAGCTCATCCCCCTCTACGAGGGCCGACCGTCTCGATCGACGACAGGAGTTGATCGACGAGATGCTGCCGCTGCGAAGGGATGCGGAGTTGCTCGCGAGCGACCTCTACCACGGACGCCGCTCAGCTGGCGAACAGGACCCAGACGAGATCGATCACCTGATCGACCGGAACGAGAGCTCGTACGCGAGGTCGCGAGCCCTGTTCATCGGCGTCGCGGCGGGTACGCTCGTGCTCGCGCTGCTGCTGGGATTCATCCTGTCGT
>CAVZQM010000001.1:0-499127 GCA_963777495.1 uncultured Actinomycetes bacterium | reverse complement strand
AAGACCGTGACGCTCGGCGACGGGTCGACGACCGTCATCCCCGATCTCACCGGGCTGGAGATCGAAGAGCGTTCGCTTTCGCCCGGCGCCGGATTCCTGCACGGGCTGCTCGATCCGAACATCGCGTTCATCTTCTTCTGGCTGGGGCTCCTGCTGATCGTGATCGAGCTGATCGTGCCCGGACACATCTTCGCGGGAACGATCGGCACGGTCCTCTTGCTTTCGTCGTTCGCCGCCTTCGGCGTGCTGCCGGTCCGTCTGATCGGCATCGTGTTCCTGGTCGCGTCGGTCGTGTTCTTCGTCTTAGAGGTGAAGGCTCCGGGACTCGGTGTGTGGTCCTTGGCCGGCCTGGCCTCGCTGATCATCGGCGGCCTCTTCCTCTACGACGGCTCCGGCGGGGTCCGCGTCTCCTGGTGGGTGCTCCTGGCGGTCGCAGCCGTCGTCGCGCTCTTCTTCGGGGTCGTCGTATCCAAGCTCCTCGCGATCCGTCACCTCCCTCCCGTGCCACACGGGGAGGCGGCGCTGATCGGCAAGGAGGGCGTCGTGATCGGGGCCGGGCTGGGACCCGAGGGCGTGGTCCGCGTGGCGTCGGAAGAATGGGGCGCCGTGTCGCCCTCAGGACCACTGCCGCGCGGCACACGCATCCGCGTCACCGACCTCGACGGGTTGATGCTCACCGTCGAGCCGCTCATCGACGAGCCCGTGCCGGCCGCCGCGCCGGCGGAAGGAGGAACCATCGCATGAACTATTCCCTCTTGATCGGACTCGCGGCCGCCCTGTTCCTGATCGTCATCTTCCTGGCGGCGGCCATCAAGGTCGTGCGCGAGTACGAACGGCTGGTCGTGTTCCGTCTCGGGCGCGTCCTGGGCACGAAGGGCCCGGGCCTCGTGATCCTGATCCCGCTGGTCGACCGCGCCGTGTCCGTCGACCTCCGCGAGTTCTATCTGGAGATCCCGCACCAATCGGCCATCACCGAGGACAACGCGTCCATCTCGATCGACTTCATCGTGTTCAACAAGGTGATGGAGGCACAGATGTCGGTCATCACCGTGCAGAACTTCTCGGGCGCCGCCCAGAACATCGCGGCAACCACCCTCCGATCCGTCGTCGGCGACATGTCGCTCGACGATGTGCTCGCGAAGCGCGAACAGATGAACGAGATCCTGCGCACCAAGCTCGACGAAGTGACCGAGCGCTGGGGCGTGAAGGTCACGAACGTCGAGATCCGTGAGATCATCCCGCCGCCCGCCGTCCAGGAGGCGATGACCCGACAGATGTCGGCCGAGCGCACACGGCGCGCCGTCGTCACCGAGGCCGAGGGCGCCAAGCAGGCAGCGGTCACCGTCGCGGAGGGCAACAAGGCAGCCGCGGTGCTGAACGCCGAGGGCCAGAAGCAGGCCGCCATCCTGAACGCCGAGGGAGACCGGCAGGCCGCCATCCTGCGCGCGGAGGGGTTCTCGCTCGCCCTCGACAAGATCAACGAGGTCGCCAACGTCGTGGCCACGAACACGATGAGCCTGCAGTACCTGGACACGCTGAAGCAGATCGGCTCGTCCCCCTCGGCGAAGATCGTCGTGCCGATGGAACTCGCGGGTCTCGCGGCGGGCGTCGTCGCCCTGGCGGAGCAGGCCGGCAACGGCAAGCCGCCTGTCTCGGACGGCTGAGCTCGGAGCGCGCGGACCGTCCTGCCGAGCGGCGCCGGGAACCCCGGCGCCGCTCATGGTGTAACGGATGACGTCGAGAGGATCGAGCGAGCGTTCCGTGGAGGGCCGACCACTGGAGGACGCCGAGCTCGTCGAACTCGCCAGGGACGGCGACGTCGCCGCGTACGAGGAGCTGGTGACCCGGTATCAGGGCATCGCCTTCCGCGTCGCGTGGTTGGTCGTCCGTCAGGCGGGAGAGGCGGAAGACGCTGTGCAGGAGGCCTTCGTGAAGGCGTACTACGCGCTGCCTCGGTTCCGCCGGGACGCGCCGTTCCGACCGTGGATCCTGCGGATCGTGGCGAACGAGGCGCGCAACCGCGTCCGCTCGTCGCGCCGCCGAGAAGGGCTCGTCGTGCGGGCGGCCGCGGCCGATCCGGGGGGCGCGGCCCCGTCCCCCGAGGTCGCGGCCCTGGCGCGTGAGGACGCGGAGGCGCTCACGCGCGCGATGGGACGACTGCGGGAATCCGACCGGCTCGTGATCGCCTACCGGTACCTGCTCGACATGTCCGAGACCGAGATGGCTGAGGCGCTCGAACTCCGGCCGGGAACGGTCAAGTCGCGCCTCTCACGGGCACTCGGGCGGCTGCGCGTTGAGCTCGAAGCCTCCGGGGAGGTGACGAGATGACCGAGCGGCTGCGGGGGCTCGACGATGAGGCGCTCGGACGGGCGATCGCCTCGGTGGCGCGGGAGGTCGGATGGCCCCCATCCCCCGACCTCGCGGCCCGCGTCACGCGAACCCTGCGCGACCAGGAACAGCATGCCTCCCTCGCCAGACCACGCCTGTCCCTGCCACGTCGCCGGCGCACGATCCTGCTGGTGGTGGCGGGTCTCCTGCTGCTCGCGGTCGCGGCGATCGGCGCGAAGGTCGTGATCGATATGGGCGCGCTCACGATCGACACGATCCCCGGACGGCCGACGGCGCTGCCCTCCGCGGTCGCCAGCGGACCCACGGTCGGTCACCCGGCTACGCTCGCCGACGCCGAGGCCGAGGCGGGGTTCCCGGCTCAGGTCCCGGAAGCACTGGGCCCCCCCGATGCCGTCTCGGTTGATCAGACGTCCGATGGTGGACGGATCGTGCTGGCGTGGGCCCCGAGCGACGCCATCCCCGCGATCGACCGGCTGCCGTGGGGAGCTGTCCTCTACGAGTTCCGCGGTCAAGTGGAACAGGCGTCCAAGGGAGTCTTCCAAGACGGCAACACGTTCCTCGACGTCGAGGTCGGCGACGGCACCGGGTTCTGGATCACCGGGCCGCACGAGCTCGACCTGGTGACCGGCGACGGCACGTACGCCCGGTTCCTGGTGACGGGGAACGTGCTCGTGTGGGAGGCCGACGGGGTCGTCATGCGACTCGAAACGTCGCTCGACCGAACGGACGCGATCCGGATCGCGGAGAGCCTCCCGGCATGAGCGCCCGGGCCGGGCGGGAACCTTCTGCGGGCTCGGGGCGTACACAAGGACGAACGCACGTCCGTCTCGCCGAAAGGGGCACTCCATGAAGTCCAGCGCGGTCAGGATCGGCATCGTCGCCGTCGTCGCGAGCGGAGCCCTGTGGGGTGCCGCGGGTGTCGCGTCCGCCGGTGGTGGTGGTTGCCACGACGCTCCCACCGCCGCCCGCGGGAACGCGGTCGAGATCGCGAACCTCTGCTTCACGGCCACGGTGCTGTACGTCGAACCGGGAGCGGACGTCACGTGGACGAACCGCGACTCGATGACCCACGATGTCGTCGGCGTCGGCGGCAGCTGGGGCGATCCGTCGCTCAACCTGTTCCGGGGCGATCAGGTGCAGTACGGGTTCGAGCAGGAGGGCGTCTACCCGTACGCATGCTTGCTCCACCCTGGGATGGTCGGAGCGGTCGTCGTCGGCGACGGCGTCGGGTCGACCGTGGGCGGTGTGATCCCCGGCGCGATCACCACGGTGGACGAGCAGAGCACGGCGGGCACGGTGGCCGCCCCCGTCGACACGGACGGAGGCATCGACACGGCGGTTATCTGGATCGCGGTCGTGGCGTTGGTGCTCGGTGGTGTGGCCGGGGCGATCGCGGTCGCAGCCCGGTCGCGCAACAAGGAGCAGCCGGTCGCCGGCTAGGCGGAGTGGGCGGCGCTCATCGCGTCGACCGGTACGGTCATGCCCGCCTGCTGCAGCGCCAGCATGAAGTCGTGCTGCGACGACACGGACTTCATGGCCGACTCGATGGTCACCTTGCCGTCGCGGACCAGGTTCAACAGGTACTGGTCGAACGTGATCATCCCGTAGAATGCCCCGTCTGCGATGACGTCGTGGATCTCGGCGGTCAGGTCGGGGTCGGCGATCCGCTCGGCGATCCGGCCGGTGTTCACCATGATCTCCAGCGCGGGGATGCGTCCGCCGTCCACCGTGGGTACGAGGCGTTGGCAGATGATCCCGCGGAGCGTCCCGGCGAGCGCCAAGCGGACCTGCTTCTGCTGGTGGGGCGGGAAGAAGTCGATCACTCGGTTCACCGTCTCGGTGGCGTCGACCGTGTGGAGCGTCGACATGACCAGATGGCCGGTCTCGGCCGCTTGGATCGCGGCACGGACGGTCTCGGTGTCGCGCATCTCGCCGATCAGGATCACGTCGGGGTCCTGACGGAGGGCGGCGCGCAGCGCCGCCAGGAAGTCATCCGTGTCGGTACCGACCTCGCGCTGGTTGATCGACGCGACCTTGTCCTGGTACAGGACCTCGACCGGGTCTTCAACCGTCACGATGTGCACCGGCTTCGTCTCGTTGATGTGCTCGATCATCGCGGAGAGCGTCGTGGTCTTCCCCGAGCCGGTCGGACCGGTGACGAGCACAAGTCCGCGATGTTCCTCGGCGATCTGTCGGATGGAATCGGGGAGGCCCACCTCTTCGAACGTGGGTCCACCGAAGCTCAACCGACGGAGCACCATGCTGGTCGAACCTCGCTGGTGGAAGACGTTGGTCCGGAACCGGCCGACCTCGGGGATCGAGTACGCGAAGTCGGTCTCGCCATGCTCCTCCAACTTGTCCCGGCGGTTGGCCGGCACGATGGCGTCGCAGATGGCGTTCGTTTCCTCGGGCGTGAGCGGCGGGCGATCCAAGCGGACCAGACCGTCGGCCATCCGGAACATCGGGGCCGACCCGACCTTGACGTGCAGATCCGACCCATCGCCCTTGAGCATGAGGGTCAGCCACCCCTTGAACTCCTCGACTATGGGTTCCGTCACGCCGTCCACCAAGCCTCTCTGATCTGAGGTGCGTCAGCCGCCGCTCCGGCTCGCCCTCTACTCATCGTCAAGGGAACGGCTCGACTTCAGTACCTGATACCAGGGAAGTCCCCTCGGGAGGGCGAGGGCTTCGATCTCAGGCGCCGCGGGCGGTGAGGCGGCAGACGGCGGACCGGTCGGCGAGGGGCTCGAACGCCGTCATGCGGAGCGAGGGTCGCGACGCACCGAGCATGCCCTCGAGGAGCCCCTTGTGTACCGCGCATACCAGCACCCGGTGCTCGTCCAGCAGATCGCGGAACGGGCAGTCGCGCAACGAGATCTCCACGGTCTTCGCGCTCCGTCGGCGGAAGCGGGGGTCGAAGCCGGCGTCGGCCAATGCCTCTTGGAGCACGGCGAGGTTGAGTCCCGAGGGTCCGCGAGCGCCGGGCCGGGGCACGCTCCGCCCGACCAGGTAGGCGCCCCACTCACGGGCGACGACCTCCGCCCGTTCGATCTGGCGCTTCCCGCCGACGAGCCCGGCCAGGATCTCGCCGAGCAGACGGTAGTCCTCGTCCCTCGCGCTCCTCGCGCGCGACCGCCGTATACATCACCTGAGGACGCCCCACCGTCGCTCCCCGGTGGACCTCGCTCGCCGCCAGCCCCGCCTCCTCCAGGCGACGCAGGTGCGGCCGCAGGGTATTCGGGTGCAACGACAACCGAACGGAGAGCTCCCGGACCGAGACCGGGCGACCGGAGAGTCGGAGGTAGCGGAACAGGCGGTAGCGGGTATCGTCGGCGAGGGCCTTGTGGATCTCGATGGGTGCTGGGTCGGGCATGTGGACAGCCTCGCCGTATGATGGATTTCCACGGTTCACACCGTGTCAACCTAGCGTAGAGCCCGAAAGGACGCGATGGTCACCGAGGTTCAGGTCCGCGAAGCCCTGCGTTCCGTGATGGATCCCGAGATCGGCAGGCCGATCGAGGACATCGGCATGCTGCGGGGCATCGCGATCGACGGCGGCACCGTCCGCGTCGACGTCCTGATCACGATCGAGGGCTGTCCGCTGAAGGACCGCATCACCAGCGACGTCACGGCGGCGGTCAAGCCGCTCGAGGGTGTGGAGCGCGTCGCCGTCGAGCTGTCGCCCATGAGCCAGGAGCAACGCGAGACGCTCGTGCAGCAGCTCCGAGGCGGCAACGGTGCGGCGGCCCCGCAGGGGCACCAACCGTCCAAGATCTCGTTCCCGGCATCCACGGCCATCGTCGCGGTGGCGTCGGGCAAGGGCGGCGTCGGCAAGTCGAGCGTCACCGTCAACCTGGCCTGCGCGCTCGCGGCGGAAGGTCACCGAGTCGGCGTCCTGGACGCCGACGTGTGGGGGTTCAGCATCCCGAGGATGCTCGGCGTCCAGGGCAAGCCCGTCGGGTTCAACGACATGATCCTTCCGCTCGAGGGCCACGGCGTGAAGGTGATCTCGATGGGGTTCTTCGTGCCGGAGGAGACGCCCGTGATCTGGCGCGGGCCCGATGTTGCACAAAGCGATCGAACAGTTCCTGGGCGACGTCTACTGGGGCGACCTGGACTTCCTGCTCTGCGACCTGCCGCCCGGCACCGGCGATGTGTCGATCTCGCTGGCATCGTTCATCCCAGGCGCGTCGATGCTGGTCGTGACCACGCCGCAGGAAGCCGCGCGCAAGGTGGCCGAGCGCGCCGGCAAGATGGCGGAACGGACCAACCTCCGACCCATCGGCGTGATCGAGAACATGAGCTACTACGTGTGCCCCCACTGCGGGGAGCGCGACGACATCTTCGGGACCGGCGGGGGCCAAGAGGCCGCCGACACGCTGAGCGTGCCGCTGATGGCGCAGGTGCCGCTCGTGCCGGCGCTCCGGGCGGGCGGCGACAGCGGCGCCCCGATCGTCGTGACGGACCCCGACGCACCCGCCTCGGTTGCCCTCCGCGAGTCCGCGCACGCGGTCGCCCGCGCGACCAAGTCGAAGGTGGGCAAGCCGCTCACGCTTGATGACGAACGTGCCCGCCGCGGCGGGAGCCGGCAACGGCGGCGGTCATGCCGGGCACGACCACGCTGACCACGCCGGTCACCAGCACTGATCAGCGAGCTGGTCCGCAGCTACGGCGTGCCGATCGCCTCTTCCGGATCGGCGTTGGGGCCACCGTCGCTCTCACGCGTCCGGCGGACGGTTCCGCGCCTGGATCGCCCACCAGATCAAGATGGCGGCTGAGATCGTCGCGACCGTGAGCGCCGTCCACTGGCTGCCCGTGAACGGCCCGAACCGCTTATCGATCCGCAACGAGTCCTCGAGGAGCCGGCAGCACCCGTAGTACAGGCCGAACGTGAGCGCGATCACGCCCTCTCGGCGGGGCTTCTTGTACATGGTCCACAGGATCGCGAACAGGACCCAGGCGCAGGATCATGTCGTACATCGCGGTCTGGTGAACGCCCACGCCGATCGACAGCACGTCGCCGTTGACGTCGAGGAGCTGTCGCGCCCGAGCGCGTGATCTCCTGGAGATGGTCGCCCTGTAGCGTCTGCCCGACACACCTCGTCCACGCAGTTGAACGGGGGCGCCAGGTTCCCGCCCTGATACGTCCACGCCAGGAGCCAGCTGGTCGGCTTACCCAGATGGTCGCCGATGATCAGGTCGCCGATGCGGCCGATGCCGATCCCCAGCGCCAGCGCGACGGCGGCCGGGTCCATGACCTGGAAGAAGCGGTACCCGTATTTCCGCATGCGCGGGATGTTGATGACGATCGCGCCGGTGATGCCGCCCAACAGGGAGATGCCGCCCTTCCACACGTAGAGCCATTCGAGCGGGCTGTCGAACTCCGACAGGTGCGCGATCACGTAGGCCACGCGTGAGCCGATGATCGAGCCGATCAGGGCCCAGAAGAGCATGGTGCTGATGTGCTCCGCCGAGACGCCGCGCCGGACGCCGATCCGACCCAGGAGCCATCCGCCGATCAGGAACCCGATCGCGATGCCCAGCCCGTGCGGCGAAACGGCGAACGCGTCGCCGAACCGGAACCGGTCGACGACGGGCCATCCGACGGCCGCCAGACCGGGCGATGCGAGGTCGAATGGAACCAGGGAAGTCAGCACCGCGAGCGAGTCTACCGGCGGCGTCTCGCTACCGCCGTCCCGGCCACAGGCGCCCGATCCCCCGTCCGATCAGCAGCCCGCTGACCACGTCGGAGGGGTAGTGCACGCCCACGTGGACGCGGGAGGCGGCCACCGACAGATCGAGCCCGGCGAGCCCGCCCGAGCCACGACCCCGAGCCCGAGGTCACGTCCGGCGACCGATCGTGAAGGCGGCAAGCACCGCCGGATGGCTGCTCGGCCACGACGAGGCGCGGGGTGGCCCGACGAGCAATCGCGTGCCCGCCGGGTCTGCCTGGTACGGACGCGGCCGGTCCGCGACGCTTCTTGAGTCCCTGCCCTGCGAGCCACGCCGCCCCGGCTGCCGCGAACCCGTTCACGGCGGCACGGCGGCGCCCGGTGAGCGCCAGGATCCCGGCGGCGCCACCGGCCGCCCAGATCGAGCCCAGCTCGGTGACTCCCGTGAAGAACCGGTCGTGTCCCTGGCCACGTTCCCGGTTCCAGACCTCGAAGAGCTCGGCATCGACGCCTCGGCCCTCGCGCCCGGACGACCAACGGCCCACCGCGGCGGCGGCACCGATCAGGGTCGTTCCGATGACGACGTTCCGTAGCTTCATGGGCGGGGATGATATGCGACCATCCACTGGCCGGCCCCGTGAGGTCCACCGGACAGAGGAGGCACGCGATCCGCAGGCACGTCGACGGCGAACTGCCACCGGGTGACCCGGACCAGCCGATCCCGCGCGGATCGTCGACCATCCGTTGGATCGTCCTCGCGGTGGTCGCGGTCCTCATCCTGTTCTTCGTCCTGCAGAACCGTGACGAGGCGAACGTCGACTTCCTCTTCTGGGACGCGGATCTGCGTCTGTGGGTGGCGTTGCTCTTCGCGACGGCGCTCGGCTTCCTGGCGGGCATCATCATCGGCCGCATCACCAAGCGGCGGCGCGACGTCGGGGACCGCTAGGCGGCCTCGATCTCTCGCTTCTGCGCGAGCACGCCGCGCTTCAACGCGAGCTGCGATCCCCCGAGCGCCTGGATGCTCTGGGCGCCGAGCCCCCCGAACAGCCCGCGGAAACGATACGTCACCTCGTGTCGCAACACGCTCCGTTCGAACGGCAGCGACGCGATCGTGGTCGAGACGGTCGCCTCGAGCAGGCCGGTCAGGCGGATCACCGCACGCCACGGCGGCTCCCACTCCAGGACCTCGGCGCCGACCGTGGTCCGGAACGACATGAAGCGCATCATCACCAGGTACCGAACGCCTTTGGCGAGGCCGCCTTCGGGGACAACGACGGACTCGATGTGCTTGTCCCAGTGGGGAAGGTTGGCCGGGTTGCTGGTGACCTCCCACACGCGCTCCGGCGACGCGTCGATCTCCACCGAGAACTCGACGGTCGTCACGCGACGGCGAGGCTCCCGCTGGACCAACCCCTCCACCACACCAGCCGCGCCGGCGCGATCCGGAGCAACGCGCCGGCCTCCGGGTCGATCGAAGTCGCGAGCGCACGGGCGGTCTTCGCACCGGAGCCGAGGCCGTCCAGCACGTGGATCGCAGCGGTGCCTTGGATCATCGGCCCCGACCATGTCGCGCGCCCGCCACTCGGATGCCCGGTCGATCGTGAGCGCGACCGGCGCGTCGGGACCGACGCCCGCGAGCGCCAGGGTCTCGGCCGGTACCGCGGCGTACAGCGACCCTCCCTCGACCCGCCATCGGACCGGGATCACGACCTGCCCGCGATCCCCTCCGAGCGCGAGCGCGGCGTTCCCGTGGGACCCCAGGTCCGCGCGCAGGTCCATTGGCAGCGCGGCGAGAGGATCGTCCGTCCCCTTCGTCGATCGGAACGTCGCGTGCGAGGACGCCTCGCCCCCCCAGCGTCCCCGGCCTTCCTGCACACCGTCCTCGCCGAGCAGCGCGGTCCGCTCGAGGTCGATCCCCACGAACACGCGTCCCGGCGGCGTCCACGCGAACGGCACCTGTCGCGCGTCGAACGCGTACCCGGCGAAGAACTTCGCGTTCTTCCTGCTGAACCCGGCGCCCGCGCGGGCGATCGCGGTCGCGCTCGCCACGGCCGGACCCCACGTGCTCCGGTCGAGGGCGTCGTAGGCGCGGACGGTGCCGGTGAACGACACGGACAACTCGCCGAACCGGACCAGCCCGGCAACGCCGGGGTCGAGCTTCCACGCCCGCGCCTTGACGGACCTCCGGGACGTGGTCAGCCAGACCCTGCCGCCCGAATAGGCGAACACCAGCGGCGTGCAGTGCGGACCGCGTGGCGTGGAGGAGGCGACCGCGCAGAACGATCCCTGTTCCAGCACCTGCTGCACCGCCGTCGACAGGAAGCTCACTCCGTGCGCCCTCCTCGCCCGGCTCCCGGCGGGAGCGCCAGCATCAGACCCGTCCAGAGCATATGGCTGACCAGGCTCGCGAGCACCCCGCCCGACCAAACCGCGAGGCCGGTCCACAAGGCCCCCCCGACCAGGGCGCCGGCGATGATCGGCAGGCTCCCGCTGGCGCCGTTGGTCCCGACGTACCCGAGCCAGGTCCAGACGCCCGCCGCCGCAGCCACGAGCGACTGGTCCAGGCGCGCTTGGAACAACCCGCGCCAGAACAGCTCCTCCGCCGGCACCATGATCAGCACCGACAGGGCCAGCGCCTCGCCGAGCGAGACCTCGGCGGCCTCCTGGTACTTCTCGACGACGCCGCGGCGGAACGGCTCCCACCGGCCGGCGACGGCCACGAAGAGCCGGGTCGCGACGTACAGTCCGAGCCCGGACCCGGCCCCGACGACGAGGGCGAGGCCCTCCCCCACCTGGGTCGCGGCGACCGGCGGGCGAGCGAGCACCGCGGCGACGCCCATCGCGAACAGGACCACGGGCATCAGGCGCCACACCAGCGCGCGGCCCGTCGCCACGAACCGCCAGCCGATCGCCTCCGCCAACGCCCCGAGGACCATGACCGCGATCTGCATGGCCTACCCCGGCAGGAACCGCGTCTTCACGGCGACCTCCGCCGTGAACGCGGTGACGACGGCCAGATAGAAGAACCCCGTGGCGGACTGCACCGCGGAGGCCCGGGCACCGCGGAGCGTGGCCTTCACCATGACGGCGATGAGCCCGGTGGCCCCGACCATGCCGAGCGCGATCCAGGGGGCGAGCGCGCCGGCGGTCAGCAGCGGGTTGAATGCCTCCGACGAGCCGACGCCGCCGAACCCTCCGGCGATCACGGCGATCGCCTCCACGACGACCGCGACGAGCATGATGCGTGTCGCCCGGTCGATCGGCGTCCGGCTGAGACCTCGGTCGGTCAGGTACCAGTGGCCCAGCAACAGGCCGTCGAGCACCGACCCCAGGAACGCGGCTCCTGCCAGGAGCTCGAACAGCGCGAGCACCTCGGTCTGTCGCCCCGTCGTCGCCATGGCCACGAGCGGTGCGATCGCGACCGGCACGGACACGAGCCCCACGGCGCGCGCCGCCGGGTTCTGTTTCGCGAGCTGGAGCCCGGTCCACACCGCCGTGACGATCAGGCTCGCGAGCGTGAGGCGCACGCACCACATCCCCGCATCGTCACCGGGGATCGCGCCCGCCGCGGCCGCGCGCCACGCGGCGAAGGCCAGGATCGTGAGGATGACACCCGTCAACGTGAAGTACCCGCGCTTCACCTCACGCCACAGCGGCGTGTACCAGAGGAACGCCGCCGAGCCGGCCACCGTCTGCGCCAGCACCAGCGCCATCACCCCCGCCGAACCGGTCACGGACCCCCCTGTGGCATACGGTCGTACAGCGTACCGGCAGCCCGCGCGCGAACCGGTCACCGTTGTTCCGCACGGTGCCGGGTACGCTGGCGCGTCATGAACGATTGGCGGTCCTACGACGAGGTGGCCGAAGCGTACGAGCGCGTTCACGCGCCGCGCCTGTCGGTGGTCGCCCGCGACCTGGTCGCGTTCGCCGAGATCGGGGAGGGCACGAAGGTGCTCGACATCGGCACCGGGACGGGCGTCGCGGCGCAGGCCGCCGCCGAGGTCGGAGCCCACGCGATCGGCATCGATCCCTCGGTCGGGATGCTCGAGGTGGGTCGACGCGAGCGTCCGACGATCGAGCTCATCGCCGCCGAAGCGATCGACCTGCCGTTCCGCAACGGCGTGTTCGAGGCCGTGACCGGTAACTTCGTGCTGTCCCACTTCCGTCGCTACGAGACCGCGCTCTTCGACATGATGCGCGTCCTGAAGCCGGGCGGCCGGGTGGCCCTGACGTCGTGGTCCGAGGTCAAGGACGACCTGCAGGAGACGTGGGGGGAGCTGATCGCCTCGGTCGTCCCCCGCGAGATGCTGGAGCCGGTCTGGGCCGCCGCCGCGCCGTGGCACGCGCGGTTCGCCGACCGCCAGGCGGTGGAGCAGGCGCTGATCGACGCGAAGCTCCGCCTCGTGCGGACCGAGAAGCGCCGGTTCCAGTTCACGTACACGCAGGAGGAGTACCTGGCGGGTCAGGAGATCTGGGCGACGGGCCGGTTCGTGAAGGAGATGCTCGGAGACGCCGGGTGGCCGGCGTTCCAGGAGAAGGCCCGCGCCGCGTTCGCGGAGCGGTTCGCCGACCCCCTGAACGATTTCCGCGACGTGATCATGGCCGTGGGCACCAAGACCTAAGGCTCCAGGAACGTCGCAGCGGGAGCGATCGCACGTGCTGCTACGCTCCGCCACCGTATGCACACCGACGAGGTGCGTTTCCTCTTCGCCTACGACCGCTGGGCGACCCGCAAGGTGCTGTCCGTCCTCGACGACCTGGACCCGGCGGTGTGGACACGGACGCATGTCGTCGACGAGCGGGGTCTGGGCTCCATCCTCGTCCATCACCTCGGGGCGTCGCAGCGCTGGCGCCACGCGTTCCAGGACACCGGCGAGTCCCCCGAGCCCGAAGCCGAGCCGCTGCCCACGATCGATCAGCTCCGCGCAGACTGGGACACCGAGTGGGCAGCGGTCGACGCGTGGCTGCCGACGGTGACTGATGGCTTCGTTGGGTACGTCCACGAAGGGGTGCCCGTGTGGCAGATGCTCGTGCACGTGGTGAACCACGGGACGCAGCACCGAGCGGAGGCGGCGTCGCTACTCACCGCCGAGGGCCGATCGCCCGGCGAGCTCGACCTCATCGACTACGCCGAGGAGCAGGTCGAGTCCGGATGAACGCGCGCTCAGGCCGAGGCCATCGATCCCTCGGTCACTTCCCCTTTGTGCGCCGCGAAGGCGGCCAGCACCTCATCCTTCTCACGCGGAGGGACCCCGAAGTGATCGAGCGTACGTCCCAGCTCGGCCGCGACCTCGTCGAACTCTTCGGGGGAGATCTGGAGGTCGCGATGGGCCTCTTCCAGCCCGAGGGGGGTGCTTCCTGGCCTCGTGGCCGTGAACGAGAACGGTCCCCCGGCGACGTTGCAGACCCACAGCGTGCGCATGAACTTCAGCCCCGGCAGCCTGTCCAGCTGGTTGGTATGCCACTCACGAAGCTCAGGGTTCTTCGATGCTTGGCCGACGATGGGGTTCTGGACGACCGCATCGCTGAAGTGGTCGACCACCGCCGCGATGGCGAACACGCCACCCAATCGTTCGTACAAGCTCGGCTCTGCCATGCTCGTCCCCCTCCTCTCGCTCCACGTGCTGTGCGGGCGCCACGCATCTGGAGGGTCTACGGGCGGCAGCGGGGCTCGGCTCTCGACACGACCTCGACTCGAACGCTCGCCTCGGTATCGCTACGTTCTGCTCGTGGTCGCTACGGCCACTCCATCGCGTCACGCGGGAAATCGTCGGACTGTGGGCCGACGACGCAGAAGACGTTACCGGCGGGGTCGCGCATCACCCACCAGCTCTCGATCTTCTGGACCCGAGTGGCTCCGAGCGCCTCCAACCGTGCCACCTCGGCGTCGATCGAGTCGGTCTCGATGTCGAGGTGGATCCGCGCGTCGCCGGTTCCGAGGCGTTGGACGAACACGTCGACGCCCCGCGGTGCGCCCGCGCTCCTGTAGTCGTCCTCGGTCTCGTCCACCGGCGCACCGAAGGCTCCTGCCCAGAAGCGCGAGGTCGGCTCGTGTGCCTCGGCAGGCACATCGATACCGATCGCCGTCAGACGGCTGCGATGCACGTGACCCCGACAGGACGACACCCGACCATCGTCAACGAGGATAGCGGAGTCGTTCGCTCGACGGCATGGACGAACTCGAGCTCGACGGCGGCACGCGCGTCGGCGAGCTGCGCTCTCGGACCTGGACGTGGAGCGTCTCAGGTGAAGAGGCAGAACGGATGGCCGGCAGGGTCGAACAGGACCCGAACGGTCTCCTGCGGCTGGAAGTCGGCGACGGAGGCGCCGGCGTTGAGTGCGTGGGCCGTCGCGGCTTCGAGGTCTAACACACGGATGTCGAGATGCTGGGTCGCCGACTGCTCGCCGGCCTCGGCCGGCCAGACCGGCGCGGTCCACTGCTCCTCGTACTCGAAGTTCAGGGTCGGCTCGGTGGTCCCCTCGGGCGGACGGATCTGCGCCCAGCCATCCTCTGGCGGATGACCCGGCCGCGGCCCCTCGGAGGTCGTCACCGCCCGCCCAAGCAAGCGCGAGTAGAACTCCGCGAGCGCCCGCGGATCCGGCGCCGCGATCGTCACGGAAGTCACCTGCAAGCTCAGCCCGTCCATGCACCGCACGCTACCAACACCAGCCTCGGCGTTGGAAGGATAGGCTCCGAGTTCATGAGTCCCGTCGGGTGGCTACCGATCGTCGGCGAGCTTTGCGCGCTCGACCCGCCTGTTTGGGTGTTCGGGGGCATCGCAGAAGAGGCCTTGCTCGAAGGATCGGTCATACGAGAGCACGGCGACATCGATCTCTTGGTCGATCGGAGCGTCCTCTCCAAACACCTGGCTGGGTTCGAGGCGATCGGATACCCCTCGTTCCAAACCTCCTTCGAGGTCGTGTCCGGTCAGCCACTCGTCCTCGGGGCCGAGCGCGACGGGATGCCGATGGAGATCGGCATCTACGACGAGATGGGATCCGGCGTCGCCTCGTTCGTGCTTCCGACAGAGGAGGGACTCAGGCGGTTCATCCTGCCCGACGACACGCTCGATCACCATGTCACCGAGATCGACGGCACTTCCGTTCGCACCGTCTCACCACTTGCCCTGTATCACCTCCGTGAGGCCTTCATCCTCACAGGAGTGTTCGGCCCTCCCAGGGACAAGGATGTGGCGACGCAGGCCAGACTCAGGGACGAACTCCTATCGGGCGCGACCGAGGACGAACTTCGCCTTCGCACCGTGGCCGTCTGACGCAGACGACGATGACAGAGCGTGCCGCGATGTACCTTGACCACCGATATCGAGTCGGATCGGTCGGTCTCAGGCCACCCTGAGTTGGCCAAGGATCGCGAGGATGGCCCTGCTGTGGTCTATGCACACACCTACGCGATACTGACGTGGCTCTACGCCGCCGGGTTCGGCATCGCTGCGGTTCCCGTCGCCGTCCACTTGCTGCGGCGCGGGACGCTGCCGGAGTTCTTCGGCCTCTTCCAGATGTATGGCGGCCCGTGGTCCTCCCGGCTCGGCCACGGCACGTTCGCGCTACTCCTGATCGCGTTCCTCATCGTGACTCTGGTTGCCTCCTGGGCCGCGTGGCTCGTTTGGAATGGATCGGAAACGGGAGCCGTTCTGGGTCTCGTCCTCTTCCCCGTTGAGGCGGTCTTCTGGCTCGGCTTCGCATTGCCGATCCCGTGGGTCTTCGGCATCGCGAGAGCTGCCTTCCTCGCCTTGGCATGGAAGTCGCTCGACTGACTCGCACTCGACCGGAGGACGCCCTTCGATGCCACACCGTGCTGTCACCCGGGTGATGGTGCTCCTCACCCGGAGGATCAGCTGAGGTCGAGCACGCGGAAGTCCTCGGCGTACCGGGCGCCGATCTTCTCGCCAAGCTCGACGGCCTCCTTCGCCAGGAACTCCTCGAAGAACGCGATCCCCTCGCTCAGCTGGCTGTCGTGCTTCGCGAGCGCGGCGATCTTCACCTCGAAGAACCCGGAGACGTCCTCGATGTGGTTGGCCTCGTTCGTCCAGCCGAGCCACACGTCGTGCACCTCGCTCACTTCCAGGCCTTCCTCCAGGTGCTCGGAGAAGTAATGCGGGTTGCCCGCGCCGGGGAACACCGCGTCCAGCGCGATCTCACCGGCGGTCCGATGGTCCGAGTGGTTGTAGTAGCGGTTCTCGAAGAACCAGGCGGTGGGGTCGACGGTGACCACGGTCTCGGCGCGGACCTCGCGGATCCGGCGGATCACCGCCTCGCGGACGTCGTGGGTGTTGGCGAGCTCACCGTCGGCGATGCCCAGGCTCCGAGCGCTCGCCAGGCCCAGGACCTCCGCGGCCGCCTCGGTCTCGACGAGCCGCGTCGCCGCGAGCTCGGCGCGATCCTGCGAGCGGTCGCTCGATCCTCGGTCGCCGTTCGTGAGGATGAGCAGGTGCACCTCGCGCTCGGCAGCGACCCACTTCGCCATCGTGCCGCCCGCCGAGATCTCTGCGTCGTCGGGGTGCGCGTAGATGCCCAGGACCGGGCCGGTGCGGGGCGTCGACTCGGCGACGGGGTCGTCCGACACCGCGATCAGGCGCTCTGGTCGAGGAGGTAGCGGACCAGCGTGCGCACCGGTACCCCGGTGCCGCCCTTCGGTCCCAGGTCGCTCACCTTGTCGGCCCAGGCCGGACCCGCGATGTCCAGGTGGATCCACGGCGTGTCTCCGACGAACTCCGCCAGGAACCACGCGGCGCTGATCGCCCCGCCGTAGCGCTCACCGATGTTCTTGACGTCGGCGACAGTGGAGTCGATCAGGCGGCGGTAATCGTCGTAGAGCGGGAGCTGCCACATCGTCTCCCCTACGGCGTCCCCGGCCGCGCCGATGTCGCGGAACAGCGCGTCGTCGTTCCCCATCGCACCGGTGATCTGGTCGCCCAGCGCGATCATGCAGGCGCCCGTGAGCGTGGCGGTATCGATGATCACCTTCGGCTTCTTCTCGGCCAGGTACGCCAGCGCATCGGCGAGCACCAACCGCCCCTCCGCATCGGTGTTCAGGACCTCCGAGGTCTTCCCGCCGCGGTGCGTCAACACGTCGCCGGGCTTCGTCGCCGAGCCGCTCGGCATGTTCTCCGACGAGGGGATCGCGGCGATCACGTTGATCTTCGGCTTCAGGGTCGCGATCACCTTCATGGTGGCCAGGATCGACGCGGCGCCGCCCATGTCGCACTTCATCGTCTCCATGCCTTTCGCGTCCTTGATCGACAGGCCGCCGGAGTCGAACGCGATGCCCTTGCCGGTCAGCGCGATGGGCGTCTCGGTGCCGGCGCCCTTGTACCAGAGCTCGATCAGGCGCGGGGGGTTCACACTGCCCGCGCCCACGCCGAGGATCCCGCCGAACCCGCCCTTCTCCAGCTCGGGCTTGCCCCAGACCTTGCAGCGGAGCCCGTTCGCACGCGCCATCTTCTGCGCCTCGCGGGCGATCTGGGCGGGCGGCATGTCGCCGGCCGGCGTGTTCACCAGGTCGCGGGCCCAACAGACGGCCTCGCCGATCACCCGTCCGCGCTTGACGGCGTCTCGAGCCGCCTTGGCGTCGCCGCGTGTCGACCCGAGCACCGTGAGGCGGGTGAGCGCCTTCTCGGACGCCGCGGCCTTGTACCGGTCGAACCGGTACGCGCCGAGGATGACCCCTTCGACGGCCGCCTGCACGGCGGCGGGGAGATCGCGTCCGCTCGCTGCCTGCGGGAACGTCGTGGCAGCGGTGCCGAACCGGCCGAGGATCCGGCGACACGCCCCAGGACGCGGCGGAGCGCGTTCGGCGTGGCCTCGGGCTTCGGCCCCACACCGACCAGCAGGACGGCACCGGCCGCGAACCGATCGCCGTCTCGCCGCACGACCAGCAGGTTCTCCTGCTTCTTGCCGGTGAGCTTGGCGTCGCGGTAGGCCTGCTCGAGGCCCACCTCCTTCACGCCGGGACCCGCCACCGGACCGTTCGTCGACTGGAACACGGGCAGGACGAGCACGCCGGCGCGGACGGTGGCGGGCGCGTCGGTGGAGTACGAGAACGTGGTCACCGGGACTCCTCTGGTTCGCTGGCTACGGGACGGCCGGCCGCGGACGGGCCGAGCGGCGGCCAGTCTATCGGCCCGACGGCAACGCCCCACTCCCGGCCCGCGACGGATACCCTGTCCCGCGATGAAGCCCCGCGACATCCGCGACCTGGTGCATTTCTCCGACGACGAACCCCGTCACGAGACGCTGTTCGAATCCGAACATCTGTGGTCGGAGGTCATCTGCCTCCAGGGGGCTCAGGGGCTGGGACCCATGACGGACGCCGCTTCGGATGCCGTGTTCTGCGTGCTCTCGGGGGAGGTCGCGACGCAGGTCGACAAGTCGCGATCGCGGATGAAGCAGTGGGAGTCGTTATTGGTCCCCGCGGGCGCCGAGCTGACGCTCAAGAACGCCTCGGAGGATCCCGCGGTCGTGCTGTTGATCGCTGCGCCGCCCCCGACGCCGACGATCGCCCGCTAGCCCGGGCGGCTGTCGACCGGCGTCCGTCGACGCAGCACGAGCAGCGTCAGCACGAACGCAACGACGAAGCTCGGTACGCTCGCACCGAGCGGCGATCCGCCGATCAACGGGAACGGCAGGCCGAACCAGTCGTGGACCACGCGCTCCAGCCCGTCGACCCACCACGCGGGACCGGTGGGAACGCACCATTGATAGACCATGAACCCGGCGACCCATGGCACGAGCGCGCGCCAGCGGATCGCCGCGTCGACACCCTCGAACATCGCGCGCTCGCCGTAGTGGCCCCGAGCGAGCACGAAGTAGTCCGCCGCGAACACGCCGAACAACGGCACGAACACCGACCCGATCAGGAACAGGAAGACCTCGAACGCCCCGGCCGCGTCGGAGAGCACGGCGGCGATCGCGAGACCGGCGGCGCCGACGCCCAGGATCAGCGGACGCTGCGGGAGGTTCGGCCGGACGTTCTGCAACGACATCGCGCTGGAGTAGATGTTGGCCATCGCCTGGTCGCTCTCTCCGACCAAGAGCGCGAGCAGCACGACCCCGCCGCCGACGGTTGCCGCGATCGTCGTGCCGATGTCGAGCACGTCGGGCGAGGCGCCGACCGTCAGCACCAGCAACGCGCCGAGCGTGTAGAACCAGGCGTTGCCCGCCGCGTAGCTCCAGAACGTTCCGGCCACGGCACCTCGCTCACCTCGCGCGAACCGGTTGAAGTCGGCAACGAGCGGCAGCCATGAGATGGGCATCGCGATCACCAGATCGACCGCGGCCCAGAACGGCAGGCCGCCCGCCCCGGGACGACTCCAGAGCGCCCCGAGATCGCCCGCCGTGAGCAGCCGCACCGTGATCCATACGGCGACGCCGGCGATGACCCAGATGCCGAAGCGCTCGAGCCAGCGCCGGACGATGAGGATCGGCCCGCCGGCGGCGAGCGCGGTGCAGACGATCGCGACGACGACCATCCACACGAACGGCGCGTCGATCCCGATCGCATCGCGTGCGACGGCGTTCGCCACGCGTCCCATCGCCCAGAACTCGAACGCGGTCCACCCGACCAGCTGGACCAGGTTGATCGCCGACGGCAGGTACGAACCGCGGAGCCCCAGCACGGGCCGGAACAGCACCATGCCCGGCACGCCCTCCCGCGCGCCCGCGAGCCCGACCAACGCCAGGGGCACGGTGCCGATCAGGCTGCCGACCCCGATCGCGAGGAGCGCCTGCGGCAATCCCAGCGCCGGCACCAGCAACGCGCCGGACACCATGACGAGCAAGCCGATCGAGAGGTCTCCCCACAGGACGCCAAGGTCCAGCCCGGACAGACGCCGCAACCCCGGTTGCACGGGACGGATGCCCCACGCCGGCGCCTCGCGCTCGAGGACCTCTTCGAGACGCTCGGTGACGGATGCCATCGGCGCGAGGCTACCGCATGGGTCCCATCGCGATGAGGTGTCGGCGGAGCGACGACTGCGCGCGACCCATCAGCGCTCGCATCAGTGGCCGGTACAGTCGCGCCGCCAGCTCGCCGACGAACGGCACGCGGAGGCGGATATCCTCGACCCAGAGGAACCGCGTCCCGCCCGCGACCGGTAGCAGATCCCAGACACCCATCCCGGCGACCACGCTTCCGTGGCGGATCGCCAACCGGCGAGGTGGATCCCACGCGACGACCTCCATCGGCTCGGTGAACGCGCGGATGCCGAACAGCCGGGTCTTCACCGCCAGGCGGACGCCGACCCCTTCCCGTGACTCGGAGACGACTTCGACCCGATCGGCATCGAGCATCCAGTCCGCCTGTCGTTCCCAGTCGACGAGCACGGACCACGCCTCGCCCGGCGTCGCCGGCAACACGATCTCGCGCTCCACCCGCACGGATCGAGTCTAGGGACCCACCGGTTCCTCCCGGTGCTCGAACGGGTTGCCGCTAGGCTTCGAACATGACGGGCTCACGAGGTGCGGCGGTCGCCGCTGCGCTCGCGACGGCCTCGGGACCGCTCCCCGCTCGCGGCGCGGCGGGGAGCGCGACCACGATCGACGAGCCTGCCGGCGTGGCCTGGGAGGACGGGCTCATCACGTACGTCGGTCCCGCAGGCGGCCTGCCGTGGCCAGCCTCGAGCGGCTCGCACGATCACGGTCTGCTCGTCCCCGGGTTCGTCGACTGCCATGTGCACCTGCCCTTCATCGGATGGCGGGCCGACGAGTACGAGGCCCGGCTGGCGGGGGCGAGCTACCGCGACCTGCACGGTGACGTAGGCGGGATCTTCCGGAGCAGCAGGATGCTCACCGCGGCGTCCGACGACGACGTGCTCGCGTTCTGCCTGCCGCTCGTCCGCGAGATGGCCGCGCATGGCACCACGGCCCTCGAGCTGAAGACCGGCTACGGGTTGTCGGTGGACACCGAGATACGGCAGGCCCGGCTGTCTCGCACACTGGCCGACGCCGCGCCGCAGACCTGCTCCGTCACGTTGCTGGCGTGCCACGCCGTGCCGGAGGGCGTGTCACGCGCCGACTGGGTGCGTCTGGCGTGCGACGAGTTGATCCCCGCCGCGACCGCGGAGGGGCTCGTCGATCAGGTGGACATCTACGTGGAGGACATCGCGTTCTCGCTCGACGACCTCGCGGCGGTCGCGGCCGCCGCCGCGCGTGCCGGCCTCCCACTACGCGTCCACGCCGACCAGCTCGGTCCGACCGGCGCGGCGGCGGCGGCGGTGGCGTTGGGCGCCAGGAGCGCGGATCACCTGAACCACCTGGGGCCCAACGGCGTGGCGGCGCTCGGAGGCGCGGTCGCCACCGTCGCGGTGTTGCTCCCGTCCAGCTCGTTCGTCCTGCGCGCGCCGACGCCCCCTGTCGATGCGCTCCGCGAGGCGGGCGCCGCCATCGCGGTCGCCACCGACTTCAACCCCGGGACGTCGCCCGTGTCCTCGATGCCCGAGGCGATCGCGTTCGCGTGCACCGCCTACGGCCTCGCACCGTTGGAGGCCCTCACCGCGGCGACCGCGAACGCGGCGTTCGTCCTGGGCATGCACGACCGTCTCGGCACGCTGGAGGTGGGCAAGCGCGCCGATCTCCTGCTGCTCGAGGGAACGCGGTTCGCGCAGGTGCCGTACCGGCCGGGCCACGATCCGGTCGTGGCGACGTTCGTCGGCGGGGAGCAGGTCGCGTGATCGTGTGGCTGAACGGTCCGTTCGGGGTGGGGAAGACGTCCGTCGCCCGCGCGCTGCTCGAGGCGAAGCCCGACTGGGCGTTGCTCGATCCGGAGGTGCGCGGCGCAGAGCTCGTGCGGAAGTGGCCGGGCGTCGACGACTTCCAGGACCTCCCCGACTGGCGCAAGGCCGTCGTGGAGGATGCCGTGGAGCGAGCGGGCTCTGGTGATCTGGTGATTCCGATGACGATCTGGCGGCTTGCGTACTACCGCGAGATCATGGACGGGCTGAAGGGCGCAGCCGAGGTCAGGCCGTTCCGGCTCACGGCGAGCGAGGCCACGCTCCGCGAGCGCATCGAGGAGGACCGGATCGAACCGGGCGCCGTTGCCTGGCGGCTGGATCGCCTGGAGACCGGACTCCTCGCGTTCGAGGACACCGCGTTCGGCGATCATGTCGGCACGGACGGGCGGACACCGGAGAAGGTCGCCCACCTGATCCTGGTCACGCTCGGGCGGGCGTAGGACAGACGCGACTCAATCCAACGGGCCGACCGCCGACTCGACGGCGGCCACCAGCCGGCCGTCGCACACGGCCCGCACGCACGCGTCGATGTCCGGCCGGAACTCGCGGTCGACCTCCAGGAACGGGATCACGTCTCGGATCGCGTCGCGTGCGGCGCGCGTGCCCGCCGCCGGCTCCATGGGCGACCGCAGATCCAGCGCCTGCGCCGCCGCCATGACCTCCATCGCAACGACGAGCTCTGCGTTCGCCACGACGTCTCGCGCGTGGCGTGCCGCGATCATCCCCATGCTCACGTGGTCCTCCTGCCCCGCCGACGACGTGATCGAGTCGACGGACGCCGGATGCGCGAGCGACTTGCACTCCGAGACGAGTGACGCCGCGGTGTACTGCACGAGCATGAACCCCGAATGCAGGCCACTCCCCTCGATCAGGAACGCCGGGAGGCCGTTGTTCAGCTTCGGATCCAGCAGGCGGTAGAGGCGCCGTTCGCTGATACTCGCCATGCCGACCGTCGCCAGGGCGAGTGCGTCGAGCGCGACCGCGACCGGTTGGCCGTGGAAGTTGCCGCCCGAACGGACCTCGTCGTCGTCTGGCAGCACGATCGGGTTGTCCGAGACGGCGCCCGTCTCGGTCTGCAGGACGCCGGCGACGTAGACGAGCGCATCGCGCGCGGCGCCGTGCACCTGGGGGGCGCAGCGGAGCGAATACGCGTCCTGGACGAGGTGCGGGCTGTCGCGATGCGACGAGAGGATCGGCGAGCCGGCCAGCATCCGTCGCAGGTTCGACGCGGACGCCGACGGGCCGGGGTGCGGACGCAGCCGTTGCACGCGTTCGTCGAAGGCCGCGTCCGTGCCGAGCGCCGCTTCCACAGACATCGCCGCGGCGATGTCGGCCGCCCGGGCCAGGTCGGCGACACGGCGCGCCGCGAGGATCCCGACGGCGAGCATCCCTTGCGTGCCGTTGACGAGCGCGAGCCCCTCCTTCGCTTCCAGGGCGATGGGCGCGAGCCCGGCGACGGCGAGCGCCGGTCCCGCGGGCTCGGTCCCCTCCTCCGCGAGCAACTCGCCTTGGCCGATCAACGGGAGCGCGAGGTTCGCGAGCGGCGCCAGATCGCCCGATGCGCCGAGGGAGCCTTGCTGTGGGACCGCGGGGATCAGGTCGCGGTTCAGCATCTCGACCATGCGATCCACGATCAGCGGGCGGACCCCGGAGTATCCGAGCGCGAGGACGTGGGCCCGCAACAACAGCATCGCCCTCGCCTCCTCGCGGGAAAGAGGGCGGCCGACCGCGGTGGCGTGCGAGCGCACGATGCCGAGCTGGAGCGCGGCGGCCTGCGACGGATCGATGCGGACGTCGGCGAGGGACCCGAACCCCGTGGTGACCCCGTACACCGTTTCGCCCGACGCCACGACCCGTTCGATCACGGCACGTGCCGCGTCCACGCGGACCCTCGCTTGATCGGGGAACTCGACCGGGGCGCCGCGCGCGACCGCGACGACGTCCGCGAGCGTCAGCGCTCCCCCGACCCCGACCACGGCGGCAAGGCTACCCCGCCGTCCGCCGGGTCGCAGCGTCGGTCGCTCAGTCGGCGGACAGGCGGCGAACCGGGAACGGATCCTCGCGGACCACGCCGTCGTTCCGGTCGACGCGATACGCGCCCGCGGTCGGGCTCGACGCCACCACCTCCGCGAGATCGGCCCCCACGTAATGCACGGCGGCGAGGTCGTCGCACGCGATCCCCGGCGGGAATCCCTCCGCGACCAGCCGGTGGTACAGCGGCCGGCGTTCGGGCTCGTCCTCGTAGTGCGGACAGAAGCTCCCGGGCAGCAACCCCAGCCCATCGGGCAACGGCGCCAGTGGTCCGAACGAATCCGTGGTGCACGCCTCGAACCAACAGTTCGCCCCGGCGCTGCCTCCCGCGAGGACGACCCCGGACATCCACGCCTCTCGCAGGATCTCGTCGAGCCCATGCGTCCTCCACACCGCGAGCAGGTTCGCCGTGTTGCCGCCGCCCACGAAGACGAGATCGTGGGAGAGCACGAAGTCGCGGATATCGCGACCGTCGCGGACGAACAGGTCGAGGTAGTTCACCTCGAACCGTTCGCTCGGGAAGACGGACAGGAACCGCAGCACCGAGATCGGCACCGCGCCCGACGCCGTCGGGAGGAAACAGACACGGGGCTTGGCCCGAGCTTCCACCAGTCCGGCGATGTACGTGTACGCGGGGTCGCCGACGTCCTGACCCCCGCCCAGCGCGACGATGTGTCGATCGGTCATGGCTCGCGCATGGGGATCCGGACCCCCCGCTCCGACGCCACCTCGAGCGCGCGTTCGTACCCCGCGTCCGCATGGCGGATCACGCCGGTTCCCGGATCGCTCGTCAAGACGAGCTCCAAGCGCTCCCGTGCGTTCTCGGTCCCGTCGGCCACCACCACCATGCCCGCGTGGATCGAGTACCCGATGCCCACGCCACCGCCGTGGTGCACGCTGACCCAGTGCGCGCCGGCGGCCGTGTTGACCAGCGCGTTGAGGATGGGCCAGTCCGCGATCGCGTCGGAGCCGTCGCGCATGTCCTCGGTCTCGCGGAACGGGGACGCGACGCTGCCGCTGTCCAGATGGTCGCGTCCGATCACGATCGGTGCCGACAGTTCACCCGACGCGACCATCTCGTTGAAGCGCAGGCCTGCGCGGACCCGCTCGCCGTAGCCGAGCCAGCAGATGCGTGCCGGCAGCCCTTGGAACGCCACACGCTCCCCCGCCATGCGGAGCCACCGCTGCAGGCGATCGTCGTCGGGGAAGAGCTCGGCCACGGCGCGATCCGTCTTCACGATGTCCTCGGGGTCGCCGGAGAGTGCCGCCCACCGGAACGGGCCCTTGCCCTCACAGAACAGCGGCCGGACGAACGCCGGCACGAACCCCGGGTACGCGTACGCGCGGTCGTGCGCGAGACCGCCGAGCTCCGCGCCCGCCCGCAGGTTGTTCCCGTAGTCGAACACGACCGACCCGGTCTCCAGGAATCCCACCATCGCGGCCACGTGCTGGGCCATCGACGCGTACGCCCGTCGCTGATAGTCCTCGGGGTCGGACCCGCGGAGGGCCACAGCCTCGTCCTGCGTCAGCCCGGCCGGCACGTATCCGCCCAGTGGGTCGTGCGCGCTCGTCTGGTCGGTGACGATGTCGGGCCGCCACCCTCGGCGCAGGAGCTCGGGCTCCACCTCTGCGCAGTTGCCGAGCAGCCCGATCGACACGGCTTCCCCGCTCGCGCGCGCCTGGTCGGCCCACGCGAGCGCGGTGTCCAGGTCATCGGTCTCGCGGTCGAGATAGCGCGTCTTGATCCGTCGCTCGATCCGCGCGGGGTCGACGTCGACGCAGAGCGCCGCGCCGCCGTTCATCGTGACGGCGAGCGGCTGCGCGCCGCCCATGCCGCCGAGCCCACCGGTCAGCGTGATCGTGCCCTGCAGCGTCCCGCCGAACCGTTGATGCGCACACTCTGCCAGCGTCTCGTACGTCCCCTGAAGGATGCCTTGGGTCCCGATGTAGATCCACGAGCCCGCCGTCATCTGCCCGTACATCGTGAGGCCCGCCGCCTCGAGCTCGCGGAACGTGTCCCAGTCCGCCCATCTCGGCACGAGCATCGCGTTCGAGATCAACACGCGTGGCGCCATCGCATGCGTGCGGAACACGCCCACCGGTTTCCCCGACTGGACCAGCAGCGTCTCGTCGTCGCGCAGTGTCCGCAGCGTGCGGACGATCGCGTCGAACGCCTCCCACGAGCGCGCGGCCCGTCCGGTGCCGCCGTAGACGACCAGGTCCTCTGGGCGCTCGGCCACGTCGGGGTCGAGGTTGTTCATCAGCATCCGCAGGGCGGCTTCCTGCGGCCACGAACGGCAGGACAGGTCGCTCCCCCGCGGTGCGCGGATCTCGCGTGCGGTCATCGATCCACCTCCCCGCCGGTCCCGCTGCAGCGCATCGATAGTACGCCGGGCGGGGGATGCGGGAGAACGGTCCGGGGGGTATGAGGCTGGCCTCCCAGGGTGATTGAACGCTCCCACCCGGACCGGTACGGTCCTCGCCGTGGTTTCCGTCGGAACTTCCCCCGGCGGCGCGGTGGTGCCCGCGTCGCCGATCCGTGTCCTGATCGCCGACGACGAGCCTGCCTTGCGCGGAGCGCTGGCAGACCTGTTCGCGCATGAAGACAGCCTGGTGCTGGTGGGCGAGGCCGGCGATGCGGATCAGGCGATCGAGCTCGCCGATGCCAGACGACCGGACGTGGCGATCGTCGACGTGAGCATGCCCGCAGGCGGCGGCCCTCGAGCGGCCAGAGAGATCATCCGCGTCTCGCCGAGCACCCGCGTGATCGCGTTGTCTGCCTTCGATGATCGACCCACCGTGCTCGAGATGCTCCGCGCCGGTGCCGTGGGGTACCTGGTCAAAGGGACGGCGAGCCAAGACCTCCTCGGATCCATCACGAAGGTGTTCGACGGGGGCGCGAGCCTTTCCGCCGGACTGATCGACGGCGTCGTTCACGAACTCTCGTCGCAGCTGCGGCGCGAGGAGATCCAGTACCAACACGATGCGGCCGAGCGCGGTGAGATCGACCGGTTCCTGTCCGGGAGCGGCGTGACCATGGTCTATCAACCGATCATCAACCTGCGGACCCGCGAGATCGTCGGCATGGAGGCGCTCGCCCGCTTCCATTCGCTGCCGCTCCGACCGCCGAACGAATGGTTCGCCGCCGCCGTCGAGCTCGAGCTGGGCGTCCAGTTGGAGATGATGGCGATCCGAAGCGCCATGGCCGGCCTCCCGCTCCTGCCCACCGACGCGTACCTCTCGGTCAACTGCTCGCCGCGCGCCGCCATGTCTCCCGAGCTCCCCGCGCTCGTCAACGGCGACGCGGCGAGGATGGTCGTCGAGATCACCGAGCACGAGGCGATCGAGGACTACGAGGTGCTGGCCGCCGCGCTCGAAGGACTGCGCGCACACGGTGTGCGGGTGGCGATCGACGACGCGGGTGCGGGGTTCGCGAGCCTGCGGCACACGCTCTTGTTGCGCCCAGACATCGTGAAGGTCGACACCAGCCTCACCCGCGACATCGACGGCGACCGCGCGAAGCGGGCCATGACGTCGGCGTTGGTGTCGTTCGGTATGGAGATGGACATCGACATCATCGCGGAGGGCATCGAGACGCGCGAGGAGCTCGAAGAGCTTGTGGCGTTGGGTGTGCCGTTCGGCCAGGGCTACTATCTAGCCGAACCCGCTCCGCTGTAACGGATCAGGTCGTTCGGCGGTCGATCGCCCAAGACGACCCTGCGGTCGCCTTCGTGTACGCCTTCATCTCGGTCGCGATGGCGACGGCCTCGGCGTAGTGGGCGTACTCCCGTTTCTCCGTGCTGGCGACGCCGATCGAGATGGAGAGGAGCGGGAACCGTTGAAGCTCTCCACGGCGGTTCGCGACCTCGACGTAGCCGCGCTCACGGTCGTCGGGGTCGTACAGGGCCGGAACCTCCTGGTCGAAGCGCTGCACGATGGCCTCGGCCGCATCGGTGGCCTTCTCGGGCGGCACGATCAACACGAAGTCGTCGCCACCGACGTGGCCGATGAACGCCTCGCCGCCCGTCACGTCACGCGCGACCTCTTCGATCAACGACGCGGTCGTCTGGATAGCCTGGTCGCCACGCATGAACCCGTAGTGGTCGTTGTAGGCCTTGAAATGGTCGAGGTCGGCGTACAGCAGCGCGAAGTCCTCACCGCGTTCGACCAACCCGTCGATCTCTTCCTCGATACGCACGTTCCCTGGGAGCCCGGTCAGCGGCGACTGCGCGCGCATCTCTTTGGCGCGCCGGAGGACACCGCGGATGCGTGCCAGCAACTCGGGCGTGTCGAACGGCTTCACGATGTAGTCGTCCGCGCCGATCGCGAAGCCCTCGAGCTTGTCAGCCGACAGGCCACGCGCCGTCAACATGATGATGGAGACGGTGGCGGTCCGAGGATCCTGCCGCAGCCGGCGGGTCAGTTCGAAGCCGTCCATGTTCGGCATCATCACGTCGGCCAGAACCAAGTCGGGGCTGCGCTCCTGGGCCAGCTCGAACGCCTCGACGCCGTCGCTCGCGACGCGCACATCGTAGCCGGCGGCCCGCAATTCGATCTCGAGCAGCCGTGCGATGAACGGATCGTCGTCGGCGACGAGCAAGCTCTCGCCACCTGCGACGTCGGTGATCTCCCCCTGCTGTTCGGTCACGCCTCCCCCTGCTCCTCATGGCGGACGCCGTCCGTCTCACGGCGAACACCCATAGCTTCGGCACTTTACCCCGCGAGGTGGAGGCCTACTTGGAACTCCGCCGCGGATCCCTTCCGCACCCGGCCGCCAACCTCAGGCTGCTGCGGGCGCGGTGTGTGTGGCTCGTGGCACGATAGGGGCCGGACCGGCGCGGGGTGCTTCGCCCGGAGGGGGAAATCGATGGAAACGCTCGAGACGTTCCTTGACGCGATGGGCGATACGCCGCTCGTTCGGCTGCACACGGTCACCCGAGGCTTCCGGCCGACCGTCCTGGCCAAACTGGAGATGCTGAACCCGGGCGGATCCGTCAAGGATCGCATCGGGATCCGGATGATCGAGGCGGCGGAGCGCGAAGGCCGGCTCAAGCCGGGCGGCACGATCGTCGAACCCACGTCCGGCAACACGGGTCACGGGTTGGCGATCGCCGCCGCGATCCGCGGCTACAAATGCATCTTCGTGATGCCGGACAAGATGAGCCAGGAGAAGATCTCCCTCCTGCGCGCCTACGGGGCCGAGGTCGTGATCTGCCCGACCGCGGTTCCCCCGAGTCCCCCGAGTCCTATTACCGGGTCGCGGACCGCCTGGCGGAGGAGATCCCCGGGGCGTACCAACCGAACCAGTACTTCAACCCTGAGAACCCCGCGACGCACTACGAGACGACGGGACCAGAGATCTGGCGGCAGACGGACGGCGGTATCGACGTCTTCGTCGCCGGTGTGGGGACGGGCGGCACGATCACCGGCGTCGGCCGCTTCCTCAAGGAGCAGAACCCGGACGTGACGGTCGTCGGCGCCGATCCGGAGGGATCCGTGTACTCGGGCGACGATCCGCGGCCGTACCTGGTCGAAGGCATCGGTGAGGACTTCTGGCCCGCCACGTTCGATCCGTCCGTGGTCGACCGCTACATCAAGGTCTCCGATCGCGACTCGTTCCGGACGGCGCGTGCCGTCACGCGGCAGGAGGGGATCCTGATCGGGGGCTCGGCGGGAAGCGCCGTGTTCGCGGCCCTGGCGGTCGCCCGAGACCTGGACGAGACCAAGACCATCGTCGTCCTCCTGCCCGACACCGGGCGGCAGTACCTGTCGAAGGTGTACTCCGACTCCTGGATGCTCCAGCACGGCATGCTCGATCGGCCGGACGTGATCCGCGTCGAGGAGGTGTTGATGGCGAAGCACGGCGAGCTGCCGCCGTTGATCACGGTCGGCGCTCACGACAAGGTGCGTCAAGCCGTCGAACGTCTGCAGGAGGCCGACATCTCGCAGGCGCCGGTCGTCCGGGAGGACAGCACCGACGTGTCCCAGTTCGTGGGATCGATCCGCGATCGTGAACTGCTCGATCGCATCTTCCGCGACCCCGATGCCCTGCAGGCGGACGTTGCCGAGGTCATGGCGCCGCCCATCCCGATGGTCGAGTTCGACGACCCGCTCGAGTCGGCGTTCGGGGAGATGGAGCACGGTCCGGCCGTGCTCGTGACCAAAGCGGGACAGGTCCTCGGCGTGCTCACGCGGAGCGACCTGCTCGACTTCCTGGCCCACCGGCAACGGACCCCCTGACCCGCGTGCGATCGCTCGGCATCGATGTCGGCGTCACCAAGGGACTGGACCTGGTCCTCATGGACGAGCGGCGCGTGCCGCTCGCGGTCCGATCGCACGTCCACCTGGCCGACGTGGGCGCGTTGATCGACGAGTTCCATCCAGACACCGTGGCGATCGATTCGCCGCCTCGCTGGGCTGCCACCGGCCGCTCCCGCAGGACCGAACGAGAGCTGGCCTCGTGCAACATCCAGTCGTTCAACACTCCGTCCGAGACGCACGGCCGAGGCAACGCGTTCTTCGACTGGATGCAGGTCGGGTTCGAGATCTTCCGCATCGCGAACGATCACGGGTTCGCGACGTACGGAGCCGGCACGCCGCGAGGTCGAGCCATGGAGGTCTTCCCGCACGCGACGACCGTGGTCCTGACCGGCGCGCTGCCACCGAAGGGGGTCTCGAAGCGGGTATGGCGCGAGCGGGTCCTTCGCGCCCAGGGTGTACGCACCGACGAGCTGACGTCGATCGACCGGCATCGACGCGGCGCTGGCCGCGCTCACCGGTCTCCTGGCCATGGAGGGCAAGCGGTTCGCGCCCGGCGATCCGCAGGAGGGCGTCATCATGCTGCCCGTGAACACCCTGCCGGCCCGGCCGTTCCGCCAGGCGGCGCGCATCCCGAACGACGTCGCTCCCCTGTTCAACTACTGTGCGTGCGGCGACCCCGGCTGCGACGCGCTGGTCCGCGGCGAATTCGCACCCGGTCACGACGCCAAGCGCAAGGCGATGCTCTGGCGGCGAGCGCGAGAGGGCCAGGGAGCGCTCGAGGAGCTCGAGGAGCGAGGATGGAAGCTACCCCCAGAGATGCGGTAGGCGATGCGGGAGAACCTCAGCGTTTCGAGACGCGCGCGATCCACGCCGGCCAGGATCCCGAGGCGCTCTACGGGTCGGTGAACGTCCCGATCTATCAGACGTCGACGTATGCCCAAGACGCGGTCGGCGTGCCCGAAGCGCTGGGACTACGGCCGGGGCGGCAATCCGACCCGGGAGGCGTTCGAGATCGCGCTCGCCGCGCTCGAGGGCGGGACGCGTGGCGTTCGCGTTCGCGAGCGGCATGGCGGCCGAGACCACGCTCCTGCTCACGTTGCGGCCCGGCGACCACGTGATCCTGGCCGACGACGTCTACGGCGGGACCTACCGGCTGCTGTCGAACGTGCTGTCGGGCTGGGGGCTCGAGTCGACCACGGTGGACCTGGCCGATGGTGCGGCGTTGCAGAGCGCACTCCGTCCCACCACCAAGCTCGTGTGGATCGAGACGCCGTCGAACCCGATGCTGAAGATCGTGGATCTCGCCGGGGTCGCCGCCACCGCGCATCACGCGGGGGCGCGCGTCGTCGTCGACAACACGTTCGCAACCCCCGCGTTGCAGCGTCCGTTGGAGCTCGGGGCCGATGCCGTGGTGCACAGCGTGACGAAGTACCTCGGCGGGCACTCCGACCTGATCGGCGGCGCGATCGTGACGAGCGACGACGAGTGGATCGAACGGCTGGCCTTCCTGACGAACGCCGTCGGCGCCGTGCCGGGGCCGATGGACTGCTACCTGGCCCTCCGCGGTCTGAAGACGCTCGCCGTGCGGATGCGGGCGCATTGTGAGAACGCGCGTGCGATCGCCGCCTCTTTGGCCGGGCACCCGAAGGTCACGGCCGTGCACTACCCCGGGCTCGCATCACACCCGGGTCACCGGGTCGCCGCGCGTCAGATGTCGGACTTCGGCGGGATGGTTTCGTTCGAGGTTGCGTCCGACCAGGAAGCCCTTGCGCTGGTCACCAGGACCGAGCTGTTCTTCCTGGCGGAATCGCTCGGCGGTGTGGAATCGCTGATCGAGATCCCCGGTCCCATGACGCACGCCAGCGTAGCCGGCTCGCCGCTGGAGGCGCCCGGCAACCTGATCCGGTTATCCGTGGGGATCGAGCACCCCGACGACCTGATCGCCGACCTGTCCCGGGCGCTCGGCTGACCGAGCCGAGGCCGTTCACGCACACCCGTGCCACACTCGTTCCGTGCTCAGGCGAACGTTCGCGCTGTCGCTCGTCTGGCTCGCGATGCTCACGTCCCAGCCGCAAGCGACCGCCGCCGAGAGCCGCGAACCCGTCGCCACCGACCTCTCGTTCCCGTCGAACATGGCGTTCGCGCCGGACGGCCGTCTGTTCTTCGCGGAGAAGGACACCGGCGACATCCGCCTGATCGAGGACGGGCGGTTGTTGCCCGAGCCCGTCGCGCACATCGACGTCCTGTCGTCGAGCGAGCAGGGTCTGCTGGGCCTGGCGCTCGACCCCGCGTTCGACGCCGAGGGGTGGATCTACGTCTACTACTCGGATCCCGAGACCCGCACGAACCGGCTGATGCGCTTGCGCGGAAGCGGGGACGCGGCCGAACGGCAGCCGCTGCTCGACGCGCTGACCACCGAGCACGGCTACCACAACGGGGGCGACATCGTGTTCGGTCCCGACGGCACGCTCTTCGTGGCGGTGGGCGAGGTGCACGAGCCCGAGCGAGCGCAGGATCCCGACGACATCGGCGGCAAGATCCTGCGCCTCGATCGCGACGGCTCCATCCCTGAGGACAACCCCATGGGACCCGCGAACCCGGCGTATTCCATGGGACACCGCAACTCGTTCGGTCTGTGCGTCGATCCGTCGACCGGTGACCTCTGGGAGACGGAGAACGGGCCGGGCACCGACGACGAGGTCAACCTGATCGAGCCTGGAGGCAACTACGGCTGGCCGGACCAACTCGGTCCGGGGGGTGCGCCGTCGTTCGTCGACCCCGTGCTCGACTTCCCTGAGGTCATCGTGCCGACCGGCTGCGCCGTGTGGCGAGGCGACCTGTACTTCGGCGCGTACGGCACGGACCGGCTCTACCGGCTGAGGCTCCCGGCATCGACCGACGCGCGCGCGGCGGTGGTGGACGACCTGGGCGAAGGGGTCACGGACCTCGCGGTCGGTCCCGACGGCGACCTCTACGTCTCGACGACCGACACGATCTGGCGGTACGCGGCGACAGGTTCGCCGGAGCCTTCGTCATCGGCGACGCCCGGAACGGTGACGCCCGCGACGGGAACGCCGTCGGCCGAACCAGGGACGACGACGCCCGAGGATGACGGCGACGGCTCGAACACCGCCATCGCGATCGTCGCCGGCGTCGTGCTCGCGGCAGGCCTCGCCCTCCGCGTCCGCGCGGGCAGGAGGCTGCGACGGGACACATCGGCGCCGGGAGACGACGCCGTCTAGCTCTTGGGGCGCTTCATGTAGGCGACCAGGCTCTTGCCGCCCATCGGGTTCTCGATCTGGGCGACGGACACGAGCTCCCAGCCATCGTCGCCGAACGTGTTCAGGATCTCCCCGGGGTTGTGCTCCAGGAGCGGAGCGACGAAGTACTCCCACGTCTGCATGTCGTCATCCTTCCACCGTGTCGAGCCGCTGGATCGTGCTGCGGATACACACTCCCATGATGACCTCGAGGCCGGCGTCGGAGGCGATGCGGTACGCCTCGTCGTTCACGATGCCGGACTGCAGCCACAGGACGCGAGCGCCGATCGCGACGGCGTCGCGCGCGACGTCCGGCGTCGCCTCGGCGCGACGGAACACATCGACCACGTCGACACGCGTCTCCTCAGGGATGTCACGGAGCGAGGCGTACGCGCGCTCGCCCAGGACCTCGATCTCTTTGGGGTTCACCGGGACGATGCGGTACCCGTGCGCCTGGAGGTAGGCGGCGACGCCGTTCGAAGGTCGATCGGGCTTGGACGACAACCCCACCACGGCGATCGTGTGCGCGTCGCCGAGCAGCGCACGGAGCTCGCGATCGTCCGGCGCGACGGGACCGTTCACGTCGGGATCAGCCACGACGCCTCCTTCCGGATGACCTCGAGCAGGGCATGGAGCATCCAACCCGTCGCTCCCCAGATCATGTAGCCGTCGAGCTCGTACGCGAATCCGTGCCAGACGCGCCCGGGCTCCCGCGCCACTTCGACCGGACGTTCCACCTCCGCCAGGTCCGCCACCGTGAACGTGAGCACCTCCTCGATCTCGCGCTCACTCACCACGAACGTCGGCAACGACTCCATCATGCCCACGAACGGCACGATCAAGATGCCGCTCACGGTCGTGTGCACCGCTGGAAGGGCGCCGACCACCTCCGTCGTCCCCGGATCCAGCCCGATCTCCTCGGATGCCTCCCGAAGCGCCGTCTGGCTGAGCGTCTCACCGGGATCCTGCAATCCGCCGGGGAACGAGATCTCGCCGGCATGCCGCGACATGTCGCTGGAACGGACGGTGAAGACCAGCGAGGCTTCCGGCGACTCCACCAAGGGTGCGAGGACGGCCGCCATGCGATCCGGAGGTGTCAGGGCAGGTGCCGGCTCCTGTTCGAGCGACGCACGGAGCGCGGTTCGGAGCGGGGTGACGGGTACCATCGATCGCCATGGTAGATGAGGGTCTCGCGGAGACGGCCGCGACGGCGGTCGACGCCGCGGAGGTCCTTTCGTTCGCTCGGGCGCTGATCGCGGCTCCGAGCGAGAACCCCGGCGGGACCGAGGACCAGGCCGCAGAGGTCGCGACGGGCATCCTGACCGGCATCGGCGCGTCGCCCGAGACGATCCGGGGAGACGAGGGCCGGCCGAGCGTCGTCGCCTCGATCGGCTCGGGATCACGTCCCACGCTCGCCTGGAACGGACACCTGGACGTCGTTCCCGTGGGCGACCCGACGAACTGGCTGCACGGACCGTGGGAAGGAGCGGTCGAGGACGGCCGCTTGATCGGGCGTGGTTCGGCAGACATGAAAGGGCCCGTCGCCTCAGCGCTCGCCGCCGCCGCCGCCATCCGTCGCGCGGGGATAGACCTGCAGGGGACGCTGACGTTCCATCTCGCCGCCGACGAGGAACACATGGGCATGTACGGCACGAAGGTGCTGTGGGACCGAGGCATGCTCGACCAGGACGCCTGCATCGTCGGCGAGCCGAGCGACCTTCGGGTCGGTCTGGCGGAACGAGGGGGCGCTTGGATCACGGCGACCGCTCGCGGCAAGGGAGCACACGGCTCGCAACCCAACCTGGGCGTCAACGCGATCGCGTCGATGTCCCGGCTGATCCTGCGGTTGTCGGAGGTGCTTCCCGACCGCGTGCACCCGCTCGTGGGACGACCCAGCGTGAACGCGGCGGTGATCACGGGGGGCAGCGCTCCGAACGTCGTTCCCGACCGCTGCGAGTTGCTGATCGACCGGCGGATCGTCCCCGGCGAGACCGATCCCGCCGAGGTGCTCGCGCCGTTCGCCCGCCTGGCCGCCGACATCGCCCGCGAGCACCCCGACGTCGACCTGGTGTTCCAGATCGACGGGTGGACCGAGGCGGCCGAGGCCCCCGCCACCTCGGAGATCGCGGGGTTCGCGCGAGACGCGATCGCCGTGGAACGTGGAGCCCGCCCCGCCGATGTCGGCTTCACCGGCATCACGGACGCCCGCTTCTACATCAACGACGCCGACATCCCCACGATCATCCTCGGACCGGGCTCGCTCACGGTGGCGCACACGGCGAACGAATGGGTGCTGGTCGACGACCTGGTCGCGGCCGCCCGCATCTACGCGAGGATCTTCGTCGGGTTCCTGGGCGCCCGGGCCGGGTAGGGCGAGCGCATGGAGCGCTTCGACGTCTTCGTGATCGGGGGCGGCGGCACCGGCTCCGAGGTCGCGTTCCGGCTGAGCGCTCACGGCATGCGCGTCGCGATCGCCGAACGCGACAGGCTCGGCGGCGAATGCAATCACTACGGTTGCGTGCCCACCAAGGTCATGCTGCGCAGCGCCAAGGTCGCGGCGCTCGCCCGCGACGCGGCGCGGTTCGGCGTGCGGATCCCGTCGGTGAGCATCGATCTGCCCGCTGTGCAGCAGCGTGCGCGCGACGTGATCGATGCCCAGTCCGGGGAGGGAGCCGCTCCGTTCGAACGCGCGGGGATCCAGGTATATCTCCAGGAAGCCCGCCTGATCGGCCCTCATCGGATCGAGCTGACCGACGGCACGCCGGTCGAAGCCGATCGCGTCGTGCTCACGACCGGTACCGAAGCGACGATCCCACCGATCGACGGACTCCGAGAGGGTCCGTACTGGACGAACAAGGAAGCCATCTGGAAGCCCGCCGTCCCGCCGGCGTCGTTGGCGGTGATCGGCGCGGGCGCGATCGGCATCGAGTTCGCGCAGATCTACGGACGGTTCGGGACCGATGTGACGGTCCTCGAAGCGCTCCCGCACATCCTGCCCGCCGAGGACGACACCGCCGCGGCAGCGCTCGTCCCGGCACTGGAGGAAGAAGGGATCGCGATCCACACGGGCGTGTCGATCGAGCGCGCTCGCCACGGGAGCGACGGATGGCAGATCGACGTAGAGGACGCCGAGACGATCCGTGCTGACGAGCTCCTGGTCGCCACCGGACGACGTCCCGTGTTCGATGGACACGACCTGGAGGCTGCGGGCATCGAGCTGGACGATGAAGGGAAGCCGATCCTGTCCGACACGCTCCGCACGACCGGATCGGACGTGTGGGCAGCGGGCGACGCGACGGGCGAGTTGTTGTTCACGCACGTCGGCGCCTATGAGGCCGAGATCGTGGTGGACGACATCGTGGGCCGCCCGCGGGTCGAGGGACTATCGGGTCGTACCACGGGTGACGTTCTGCGATCCGGAGGTGGCAAGCGTGGGTTCGACCGAACAGCAGGCGCGAGCGGACGGCCACGACGTGCGAACGACGGTGTCCTCGCTGACGGACAACGAGCGCGCCCACATCGAAGGCAGCACCCACGGCGCGGTGAAGCTCGTCGCGGACGCGCGCACGGGGCAGCTGTTGGGCGGCCACATCGTCGGCGATGAGGCCGGCGCCATGATCCACGAGATCGTCGCGGTGATGGCGGAGCGCGCCACGTCGCAGAACACCGGGGCGGCGATCCATGCCTACCCGACGCTCTCGGAGTCGGTGAAGGATGCGTTCAAGAGCCTCTCGGAGGAACCGACGTATCCTTGAGGCATGACGACCCGAACCGACGACCCCATCAGCGTGACCGACGCCGCGGCCCGCAAGGCGCGCCAGCTGGCCGAGAAGGAAGGACGCCCCGACGCGTCGCTCCGGGTCCGGGTGCTCGCGGGCGGGTGCTCCGGCTTCACCTACGAGCTGTCGTTCGTCGACGCGCCGGATCCCGACGACCACGTGATCGAGGCCGCGGACGGGTTCCTGGTCGTGGTGGACCCCATCAGCCGGCCGATCATCGAGGGCTCCACGCTCGACTTCGACGCTGCGCTCATCGGGGGCGGACTGAAGATGCTCAACCCGCAGGCCAAGCACGAATGCGCCTGCGGCGATTCCTTCTCTCTCTAGCGCGATCGGGCACCGTCCGACACCTCGATCGTCCCCGTCATCTGTGTCGGGTGGTATCCGCAGTGGAAGCCGATCGACTCCGTGAGGTCGACGGTGACCGTCGCGCTCTCGCCGGCTTCGACGTCTTGACCGACGCTATCGTCGTCCAGCGTCAAGCTGTGCTCGACGGCGCCGGTACGACGCGCGATCACCTCCCGCGGCGTGCCGATGAACGACCTCTATACTCCCGGCCTGTATGCCGTCGACAGCCGACAAGACCCAGTGGCACGACCTCTACCACGAGGTCGTCATGACGGGCCTCTGTACGGGTTGCACCGCATGCATCGTGGCCTGTCCGTTCCACGTCCTGGGCTACGAGGATGACGTCCCGGTGCAACTGCAGGAGGAGGGCGTCGACCAGTGCGCGCACGGTGAGCGCGGCTGCGACATCTGTACGCGAGCCTGTCCTCGGTTCCGGGACTGGGAGGGCGAGATCGACACGACGCTCTTCGGCATGACCCGCAAGCCCGAGGACGTCATCGGTCAGTACAAGGACATCTGGCTGGCCCGCGCGTCGGACGCCCCGTCCCTGGCGCAGGGACAGGACGGCGGCGTCGTCTCGGCGCTCCTGATCTGGGGACTCGCCAATGGCGAGATCGACGGCGCCTGCACCTCCAAGCTTTCCGACGAGCGGCAGTGGGATGCAGAACCGACGGTCGTCACCGACGCGCAGGGTGTGCTCGACACGGCCGGCTCGCGCTACACCTACTCCGCCAATCCCCTGGCGCTGATCCAGGCCGCGGAGCTCGGTCTCTCCAAGGTTGCCCTGGTCGGGATGAGCTGCCAGGCATCGGTGACCGGCTCGCTCGAGGCCCGCCGGGTCAACAAGTGGCGGCGCAAGATCGCTTGGACGTTCGGCTTGCTGTGCTCCAAGACGTTCACGTACGACGGGCTGATCAACGAGATCGCGCAGGAGCGCCTGGGGCTCGACCTGGATCATCTCGCCCGCGTGAACGTGAAGGGCAAGCTCCTCTTCTACTCGGACGACGGTGAGGAACACACGTACTCGCTCAAAGATGCCCACGAGTTCACCCGTCCCGGTTGCCTACATTGCCCGGATTTCGCCGCCGAGCATGCCGATATCTCGTTCGGTGGCCTCGGCCAGTCCGAGGGCTGGACGCTCACGATCGTCCGGACCGACAAAGGCCTCGACGTGTGGAACCGGGCGCTCGCCGACGGTGTGATCGAGGCTCGGCCGGCCTCAGAGGACCCCAAGGCGGTGGAGCTGATGTTCAAGCTGGCCGCCAAGTCACGTCAGCGGTGGCCCGAACCCGCCGATGCCCCGGCGTCGGACCCGGCGCCCGGTCTCCTTCCCGCCTGACACCCACCTGAGGGCTCTCCCCTCAGCGAAAGTAGCCTTTCGGCTCAATACGAGTATCGACGCGGGCGATATCATTAGGACGCAACCCCAACCGGGACATATCCACCGTCGGAGGAAGGAGCAGCCGCAACGTGGGAACCGCACGTGCCGCTCCCCTCAAGTCGTTGCGCCGCCATGGCATCGTCGACGCCGTCGCCTTCGCCGCCGAACGGCTGCTCCTGTCCACGAGATGGCAGGACGTCGCCCACGAGGTGCTCGAGCGCCTGGGACAAGCAGCCGGCGTTTCCCGGGCGTACATCGCGGCGAACCTCGACGATGATGACGGCCGCCTCACGTCCACGTGGCTGGCCGAATGGACGGAGGACTCGGTCGTCCGGGTGATGGACGACCTCAACTTCCGCTCGGCGCCGTGGGCGGAGTCGGGGTTCGGCCGGTGGTCGGGCATCCTGGCTCGTGGCGAGATCGTCCGGAGCGCGGTGGCGGACCTCCCGCCGGCAGAACGACGGCCGCTGGAATCGCATGGGGTCGTGTCGCTGGCGAAGGTCCCCGTCTTCGTCGGGGGCGAGTGGTGGGGAGCCATCGGGTTCGATGATTGCGTCCACGCCCGTGACTGGAGCGACGACGAGCTTTCCGCCCTCCGGGCCTCGGCCACCGTCCTCGGCGCTGCGATCCAACGGCAGCGGCTCGACGGCCAGGCGCTCGAAGCCGAGACACGATCGCATCAGCTCGTCGAGCACATCCCCGCCGTCACCTACCGCGACGTCCTCGACGACCAGGGGGTGCGCGTGACCTACATCAGCCCGCAGGTGGAGGACCTGCTCGGCTACCCACCGGAGCGCTTCACCTCCGACCGGAACTTCTGCTTCTCCGTCGTCCACCCCGAGGATCGGGATCGGGTCCGGGCGACCGAGGGTCCGGTCAGAGGAGCCCGATTCGAACAGGAGTACCGCATGACCGCCGCGGACGGCCGGGTCATCTGGGTCCGCGACGCGTCGACAGAGATCATGGGTCCTCCAGGGACCCCGCGTACCTGGCAGGGGTTCCTGATGGACATCACCTCACGCCGGATGATCGAAGAGCGGCTCCTCACCACCGAGGAACGCTACCGGGCGCTGGTCGAGAACATCCCCGCGATCGTCTACGTACAGACCTCGGACGGAGACCCGGAGGGCTTGTACATCAGCCCACAGGTCGAGGCCGCGTTCGGCTATCCCCTGGAGGATTGGCGCTACGTGAAGGACTTCTGGGAGGACCGCGTCCACCCAGACGACCTGGCCGAGGTGCTCCGCGACGACGCGCGGACGAACCTGGACCATCAACGCTTCAGCGGCGAGTACCGGTTCCGTGCGGCCGACGGTTCCTGGCACTGGATCCACGACGAGGCCACGTACCTGGCGGCCGGAGACGGTGAGGGGTTCTGGCAGGGCATCATGACGGACGTCACCGAGAGGAAGCAGGCGGAGGAGCAGCTCCGGGACGCCGAGTTGAAGTTCCGAACGATCGTCGAACAGAACGAGGCCATCTTCTACACGCAGGAGATCGACCCGGCAGATCCCACGAACCCGGCCACGATCTACGTCGCGCCGGGGAATACAGATCTGATCGGATACACGGCCGAGGAGATCGAGCGCGATCCCTCCTTGCTGCGGCGCATCATCCACCCCGACGACCGGGAGCGTGCGCTGACGGCGCACGCGCTGAGCAACACCGAAGGTCACGATCGCTTCTCCTTGGACTACCGGGTCGTGCGCAAGGACGGGGAGACCATCTGGGTGCAGGACCAGGCGGCGCTGGTGCGCATCCACGGTCGCCAGCCGTACTGGCAGGGGTTCATGCTGGACGTCACCGAGCGCAAGGTGAGCGAGGAGCAGGTCGCGCGGGCGCTCGATTTCGAACGCGAAGCGGCGCAACGGCTCCGCGCCCTGGACGAGATGAAGAACACGTTCCTGCAAGCAGTGTCGCACGATCTCCGGACGCCGCTCGCCGCCATCCTGGGATTGGCGATCACCCTCGCGCGAGGCGACGTCGAGCTGGAGCCGGCGGACACCCGCGATATGGCCGACCGCATCGCCACGAACGCCCGAAAGCTCGAACGACTGGTCACGGACCTGCTCGATATGGATCGCCTCGGACGCGGCATCGTTTCACCGAAGCTCGAGGCGGTCGACGTGGGTGAAGTGGTACGCCGGGTCGTGATCGAATCGGAGCAGATCGAGCCCACGCAGCTGACGATGAACGTCGACCCGGTGGTGATCCCGGTGGACGCGTCCAAGATCGAGCGCATCGTGGAGAACCTGCTGGCGAACACCGCCCGCCATACGCCCTCGAACGCCCACGTGTGGGTCTCGGTGAGCAGGCACGAGGATGGCGCGGTCATCAAGGTGGAGGACAGCGGCGTCGGCGTGCCACCCGAGCTTCGCGAAGTGCTGTTCGAGCCCTTCCAGCAGGGACCCGACGCCCCGCAACATTCACCCGGTGTCGGAGTGGGGTTGACGCTGGTCCGTCGCTTCGCCGAGCTCCACGGTGGTCGCGCCTGGATCGAAGACCGCGACGGCGGCGGGGCGTCGTTCCAGGTCTTCCTCCCGGGATCGCCGTCGATCCAAGCGACGGGCTAAGCCCGGGCCGCGAGCCTCAGCCGGCCGGGGTCAGAGCGTGGGCCATGCCGCGACGGTCGGGTGGTCGACGGCCGCGGGACCGACCTGCGCGGCACCTCCCGGCGATCCGAGGCCACTGACGTTCGCGTCGAAGAACTCCGCGTTGATGGGCGTGAACTGCTTCCACTCCCCCGGGACGTCGTCCTCGTAGAAGATGGCGGTCACCGGGCACGCCGGCTCACACGCCCCGCAGTCGACGCATTCGTCGGGCTGGATGTAGAGCATGCGGGGTCCCTCGTAGATGCAGTCGACGGGACATTCGTCGACACACGCGCGGTCCAACACGTCGATACAGGGCTCTGCGATGGTGTAGGTCACGGTATTTACCTCTTTTCCACGGTGTCGGCCTTGCAAACCCTTGCCTGCGGCAGTCTACGAGATGCGCGCGCGAGTGCAAGCGGCGACGGCGGCCGGCGGTTGTCGGGGCTCGGCCCCGCTGCCATGGTGCGACGCGATGGAGCCCGTCACCTTCGCGACCGAGGACGGCGTCCGCCTCGAGGGCGAACTGCGCCTGCCGGAGGGGCGCCCCGGGGAACGGCGGCGATCTGCCATCCGCATCCGCGGCACGGCGGGAGCAAGGACCACCCGATCCTGTGGGCGATCCGCAACGAGCTCGCACAGCGTGGGCTTCGCGGTGCTGTCGTTCAACTTCCGGGGCGTGATGGGATCGGGCGGCACGTTCGGCGGCGGGAGGGACGAGGTTCGGGATGCGCGCGCCGCGATCGGCCGCGTGCGCGACGAGGCGCCGGATCTGCCGACCATCGTGTGCGGCTGGTCGTTCGGTGCCAACGTCGCGCTCCGCGAGACGTTGGATGACGATCGCGTCGCGGTCCTGGCATTGGTCGGCGTGCCGCTCCGGCCCGGCGACGTGGAGTTGCCGGCGCTCCCTCGCGGCGACGCGCTACGAGGGCTCCGTGTGCCCGTGATGCTGCTGGCCGGGGAGCTGGACGAGTACTGCCCGGCCGACGAGCTTCGCGCGATGGCGAGCGAGTTCCGCCGTGCGCACGTCGAGATCCTGGAGGGCACGGACCACTACCTGTGGCGGCGGGAGCGCGAGGCCGCCGCCCACATCGGTGGGTTCGTGGACGAGACGCTCGGAGCCCCGGCCGCCTAGAACGGACCCTCGCGCTTCGCATGGCCGTTGGATCGCGGATCCACGGTCGGCGCCTTCGAACGCGACAACCACAGGAAGGGGACGAAGAGGAACACGCCCCCGAAGAAGCCCCGCCACCACACCACGCCCAGCACGACGCACAGGGCGGAGACGCCCACCCAGATCCACGGGTTCGCCCACCACGGGCGCCGGCGCTGCGCGGGATCGCGTGGAGGGGTGGCGATGTCGGGCTCGACCAACCTGGCCGCCCGGCGCATCGCCGCGCGATCCATGCGCCAGCGGCGACGGAACACGATCACGAACCCGATCGAGCACAGGGCGAGCACGACGAACGGCAGGACGACGAACAGCACGTCCGAGCGATCCACGTGGTCAGGCCCCGTGGCGAACGCGTGTCACGCGGACCCGGACACCGGGGGATCGGCGCCGTGCAGCCCGGCATGTGCGGCCCGCCACGATCGCACGATCCGATAGACCGTGAACACGCCCAACGCGATCAGCAGACCGCCGCCGATCCACGACAGCATCGAGCCTCCCCGTTCGCTCTACAGCGGGACGTGCGACATGACCAGGATCCGCGGCTCGGTCATCTCGTCCATGGCGTACTTCAGTCCCTCGCGACCGAACCCCGACTCCTTCGACCCGCCGTAGGGCATCTGGTCCGCGCGGAACGCCGAGACGTCGTTCACGATGACGCCACCGACCTCCAGGGCTCGGTGCGCCTCGAACGCCCGGTTGATGTCGTTCGTGAAGACCCCCGCCTGCAAGCCGTACTTCGAGTCGCTCACGGTGGCGAGCGCGTCCTCGTACGTCTGGTACGGGCTGATCGTGACGACGGGGCCGAAGACCTCCTCCCGGCAGACCTTCATCTCCGGCGTCACGTTGGCGAGCAGCGTCGGCTGGAAGATCGGGCCCTCGCCCGTGCCTCCCGCCAGCACCTCCGCCCCCTGCGAGACGGCTTCCTCGACCCACTCCTGGATGCGGGTGACCTCGCCCCTGTCGATCACCGGACCGACGTCGACCGTCGGGTCCATGGGATCGCCGACCTTGAGGCTTGCCACCTGCTTGACCAACCGGGCGGTGAAGTCGTCGTACACCTCGCTCGCCACCAAGACCCGCTGCACGCTGATGCAGCTCTGTCCCGCCTGGTAGTAGCCGCCGAACGCGATCCGGGCCGCCGCCAGGTCGAGGTCGGCGTCGGAGTGCACGATGACGCCGCGCGTTGCCTCCCAACTCGAGCGTCACGCGCTTCTTCGGGTCGATGCCCTTGAGGTACCACCCGATCTCGGCGGAACCGGTGAACGAGATCTTCCGGAACCGGTCGTCGCGCGCCATGCCGTCGGCCACCTTGGAGCTGACCGGCAGCACCTGATACATGCCCTTCGGCAGATCCGTCTCCGCGAAGAACTCGGCCAGGCGCAGCGCGCCGATCGGCGTGGAGGACGCCGGCTTGACCACGATCGGCGCGCCGACCGCGAGCGCCGGCGCCACCTTGTGCGCCACCAGGTTCAACGGGAAGTTGAACGGCGTGATCCCCAGGACCGGGCCGATCGGGAACCGGCGGATCAGGCCGATCCGCGATCCGAGCGCGGCCTCGGTGTCCAAGCGCATCAGCTCGTCGTTGCCCCGACGGATCGTCTCGGAGGCCCAGCGGAACGTGGAGACGGCGCGGGTCGCCTCGACGGTCGCCCACTTGAGCGGCTTCCCGCCCTCGCGGGCGATGAGCTCGGCGTTCTCCGTGATCGTCTCGGAGAGTCGCCTGGAGATGTGATCGAGCGCCTCGGAGCGGACGTGGACCGGGAGATGCTGCGACGTCGTGAACGTCTCGTGTGCGACCGCCGTGGCTTCCTCGACGTCCGCGGCCGTCGGCACCGCGATCTTGGCGACGACGCTGTCGTCGTACGGACTCTTGACCTCGAACGTGCCCTCGCCCGTCCTCCACTCTCCGTTCACCAGGAACGGTCTCGTCTCCATGGGGACCACCTCTTTCGCTCGATCGATATCGGTCGTGCGTGGTCCGGCGCGCGCCTTCGGCGCGCGCCGGGTACTCCTTCGCTTCAGGCTACCCCTACTCCAATGAGATCATCACGTGCTTGATGTTCGTGTAGTCCTCGAGGGAGTACACGGACATGTCCTTGCCGTGGCCGCTCTGCTTGTACCCGCCGTGCGGCATCTCCGGCGTGAGCGGGATGTGCGTATTCACCCACACGCAGCCGTACTGCAGCCGGCGCGCCATCCGCATCGCGCGACCCACGTCGCGCGTCCACACGGACGACGCCAGGCCGTAGTCGACGCCGTTCGCCCACGAGAGCGCCTGCTCCTCGTCGTCGAACCGCTGCACGGTCACGACCGGACCGAACACCTCTCGCTGGATGATCTCGGCGTCCTGCTTCACATCGGCCACGACCGTCGGCTTGTAGAAGAACCCGTCGCGCTCCATCGCGGATACCGCCGGTGAGCACCGAGCCACCGGCTTCCTGCGCTCGCTCGACGAACCCTTCGACCCGCTCGAGCTGTTCCTGCGAGATGACGGCGCCGACCTCCGTGGCCTCCTCGAACGGGTCGCCCATCGCGATCGACTCGACCGCGGGAACGAGCTCCGAGAGCACGTTGTCGTACTGCGCCGAGCCCACGAGGACGCGGCACGCGGCCGTGCAATCCTGTCCGGCGTTGAAGTATCCGGCGATCTTCACCCACTCCACCGCCGTGGCGATGTCCGCGTCATCGAAGATGATGACCGGCGCCTTGCCACCGAGCTCCAGGTGGACGCGCTTCAACGTGTCGGCCGCGTTCTTCGCGATCAGCTTCCCCGTGTTGACGTCTCCGGTCAGCGAGACGATGCCGACGTCCGGGTGGCGGACCAACGTGTCGCCGACCGGCTCCCCGTCACCCGTGATGACGTTGAACACGCCGGGCGGGAACAGGTCCTCGGCGAGCTCGGCCATCTTGAGTGCCGTGAGCGGGGTCAGCTCTGAGGGCTTCAGCACGATGCAGTTCCCGGTGGCCAGCGCCGGGCCGATCTTCCAGATGGCCATCATCAGCGGGTAGTTCCACGGGGCGACCAGCCCCGCGACGCCGATCGGCTCCCGTCGTACGAAGCTCGTGAAGCCCGCCATGTATTCGCCGGCCGAACGCCCCTCCTGCGTGCGGGCGGCGCCGCCGAAGAACCGCAGGTTGTCCACGATCGGGGGCAGCTCCTCGGTCATCGTGACGGCGAACGGCTTGCCCACGTTCTCGGCCTCGAGCTTGACGATCTCCTCGCCGTGCTCCTCGATGCGGTCGGCGAGCTTCAGCAGGGCGAGCTGCCGATCCTTCGGGGTCGAGTCGTACCAGCTCTCGAACGCCTTCTTGGCAGCGGCGACGGCGCGGTTCGCGTCCTCGGCGGTGCCCTCCTGGACGCTCGCGAGGACCCCTCCGGTCGCCGGGTTGATCACGTCGCGGGTCCCGCCGTCCGACGAGTTCACCCACGCGCCATCGATGAACATCTGGTAGCTGTCGGCCATGCTCCCCTCCTTCGCTGACGGAACCTGCATCAGGAACGCTGCGCAGGTCGTCAGTATGCCGCGTCGGGCCCGTAGCGGGCTACCCGCCGGCACGGGTAGCCTGAACCACGACACTCGGCGTCGGTGGCGGACCCGCCCGCGCCGCCTCGAGACGAAGCGGAGGTGCACGGATGGAGATCCCGCAGGAGCGCACGATCGTCACCCAGATCCCCGGTCCGAAGTCGAAGGAGTGGATGGCTCGGCGCGACGGGGCGATGACGTCCGCGTTCCCCGCGATCCACTCGATCGTCACCGCTCGTGCATCGGGCGCGATCATCGAAGACGTCGACGGCAACCGGCTCATCGACTTCGCCACCGGCATCGCCGTCCTGAACATCGGCCACAACGCCCCCGACGTGATCGCGGCGGCGACGGAGCAGATCGAACGGGACATCCACACGTCCGGCGTGACGGGGAACGAACCGACGATCGAGCTCGCGGAACGGCTGAACGCGCTCACACCCGGTGACTTCCCGAAGAAGACGTTCTTCGCCAACTCCGGTGCCGAGGCGGTGGAGAACGCGGTGAAGGTGGCCCGTTACGCCACGGGCCGCCAGGCGATCGTCTGCTTCGATCACGCGTTCCACGGCCGGACCCAGATGGCCATGACGCTGACGGCGAAGGTCATGCCGTACAAGCAGGGGTTCGCGCCGTTCGCCCCGGAGATCTATCGCCTGCCGATGGCTTACCCCTACCGCTGGCCGAGCGGGGCGGAGCATTGCGCCGAGGAGGCGCTCGCCTACGCGCTCGACGAGATGCACAAGCACATCGGCGAGCAGAACATCGCCGGCGTCCTGATCGAACCGATCCAGGGCGAGGGTGGGTTCATCGTCCCGGCACCCGGCTTCCTCAAAGGGCTCGCCGACTTCTGCGCCGAACACGGCATCGCATTCATCGCCGACGAGATCCAGAGCGGCATGGGTCGCGCCGGCCGCTGGTACGCGATCGAGGACGAGCCGGGCGTGATCCCCGACATCGTCCTCACGGCGAAGTCGCTCGGTGCGGGCTTCCCCATCTCCGCCGTGACGGGCCGCGCGTCGATGATGGATGCGGTCCACCCCGGCGGACTCGGGGGGACGTACGGCGGGAATCCGGTCGCCGCGGCTGCGGCGCTCGCGGTGCTCGACAAGATCGAGCGCGAAGGGTCTGCTCGAGCGGTCGCGGGAGCTCGGCGAGACGATCCTCGCCCGCTTCCGTGCGTTCGCCGATCGCTATCCCGCCGTCGGCGAGGTCCGCGGGCGGGGAGCCATGTGCGCGATCGAGCTGGTGACGGACCGCCAGACGAAGGAACCCATGGGCGCGGACGCGATGAACGCGATCGTGCGCCGCTGCCTGGAGAACGGCGTGATCGTGTTGACGGCGGGCACGTACGGCAACGTGATCAGGCTCCTGCCGCCGCTCACGATCGCCGACGCGCTCCTGGAGGACGGTCTCAACGTGCTGGACGAGGCGATCGGGGCCGCGACGGGCTAGCGTCGTCTCTCGCCCCGCGATCCGACTCCTTGCGATTGCTACCGTCCCGGGGTGACGCCCGCCGGAACGCCCGACGACCCGAACCCGCCTCGTTCGCGGCTTCGCCGGATCGCGCTCGACGTCACGCCGCTCAGGGTCTCGCGTGATTTCCGCCTGTTGTGGGGCGGAGGCTTCCTCTCCGAGCTCGGGTCGCAGTTCGCGCGGATCGCGATCTACGTCCAGGTCACCGAACTCACCGGCTCGGCCGCGGCCGTCGGGATGGTGGGACTCTTCGGGCTGTTCGGGATCTTCGTCGGCACGCTGGTGGGCGGCTCGTTCATCGACGCGCACGATCGTCGCCGGACGCTCATGTGGGCGCAGGTGGCGCATACGATCAGCTCGGCGATCCTGCTCGGTGGGGCCATCCACGGGCACCCGCCCGTCTGGCTGATCTACCTGGCGAGCGCGCTCCATGCGTTCGTGAGCTCCGTCGATTCCCCGACCCGAGCGGCGATGACGCCGCGGCTCGTCGGGAAGACGCTGATGCCGTCCGCGGTCGCGCTCAACCAGGTGCTCTGGCAGACGGTCGGGATCGTCGGCTCGGGCGTCGGCGGTCTCCTGATCGGCGAAGGTCGGTTTCGGCGCGGCGTACGCGATCGACCTCGTCACGTACGGAGCCCTCTTCCTCGCGGCGTTCATGATGCATCCGATGCCGCCCGATCGAGAGCCGGGGAGCGCCACGGGATGGGCGGCCGTCAAGGAGGGATTCGCGTTCGTTCGACGGAACCGCTTGATCCAGTCGACGTTCGTCATCGACCTGATCGCGATGATCTTCGGGATGCCGCAGGCGCTGTTCACGTTCCTTGCCATCTCCCAGTTCCATCGGGGACCGGAGGTGGTCGGACTCCTCTTCGCCGCACCGGCCCTCGGCGCGTTCGTGGGCGCCCTCACGGCCGGCTGGGTCAAGAACGTCAGGCGGCAAGGGTCCGCAGTCATCTGGGCCGTGGTCGCGTGGGGCTCGGCGATCACCGCGTTCGGTCTGGTGGGCGCGAACCTCATCCTGGCGCTGTGCTTCCTGGCGCTCGCGGGCGCTGCCGACGTGATCTCCGCCATCTTCCGGAACACGATCATGCAGCTCGAGACCCCGGACAGCCTGCGGGGCAGGATGTCCCAGATCCTCATCCTGGTGGTGTCCGGCGGTCCACGTCTGGGCGACTTCGAGGCGGGGCTGGTGGCGACGTGGTTCACCCCGACGATCTCGGTCGTGTCGGGCGGGCTCGCATGCATCGTGGGCGCGGGCGTCGTCGCGGTCATCTACCCGGAACTGCGGCACTATCGCGTCGACCCGCCACCTGACATACAGTTCCGCGCATGACGACGCTCTCCGACGACGACGTCCGGACCGCGTTGGATGACGGCCTTCCCGGGTGGGAGTTCGACGGCCGCGCGATCCGGAAGGAATTCGTCTTCAAGGGATTCTTGTCGGCGATCGCGTTCATCGACCGGCTGGCGCCGAAGGCGCACGAGGCCCGGCATCATCCGGACCTCGAGAACCACTACAACCGCGTGTTGGTGACGCTCTCCACGCACGACGAGGGTGGCGTGACCGATCACGACATCGCGCTCGCACGGGCGATCGAGTCCGTGGCCGAACCGCCCGAGGCATGACGTGGCCGACGCCGTCCGGCTCGATCGAGCTCCGCGTGCTGGAAGGCCCCAACCTGTACTTCACACGACCGGCGATCAAGCTCACGCTCGCGGTCCCGGGATGGCTGCGTGGCATCCGACGACCGGATCCGTCACGATCGTCGGCCGGGTGGGCGTTCCCGGCAACGTCAAGACCGGGCCCGCCGGAGAGCGAGCAGCGACGGCGGGTGGTCGCGCGTCTCGCCGCGTTCCTCACGCGGCGGATCGCGGTTGCCGGCGGCGCTCGCCGGCTGGCGGTGCGCGCCCGGCCGGGACCGGAGCGCGACCAGATCGTGGTGGCGTTCCCCTGGCGCCGCCGAGCGGCCGCCGAGGCACTCGGCAACGAAGTGGCCGCAGGGATGGCCGCGCTGCTGCGTCGTTCGCCTGACCGGCTGGTCGCCGAGGCCGGCGCGACGCCTGCGAGCGGTGGATCCCGGAGACGAGCCGACCGTGCCCGATCCCCACGTTCCGGTCGTCCAGGTGACCGGCACCAACGGGAAGACGACCACGGTCCGGTTGCTCGCGCACCTGGTGCGCACGGCGGGGAAGACCGTCGCGTACTCGTCGACCGACGGGGTGTTCCGCGACGACGGCCAGCTGGTCGAGGCCGGCGACTACTCCGGGTTCGGCGGCGCCGCTCGCGCGCTCGCACCAGGATCCCGACGTCGCCGTGCTCGAGACGGCGCGAGGCGGCATGCTGCTCCGGGGCGTCGGCGTGCGGCACAACGACGTCGCCGTCGTGACGAACGTGAGCGAGGACCACCTCGGCCTCCACGGTGTCGACACCGTTGATCAGCTCGCCGAGGTGAAAGGCGTGGTCACGCGGATCACTCGACCGAACGGGTGGGATGTGCTGAACGCGGACGACCCGCGGGTGCTCGCGATGCGGCGTCACGCGACGGGGCGTCCATGGCTCTTCTCGCTCGACCCCAACCACCCGGCGATCCGCGAGGCGCTCGGCGACGGCGGCAGGGGCATGACCGTCCTGGACGGCCACCTGGCGTGGGTCGAACGCCACGAGACCCATCCCCTGGGTCCACTCACGGATATCCCGGTCACGCTCGCCGGCATCTCCCGCCCGAACCTGCAGAACGCCATGGCGGCCGCGGCCGCGGGGTTGGCGATCGGCCTGCCCGAGCGAGCGGTCGTCGCGGGACTGAAGATCGTTCGTCCTGGATCCGGAGCGGAATCCGGGACGCGCGAACCTCTTCCGGATCGACGGCCGCATCGTCGTGGTCGACTACGCCCATAACGAGGCGGGCATGATCGGGCTGACCGAGGTGTTGGACGGACTCCGCAGGCACGGCCGCGACGTGTGGCTGGCCATCTGCACCGCCGGCGACCGCACCGACCGCATCCTCCATGCGTTCGCGTTCCGTGCCGCCGTAGGCTCGGACCACCTGGGCATCGCCGAACTCATCCACTACCTCCGGGGTCGCTCCGGCGAGGACATCGTCGAACGGCTCCGCGAGGGAGCACGTGACGCGGGCGTCGAGGTCGTCCCCGTGTACAACGACGAGTTGATCGCGTTGCGGACGATGATCGCGGGGGCGCGCAGCGGCGACGTGATCGGGGTCACCGCGCTCGGGATGCGCCCCGAGATCTTCTCCTGGCTCGATGACCACGGCGGCGAACGCCTGGGGCCGGCCGACGTCCGGCGCATCGTGAAGCAGGCACGCACGTCGAAGGCGAAGGCCGGCGCCGCACCGTAGGCGATCGCACCCCGCGTGGCCGGGTCCGGTTTCCGTGCCGTTCTCTAGACTCGAACGGATGCGGTCCGACGCGATGGGCGCCTTCCCGAGCGCTATGGAGTCGGCCATCGTCGTGGCCTCCAACCGCGGACCGGTGAGCTTCGAGCGCGACGCGTCCGGCGAGCTGATCTCCCAGCGCGGGGCCGGTGGGCTGGTCACGGCGCTGTCCGGGGTGTTCTTCCGGGACGACACCACGTGGGTGGCCGCGGCCATGACCGACGGTGACCGGGAGGTTGCGGCCGAGGGCTTCGAGATCGATCCCGACGCGCACCAACGCGTCCGGTTCGTGGTCATCCCCCCGGAGCGGTACGACGCCTACTACAACCAGATGTCCAACCGGATCCTCTGGTTCCTCCACCACTACCTCTGGGACACCGCCCGGACACCGACGTTCGACGAGTTGACCGAGGCCAACTGGCAAGAGTTCGTGGAGGCGAACCGCTCGTTCGCCCAGGTGCTCGCGGACGAGGGAGACCGCGACCCCGTCTACCTGATCCAGGACTACCACCTGGCACTGGTCCCGGCGATGCTCCGTGAGCTCCGCCCCGACGCGCGCATCGTCCACTTCACGCACACCCCGTTCGCGGGCGCGACGTACCTGCGCATCCTCCCGGTGCACATGCGCGACGCGATCCTCCGCGGCATGGCGGGCGCCGACGTGGTCGCGTTCCAGTCGCGCGCGTGGGTCGAGAGCTTCCTCCTGTCCGTGCGTGGGCTGTCCGGGTTCCGCGTCCTCCGGGGAGGCCGGTTCGTCACCGGAGATCGCGTGGCGTCGGCGCGAGCGTTCCCGGTGGCGGTGAGCGCCCACCCCATCCGCGAGACGGCCGCCAAACCCGAGATCAAGGAGGGTCGGCGCGAGCTGAAGGCGTGGAAGGGCGAGACCAAGCTGCTGCTTCGGGTCGATCGATTCGAACCGTCGAAGAACATCCTGCGGGGCTTCCTGGCCTACGAGCTGTTCCTCAAGAGCCACCCGCGGTGGCAGGGCCGCGTGAAGTTCCTGGCGCTGTTCAGCCCGTCGCGCGAGGCGCTCCCGGAGTACCAGGCCTACGGCGACGACTGCATGGCGGAGGTCGAACGGATCAACAAGGAGTTGGCGACCGAAGACTGGCAACCGATCGAGGTCCGGGTCCAGGAGGACTACGGATACGCGGTGGGTGCGTACGGCCTCTACGACGCACTGCTGGTGAACCCCGTCTACGACGGCATGAACCTGGTCGCGATGGAGGGGCCGCTCGTGAACCGCCAACACGGCGTGCTGATCCTGTCGCGGAACGCGGGCGCGTACGGCAGGCTCGGCAAGCACGCGCTCACCGTGAACCCGTTCGACCTCCGAGAGACCGCCGACGCCATCCGCGACGCGCTGGAGATGCCGGAGGAGGAGCGCATGCGGCGCGGACGGGGACTGTCCAGGACCGTGCAGGCGCACACGCCCCCGCAGTGGCTGGCGTCGCAACTGGAGGCGTTGGACGCGATCCGGCCGCCCGGCGACGCCTGATCGCTACAGCGTCCGCAACAGCTCGATCAGCTGCGCAGGTCCGTCCACGACCATCTCGGCTGCCCGCACGAGTGCGTTCGGCGTCTCGGCACCGCGCACCGCGACGGTGACCGCGTGCGCGAGCCGTCCGTCGTCGCGCGCCCGGTCGAGCGCCTCGAACGCGTGGAGGTCCGCGACGTCGTCGCCCGCGTACAGGGCGGCGCGGAGCCCCGCTTCCTCGATGATCCGGTCGACCGCTCCCGCCTTGAGCGGATGTCCCGCCGGCACCAGCTCGATCACGCGCTTGCCGGGCGCGAGCGTCATCCCCGCGGGCGCGGCCAGCGCCGCCAGAGCCTCGCCCAACACCGATCCGGCCTCGTCCGCGTCGATCGTCGCCCGGTAGTGCACGGCGATCGTGGCGCCCTTGATCTCCACCCACGCGCCCTCGACGGCATCGGCGGCCGCACGAACGCCGGCGACGACGTCGTCGGGCACGGAACCGGTCGTGAGGCCGTACGAGCCGATCAAGCGCACGCCGACGACGTCTACCAGTCGCTCGAGATCCGCCTGCGTCCGGCCCGAGATGGCCGCAACCACGCGGTAGCGGTCGACGAGATGTGACAGCACGGGAGCGGCGCCCGCCGCCAGCTCGGACAACTCAGGTCGTTCGACGATATGGCTGAGCGTGCCGTCCACGTCCAGCAGGACACCGGCCGAGGCCGGCGTGCGTGCGAAGACCTCGAGCGCCGTCACCGGACAGCCGGGGGTCGAACCGAGAACGGGTGCGATGCCGTCATGTTCGGATGCTAGCGTCGGCGCGGTCGGTAGACTCGCGATGTGGATTCCTTCCCCACGATCCCACTCGCCCCGGCCCCGACGGCGGCGGCGACCCCGAGCGGCGCCAGCCCGTTCCCGCCCATCGCGGACTACGCGTTCATCGCCGACCTCGAGGTGACCGCGCTCATCGCACCCAGCGGCAACGTCGAGTGGCTCTGCTTGCCCCGGCCGGACGCCCCGAGCGTCTTCGGCTCGATCCTGGATCGGAGCGCCGGCACGTTCCGTCTGGGGCCTGCCGAGCTCTTCGCGCCGGCGGGACGCCGCTTCATCCCCGGGACGAACATCATCGAGACCACGTGGCACACCAGCACGGGCTGGCTGGTGGTCCGCGATGCGTTGATCGTGGGCCCGTGGAGCGACGACCGTCGGATCCGGCGCTACCGTCGCCCCCCGCCCGACTACGTCTCCGAACACGTGCTGGTGCGAGAGCTTCGATGCGTCAACGGTCGCGTCGACGTCCAGATGAGTTGCGAGCCGGTGTTCGACTACGGACGGCGCGACGCCGTCTGGGAGTACACGAGCTCCGGTTACGGCGAAGCGATGGCGCGCGGCGGCGAGCTCGACCCGGCCCTGCGGCTCACGACGAGCATGCGGCTGGGACTCGAGGGGCGCTCGGCGGTCGCCGCCCACCAGATGGAGGAAGGCGATCGCGACTTCGTCGCCTTGTCGTGGAGCGACGACGATCCCCCGCTGACCTATGAGGACGCGGCGGCGAGGATGCGCCGGACGGCGGACTTCTGGCGCGGCTGGCTGAACCAGGGCGTCTTCCCCGACCATCCGTGGCGCGGCATCCTGCAACGGAGCGCGCTGACGTTGAAAGGCCTCACGTACGCGCCCACGGGTGCGTTGCTCGCCGCCGCCACGACGTCGCTCCCCGAGACGCCCGGAGGCGAGCGCAACTGGGACTACCGCTACAGCTGGGTGCGAGACGCCACGTTCGCGCTCTGGGGCCTCTACACGCTCGGGTTCGACTACGAAGCCAACAGCTTCTTCTACTTCATCGCCGACCAGATCGGGGACGGCTCGCCGCTGAAGGTGTTGTACGCGGTCGACGATGGCGTCGACCTGAAGGAGTTGGCCCTCGACCATCTGGTCGGCTACGAGGATTCCCGCCCGGTGCGGATCGGCAACGACGCGAACGACCAGGAGCAGCACGACATCTGGGGCGGGCTGCTGCACGCGGTCCACCTCCACACCCGCTCAGGGGAGTTCCTGTCCGGCGTGACGTGGGACAACCTGGAACGGCAGGTCGAGTGTGCGCTCGAACGATGGCGGGAGCCCGACCGGGGCATCTGGGAGAACCGCGGCGAACCCCGGCATTTCACGTCCTCGAAGATCATGTGCTGGGTCGCCCTGGACCGGGGCGCGCTCCTTGCAGAGACGATGGGCAACGACGAGATCGTCGAGCGCTGGCGCGCCGTGGCCGACGAGATCAAGGCCGACGTGCTCGAGCACGGGCTCGACGAGCGGGGGGTCTTCACGGAGTCGTACGGGTCGTCGGCGCTCGACGCCTCGGTCCTGCTCGGCGTCCTGTTGGGGTTCCTGCCGCCGGACGACGAACGCATGCGTGCGACGGTCCTGGCGATCGCTGAGGAGTTGACGGTGAACGGCCTGGTGCTCCGCTATCGCGTCGACGAGACCGATGACGGGCTGTCCGGCGAGGAGGGCACGTTCGCCATCTGCTCGTTCTGGCTGGTCTCGGCCCTCGTCGAGATCGGCGAGCTCGACGAGGCGCGCGGCCTGCTCGAGAAGCTCCTGGCGCTCGCCAGCCCGCTGGGCCTCTACGCCGAGGAGATCGACCCGCGGACCGGGCGCCACTTGGGGAACTTCCCGCAGGCGTTCACCCACCTCGCCCTGATCAACGCGACGATGCACGTGATCCGCGCCGAGCGGGCGCGAGCCGCCGAAGCCGAGGCGGCCGCCACGAGCTGATTCAGCGGAGCCGCGCGCAGTCGATGCAGCGCGTGGCCCAGGGGATCGCCTCGAGACGCTCCTCGCCGATCGGTCTCCCGCATCCATCGCACAGGCCGTAGGTGTCTTCGGCGAGCTTGTCCAGTGCTCGCTCCACGTCGGCCAACGTGGCGGCGATCGAGTTCGCGGCGCCCACCGAGTTGAGACGCTCGACCGCCTCCGTGGTGCCGTCGCCGATCCGCTTGCCGAACGACACCGCCGCCATCGGATCGCGCGGTACCGCCGTGAGGACCGCCAGCTCCTCCTCGAGCTCGCGCCGTCGTTCCTGGAGGGCCTGGAGGATCGCCGCGAGATCGACGGCCATCAGGATGCCGAGCAGGTCGGGATCGCCGCCGGCCGCCGCGCCGCCCCCGTCCCCATCGGATGCCAACAGCACCTGGGGAGACGCGGACCCGCGCCGGGACTCGATCTCCCTGAAGACCTCGGTCGCATAATCCACGCAGAGCACCACGAGGTCACCCGGCCGCGAACGATCGAGCGCGCGGCGCGATGCCTCCATCTCGTCGAGGACGATCTCCACGTTGCCGGCCCGGGCTCCTCCCGCCGATTGTGCCTGGCGCACGCCCTCCTGGATGAGCTCGGCGGTTCGTCCTCGAGGCCGTCCGCGCGGGTTGCGGTCCTCGCGGATGATCACCTCGTCGAAGTACCGGGCCGCCACCCTGCCGAGATCGTGCATGTCCTCATCCCGACGATCCCCCGCCGTCGCGACGACCGCCACCCTGATGTTCGCCGTCCACGACGCCGCGCCGGGCTGCTCTCCACCCTGCACGTCCGATGTCATGCGCTCCACGAAGTCGCCGAGCGCCTCCAGCCCCGCGGCGTTGTGTGCGTAGTCCAGGAGGACCTTCACCCCATCCAGATCGAACAGGTTCAGGCGGCCGGGCGCCTGATACACGGACGTGGTGAACGATCGGAGACCCTGACGGATGTCGTGCAGGTGCGCCCCGGCCGCGTGTGCCGCCGCCGCGGCCGCCATCGCGTTCTGGACCATCATCCGAGCCTTGCCCTCGAACGTCGCGGGCAGCGTGTGGACCCACGCGATGGGCATCGTGCGGCGGCCTTCCTTGATCACCATCATCTCGCCACGTGGGCTCCGCTCGAGCACCACCGCCTTGCGGCCGCGGCGCACCCACCGCTCGACCAGGTCGTGCTTCTCGGCCATCGTGAACAGGATCACGCTCCCTGCGCAGTGACGGCGCATCTCCACCACCAGCGGATCGTCGGCGTTCAGCACCGCGGATCCGCTGCGGGGCACCGCTTCTACCACGACCTGTTTGACCGCCGCCAACTGCTCCAGCGTGTCGATCTCCTTGAGCCCGAGATGGTCGCCCGTGACGTTCAGGACCACGCCGACGTCATTGCGCTCGTAGCCGAGACCCTCGCGCAGGATCCCGCCGCGTGCGACCTCGAAGATCGCCATGTCGACGCGCGGGTTCTGCAGCACCATCAGCGCGGACTTCGGACCCGATGCGTCCACGCGTTTGACCAGCCGCTCGTCGATGTAGATGCCGTCCGTCGAGGTGACGCCGACCTGACGACCCATCCCGCGGAAGATGTGGGCGATCATCCGGGTCGTCGTGGTCTTGCCGTTGGAGCCGGTCACCGCGACGATCGGTATCCGCGCCGGCGTCCCTGGTGGGAAGAGCAGGTCCACCACATGCTTCGCGACGTATTGCGGCTCGCCCTCCGTCGGGTGGGTATGCATCCGGAACCCCGGCGCGGCATTCACTTCGACGATCGCCCCTCCCGTCTCTCGGACGGGTTGCGAGATGTCGGGCGCCAGGAAGTCGATGCCGGCAACGTCCAGCCCGACCACCCGCGCTGCCTCCTCCGCGATCTCGACGTTGTCCTCGTGGGCGTCCCAGGTTCGGTCGATCGAGATGCCGCCCGTCGACATGTTCCCGGTATCCGCGAGCTTCACCATCTCGTCCTTCGGGGGAACATCCTCGATCCCGTACCCCTGCTTCTTCACGAGCTCGATCGCGGCGTCGTCGATCTTGATGCGGGTCAGCACCTTCTCGTGACCGATGCCTCGGCGCGGGTCCTGGTTCGTGATCTCGACCAGCTCGCGCACCGCGTGCTTCCCGTCGCCGATGACGTGCGCCGGCACGCGCTCCGCGATGGCGACCATGCGCCCGCCGATCACCAGCACGCGGTAGTCGCTCCCCGTGACGAAGCTCTCCACCACGACACGCCCATTGCGCGATTCCTTGACCGCGCGCTTGAACCCCGTACGGACCGCGCGGTCCGTCCGGATGTCCAGCCCCACCCCGCGACCGTGGTTGCCGTCGAGCGGCTTCGTGACGACGGGGAACGCGATCCGTTTCGCGGCCGCGACGGCGTCGTCCTCGTTCCGGACGACCTCGCTTCGGGGCACAGGAAGCCCGGCGGAACCCAGGAGCTGGTTCGTCATCTTCTTGTCGCCCGCGATGTCCACGGCGAGGGCGCTGGTCCGCGACGTCATGGTCGCGCGGATCCGCTGTTGGTACTTCCCCTGCCCCAGCTGCACCAGCGACTGCTCGTTGAGTCGGATGAACGGGATGTCGCGGCTGGCCGCCTCGTCCAGGATGGCCTGCGTCGAGGGACCGAACTGTCGCCGTTCCGCCAGCAGGATGAGCCGCTCGAGCGCGGCGAGGAACTCGAACTCCGGCTCGGCCTTGACCAGGTGGTTCACCAGTCGAACCGCCAGCCGACCGGCTTCCGCGCCGACGACCTCCTCGGCGTAGCCGTAGATCACGTTGTACTGCCCGGCCGCGCCCGCGCTCCGGGTCTTTCCCCGCGAGATGTGCGCGCCCGACTCCCGTTGGAGCTCCAGCGCCACATGCTCGGCGACGTGGCCCAGCCACGTGCCGTCGATCAGGCGTGCACGGAACCCCCCGCGCTTGCCCAGCGAGCAGGAGTGTTCACCGACGCCGGGCAACAGCTCCAGGAGCCGCTCGTTGAAGCCGGGGATCGTGTTGGACGGCCACTCCTCGAGCGACCCGAGGTCCACGAGCATGCGGATGCACGGCTCGTATGACCAGTAGTTCGGGCCGCGGAAGACCTGCGTCTGCAGGATCGTGAGATCGGGCTTGGGCCGGACCTTCTTCTTGGATGCGGGCTCGCGCTTGGCCCGCTGTCGATCGGTCCTGGTTTTGGCGCCGCTCGCCGTCACTCCGACGCCTCCCGCTCCGCCGCCAGGGCGTCATCGGCCGCCATGAGCTTGCGCGTCCGGAGGTCGAACCAGTAGCCGGCCGGGAGCGAGTGCAGCACGGCGCCCGAGATCATGAGTGGACGGTAGCCCTTCCCGCGATACGCGTCCGTCTTCACCCCGGAGCCGTCCACGATCGTCACCGCACCACGGCCCATCACCTGCACCGTCTGATCGGCGTGCACGATGGCACATGTGTCCTCGTCCAGCCCGATGCCGAGGAGCGACGGCGAGCCGGCGACGATCGCCAGCAACCGGCCGATGCGTCCCCGTTGCTCGAAGTGCTGGTCGATGACCAGCCCTTGGAGGATGCCGAGGCCGGCGGAGAGCTGCGCCATCCGGTTCTTGGGCGTCGACCCCGAACGTCCGAACGCCACCATGTGCGAGGCCATGGCGCTCGCCCCGGCCGAGGTCCCCGCCAGCACAGCGCCGCGATCATGTGCCAGGAACAGCGCGTCACCGAGGCGCGTCCCCGCCACCACCGACGCCAGGCGCGATTGGTTCCCTCCGGTGAGGTAGACGCCGGTCGCTCCCTTGAGCGCCGCGACCGACGATGGGTCGTCGGCCTCATCGCGCTCCTCGGGTCGAAGCCCGGAGACGGAGCCGACGCCGAGCCCCAGGAACAGCTCCCGGTACATCTCCGTGGCTTGATCTCCGAGCGACGAGGCGGTGGAGATGACCACGAGGTGCCCCTCGGCGCCCCCGGCGAACTTCACGAAGCGGGTGAGGATGGCCTTATCGCGGAACTTGTCTTCGGCGCCGCCGATCACCATCACCGGCCCGGCGGTGCCGAGCCCGGCGACGGACGACAGCGCGCCCTTCGTACCCCGTCCCACCGGTTCAGTCTAATGGCCGCCCCCGTCGCTCCCGTGAGCCGCGCCGTGATCCGGCGCGGCTCAGCCCGATGAGCGTCTCGGCCGGAGCACGAGCCGGTCGTGCGGCTCCTCGACGTCGACGGTCCCGTCGAGCGACGCCTGCACGAAGAACGTGACGCCGTCGCGTTCCACGACCACGTCGTCGTCATCGGGCGCGTCCACCAGATCGAAGCGGACGCCCGCCGGGCCCGCGACGATGCGGATACGGGCGTCGGGGTTGAGCCGTCGGGCCGCACCGTCCGCCTTCACGAGCAGGTCCGCCGCCCGCGGCGTGACGTCGATCATCCGTCGAGTCTACGGACGGTCAGGGGATCACCCGGTCAAGGTGAACTCGCACGTTTCGGGGAGGATACGATGCGGATGATGGACGAACGGTTGCCGCAGCCCGCCCCGGCGACGTGACGACGACGCTCCGGCTCCCCCTCACCGGCCCCGGCGGCGAGCCGGTCGATCTGTGGCGGACGATGAACTCGCACGGCTTCGCCGATCTCGCGCCGCTTCGTCTGGACGAATCGGCGCGGACGCTTGAGCTCACGCTGCGGACGCGGCGCGGCAAGCCGCGCCGCGTCCGGATCCGAGAAGGACGCACGCGAACCGCGCTCGTGGACATCCTGGGACCTCCCGCCGCGACGGGCGTGCAGCAGGACGTCGTCGCGGGCGTGCGCCACGTCCTGCGCCTCGACCACGACCTGTCGGCGTTCTACGAACAGGCCCGCGGGGATCCTGACCTCGCCTGGTCCGTGACCGGCGCCGGCCGCATGCTCCAGGGACCGACCGTGTTCGAAGACGTCGTGAAGACGGTCTGCACGACGAACTGCGCCTGGAGTGCCACGGTACGGATGGTGAACGCGCTCGTGGAGCACCTGGGCGACCCCGCGATCGGTGGGAACGGATCGCTCTCGAACGCCTTCCCGACTTCCGCGAGGATGGCCGACACCCCCGAGTCCTTCTACCGGGACGTGGTCCGGGCGGGCTACCGGGGCGCGTACCTGCGGTCGCTCGCGCGTGCCGTGGCCGATGGCCGGCTCGACCTGGAGGCGCTCGGTGCCGCCACGCCGGACGAACTGCCCGATGAGGAGCTCGAACTCCAGCTCTTGGCGCTTCCGGGCGTCGGGCCGTACGCGGCGGCACACATCATGATGACGATCGGCCGGAACTCGCGGCTGATCCTGGATTCGTGGACACGCCCCACGTACGCCCGGCTGTTGGGCAAGAAGACCGTCAGCGACGCGCAGATCCGGCGTCGTTTCGCGCGGTACGGCGACCACGCGGGCTTGGCGTTCTGGCTGTTCGTGACGCGCGACTGGGTCGCCTGACCAGGGTTGTCCAGGCCCTCCACGCAGGCCATACTGCCCCGGGACCCATCGGGTCCCACCCCACGAACGGCTCCCCTCGAGGACCGATGAGGACGAGACCCATGAGCGTGCCGTTATGGCCATCCCGCGTCGCGCCACGCGCGTGTTCCGCTCCCTGCGAGCCGAGCGTCGAACGCTCCGGCAGGGCTTGGTCGCGCTCGTCCTCAGCACGGTCGCGGGTTTCGTCGCCGGCCTGACGCTCTCCGGCCTCGGCGACACCCTCAAGGCGCTCCCCGGACTGTTCATCCTGATCCCCGCGGCCGTCGGCATGCGCGGCACGATCTTCGGGGCGATCGGCGCACGCCTGGGCACGACGAACGCCGCCGGGACGTTCGAGGTGAGCTTCCGTAAGGACGGCGTGCTCTATCAGAACGTCTACGTGGCGGTCGTCACGACGTTCGGCTCGGCGCTGTGGCTCGCCGTGCTGGCGAAGGTCGCCGCGTCCGCGTTCGGCGAGCCGTCGATCTCGCTCTGGAGCCTCGTGACCATCTCGGTGGTCGGTGGTGCGCTCGGGTCCGTCTTCATCCTGGTGGTCACGGTCGGCCTGTCGATCCTGTCGTATCGGCGCGGGTGGGACCTGGACTCGGTGTCGACGCCGATGGTCACCGCGCTCGGTGACATGGCGACGCTCCCGACGCTCTACCTCGCGACGTTCCTGGTGCGCAACGCGACGGTCAACGCGGTGGTGTCGGCGATCTGCGTGGCGGCGGCGCTGTACGCGTCGCTGCGCGCGTACACCGTGGGCGCACCGGTCGTGCGGCGCGTGATCCTGGAGATGATGGCGGTGATCCTGCTGACGCCGGTCCTCGACATCCTGGCCGGCGTCCTGCAGGAGCACCGGCTGCCCCGAGCTCACGGCGGTGCCGGTGCTGCTGATCCTGATCCCGCCGTTCGTCTCGCAAGCCGGCGCATTGGGCGGGATCTTCTCTTCCCGCATCTCATCCAAGCTGCAGATCGGTGTCATCACGCCCCGGGGGTTGCCCGAGACACCGGCGCTCGTGGACGGCACGGTGGTGTTCGCGTTGGGCGTGGTCGTGTTCTCCTTGATCGGTGCGATCGCCGTGGGTCTGGCGGCGCTCACCGGGCAGGCGCCCGCTGCGCCGGCGCGCGTGGCGGCCGCGACGCTGCTGGCCGGGCTGATCGTCACGCCGATCACGATCGGCCTGAGCTACTACCTCGCGATCGTCACGTATCGATTCGGGCTGGACCCGGACAACCAGACCGTCCCGATCATCACGAGCGTCATGGACCTGGCGGGGGTCGCCTGCGTTCTCTTCGTTATGTCAGTATCTGGAGTGCTGCCGCATGGATGACGAACCCAGGACCGTCAAAGAGCTCCTCGTCGAGCTGAAGGACGCCTCCGAGCTCATGGTCGACCTCGCGTACGCGGCCGTGTTCTTCAACGAGGAGAAGCTGGCCCGGGAGGTCGACCGTCTCGAAGAGCGGATGAACGGCCACCTGCGTCGGCTCCGCATCATGGCCATGCTCGCGGCGCGCAGCCCCGATGACGCGGAGGGCATGGCAGGGGTCCTGTGGATCGCCGACGCGATCGAGCGGATCGGCGATGCCGCGTCCGACATCGCCCGCGTCGTGGCGGCTCGGCTCGGTATCCCCGACGCGCTCCGCCACGACCTCCGTCACGCCGACGAGATGACCGCGCGCGTCAAGATCCGCACGGAAGCGCCGGCGGCCGGCCGGACGCCTGCGCGATCTTTCGTTGCCGACGGAGACCGGCATGTGGGTCATGGCCATCCGCAGCGGCATGGATTGGCGGTTCGACCCGGGCCCCGACGATGTCGTGAGCGAGCACGACGTCCTGCTGATCCGCGGCCCCGAGGAGGGCGTCAACCTCGTGCGCCAGCTCGCCGGGGCCGCACCGCTCGCGGCGGTCGAGAACGACGACTTCCCCGCACTCTCCGAGCTCGACCGCGCGGTCGACATCCTGGTGGAGATGAAAGACCTGTCCGAGGCGGCCGTGGGTCTCGCGTACTCGTCGCTGCTCTTCAACAACAAGTCGCTCGCCGCCGAGGTGGGAGCGCTCGAGGCCCGGAGCGACATCCTGCACGACGAACTCGAGTCGTGGGTGCTTCGCGCGGCCCCCGAGGCCCGCAACCCCGACGAGCTGCGAGGGTTGCTCCGTCTGGCGAGCGCGAGCGAATACGTGTGTGACTCCGCGCGCGACATGACGTGGTACGTCGAGCACGGCGAGCCGCTGCACCCGGTCGTGCAGATGGCGCTGGAAGAGACCGAGGAGACGTTCGCGGAGACCGTCGTCGAGGACGGATCGCGTGCCGACGGTACGTCGCTGCGCGATCTCCGCGTCGAGACGGAGACGGGCATGTTCGTTCTGGCCGTGCAACGCGGGTCCCGCTGGACCTACCGTCCCCGCGCCGGCTTCGCGCTCAAGGCCGGCGATCGGCTGATCTCGGTGGGTCCCGAGGAGGGCGAGGACGAGCTGGTCGACCTCTGCAGCGCGGGCCGTCCGGTCGGGGTGGAGGGCTGACGATGGACGCATACGTGTATCTGCGGGTGACGCCCGGCAAGGTCCCCGCGGTCCTGACGCAACTGGCCGGCCGCACCGGCCTCCGGCGGGCGCTGGCGGTCGTCGGGGCGTGGGACGTGCTGCTCCAGGTGGAGGGCACCGACCTGGAGCAGATCGCCGCGACGGTGCTCGCACAGCTCCACGGGGTGGACGGCGTGGTCCGAACGCTGACCGCGCCGGTCGTGCCGCCCGATCGCGTCGGGATCGCTGGGTTCGGCAACGTGCAGCCGCCGCCGATCGTGGCCGGCGCCTGCTACGTCCATGTGAAGGCGCAAGCGGGGGCGGCCGCCGGGCTCGTCGAACGCGTGTCGGAGATGCAGGACGTGGCCGGCGTAGCGGTGCTGGGAGGCGAGTGGGACCTGCTGGTCTGCGTCGCGCAGCCGTGGGAGGTCGCGAGCGGCGTGGTCCTGGACGAGATCCACCAACTCCCCGGCGTGACCGAGACGAGCACGCTCGTCTCTATCGCCTACGAGGAGCCCGAGGAAGACCGGGACCAGTTCTCGGCCTGGATCTAGCCGGCACCGGTCAGCGGCAGGTCGCGCACACCCACGGGGAGCGAGAAGCGGACGCGCTCTTCGGCCAGGGTGATGACCTCGACGTCGTCGAACCCGTCGGATGCCAGGAACGCCAGCATGCGATCCACCAGCCATTCCGGCGCCGATGCCCCGGACGTGAGGCCCACCGTCTCCGCCCCCTCCAACCAGGCGGGATCGACGTCGGTGTCGTCGTCGACGAGGTAGGCCGGCGTGCCGCGCTCCCGGCTCACCTCCGCCAGGCGGTTCGAGTTCGACGAGTTCTTCGAGCCGATCACCAGGAGCACATCCACGCGCGGTGCCAGCGCTTTCACCGCGTCCTGACGGTTGGTCGTGGCATAGCAGATGTCCTCACGAGGCGGTCCCTCGATCCCGGGGAACCGCTCCCGCAGGATCTCGAGGATCTCGTTCGTCTCGTCGACGGACAGGGTCGTCTGGGTCAGGTACGACAGGTTGTCGGGGTCCTGGATCTCGACCGACCGGGCTTCGTCGGGACTCTGGACCAAGATCGTCCGCTCGGGGGCCTGGCCCGTCGTGCCCACGACCTCCTCGTGGCCTTGGTGGCCGATCAGCACGATCGTCCGGCCGTCCTCCGCGAATCGCCGTGCCTCCATGTGGACCTTCGTCACGAGCGGACAGGTCGCGTCGATCACCTCGAGACCCCGAACCTTCGAGTTCGAGTAGACATCGGGAGCGACGCCGTGGGCGGAGAGAACGACGACCGCTCCTTCGGGCACCTCGGTCTCCTCCTCGACGAACACGGCGCCCTTCGATTCGAGGTCGCGCACCACGTGCAGGTTGTGCACGATCTGCTTGCGGACGTACACGGGCGCGCCGTGCTTGGCCAGCGCGCGCTCGACCGCGTCGACGGCACGATCCACGCCGGCGCAGTAGCCGCGGGGTGACGCGAGGAGGACTTTTCCGCTCACGCACCCATGGTAGCCCGGAGTCGGCGATGACCGACCCTCGTCCGCGGGTTGTGACCTTGGGTCATCCTCGAGTTGTCAGTTCCTCAAGTCGTTGTCTAGGGTTGGCCGGTCCGCGACGAACGACTGTCCGTTCCTTCCCCTGCACGCAAGTGCGCCTCCACCTTCCCAGGGCGGTTGGCGCTTGCCTGCGTGCAGGAGGAGCAGGGAGGGCCGTTCGGATGCGAGCGATAGGTCACACAGAGACCACCGACAACAGGAGGTGATGCAGGCACCCACGACCTACCGCGGGTCGACCGGCTCCGGCGGAGTCCGTAGCCGTCCGGTCGCAAGAGGCGGAGCAGCCAGCTCCGGGTCACCGCGGGGGTGAACCCGTTATGACATATCTTTCGACGCTGCGCCGCCACGCCGTGGCCGCGCTCTCCATCGCCGCGATCCTGACGGTGGTGCCCGCAACGATCTCGCACGCGGGTATCCCCGAGGACCGGCTTCAGGTACCGGCGAAGATCTGCAACTACGACTGGCACAAGGGCACCTGGCACATCAAGCAGCTGATCCGATGCGCCGCCGACCATTGGAACATCCCCGGCGGCGAAGGCACCGCGCTCGCGATCGCGGATCGCGAGTCGCAGTTCCATCCCAACGCCTACAACCCATCCGGTTGCGCCGGCATCTATCAACACATGCTGCGGTACTGGCCGGGCCGGGCATCCGCCTATGGGTTCCAGGGTTGGTCGGCGTACAACGCGCGCGCCAACATCATCGTCACCATGCGCATGGTGAAACAGCACGGTTGGGGTCCGTGGAGTTGACGGCTACGAGCTGACGTCGGCGAACCCCTCACGTCACCTAACCGGACCGCCCGGGCGGGGGCCTCCTTCGATGAGCCCCCGGACCTCGTCCAGCGAGGTGGCCACGCTCGTGGCCCCGGGTGCGTCCCGGTCGGCGATGATCCGCATCCCCGGGAACCGCTCGGCCGCGAGCTGCACCAACCGCTCGAACGGACCGAACACGATCAGGATGTGCGGCCGCTCGGCGTCGATCTGTCCGATGGCGTCGGCTTCGTTCGTCGCCCCGGGTGCCAGCTCCCACTCGGCCGAGACCGCGGCGTTCTTCAAGGCCTGCAGCGACTCGGCATCGCCGGCGACGCATAGCACCTTCAACGCGCGGCACATCGGCTACAACCAATCGTTCCGTTTGAACACGAAGTACAACGCAGACGACGCGGCCACCATCATCCCCAGCGCCAGCGGGTAACCGATCGACCAATCCAGCTCCGGCATGCCCCGGAAGTTCATGCCGTAGATGCCGGCGATGAGCGTCGGGACCAGGATGATCCCGGCCCACGCCGTGAGCTTCTTCATCACCTCGTTGAGCTGGTTCGCGGCCTGCGCGTTCCGCACCTCCAAGATGGTCGTCAGGGAATCTCGGACGTTGTCGGCAAGCTCCACCGATCGGAGCAGGTGCTCGGCGACATCGCGGTAGTAGGGCACCAGCTCCCGGTTCAGGAACCACATCTCCTCGTGCAGCATGTCGATGGCTTGCCGCAACGGCATGGCGAACCGGCGCAGCCGTACGACCTCCCGGCGCAGCCGCAGGATGCTCGCCTGCAGTTCGCTCTGGTCCTCGCCCATCCTCCCTCGACCGAAGACCCGGTCCTCGAGATCGTCTGCCAGATCCTCCAGGCGTTCGACGACGTTGAGGTACCCGTCCGCCACCTCGTCGATCAGCACGTAGAGCGCCACACCGATCCCCCCGCCGGCGAGCGATCGATTGGCCTCCCATCGCCGCTTGATCGCCGTGAGGTCATAGACCGGAGTGAACCGGATCGTGACGAGCCATCGATGTGAGACGAAGGCGTGGATCTCGGTCTCGGCGACCTCGCCGGATGCCGCGACGGTCAAGGGGCGCGCCACGACGAACGCGTGGTCGGCATAGAGCTCCACCTTCGGGCGCTGCTGTCGATGCCGCGCATCCTCCACGGCGAGGGGGTGCAACCCGAGTTCGGTCTGCAAGGAGGAGAGGTCGACGACCGTCGGATCCACCACATCGAACCAGCACCATTCGCCTTCGGTCAACGTGCCGACCGAGCTCGGCTCGAACCGATCGCCCTCGGGCGAACCATCACGGTAGACCACCCCGTTGATCATCCGAGCGAGGGTAGCGCACGCTCTAGACTCTCCGCCCATGGCTATTCCCGAACACATCCATCGGTTCTGGAAGGCCCTAGACGAACGGCTCTTCCACGTCGAGCCGACGTGGTGGGGCGCGGTGGTCACGGAGCCCCGGTTTCCGCAGATCTGGGATCTCAACTACGCGCGTGTCGACGTCGCAGCGCCGGACCTCACGCTCGCCGAGGTCTCCGCGTCCCTGCTCCCGGCGCTGTCGCGGGGCGGCACGGAGACGTTCCACGTGGTCTGTTTCCGTCCGGAGGAATCCACCGACCTGCTCGTGGAGCTCTCGACGCTGGGCCACACCTTGTCGTGGGATCTGGTGATGGATCTGCAGGCCGATCCCACCATCGAGCCCAACCATGCTCGCGTCGAGACCCTGCAGCACGGCGACGAGCTCTGGGAGCGTCTGGAGGCGTCCCTCGCACTGTTCGGCAACGAGCCGGTCGTCGCGGCGCAGCTCCGGGCGATCGAGGAATCGACGGCCGCCGGTGGTCACAAGCGGTGGTTGGGCGTCCGCGACGATGCCGACGTCATCGTCGCGATCGCCGCCGTCATCGTGTTGGAGGGCGTCGGCTACCTTGACAACGTCGCGACGTTCCCCGAGGCGCGGGGTCGCGGGTTGGCGTCGGCCATCGTGGCCGCCGCCATCGAGCTCGCCCGGGAGTCGGGCGCCGACCGCGTGAGCTTGTTCGCGGACCCCGATCACGAGGCAGTGGTGCGGATGTACGAGCGCCTCGGCTTCCGCGAGGTCGGCCGTCTCGCAGCCACCCGGGGACCCGTCGCCTCGCTCGTCCCCGCCGAGTAGTCGGTCCTTACTGCCGAGCCGTCCTCGGACACATCCGCGCGTGCGCCTGGCGGTCGCGAGGGATCCGGCCCCGTGCCGTCCCGGGGCACCACGAGGAACTCGAACGTGGGCTCGCGCGGCGGGAACCGTCTCCCCGAGCCATCGGACGCCAACCGGCCACGGCTTCACGGCCGATCCGCATGGGCTCGACCCCTGGTGTCCGCCAGCGTCGGTAGTGCCGTCTGAGTCGCTCGAGCATCTCCCGGCACCATATGGCGCGGAGCACGCCCTGTCGGCATCCGGCACATGGCCGGTCGGCGACGGCTGGATGAACGACCCTTGGCAAGGCACAACGCGTCCGGGCGAGGAACGGACGGCATCGACCATCCGACGCGACCCGGGCGAGCTCGTGAACACTTCGTCGACTTCGACGCACCGACTCATCGCCCCCGTAGGCTGGACGCGTGAGCTTCCCCGAGCGCACGAGCCCCGTGGCGGTCCCGGAGCGTATGTCGGGAGCCTCCACGTCGGCCGCCACCGCGTCGACCGATCAATCGGCGTGGATGCGGTTCCTGTCCGAGCACTTCGACGGAGTCCGGCACCGGCATCCTGACGACGAGCTCTGCATCGTCTTCGACATCGACGGCACGATCCTCGACCTCCGACACCTGGTCGTCCATGTGCTCCTCGCATCCGACCGCGATCGGGGCACCGGGCTCTTCGTCGGGTTGATTCCCAGCGACATCACGCATCACGAGGACGACGTCGACCGGCTGCTGGCTTCGTTGTCGGTCCCGGAAGCCGAACGTGAGGAAGTCGCCTCGTTCTATCGATCACATCTGTGGGACAGGGAGGCGATCCTGGCGGCGAGCAAGCCGTACGAGGGTGTGTTCGGGGTCATCCGCTGGTTCCAGCTCCAACCCCGCACCCACGTCGCGTTGAACACCGGGCGGCCGCATCGGATGCGGGACGAGACGCTCGAGTCGCTCAACACGATCGGTCGTGAGTACCGTGTTCGATTCGACCCGGACCTCCTGTTCACGGCGACCGAAGGGGTCTCGATCCCGGCGGGGAAGGCAGCCGTGATCGAAGAGATCGGACGCCGGGGCTTCCGGGTGGTGGCGGCCGTGGACAATGAGCCGGAGAACCTCCGAGCGATGGCCGCGATAGACCCTGGCGGCGACATCGCGTTCCTGCACGCAGACACGATCTCCCGCTCGCAGCGCTTCCGCCACGACCGATCGGTCACCGGCCGGGGCTATCGACTCCGCGAGTTCGTGCCGCAAGGATCGATCCCGAGTCGCGTGGAGTTCGTGTGGCACGGCGTCAACGATGGCGTGAACCTCGAGCGGTTCCTGGACTCCGACGTGAGATGGGCGGAGATCGACGTTCGTCGCGATCCCGTCGGGCGCCTCGTGCTGCGACACGACGACTTCGTCGAGATGCCGTGGCGGCGCGACGAGTCCCCGCTCCTGACCGCGCACACCATCGATCGACTCTTCGATGCCGGCCGATCGGTGAAGCTCGACCTGAAGGAGGGCGGCGCAACCCTCGCGGAAACGGTCGACATGGTCGTACGTGCGGGCGTACGTGATGATCGCGTCTGGTTCAACGCCGAGCTCCCCAGCCTGGGGGCGCACGGATTCTCGGCCATCCGGAAGCGGTTCCCCCGTTCCACCATGTCCACCCCGGTGGACTTCCTCGTCCCTTTGCTCCTCGCAGCCGAGACCGCCGTCGACGACACGCTGCAGCTCCTCCGTGGGTGGGGGGTGTCGCGACTCTCGCTGGCGTGGAGCCCGCTCGCACGGCGATGCGTGGACCTGCTCGAAACGAAGGGGTGGGAGGTCAACCTCTACGGCATCCCGGACCTCGAGGTCTTCCTGGAGGCGAGCCTGCTGCTACCGACCTCGATCACCGCGGACTTCAACTTCCCCGAGTGGGGATACCTCGGCCGTGGATCCGGCGCGAACGGTGTCGTCCACGTCTACGAAGGCTGACCCCGACCGGAACCCGGATCGCCGTCAGTCGACGAACTTGTAGCCGAGACCGCGCACCGTAACCAGGTGCTGGGGGTTATGCGGGTCGGGCTCGACCTTCTTTCGCAGCCGCTTGACGTGGACGTCGAGCGTCTTCGTGTCGCCGAAATAATCCGCACCCCACACTTCTTCGATCAGGAAGTCCCGGGTCAACAATCGGCCTTTCCGGCGGAGGAACGCCTCGAGCAGCTCGAACTCCTTGGGCGGGAACGCCGTGATCCCGCCGGCCACCAGCACCTCGTGACGGATCACGTCCATCTGCACAGGGCCCCCGGACAGAACGTCCTCCTTCGTGTCCGCACCCGCCATCCCGGCTCGGCGAAGGAGCGCACGCACGCGCGAGACCAGCTCTCGTACCGAGAACGGTTTGGTGACATAGTCGTCCGCCCCGAGCTCCAGCCCCGTGACCTTGTCGGCTTCCGAGTCCTTGGCCGTGACCATGATGATCGGGACATCGGACTCGAGGCGGATCGCTCGACAGACGTCGAGACCGGCCACCTCCGGCAGCATCAGATCGAGGATGACCAAAGACATCGGTTCCGCCCGGAACCGATCGAGCGCCGCCCGGCCGTCGGGAGCCACGGTCACACTGAAGCCTTCGCGCTCCAGGTTGTACCGCAGGGAATCGGCAAGCGACTCCTCGTCTTCGACGATCAGGATGCGGGGCCGGGCCTCGGGAACCGTCCGCTCGCGCGTCAACGCCGTCCGCTCAGACATCCACCGGATGTGACGCGTCGGTGTACTCGTGGAACTCCCCCGTCACCAGGAAGCCGACCTGCTCGGCGATGTCGACGGCGTTGTCTCCGACGCGCTCCAGCGCTCTGGCAGCCATGTTCATGTGCATGCCCCAGTCTAGGCTCCGCGGATCGTCGGCCAGCTTCAGCGCTTCGAGGTGGGTGGCACGGTTGAGACGATCGACCGGATCGTCCATCACCTCTACCTTCTTGCACAGCTCCACGTCTCGTTTGGCGAACGCCTCCATCGCGGTGCGCAACATGGTGACGACCAGGTCCCCCATCTCCCGGATCTGCTGACGCATCGACTCACTGCCCGGCTCGTCCTTCGTGGCCAAGTAGATCTTCGCCACGTTCACAGCCTGGTCGCCGACGCGCTCCAGATGGAGACAGGAGTGCAGCATGGCGGAGATCAACCGCAGATCGGCCGCCACCGGCGACTGCAGAGCCAAGAGTTCGATGACGCCTCGATCGATATGCAGGTACAGGTCGTCGATCTGATCGTCGCCCTCGATGACGGCGCGCGCGCCATCATCGTCGTGCGCCCCGATAGCATCGACCGAACGCTGCACCGCGTTCGCTGAAAGCTCGCCCATGCTGAGGAGCTCGAGCTCCAGCTTCTCCAATGTCTCGTGGAAGCTCTCTCTGGTCATCCGAACCGTCCCGTCACGTAGTCCTCTGTCCGTTGATCACCCGGGTTCGTGAAGATCGTCTCCGTGCGGTCGAACTCCACCACCGTGCCCGTTCGCTGCCCGGTGTCGGAAACCTCGACCGTGAAGAACGCCGTCCGGTCCGAGACGCGGGCGGCTTGCTGCATGTTGTGCGTCACGATCACGATGGTGTAGTCGGACACGAGTTCCTGCATCAGATCCTCGATCCGTGCGGTCGCGATCGGGTCCAGGGCGGAGCACGGCTCGTCCATCAGGATCACGTCCGGACGCGTCGCGATGGCCCGGGCGATGCACAACCGCTGCTGCTGCCCACCGGAAAGTGCCATGCCCGATTCCTTCAGCTTGTCCCTCACCTCGTCCCACAGCGCGGCGCGGCGGAGGCTCTCCTCCACCAGATCGTCCATGTTGCCCTTGAACCCCGCGATCTTCGGTCCGAACGCGATGTTGTCGTAGATCGATTTCGGGAACGGGTTCGGCTTCTGGAAGACCATGCCGATCCGGCGGCGAACCTCGACCGCGTCCACCTGCTCGTCGTAGAGATCGACGCCGTGGTACAGCAACGTCCCTTCGACCCTCGCACCCTCGATCAGGTCGTTCATCCGATTCAGGCAGCGGAGGAAGGTCGTCTTCCCGCACCCCGACGGTCCGATCAGCGCGGTGATCTCGTTCTTGAGGATCGGGATCGTCACGTCGCGGACGGCGCGGAACGCCCCGTAGTAGACCGAGAGTGCCTGCACATCGAAGACCACCTCGCGTTGTGCCTCTTGCGAGACGGGCTCCCGGGGTACCTTCACGACCAAGCGTGCGCCCTCCTCGGTTTGGAGCGCGTCGTCGGCGGTGGTCTCGACCTTCGTCAGTTCTGTGTCCATCGGATCACCACTTTCGTTCATACCGGTTCCTCAACATGATGGCCACCGCGTTCACCGCGAGGATCGCGACCAACAACACCACGATCGCCGCGGCGGCGTTGGCCTGCCACTCATCACCCGGGTTGCGCGACCAGGAGAAGACCAGGGTGGGAAGCGCCGTGATACGGACCGCGGATCTGCTCGAAGAAGTCCGCGGCACCGGTGCTGAAGTATCCCGTCAACGCGCCGACGAGCAGCAGCGGCGCCGTCTCGCCGAACGCCCGAGCGAGCGCCAGGATGCAGCCCGTCAGGACGCCGGGCGCGGCGTACGGCAGCACGTGACTGCGAACGACCTCCCAGCGCGTGGCACCGACGCCGTACGCCGCTTCGCGGATACCGCGCGGCACGGCCCTGAGCGCCTCCATCGTGATGATGATGATGAACGGCATCACGAGGACCGCGAGCGTCAGGCCGCCCGAGACCGCGGTGCGCCCATTGACGTTCCCGGGTCCGGTGATGCTGCCCATCAGCTCCACGAAGACGACGAGTCCCAGGATGCCGTAGACGATCGATGGGACGCCGGCCAGGTTCCGGATGTTCGTGATCAGGAGACGGTTCATCCGGGTGTCCCTCGCGTACTCCTGCAAGTAGACCGCGGCGGCGACCCCGAGGGGCAAGGCGAAGACCGCGACGAACCCGATCAGGATCATCGACCCGAGGATGCCTTGCTTGACTCCGGTCCGGAAGTCGAACGCCGATGTGTCGCTCGTCACGAAGTCCATGCCGCGCTCTTGGAAGACCGGGATGGCGTCGGACACGATCGAGACCAAGAGAGCGATGAGGACACCGAGGGAGATGATCGAGCGAGAGCAACAAGACTCCCTCGAAGACCTTCCCTCGCACGTCGACGCCCTTGCCTTTCAACGCCTCCTCGACGGATGCCCGAGTGGCCGACGGCACCGCGATGGTGGACATCAGTACGCCTTCCGATAGCGGCGGACGAACCGTTCGCTGATCACGTTGAGGGCGAGCGTCAGGGCGAACAACACCAACGCGACGAAGTAGAGCGAGTCGAACGGGTTCACCTGGCCGGCTCCCCCACCCGCTTTCACGGAGTCCGATCCGATCGCGAGACTCGAGATGGCCGCGGTCATGGTCTGCCCGGGACACGAAGGGATCCCAGGTTCGCACGGCGTTGCCGGTCCCACCCGCCGCGATGGCGACGACCATCGTCTCCCCGAGCGCGCGCGAGATCCCGAGGATCACCGCGGCGACGATCCCGGAGATCGCGGCCGGGAACACGACCTTCGTCGTCACGGTGCGTTGCTTGGCGCCGATCCCGTAGGCCGCCTCACGGAGCGCCCCGGGACGGCGAACATCGCATCCTCGGCGACCGACGCGATCAAGGGGATCGTGAGGATCCCGACCCCGATCCCGGCGGCGGCCATCGTGAAGGTGCTCGTCGCGCCGAAGACCCCTTGCACGATGGAGGGATTCAGGACCGTCAGCGCGAAGAACCCGATCACCACGCTCGGGATACCGGCGAGCGTCTCCAGGATCGGCTTGAGCCGCCGCCGGACCCGGGGACTCGCGTACTCGGACAGGAACATCGCGGCGCCGAGCCCCAGCGGAACCGCGACGAGCATCGCGATCGCGGTGACAACGAACGATCCGATCAGCAGCGTCGGCACATCGAATTGCCCTTGGCGGGGCCGCCAGCTCCCGTCGAGGAGCGCCGAGAGATCCACATCGGAGAGGAACCCGATGGCTCGGCCGATGATCGCGACCACGATGGCGACGCTGATCACGATCGAGAACACCGCGGCCGCCGCGAGGATGAAGCGCACCACAGCCTCTTTCCGTCGCCGGCGCGGGTTTCCGCGCAGTTGCCGGATCGTGACCGCGTCGTCGGAGAAGGAAGTCGCCATCTGCGTCCTCGAGAGCCTAGTGGTTCGTCGGATGCGGGGGGAGGGCCGGACGCGGTCGTGCGTCCGGCCCTTCCTCGGATGCGTCGAACGTCTAGCGGCAGCCGCCCACGCCGTCCGGGTCGCTTCGATCCGGTCGGAGGGAGGTCCACGTAGCCGGTCTCTGCCACCGCGGTCGAGAGACCTTCGTCGCTCAGGTAGTAGTCGACGTAGGCGGCCGTAGCGCCGGGTTCTCCGCGAGCTTGTCGGTGTTGACGTAGATGTAGAGGGACCGTGACAGCGGGTAGCTGCCGTCGGCGATCGTCTCGGCCGACGGCGCGACGCAGCCGCTCCCGCCGTCCACCTCGATCTCCTTGATCGTGTCTCCGGCCGCCTCAGCGAACGCGAAGCCGACGAACCCGATGGCGCTCGGCGACCCGTCCATCGCCTGGATGATCACGTTGTCGTTCGCCGACGACTGGTAGTCGGGCCGAAGTGCGGCCGCGCCGTCTTCCGGCACGCCCTGGGCGATCGCGGTGTCCTCGAAGCCCGAGAGCTCGATGAACGCGTCGTAGGTGCCGGACTCCTCACCGGGCGCCGTGATCTCGAGCGGCGCGTCGGGGAACCCACCGTTGCCGCCCACCTCGGTCGGCGAGGTCGTTGGCGTCCGACCAGGACGAGAATCCTTCCGACTCCGGGCCGAACAGCGCGTAGAGGTCGCCGAGGTTCAGGCACGCGACGTCGGCGTTGGCCGGGTTCGTCATCACGGTGATGCCGTCGAAGGCGACCTCGAGCTCGACGAAGTCGATGCCGGCCGTCCTCACACGCGGCAACCTCTTCCTCGTCGATCGGCCGGGAGGCGTCGCTGATGTCGATCTCGCCCTTGCAGAAGAGCTCGAACCCGTCACCCGTGCCGGGCCCGTCGACGGCGATCGCCACGTCCGGGTTGGTCGTCGTCGAACAGCTCCGCGACCAGGCTGGAGATCGGTTCGCACCGTCGAGGATCCGGAGATCGTTGATCGTGCCGGTGAGCCTCGCCACCGGTCGCTCCGGCGATCCGGTGTCCCGCCGGTCGAGCCACCGGGCTCGTCGTCGTCGCCGCCACATGCCGCGCCCACGAGCGCGAGGACGAGCAACCCCACGACGATGCCGGAGTACTTCCGCTTGTTGCGCATCTACATCCTCCTCTTCGGATATGACCGGGCCGGATGCTATGGAGTCCGGGTGGACGGGTGGGGGCACCGACGTGAACGCAGGGTGAACGTCGAGAACCGGCGGTCGGGTCCGTTCCTGCTGGTCGGCGCCGCACGGTCGCCCGGATGGCCACTCAGCGTCACCGAGGTGAACGAACAGCGAACGTCCTGGTCGGGGACACCGGTGCCCGCTCTAGACTCCCGGCGTGGAGGCGACCTGGCTGATCGTGACGGCCTTGGCCGGCATCGCGGTAGGGGCAACGCTCGCATGGGCGAGCCCGCTCGTCGGCCCTCGGCTCGCGCGGACGACGCGCGCCTGTCCGCGCACCTCGCGGCCGAGGAGAGCCGGGCGGTGGCCGCGGAGGCGCTTCGCGTGCAGGACCTCACGCTCGGGTCGATGCAGGAAGGGGTCCTGCTCCTGGACGGTCGGGGCATGACCGCCTTCGGCAACGACGCGTTGACCCTTCACCTCGGCCGTCGGCCGGAGGGCGTGTCGCAGCTCTACCCGCCGTCGGTCCGCGAGATGGCGGAGGACGTGACGGCGAACCGCCGGCCGCAGTCGATCGAGACGGAGATGGGCGCGCCCGCCCGCTGGCTCCGCTTCACCGCCACGCCGGTGGGCACGGACGGCTCCGTCTTGCTGGTGGTCACCGACGTCAGCGAGACACGCCGCGTGGAGGCGATCCGCAAGGACTTCGTCGCGAACGCCTCCCACGAGCTCAAGACGCCGGCGGCCTCGATCCAGGCCGGCGCGGAGACCCTTCGTCACGCGGCGCATGACGACCCCGAGGCCATCCCGCGCTTCGCGGCCCAGGTGGAGCGCGATGCCATGCGTCTCTCACGGATCGTGGCCGACCTCCTCGACCTCTCCCGCCTGGAATCGGAGAGCGCGCTCGACGAACGTGTCCCGCTGGACGCGCTCGTTCGAGAAGAGGGCCAACGGTGCGAGAACGCCGCGCGAGAGGCCGGACTCGAGCTCGAGGTCGACGCGCCCAGACCGGCGATCGTGGTCGGCTCCTCGAGAGGATCTTTCCCTGCTGATCCGCAACCTCATCGACAACGCCATCCGCTACACCGCTCCGACGGGCAGGGTCGAGGTGCGCGTCGCACCGACGGCGGCGGAAGTGGTGCTCACGGTCGAGGACACGGGGGCCGGTATCCCGTCGCGCGAGCTGCCGCGGGTGTTCGAGCGCTTCTATCGGGTGGACCGAGCTCGCTCACGCGAGACGGGAGGCACGGGTCTCGGCCTGGCGATCGTGAAGCATGTGGCGGAGAACCACGGCGGCCCACGTGGAGGTCCGGAGCGAGCTCGGACGAGGCTCCAGTCGTCGAGGTGCATCCTGCCCGCCGCGTATCCTGCCGGTCCGTGACCACCCTCTTCCTGATCCGGCACGGGCTCACCGCCGTGACGGGCAAGACGTTGTACGGCCGAACGGCGGGGATCCCGCTCGACGAGCGTGGGCGTGCGCAGGCCGAGGCGCTCGCGGATCGATTCGCGCGGATCCGCCTGACGGCCGCGTACTCGAGCCCGCTCGATCGCTGCGTGGAGACGCTCGCCCCCCTCGCGGTTCGTCAGCGACTGGACATCGTGAAGACCGAGCGGCTGATCGAGATGGACGTCGGCACGTGGACCGGCCGTTCGCTCGCGCAGGTACGCCGCACACGGGCGTGGAAGCAGCTGATCCATCGCCCGTCGCAGTTCCGGTTCCCCGACGGGGAGTCGTTCGCCGACGCGCAGGCGCGCGCGCTGGACGAGATCCATGCGATCGCGGCGCGGCACCCGCGTGGTCGTGTGGCCGTCGCCTCGCACGGCGACATCATCAGGATGCTCGTGTCGCATCTCTCCGGCGCACACCTGGACCTGTTCCAGCGGACGATGTCCGACCCGGCGTCGGTGTCGGTGATCTCGGTCGGAGACGCGGGCCCGCACGTCCTGCTCGTGAACGACACCGGAAGTTTGGAGCGGTTCGCGCCGCCCCCGCGCACGCAACGGAACCTGCGAGGATAAGCCGCATGGAGCTGGGCGCCGTCGACCGGATCACCGCCGACGCCGTGGGGGAACCCGGGCTCCGGACGTTCTACCTCCAGGCGCGCCGTGGCGATGACCTGGTGACGCTGATCGTCGAGAAGGAGCAGGTGCGTCTGCTCGCCGCGTCCGTGCTCGACCTCCTGGCCACGATCGGTCTCGAGACCGGTACCGGACCGGACGAGGAAGCGATGGACCTGGAGGAGCCGTTCGAGCCGCGGTGGCGCGCCGGACGTCTCTCGATCGGCTACGAAGAGGACCGGGACCAGTTCCTCGTGGAGATCGAGGAGTTCCAGCCCGACCTCGACGAAGACGACCCGGCGTTGCTCCTGCAGGAGGAGGCGGAGCTGTTCCGACTGTTCGCGACTCGCGAGCAGATGTTCGCCCTCTCCCGGCATGCGGCCGTGATCGTGGACCGCGGCCGGCCCACCTGCCAGTACTGCGGCAATCCCCTCGACCCGGAAGGCCACGCGTGCCCCGCGATGAACGGTCACTCCAAGCGGACCTGACGGATCCACGGATCCCGGTCGCGCTCGTTTCCGGCGAGCTCGAGCTGCTCGGCCTGCTGCCCAACTCCTCGAACTACACGTTCCTCGCACGGGCGACGGCGGGCGACGACCAGCTCCTGGCGGTGTACAAGCCCCGTCGTGGCGAGATCCCCCTGTGGGACTTCCCCGAGGGAACGCTCTGCCGGCGCGAGGTCGCGGCGTACGTGGTTGCTCGCGAGCTGGGCTGGCCCAACGTTCCCCCGACCGTCCTGCGGGAGGGGCCCGAGGGCCTGGGCTCGACGCAGCTGTTCGTGGAGTTCGATCCCTCGCAGCATTACTTCACCCTCGAGGGAACGCACGGCGCCGAGTTCCGCCGCGTCGCCGTGTTCGACATGGTCGTGAACAACGCCGATCGCAAGGGCGGGCACTGCCTGCTGGCACCTGACGGCACGATATGGGTCGTGGACCACGGCGTGTGCTTCAACGAGGAGCCCAAGCTCCGCACGGTGATCTGGGAGCACATCGGCGAGCCGATCGAACCGGAGCTGCTCGACGACGTCCGGGGGCTCCGCGACCGGCTCCGCGGCGACCTGCGGACGGAGCTGGACCCGCTCCTCTCGTCGGGTGAGCTCGTCGCGATGGACGAGCGGATCGACGCGGTGCTGGCCGCCGGGGTGTTCCCGGAGCCGGGACCCGGGCGGCCGTACCCGTGGCCGCCGGTGTGACGGATCCGCGCTCGACGTCGCTGTCGACCCCGATCGGCGAGCTGACGATCGTCGTCTCCGAGCGCGGCGTGATGTGGACGATGTTCTCCGACGAGGACGTCGGCCCGGAGCTCGGACGGCTCGAGTCTCGGTTGGGGGCGCCGGTTCGGCCGGGTGCGGCGCGGGTCATGTCGCCGGTGCGCCGGGAGGTGGACGCGTACTTCCGCGGCACGGGCCGGACGTTCACGACGCCGGTGGACCTGGTCCTGGTGCCGGAGGGGTTCGGGCGCCGCGTCCTCGAAACGACGATGACGATCCCGTTCGGCGAGCTGGTGACCTACGGCGACGTCGCGGCCGCGGCCGGCAGCCTCCGGGCGGGCCGGGCGGCGGGGAGCGCGCTGAGCCGCTGTCCGATCGAGCTGTTCGTCCCGTGTCATCGAGTCGTGCACGCCGGGGGAACGATCGGCGGGTACGGGCGCCACGAGGATCGGAAGCGCTGGCTCCTCCGGCATGAGGGGTCGGTCTGAACCGGTCGTTCCCACGATGTCGCGAGAAGATGGTCGGGATGCGCACCCGTCGCTCCCTCGTGGCCGTGGTCGTCGCTCGCCCTGATCGCGGGCGCGTGCACCGGCTCCGACGAGCCCTCCCCGACCCCGGTGCCGACCGGCCCCGACGCCACCAGCCTGGCCATGGAGGTCGCGAGCAGCGATCTCGCCGTCGGCGCGCCCAGCACGTCGAGGTGGGGATCTTCTCGAGCGACGGCCAGGGTGTCCGACTGCTCTCGTTCGGCCAGGTGTCGCTCGGGTTCTCATACGTGGGCGACGGCTCCGGCGCCCCGCAGCCCGGCCCGCAGGCGATCGGGACGTACGTGAGTGCGCTCGGGGCACCCACGGACGCGACGACCCCGACGTTCACCGACCCCAACGAGGCGCGGGGCGTCTATCTGGCGGACGTCGAGTTCGACCGAGCGGGGACGTGGCAGGTGGACGCGACCGTCGAGCTCCCCGACACGGGGACCCGCACGCTGTCGGCGAGCTTCATCGTGGCCGAAGAGCACTCCCTCCCGGCGCCCGGCGACGAGGCGCAGCCCACCGAGAACCTGACGATCCGTTCGAAGGGCGTGCCTCGTGCGGCCATCGATTCGCGAGCGTTGGACGGCGCTCCGGTCCCCGACCCCGAGCTTCATCGAACGACGATCGCCGCCGCGCTCAGCCAAGGGCGGCCCATCCTGGCGATCTTCTCGACGCCGGCCTTCTGCGTGAGCATCATGTGCGGGCCCGAGACCGACGCGCTGGCAGACCTCGCCGGTCGGTACGCGGATCGCGCCGTCTTCATCCACGTGGAGATCTGGCGGGATCACCAGAACAGCGTGGTCAACGAGGCGGCGAACGCGTGGACCTGCTGCGACGCGTCGGGCGTCCTGACGGAACCGTGGCTCTTCCTGATCGGCGCCGACGGCGTGATCGTGGACCGGTGGGGTCCTCTGTTCGATCCGGGAACGGTCGCTGCCGAGCTCGAACAGCTTCCTCCCATGGAACCCTGAATCGGCTCTCCGGCCTGACTACCATCGAGCGGTGCCCATGAGCCCGGACGCGCCGACGGCGGACGACCACCACGACGGACCGCACGGTGGACCGCACGAGCATCGTCACGAGCATTTCGGCACGGTCGACGCGGCGCTGCTGGCGACCGCCCAAGGCGTTCGCGCGACGTGGATCTCCCTGGGGCTGCTCGCCGCCACCGCGATCGTGCAAGCCGTGGTCGTCGTCCTGACGGGATCGGTCGCCCTGCTCGCCGACACCATCCACAACTTCACCGACGCGCTCACCGCGATCCCGCTCCTGATCGCGTTCCGGCTTGGGCGCCGGCCCGCGAACCGCCGCTACACCTACGGCTACCACCGTGCCGAGGACCTCGCCGGGCTGGCCATCGTCGCGATGATCGCGGCCTCCGCGGCCTTCGCCGCGTTCGAGGCGATCGACCGGTTGCGCCACCCGGTGGCCCCCGACCACGTCTGGGTGGTCCTGGCCGCGGGCATCATCGGCTTCGTCGGCAACGAGGCGGTCGCGCTCTATCGGATGCGCGTGGGGCACCACATCGGCTCGGCGGCGCTCGTGGCCGACGGCGCCCATTCGCGCACCGACGGGTTGACCTCCCTCGGCGTCGTGGCGGGAGCGATCGGCGTGCTGGCCGGGTTCCCGCGGGCCGACGCGATCGTCGGCCTGCTGATCACGCTGGCGATCGGCTACACGTTGGTGACCGCCGCGCGGACGGTGCTCCGGCGCGTGCTCGACGGGATCGACGAGCCGACGATGCGCCTGATCGAGACGGCGGCGGCGAGTGTTCCCGGCGTCGAGCACGTCTCGGAGGCGCGGGCGCGGTGGACCGGCCACCAGCTCCGCGCCGAACTGGCGATCGACGTCTCGCCCGACATCTCCGTCGAGGCCGGACACGACATCGCCGAGCACGTGCGCGAGGCCCTGCTTCGCGACGTTCCGCGGCTGGGTGACGCGCTCGTGCACGTCGATCCCCACGAGCACGATTCCCACGTCTCTGGCTGACGCCTTCCGTCGGAACGGGCTCCGGCCCGTACCATGGCCGTCCAGATGGACGAAACCACCCTTCCGCCCCCGCCTCCCACGGGCGTGCCCGAGTTCTGCTACCGGCACCCCAGCGTCGAGACGGGCGTGCATTGCACGCGGTGCGGCAAGCCGATCTGTCCGGACTGCATGATCGCGGCGCCGGTCGGACACCAGTGTCCCGACTGCGTCGCCGAAGCGCGGCGCGAGTTCCGGCAGGGTCCCGGACGCCGGATCGCCGTCGCGAACATCAAGCGGCGGGCGTCCGCGACCACGGCGCTGTTGGTGGCGATCGTCGCGATGTACCTGGTGGAGGTCGTCACCGGTGGCCCCGGCTCGCTCATGTCGGGCCCGTCCGGTCTGGACCTGATCAAGCTCGGTGCGTCCGTCGGGCTGGCGGTGCTCCCCGACGGCGATGTGGTGGGGATCGCCGTGGGGCAGAACTGGCGGCTCGTCTCGGCGATGTTCCTGCACGCGGGTTTGCTGCATATCGCGTTCAATGCGTACGCGCTCTGGGCCTTCGGTACGGTCGTCGAACAGGAGCTCGGCCGTGTCCGGTTCCTCCTGATCTACTTCACGACCGGGATCGTCGCCAGTGCGGCGTCCTACGCGTTCGGACCGAACTCGGTGGGCGTGGGGGCGTCGGGAGCCATCTTCGGGATCTTCGGCGCGTTCGTCGTCTACAACTACCGCCGCCGGCACCTGGCGATCGCCGCGGCCCGACTGCGCGGCGCCGTGACGATCGTCGTGATCAACATGGTGCTCGGGCTGACGATCCAGGGGATCGACTGGAGAGCGCACGTCGGCGGGTTCATCGCCGGCCTGTTCGCGGGGTTCGTCGCCGAGGGGATCGGCTCCAGATCCACCCGGCGAACGATCCTGGTGGTGGGGTTCGTCGCCCTCCTGGCGGTCGCATGGGGGCTGGTCGCATGGCACACGTCGGCACTGCAGGACCAGTTCGGACCGTTCTGAGGAAGCGGTCGCTCGAAGAGCACGAGATCCTTCGGCGGGAGCTGTCGATTCCGGCGTTCCCGTTCGTCTCTTCGGCAACCGAGCAAGGAGGTGGGACATGAAGTACATGCTGTTGATCCACCAGGGCGACACCCCGACGCCCCATTCGCCCGAGGCCTGGGCCACCCTGTCGGAAGACGAGCAGAAGGCCGTGTACGCGGACTACCAGGCGATCAACCAGACCCCCGGCGTGACGCCCGGTCTCGGGCTGGACGTCCCGGAGACGGCGACGACCGTGCGCGTGCAGGACGGGAAGACCCTGACCACGGACGGTCCGTTCGTCGAGATCAAGGAGGCGATCGGCGGCTACCTGCTGTTCGAGGCCGACGACCTCGACGCGGCGATCGAGCTGGCCTCGCGGATCCCGGCGGCCCGCCTTGGCGGCGCCGTCGAGGTGCGCCCGATCGTGGAGTGGTAGCCGATCCTCGATCAGACCTTCCGTGATCAGTGGGGGTACGTCCTCGCTGCGCTGATCGGCTTCCTCGGCGACTTCGACCTCGCCGAGGAAGCCGCGCAGGAGGCGTTCGCGATCGCCGCCGAGCGCTGGCCGAGAGACGGCACACCCGCCAACCCCCGGTCCTGGCTGATCACGACCGCGCGCAACCGGGCGATCGACCGCATCCGCCGCGATCGGACGCTCGCCGTCAAGACGCGCTTGCTGGCGGTGCCCGAGGCATCGCCGCCTGCCGTGGAGGGCCCGATGAGCGCGACGACGTTCCCCGACGAGCGGCTCGAGCTCGTCTTCACCTGTTGTCATCCGGCGCTGGCCATCGATGCACAGGTCGCGCTGACCCTGCGGACGCTCGGCGGCCTGACCACGATCGAGATCGCGCGGGCGTTCCTGGTGCCCGAGGCCACCATGGCGCAACGGCTGGTCCGTGCGAAGCGGAAGATCGCGGCGGCCGGCATCCCGTTCCGGGTGCCGCCGCCCCACCTGTTGCCCGAACGGCTGGCCGCGGTGCTCGCGGTCGTCTACCTGATCTTCAACGAGGGCTACGGGGGCCGAGGCGAGCTGGCGGCCGAGGCGATGCTGCTCGGGCGCTCCCTCGCCGAGCTGATGCCGACCGAGCCCGAGGTGCACGGTCTGCTCGCGATGATGCTGCTGCTCGACGCTCGCCGGGAGGCGCGGTTCGACGGCGACGACCTGGTGCTGCTCGCCGATCAAGACCGCGCACGCTGGGACACCGCAGAGATCGCCGACGGGCGCGCCGTGCTCGACCGCGCCCTGACGTTGCACGGCCGTGGTCCGTACGTCGTGCAGGCGGCGATCGCGTCGCTGCACGCGGACGAGCCACGAGACTGGCCGCAGATCGCGGCCCTCTACGGGGAGCTCGCTCTCCTCACCGATTCGCCCATCGTGGAGCTGAGCCGCGCGGTGGCGGTCGCCGAGACGCACGGTCCCCAGGCAGGCCTCGACATCGTCGATGGGCTGGGACTCGACGACTATCGGTACCTGCATTCGACGCGGGGTGAGCTGCTCCGGCGACTGGGCCGAACCGCCGAAGCCCGCGAGGCGTACCGGCGCGCCCTGCTGCTGATCCACGACGACGCGGAGCGGCGACTGATGGAACGGCGACTGGCGGAGCTGGGCGAGGAGACCCGTCCGGGAGCACCCTGAGGTGTGTGCGGAGGCGGGCGCTACTTCTTGACGGGATCGGCGATGCCGTAGATCTGCCCCAGCCGTGTCCCGACGTAGAGCCATCCGTGCCACACGGCGGGTGTCGATTCGACGCAGCCCCCGAACTGCATCTTCCACAACAACGGCGGCTTCTTTCCGCGGCGACGACACATCCCATGCATACAGGGCACCCGTGCAGTCGCCCTGGATCAGGACGCCGTCCACGACCACGGGCGACGAGATCGCCGGTGATCCGATGTCCAGCTCCCAGACGACCTTCCCGCTCTCCCGATCGACCTCGAGCACCCTGCCCGCCGCGGTGGTGAAGTACACGTGGTCGCCGTAGAGCGCGGGCGTGGACCAACTGCCCCCCGCGCCTTCGAACCCGATCTCGGTCGCCGGGATCGACCACACGACCGGATCGTTGGGCTTCGACGGGTTCAGCTTCATCAGTTGCCCGATCCGCCGGCTCTGCTCGTTGAAGCGCTGGTACTCGCTCGCGACGTAGAGGAACCCGTCGTCGTCGATGACGATCGACCCGTCCGTGTCGTCGCCCGTCCAGAACCGGAACACGCGGCGGTAGTCGCCGCCGCCGTCGAGCAGGTCGGAGATGTCCCATCCCTGCACCAGACCCCCGGAGTTCGCGAAGTACGCGACGCCGTCGTGGAACGCCACGGAGTTCTCGATCGAGACCTCGTCGTCGCCGATATCCGAGAGGAGCTGATCATCGAACCCCGGGATCGTCGCCACGATGCGAGGATCGACCGTGACCTTCCCGCCGTCGTCATAGCCGCGGTTGAGCTCCACGACATAGAGCCAGCCGTTCTCGCCGCCCTCCAGGAGGTAGTCGCCCAGGACCAGCGCCGCCCCGTCCCAGTCGTTGTTCCACATCGGCCGCGGCACGCTGGTGTCGGCGTTGATGGACCAGAGCACCGTGGGACGCTGCCGGTCCATCGCGATGACGCGGAACAGGTTGTCGCGGGAGCCCGCGTAGTACAACGGGTATCCCTCCGGGTCGGACGTGGCGGAACCCTTCGCCAGGTCGCCGGTCTCCAGCTCGGGCCGGATCGGCCGGCCCGTCCGGCCGTTCAGGAAGTGGTAGTTCCCGTCATACGCGCCCTCGCGGATCTCGATCGATCCGTCCTGGTGCACGATCACGTTCGGCTGGCCGGTCCACCCCGTGCCGCACCACACGCGTGGCCCCGCCGCGTCCGCCGACGTCGAGCACGATCCGCCGCTCTCCGGGTAGTTCCAGCGGATGACCGGGTTCATCGGGACCGGTCCCTCGCCGTAGTAGTTCCGTGTGGCGTTCCCCCGGAACGTCGTGATCCCGGGGAACGCGGTGTTGACGGGACCGGGTGTCGGCACGCTGGGCGATGGTGATCCGGTCGGCCCCGACGGGACGATCGAGGGGGACGCCCCGGGCGACGGCTGGACGGATGGCGTCGGCTCGTCCGCTCGGTCGCTCGTCTCCGACCCCCAGACCTGCCAAGCCGTGACGGCGCCCGCCAGCACGAGCAGCACGAGCAGCAGGACCGGGAACGGAACCTTCGATCGGGCGGCGTGCCGTGGGGATCGCGGGGCCATCGGCCGCTCCTAGGGGCGGCGGAGTGAGCGCCCGACGGCGTTCACGCGGGTTCGGGAGCGGCCCGGTACGTGCCGAGCACGCGCAGCATGGAGGTGTGGCCGGCCATCTCCTCCAAGGCCTCCGCCAGCCCCGGATCGTTCCCGGCCACCATCACGTCGACGTAGATCACGTACTCGAACGGCTTCCCGCGCATCGGCCGCGACTCCAGCTTGTGGAGGTTGATCCCGCGCGCTGCCAGCGGCTGCAAGGCCCCCAGCAATGACCCGGGTTCATCGAGGACCGCCATCACCAACGAGGTCTTGTCTTCCGATCCCAGTCCGGGGTCGCCGGTACCGATCACCGCGAACTTGGTGAAGTTCTCCTTCTCCGACTGGATCCGTTCGGCCAAGACGGCCAGGCCGAACCGCGAACCCGCCTCCACGCTGGCGATCGCGGCGTCCTCGTCACTCCCCGACTCCGCGATCATCCTCGCGGCGCCGGCCGTGTCGTGCACCGGAACGGGCTCGATCCGCAGCGACGACAGGAACTCCTCGCATTGGGCGAGCGCCTGCCAATGGGAGTGCGCGCGGCGGATCGCCTCCAGTCGCACGCCCGGCCGGCCGAGCAACGCGTGATCGACGCGGACGACCGTCTCCCCCACCATGCGCAGGAGGTTGGTGTGCAGCAGGAGCTCGTACGTCTCGTTGACGGACCCGGCCTGCGAGTTCTCCAGCGGCACCACGCCGAACGCCGCCTCGCCGCTCGTCACGCGGGAGAAGACGAGCCGGACCGTGGCGCAGGGCAACGGCTCCGCGTCGACGAAGAGCGACCCGACGGCTCGCTCGCTGTACGCGCCGGGTTCGCCCTGGTAGGCGACCTTCATCGAGGCAGAGGGTAGCAGCGCCCGATGGGCCTCCCGCTCACCGATCGAACCGGAGATGCCTGTTACCGTGAACCGATCCGCCGGGCCGAGATGCGCTCACGGATCCTCGCATGCAGACCATCGACGAACCCAGCGACCAGGCCATCCCCGAGCGGACCGAACCGCCCCGAAGAGGCGGACGCCGGCTCATGTGGACCGTCGTCGCCGCGCTGCTCGTGACGCTCCTCGTGGTCATCCTGGCGGCGATCTCCGCGCTCGGTGTTCGCCGGCACCTGCTGGAGGGTCGCGACGCGCTCACCCGAGGCAAGGACGAACTCGTGGACGGCGACGCGGCGACGGCACAGGAGGGATTCGAGCAGGCGCGCGCCGAGTTCCAGACCGCGGCCGACGGGTCCCGGTCGATCTGGATGTCCCTGGCCGGTGCTATGCCGTTCGTCGGCAACACGCCGGACACGATCCGAGCGGTGGCGGACGCGGGCGTGCAGACCGCCGAGGCAGCCGCGGGTCTGGCCGGAGCGGTGGCCGACCTGCCCGGCGGGCTCGGTTCGCTCGCTCCCACCGAGGCCGGCATCCCGATCGACCGGCTGGAAGGGTTGACCCAGGCGACCGCACGAGCCGATGAACTGACGGGGCGTGCGCTGGACACGCTGGAAGCGGCCCCGACGGGTTTCGTCCTGGGACCGGTCTCCACGGCACGGGCCGATGCCCAGACCGAGCTCGCGACCCTCCACCGGCAACTACACGCCGGATCGCTGATCCTCGAGGGGCTTCCCTCGTTCCTCGGAGCCGACGAGCCTCACCGGTACCTCTTCGGCGCGTCGAACCCCGCAGAGCTTCGGGGCACGGGCGGGCTGATCGGCGCGTACTCGATCCTCACCGTGGACGGCGGGACGCTCAGCTTCTCCGACTTCCGGCCGATCCAGTCGCTCCCCCGTCCCGATGTGAGCGAGGTTCCGTCGCCGTCACAGGAGTACTCGGACAACTACGACTTCTACCGGACGGACCTGGGGTTGTGGGTCAACACGAACATGACGCCCGACTTCACGCTGGCGGCGGACGCGCTCTGGCTCACGTACGAGGCGACCACCGGTGAGGAGGTGGACGGCGTCATGCTCGCCGATCCCTTCGCCCTGAAGGCACTGATGCGGGTGACGGATCCCGTCCAGGTCGGCGACACCGGGATCGAGCTCACCGATGAGAACATCGTCCCGTTCGTTTCGAACCAGGCGTACGCCGTGTTCGACACGGCCGAGGAACGCAAGCTCGTGTTGGGCCGGGTCGCTGAAACCGTGCTGGGTGCGTTCCTGGCCCAGGGCGGCGACCCGCAGGCCAAGCTGCGGGCCCTGGTGCGGGCGTTCGACGACGGTCACGTGCTGGCGTGGAGCACCGACCCCGCGATGCAGCGAGGATTGGCCCTCACGACCGTCGGCGGTGCGTTCCGCCCGGCGGGCACCGACGTGGTGTCCGTCGTGACGAACAGCGCGTCGGGGACCAAGCTCGACTTCTATCAGCGGCGCACCGTGACGTACGACGTCCGGCTGGGCGGGGGAGGCACGGCGACCGCGACGCTGACGGTCGACCTGGAGAACGACTCGCCCACCTCGGGCTTCCCCCCGTACGTGATCGGTCCGTACAAGAAGTACTCCACCGAAGCCGGCGAGAACGTCGCGGTGGTCGACCTGTACTGCGACATCGGTTGCGCCCTCCAGAGCGCCACGCGCGAGGACGAGCCGGTCGAGCTGTCGCGTCACCGGATGGACGGATACTCGTTCTTCGAGGACTACGTCCGCACGACGTCGGGCGACACCACGACGATCGGCGCCGAGCTCGTGCTCTCGGACGCGTGGGAAGGCGATGAGAGCGGCGGCACGTACCGGTTGAGCTTCGTGGGCCAGACCACGATCAGGCCGACCCAACTGCACGTGCGCATCGCCGCTCCGGACGGCATGCGGTTCACGTCGTTCGACGACGCGTTCTCATTCGACGGCGAAACGCTCGTCTTCGAGGGTGCCCCGTCGGGCGACCTCGACCTGTCGGCATCGTTCGCGCCGTCGCTGCCGGTGCGGATCTGGAAAAACCTGCTTCGGCTGGTGAGCTGAGCCGGCCGACGACCCCGAACATGGAAGAACAGGCCCCGGAGGGCCTGTTCTGACGTGTCGCGACCGCGCGCTAGCGGGTGGCGAGGCTGCGGCGACGGCCGAAGTAGACCGCCATCGCGCCGACCACCAGGAACGCGATCAGGAACACGAAGGTCGTCTGCACGTTCGCGCCGGTGAACGCCGTGCCGCCCGAGCCGCTCACTCCGGGGCCACCCGGGTTGTTCGGCAAGGAAGAACCATCGGCGGCGAGCGCGGGAACGGCCAGGCACACGACGAAGGCCATCGCGGTGGCCAACAGGAACCCGGTGCGCTTCATCTCACGCCTTTCTCTCGATCCACATGGCCCGAATGGACCATCCGGACAAGCGCGAGTCTAAGCCATGCATGGGGGACCCTGCAATGGACCGAGGACTTACGTCTTTGGGCGGTTCTCGGCCGGATCCGCTAGCGGGTGGGGGCGAGGGTCGCCTTCTCCGAGACCCCCTGGGACCACACCGCCAGGGCGAGCCAGCCTTCGGCCTTCTCCATCTGGCCGGCGGCCGCCGCGCGGGCGAACGCCTGGATGATCTTGTCCTGCGTCCGTTCGTTGCGCCTCAAGCCCCGTTCCATGCTCCAGGTATCGGTTCGGAGGCCGTCGAACCTGAGCCCGATCCCGGAGATGCAGCAACCCCCGGTGACCGGGGGCTGCTGTATCGCGGGAACGCGGAACGCTGTTACAAGATCCCATCCATGATCCGGAGCACGCCGGGCCCGATGATGATGACGAAGAGGGCCGGAAGGATGCACAGGATCAGCGGGAAGACGATCTTGACGGGTGTCTGCTGCGCCTTCGCTTCGGCCGTCTGACGCCGCTTGATGCGGAGCTGGCTCGCCTGCGTGCGCAGGACACTCGCGATGCTCACACCGAACACGTCGGCCTGGATCATGGCGAGCGCGAAGCTGTTCAGCTCCTCGACGTCGGTGCGGTCCGCCAGGTGCCGGAACGCCTCTGACCGGGGAACGCCCAGCTGGATCTCCTGGAGCATCCGTGCGAACTCCTGGGACAGCACACCGGGCACGTTCTGCACGACCTGGGCGATCGCCGCGTTCAGCGAGAGCCCCGCTTCGACGCTGATCGTCAGGAGGTCGAGGGTGTCCGACAACGTTCCGAGCACTTCCTTCTGCCGCTCTTCGACCTTCCGCGCGACCAGGCTGTCGGGGATGAGGAACCCGGCGACCGTCAGGAGACCCACGGTCACGATGAATCCGATACCTCCCAGGTTCAGCAGGCGGGCGCCGAGGATGCCTCCCACGAACCCCACGCCCGCGAAGATCACCTTGAACGCGATGATGCGCTCCGCGTCCCAACCGACGGGACTCCCGGCGAGCATGAGCTTCTTGGCCACGCGATCCCGAGCGTCGAGGGGCGTGACGCGGCGAGCCACCTTGCCCGCCCCACCGACGAACGGCACGAGCACGCGCTGTCCGAAGCTCTGAGAGAGCTCTTGCTCGCGCAGGTTGGCCGAGGCGACGCTGTGCGAACCACTGACCTGGTTCTCCAGCAGACGGACCGCGCGCTTGCGTTCCGAGTTCGAGGCATCCAACGCGAAGCCGATGAGCAGCACCGTGAAGAAGACGCACCCGATGGCGAGGACGAGCCAGATCTCAGACATCGATGTCCACGATCTTCCGCATCCACAGGGCCCCGGCGAGGAGCATGAACCCGGCACCCCCCAGCATGATGAGCCCCAGCTTCTCCGTGAACAGCAGCATGATGTAGTCGCGGTTCACGGTGAACATGTACAGCCCGATCGCGAAGGGCATCAATCCCAGGACCCACGCGGAGAGTCGACCCTCGGACGTCAGCACACGGATCTGCCGGCGCATCGTGGCTCGCTCACGCAGGGTGTCCGCGACGTTGTCCAGGATCTCAGCCAGGTTCCCACCGACCTCACGCTGGATGTTGACGGCGAGCACCGCCCATTTGAAGTCGGCGCTCCCCACTCGTTCGGCGAGTGCGCCCAGCGCGTCCTCCGCGCTGCGTCCCAGACGGATCTCTGCCACGACCCGCTGGAACTCGGTCGCGGCCGGCTGGGCGATCTCCTTGGCGGTCGTGTCGAGCGCCTGCAGGAAACTGTGTCCGGCCCGGAGGGAGCTCGCCATGATCGTCAGGACGTCGGGGAGCTGTTCGCGGAGCTTCTCCTCGCGGCGACCGAGGGCGACCTTCAGCACGGCCGTCGGCCCGAGACCTGACACGGCCCCGACACCGATCGCGAGCCACGGACTCCCGAGGACGGCATAGCCGATGAGGAGGCCACCGAACGCGGCGGCCACCGTGACGACGACGAACTCGCCCGATCGCAGGCTGACGGCCGCGGCCTCCAGCTCGGCGTCGAGTCGCGAGCTGAACCCGCGAGAGTCGGCGAACCGCCGACCGAAGTTGGTGACGCGCGCAGGGATCCACCCGCCGGCGGTGCGGTCCAAGGGGATGTGGGCCTTCTTGCCGCGATTCCCGACCGCTGCCATGCGCTCTCCGATGATGCGTTGCTGCCGGCGCCGGCTCGCCGTGCCGAACAACATGACGCCCATCAGGAACGCCGCAGCCGTCGCCAGGCCGATCGCGAGCGCGAGCGCCGCGGGCGTCCCCCAGAAGTTGACGGCCGCCTGCATCAGTCCATGCTCCGTGAGTCCAGCGCGAAGATCTCCGCGTCCAGGTAGACGCCCCGCTCCTCGAGCTTGTCGACGAACTTCGGCCGCAGGCCCGTGGACTTCAGACGTCCCTTGAACTTCCCTTCGTCGTCCATGCCGGCGGCGAAGTCGAAGAGGAAGAGGTCCTGGAGCGTGATCACGTCACCCTCCATCCCCTCGATCTCGGTGACGTGGGTGAAGCGTCGCGAGCCGTCCTTCAGACGCTGCTGGTGCACGATCAGCTGGATCGCCGAAGAGATCTGTTCGCGGATGGACCGCGGGGACAGCTCCATCCCGGCCATCATCGTGATCGTCTCCAGCCGCGAGAGCGAGTCGCGCGGCGAGTTGGAGTGGATCGTGGAGATCGAACCGTCGTGACCGGTGTTCATGGCCTGGAGCATGTCCAGGGCGGCGGCGTCACGGACCTCACCGACGACGATGCGGTCCGGGCGCATGCGCAGGGCGTTGCGGACCAGGTCGCGGATCGCGACCTGCCCCGTGCCCTCGATGTTCGGCGGGCGCGACTCCAGACGGATCACGTGCGGCTGCTGCAGACGCAGCTCGGCCGCGTCCTCGATCGTGATGATGCGCTCGTCGTCGGGGATGAACGACGACAGCACGTTCAGCGTCGACGTCTTGCCGGCACCCGTCCCTCCGGAGACCAGGACGTTGATGCGTCCACGGACGCAGGCCTCCAGGAACTGCGACACCTGCGACGTCATGGTGCCGAACTCGATCAGGTCGTCGGCGCCGAACGGATCGGCGGAGAACTTCCTGATCGTCAGCGCCGGACCGTCGATCGACAGCGGCGGGATGATCGCGTTGACACGCGAGCCGTCCGGCAGGCGGGCGTCCACGTACGGCGACGCCTCGTCCACGCGGCGGCCGACCTTGCCGACGATCTTGTCGATCGTGCGGCGCAGCTGCTGCTCGTCGTGGAACTTCGTGCCGGTCCAGTAGAGCTTGCCGGCGCGCTCGACGTAGATCGTGTCCCAGCCGTTCACCATGATCTCGGAGACGTCCGGGTCGCGCACGAACGGCTCGAGCGGTCCCAGTCCCAGGACGCTGTCGCCGATCTGCCGGACGATCAGGAGCTTCTCCTGCGAGGAGAGCGGTCCCTCCTCTTCGTCGAGCAGCTCGCGCAGACGCTGGTGGACCAGACCTTCGAGCTCGTTGTCGGAGAGCGTGGAGTCGTACAGACGGGGACCGAGGACCTCGACCAGGCGTTCCTGCACCCGGAGACGGACGTCGGCGATACGGTCCCGCTGTGAAGCCTTCGCGAGCCTATCTGCCAGTGACATGGGAGCCAGACCTCCTTAGCTTGCGGTCCTCGAGAACCGCTTGCGCTTCGTCTTAGGGTTCGAGCCGTTGCCGTTGACGCCTTGACCGCCGTCGTGCGTGGTCGCGGCGAACTGATGGGTGAAACGGGTGGCCAGCTGCCGGACGGCCGTGGAGACGTCGGAGTTGGGCTCATCGAGCACCACCGGGCGTCCCTTGTTGAGCGCCGTCGGCACCAGCCGGCTCGATGGGATCATCGCGTCGACCGTGATCTTCATGACGCGCTCCACGTCGGTCGAGTCCAATCCCACCTTGCTGTCGGCACGGTTCAGGACCACGCGGAACCGCTCGCGCGGCAACCCGATCGTGAGCAGCGTGTCGAGCGCCTTGGACAGGTGCTTCACGCCGACCACGTCGAGCGGCGTGACCAGGCAGATCGCGTCCGAAAGGTCGAAGCAGACGAGCGCCGAGTCCGAGTAGTCCACGGACGCGTCGACCACCACGTACGAGAAGTCCGCGCGGAGCGTCCGCAGGAACTTGCCCACGGCCTCTCCGGCAGGCGGCTCGGCCGCGGGGTCCGGCGGGGAGCCGAAGCCCCAGAGGTGCTCGCCGAACGGGACGCCGATCTCACGGATCCGATCGTGATCGGCGCCTTCGCCGAGACCCATCATGTCGTCCACCCGCGCGCTCGGCTCGCGGCCGAAGTACGTGAAGACGTCGCCCATGTCCGTGTCCAGGTCGACCACGGCCGTGTCTTGGCCGGTGATGTCGGAGATCGCCGCGGCGAGGTTCGTGGTGAGGAACGTCTTGCCGCTGCCGCCCTTCGAGGAGAAGACCGAGATGATGTGGCCTCGCTCCTGCTGCGAGCTCTCCGTGGCGTTGCCGCCCATCGAACGCAGGTTGGTGGCCCACGCCACCGCACGCTCGACGGCATCGCGGAGCTCCTCGGTGCCTTGGGTCATGTCCACGACGTCGCGGATGCCGGCCCGCATCGCTGCGGGCAGCAACCCGTTCCACGTGTGGTCACGGACCAGGACGATCGCGGTTCCCGGCGACTGGCGTCCCACGAACTCCGCGAGACCCAGCGCGTCGGGCTCCTTGACCTCCGGCGAGAGCACCAGCACGTCGATCGGTGTGAAGGCGTTGATCAACAACTCCTCCGCGACCGTGGCGGACTGGGCCCAGCCGATCTCCTCCATCTCGACCTCCAGCGCACGAGCGATCTGCTGGCGGAAGGATTGCGGCGTCCCGACGGCGACGACGCTGGCTTCGGTCATACGATGGCCCGCTTCCCCAGCAGCAGCTGCACCGGCAAGGTGGAGGCGGGGATCTCGTGCCCTTCCTCGCCCGGAGGCAGGAGGCCGATGTAGAGCGTTCCGGTCTGGTTCGAGAGCGTGAGGCTCTGCGCGTCGGCAGGGAGCAGGTCGAGCGTCAACGTGACGGAGTCCCCGGTCGGCTCGCCGTCGGGGTCGATGCCCGGGTTCACGACCTCCAGGACGCGAACGGTCGGGATCAGGGTCGCCGTGAAGTCGGGCAGGTCCTGCCGGTCGGTCGTCGTCTCGGTGGTGCCGTTCACCAGGTCCTCGATCGTGCCGCCCTTGATGATGGAGGCGCCCGTGAACGTGGCGAACACGGTGATGTTGTCGCCGCGTTGGATGTTGCCGTTCACGCCCTGGGGCGCGTTCAGCTTGATCGTGAGCGCGACGTGACCCTTCGAGATGCCGAGCATGCCGCCTTCGACCTGCTCGCCGCTGGAGAGGTTCGAGGCCGTCATCTGCTCGTTGGCCACGATCGGGGCGGTCGTGGTTTGCCCACGGAGCTCCGCCAGGGTCGTGACCGCGCCATCGACGACGGCGTCCGCCGGGACGCTCAGCTCCTTGAAGCCACCGGAAGCGACCAGATCGTCCAGGCTCGTGTTGGCCGGGATATCTTGCGACGCCACGATGACCGTGGTCAGGCTTCCGCCCGATTCCGCAGCCTTCTTGACGCCGTTCGTGTAGAGAACCACCGCACCCGCGGCCGCTACAGCGAGCAGCACGGCGAGGGCGACGACCAGACCTCGTGACCTCATCAGACCTCTCCTTTCGATGCTGCTTCGCTCGATCGCAACCGCGGCGACCGTGCGTCGGTGCGTCGTTCTGGACCTACGTTCCGCGAACCGTCGTGCGTTCATCCGGACGGCGCGTCCGGTTGGGACGCGCCGTTCGGCGGGTTCGCCGGCCCCTCGCTCCCCTCACACTCGGGAGTGAGCGGCCGGCGAAGGCCGCTCATGCAGATGATGAAGCGACTACGAACCGACTGCGGTGCCAACCTCAACGAACTTCTCCTCGGCGTTTTCACCCAGGATCGTCACAGCTGCGATGATGACCGCCGCGATCAGCGCGACCATCAGCGCGTACTCGACCGCAGTGGCGCCACCCTCTTCGCGTGCGCGAAGCTTGAGGTCACCCCACCAGGTCTGAACGCCGGTGTAGAGAGCTAGGAACATGTACACACACCTCCTCTCCGAAGGTTTCGGGCGAGAACCCGGGCGGCTTGAGCCGCCACGACCAACGGTATGGGGAGTGCCCCGACCTGGGAATTCCGCGTTTCCCGGAGGCTAGGTACGCACTTATACGTAGCGACTACGTACCTGTTTCCGCTCGGACGGGGTCCCTCGCAGGGGTTCTCGATGGCTGCGAAGGTGGATCGGCGTCGCATGATCCCGCCGCTACTCGGATGCACCGACGCTGACGAGGCCGGACTGCGAGGCCAAACGGATCGCTGCCAAGCGGCTCCCGACACCCAACTTTCCGTAGATGCGCGCGAGGTGCGTGGTGACGGTGCGCTCACGCACACCGAGCCGCGTCGCGATCTGGCGGGCGGTGAGGCCCTCGGCGGCGACCACCAGGACCTCGCGTTCGCGATCGGTGAGCTTGACCTCGACCTCGCGCCGGCGTTCGATCCCCTCGACGATCTGCCCCACGGCAGACGACTCGGGGATCGCGAGCACCATCTCGCGGTCGGCCGCGCGGCGGAGCGCCTGCAAGAAGTCGACGGGGTCGATGTTCTTGTCGACGAAGCCGTCGGCGCCGACGAACAACGCCCGACTGATCGACGTGGGATCCGCGTTGGCCCCGAACCCGAGGATCGCGTGCGTCGGATAGCGCTGACGGAGCGTGCGGATCAGCCAATAGGCGTCGTGCTCGCCCGTGAGCCCGAGACCTACCAGGACCACCACCCGCGTGCGACGGACCCGCGTGATGGCCTCCACGCCCTCGTCGGCGGTCCCCGCCTCGGCGAGCACCTCCATGTCCGGCCGGTCGTCGATCAGCAGCCTGGTGCCCGCTCGAACCACAGGCAGCGGGTCGACCAGGATCACGCCTAGCCTTCGCGCGGAGGTCGAGCCACCTGCGTGCCCGGCGGCGGGGCGCTTGCTCATGCCTCACCTATCGGCCGTAGGGGGCCAAAGGATGAGCCGCCACGCCGGACTGCACCCCGTACCGCGGCCGTCGTTTGGGCGAGTCGAGGGCTGCGGTCGGCGTCAGCGAAGCTCGATGATGCCCAGCGAGACAGCCCGGGACACCGCCTGGACCCGCGTGCGCGCGTCGAGCTTGCGGTAGAGCTTGGCCATGTGCGTCTCGACCGTCCGTGGCGAGATGCCCAGGCGCTTCGCCATCTGGCGCATCGTGAGCCCCTGGCTCAGCAGCATCAGGACCTCGTGCTCCCGCGGCGTGAGCGACGCCCGGACCACACTTCCCTCGCGGGCCATGCGGGCGAACGCCCCCAACTCCCCGAGGGCGATCCGCTGCACCTCCGGCGAGATCACCCGCTCGCCGTCGAGCACGCGCCGGATCTGCCGTCCGACGGTCGGCAGCGCCGACGACTTGACCAGGTACCCCTCCACGCCCAGACGCAACGCCTCCATCACGGACGCGCCGTCCGTGCGGTCCGTGAGCACGACGACGATGTCCACCAGCTGCCGGTCGTTCAGCCCACGGATCGCCTCGACACCGTCGGGCAGCGCGATATCGAGGACGGCGACGTCGGGCCGGAGCTCCTCGCAGACGGCCAGGACGTCGAAGCCGGTGTCGGCCTCCCCCACCACCTCGAGACCGGGGAGCGCGTCACAGGACAGCCGGACCGCGCGTCGGACGACCGGGTGCGCGTCGGCGACGACCAGCCTCGCCGCGACCGTCTGCCCCTCGCCGACCATCTCCGGAAGGCTACCCCCGGGGGATCACGCGCTGCGGGTGACCGAGCCCAGCCCGAACCGCCACGCGAGCGTGACCGCCTCGACCTTGGAGTGCACGCCGAGCTTGGCGAGGATGTTCTTCACGTGGCTCTGGACCGTCATCGGTCGGATCCCGAGCGATCCGGCGATCTCCATCGTCGACGCTCCGTCGGCCAGCGCGCGGAGGATCTCGAGCTCGCGCGTCGTCAGGAAGTCGAGCCCGCTGACGGCGGATGCCTCCCGGCCGTCGCGCAGGCGATCGACCAGGTTCGACAGGTGGATCGCGGGCAGGATCGAGCTCGCCGGCCAACGCCCGACGGAAGACCGATACCAGGCTCTCTCCGTGCGGCTCGGGGGTGACGACCCCGCACGCTCCGGCGGCCAACGCCCCGGCCGCGAGGTCCGGGCCGCGCTGCACGGTCACGCCGATGACGCGCGTCCGCTCGACCGCCTCGCGGATCCGGCGAACGATCTCGATGCCGCCTTCGTCGGGGCGATCGAGGTCGACCAACACCAGGGCCGTTGGTTCAAGCTCCAGTGCCCGAAGCGCGGATCCTGCATCGGCGACCGGGCCGAGCACACTGACGCCGTCGCCGGGCAAACCGCAGATCTGACCCTTCGTACCTCCAGGGCCTCCACCGACGACGAGCACGCGGATGTCTTCGACCATCACTCTCCCCGCCCAGTCCATCGGCACGCGGCGGGCGCGTCCTGAAGAGCCAGGCTCGATGTCCTTGGCCGCCTCGCGCGAGACACTGGTCACATGACGACGGAGCGCGCGAACCGACTGGCCACCGAGACCAGCCCGTACCTCCTCCAGCACGCGCACAACCCCGTCGATTGGTACCCCTGGGGCCCCGAGGCGATCGAGCGTGCGACCGCCGAGGACCGGCCGATCCTGGTCTCGATCGGCTACTCCGCGTGCCACTGGTGCCACGTGATGGAGCGAGAGTCGTTCGAGGATCAAGCGACCGCCGCGCTCATGAACGCGAACTTCGTCTGCATCAAGGTGGACCGCGAGGAACGGCCGGATCTGGACGCCATCTACATGGATGCGGCGCAGGCCATGACCGGAAGTGGCGGATGGCCGCTCACGGCCTTCCTCACGCCCGACGGCAAGCCGTTCTTCGCGGGCACGTACTTCCCGCCGGTGCCGCAACACGGGCTGCCCTCCTTCCGGCAGGTGCTGGGCGGCATCGCCGAGGCCTGGAACGAACGCCGCGAGGAACTCGTGACGCAAGGCGCGAAGATCGCCGAACACATCGCACGCGTCGGGCTCTTGAGCGCTTCCCACGAGCCGTTGTCCGACCAGATCACGCGCACCGCCTTCTCGCGCCTGCATCAGGCGTTCGATGACGAGCGTGGCGGGTTCGGCGGCGCACCGAAGTTCCCGCAGCCGATGACGCTCGAGTTCGCGCTCCGCTGCGCGGTGCGCGGATGGGAGCCCGCGATGCAGATCGTGACGACCACGCTCGACCGCATGGCGGCCGGCGGCATCTACGACCATGTGGGCGGCGGTTTCGCACGCTACTCGACCGACGCGGCGTGGCACGTCCCCCACTTCGAGAAGATGCTCTACGACAACGCGCAGCTGACCCGCCTCTACACCCGTGCGTGGCAGGTCACGCGCGACGACGCGTATCGGCGGATCGCGACGGAGACGGCCGAGTACCTCCTGCGCGAGATGCAGCATCCGGAGGGTGGGTTCTTCTCGTCACAGGATGCCGACAGCGAAGGCGTCGAGGGCCGGTTCTTCGTGTGGGGATGGGACGAGCTCGTCGCGCTCGTCGGGCCTGCCGTGGCCGCGTGCCTGGGCGCGACGCCGCAAGGGAACTGGGAAGGGACGAACGTCCTCTGGCGTCCCCGGAGCGTCGCCGACGTCGCCGCGGAGCACGGCGTGTCCGCCGACGAGCTGGCGGCGGAAGTCGAGGACGCGCGCCGTGTGTTGTTCGAGACGCGCGAAGCACGGGTGCGGCCGGGCACCGACGACAAGGTGCTCGCCGCGTGGAACGGCTTGGCGATCGGCGCGCTCGCCGAGGCGGGCCGCGTGTTCGACGAACCGACCTACGTGCGTGCGGCGGTGCGGTGCGCGGGGTTCATCCTGAGCCACCTGCGCGACGAACGAGGACGCCTGCTGCGTTCGTGGCGGAACGGCACGGCCGGCCGGCCGGGATTCGCCGACGACTACGCGGTCATGGCGTCGGCGTGCCTCACCCTCTACGAGACGACGTTCGAGCTGCGATGGTTCGAAGAAGCGGTGACGCTGGCCGACGAGCTGATGAGACTGTTCCGCGACGACGAACGCGGCGGCTTCTTCCAGACGGGTTCCGACGCAGAGGCACTGGTCCTTCGTCCGAAGGAGCTCTACGACAACGCCACGCCGTCGGGGAACTCCGTCGCCGCGGAGGTGCTCCTGCGCCTGTCGCTGTTCACGGGCGACGCCGCGTACGAGCACGCCGGCCTCTCCGCGTTGCGCCTGATCCGCGACGCGATGGCGGGAGCGCCGACCGGATTCGGGCAAGCGCTCTGCGCGCTGGACCTCTACCTCGGACCATCGCTCGAGATCGCGATCGTCGGCGAGCCGGCCGCGAGCGACACCCGCGCGCTGGCGGTCGAGGTGACGGATGCGGCCTATCGTCCGAACGTCGTGATGGCCGTCGCCGCACCCGGCGACGAACGCGCCGCCCTCACGGTCCCGCTGCTTCGCGACCGCGAGGCGCGAGATGGCCGGGCGACGGCTTACGTCTGCGAGCGGTTCACCTGCAAGCTCCCCGTCACCGAGGCCGACGAGCTCAGGTCACAGCTCGACGCCGGTCGCCTATCCTGAGGGGATGCTGAAGCCCGGGGATCCTGCGCCGTCGTTCTCGTTGCTCGACCAATCCGGCGAGACGGTGAACCGCTCCGATTTCGCGGGACGGAAGCTGCTCGTCTACTTCTATCCGAAGGCCGACACGTCCGGGTGCACCGTGCAATCGTGCGCGGTCCGCGACGCCCGGGAGGAGCTGTCGTCGCTCAGCGTCGACGTCGTGGGGATCAGTCCGGACGAGCCCGACGCGCAGTCGAAGTTCGATCAGAAGTTCGACCTGGGGTTCCCGTTGCTCGCCGACACCGATCACGCGATCGCGGAGGCGTACGACGTGTGGGGCGAGAAGATGAACGACGGCAAGACGTACATGGGCATCATCCGGTCGTCGTTCCTGATCGACGAGGCCGGCCGCATCGAGCGGGCCTGGTACAAGGTCACACCGGAAGACACCGTCCCGAACGTGCGAGTGGCGCTGAGCGGGTAACGGGCGTCCGTGCGACGCACGCTGCGCGTCCTGATCGTCGCGTCGTTGCTGCTCGCCCCTGCCGCCGCCTCCGCCTCTCCCGCCCCGTTGAGCGGCCGGGGCGCGAACCGAACGCTCTGGTTCTCCGGGATGCGGTGGGACGTCCGTGACGAACCCCGACCGTCGGGTCCGGGTCCCAACCGATTCTCCGATTCCCGCCGCACCGTGTGGCTCGACGAGCGGCGCCGGCTGCACCTGCGCATCGAACGCCGCCACGGGCGGTGGTACTGCGCCGAACTGACGACGCAGCACGCATTCGGCTACGGCACGTACACGTTCCGCGTCACCGGCAGGCCGGCGGACCTCGATCCGAACGTCGTCCTGGGGCTCTTCACGTGGGACACCCACGGCGGCGAGCACCATCGCGAGATCGACATCGAGCTCGCGCGGTGGGGCGACCGTACGGGTCCCGAACGCCCAGTTCGTCGTGCAGCCGTACCAGGACCCGGCGCAACATCCATCGGTTCGACATCGCGGGACCGCGTGCCCGGACGACCCATGCGTTCACGTGGACGCTCGGTCAGGTGGAGTTCCGGAGCGTGTGGGGCCACGTCGAGCCGGACCGACGGCCTCGGAGGCGCTGATCGATCACTGGGCGAACACCGGACCCGACGTCCCGACGCCGGGCGATGCCCACGTGCACGTGAACCTGTGGCTGATGGACGGCCTCGCCCCCAGCGACGGGCGTGCAGCACACATCGTCCTCGCCGGGTTCACGTTCACGCCCGCGCAGGGTTGACATCCGCCCTAGCGTAAGTCGATACTTACCGTAAGTTATGGCTTACTCTTCGAACGCTGCGGAGGTGCTGGACGCGCTGGGCGATCCGACCCGGCGCGCCGTCCTCGAGCTGTTGCGCGACGGACCACGCGCGGTCGTCGACATCGCGGCGGATCTCCCCGTCAGCCGTCCCGCCGTCTCCCAGCACCTGCGCGTCCTGAAGGGAGCGGGGCTCGTGACCGAGCGGACGGACGGCACCCGGCACCTGTATCGCGTCGACCCCGAGGGGCTCGCCGCGCTGCGGACCTACCTGGAGAGCTTCTGGACCGATGCGCTCGCCGCCTTCAAGGAGGTCGCCGAGCGGGAAGGAGGAACACCATGATCGAGCCGATCCGCGCCAGCGTGACCGTCGGTCGCACGCCCACGGACGCCTTCCGGGTCTTCACCCAGGACATGGGTGCCTGGTGGCCGCTGCAGGCGTTCTCGATGGCGGAGGACACGTACGAGGGCCGCGGGGTCAAAGCGGAGACGGTGGTCGTCGAAGAGCACGAAGGCGGCCGCGTCTACGAGGTCATGTCCGACGGGACGGAAGGTACGTGGGCGACGATCCTCGCATGGGATCCCCCGCGCCGGCTGGTCCTCGCCTGGAAGCCCAACCTCACCGACAACCCGCCCACCGAGCTGGAGGTCACGTTCGTCGCCGACGGGGGCGGCACGCGCGTCGACCTCGAACACCGCGGTTGGGAGCGGCTGGGCGCCATGGCCGAAGAGGCCCGCGCCGGCTACGGCGAGAACTGGAACGGTGTGCTGGCGCTCTTCGTGAACGCCGCTGAGCCGGCCCCGAAGGAGGGATGAGCATGTTCCGCGATCTGCACGCCGAACTGGCGCACCAGCGCGCCTGCGACCTTGCCGACCAGGCATGCCGCGTGCGCCGCACCGCACCGCGGACGACGATCAGACGGCCACGCGTCCGCTCGTCGCGCTGACGGAACGTCGCGATGCGACGTCCTGGCCGGGTTCTCAACCACCGCTCGGCCCCCCGGGGCTAGGATTCGTGCGGTGAACGAACCCGAACGCCTCCACGTCGTCCTGGGCACGGGTCCTCTCGGCCTCGCCGTGACCCGGCATCTCGCTGCGCGGGGTGAACGAGTGCGAGCCGTGAACCGAAGCGGGCGGAGCGAGCTGCCGGCAGGCGTCGAGATCCTCGCCGCCAACGTCGCGGACGCCGCCGAGGCCACGCGCGCCTGCGACGGTGCTGCTGTCGTGTATCACTGCGCCAATCCGCCGTACGCGAGGTGGCCCGAGCTTCATCCACCGCTCATGAAGGCCGTCATCGAGGGCGCTGCTTCCGCGGGGAGCACGCTCATCTTCGGAGACAACCTCTACGCCTACGGCCCCGTGGACGGCCCGCTGACCGAGGACCTGCCCCATCGAGCTCGAGGTGCGAACGGGCGGACCCGGGCCCAGATCGCCGACGACCTGATGGAGGCACATCAAGCCGGCCGGATCCGCGCGGCGATCGGGAGGGCCTCGGACTTCTTCGGGCCTCATGCCCATCAGTCCACCGTGGGGGACGGAGTGTTCGCACGAGCCCTCGCTGGAAAACCGGCCCGAGTGCTGGGCGACCCGGATGTCCCTCACACGGTCACCTACATCGAAGACTTCGGGAAAGCACTGGCGACGCTGGGCGAACGGGAAGACGCCCTGGGGGGTGTGTGGCACGTCCCGAACGCCGAAAGCGTCACCATGCGGCGATTCGTCGAGCTCACCTTCGCCGAGGTGGGCGAGCAGCCCCGCCTCAGGACGGCCCCCTCGTGGGGCCTTGCCCTGGCAGGGCTGTTCAGCCCGACGGTGCGCGCCGTGAGGGAGCAGCTCTATCAGTCCGAGCGTGCATGGGTGGTCGACAGCGGCAAGTTCGAGCGGACCTTCGGGTGGAAGGCGACGCCCCTCCCCCTGGCCATCGAGGCGACCGTGGCCTGGTTCAAGGAGCACCCGCGTCGATAGCACGCTCCTGGGGGTAGGCTTCGCGCTTCACCCTCGGACCGAAAGGATCGTCAGATGACCACTGCGACGTTCGTGACCAACAAGGGGTCGTTCACCGTCACGCTGATGCCCGAGCACGCGCCGAAGACCGTCGCCAACTTCGTCGGCCTGGCGACCGGCGGCCGCGAGTGGGCCAACCGCGACGGATCGAAGCAGACCCAGGCGCTGTACCCGGGCACGATCTTCCACCGGGTGATCGACGGCTTCATGATCCAAGGCGGCGACCCCGAGGGCACAGGGCGCGGCGGTCCGGGCTACACGTTCGAGGACGAGGTTCCGGCCGACGGACCGACGTTCAATCAGGTGGGTCGACTCGCCATGGCGAACGCCGGCCCCGGCACCAACGGTTCGCAGTTCTTCGTCACGGTGGGTGAGACGCCGTGGTTGAACGGCAAGCACACGATCTTCGGCCAGGTGACCGAGGGCTACGACGTCGTGGAGACGATCGCGAAGACGCCGGTCGGCGCGCAGGACAAGCCCGTCGAGGACGTCGTCGTCGAGCGGATCGACATCGCCGGATAGCGTGACCGCCGTCCTCTGCTACGGCGACTCGAACACCTGGGGCTACGAGGCCGGCTCGGCCGAGCGCCTGGGGCGCTGGGATCGGTGGCCGGGCGTCCTGCAGCGCGAGCTGGGCGACGACGTCCACGTGGTCGAGGAAGGGCAGAGCGGTCGCACCACCGTGTTCGACATGCCCTGGGAGCCGAACCGTAACGGGCTCACGTTCCTGCCGGTCGCCCTGGCCACCCACCATCCGATCGACATCGTGGTCATCGATCTCGCCACGAACGATCTGTTCCTGCCCGGGGTGAACGCCTACCACGCGGCCCACGGCGCGATGAAGCTGGCGGAGGTCGTGCTGAGGAGCGACGCGGGACCCGGCGGGGCGGCGCCCGGGGTCCTGGTCGTCGTCCCTCCCCCGTTCGCCCCCCTCGACGCCTGGGGCCAGGGTGAGGCACCCGGTGCGGAGGCGGAGTCGCAGCGACTCAGCCGGGCGTTCGTCGACGCGGCCGCGGCGATGCTCTCCGAGGACGGTCTGGACATCCCGCTGCTCGATCTGCGGGACCACGTCACGTCGAGCCCTGCCGACGGGATCCACTTCGAGGCCCAGGACCACCGGGCGATCGGCCTGGCGGTGGCGGCGCGGTTGCGGGAGCTGCTGACGCGCTAGCCGGCTGGCCGATCCAGCCGGTAGACCAGGTGCATCCTCGGTTCCAGCGCGCCCCACGGGACCTGCTTCCACACCGTCATCCCCAGATGCTCCGCGACCCCGCGCGAGGGCGCATTGTCGGGCAGGATCAGCGAGATGACGTGATCGGCCGGCAGCGTCGAGAAGACCCAGTCACGGCAGGCGAACGCCGCCTCGGTCGCGATCCCCTGCCGGGCGCGTGTCGGCGTGATCGACCATCCCAGCTCCACCTCGTCGACGCCGTCGACGTCCTGTAGGACCGGACCGACGCACCCCAGGAACTCCCCCGTCGCGCGATCCTCGACGGCGAGCAAGGCGAACCCGTCGCGATCGGCGCGCATATGCATCTTCTCGATCCATTCGCGCGACTCCTGCAGGCTGAACGGGTGCGGATAGAACCGCATGTGATCGGGGTCGGACTGGATCGCGTTGAGCGCATCGACGTCGGCCATCTCCAACGGACGGAGACGCAGCCGGGACGTTTCGAGTGCGGCGGGCAGGATCGAGGGCACCGAGGGATGCTCGCACATCCCGGACCGTGTGCCGCTGCGGTCTCCGTGTTCTTGCATACTCACCAACTGGGGGCTGGCTCGAGAGCCGGCCGAGAGCGAGGAGAAGTCGAACGACCGTGGGCGAACACGGAATGGTCGCGTCCTCGCGCCGTGGTGCTGGCCCGAGTCAGGCGTTGCGGAGCGACGTCAGGCTCCTCACGACGATGCTCGGCGACGCGATCGCCGAGAGTGGCGGTCCGGAGCTGCTGGCCCAGGTCGAGACGCTCCGCAAGGCAGCCATCGCGTTCCGCGGGCGACCCACCCCGGCCCGTCGCACACGCGTTACCGAGCTGATCGCCGAGCTGGATCTGCCCCGAGCCGAAGATGTGATCCGGGCCTTCACCTGTTACTTCCAGCTGGTCAACCTGGCGGAGGAGCGCCAGCGCGTCCGGGTCCTCCGGAACCGCAGCCGGTCGGGCAAGCCGGTCGACGATTCGATCGCAGCGCTCGTCGTCGACGCGGCCACGTTCGATGACCTGCGCATCACGCCGGTGCTGACCGCGCACCCGACCGAGGCCAAGCGCCGCGCGGTGGTCGAGCACCTGTGGCGCATCGCGTCGCTGCTGGAACAGCTTGAGGATCAGGCGCTCGGAGCCTCCGAGGAACAGGAGATCCGGCGGCGCATGCGCGAGGAGATCGCCGGACTGTGGCGCACGGACCCGATCCGTCCCCACCGACCCGAACCGCTCGACGAGGTGCGCGCCGTGCTGGCGCTGTTCGATCAGACGATCTTCACGTCCCTGCCGGCCCTCTACCGCGAGGTGGATCGCACGCTCGATCCGGACCGGTGCGGCGTGCGGCCGCCGCCGTTCGCGGCGTTCCTTCGATGGGGCACCTGGGTCGGAGGCGATCGGGACGGCAACCCGGGCGTGACCGCGGAGGTGACCAGCGCCGCGATGGCGATCCAAACCGACCACGTGCTCCGCGGCCTGGAGGCCGCTTCACGGCGCATCGCGCGGACGCTGTCGGTCTCGGACCGGGACGTCCGCCCGAGTCGCGCGCTCCGTGCGGCGCTGGACCGGGACGCGAAGGCGCTTCCCACCGTCGCCCGCGAGCTCGCACGGACGCTGTCGGACGCACCGCATCGGCGCAAGCTCGGGCTGGCCGCGCACCGACTGGCCGCCACCCGCACCGGCGCCAGAGGTGGGTACGACGGCCCGGCGTCGTTCCTCCGCGACCTCGACGTGCTGCAACGGTCGCTCGACGCCGGAGGTGCGCCGCGGCTGGCGTGGGGCGAGCTGCAGCACCTCCGCTGGCAGGTCGAGACGTTCGGCTTCCACCTGGCATCCATGGAGGTGCGGCAGCACTCGAGCGTGCTGGCCACCGCACGGACGGAGCTCCTGTCGCCCCGCTCGGCGAGACCGTCGGCGCAGACCCGTGAGGTGATCGCCACGTTCCGCGCGATCGCCGACATCCAGTCGCGCCTCGGTGTGGAGGCATGCGAGCGCGTGATCGTGAGCTTCACGCGTTCGGCCGACGACCTCTCGGGCGTGCTGGCGCTGGCCCGCGCGGCCGTCCCGGAGTCCCCGCCAGACGTGGTGCCGGTGGCGCTGCTGGAATCGCGCGCCGAGCTCACCACCGCGGCGGCCATCCTGGAGGACTGGCTGTCGCTCCCGGAGGCGCGCCGCGTGCTGAAGCGTCGCGGCGGCGAGTTGGAGGTCATGGTGGGGTACTCCGACTCCGCGAAGGAGGTCGGGATGCTGGCCGCCAACCTCGAGCTCTACGCAGCGCAGCGAGCCATGGCCGGGTGGGCGCGCGATCGCGGCGTGCGGTTGACGATCTTCCACGGCCGCGGCGGGGCGCTGGGACGGGGCGGCGGCCCCGCCAGCCGCGCGATCGAGGCGCAGCCGCCCGGGTCCGTCGCCGGTCGGTTCAAGGTGACGGAGCAGGGCGAGGTGGCGTTCGCCCGGTACGGGAGCGCCGCGCTGGCGCGACGGCATCTGGAGCAGGTGACGAGCGCGGTGATACGGGCGAGCACACGCGGCCCGGTTGCCGACCCGGCGGACGCGTTCGTCGACGAGACCGGGATCATGTCGGACGCCTCGCGCGCGCACTATGAGCGGCTCGTGCGATCGGAGGGGTTCGTCGAGTTCTTCCGGCGGGTGACGCCCATCGCGCAGATCGGCACGCTGCCCATCGCCTCGCGACCGGTCGCGCGCGGGTTGGACGCGTCGACGGACCTCGACGACCTCCGCGCGATCCCGTGGGTGTTCGCCTGGGGACAGAGCCGCGTGAACCTGACGGGCTGGTACGGACTCGGTGCCGGATTGGCCGAGGTGGCGTCGCGTCGCGGTGGCGTGGGTCGCCTCCGCGCGATGGCGCGCGATTGGCCGTTCTTCGCGACGCTGCTCGAGAACGCGGAGCTGTCGCTCGCGAAAGCCGACCCCGCGATCGCGGACCTGTACCTGGCCCGCGGGGACCGGCCGGACCTGGCGGCCGCGATCCGCGACGAGCTTGCCAGGACCACCGAGCTGGTGCTCTCGGTGTCGGGTCACGCTCGTCTGCTCGACGGCAAGCCGGACCTGCAGCAGGCGATCGAGTATCGGAACCCGTACGTGGATGCGCTGTCGTTCCTCCAGGTGCGCTTCCTGCATGAGCCGGAGGGTCCGAAGACGGAGCGGCTCGTGCAGGCGACGATCAGCGGCGTCGCGGCGGGGCTCCAGAACACCGGCTGAGGCGCCGGCGGGTCGTGGAGTTGTTCGGGCTCACCACACGTCGCCGGCGCGCCACTCGCAACTGAGCGGGGCCGCCGTATCCAGGTCGGAAGGTGTGGTCGGCGTCCGGCGGACCAGCACCAGTCCGTCCTCGTCGGGCGTCGGCTCGGGCCCGCGCTCCATCCGCACGTACGTCGGTCCCTTCCACACGAACCAGCCCATCGGTTCGTAGAAGCCGGGGATGCCGGTGTCGAGCGCGCCGAGCTGGAACGTCGCATCGATGTGCGCCCCGATCGCCTCCATCACGGTGGAGCCGTGGCCACGCCCCTGACGGCTCGGCATCGTGGCGACCGCTTCCACGTACCCGGTCGTGAGACGAAGGTCCCCGGAGTGCAGTTCGCGGGCGATCACGGACCCGTGCGACACGATCCGACCCTCGTGCTCCACGATGAAGTGCGTACCGCCGAACGCATGGTCGAAATCCTCCGACGTGAACGCCGAGCCCTTGTTCCCCCACGCGGCGTCGAACAGGTCGCGGAGAGCTGCGACCTCCTCGGCGCGCAGATCGTCGCTCACCACCCGGCGCACGTTCCCCACGCGGACCACGATACGGGGCACCGGGCGTGATCCGTTGTGGCAGGAACGATGCCCGAACGATGCTGGGCGGGTCCCCCGGATAGCCGATTTCCGCGACCGGCCCCGTTGGCCGTCGGTTTCCGCTCGCCGTCCCTTGGGTAAGCTGGACGGTAGTTGCCACGGAACACAACCGACGAATGGCGGTCGGGAGCGGGAGTTCGTGGCGCCCATGTTGTGCTTCCGAGGCCAGAAAGGGGGAACCCGATTTGCGGTTCCAGAACAAGAAAGTTTCAGCCCGTGCGACCGCACTGGCGCTCGCCCTCGGCGTGGTGGGAGTGCTCGTCACGGCGCTGCCGGCATCCGCGGCAACCACATCGTCGTTCACACCTCTCTGCGGAGTGGTCGGCACCGTCGGTGACCATCACCGGAACCGGATTCACCGGCGCGACAGGTGTCGACTTCACCGGAGCGGCTGGTGCACCGGTCGTCGTCGTGAATGACACGACGGTCACCACCACCGTCCCCGCCGGAGCGACGACTGGACCGATCACGGTCCAGACGGCCGGGGCCGACACCGCGAGCGCGGCGAGCTTCACCGTTGCGCCGCGGCGGCGGCGACGATCACGTCGTTCGCTCCCACGACTGGAGCGGTCGGCTCGACCGTGACGATCACCGGGACGAACTTCTGCGGGCACCACCGGTGTGATGTTCAACACGACGGCCGCCACGGCATTCACCGTGAACTCGGCGACCTCGATCACCGCGACGGTTCCGGTCGGGCGCCACCACCGGTCCGTCTGCACGTGACGACCCCGAGCGGAACCGCGAACAGCGCGACCAACTTCACCGTGGGCGCCGGCGGCGACGATCACGTTCTCGCCGACCAGTGGTCCGGTCGGGACGAGCGTCGTCATCACCGGCACGAACCTGACCGGCGCGACATCGGTCAAGTTCAACGGTGTCACGGCGACGTTCGTCGTGAACTCCGCGACCCAGATCACCGCGACCGTCCCTGCGGGCGCGACGACCGGCAAGATCGAGGTCGTCGCACCGAGTGGGACCGTGACCAGCGCCGCCGACTTCACGGTGACGACGGTCACGAAGCACAATCGATCCGTGAACCTGACCCTCAAGAAGCACCTGATCGCGACCGGAACCGTGAGCGTGGGTGACGGGTTCAACGCCTGTCGCTCGAACGTCACGGTCGTCGTCCAGCGCTTGAAGAACGGCGTCTGGAAGAACGTCGGGAGCGACCAGACCACCGGCAATGGCAAGTACAAGGAGACCTTGAACGACAAGGCCGGCAAGTACCGTGCCATCGCCAAGAAGGAAGTCCTGAACGGCGGCGACGACGTCTGCAAGGCGGACACGTCCCCGACCAAGAAGCACAACCACTGACGTCGTAGTCGGACGTCGGAACGCTGAAGAGCGGCCCCCTCGGGGGCCGCTCTTCGTTTCCCCCTACGCGTCCTTGCCGGGCCGGCCGCGACGGCCGGCCCGCAGCCGCTCCTGCGCGGCCAGGAGCACCTTGCGGAGACGCACGTGGTGCGGCGTCACCTCCACGCACTCGTCCTCGCGGATGAACTCCAGCGCCTGCTCCAGCGAGAGCTCGCGCTTGGGGATCAACCGGGTGAACTCCTCGGAGGACGACTGGCGCATGTTCGTGAGCTTCTTCTCCTTGGTGGGGTTCACGTCCATGTCCTCGGAACGCGAGTTCTCCCCCACGATCATGCCCTCGTAGACCTCCTCTGTCGGACCGACGAACATCGAGCCGCGCTCCTGGAGCGTCTGCAACGCGAACCCCGTGGTCACGCCGATACGGTCGGCCACGAGCGAGCCGGTCGGACGGGTCCGCAGATCGCCGTGCCAGGGCTCGTACCCTTCGAAGACGTGGTGCAGCTGACCGGTCCCGCGGGTCTCGGTCAGGAACTCCGTGCGGAACCCGATCAGGCCGCGTGCCGGGACCAGGTGCTCCATGCGGATCCACCCGGTGCCGTGGTTGACCATGTTCTCCATGCGTCCCTTGCGGAGTGCGAGCAGCTGGGAGATGACGCCCAGGTACTCCTCGGGAGCGTCGATCGCCACGCGCTCGACCGGCTCGTGAAGCTTCCCGCCGATCGTGCGCGTCACGACCTGCGGCTTGCCCACCGTGAGCTCGAACCCCTCGCGGCGCATCATCTCGACCAGGACGGCCAGCTGGAGCTCGCCGCGGCCCTGGACCTCCCAACGATCCGGACGATCGCCCGGCAGCACTCGGATCGAGACGTTGCCCACCACTTCCTGATCCAGCCGTCCCTTCACCAACCGCGCCGTGAGCTTGTCACCGTCCTTGCCGGACGTGGGCGCCGTGTTGATGCCGATCGTCATGGAGAGCGACGGCTCGTCGACATGCGTCAGCGGCAACGGTCGCGGATCGTCGGGGTCGGCGAGCGTCTCGCCGATCGTGACCTCGGCCAACCCGGCGACCGCGATGATCTCGCCCGGTCCCGCCTCCTCGACCTCGACCCGGTCCAGCTCTTCGGCCACGTAGAGCTCGCCGATCTTCGCCGCCTCGATCGTGCCGTCGGCCCGGCACCACGCCACGGCCTGGCCGCGCTTGATCGTGCCGTTGCGCACACGGCACAGCGCGAGCCGGCCCAGGTAGGGCGACGCGTCGAGGTTGGTCACCAACGCCTGGAGCGGATGGTCCTCTTCGTACTCCGGGGCCGGGATGTGCGTCCGCAGCGCGTCGAACAACGGCTCGAGGTCGTCGGCGAGCATGTCCGGGTCCGCACCGCACTTCCCCGCCCGGGCGTTCGCGTACAGGATCGGGAACTCGATCTGGTGGTCACCGGCATCCAGGTCCAGGAACAGCTGGTAGACCTCGTCGACGACCTCCTTCACGCGCGCGTCGGGTCGGTCCACCTTGTTCACGACCAGGATCACCGGCAGGTGCCGCTCGAGCGACTTGCGCAGGACGAACCGCGTCTGCGGCAGCGGGCCCTCGCTGGCGTCCACCAGCAGCAACACGCCGTCGACCATGGTCAGTCCGCGTTCGACCTCGCCGCCGAAGTCGGCGTGTCCGGGGGTATCCACGATGTTGATCTTCAGGTCCCCGTGGCGGACGGCCGTGTTCTTCGCCAGGATCGTGATGCCCTTCTCGCGCTCCAGGTCCATCGAGTCCATCACGCGGACGTTCACGTCCTGGTTCGCGCGGAACGCACCGGATTGCCAGAGCATGGCGTCGACGAGCGTGGTCTTGCCGTGGTCGACGTGCGCCACGATGGCGACGTTGCGGATGTCGTTGCGGAAGGGCATGGGCCGACGGCTTTCGCTCGAGGATCGGAGTGGGCCGCCGGGCGGCGACGCCCCACCAGTGTACGAGCGGCCGCTCAGGCTGGCCGGGCAGTCCAACGTGTCAGAGATGATCCTGCACGCGTCCGAGCAGGCCGTCGTTGAACTGGCGGACCGCGTAGTCCTCGGGATAGTTCTCGGCCGCTCCGAGGATCGCCAGTCGCAAGGTGTTGAGGTAGAACGCGAGCTGCCGCAGTTCCTTCGCTGCCGGTCCTGCGGGCACGAGTGTCGACGTTCGGCTCGGCGACCTTGCCCGCCGCCGTCGACGAACTGCCGCCGGCCTCCCGGTAGGGCGCCGTCCCGGCTCGGACGAACCGATACACATCGCCGATCAGCAGCGATCCAGGCAGAAGTCGCCGCACGACGGACGGGTGGTGCCGACTCCGTTGGCACCGGCGTGGGCGACGGCGCGATGAGCGATCGCGGAGGGCAGGCGGGCGGCTCGGAACCCGAGCACGAGGCCGCGACGGCGAGGATGCGAGGACGACCACCGCGCGGCCTCACGGACATCGGAAGACGAACCCGCCGCCGTCGTCGGTCGAGCATGCGTCCGTGCCAGGGCCACCGTTGAGCGAATCGAGTCCGGGGCCGCCCGAGCAGGCTGTCGTTCCCCGGTCCACCGTCGAGCATGTCGTTGCCGTCGCCTCCGCTCACCGTGTCGTTCCCCGGCCCACCGATCACGAGGTCGGGCCCGCCCACCACCGTCGATCGCATCGTCGCCACCGCGTCCGCAGATGACGTCGTCGGCGTCCGGTGCCGGTCAGGACGTCGGGGCCCGACGTCCCGCTGAGCGTGCAGATCGGGAGCGGCTGCCAGTCGGGCGCGAAGTCCGATCCCGGCGTGGTCGTCAGCTGCACCCGCGTGAGGCCGTCGCTGGTGACGGTGAAGACGTCGCGGTTCCCCCCGTCGGCGGAGAACCCCACGAACGCGATCTGCGTGCCGTCGGGCGACCAGGACGGGTCGGTCTCATCATCCGGACCGGGCGTCAGGTCGGTTTCGCCGGAACCGTCCGCGTTCACCACCCAGAGGTCCGCACTCCCTCCGCCGCAGCATCGATCGAACACGATCCGCGTGCCGTCCGGCGACCACGACGGGTTCCCGTCGACCTCGTCCCCGTTGGTAACGCGCTTCATGGCCGACCCGTCAGATGCGATGACGTAGATCTGCGGGAACCCGCCCGGGCGCGTGCTCGAGAACGCGATCCGCGTGCCGTCGGGAGACCACGCGGGCGACAGATCGTCCACCGTGTCGCTCCCCTTCACCGTCAACGGCCGGTTCGCGGTCCCGTCGGCGTTCATCACGAAGAGCCGGAACGGCCCGCCGACCTCCGTGCGACCCGCGTACACGATCTGCGTTCCGTCGGGGGACCATGCGGGATCACGCTCGCTCTGCAGCGTCTGCGTCAAACGCCCCCCGCCGCTGCCGTCGGCGTTCATCACGAAGATGTCGGGCCTGCCGCCGGCACGGATCGACCGGGCGAACGCGACGCGTTCGCCGTCCGGCGACCACGCGGGATCCATCTCCTGGCTCGGACTCGTCGACAGGTTCGTCTGGCCGGAACCATCGGGAGCCGTGACGTAGACCTGCGCGTTGCCGTCGCGGAAGGACCAGAACGCGATCTTCCCGTTGTTCGAGGCGAAGCCCGGCGTTCGCTGCGTGGGGGCGGCGAGGGCTCCGATGGACACCACGGAGGAACCGAGCGAGGGTGAGCGCCGCACCCACGAGCCCCGCGGCGATCAGCCGGCGTTCGCGGAAGGCTCCCAACACCCGCCCGACCCTACGGGCCGATATCAGCCGCGTCAACGCGCGGCACCCGTGGGCTAGGATGGGGCGCATGTCCGAACCCCGTCGGTCCGTCGGCATGCGCTCCCGAGGTCGCGTGGTAACCGTCGTGGCGATCGCTGCGCTCCTCGCAAGCGTGCTCACCAGCCTCCCGGCCGGTGGCTCGCCGACCGGCCGGCCGCACGTGCGGGTGCTGGCTCCGGGCGTCGCCATCACGACGTACGTCGACCGGCGGTTCCCGATCCGGACGTACGTCCTGACCGTCGACCCGTCGCAGGGTGCCTCGATCGGCGTCGCCCTCGCGAACGATCGTCTCGCCGGACTGGAGAAGACCACCGACATGGCGCGTCGCCTCGGCGCGGTCGCCGCCGTCAACGGCGACTTCGGCTTCAGCTCCGGACGACCGGTGCACCCGTTCGCGCTCGACGGCGAACTGGTCCAGACATCGAGGGCGTTCGGCGTGCTCTTCTCGCTCGGTGCCGACGGAGGGATGCGGATCGGCAAACCTGCGAAGCAGGAGGTCTCGATCACGGAGGTCGACAGCGGTGAGACGTGGCCGATCGCCGCGTGGAACAACGGCCGTCCGACCGTGGGCGAGCTCACGGCGTACACCGCGGCCGGCACCGGCTTGGACCAGCCGCGTCCGTCCACGTGCTCCGCGCGTTTGCTCCCTGCGGGAGCTTCCTCCCCGACCGGCGACGGCGTCACCCGCACGTACAGCGTCGACGTGGCCGGGTGTTTCTCTTCATCGCTGCCGACCCAAGACGGTGTGGTCGTGTCGGCTGCGCCGACGAGCGACGAGGCGACGTTCCTCCGGTCGTTGTCACCGGGAGAGACGGTCGAGGTCGCATGGTCTCTCGGGATCGCCGGTGTCACGGACGCGATCGGCGGGGACCGGATCCTCGTGAACGACGGGAAGATCGCGTTGGGAGCATGTACCGGGGCCGTCTGCGCCAGGAATCCCCGCACCGCGATCGGCATCACGGCGGACGGGCGGGTGCTCATCGTGGTGGTCGAGGGTCGCCAGAACGCCTCCTCGGGGATGTCGCTGCTCGAGCTCGCCCAGTTCATGGCCAACCGTCTGGGAGCCGACGTCGCCATGAACCTGGACGGCGGTGGCTCGAGCACCATGGCGGTTCGGGGCGCCGTCTACAACCATCCTGGCGACGGGTTCGAACGCTCCGTTTCCTCTGCGGTGCTGGTGTTCCCGGGCAACTGAGCCTTCGGAGCGGAGTGAGGAGCTCGATCCCGGGAAGCAACCCTGGGCTCCGCCGAACGTCTATTGAGGTATCGGACCACGTCGGGGAACGATCGAGGGAGGAATCAGCATGAAGCGTGCACGCTCACCACACGAACTGGGGTCCGGACGGTGGGAGCGGCACTGATCGTGATGCTCGCTCTCTCGTTCACGGCCGTGCCCGCGCTGGCGGGGACACCGCCCACGATCACGAGCTTCAGTCCCGGGAGCGGGCCGGTCGGCAGCACCGTCACGATCACCGGCACCGGCTTCACCGGAGCGACCTCCGTCCGGTTCAACGGCACGTGGGCCGCGCCCAACGTCGCCTCGGACACCAGCGTCTCGGCCACCGTGCCCTCCGGCGCGACGACCGGGCAGATCTCCGTGACGACGCCCGGCGGCACCGGCCAGTCCGCGACGAGCTTCGTCGTGACCGGCGGCAGCCTGCCGCGGTTCTCCGACTTCAACCCGAAGAGCGGCCCCGTCGGCACGACGGTGGTGATCGACGGCAACAACTACAACGGGGCGACCGCCGTGCGGTTCAACGGCACGTCGGCCACGTTCACCGTCAACAGCAACACGCGGATCACCGCCACGGTGCCGCCCGGCGCCACCACCGGCAAGATCAGCGTCACGACGCCTGCCGGGACCGCGCAGACCGAACGCAACTTCACGGTCAACGGACCCACCATCCACAGCCTGTCGCCGAACACCGGACCCGTGGGCACATCCGTCACGATCAACGGGTCCGGCTTCACGGGTGTGACGGCCGTGCGGTTCAACGGCACGTCCGCGGCCTTCTCGTTCGTGAGCGCCAGCCGGGTGGACGCCGTCGTTCCGAACGGGGCCACCACCGGGAGGGTCACGTTGACCACGCCCGCGGGAACGGCCACGAGTCCCGGGAGCTTCACCGTGTCCGGCGGCGTGCATGCGCGATCGATCTCGCTGTTCCTCGGTCGCGGGTCGGGCCGGAAGCTGTTCGCGACCGGGAGCGTCACCGCGAACGACGGCTACTCCGCGTGCGAGCGCCACGTGCCCGTCGTGATCAAGCGGCTGCGTCGGGGAACGTGGCGATGGGTCACCACCACATCCACCGGTCAGAACGGTGCCTTCCGCACCCCCATGCCCAACAAGGGCGGGACAGTATCGCGCCAAGGCGCTCAGGATCCCGCTCGTGAACGGCGCGGTGTGCAGCGGCCGGTTGTCGAACGTCGTGCGGTATCACCGATGACCGGGCGCCCACCCGTTCGTTGAACGTGGGAACCGACCGCGTGGCGAGGGCGTCTGTCGTTCGAGGCGGGCGTCGGGTCACCGCCCGGAGACGAGGGGAGGTGCGTGCGCCCGCGAACAGCTAGGCTGTGCACGGAAACGCCACATCATCTGCGCTGGACTGGCTCAGGGTCGTAGGGACGGGACGTGGCGCCCATCCGCTCCCGCTCCGACCCCCAAGAAGGAGGAAGCCTCGATGAGGTTCCCGAAGAAGAAGGTAACGTCGCGGGCGACGGCACTCGCTCTGGCCCTCGGAGTCGTGGGCGTACTGGTGACGGCGGTTCCGGCGTGGGCCGTGCAGCCAACCGTCACGGCGGTCAACCCCACATCCGGGGTACGCGGGACGGTGGTGACCCTCACCGGGACGAACTTCCAGAACCCGGCGATCACGAACGTCACCATCAACGGGGCGTCCGCGCCGTTCAGTATCCAGAGCGACACCTCGCTCACGGCGACGATCCCGTGCGCGGCAACGACCGGTGCCGGCAGCTTCAGCGTCACGAACGGCATCGCGAACGACGAACACCGCAGGAGACAACTTCACGGTGCTGGCCGCAACAGCGCCGACGATCGCGTCGTTCCTGCCGACGAGCGGTCCGGTGGGAACGAGCGTCGCCATCACCGGTACGAACCTGTGTGGCGCGACCGTCATGTTCAACGCGACGAACGCCGTCAACGTCACCGTCAACTCCGGCGACATCGGTCACCGCCGTGGTGCCGGTGGGCGCCACGACCGGCCCGATCCGCGTGACGACCGCGGGCTTCGCGCAAGTGAGCAGCGCGACCAACTTCACCGTTGCCGCGGCACCGACGATCACGTCGTTCACGCCGACCAGCGGCCCGGTGGGCACGAGTGTCGTCATCACCGGGACGAACCTCACGGGCACGTCGGCGGTCAGGTTCAACGGCCTCTCCGCCACCTTCTCGGCCGTCACTGCCACGTCGGTGACCGCGGTCGTCCCGACCGGTGCCACGACCGGCAAGGTCTCGCTCACGACGCCGGGTGGCATCGCCACGAGCACGGCCGACTTCACGGTGACGACGGCGCCGATCGCGCGCGTCGTCACGTTCGGGTTCCATCCGAACAGCCGCGTCTCCGGCCAGGTGAACGTCTCGAGCGGGCTCGCATCCTGCCGCTCGCTGGTACCGGTAGTCATCCAGAAGCAGAAGGGTGGATCGTGGAAGTGGGTCGACACGACCGCCACCCGTAAGAGCGGGAGCTACAAGACCTACATCCCGCCCAGCAACGGCAACTTCCGCGCGAAGATCAACCAGATCACGCTCGCGAACGGCGTCGTCTGCGCCGGCAACACGTCGAGCGTCGTCCACAGCTGACCTGCGGGATCAGTCAGACGAACGGAGCCGGCCCCGGAAGGGGGCCGGCTCCGTTTCCGTCCTCCCTCAGGTCTCGCAGTGGACCTCGACGTCGTTGCCCGGTCCTCCGGCGCATCGGTCGCGCGCGGGACCGCCGTTCAGGCGATCGTTCCCGGACCCGCCGTTGAGGATGTCCGCGGCCTCGCCGCCTCGCACGGAGTCCCGTCCGGCACCGCCGCCCAGGTGGTCACGGCCGGCGCCACCCTTCCAGAGGTCGTTGCCACCACCGGCGTCGCCGCGATCGTTCCCGCGGCCCCCGAGGAGCCGGTCGAGACCCGCGCCACCCGTGAGCCGGTCGGAGCCGTCGCCCCCCGCGATGCCGATCGCTCGCGCCACCGCCGCCGATCGTGTCGCCTCCGGCGCCGCCCTTGATGGCGTTCACGACGGCGCTCCCGGTGATGGTGTCCGCGAGCGGCGAGCCGGTGACGTTCTCGATGCCGGTGAGGAGGTCGGAGCCCTGGCCGCCGGCGGTGCCCGTCGAGAGGTTCACCGTGACGGGAGCGACGGCCGACGCATACGTCACCCGGTCCCGTCCGTCACCGCCGTCCAGACGGTCGTCCCCGTCGCCTCCCGCGAGGACGTCGTTGCCGGCGCCGCCGGTCAGGGCGTTGGCTCCGGTGTTCCCGGTGAGCGTATCCGCGCCGGAACCGCCGATCGCGTTCTCGACGTTGGAGATGACATCCGTTCCCGCGCCGGTGTTCTGCCCGCCGCCCAACGACAGGTTGACCGAGACGGGACCCGTGGACGACGCGTAGCTGACCGCATCCACGCCGTCGCCGCCGTTGAGCGAATCGTCACCTTCCCCACCCACGAGGAGGTCGTCACCCGACCCACCCGCGATCGCGTTCGCCGTCGAGGATCCCGTCAGCGAGTCGTTCGCCGAGGTTCCGGTGAGGTTCTCGACGCCGACGATGGTGTCGGTGCCGGAGCCGCCGGTGTTCTGCGCCGTCGTCGTCCCGAGGTTGACGGTCACGCCCCCCACCGTCGAGGAGTACGTGACGGTATCGGTGCCGACCCCGCCGTTGACCACGTCGTTGCCGTCCCCCGGGTTCAGCGAGTCGTTCCCGTTCCCACCGGTCAGTTGGTCGGTCCCCGCGCCGCCGCCGATCGTGATCCCGGCGGAGAACGTGCCGCCGTTCACGATGTCGTCGCCGTTGCCCGGAGAACGCCGAGAACGTCTCGACACCGGTCTGCGCGATATCCGATCCGTTCACCTCCAGCGGCGTGAACGTGATCGTGTCCGCGACGCTGTCGCCGGTGATCGTGAGGATGTCCGTGCCCGAGGACAGGTCGACATCGAAATCGTCGTCGTTGTCGAACGGCCCGCCGCCGCCCGAGTCGTCGATGCGGAACGTCTCGTTGCCCGTGCTTCCGTCGACGTTGATGACCGTCACCGTCCCCGCGTTGTTGCCGCCGCAGTTGTCATCCGACAACCCGCCGCCGTCGACGAGGATGACGTTCGAGGCATTGATGCGAACGCTCACGGTCTGGCCGGCGGCGATGGTGATGTTCAGGTTCGCGCCCCCGCCGCTGGTGTTGCACGTGGCCGCCTGCGCCGCGGGTCCGAGCCACAGAGCGACCAGACCGATCGATGCGGCGAGCGCCACCGTCCATCGCCACCGCCCGCCGTGGTGCCGCCCTGCCCTGCTGCCGATCGGCCATGCGAACCCTCCTCGTCGTCGGACGCCACGACGCTAGTGCAGGCCGCCGGTGGCGAACAACCCCGAGCAGCATGGAACCGGCCCGGGGTGAGAGGGCCGGTTCCATGCCGGGGTACCGCTCGGGTCTAGCAGTCCCCCACGGTCGTGTTCGCTGCCGAGCGTCGTCCCGGACGTGGTCGGCGCGACCGGTGCCGGGAACACCGCCGGGTCCGGTACCTCCGCGATCACCGTGCCGCCGTCGACCCACGTGGCGATGCGCTCGACCCACGCCGTGTACGCGCCGCGGTTCGCCAGGGCCGCCGCGGCCGCGGGGGTCAGCGGGCCGGCGTAGTTCGCCACGAAGTAGTCGTAGACCGACGCGCGCATCCCGGTCCCGACGCCACCGGCGTTCTGTGCCCCCGCCGAGGGGTGGTTCCCCGCGGCCAGGAACCGCTGCACCGTCTCCTGGGCCGGCCCATAGCCCTGGTTGGCGAGCGACAGCATCTGCTCGGCCGTCACGAGGTCCGGCGGGATCGCGGCCGCCTGCGCCATGTACGCCGCCCGCAGGAGCGGGAGCGCCTCGAAGACATCGGCCTGCGCGGACATGGGGCTCACGTACCGGCCGTCCAGCGCACCGGCGTACGACGCCAGCTGCGCGAGGAACGCCGGATCGTCCTGCTCGCCGATGAAGTCGAACAGCCATGCTCCGCCGCGCGGATCGTTCATGCCGCGGAGGAACCCGGGCTGCAGGAAGCTCATCACCTGCGCATCGGTCAGGCCGGCAGCCAGTCCCCGGCGCATCAGGGTGCGGACCGCGGACGCGGGAACCCCGCCACCGAACGGACCCCCCGAATCGATCCATCCCTCGGCGGCCGCGTTCGACGGGTCCTGCGCGTACGCCGCCAGACCCGCCTGGAGATCCGCCCCCAGCCTGGGCATCGGGCCGGCGACCGGAGCGACGCGACACGGCTCGGTCACCGTCGTCGTCGTCGCTTCCATCGCGAGGCTCGACGATGCACGGGCCCCGTCGCATCCATCACCTGATACGCCGAGGCGGATGAGGCCGAAACGATGCTCCCCACGAGCGTGAACATCGCGGTGAGCCCCAGCAAGGATCGAAGTCGCATCTGCGTGCCTCCTGTCGTTGGGTTCGTCGTTCTCACCCACTCACAGGCCCGGACGCGCCTGCCGGTTGACACGCGGTTCCGATCTGGCCGGCAACGACTCGGGAGCGATCTCCCAGGCTTCGCTGCCCAGGACCACCACACGGGCGTCACACGGGTCGGAGACGGCCGTGAGGACCAAGAAGTCCCCTGACTGCGACCAGGTGTACGTCCCGGCGGGGAGACCCTCGCAGATGTCGGAGCTGAACGCATCGGTGCGGAGGGTGTCGGTGTCCATCTCGAACGGAGCGGAGGCATCGGCGCCGGCGAACGACTCGGGGGCGAGCAGCCGCACGTTCCCGTCCGCATCGGCGCTGATGGTCCACGCACCGGCGATGCCGTTCGCCCGAACCACCGCCGTCCCCGCGGGGATCGAACGGGTGAACTCACCCGTGAGGAACGGGACCACCGGCGGCACGCTGGGGGTCACGCTCGGCGTGGGGTTGCCGCCGGGCACGTTCCCGTTCGCGCCCTCGATCCCGTCGAGCACGCTCGGTCCGACGAACACCGCGAGCGCGACCGCGGCCGCGGCGGCCGCGCCCGTCAGTGAGCGACGGACGACCTGCCGGCGACGCGTCCTTGTGAACCACGGCGTCGAGGAAGCGATCGACGTCCGGATCGAGGACCCCGGCGTTCCGCTCGGCGCCCTCCCTGATGCGGCGCTCAATAGGCATCCTCGTCCACCTCCTCTCCGAGGAGCGCCGCCAGGCGCTCCCTCGCTCGGTGCAGATGCACCTTCACCGACCCTTCCGAGATCCCCAGGATGTCGACGATCTCCGCGATCGGCCGGTCCTCGTAGTAGAAGAGCAACACGCACGTCCGCTGCTTCAACGGAAGCTGCTGCAGCGCGTTCGCCAGATCCACGTCCGGAGTCTTCGGCCCCGACGGTCCGGCGGTATCGCGTTCCAGCACCTCACGCATCCGCTCCCGCTTCTGCGCCTTCACCGCCAGCCGGATCGCCACCCTCCTGACCCAGGCATCGGGCCGCTCGTAGCGCGAGATCTTCTTCCAGTGCGACAGGAGCTGGATGAACGCCTCCTGCGTCACGTCCTCCGCCTTCCCACGGTCGCCCAGGATGAGGAACACGGTCCGAAGGACCATGGGGAACTCCGCCCGGAAGAACCAGGCGTACTCGAGATCCGCCTCAGCCACGCTGCGACTCCTCACCCCGACGCGGCCGGGGAGCTGCGCCTTCGGATGACCACAGTCTCCGCCACCACGGCAGGTTGACAAGCGCCGCACGAAAAAGGACCGGCCCCCTTTCGGGAGCCGGTCCTTCTCGCTACCCGGAGCTCGAGAGCTCCGTTACTGCGTGGTGCTTAGAGCCGTGCAGCCAGTCCAGGACCGTTCGGGCCCCTGACCGTTCTTACGAGGACGCTCACAGGTCTTGATGAAGTCGTTGCCGCCTCCACCTGTGCAGAAGTCCTTGCCCTTGCCGCCGAAGATGTCATCGGCGCCGCCGGAACCCCTGATGTTGTCCTTGCCACCCTGACCCTTGAGCGTGTCGTCGCCGGAACCACCGCGGATGCGGTCGTTGCCAGCGCCGCCACGGACCAGGTCCGGGCCAGCGTTCGCTGAGATGTTGTCGTTGCCCTTGCCACCGACGAGCAGGTTGGCCCCGTTCGTCGCTGCGACAAGGTCGGTCCCGATCAACGTGTCGTTGAACTCGGTCCCGACGGCGTTCTCGAACCCGGTGATCGAGTCCTGAGAGGCGCCGCCACCCGACTGGCCACCGCCAGAGAGGTTGACGACCACGCCGGCCGTGTAGCCGATGGAGTAGTTCACCGTGTCGATGCCGCCGCTGAGCGCGCCGGTCTCGGTCAAGGCGTTCTGTCCGCCGTTCGGCCACACGATGTTGTTGAAGACCGACCCGAAGAACGTGTCATCCCCGGAACCGAGGATGGCGTTCTCGATCGAAGGCGGTCCCACCACGATGCTCGTCGCCCTCGCCGCACGCCGTTGTACACCACTTCCGGTGATGAGGTGCTGCAGGTCGACGTTCGTCGCCAGCGTGTTCGCACCGTAGTTCACGGTGTCGATACCGGCGCCGCCATCGAAGCCGTCGGGGCCGTCATCGTCGCCCGAACCACCCGCGAGCGTGTCGTTGCCAGGTCCACCCTCGAGGGTGTTTCCGGCAGCGCCATCCTCACCGGTGATGTCGTCGGCACCGGCACCGCCGACGACGTTCTCGATCTCCGTCAGCGTGTCGGTGCCCGAACCGCCCGTGGATGTACCGGCGTTCAGGTCAACGGTCACGCCCTCGGTGGCGTCGGACACGTCGTACGTGTCGTAATCCTCACCGGCGAGTCCACCGGTCACGATGTCGTTCCCGCGCCCGGCTCGAGGTGTTGTCCTGCGGCGTCACCGATCATGGTGTCACCCTGGGCCGTACCGATCGCGTGCTGGCACGCCGAGCACGGTGTCGAGGTCCGTCCCCTGCGTCACGGTGCTGATCGACAGGTTCATGTTGATCGCCGTGGCGGTGTTCGAGTAGTCGAGGGTCGCTTCACGTCGGGGCCACAGTGACGTTATCGTTCCCGAGGCCCGGGGAGAACGTGTCGTCGTCTCCGTCGCTTCAAGAACGTGTCGTCGCCGTCGCCACCCAAGAACGTGTTGTCCGATACCGTGCGACGTGGTTACGGCGATCGTGGCGTCTTCGGGAACGCTGCACCCGTCGCGGTCGAGCCACCGAGGTCGATGTTCTGCTCGTCGGCGTCCGAGTTCGTCGACGAACGAGAAGTTCTCCACGTTCGCGGTCGTGACGTCGAGGTCACCATCGTTGTTCAGGTCGAGTCCGTTGGCGCCACCGGCCAGGTCGAGCGGCGCGGTCGGTAGCGCCGCTGTTGTCGACGAAGAGCGAGTCACCGGCGGCCGTGTTGTTCCCGCCGTTGACCACCCAGTTGATGGTGCCCCAGTCCTCCAACGTCGTGTTGAGCGCGCCACCGGGTGCGGTGGTCTGCGTCATCTCGATGTAGAAGTCCTGGTCGAACGCGCCGACGCCAGTCGCGCCGGTGATGTTGATGGTCGTGGTAGTGGCCTGGCCGAACTGCACACCGGTACAGCCCGCGAGGTCGTCCGCACCGTCAACCGCGGCTCGGTCCCAGCGCGATATCTCCGGCGACGTGGATGCCGCCGTTGCTGTCCTGGTAGACCTTGAGCGTGTCGCCGTCATCCGGCGCGGACGCCGTCACGACGCCGCCCGCGAACGAACACGTCGAAACCGCGTTCGCCGCCGTGGCACCGATCACGCTCAGAGCCTGAAAGGCTCCGACCGAAAAGGCTACGACTACCGCCGATCGGCGGAGCTTGCCTTTCATGATGCTCATCTACTCACCCCTTCCTTCCATTGCTCGTGTTGCAATCAACTTCTCCCGTCCCCCGCGCAGGCGACTTAAGCCTATAGGTGGGGGGGGAAGCTCGCCAGGAATGTACTGGCTGTTCGCGAGCGAGTCAACGTTCTGACCTGCCCAACTGCCTCCTGGCCCCACCCCCTTCACAGCCTCAGATCCTGCGCGTGGGTGCACTACATCTAAGTGAAACGCCGTCCGTGCTCAGGGTTGCTCGTGATCTGGAGGCTTCTCGGTCAGGATTCGTCCATGGAAACGGCGGTCGCGTAGAGCGTTCCGTCGTTCCAGAACCCCAGGCTGATCGAGAGCGTCCCGTCGTGCGGCATGGTGGTTTGGGGCTCCACGGGAGCACCGGACAGGCTGTAGCGACCCGAGAACACGTACGTCATCGAGCCGTCCTCCGACAGCGCCCGCGGACGTGAGCGCCGCATCGGCCGCGTACCGGTACTGCCCCTCGGGCATGTCGACCCAGAGCCAGAGCGTCGAAAGCGCCCCGTTCGAGCCGTTCATCCAGCCGGTGAGGTCGAGGGACACGCTGCCGAGCACCTTCCCGTTCGGACCGATCACGTCCCCACGCATGCTCTCGCCGAACGTGCGGTTGGTAGGCGGTCCGACGACCCTGGGCTCGGAGACCAGCGCGAGGTGCGCCGCGCCGATGCCGACCGACGTCTGGAACGCGCCGGTCCACGCGGGCGCGGGAGGCGGCGGAGGCGGCGGACTGTCAGGCCCCGGTGAGGGACTGGGATCCGTCGGTGCCGGGGACTCGGTGGGTGTCTCACCGGGCACCACGCCCGTGCTGCCCTGGCCATCCTCGGGCGTGTTCTGGGGCTTGTCCTGCGGCTTCGGGTCCGGCTTGACCGGCTTCGACTCGGCCGGCGTCACGACGATCGCGGGAACGATCGGGCGCCACCGCCGCGGGCGACGCGGTGACCGGGGTCGGCTTCGTCGGCCGCTGCGTCTTGATGGCGACCGCACCCACGCTCACGGTGCCGGCCACGATGACCGTGATCGCGGCCGCGGTCACCTTGTCGGCCATGCTGACGGCCGATTGGGTCACGGCCGGCGCCGCGGTCACCTGGAGCGCGGCCTGCTGCGCCGTCGCGGTCGCGCTGGCCACCACGTCGTGCGCGGGCTGCCAGAGCTTGCGGATGAACCCGGGGAGGCGGAACGGCGCCAGCAGGATGATCGGGGCCAACGCCGCGACACCGCGACGCTCGCCGCCGTGCTCCCACGCGCGCCGGAAGCTCCGCTTCGCCCGATGGATCAAGGCCTTGGCCTGCTGGGGCGACATGCCCATGGCCTGGCCGATCTCCTCGTGCGAGCGCCCCTCGAACTCCCGCAGGACCAGCGCCTCACGGTGGTGATCGGGGATGGACGACAGCGTCGTGCGGATCTCCTCTTGATCCAGCACCCGCTCCACGGCCTCGGAGGTGTCCTCCGTCAGCGCGACGATCAACCCGGGGTCGTCGGAGATGTCGGGGAGGGCGGGGTCCCGCTGGGGACGGCGAGCGCGCGCGCGGACCATGTCCAGCGCCACGTTGGTGGCGATGCGCGCGACCCACGCCTGGAGCTGGTAGCGACCGTTGAACCGGCCGAGACCCCGGTAGACGCGGAGCATCGTCTCCTGGACGGCTTCGTCCGCCTCCTCGCGATCCTGCAGGATGCGGTAGCAGATCTGTGCCGAGAGGGCGCGGTACTTCACGAAGATGTCCGAATAGGCGTCGATGTCGCCCGACTGGAACGCCAGCACCAGGCTCTTGTCGTCGTCGAGGTCCGCCCCGGACCTGGGGAACGCCCGGACGTCCGTGAGTCGTGTGGCCAAGGTCCACCCTTCAGCGTTGGGGTCTAACGGGGAAACGTCGGGCACCGTACGAGGGTTGTCCCGTCTCAGCAGCATCGGTACCCGTTCACGGACGACTTAACCCCCCGAGCCTAACACGGAGCCTTTTGCCAGGCTTTCATGGACCGACGCCTGCCTGAACCCCGCTCGGTTCCCCGTTCCGGAGGATTCACGGTCCGACACGAAGGAACATGGCGTAGCTGGTCCACCCGGAGCTCCGACCCGTGTACCCCACGATCGGCGACTCCCGCCCTCGAGCCAGGCGGCCGTGGGGGACTCGTTGATCTGCTGGTCGGCATGCACGGACCCCTGGACCAGCGACGGCGCCGACCAGGCGTTCCCGCCGTTCGAAGCGCTCCACAGGACGTCGACGCGGGTGCCGGCCGACAGCAGATCGCAGCCGGACGTCCGGCACGCGCTCCACACGGCTCCCGAGCTGATCCCCAGGCGACGGCACGATCTCGACGTCGTATCCGCCCTTGTACGTGGCGCCTCCCCCGAACGACGCGATCGTCCGCGTGGCCCCCCACGACTTCGACCACGTGCGCGCGAACACCCCGCCCGGGCGTCGTCCATGCCAGCGCGAGCCGGTCACCCCACCCGCGCAGCGACGGGGTCCCGCCGAAGGCCGCGCCCAGCGACCCCACCACCGACAGCGATGCCGTGCCACTTCTTCCCCCCGTTGGTGGAGACCCGCGCCTTGATCGCGCCCGACCCGCTCGCGATCCAGGCGACGCCCACCGCGTTGCCGGCGGCGCCGATGCTCGCGGACCCGCGCATCCCCTCGTTGTCGGGGGAGACGGCCGTGGTCTTGCCGATCACGCTCCGCACGAAGGACTTGCCGCCGTCGGCGCTGCGGGCGACCCGCACCTGGCCGGTCTTGGCGTCCACCCACGAGACGTAGACGCGATCGCCCGATGCCGCGATCGACGGCGCATCGACCCGGCCCTTCTTCTTGGTGAGCGCGACCGTCTTTCCCCAGCCCCCGCCGGGGTTCGCGCGGAAGTACAGGACGCGGGGTTCCGACGGGTCGTAGTCGTCGTAGCTCTGCTGCGTGACCCAGACGGCGTACGTGGATCCGCCGGCGACCGCGAGCGCTCCGCGCTCGGCATGCTTGCCGGCCTGGCTGATCCGCACCGGCGCCGTCCACGTGGCACCCCGGTCGGAGCTGGTGCGGGCGAAGATCCCCATGTACGGCCCGTGATCGGTCGCGAAGCCACCTTGGGAGAAATCGGTCGCCACCAGCGCGATCAGGTCGCCGTCCGCGCTCCTCGCGAACGATGATCCGGCGCTCCACGCCCAGGTGTCGACGCTCCGCTGCGGCCCCCATGCGGGTCCGGCCGCCGACGGCGGCTGCAGCGCCAACGACGCTCGAGATGACGAGCGACAGCATCAGCGCGATCCGTCCCACACGCATGCCGGTCACCTTATCGCGGGTCGGCGCGAACCTGACCAGGGGACGGCACGCTGCCTTTACCCGAGGTGCGACGTCGAGGTACAAGAGCCGAGTCGATAGCGCCGCGAGCTCGATGAGGGGGTCCCATGTCGCACCCGAAGGACCGTGTCCCGCCGCTTTCCCGACGAGAGTTCCTGCGTCGGGCCGCCGCCACGGGCGTCGCGGTGCCGAGCCTTGCCGCGTTCCTGGCCGCGTGCGGCTCCGACGGCGGCGACGGCGGAGGAAGCACCGGACCCTCCGAGAGTCCGGCCGGCGGCCTGCAACTCGCCCGGCCCGACAACCCGGTGACGCTCGCTCTCAGCGACGACAACCCCGCGATCGCCGACGGCCTGTCACCCGAGGGCGGACCGCTCAAGATCTTCGGATACAACGACTACATCTATAAGAAGGTGCGGAACCAGTTCGGCGACCGCTACGGCGTCGACGTGGAGTACACGGTCTTCGACACGCCGGACGAGATGGTGGCGAAGATGCAGTCGAACGGGTCGGACTTCGACGTGCTGGTGACCGTCACGCTCGAGAACGTGGGCAAGCTGGCCCAGGGCGGGTTGATCCAACCCCTCAACAAGACGTACCTGCCCACGTTCGAGGACCAGCTGTGGACCGGCGTCCCCGACTTCTACGACGTGGGCCGGCAGTACTCGGCGCCGTACGTCGTGTTCACCACCGGCATCTCGTGGCGCAACGACCTGGTCACCGACGACATCGGCGCCATGGACAACCCGTACGACATCTTCTGGGACACCGCGAACCAGGGTCAGGTCCACCTGCTGAACGGGTCGCGCGACACGCTCGCGACCGCCCTGCTCCGCGGCGGCTACGACCCGAACACGGACGACCCGGCGGTGCTGGACACCATCAAGCAGGACCTGCTGGACGGCGCCGACGCGATGGGCTGGAAGTACGACCACGTGGACTACACCGAGCTCAGCACGAACGGGTGGGAGGTCCACGGCACGTGGTCCGGGCAGATGGTCTATTACCAGTACTACCTGCCGAAGGGCCTGGACATCACGTCGCTCTCGTACTCGTGGCCGCCGCTCGGGCCCGGCGGGAAGCCGGGCCTGATCTCGCACGACCTGTTCGCCATCTCGAAGGGCGCGGCCAACCCGGTGCTGGCGCACAACTTCATCGACTTCATGTACGAGCCGGACAACGCGCTCACGAACTACACGTACGAGGGCTACCAGCCGACCGTGCTGTCGCTGGACAAGGAGACGGCGCTGGAGAAGGGCTACCTGCCGCCGAGCCTGGACTACACGTTCGTGACCGAGGACATGCTCCCGATGGGTGTCAGCGAGCTCGAGCTCGCGCCGGCCGTGAACCAGCTCTACCAGCAGATCTACCAAGAAGTCACGGGTGGCGCGTAAGGACCGAGGGTCGGCGGGCGCCTGGTTCCCCCGCTGGTTCTGGCCGTCCTTCGCCGCACCCGCGTCCGTCTGGCTGCTGCTGTTCTTCGTGCTGCCGTTCTACGTGATCCTGTCGGTCGCGTTCGGCGGTCTGGACCAGATCTTCCTGACGGCCACGCCCGTCTACAACCCGCTGCACTGGACGTTCGGCTCGTTCAACGACGTCGCGACCGGACTGGTCACCACGCAGTCGATCTATCAGGAGACGTTCGTGCGAACGCTCGTATACGTGGGGATCGCGACGTCGCTCAGCCTGCTGATCGGCTACCCGGTGGCGTACTTCATCGCGCGCCACGCCGGGCGCGCGAAGGCGTTCTTCCTGGTGGCGTTCATCGCACCGTTCTGGATCAGCTACATGATGCGGATGTTCTCGTGGGTGAACCTGCTGCAACCCGAGGGATACGTGAACCGCGCGCTGGAATGGCTCGGCGTCATCTCCGAGCCGCGGCTGTGGCTGAACGGCAAGCCGTCGACCGTGATCCTGGGGCTGGTGTACGGCTACGTGCCGTACATGATCCTGCCGTTGTACGGGATGCTCGACCGGATCGACGGCGCCACGTTGGAGGCGGCGCGCGATCTGGGTGGGAGCCAGGCGCGCACGTTCTTCCGCGTCACGCTCCCGCTCTCGCGACAGGCGATCCTGGCGGGCTGCGTGATCGTGGCGCTGCCGATGTTCGGCGACTACTACACGCAGACGCTGCTGGCGAGCACCCGGCAGACCGCGATGTTCGGCAACCTGATCGTGAGCTCCATGGACAGCTCGCTGGTGAACCAGGGGGCGTCGCTCGTGATCATCCTGGTCGGGGTGCTCGCGCTGCCGATGTTCTACTACCTGCGCAGCACGAACGCGGCGCCGAGCGTTGGCGGACCGATGAGCGCGACATCGACGGTCGGCTCGACGCCCTGGGCTCGCCTGCGCGGGTGGTCGATGAACCCGTGGGCGCGCGCCCGCTTCCTCTGGATCGTCGCGATCGCGTACGTCCTGTGGACGCTGCTGCCGGTGTTCATCGCGGTGGCGTTCTCGTTCAACGCCGGCAAGGCGCAGACGACGTGGCAGGGATTCTCGCTGACGCGCTGGTACGTGGACGACGTGAACTCGCTGTGGCAGGACGAGACGCTCCGCTCGGCGCTGTTCCAGAGCCTGAAGCTGTCGTCGCTGGTCGTGCTGATCGCGGTGCCGTTCGGCGTGGGGTTCGCGCTGGCGCTCGACCGGTGGGAGGCCCGCAGCGGCAAGGTCGCGAACTTCCTGATGCTCTTCTCGTTCATCACGCCGGAGATCGCGATCGGCGTGGGGCTCTTCCTGATGTTCACGCAGTTGGTGTCGGGCGTCGGGCTGGGCTTCAACGCGCAGGTGTTCGGCCTGTCGATGTTCGAGATGGCCTACCCGGTGATCGTGGTCCGGGCCCGGCTGCTCTCGATCGGCAAGCAGTACGAGGAAGCCGCGATGGACCTGGGAGCCACGCCCACCGGGGCGATGCGCCGTGTGCTGCTCCCGATGCTGTCGCCGGCCATCTTCGCGAGCATCGCGATCGTGTTCGCGTCGGCGATCGACAACTTCGTGATCTCGCAGCGGCTGTCGGTGGACGCGTCCACGCAGACGATCCCGATCATCATCTATTCGTCGGCCCGCCGTTCGCCGTTGCCGGCGTTGAACGCGCTGGCGACCGTGACGCTGGTGGCGTCGACCGTCCTGATCGCCGCCGCGGCGATCATCTACCGGCGGTCCACCCGCATCGAACGCGCCGCCAAGGTCTGAGCGCCGCGGGTCAGACGCGCGGCATACGCGCCACGGGCCGAGACTTCGCAAGTCCGGAACGCCCAGCGAGTCGCGGTCTCCGCGCCGGGTGACGGCGCCGGGGCTCGTATGGGTACATCCACATGGCGGCGGCGCCCAGCGCCATCTGGAGCGCGAACCACCACCACCAGATGTCGCTGCCGACGTCGATGCCCAGCACCGTGCCCTCGCCGAACCACGGGAGGAGCAGGATGGGGAAGTACGCGAGCCCCGCCAGCTTCGCCAAGCCATCTCCGGTCACGGCGTACGCCACGATGCCGGCGAGCCAGAACGAAGCGAGGGCCACCACGTAACCGGCGGCGAACACTCCGGCCGCCCGGCCGCGGAAGCGCAGGGATCGGGTTCGAGCCTCTGCCATGAGGGATCACCTCTGGAGTCGCTCGGGGAAGTTCTACCTTACCGCTTCCGGCCCGTCGCTACCCGCACGCCGGGGGACATCCCACAGACGCGTGCTGACCTGCAGATCTGCGGGGGAAGCGCGGGCTCAGTACGCGCCGCGGCCGGTGACGACGGCCGGGATGGTCTTGGCGAGCAGCTTGAGGTCCATGCGGAGATCCCACTCCTCGATGTACTCGAGGTCCATGTCGATCCAGCGTGTCGAAATCGACGTCGGATCGGCCGCTGACCTGCCAGATGCAGGTCACACCGGGCTTGACCAGCAGGCGCTGGCGCTCACGCTCGGTGTAGTCGAGGAATTCCTCCGGCAAGGCCGGGCGAGGTCCCACCAGGCTCATGCTGCCCATCAGCACGTTGAAGAACTGCGGCAGCTCATCGATCGAGAGCCGGCGCATCGCGCGTCCCACCGGGGTGATCCGGGGATCGTCGCGGATCTTGAAGATCGGGCCCTGGTGGATGTTCTGTTCCGCATGCTCGTGACGGCGCGCGTGGGCGTCCCGATACATCGAACGGAACTTCACCATCCGGAACGGCGAACCATCGCGTCCGACCCGTTCCTGGACGTAGAAGACGGGACCGCGAGATGTGGCCCTGATCAGGAGTGCCACGGCGAGCAACACCGGGGTGAGCACCACGATGGCGAGCACGCTCGCGACGATATCCATGATGCGCTTGGCGACGATCTGCCAGGGGGCGGCGTCCACGAGGCCACGGCGAGGAACGACGACCTCTTCGACGACCCGGTACTCCACGGCCGGCGGTTCCATGGGCGTGAGGTCCAGGAGCATGTCGTCGGTGGTGGGGTCGAACCTGATCTCCTGCTCCATCTGTGTCACGCCCTGTCTATGCGGAACTGCGCCCAAAGCCTATGGGGATGTCGGCTCTCCCGCCAGTCAACCATGTGACGACTTCCGGCAGGCCTGCCTACCACCCAGGCGTACTGATATCCGAGAGTGTGGCCGACACCGGGTGAGGCGTCTTCCCCCATACGTACGGATTACGACTAGTCCTTTCGTCCTAATCTCGCGCTAGTCATTCCTACCGCGCGACCTACATCACACACAAGATAACGCTCGTGGGGCGCCGTGGTTCTCGCGGAATGCAATCTTCATCATGCAAGATCCGGGTTGACAGACGTCGCGCGTGACGTCATAGTGACGTCATCAAGCTGTCCACACGACACCAGGAGGTGCACGATGGGACCACAGATCCGCGAGGAGATGGGCCGCCTGCGGCTGGAAGACCTGCTTCGTGAGGCCGACGAGCGCTCGAAGCGCCACGCGACCCGGCGATCGACCCGGCGTCCGGAGCCGCGTACGGGCGGGGAGGCCTGAAAAGCGATGGATCTGACCCCGCACATCGACGCCGTTCGCGCGGACCTGGAGGCCGTGGCAGGCCCGGACGAGGCCACGCTGGCCATCGCCGAACGGCTGGCCAGGGCGCTCGAGCCGTCGCTCCAACTGCGGCTTGCTGGATGCGATGGGTCAGGCCGCGCAGGAGCTCGGCGAACAGCTGCCGGCCGGCCGGGTGGACGTTCGCCTGGCGGGCAGGGACGCGCAGCTCGTGGTCGTGTTCGACAAGGAACCTGCCCAACCCTCCCCCGCCGAGGACGAAGGCGGCACGGCGCGCATCACGCTCCGCCTCCCCGAGAGCACCAAGTCCCGGGTGGAGCAGCGTGCGGACGGCGAGGGCGTGTCGACGAACACCTGGCTGATCCGAGCGATCAATCGCGGTCTCGAGCAGGAACGGCACGAACAGCAGCAACGCCGCCGGATGGTCGGGAACCGCATCACGGGCATGGCCGAGAGCTAAGCCCTCCATCACGACCGTTACCGACGGAAGGAAGATCGCCGTGGACCAGACATTCGAAACACCCGGACACCTGCACCTGGACCTTCGGATCCCCGCCGGCACCATGCGGATCCGCGCGGAGGAGACGGCGCAGACGCACCTGTACGATCAGCGGGGAACGGAACCCCGACGACATCCGCATCGTGTTCGACGATGCCCGTCCGGATACGCAGCATCTGACCGTCGAACACCGTCAGCGCGGCAAGCTCTTCGGCGGCTTCGGCGGAGAGATGCGCGTGGACCTGACGGTGCCGCTGGGCACCGACGTCTCCTGCGACTCGGGCTCGGCCGACCTGGAGGTCACCGGGCGGATCGGCTCGCTCGGATTCCGCAGCGGCTCCGGCGACTGTCGGTTCGACCACGTGGAGGGAGACGTCAACATCAAGGTGGCGAGCGGCGACCTGGCCGGCGCCACGGTCGAAGGGAACGTGTCGTTCACCTCGGCCTCGGGCGACGCGCGCTTCCGTGCCGTCGGAGGCGAACGTGGGCGGCAAGACCGCATCGGGCGACATCTCGCTCGGCACGGTCGGGGGCTCGGTCCGTCTGCACGTGGTGTCCGGCGACGTCGAGATCGGCTCCGTCCGATCGGGCTCGACCACGGTGCGCTCGGTGTCCGGCGACGTCGAGATCGGTGTCGCGCGCGGCACGCGCGTCTACCTGGACGTCAGCTCGACGTCGGGAGAGACGGTGAGCGAGCTGGACATGTCGGGAGTGTCGGAGACGGGCGGCACCGACATGGAGTTGCAGGTCAACACCGTCAGCGGCGATATCCGGATCACCCGCGCGAGCGGCGACGGCCGAGGACGCCTACGCCGCCGAGGACTCCGCTTCCGCCGAGTAGTCCCCCGTCTGCGCCAGGCCGTTCATCCGCGCACGATGCGCGAGCGCACGTTGGCCGGCCTGGACGTTGTCCGGGTTCCCGCCCCACGCCTTGATCGACGGCGCTTGGAGCGCCCGCCCGTACGAGAACGAGACCGGCCATGGATGCGGGGCCGACCGGTTCATCTCGTTCAGGTGGACGGTGGAATCGATGTCGGATTGCCCGCCCGAAAGGAAGACGACGCCGGCGACGTCTGCGGGCACGCGGTCACGCAGGACCCGCAGCGTGGCCTCAGCCACCTCGGCGGGACCGGCCTGCGTGGCGGCGTCGGCGCCCGAGACCACCATGTTGACCTTGAGGAGCGAACCGGCCAGGTCCACACGGTGGCCGGCCAGCTGTTCGTAGAGCGTCGCGAGCGTCCGGGACGTGGCGACCTCACACTCCTGGATCGAATGGGCACCGTCCATCAGGACCTCCGGCTCCACGATGGGGACGATGCCGGCTTCCTGACACAGCGCCGCGTAGCGGGCCATCGCGTGCCCGTTCGCCTCGATCGCGAAGTCCGTGGGCAGGCCGTCGCCGATGAGGATCGTGGCGCGCCACTTCGCGAACCGCGCGCCGCGCTCCCGATAGTCGGCCAGGCGCTCGCGGAGCCCGTCCAGGCCCTCCGTCACGGTTTCGCCGGCGAACAGCGCCAACGGCTTGGCGCCCGTGTCCACCTTGATGCCGGGGATGATGTCGAGGCCGGCGAGCATCTCGGGGAACGGCGTGCCGCCGTGTCCCACCTGACGGATCGTCTCGTCGAACAGGATGACGCCGCTCACGTGCTCGTTCAGCCCGGGCGTCGTGAACAACATGTCGCGATACGCACGCCGGTTGTCCTCGGTCGACTCCAGCCCGATCGCGTCGAAGCGCTTCTTGATCGTGCCGGAGCTCTCGTCGGCCGCCAGGATGCCCCTGCCGGGCGCGACCAGGTCCCCGGCCGTCGCGCGGAGAACGTCGATGTCCATGTGTGCCTCCCGTGGTGTCGTCGTGTGCGGTCGGTCTCGCGTCGATCGCTCGTCGGTGCTGAACGAAGCCTACGAGGGGCGAGCGTGCGTCGCCACGAAGGCGCGGAGGTCGGGCAGGTGGGCTTCCGCATGACGGAACGGACCGCCCGGGCCACCGAGGATGGAGCCGACCCGCAGGCCGAGCGGGCGTCCGCGCGTGATCGGCGGCTTGGTCCACCGATCCGCGGGGACCGCGCGGACGGCCGCGACCAACGCCGCGTGCGTCTCGAGCGACCGCCGGCGCAGGACCGCGGGTCGCAGCGCGGACGCCTCGGCCAGCGCGTCGGCGTTCACGCCGTCCAGCCCGCGTGTACCGAGCGCCACGTCGATCGGCGCCCGTTCACGTCTGCCCCAGGCGCGGAGCGCATCGAGCGCGAACCCCTCCCACGCCGCGAGATGCCCGATGAGGTCGGCCGGCGACCACGCTCCTCCGCCGATGCCGGTGACCGTCATCGCGCGCGGAGCGAGCGCGTCAACCAGGGCCGTGACCTCTCGCTGGCCGCGCTCGATGATCGTGATCGCCGCACGCTTCGTGGGTACCGTCGTCGGCACGCCGTCGCTCCTCGGATCGGGACAGCGTGAGGCTAGCGGGGAACGGCGTGATCAGTCGATCAGGTGCGCGGTCTCGATCGCGGCGGCCGCCACCTGGCGGAACACCGGCTCGAGGTCGGCGGTCCCCGGGGTGCAGAAGTAGTGGTCGCCGTCCCGGTTCTCGTTCGGACCGCAGCCGCCGGGCACGTCGTCGATGGTCGGCTGCGTCGCCGCCGCCGCCAGGTTGGTCGTGGCGGGACGGTTGCGGAACAGCGAGCTGTCGCTGCTCGCGCAGTTGACCGGCGGGCTGTCGAGTCCGTACGCGATCGTGAAGATCGTCTGTCCGGCGTTCTTCGCCACCGTGGCCTTGTTGTTGAAGTAGCCGCACGGCTGCATCGTGCTCGGTTGGTTCGCCTGACCGTCCGTCATGAAGATGATGACGTCGGGGACGTCCGCGCGTCCCTGCGAGGCGAGCATCGCGCGCGCGGCGTCGAGCGGGTCGCCCAGGTTCGTGTGGTTGCCGCTCGGCTGGACCGCCTTGCGACGTCGCCCAGACGCAGTCGTGGGCGCGCTGCAGGCAGTTGATCTGCTGCACGAGCGGGTCCGACGTCCTGATGGTGCCGTCCGGGTTCTTGTATCCGCTGCTGAGCGGCCGCGTTCTGCCACGTCGAGGCCGTCGAGTTCGGGTAGACCTGGTAGGTCGGAGGCGTGGTCCGGCGGTCGCCGTACGCCACGCACTTGTTCGACGGTCTGGCCGTACGGGAGCGAGACCATGCCGACCCACTGCTGGGTCGAGTCGTAGAAGTCCAGCACCGACAGGGCGGCGTTCTTCACGTTCGAGGACGTCGCCCGCCGTCATGCTTCCCGGTTCGGTCGAGCACCATGACCACGTCGACGGGACTCGATGCCGCACCGCACGCGCCTTTGCACGACGCCGCGCTCACCGTGCCGGTCGATCCTGAGTTGATCCCGATGACCGGCGCGAAGTAGTAGGGGATCGTATTCGCGGTCGCGAGCCTGATCGTGTTGCACTTGTCACCGGCGAACGGGTTGCAGTCGTGCATGGGCGACTGGCCGCCTTCGCGTCTCCACCCCGACGTCCAGGACCCCGTCGGGCCGCACACGAACGGAACGTCCGCCGGGGTCGGGCTGCCCGTCGTGGTCGCGGTCGCCCACGACGCACTGGTAGGTGATGGTGAGGCCGGCGGTCGACGATCTGCGGAGCGTTCGCCAGCGCCACCGTGCGCGCGATCGCGCTGGCGACGTTGGCCTGCGAGCTCCCCTGGACCGGCAGATCCTGCGCCCCCGCGAGCGCGCCGAAGTCCACCGCGTTCTGGAGGACCTGACGTTCGTGGTACAGCCGGCTGATGTCGATCACGAACGCGACCGCCGCGAGCAGGATCACGATGGTGAGCGCGGCCAAGACGGCGATGGCGCCGCGCTCTTCCTTCATCCGTTCGCTGATCATGCTGCTCCCTTCGCGGTCCGGTCCTCTCATTGCCCCTCGAACCTCGACTCCGACGACGAATGGAGTTCGAGCGAGGTGCCCAGACCGGGAACGAAGGGACCAACGGCGTGATCATGTCGTACACGTAGTTGACGGTGACGCGGACGATGTCGCCCTCGTCCAAGCTCGCTCCAGCACGCACCGCTGGAGAAGGCCCCACCCCCGGCTGCTGCACGTGACGTCGACGGTGAGTTTGGCCGGGTCCAGGTAGAAGCGGCCGCCATGGACGGGCCGTGATCGCAGCGACGCTCGAGTCGACGGCCGCGCGTCGCGCGCCTTCGCGGGCGGCGTTGGCGGTGTTGTTCCACGAGTGGAACGCGAACCCGAAGTCGATGATGGCGAAGACCAGCATGAAGAACAGCGAGGCGACGATCGCGAACTCGACCGCTGCCGCGCCGGTCTCGTCACGCAACCGGCCGAGGGGTGACGTGGCACGCGGAAGCCGCGTGCCGCTCTGGAGCGGCTCCGCGGATCTCCGGAGCACTGCGGTGCGATGTCGGGTTCCTCATCGGGTCCCTAACGTGTAGGTGGGAACGCCTGCGACCACGCTAGGGTTCAGGGCTCCCGGGTGGAATTCCGTGTTTCCCGGAAAGCGCTTACGTACTTCTACGTACGTGGAACGGGGTGGCCCGCCGCTGCATACAGGCCACCGAGCCGGTCCCTCCGCGCCGATCCGCCATGTGCTGGGCTCCTTCGGTCAAGTCCTCCCCCGGGTCGCGCCGATAACAGCCGCCATGAGGGGGCGCTCCACGACTATCGACCGGTCGCCGGACATTCCTGAGGTCTCCCGTCGGAACGTGTTGCGCACCGCCGCCCTCGGTGCCGCCGTCGTGGGCACGGGAGCGACCTCCGTCATCTTCGGCGCGACCGCCGCCGGGGCCTCCGCGAGGTTCGCTCCGAAGGACCCCGAACTGCACCTGTTGCAGCGGGCGACGTGGGGCGCGTCCCCGGCCTCCCTCGCCGAGATCCGGCGGGTGGGCGCCGGCCGGTGGCTGGAACGCCAGCTGAAACCGGCCTCGATCAACGACAGCGAGTGTGACGACCTGATCGCCCAGCGGTTCCCGCGGCTGGCCTGGAGCATCACGGACGCGGCGGGCTCGTTGGACTTCGGCTGGGACCTGATGTTCGACCTGGGAACGGCGACGCTGGCTCGAGCCGCGTGGAGCGAGCGGCAGTTGCTGGAGGTCATGGTCGACTTCTGGTCGAACCACCTCAACATCACGAACCCGAGCGATTCGGTATGGGCGACGCGGCACGACTGGGATCGCACCGTGATCCGCAAGCACGCGATGGGCCGGTTCTCGGACATGCTCGCCGCCTCGGCGACGCACCCCGCGATGATGACGTACCTCAACAACGCGGAGTCGACGAAGGACTATCCCAACGAGAACTACGGCCGCGAGCTGCTGGAGCTCCATTCGGTGGGCGTCGACGGCGGCTACGGCGAGGAGGAGATGTACGACTCCACGCTGATCATGACCGGGTTCGGGATCGACTGGGACACGCAGCTCTTCCACTACTACCCGGAGTGGCATCACACCGGCCCGGTGAAGATCCTCGGCTGGTCGTCGAAGAACGCAGGCGCGAACGGGTTGAAGACGGGGCTGAGCTACGTCCGCTACCTGGCGCGCCACCCGAAGACCGCCCGGCGCATCGCCGACAAGTTGGTGGCCCGGTTCGTCTCGGATACGCCGCAACCGGTCTTGGCGAAACAGCTGGCGCACACGTACCTGGTGAACGACACCGCCATCGTGCCGGTGCTGCGGCAGCTGTTCCGATCGAAGGCGTTCGCCGCCTCGATCAGCGCGAAGATCCGTCGGCCGATGCAGGACGTGATCGGCACCGTGCGGGTCCTGGGGATCCAGCCGGATGCGAACGGCAACGAAGGCATGCAGGCGCTGTATTGGATGATCGGCGACCTGGGCGACGCCCCCATGGCGTGGGCCTCACCCGACGGATATCCCGACGACTCCGACGCCTGGCGCTCCGCGGGGGGCTCCCTCGGCCGATGGAACGTGCACATGTCGCTCGCGGCCCACTGGTGGCCAACGGCACTCCGGCTTCCGGACCTGCGCAAGCGACTCCTTCCGCAAGCATTGCCTGCGACGCACGGCAAGATGATCGACGCGCTCGCGAAGAAGCTCGTGTTCCGGACCCTGAGCTCCGACCACCGCAACGCGATCCTGGGCTTCCTCGGCGTCGAGGGCGGAACGCCGCTCGGCCCCGACGACGACGCGGTCGGCTGGCGATTGCCCTACGTCGTGTCGCTGATCCTCGACTCTCCCTACTTCCAGGTGCGATGACATGAGCACGCGACCGACCGACACGGACTCGCCGACGCTGAAGGCGTGCGGGTGCCCCGACACGGGTGGGCTGTCGCGCCGGAGCTTCCTGAAAGGAGCGGCCGCCGCAGGCGTCTTCGCCGGCCTGGCCACCGAGACGCTCGCGACCCGGCTGGCCTTCGCCGCGGCGCCGTACGACGGTGACGTCTTGGTCGTGTTGTCGCTGCGCGGAGGTTTCGACGGCCTGAACGCCATCGTCCCGGCGGCCGATCCCGACTACGCGACGTGGCGCCCGAACGTGGGCATCCCGCAGGGCACGCTGCTGCAACTGGACGGCATGTTCGGGATGCATCCGGCGATGGCGCCGCTCAAGCCGCTCTGGGATGCCGGCACGTTCGGCGTCGTGCATGCCGTGGGACAGGCGCAGCCCAACCGTTCGCACTTCTCGGCGATGGAGGAGCTGGAGCGAGCGGCTCCGGGATCGTCGATGCGCACCGGATGGCTCGACCGCGTGCTGGGCGACCGCGGGACCGGCACGGCGTTCCAGGGGATGCAGCTCGGCAGCGGCATGGCCGCGCCCGCGTTCCGTGGCCCGAGCCCGGAGCTGGCGATGTGGTCGGTGGAGTCGTTCGGTCTGGACGCGGCGTGGGACGCCGAGCAGCGCGGCCTCTGGGACGCGGCGCTGCGTGGGCTGCACGCCGGCGCGCCGGATGCGCTGCAGGCACCCGCGCAGGTGGCGTTGGGTGCCTTGAACACGACCGCGGCGCTCCAGGAGGCGGGCTACTCCGCGGAGAACGGCGCCGCCTATCCCGACTCCGACCTGGGACGAGGGCTGAGCGATGTCGCTCGTCTGGTCAAGGCGAACGTCGGGTTGCAGGTGGCGGCCGTCGACTACGGCGACTGGGACATGCACGCCGGCATGGGCGGACCCGAGAGCGGGTGGTTGTTCGATCACCTGACGGAGCTGTCGAACGCGCTGAGCGCGTTCGCGAGCGACCTGGGGCCTCACCTGGCGAACGTCACGCTCGTCACGCTGACGGAGTTCGGACGGCGCGTGCAGGAGAACGGCTCGGGCGGCACCGACCACGGCTTCGGCCAGGTCGTGCTGATGCTGGGGGGCGGCGTCCAGGGCGGCGCGGTGCATGGCTCATGGCCGGGACTCGCGGAGGCGGACCTGATCGACGGCGACCTGAACGGGCTGAACGACTACCGGCTGGTCCTGGCGGAGATCCTCGAGAAACGGTGCGGCGCAGGCTCGGTCAGCTCGATCTTCCCGGGCATCTCGCAGGATCGCTTGGGCGTCGTTCGGCCCCGCTAACCGCCGTCAGGATCCGCCGACATCGGGGTTGCCGGGGATCGGGGCGCTCGTGCCGCCCTCGCCGTCCGGAGCCCGGCGCTGTTCCTCCGGGGTGGGTGCCCCTCCCCGGTCCACATCCGGGTCGGCGCCGCCGTCGGTCCCTTCGTCGGGCAGCTGATCGGGATCCGTCTCCATCGCATGCTCCTTCGCTCTCATCGCTGCGTTCGCTGACCGCACATCTGTACCCACACCGTGCGTGGCGCACGCACCCGCATGATTGTCCCCAGCTATCGCGGGGTATCGCACGGGGATGCGATCGCCCGAAGACGAACTGCTCATCACCATGACCCATGGCATCGGTGGCTGGATGATCGGAACGTCGGTGAACGCTCGCGAGATCGCGGTCTTCGCCGAGATGACCGGCGATCGGTCGATCCCCTCATCGGCTGACGACATCGATCGGCTGCTGACCAGTCTCAACGACGCGGGGCTGGTGGTCCACCGCTCGAGGACGCATGCGGTGAGCTCGGCCGAGCCCTATCGGTCGTACGTGCTCACGCCCGATGGATGGGCTCGCGCCCAGGAACTCGAGGAGGCCGACCAACGCCCGCCGGTGTCTCCTCAGGGAGATGCCTCTACAGGATGATCGGTGCCCGGGGTGGGATTCGAACCCACACGCCCCGAAGGGCCTGCGCTTTTAAGGCGCGTTCGTCTACCGATTCCGACACCCGGGCGTCGGTGTTGGACCGACGTTACCGCAGGTCCCTCTCCGTTTCCCCGGCGATCCATCCGGTCGTTCGACGGAGCCCCTCTTCGAAACCGACCTCCGGCTCGTAGCCGAGCGTCTCGCTGGCTGCACCGATGTCGCTCCAACTGTCCCGGACCTCACCGGCGCGCGGAGGCGCGTGCGCGGCCACGGGGTGGTCACCGGGCACGAGCGTTCGGATGACGGCCAGGAGCTCGTTGACGGTCCGGCGTTCCCCGCGGCCGATGTTGAACGCGCGACCCCACGCCGGCTCCGCCGCCTCGGCCGCCAGGATGTTCGCCTGGACGACGTCCTCGACGAACACGAAGTCTCGCGCCTGTTCGCCGTCGCCGAAGATCGTCGGCGCGACGCCGGTCAGCGTGCACGAGATGAACCGCGGGATCGCGGCCGCGTACTCCGATCGCGGGTCCTGCCGGGGACCGAAGACGTTGAGATAGCGCAACGCCACCGTCGGCAACCCGTACGTCCGCGTGAAGGCCTCCAGGTATCGCTCCCCCGCGAGCTTGGACACGCCGTAGGGCGACGCGGGTCGCGTGGGCATCGACTCGTGCAGGGGCAACACGTCCGCGTTGCCGTAGACGGCGGCCGAGGACGCGTAGACGACGCGCTCGACCTCGGCGTCGCGCGCTGCGACCAACACGTTCAGCGTCCCGGTGACGTTCACATCGTTCGACGCGATCGGATCCGCCACGCTCCGCGCGACCGAGGGGATGGCCGCCTGATGGAAGACGACCGCGGCTCCTTGCACCACGTGCGCGACGCCTTCGGCGTCGCGCACGTCACCATCCACCAGCTCGACGTCGGCTCGAACGTCCTCGAGGTTCACCGGGCGTCCGGTCGAGAGGTCGTCGAACACGCGCACCCGATCACCGCGCGCCAGCAAGGCGTGCGCCAGGTTCGAGCCGATGAACCCGGCTCCTCCGGTCACCACCGCGAGCCGCGTCACGCGGCGCTGCCCACCGACGTCCGCCCGTCCAGCAGATCCGCGAGCGCGCGGATCTCGGCGGGTTCCATCGGCCCGCTGCCGCTGATCGCCAGGACGAGGTTGCCGATCCGCCAGACGTACATCTGCACACGTGCTCCGTCGGGCGTCTTGCCCCGCAAGCCGAACGACACGTCCCCCAGGCCCGCCGCGGACTCGACCCGAGCCGACGGGAGCTGTCGCGATCGCAGATCGGCGACGTAGCGTTCCAGCGACCGTTCGGCGCCCGCCGCGTCGTGGAAGAGTCCCGTGATGCCCTGCACGATGGTGCTGCGGTTCGTCAACGGCTCCGGTGCGCCGCCGTCCACGCGTCCGCGCGGGACGAACAACGCGAGGTGCCCGATCTCGAACCCGTCCTCGACCAGGTGGCCGAGCTCGGCCCGATCACGCGCGAACGCCTGCAGATCCTGGAACCCGGAAACGGCATCCACGTAGGCGGTCCCCGCCGGAGCGTCGGCAGCACCGAGCACGATCGCGTCGACGTCGGCGCGGGTGTAGGGCCCGACGTCACGCCGAACCACGGGATCGTCGCCGGCCTCACAGCCCGCCGCGAGCATGAACCCGAGCGCCATCGACGCGACGGTTCGACGTCCGGCGAGCCGGCCCGGCGTTCGCATGCGACCGACGCTACCATCGGTCGATGCGAGACCTGTCGACCCTCCCGAAGGCCGAGCTCCATCTCCACCTCGAGGGGTCCATGCGCTCCGATACCGTCCGCGACCTGGCGGATCGCCGTGGCGTCGCTCCCCCTGCTGCGATGGGCGCCGACGGCACCTGGCGGTTCACCGATGCCGGAGACTTCATCGATCAGTACGGCGCGGTCTGCAACCTGCTCCGCGACCTCGACGAGTTCCGTCGGATCGCGTACGAGCTCTGTGAGGACCTCGCCGGTCAGGGTGTCCGCTACGCCGAAGTCGTCTTCTCACCCGCGCAGCATGCCGAGCGGCTCGGCGACTGGTTCGGTCCCATCGAAGCGGTCCTGGATGGCTTCACCGCCGGCGAGCGAGACACCGGCGTCATCGTGCGCGTGGAACCCGACGTGATCCGCGACTACGGCATCGCGCTGGCCGAGGAGACGCTGCAGGTCGCGCTGAAGTACGTGGGCCGCGGCGTGGTGGCGCTCAACTGCGCCGGCTCGGAACGCGGAGCCATCGCGCCGTATGCCGACATCTTCCGGCGGGCGGTGGACGGGGGGCTGCATTCCACGCCGCACGCCGGCGAATGGAGTGGCCCGCAGAACGTCTGGGACACGCTGGAGCACCTGCGACCCGAGCGCATCGGTCACGGCGTGCGCTCGATCGACGATCCAGCCTTGGTCGAACGCCTGGCCGAGATGGCGATCCCATTGGAGGTCTGTCCCTCGTCGAACGTCGCCACGGGCGTCTACGGCACGCTCGCCGATCATCCGTTCCCGCGGCTCCGTCAGGCGGGAGTCGTGGTGACGCTCAACTCCGACGACCCGGGCATGTTCGGCTCATGGGTGAGCGACGAGTACGTCGCGGCACGTGACGTGTTCGGCTACGAGGACGAGGAGCTGGCCGAGATCGCGCGAGCCGGCGTGCGCGCGTCGTTCGCCGACGACGACGTGAAGCGGGTGACGCTGGACGAGATCGATGCCTGGCTGGCGGACGGCTAGGGTGCGGGAAGCGAAGCGCGCTACGGCCGGTCGGTGATGGTGACGGCGTTGATATAGACGGCATCCTTCGGTGCTTGTCCGCTGATGTCGCCCTGCGCGGCGGCCTCCGGGTCGGTGATCGGAAGCATCTGGATGCGTTGCGCCACATCGAGTCCGCGGATGATATGACCGAAGATCGTGTAGTTCGGGTTGGCGTCGAGGTTGTGGCCGTTGCCGCCCGTGATGATGAAGAACTGACTGCCGCCGGTGTTGGCTCCCGCGTTGGCCATGGCGAACACGCCGGACCCGTACTGCTCACCGCCTTGCAGCTCGTCGGGGATGGTGTATCCCGGACTTCCGGAGCCCGTGCCGGTCGGATCGCCTCCCTGCAGAACATCGATCGATGTGTCGATCCGGTGGAAGTACTGCCCGTCGAAGTACTCATGGTTCGCGAGGAAAACGAAACTGTTCACGGTCTGCGGCGCGATCGAGGGATCCAGCTCGATGACGATCGACCCACACGACGTCTCCATCGTCGCGATGTACGTGCTCTTCTCGTCGATCTTCATCGGCGGTGGACCCGCGAACTGTGGCTTGGGCTCGCCGGCGCCCGGTGGCGCCTCGGCTCCACACGCGACCGTCTCCGGCGCGGGTTCCGGGTCGACGGTCCCCGTCTGCTTCCCGGGTTTGACCCCCGGACTCGGGCTCTCGCTCGGGCCTTCACTGGGGCTCACGGACGGCGAAGGGCTCGCGACCGCCCCGTCGTCTCCGCCGAAGAGGATGCTGCCGGCCACGATCACGAGCACGACGGCGATCACGGCGCCGATCACGCCCAGGGTCCGGTCGCGCCGGCGGCGCTGCGCGCTCCGCTCCGCTTGCCTCCGGGCAGCGAGCTTCGCCAGCTGACGTTCTCGGGATCGTTTGGACATCCGGGCGACGAGCCTACCGGATGTCCAGCATCTCGTAGGCGAGGCCGTCCAGGATGTCCGTCTCGCTGACGAGGGCACGATCGAACCCGAACCGGCGCATCACGGTCGTGAGGATCACGCCACCGGCCACGATCACGTCGCCTCGTCCGGGAGCCATGACCGGGAGCGCGGCGCGTTCCGGATGCGTCATCCCCATCAGATGGCTGAGGACTCGGTCGGCGGTTGCGAGCGAGAGCCACGTGCGGTGGATCGCGTCGGGGTCGTATCGGGTCAAGCCCAGCGCGATCGCCTGGAGCGTGGTGGCGGTGCCGGCGACGGCGACCAACGAACTCGCGTCTCGGATCGGCACGTGCGCTTCCGCCTCATCCAACATGGCCTCGACGGCTGCCGCGAGCTGATCGACATCCCCCGGTGCCGGTGGGTCGTGCTTCACGAACCGCTCGGTCAGCCGCACGCTCCCCATCTGCGTCGAGATGGCGTGGTCGGCGTGACCCGCCCGGGCGCCCACGACGAACTCGGTGGAGCCGCCGCCGATGTCGAGGACCAGATACGGGGGCGGTGCCGCGACGGGATCGAGACCGCGTGTTCCACCGAGGAAGGACAAGCCGGCCTCACGCTCGCCGCTGATCACCTCGAGATCGCTGCCCGCGAGCTCGCGGACGGCGGTCGCGAACACCTCTCGGTTCCCGGCGTCTCGCACGGCGCTCGTCGCCGCCACGCGGATGCGCTCGACGTGGAGGGCACGTGCGCGGCGGGCGTAGCGAGCGAGCACGTCGAGCGTGCGTCGGACCGCCTCAGGGTCCAGCACGCCCGTGCGGTCCACGCCTTCCCCGAGTCGTGTGATGACCATGTCGCGTGCGAGCTCGGTAGGGTCGCCGCCGGCTGGTGCCGGCGGCTCCATCACGAGCAACCGGATCGAGTTCGTCCCCTGGTCGACCGCGGCGACGCGGCCGGCCCGCTCCTCGGCGTGGATCGGCTCAGCCCGCTCGGCGACCCATACGCCGATGGGGTCCTCCCCGCCCGCCAGGTGGAACGCGTAGTGCGCGTGCAGGCACTTGACGCCATGTCGCGTCCCGCCGACCCCGCCGTCCTCGATCGCGCCGGGGAGGTCGCGAGCCCGGTCCTCCGCGTACGAGTGGTGCGCCGCCTCGAGTGCTGCGGCGAACGCGGGATCCGTCCGCTCCCGCTCGTTGAAGCGCGCGATCGCGCCGTCGGCCTCCAGCCGGGCCGCCGCCTTGCTCGCCCGGGGACACGTGAGCCAGTACGTGGTCGGGAACGGCGCCCCGACGGCATCGCGCGGCGCGTTGCGGATGACGAGCGGATGTCCTCCGGTGCAGCGCACCACGATGGTGAACGGCGTGGTGGGTTCGCGACCGAGCTGTTCGCGCACGGCGGCCAGGTCCGAAGATCGGAGCTCGCGGTTCGTCGTGGCAGGGACGGTGGTCATCCGGTGCATCTTGGCAGGGCGCGGTCACGGCCCGCGCCGGCAACGGCTCAAGGCCGCGGCCCACGGCGCACCGCCCGCGGCCGATACTGTGCGCGTGCCCGCCGATCCCGACTTCGACGACCTCCAGACGGAGCGCCTGCGGATACGGCGTTTCCGGATGGAGGACGCGCCGGTCTTCGCGGCGTACCGCTCGGACCCGGGCGTGGCGCGCTATCAGAGCTGGGACACGTTCTCGCTGCAGGAGGCCGAACGGTTCGTCCACGAGATGGCCTCGACGCACCCCGGCATCCCTGGGGAGTGGTTCCAGTTCGCCGTCGGCGCTCCGTCGACCGACGCACTCGTGGGAGACGTCGCCCTCTGTGTGGCCGCCGACGACACGTCGCGCGCCGAGATGGGGTTCACGTTCGCCCCCGCCAACCAGGGCCGGGGATACGCGACCGAGGCCGTCCGCGGCGTGATCGCATATGCGTTCGACCGGCTGGCCGTAACCACCGTGGTCGCGATCGTCGATGCACGCAACGCGCCGTCGATCGCGCTGCTGGAGCGGATCGGGATGCGGCTCACGACGACGGAGCACGTCCGGTTCAAGGGCGAGTGGTGTGACGAACACACCTTCGAGCTTCGGAAGGGTGAAGCGTGAGCGAGCGCGACGTTACTTGCGTTTGTGCTCGACGGCGCGCTTGTAGTCGACCAGGTTCTCTTCGCTCGACTTCATGAACTTCTTGAGCATCTGCTCGAACTGCGGGTCCGAGCCCCGGCGCTGACGCACGGGTGCGGGATCCTGCAGCGCCTTGATCGAGAGGTCGATCTTGCCGTCCTCCTTGATGGCCTGGACCTTCGCCTGAACGACGTCGCCCTCCCGCAGGTGGTCGTGGACGTCCTTGACGTAGTTCCGGTCGATCTCGGAGATATGGATGAGGCCGAGCCGGCCATCCTCGAGCTTGAGGAACGCGCCGTACGGCGTGATGCGTTCGACGGTGCCGTCGATCACCGCCCCAACTTCGATCTCAGCGATGCGAGAACCCCTTTCGTTGCAGACCGCCCGGCCAACCCGAGCGGCAGGCGGCCAGTGTGCGGGAATCGTTCCCGCACGTCAATCCGTAGGAAACGCCTGGTGATCAGGCTTCCAGGGTGGTCGCTGAGCCGGCGGGAGGTATGGTCCCGAGCGCCATGGAGTTCGCCGAGGTCGTTCGTCGCCGCCGGATGATCCGCCGGTTCGATCAACGACCGGTGCCCACCGACGTCATGGATCGGATCCTCGAGGCGGGACGGCGTGCTCCCTCGGCAGGCTTCTCCCAGGGCCTCGAGCTCCTGATCCTGGACACGCCCGGCACGGTCGCCGAGTTCTGGGCGATCACGCGAGATCCTGCGTTCCCGTGGGAGGACGACGACATCGCCGCCGGCCCGACCGTCCTGGTGCTACCCCTCCCGGACAAGGCGCGCTACATCGAGCGCTACTCGCAGCCCGACAAGATCGCGTTCGGCATGGACGAGGAGAGCCACTGGCCGGTCCACTTCTGGGATATCGACGCGGCGATGTCCTCGATGCTGATGCTGCTCGCGGCGGTCGATGAGGGGCTGGGTGGCTGGTACTTCGGGATCGTGCACGGCGAACGGGAACTGCTGGATCGGTTCGGCGTGCCGGCCGACCTGCGCCCGATCGGCATCATCGGGTTCGGCTACCGCGCCGAAGACGAGGAACCGCAGGGCTCGTGGACCACGCGCCGACGGAGAGCGTTCGAGGAACAGATCCACCGCAACGGATGGTGACCGAGCTTCAGCAGTCGGGCGGGTTGGGCTTCCCGTTCGCGGGAACGACCACGAAGGCCGTCTCGCCCGGCTTGACCATGCCCATGCATTCGCGCGCGACCCGCTCCAGGAACGTGGCGTCACTGAGCTGATCGACCCGCTCCTGCAACTTCTCGTTCTGCCGCTCGAGCACCGTCGCCTGATCCCGCAGATCCTTGAGCTCGCCACGCTCCTCCAGGTAGCCGCGGAGCGGCGCGATCGCCAGCAGCATCACCGCGAGCGCGATCAACAGCAGAGCCACCGCTCGCGCGTTCAGCCGGACGGACGAGGTGGAACCGTTCGCGTCGGCCCTCTGCGCATCCGGCGCATCGGCAGGCCGGACCTCGGTGGGCGGGGCGTCGGTGCGGATGCCGGCGTCATGTGTCGGCGCATGGGCGCTCACGGGCCGGTCCCCACGATCGGGTCCGCGCCGGCGTAGCTGGCGCCCTCCCCGAGCGCCTCCTCGATGCGCAGGAGCTGGTTGTACTTCGCGGTGCGCTCTCCCCGACTGGGTGCACCGGTCTTGATCTGCCCGGCGTTCGTCGCGACGACGAGGTCGGCGATGACGGTGTCCTCGGTCTCGCCGCTGCGATGCGACACCACCACGCCGTATGCGTTCCACGCCGCGAGCTGGATCACGTCGAGCGTCTCCGTCAATGAGCCGATCTGGTTCAGCTTGATCAGGATCGCGTTCGCGGAGTCTTCTCGGAGACCGCGCTCCAAGCGCTCGGGGTTCGTGACGAACAGATCGTCACCCACCAGCTGGACGCGGTCGCCGAGGGTTGCCGTCAGACGAGCCCATCCCTCCCAGTCGTCCTGCGCCAGACCGTCTTCCAACGACACGATCGGGAAGCGATCGAGCAGCTCTGCCCAGTACGCGACCATGTCGTCGGCGGTTCGGTCGGCGCCTTCCAGCCGGTACGTTCCGTCGCCCGACTGGAGCTCGGACATGGCCGGGTCCATCGCGAGCGCCATCTCACCCCCGGGCTCGAGCCCGGCTGCCGTGATCGCCTCGACCAGGAGCTGGAGCGCGTCGGCGGTGGTGCCGATCGCGGGTGCGAAGCCTCCCTCGTCGCCGACGGCCGTTGAGAGCCCACGTTCGTGCAGGATCGACTTCAGCGCGTGGTAACACTCGGCGCCCCATCGCAATGCCTCGGAGAACGACGCGGCCCCGACGGGCATCACCATGAACTCCTGCGTCTCCAGCTCGTTGTCGGCGTGCGCGCCGCCGTTGATGACGTTCAGCATCGGCGTCGGGAGGATGTGCGCGTTGGGACCGCCGAGGTAGCGGTAGAGCGGCAGGCCGCCGGAGTCTGCGGCGGCCCTCGCCACCGCCAACGAGACGCCCAGCATCGCGTTGGCGCCCAGCGCGGACTTGTCCGCCGTGCCGTCCAGGTCGATGATCGACCGGTCGACCCCGCGCTGGTCGAACGCGTCGAGCCCTTCGACCGCCTCCGCGATCGGACCGAGCACGTTCCAGGCCGCGCGCAACACGCCCTTGCCACCGAACCGTTCATCGTCTCCATCGCGCAGCTCGAGCGCCTCGTGCTCGCCGGTCGAGGCGCCCGACGGCACCGCCGCTCGGCCGAACGCGCCGTCGTCGAGCGTCACGTCGACTTCGATGGTCGGGTTGCCGCGGGAGTCGAGGATCTCGCGAGCGTGAACGTGTTCGATCAGGGACATGGGGGCTCGATGGTACCGGACACCCTGCTCAGGCCGGGGATTTCACGCCGGGCGACGCGGTCGGCGGCCGCACGAACGACCAGACGTAGCCCACCGCGTCGAACCCGAGTTTCGCGTAGAGGTGCTTCGGCCAGTCATCGTCGAGCGCATGCAGGAACACGAGGTCGGCCCCGCCGGCGATCGCCACGTCCGCCGCGTGCCGTACCACCGCTCGGCCGAGCCCGCGGTTGCGGAACTCCTCCAGCGTGTTCACGTCTTCGATCTGGGCGATCGAACCGCGCATGTAGAGCTCGCACATCGCCGCGATCTCCTCGCCGACCCGCGCGCAGAAGAAGCGCGCCCCGGCATGCCGATGGAGCTCACCCCGGAAGTCGGCCAGCTCCCGCACGATCGCCTCGGTCGTGGCCCAGGGCTCGCGACGCAGGACGATCTCGAGGGCGGGACGGAGCGCGGCCAGGTCGACCTCCGACGCGGTATCGGGGGGGACAGGCCGGTCGGCCGGGCGCCGGAGCGCCATCACCACCAGCCGGTCGCCGCCGTAGCCGGCCAGCGCGAGGCCGGCCGCGACCGCCCGGCCGTGGTCGTCGTTGTCGATCCGGATCTCCCGATGCAGCAGGCCGTTCTCGCCGAGGATGCGATCCGCCTCCGCGACCAGCACGTCCGCGCCGGCTTTGACACCGTCGGCGACATCCACCCAGAGGAAGTTGCTGTCCCAGCGGTCGCGGTACCCATCGTTCAGGTACGCGGTCCCCCACGCCCACGGGATCAGGCGCGTGCTGACGCTCGCCACCAGGTCGCGTTCGAATACGAGGGTTCGAACCAGGATGTCGGGATCGAGCTCCATGAGGCGCTCAGGGTACCGAAGCGGATGACTAGTCCGGCTCAGACTACCGAGGCCGGATCGGTGTTCGCACCACAGACCACGACGATGACGCGCTCCCCCGGCAACGGGTCGTACGCGCCCGAGATCAGCGCCGCGAGCGATGTGGCTCCGCCCGGCTCGGCGACCAGGTGCGTGTCTCGCCACAACCGGCGCTGCGCATCGAGGATCGCCTCGTCGGGAACCAGCAACACGCGGTTCACCCATGCCGACGCGGCGGTGAATGCGATCTCGCCGATCCGGCGTGGACCGAGCGAATCGGCAGCGATCCCACCCACCTCCACGTCGACGGGTTCGCCGGCGTCGATCGCGGCGTGGAGCGTGGGGCACCGCTCCGGCTCGACGCCGATGACCCGCACGTCGCCGCGGAACCACGACGCGATCCCCGCGATGAGTCCGCCGCCGCCCACGGCGACGAGCACCGTGTCGGCATCGGGCACCTGCTCCTCGAGCTCCATCCCGATCGTGCCCCCGCCGGCGACGACCTCGGGCTGGTCGAACGGGTGCATCGCGACGGCGCCCGTCTCGGTCTGGCGAGCGGACGCGGCCAGCGACGCCTCGTGGTAGTACCCGGGGATCACTCGCACGTCGGCGCCCAGCTCGCGGATCCGGTCGATCTTGGTCGCCGGCGACGTGTCGGGCACGAAGATCTCGGCGCGGTACCCGAGGGACCCGGCCGCGTACGCGACCGCCAACCCGAAGTTGCCCCCCGAGGCGGCGACCACGCCGGCGTCGCCGACGTCGGAGGCCAGCATCTTGTTGAACGCCCCTCTCGGCTTGAACGACCCCGTGTGTTGGAGCAACTCCAGCTTCAGCGTCAGCGGCGCGTCGATGCCGAAGGCGACGGCGCCGGTCTCCACGACGGGCGTCGTCCGCACGTATGGACGGATGCGTTCACGCGCGCTCGCGATGTCGTCGCGGCCGACGGTCGTCCCCGCCGCACGTTCCGTCGTCATCGGACCTCCCGGAACAGCGCGCGCACCTCGGACTCCGACATGGCCTCCACGTCCAGACCGCGTTCCGCGGCGGCCGCCATGAAGCGCTCATAGCGCTCGGCGAACCCGCGGATCGTCCGTCTGAGCGCGCCCTCGCCGTCGACGCCGAGCGTGCGAGCGACGGCGACCACCGAGAACAGCACATCGCCGATCTCTCCTTCGGCGTCGTCGGCATCATCGGCGTCGATCGCCCTCGCCAGCTCGTCGACCTCTTCGCGGAGGGCGGCCAGCGCGCTCTCCGGCGAGCGCCACTCGAATCCCCGTCCGGCCGCCCGGCGTTGCACCTTGCTCGCGCGCGCGAGCGCGGGGAGCGTGACGGGGATGTCGTCGTCGATGGACGGGGCATCTCCGGTCGTGGCGGGCCGCTCCTCAGCCTTGAGCTTCTCCCAATTGACGAGCACCTCATCCGAGCCGCTCACCTCGACGTCGCCGAAGACGTGGGGATGGCGGTGGATCAGCTTCTCGACCAAACCCTGCGCGACGTCGTCGACGTCCCAACGCCCATCGTCCGCGGCGATCTGCGCGTGGAACGTCACCTGCAGCAGCACGTCGCCCAGCTCGTCGCGGATGGCATCGGAGTCATCGGCATCGATCGCCTCGAGCAGCTCGTGCGTCTCCTCGAGCAAATGACGGGCGAGGGTCCGGTGGGTCTGCTCGGCATCCCAGGGACATCCGCCGGGAGCACGCAGACGCGCTTGGACGCGGATCAGCTCGAGGAGCCGATCACCGCCTTGGCTGGAAGGGACGGGATCGTCGGGGACGCGGGCGGGGCCCTCGCTCACGCGGACGGGCTCGCCGACGGCGAGGCGCTGCCGGTCTCCGTGCTCGAGATCCGCAGGACCTCCAGCGTCTCGGAGTCGAACCGCCCGTACTTCGGGTTGATGTCGACGTTGCCGGCGTCGATCTGGTCGTGCAGCCACTGGTTGAAGACGGTGGAGGCACTGCTGTCGATCAGCTGCTGCTTCACCTCATCGAACGACGCGACCTGCTTCTTCACCATGCGGATCACGTGCCAACCGAACTCGGTCTTGACCGGATCCGAGATCTCGCCGGGCTCCATCTCCAGGATGGCCGCCTGGAACTCCGGCACGTACGTGGACGCGACAGCCGAGCCGAGGCTTCCCGAGTTGTCGGCGGCACTGGGGTCGATCGAGACCTCCTTCGCCAGGTCGAGGAAGTCCTGCTCGGTCGCACCGGGGGCGGTCACCTGCGCGTGCGCGTCGTCGGCCTCCGCCTTCGTTTCCACCAGGATGTGATCGACCTGCACCGTCGTGTAGCTCGCGATGTCGTCCTGATACTGCTGCTCAAGCTCGGCGTCCGACGTGGCGTCGGTGGCAACGGCGCTCTGCACCCTGCCGAAGAGCAGGATCCGGTGGGCGAGGTCGTCCAGATCCGCGCGTGTGAGATCGTTCGCGGTCAACTGATCGTTCACGGCCTTCGCGCCCAAGCTCTCGTCCAGCTGCGCGACGGTGTCCGCCACCTGGGCCTCGGTCACCTCGATCTCGTTCTCCAAGGCGTACTCGGTGACGAAATGCTCCTGGATGAGGTTGGTGAGCGCGAACCGAGCGCACGCGGCATCCTCCGTCTCGTTCCCATCGGCGGTTCCGCAGGGCTGCTGGTTGAGGCTGGCCAGGAACCCGAACACGTTCATCTCGTGCTGGAGCTGCACGTCGGTGACGTCGGTGGTTCCCAACGTCGCCGCGGGGGCCTCGGCACTGCCGCACGACGCGAGCAGCACCAGGCAGAGCCCAAGGCCGATGGACAGCACGGAACGGGAGCGGTTGCGGGGAGTCACGAGCACGAGTCTAGCCGAGAGATCGCCGAACACCGTCCCTGAAGCGTTCGACGTCGCCTCCCGCCGCCTCCAGGAGCCACCGTTCGACGAAGCGGACCAGGTCCATGCCGAACACGCGCTCGGGGACCAGGTTGAGCGTCTGTTTCGCCGGGTGGTACGTGGCGCCGTAGACACGTTCCTCCAGATCGGAGACGAGCGCGTCGTCGAGCGCCACCGGACGGACGCGGACCTGCTCGCGGAACGTGGTGATCTCTTCGACGCCGAGCGCAGCCGCGCTGACGCGGAGCGACGCGACGGCGAACAGCGTCTCGACCTCCGGGGGCAGCGCACCGTACCGGTCGACGGTCTCGTCCCGGACATGCTCGAGCGACTCGTGGTCCCCCGCGGTGGAGATGCGACGGTAGAGGTCCAGACGGAGCGCTTCCTGCGCGACCCATCCGGGAGGGATGAACGCCTTCACCGGCAGGTCGATCCGGAGCTCCTTCTCCTCAGCGACCGGCTCGCCCTTCATCTCCGCGACCGACTCCGCCAGGATCCTGCAGTACGTGTCGAACCCGACCGCCGCGATGTGGCCGTGCTGCTCGGCACCCAGCAGGTTGCCGGCACCGCGGATCTCCAGGTCGCGGAGCGCGATCTGGAACCCGCTGCCGAGCGATTGGTGCTTGCTGATGGTCGCCAGGCGCTCGTGCGCTTCTTGCGTCAGCTCGCGCGTCGGCGGGAAGAAGAAGTACCCGAACGCCCGCTCGGTGGACCGACCGACACGCCCGCGCAGCTGGTACATCTGCGCGAGTCCGAGTAGGTGCGCGGAGTCGACGACGAGCGTGTTCGCGTTCGGCACGTCCAGACCGCTCTCGATGATCACGCTGCAGACCAGCACGTCGGCTTCGCGGTCCCAGAACCGCATCATCTGCTTCTCGAGGTCGGCCTCGTCCATCTGCCCGTGCGCGACCACGATACGCGCGTCGGGCAGATGATCCCGCAGCCATCCCGCTTGCCGCTCGATCGTCGCGACACGGTTGTGCACCCAGAAGACCTGACCCTCGCGAAGGAGCTCGCGACGGACCGCGCCCAGCGCCAAGCCCTCGTCGTACGGTCCGACGTACGTCAGCACCGGCCGGCGATCCTCCGGCGGCGTGTCGATCGTGGACATGTCGCGGATCCCGGTGAGCGCCATCTCGAGCGTGCGCGGGATGGGCGTCGCCGTCATGGTCAGCACATCCACGTGCGCACGCATCTTCTTGAGGCGTTCCTTGTGCACCACGCCGAACCGCTGCTCCTCGTCCACGACCACGAGGCCCAGGTCCTTGAACGTGACGTCGGAGCTCAAGAGCCGGTGGGTGCCGATCACGACGTCGACCGCCCCCTTGGCGGCGTCCGCGACGACCTTCTTCTGGTCGGCCGCCGACACGAAGCGCGAGAGCATGGCCACCTTCACCGGGAACGGCGCGTAGCGCTCGCTGAACGAGATGAAGTGCTGCTCGGCCAGGAGCGTGGTCGGGACCAGCACCGCGACCTGCTTGCCCTCCATCACGGCCTTGAACGCCGCACGGATCGCGACCTCGGTCTTGCCGAACCCGACGTCGCCGCAGATCAACCGGTCCATCGGTTTGGGCAGCTGCATGTCCTGCTTGACCTCTTCGATCGCGGTGAGCTGGTCGCCCGTCTCGTCGTGCGGGAAGGCGTCCTCCAACTCGTGCTGCCACGGCGTGTCCGGCCCGAACGCGTGGCCCGCCACCGACATGCGCACGCTGTAGAGACGGACGAGCTCGCCGGCCATGTCTTTGACGGCGCGCTTCACCTTCGTCGTGGCGCGTGCCCAGTCGGAGCCGCCGAGGCGGTGCAGACGCGGGGCGTCGCCGCCCAGGTAGCGCGCGACCATCCCCACCTGGTCGCTCGGCACGAAGAGCTTGTCGCCCTCCGCGTACTCCAGGATCAGGTAGTCCCGCTCGGCGCCGGCGAGCGCACGGTGCGTGATACCGGCGTACCGGCCGACGCCGTGGATCCGGTGGACCGCGAAGTCGCCGGGCTCCAGCTCGTCGGCGATGGCGTCGGTGCGCCTGCGCGTGAAGCGTGGTGCGGTCCGCGTATGACGCCGCGACCCGAAGAAGTCTTCCTCGGTGGCGACGGCGACCTTGGCCGCCGCCGAGACGAACCCGTTCGCGAGCGGCGCCTCGACGGCTTCCACATCGATCGCCGAGCCGACGAACTCCTGGACCCGCGCCAGCGAGCCGTGGCCACGCGACGAGACGATCAACCGGTAGCCGCGGGCGGAGAGGTCGACCAGGCGCGCCGCGAGCTCGGCCGGGTTGCCCTGCGCGCTCCCCCAATCGGTCATCCCCAGGTCGAGCCCCTGCGTGAACTCCGAGAGCTGAACCTGTACGTGTTCGCCCAGTGCGTCGCCGAGCGGATGGAGCACGTGCGGGCCTGGCCACCCGATCGCCTCGGCCAACGCCTCACCTTCGTCGAACGCCTGGCGCGCGCGGTCCTGCGTCCGCTGCGTCTGCGCGAGCACGACCCAGGCGCCGTGCGGCAGGAGCTCCGCGATCGTCGGCATGCGGTCGAAGACGAACGGTGCGAGCGTCTCGGCTCCCTCGACGAACAGGCCGTCGGCCATGCGCTGGAGGCCGTCGCGGAACCGATCCGACTCCAGCTGCGCTCGACGCCCGGCGAGAGCCCGGATCTGGTCGTCCGGGATCAGCTCGCGGACCGCGGGCACGAGCACGCGCGTGACCTTGGCGGTCGACAGCTGCGTGGACGGAGAGAACTCACGGAGCGATTCGATCTCCTCGCCCCAGTACTCCAACCGGACGGGACGCCGCGCGTCGCCGGCGAACACGTCGACCACGCCGCCGCGCACGGCGAACTCGCCACGGTGCTCGACCAGATCCGACCGCGTGTAGCCGAGGTCGACCAACCGATCGGCCAGCGTGTCGGGAGGGAGCTCGCGGCCGGTCACGAGATCGAGCGGCGGGATCGCGCCGAGCGTCGGGATGAGGCCCTGCATCGCGGCCAGCACCGGGGCGACCACCACGAACGCACCGGTCGCGCCGCGGAGCCTGTGTACCGCGTCGGCCCGACGTGCCGCGATCTCGGGCGTGGGACCGATGCCCTCGTACGGCAGCGCCTCCCACGCCGGGAGCAGCGCCACGCGGTCGTCGCCCAGGTACGCGGCCGCTTCGGCCGAAAGGGCGTCGGCCTCGTGCGGACCAGGGGCGACGGCCAGGATCGGAGCGTCGAGCGCGCGCGCCAGCCCGGCGATGACGGCATCCTCACCCGCCGCCGCGTGCGCCTGGATGGGCCGGACGCGCTCGAGCAGGAGCCGCTCGAACGGCTCCGAGGCGATCAGCGCCTCCAGCGCCCGCTCCAGGGTCGGCTCGCCTTCCACGTACCTCCTTCGGACTCATGACCCGTTCCGGACAACACGAACAGGCCTCGCCGCGACGCGACGGGGCCTTCCGCGGGGAAGTGTACCGACGCCCGACCGATCCCGGGTAGCGTTCCGGTCGTGCGAGCGAACCGCGGACCAGGGATCACGCCACCGGCAGGCGGGCTGTCGCGGCGGCAGGTGCTGGGCGGCGCCGCGATCGGCCTCACCGCGCCCTTCGTACCGGTCCGCCGAGCGGTCGCCGCGACGACGGCCCGGCGATCGACCGGGATCGACGACGACATCCGCGCGCTGATGCGGGCGGCGCGCGTCCCCGCCGTGGCGGCATGCATCGTCACGCCCGACGGGGTGACGTGGGCGAACGGCTACGGCCGGGCGAACATCGCGCACGACCGCCGAGCGACGGCCGACACGATCTTCATGATCGCGTCGATCTCGAAGACGGTGATGTCGGTGGCCGTGATGCAGGCGGTCGAGGACGGCCTCCTCGGCCTGGACGACGACGTGAACGACGTGCTGCCGTTCCCCGTCCGCAACCCCCGGCATCCCGACGACCCGATCTCGCTGCGGATGCTGATGACCCATACATCGGGCATCCGCGACGACTGGCCGACGATCATCCCGTTCTATTCGCACGGCGACTCGACGATCCCGCTGGGCATGTATCTGCGCCGGTACCTCGAGGCGGGAGGCGACCTCTATGCCCCGCACCGCAGCTACTCGTCGTGGCAGCCGGGGACCCGGTGGGACTACAGCAACATCGCGTCCGCGCTCGCCGGGTACCTGGTGGAGGCGGCCTCGAGAACGCCGTTCGACTCATGGTGCGACGACCGGATCTTCACGCCGCTCGAGATGGGTCGCTCGAGCTGGCACCTGGCCGGCCTCGACCGGACCGAGATCGCGATGCCGTACCACTGGAGGGATGGCCGGTTCATCGCGTACGGGCACTACGGCTACCCCGACTATCCGGACGGCGCGCTCCGGACGAGCGCCCTCGAACTGGCCACGCACCTCCGCGCCTTCGCGGCGTTCGGCACGCTCGACGGCGTGCGCATCCTGCGGGAGGACACCGTTCGGGAGATGCGCCGCACGCAGTTCCCCGACGTCGCGCAGGGACAGGGGTTGATCTGGTACCGGTTCGCTCTTAGGGGGATGCCGCTGATGGGGCACAACGGCGGCGACCGGGGCGTGGCGACGCAGATGTACTTCCGACCTCGCGACGGCGTCGGCGTGATCGTGCTCGCGAACGGCAACTGGCATCGGGAAGGTCGCGCGTGGCCGTTGCAGCGGATCGCGGTGCGGTTGTTCGAGGAAGCGGACCGCGACTGATCAGTCGAGCAGCCCGATCGCGATCAGGTTGCGACGTTCGATGACGCGCTCGATCAGATCGGGCTCGCGATCCGTGAGCCGCGCCAGGTACGTGAGCAGGAAACCGAGCACCGCGGCGGCGTCGACCGCGCGACGGAACGCCGCCGGATCCACCCGGGATGTGCGCGCGGCGAGGTACGCGGCGAGCGCGCCTTCGGGACTGCTCGAGCCCGGGGCCCACGGAGAGCCGTACAGCCAGACGGCCAGATCGAATGCCGCCGGTCCCGCTCCCGCTTCGGCCCAATCCAGCCACACGAACGCCTTCGGCGACCGCGCTAGGACGTTGCCGGGCCAGGCGTCGCCGTGCACCAACGTCCGCGGCTGGGTGTCGAGCATCTCGGTCATCGGCGTCGGGTCGGCCAGCAGAGACGACAGCGGATCGGGGAGCGCGGCGGCGTTGGCCGACACCCGCGCCTCGGCCAGCAGGGCGTCTCGCTCGCGACCGAAGATGCTCCGGAAGCGCTCGTGCTCGACCCCGGTCGCCCCCTCGAACAGCTCGTGGACGCGTGCCAGCCCTTCGAGCGGCGCGACATCGTCGGGAGAGACGGGCGTACCGCCGACGTCCTCCATCAGGATCCACGCCGGTCCGCCATCCACGAGCGTCGGGACCCCGACGGGCATCAACGCGGCCGCCTCGCCGTACAGGAACGCTTCCCGAGCGATCCCCTCGGGCGTCCCCGCCTTGGCTACCAGACCGCCGCCGCGCATCACGCGGCCGGATCCCAGACGCGTCAGGTCGATCGGCGATGGTCCCAGGCGCATCAGCACGTTGGCCGGCAACTCGGTCACACCGGACAGGGTACGCGGCTCGGCCTCAGTCCCGGGCGCCGGAGCGGTTGTGCTTGTCTTGCGTCGCGGCGAGCCCGTCGACGATCAACGAGACGACCGCATCGGCGGCGGCGTCCACCAGGATGGCGACATCCACCTCCTCGCGCTTGGCGAACGGCTGGAGCACGTAGTCGGCGGGATCCTGGCGTCCGGGTGGTCGGCCCACGCCGATACGGACCCGCAGGAAGTCGGGCGTTCGCAGCGCCTGCTGGAGTGACTTCAGCCCGTTGTGCCCCGCGGTCGAGCCGCCGATCTTCACCTTCAGCGCGCCGAACGGCAGGTCGATCTCGTCGTGGACCGCGATGACGTGATCGGGTTCGACGTCGTGCTTCTTCGCGATCGAGGCGTACGAGGGCCCCGCCTCATTCATGAACCGGAGCGACTTGCCGAGCCACACCTTGCGGCCTTCGACCGTGATCTCGGCGGTTTCGATCGGAACGAACCGCGCCTTGCGGAAGCGTTGGCCCGCGTTCGCGGCCAGGACGTCGACGACGACCGCGCCCACGCTGTGGCGGGTCTTGGCGTACCGATCGCCGGGGTTGCCCAAGCCGGCGACGAGCCACGGTTCCATGGACTAGCTCTCGCCGCCCTCCTCGGCAGCGGAGCCGTCCTCGCCTTCGGCGGGGGCCTCCTCGCCCTCGGCCACAGGCTCCTCGACCACCTCGACCGGCTCCTCGCCGGGGAGACCGAGCTCGGCCTCCACGCGGAGAGCGGCCGGCGTGATGACCGACAGCACGGCGTCGTCGGGGTTCGTGAGGATCGTGACTCCCTCGGGCACCACGACGTCGCGCACGTGGATCATGTCGCCGATGTTGAGATGTGTGATGTCCACCTCGATGTGTTCCGGGACGTCCTGCGGCAGCGACTCGACGTGGAGGTCGCGCAGGTGGTGCTCCACCACGCCGCCCTCCTTGACGCCGGCGGCGTCGCCGACCTCGTGGACGGGAACGTCCACCGCGATCTTCTCGGTGCGGGACACGGCCAGGAAGTCCACGTGGATCAACGTGTTGTGGATGTGGTCGCGCTGGATCTCACGGGGCATGGCCAGGTGCGGCTTGCCGTCCACGACCAGATCGAGCAGCACGTTCGACCCGCCGGCGGAATGCAGCACGTGGAACATCTCGCGTGCGTCCACCGACAGGGGAACCGTCTCCTGATCGTGCCCGTAGAAGACGGCGGGCACGCGGCCCGCCGCGCGCAGCTTCCGCGCCACACCTTTACCGTGGTCGTCGCGACGTTCCGCTTCCAGCTTCGTGTCCATGATTCGATCCTTCGAGGAGAGTCGGGGTTCGGCCGCCTATCGTACCGGCTGACCGGCAGGAACGACCTTCTTCGGCGCCTCCGGCTAGATCTGGTTGTCGCCGCGGAAGATCTCGCTGACCGAGCTGTCATCGAACACGGCGCGCAGCGCCATGCCGATGAGCGGCGCGATCGACAACACCTGCAGCTTGCCGAACTGCCGTTCCTCGGGGATCGGCACGGTGTTCGTGACCACGACCTCTTGGATCGGCGACTCCTCCAGCAACTGTCGGGCCTTGCCCGAGAAGATGGCGTGGGTCGCGGCCGCGTAGATGGGTCCGGCACCCTGCGCCTGCAACGCCTCCGCCCCCTTCGCGACCGTGCCGGCGGTGTCGATCATGTCGTCGACCAGTACGCACGGCCTCCCGTCGACCTCACCGACGACCGCCATCTCCTCGATCTTGTGCGCCTCGGTCTTCGAACGCCGCTTGTAGAGGAACGCCAGGTCCGCGTGGAGGTACTTGCGCAGGACCTCGGCGGTCTTGATGCGGCCGGCGTCCGGCGCCACGATCACCAGATCGTCGCCCGAGAGTCCGAGCGTGTTCTCCAGGTAGTCGGAGAGGATCGGCAGTGCGGTCAGGTGGTCGAACGGCGCGTCGAAGTACCCCTGGATCTGTCCGGAGTGCAGGTCGACCGAGACGATCCGGTCGGCGCCCGCCACCGTCAGCATGTCGGCGACGAGCTTGGCGCTGATCGGCTCACGCGACAGGGCCTTGTGATCCTGACGGGAGTAGCCGTAGTACGGGATGACCGCGGTGATGCGTTTGGCGGACGCCCGCTTCATCGCGTCGATCATGATCAGCTGCTCCATGATCGCTTCGTTCACCGGCTCGTAGTGCGTCTGCACGATGAAGCAATCGGCTCCGCGCACGCTCTCCTTCGCTCGGAAGTACAGCTCGGTGTTCGCGAACCGCCGGATCTCGGATCCGCTCAACGGGATCCCGAGGCAATCCGCGATCTCGTGGCCCAGGTCTGGATGGATGGTGCCGGTGAACAGCATCATCCGCTTCTTCGTGATGATCTCCACCGCGCCCCCCTAGCTCTCGCCCTTGCCCGTGCGGCGGTGCTCCGCGTCCTTGCGTTCGCGGTACCCCTCGACGTTGCGCTGCTCGGCTCGCTCGACGGCCAGCGCGCCTGCCGGAACGTCCTTCGTGATCACCGAACCCGCGCCCGTGTTGGCGTCCTTCCCGATCGTGACCGGTGCGATCAACATCGTATCGGAGCCGATGCTCGCGCCGTCCCCGATCACGGTCCGATGCTTCTCGTACCCGTCGAAGTTGACCGTCACCGTGCCGGCTCCCACGTTCACGTCATCCCCGATATCCGCGTCTCCCACGTACGACAGATGCGGCACCTTGGATCCCTTCCCGACCGTGACGTTCTTGAGGTCCACGAACGCACCCGCCTTGGATCCGTCCTCCAACACCGTCCCCGGACGCGTCCGGACGAACGGCCCGACCCGGACGTCCTTGCCGACCGTGGATCCCAGGACGACCGCGAACGTCACCTCGCTCCGGTCGCCCACCTGTGAGTCGACGATCCGCGTGGACGGCCCGATCGACGCTCCCGAGCCGATCCGGGTCATCCCCTCCAGGAACGTCATGGGTCGAAGGACGGTGTCACGTCCGATCCGGACATCGACGTCGATGTAGGTGGCGTCGGGGTCGACGATCGTCACGCCGTTGTCCAGGTGCGTCGCGTTGATCCGCCGGCGGACGACGCGCTCGACGGCGGCCAGGCCGTCGCGTGAGTTCACGCCGAACGTCCCTCCGGTGTCGACGGGAACGACGGAGACGCGCTCACCTTTGTCGATGAGGATCGGGAGCACCTCATTCAAGTAGTACTCGGCCTGCCGGTTCTCGCGGCTGACCGCGGGGAGCGCGCGGAACAGGTCGGCGCGACGGAAGGCCATGATCAACGGCGAGACCAGCTTGCTGGCACGGAGCGCCACGGGCGCGTCGGTGCCCTCCACGATCGCCACCAACCGGCCACGCTCGTGCACCACGCGCGCGTATCCGCCCGGCTCGTCCAGCTCGGTCACGAAGATCGCCGCGGCGCCGCCGTTGCGGCGATGCACACCGACCAACCGCTTCAGGTCGTCCCCCGTCACCGGGTCGAAGTCGCCGCCGACCACGAGCACGTCTTGCGCGCGACCGACCGCCTGCTCAGCGGCCAACACCGCGTGGCCGGTGCCGAGCTGCTCCGTCTGCTCGACGAAGACCGGCGCGGGCTTCAGACCCCAGGACGAGACCGCTTCGCGGACGTCGTCGGCGCCGTGGCCGACGACCACGACGACCTTGTTGGGACGTGTGGCGAGCACGCCGTGCAGGACGTGCCAGAGCGCCGGGCGGCCGCAGATCGGGTGCAGGACCTTGGGCGTCGAGGACTTCAGCCGTTTGCCCTTCCCCGCAGCGAGCACCACCGCTGCCAGCGTTCGGGCGTTCTTCGTGGTCTCGGCCAACCGCGCGTCCAGAGGTCGAGGGACGAGGGAGCACCATCCTGCGGGAAGAACGACCGCACTGGCAATCCCGCTGCTGGGGGGTTCGCCGCGGGTGAGTCCGGCGTCCGAGGAGTGGTTCCGGGGGGAGGAATCGAACCTCCATTTAGGGCTCCAAAGGCCCGCGTCTTGCCGTTAGACGACCCCGGACTGCCCGGCGATTATCCCGCCGGCGGACCCGACACGACGAAGGACCCCGGAACAGCCTCCGCCAACCGGTCGGCGTGACCCATCTGGCGAGCGAGCGCGACGACCGTCGGACCGCTGCCGCTCATCACAGCGCCGAGCGCCCCAGCGTCCAGGAACGCCTGCTTGACCGCCACGATCTCGGGGTGCCTGCGCGACACCGGTCCCTCCAGGTCGTTGAACAACGCATGCCCCAAGAGCTCCTCGTTGCCGGTCTCGGCGGCCGCGATCAGCACGCCGGGATCGGGGCCCGTGGGTCCGCCGTCCTCATCCCACCACCGATACGCGTCGGGCGAGCGTGTCGGGAACGCGAACGGCTTGACCACCCACCATGTCGTCACCACGTGGACGGGAACCACCAGCTCACCGCGACCACGCATCATCACCGGGCCGCCCGCGAGCATCGCCGGCACGTCGGACCCGATGCGCTCCCCGATCGACAACAGCACCTCGCGATCCAGATCGCACCCCCACAGCTCGTTGAGCGCCAGCAGCGTCGCCGCCGCGTCGGCGCTGCCACCGCCCAGCCCGGCCGCCACGGGGATGCGTTTCACGATCTTGATCTCGGCGCCGCGGATCAACCCACCGCACCCCTCGGCCATCGCGAGAGCAGCCACGAGCGTCAGGTTCATGCCGCCGGCGTCGAGTCCTTCGGACAACTCGACCTGCGCGTCGACCACGACGTCGAGCCTCTCGGCCTCGGTGACCGTCACCTCGTCGGCCAGTGAGAGCGGCAGCACCAGGCTCTCCAGGTCGTGGTACCCGTCATCGCGGGCGCCTCGGACCCGGAGGAAGACGTTGAGCTTCGCGGGGGCGGACCGCCTGACGGATCGCGGCGCGGCCGTCACGGCAGCGCCTCTGCGATCCGCCCGAACTCCTGGAGCGAGAGCCGTTCGGCGCGGGCGCGCGGGTCGATACCCGCCTCCGTGAGGAGGTCGTCCGCGCGCCCGGGGTCCACGCCCAGCCGGACGACCGCGCTCCGCATGGTCTTGCGGCGCTCCGCGAACCCCGCGTCGACGATGCGCCAGAGCCGGTCGGGTGCGACCGCGACCGGAGTCTCCGCGAGCCGGTCGAGCCTCACGACGACGGAGGCCACCTTCGGTCGCGGCCAGAACACGGAGGGAGACACGCGGCGCGTCAGCTCACCCGTGGCTCGGTACGCCACGCGGACGCTCGCGGGACCGTAGTGCTCGTCGCCGGGCCCCGCGATCAACCGCTCGCCGACCTCACGCTGCACCAGGATCACCAACCGCGTCACCGACGTCGCCTCCTCCAGCACCGCCATCACGACCGGGACCGCGACGTTGTAGGGAAGGTTCGCGCAGAAGATCCACGGACCATCCGACAGCTCGCTCGCCCAGTCGACGCGCGTCGCGTCCGCCGCGACCACGTCGGCGTTCGCGACCTCGTCCGTCACCTCACGCAGCGCGGGGATCAACGCCCGGTCGAACTCGATCGCACGGACGTCGGCGCCGGTCGCAGCGAGGGCCATCGTCAGCGAACCCAGGCCGGCGCCGACTTCGACGATGCGATCGCCCGGTCCCCCGCCGGATGTCGCGGCGATCGCGCGCGCCAGGTTCGGGTCGATCAGGAAATGCTGTCCGAGCGCCTTGTCGGGTCGGATGCCGTGGCGCGCCGCCAGCTCGCGGACCGCGCCCGCGCCGAGCCCGGTGAGGGCCGAACCCGCCGCGGAGTTACCAGGTGATGCGGACGTCGAGGACGCCCCGGCCGAGCGGCGAGAGGACGGAGAACGCCTCGGGCGAGAGGTCGATGATGCGGCCGGGCGAGAACGGTCCTCGGTCATTGATCACGACGATAACGGTCCGCCCGGTGTCCACGTCGGTCACCCTCACCTGCGTGCCGAACGGGATCCACGGGCTGGCAGCCGTGAGCCCCGACCACGGCGGGTCGTACCACGTGGCCAGCCCACCGGCCGCATGACCTCCCGGGATCCGCTGCGGGATGGCCGGGCTGGCCGGGCCCGATCGCCGCACCACGTCGACCGCCGGTCTCACCACACGCTCGCCGATCACCGACCTCGACTCGAGCCGGCCGTTCACCTTGACGATCCGTTCGGTCACGAACGCGAGCCCCGCCATGCCATGGGAGACGACGTCGACCTCACCGATCGGGAGGGCCGTGGTCCACAGCGTGCGCGTCGCGAACGGGATGGAACGACGGAGCTCGCGCGTCAGGATCTGGACGCGATCGACGACGACCGTCGAACCGACGTGAAGCGGGGTTCCGGGCGATGGTCGGACGCGGTCATGCACACCGGGAGTGATCCCCATGGCCGAGAGGAGTTCCCCGGTGGTTCGAGCGTTGGTGAGCACGTCGTGGACCTTCCCAGCCACGACGGCTCGCACGCTCACCACCGGAGAGGTTCCGATGTTGTCCGCGGAGGCCGAAGCCCCGGCGAGCTCCGCCGCGATCCTCGCGACGGGTCCGCTGCTCGCACCTTCCACCGCCCAGACCCCCACACCTGTGAGCATCTGGCCGACCGTGATGTCCGACGGGAACGTCGCGTTCGCGACGGAGAGCGAACCCGGCGCATGCGGCGCCGGACTCACCACCACGGTCATGCCGTCGGCGAGGACGGTCGCCAACGGCGGCACCACCCGGTCGCTCCCGTCGAGGGTCACACCCTCGTCCAACAGGAGCTCCCGGACGTTCTCCGAGTTCGTGCTGATCGCTTCGGCGCGACCGCCGACGACCAACGTGACATGCGTGCGCGAGGCGACGAACCACACGCCGCCGATGAGCGAGAGGCTCACGGCGAACGTCGTCGCCTGGATCGCCCGATGGATCCGCAACCTGCGGACCCGGGTGGGTCGTACGGCCAACCTTCCTCCACTCGATCGAGGAAGGCTTCAGGGGGAAGCGGCGTGGCCGGACCGAAGCCATCACGTGCACGGGCCGTGACCCTAGCAAACCCTCAACCCTCACTGCAATCTTGAGACCGAACGCACGTTCGGTGGATAACTCGGCCCGTTCAGCACGTGTTTCCCGACGTTCGCGTGCTCGCTTACTGCAATCCGACGAACGCGGTGCGAGCGTTCTTCGCGGTCGCTTCGACGATCTCGTCGACACGCGCGCCTCGCACGCGTGCGATCTCGGCGATCGTCGTCATCACGTTCGCGGGTTCGTTGTCGCGACCGCGCATCGTCTGCGGCGCGAGGAACGGGCTGTCGGTCTCGACCAGGATGCGGTCGACGTCGAGCGCTTCCGCCGCCTGCCGGAGATGCTCGTTCTTCGGGTACGTGATGTTGCCCGCGAAGCTCACCCAATACCCGCGCGCCGCGCACTCCCGAGCGATCTCGGCGTCGCCGCTGAAGCAGTGGATCACCACCCGCTCCGCCGATCCCTCATCCAGTACTCGAAGGACGTCGGGCCACGCGTCGCGGACATGGACCACGAGGGGTTTGCCGGTGTCGTTCGAGAGCGCGATCTGGGCCCGGAACGCCCGCCCCTGGTCCTCCCGGGGCGAGTGCATCCGGAAGTAGTCGAGCCCGCACTCCCCCACACCGATGACCCGAGGGTCGTGCAGCAGCTCCTCGATCCGGGCTCCGGCATCACGGTCGAACGCGCTCGCGTCGTGGGGATGCATACCCGCGGTGGCGAACACACCCTCGATCGAATCGGCCAGCTCGAGCGACCGGCGGCTCGTTTCCGGGTCCACGCCGACGCAGATCAGGCGATCGACGCCGGCGGCCCTCGCGGCCTCGACCACACCTGAAGGTTCGCTGTCGATGAGGAACAGGTGGCAGTGGGTGTCCACCGCTCCGCTCTGACCCGCCACTTCAGGGTTCTCCTCGCTCATCGAGCGACCACGATACCGAGTCTCACCTTTGGGTGAATCGGGGGAGCTTCACGTGAAACACGAAGTTGAGAAGTCTTACCTCCGAGTGGAGCGGGAATGGTTGGGCGCCGGGGCGGTCGGATCGTCCTCCTGACCGGCTAGTCGGTCTCCAACCTCGGGAAGAGGCTTTCGCCTTTCGTGGTCTTCGTTCCGCTCGCCAACGTGCCCCACTCGGCGGCTTCCGGCAGGCGTTGTTCTTCGAGGCTCTCGGAGATGCCGAGTTGGGACCACAACACGCTCGCGGCTCGGGGCATGATGGGGTAGATGAGGATCGCGAGGATGCGGAGGGTTTCGGCGGAGGCGTAGAGGATGCTCGCCAGTTCGTCGCGTCGGGACTCGTCCTTGATCTTCCAGGGCTCCTTCTCGACGAGGTAGTGGTTGGCTCGCGCGACGATCTCCCACGCAGCGGCGAGAGCCGGGGAGAGTTCGACGCGTTCCATGTGGGCTTGGTAGCGCGCGGCGGCCTCGGCGGTGACCGCGGGGAGGTCCGATTCGGCGCCTGCGGACGTGAACGCGGGGACGACGCCATCGAAGTTGCTCGCGAGCATGGCGAGGACGCGGCTGGCGAGGTTGCCGAGGCCGTTGGCGAGGTCGGCGTTGTGGCGTTCGACCATGGCTTCGAACGAGAAGCTGCCGTCCTGACCGAACTGGATCTCGCGCATGAAGTAGTAGCGGTACGAGTCCACGCCGAAGACGTCGAGGAGCTCGAACGGGTGGATGCCGGTGAGCGTTCGTCTTCGACATCTTCTTCCCGCCGACCGTGAGGAATCCGTGCGCCCAGACCTGTGTCGGCAGGCTCGACGTCGCCGGCCATCAGCATCGCCGGCCAATAGATCGCGTGGAACCGGAGGATGTCCTTGCCGATCGAGTGGATGTTCGCCGGCCACATCCGCGCGAACCGCTCGGGAGCGTCGGCGTAGCCGGCCGCGGTGACGTAGTTCGTCAGCGCGTCGAACCAGACGTAGCAGACGTGCTTCGGGTCCCACGGGATCGGCACGCCCCAGTCGAACGTCGTCCGGCTGATCGAGAAGTCCTGAAGACCCCCGCGGATCGTGGACAGGACCTCGTTGCGGCGGGTCTCGGGCTCGACCGCCTCGGGATGCGCCTCGTAGTGCTCGAGGAGGCGGTCCGCGTAGGCCGAGAGGCGGAAGAAGTAGTTCTCCTCGACCATCCGCTCGACCGGCCGCTCGTGGATCGGGCAGAGCCCGTCGATCAGCTCCTCCTCGGTGTAGTAGGCCTCGCACGACACGCAGTACAGGCCCTCGTACGTCCCGAAGTAGATGTCGTCCCTGCCGTTGTCGTGGACGGCGTTCAGGAGCTTCACGACCGCAGCCGTGTGGCGGGCCTCGGTGGTCCGGATGTAGTCGTCGTACGCGATGTCAAGCCGGGCCCAGACCTCGCGCCAACGCGGCTCCATCGCGTCGACCCACTCCTGCGCCGTCATGCCCTGCTCCTCGGCCGCCCGCTGGAGCTTCAGGCCGTGCTCGTCGGTGCCGGTGAGGTGGAAGACCTCCTCACCGCGCAGCCGGTGGAACCGGGCGATGAAGTCGGTGGCCACGGCGTTGTACGCGTGCCCGATGTGGGGCACGTCGTTCGGGTAGTAGATCGGGGTGGTGATGTAGAAGACGTCGCGGCCCATGGTCGGGTCATGGTACCGGCAGCGGGCGTCTCGACGGACGCTCGATACGGCGTCCAGTGTTGAGCTAGTCCGCCTCAGACTAGTCCCGGTCGAGCAGCCGGGCGTAGAGCTCGTTCGCGGACGTGCCGTGCCGCTTCGCAACGGCCCGCGCGGCATCCCGAGCGCGGACCCCTTCGGCGACGAGCCCCCGAGCTTCGGTGACCAGCTCCTCTGGGTCGATGGTGTCGGACGGCTCCGCTCCTCCGATCACGACGACGACCTCGCCCTTGAGCGTCGCCGCGTCCAGCGCGGCCGGCAACTCGGAGAGCGTCCCCCGAAGGACCTCCTCGTGGAGCTTGGTCAGCTCGCGCGCGACCGCGGCCGGCCGGTCGCCCATCACCTCGAGCGCCTCGACCATCGTCGCGCGCACCCGCTTGGGCGACTCGAACACCACGATGGTCCGTGGGTCCGCGGCGAGCGCCTCGAGGCGTGCCCGGCGCTCCCCCGCTTTGCGCGGCAGGAACCCCTCGAACACGAAACGATCGGTCGGCAGTCCGCTGATCGCGAGCGCGGCGATCGCCGCGCTCGGCCCCGGCACCACGCGAACATCGATGCCCTGGGCGGCGCACGCGCGCACCAGCCGGAAGCCCGGATCGGAGACGGTCGGCATGCCGCCGTCCGTGACCAGGGCGACCGTCGCGCCATCGCGGAGCCGCCGGAGCACCTCGTCGGTTCGCTCGCGTTCGTTCCCCTCGAAGAAGGAGAGGAGCGGCCGGTCCACCAGTTCGAGGTGGGCGAGCAGTCGGCCGGTGCGTCGCGTGTCCTCGGCGGCGATCAGGTCGACGGCCGCGAGCGTCGCGATCGCGCGCGGCGCCAGATCGCCCAGGTTGCCGATCGGCGTGCCCACCAGATAGAGCGTGCCCGTCACCACCCGATGGTGGCAGGATGTGCCGTCCCCGGCCATGCGCGCAGGAGCACCGAGTTGGCGAACGACCACAAGGACTATTCGGGCACGCCGCTCCCCAAGAAGCTCGGCATCCGAGGCGGCTCTCGCGTCTTCCTGGTGAACGCTCCCGACGGGTTCGAACGACAGCTGACGCCTATGCCGGACGGCGCAACGCTCCTGAGCAGGATCGCGAAGCCACTCGACGTCGGTGTGCTGTTCGCCGTCGAGCGGTCCGAGCTGGTCCGCAGGTTCGACCGGATGGCCGCGGCGCTGGCTCCGGCCGGGCGCCTCTGGGTGGCGTGGCCCAAGAAGGCTTCGAAGGTCGCGACCGACATCGACTTCGGATTCGCGCAGGGCATCGGGCTCGACGCCGGCCTGGTCGACAACAAGAGCGCGTCGATCACCGACATCTTCCAGGGCCTGCAGTTCGTCTACCGCCTCAAGGACCGCCCCAAGCGCTGACGCTCATCCCCAACGCCAAGCGTCATCCGAGGCAAGGATGCTCCGGACATGGTTCACCTCGCCCGCGTGGTAGACGTCGTGCTGCGCGATCGTCGAGATCAGCCACCGCGTCTCGCGCTGCTCCCCCCAGTTCGTGCGGCGGGGTGTCGCGAGATCCTCGTCACGGAGCATGCGCACGTGCTCGACGAAGCGCCCATGCGCCTCCTCGAGCCAGTCGACCGTCTCCTGGAACGGCGCCGCTCCCACGGCCCAGGGTTGGACCTCTGGATCGCTCCACGAACGCCTGCCGGGCCCGAACGCGTAGTCGTCGTACATGACCGTGCAGCTCCCGACGTGCAGCGCGATCGACTCGATCGTGCGCGCTCCTCCCGGCGGGAGCGCCCGCCACATCGTCTCGTCGACGCTGCGGAGGTTGGTGAGGAGCGACTGGCTCTCGTTCGTCTCCTCGATGCCGACGCCGGAGAAGGCCTCCTCCAGGAGATAGACGATCTCGTCGATCGCCGTCATCAGGCCACCGGCTTCCGCGCGATCACCCAGTGGAACGTGACCTCCTGTCCCCCGGCTTCGATCTCGCTCCGCGTCTCCGAGAACTCCAACTCGAACCCAACGCCGATGAGCGCGCCCTCGTTCACGTCCGGCTCGAAGCCGGCGAAGAACATCGGGACGCCCAACCAGTTCTCCTCGACCGCGTCGTCGGTGTCGCTGGCGCCGAGGGAGAGCATGAATCGCCCGCCCGGTCGGAGCCACGAGTACACCCGCGAGAACATCCGCGCGTGTTCGGCGCGAGGCACGTGGTTGAAGACGAAGAACGCGACCACCCCGTCGTACGCGCCGACCGGGAGCTCGATCAAGGTGAAGTCTCCCTGGATGAACGTGGCGTCCGGGGCTCGCTCGCGAGCGAGCGCCAGCTGGCCGGCCGAGATGTCGACCCCCGTGTACCGCCGGCCCTCGGCGAGCGCCCGGGACACGGTCCCGGGCCCGCATCCCAGTTCCAACACGGCGGCGCCCGCAGGCATCCGCTGGAGCACCTCGTCGAGGAACCATTCGCGGACGCCCGGCCCCTGCGAGGTCGTCCATTCGAAGTACCGCGAGCCGAGCCGGTCGTACCCCTCTTCGACCACGCGTTTGGGATCAGTCATCCGTCTCTCCGAACGATGCCGCCGCCTGTAGCCTGACCCGGTGTCCACGGTCCTGCAACGGTTGAACCGGCCGGTCGTCGCCGTGCTCGCCGTGACGGCGATCGCAGGCGTCATCCGTTTCACCAACCTGTCGCGTCCGCCCGAGCTCTTCTTCGACGAGAACTACTACGCCAAGTCGGGCTGCATCCTGATCGGCGACACCGACCGGACCTGCCTGGTGGATAGCAACGACGAGCGTTACTGGCGCGAGAACAAGTGGGATGTCGGCTCGTGGGTCCATCCGCCCCTCGGCAAGTGGGCGATCGGCATGGGCGAGAAGGTCTTCGGCGTCACGCCGTTCGGTTGGCGGTTCTCGTCGGCGCTCGCGGGCACGTTGGTGGTGACGGTCGTCGCGATCATCGCCCAGTTGTTGTTCGGAAGCGCGCTCTGGACGTTCATCGCCGGCCTGCTCTTGGCCATCGAGAGCCTTAACGTCGTGCTGTCGCGCTCGGCGCTGCTCGACATCCACCTGGAGTTCTGGGTGGTCGTGGGGTTCCTGTTCCTGCTGTTGGACCGGCGATGGATCGACCGGCGATCGCCACCCGAACCGGAGCCCGGGCTCGATCTGGAGCCGGGCGGCGAACCGGAACCCAACCTCGGATCGGGCGATCCCGCCAGGGTCGTCGGGCGGCGGGCGCGATCGATCGTCGCGTTCCCGCTCTGGCGGCCGTGGCGCTTCGCGGCCGGCGTCGCCCTCGGCGCGGCGTTCTCGGTCAAGTGGTCGGGAGCCATGGCGCTGGTCGGCGCCCTGATCCTGTCGCTCGCCTGGGAGACGACCCGGCGACGACGGGGCGACGTCTCGCTCGGGGTGGCGCTGGCTCGCGCCCTCCGTCAGGAGAGCCTCGGCTTGCTCATCGCGTTCGTCGCGTTGCCGTTCGCCGTCTACATGGTGATGTACCTGCCGTGGTTCAACCACTTCGGCTGGAGCCTCAAGGATTGGTGGGAGAACCAGACCGCGATGGCTGCGTACCACCGGAGCCTGAAGACCACTGCGCTCGACGTCGCCACCAACGTGTACACGCCGACGCACCCGTACTACTCGCGTGCCTGGACGTGGCTCTTCATGTTGCGTCCGGTCAACTTCTACACGCGCGATGTCGGCGCCGACATCGCGCAGGTGCTCGCGGTCGGGAACCCCGCGATCTTCTGGGCCAGCCTGTGGGCGATCCCGTTCGTCGTCTTGATGTGGTGGCGACGGGGTGACTGGCGCGCCGGGTTCGTCGTGACGCCGCTGTTGGCGCAATTCCTCCCGTGGTTCCTGGTCACCAGGCCGCAGTTCTTCTTCTACGTCGCGCCGATAACGCCGTTCATGGTGCTCGCGATCGCCTATCTGCTGCGCGACCTGGCGAGCGCCACGATCGTGCTTCGCGAACCCGGCGGGGAGACCGTCGAGTCCTCCCGACATCCCTACCTGCCGTTCGTGTGGGGCTACGTGGCGGTGGCGATCGTCCTGCTCCTGTGGTTCTGGCCGGTCCTCACCGGCAGTCCGATCTCCCGGACGGCGTGGCAGGCGCGGGTCTGGTTCCGCGGATGGGTCTGATGTGACCTCGGGTTCCTCCAGCCTCCTCCGCTACCGGTAGCCTTCCGCTTCGACATGCCCACCCGACAGCACGTCTACCTCTCCATGCGTGACGGCATCCGGTTGGCCGCCTCGCTCTACCTCCCGGACGGCGACGGCCCCTGGCCCGCCGTGCTCGAAGCGCTCCCCTACCGCAAGGACGACGTCACCGCGTCGTACCGGCCCGAGTACGAGCGTCTGGCCGCCGCCGGCTACGTGGTGTGCCGCGTCGACCTGCGTGGCACCGGCTCGTCCGAGGGGATCGCGGAGGACGAGTACCCAGCGATCGAACGGACGGACATGCTCACCGTGATCGACTGGCTCGCCACGCAGGGATGGTCGACCGGCAACGTCGGCATGTACGGGACGAGCTACTCCGGCTTCAATTCGATCCAGCTCGCGATCGAAGGTCCTCCGGCGCTGAAGGCGATCATCCCGATCTACGCCACCGACGATCGCTACGCGGACGACGTCCATTACATGGGCGGCGCGGTGAAGCAGCTGGACCAGGTCGACTACCCGTCCTACATGATCGGGCTGAACGCGCTGCCGCCGGTCCCGGCGATCTACGGCGAGGGCTGGCGCGAGGAGTGGGAGCAACGCGTGCGGGGGAGCGAGCCGTGGATCCTGACGTGGCTCGCGCACCAACGTCCGGATGCCTATTGGCGCTTCGGCTCGCTGCGTCCCGACTACGGTCGCATCCAGGCGGCGACCATGATCGTGGCCGGGTGGGCAGACGGCTATCGCAACAACACGCTGCGGACGTTCGAACGACTCACGTGCCCGACGCGGCTCGTGATCGGACCGTGGGCCCACGCGTCGACCGACACCTCGCTCCCCGGTCCCAACATCGACCTGGTACCCGAGATGATCCGCTGGTGGGACCGGTGGCTCAAGGACGAGGACAACGGCATCGATCGCGAGCCGCCGATCGTGCTCTTCGCGCAGCGCTCGACACGACCGGGTACGTCCCGCCCCACGATGGAAGGCGCGTGGCGGTACGAACCTACGTGGCCTGCCGAACGGTTGCGGCCCGCTCCGTTGGCGCTCGCCGACGCGCACACCGACGCGCCGGCCGCCGACGGCGGCGACGTCCTGGAGGTCCGCGGCGACGTCGGCTGGACGGCCTGGATCTCGTGCGCCGCGCACATGCCGTGGGGACAGCCCGACGACCAACGTCCCGACGAGGCCTACTCCCTGACGTACACGTGGCCGGAGCTCGAAGATGAGCTGGAGATCCTGGGGCACGCCCGGCTCACGATCTCGCTCACGTCGTCGGCGCCGATCGCGTACCTATCCGCGAAGCTCTGCGACGTCTTCCCCGACGGCGCGTCGTCGCTCGTCAGTCGCAACCTCCTGAACCTGGCGCATCGGATCCCGGACGAGGAACCGACGCCGCTCGAGCCCGGCGAACGGTATGAGATCACGCTCGATCTGGAAGCGACGTCGTGGACGTTCGAAGCGGGGCACCGGATCCGACTGGACCTGGCCGGCACGGACTGGCCGAACGTGTGGACGCCGCCCGAGCCGGTGACGCTCACGATCGACCGCGCCGCGACCAGGCTGACGCTCCCCGTCCTCGACGGGCCTTCCCCCGCCGCGGGCTCACCGACGTTCGCGCCGCCACGGCGCGGTGGACACGGCGGGGACGCCGTGCCGAACCGCGGGCACGACGGATTCGACTGGCGCGTGGAGCACGATGTCGCGACCCAGGAGACGCGCGGCGTCGTCAGCAACCATGGGGACTACCCGGCGACGGACCATGCGGTGTCCTTCGCCGAACGATACGCAGGGGTGGTCACGGTCCGGCCCGGCGATCCCGGGATCGCATCCGCGCGCGGTCAGGCGACGTTCGAGATGCGGTGGCCGGAGGCGACCTGCGGTGCCGACGTCACGATGGATCTGGAGAGCGACCGCGACACGTACCGGGTCCGCATCGACCTCCGCGTCACGGAGGACGGGGACGAGCGCTGGCATCGGACGTGGGACCGATCGATCTCCCGAGACCTGCAGTAGGCGGTCCGCCGGAGGGCCCTGGATACGCGAAACCCCGGCGCGCTGGCCGGGGTAACGGTCTTGATGGGATATCCCGCGTATGAGTCTACCAGCTGGATGGAGTTGGCCTCCTCACGCCGTTCACCATGGGCATCCGCACCCACACCTCCTCACGAGAAGCCGGGAAGATGCTCGCGGAACAAGATGAACCCGATGCCCGCGGCCGCGTCGAGCAGGAAGTGCGCGATCACGAACGGCCAGGTCCGGCGCAGCCGCAGGAACGCGATCCCGAAGAGGATGCCCATGGCCAGGTTGCCCGCGAACCCGCCCCACCCCTGATACAGGTGGTACGAGGCGCGCAACAACGCGCTCGCCGCGACGGCCGCGAACGGACTCCACGCCAGTTGCCGCAGCCGGGTCATCAGGTACCCGAGGACGATGACCTCCTCAAGCAGCGCCGCGGCGGCCGCATCCAACAGGAGGACCGGCACGGTCCACCAGTGGCCGAGCGGCGGCACGGGCACGACGAACCGGTTGACGCCAAGCTCGACGGCGCCGAAGTAGAACGCGAGACCCCCGAGGCCGACGATCGCGAAGAACGCCGCTCCCGCCTTCAGATCCTCCAGCGGGCGATCCCCGTCGAGCCCGATCGCCCCGACGCCCTCCTTGCTCCTCCGCAGCAGATGCACCACCAGCCAAACCGGCGCCAGGCTGAACGCGATGCCGACCAGCTGCCGGGCGAGCTCGGTGCTCTGGTTGACCGAGGCGACGCGCACCCCTCTCAGCGGAGCGGACAGCAGGCTGAGGACGGCATAGACGGCGCTCGAGATGAGCGAGAGCGCGAGCACGACCAGGATCTCCTCGCGGAGCGTTCGCCGATCGAGCGCTGGAGGTGACTCGGGGGCCTGCATGCTCGTCACTGTACGTTCGCCTCGTCGCGAGTTGCTGCCATACAGTGGGTTCGTCATGGACGGCGCGATGGACCCCTCCGAGATCGACCTCACGTCGCTCGAGGTCGGCCGCCGCTACCGCGTGGACTGGCGGCACGAGCAGCTCCGCCGGACGTTCCGCGCCACGGGCACGCTGCGCTCGATCGAGGAGACGTTCCAGGAGGCTCCCGACCAGACGGCGCGTCGATGGCTGATGTTGGAAGTGAAGCCCCGCTTCGGGAAGGCCACCGTGCAGCGCGTCGACGTCGCGGCGCTCAGATCCATCGAGCCCGCGTAGACGCCCGCCGAGGCGGGCTTCGGCCCGCGAGGAACGCTCGAGACGACCTCGGCACTAGACTCACGCCCCGGATCACGGGGCGGGGGTCGGATGGCGAAGGCGGAGACGGCGGACGTGGTCGTGGTCGGCGCCGGCATGGTCGGTGGGTGGGCGTCGTGGTTCGCCGCGCAGAGCGGCGCGGAGCGCGTCGTCGTCCTGGAGAAGGATCTGGCCGGACAGGGCGCGTCCAGCCGTGCCGCGGGCGTCGTCCGCGCCCAAGGCGGGACCCCGGTCACGGTCGCGCTCGGCCGGTTCTCGATCGACTTCTACCGACGCCAGCACGAGTTGCTCGGGACCGACTCGGGGTTCCGCGAGCTCGGGTATCTGATCCTGGCGGTCACGAAGAAAGACGTGCACGAGGGCACCCGGCGGGTCGAGATGCAGCGCGCCGCCGGGCTCGCCGTGCGGTGGGTCGATGCGGCCGAGGCATGCCGTCTCAACCCGACGCTCACCCCGGAAGGACACCGAGGCGGGAGCTACTGCGCGACCGACGGTGCGATCGATCCTCCCCGCAACGTCCGCGCGTACTCGCTGGCGATGCAGCAGGCCGGTGTGCAGCTCCGCGAGCGCACGCCGTTCCTGGGATTACGGACGGCGGCGGCCCGACGAGGGCATCGCCGCGTCACCGGCGTCGAGACGCCGGACGGCGTCATCAAGACCGCTCGCGTGCTCCTGACGGGCGGCCCCACGCTCCGCGCGGTGGGAGCACGCGTCGGCGCGCGCATCTACGCGGGCGGCGCGCGACACCAAGTGGTCGTCACGCAACCGCATCCGGCGTTCGAGGTGGAGCGGCAACCGATGGTCTTCGACGTCGGCGCCGGGATCTACTGGCGCTTGGAGGAGGGCGGCCTGCTCTGGGGCATGTCGAACCCGAAGGAGACGCCCGGGCCGGCGCGCGAGGTCGACTGGCCGTACCTGCGACGAATGGAACGCCGCCTGCATCGGCTGGTCCCCGCGACGCAAGGGCTGGGCATCCGCAAGGCCTGGTGCGGAACGATCGACTACACACCCGACCACCTGCCGATCCTCGGCCCGGTGATCACCACCGACGGCATCACGATCGACGGGGCGACGGTCGCGTCTCCGGGCGGGCACGGCATGATGTGGGGCCCCGCCGTCGCGCGAGTGGCCGCCGATCTCGCCCTCGACGGTCGTTCGGACCTGGTCGACGTCACGGATCTGGGGATGGACCGCTTCGACGAGCACGGCCGGAGTCCGTTCTACGACCCCATCGCGTTACCGTTCCCGCCCAGCGCCGAGGACGACTGACGCCGAAACGCGACGTCAGCGGACCAGGGAGGCCAGGTAGCGGAACGGGAGCTCGTCGGCGCGCGAGCGGCCGTTGCACGAGTAGCCCGCACCCGTCCAGCACTGGAAACTCGTGCTGGCGTTCGCGTAGACGAGCACGACGCGGCTGACGCGGTGCGACGAGAACGGGAAGCGAACGTCGGCGTCGCCTTCGGCATCGAGCGCCACCGGCAACAGCCGCAGAGAGCCCGATCGCAGGAAGATCAGGACGCGCGCCGCCGAGCCGGTCACCTTCGGCGGCGCATCCAGCACCAGCTGCATCGACGCATGGCCGAGCGAAGAGGGCTCGAACGACACGGTTCCGGTCGTCAGGTGGTTGAGCCGGAGCATCGCCCATCCGGTGTTCGGGTGTTCGGCACTCAAACGATGGCGCCGCGAGATCGGCGCGCTCGGGTTGGTGCCGCCCTCGTCGTCGAAGGCCCCCGGCGCCAGGTTCCACGCGCCGAACGTCGCGAGCGATGTGGGGAGCGACCGGCCCCGCGACGTCAGTGCGTGCTGCACGGCGAGTGCCGAGAACAGGTCGGGATCGCCGGGACCGGCGGCAGCCAGCTCCCACACCGCGCGGATCAGTTTCGGATCGGGACCATGGACGCCCTGGCTCTCCGTCAGGAACCGCCAGAAGGTCCACGCGCCGTACTCGTTCAACCCGCGGCTGCTGTCGACGGGTATCCAAGGGTGCACGACCGGGCTCGAGCGCATCCAGCGGCGGCTGGCATCGACGTCGTCGGCGACGCGTCCCTCCATCCACACGGCCGTTCCTTCGGTGAGCCAATCGTCCTCGCTCGAGTCGTAGGCGAACTGCACCACGTGGAAGAACTCGTGCGCGGCCGTGGCGCGAAGGCCACCGGGACCACCGCTCGCACCGAGTTGCGCCACGGAGAAGTCGTCATCCACCACGACGTACGCCGAGTAGTCGCGATACGCATACTCGTCGTCGTCCGCATGCGGATCATCGGTCGCCACGAATCCGCTCAAGCCCGACGAGCCGACATCTGCCAGGTACACGTCCAGCTTGCTGTTGGGCCCGTGGTCGGGCGATGTGCCGTCGGGCTTGGGCGCGCGGAAGCCCATCACGTCGACCTCGACACTCCACGCCGTGTCGAACGCGCGCAGCGTCGCGTCCACCTGGTCGGGGACCTGATTGCGATCACCGTCGACGAGCGGCGGCGCGTCGGATGTCGCCTCCACCCAGTGCACGCAGAGACGTGAGCCGCACACGTGTCGGCTCGGGAAGACGTAGCCGTGGCCTTCGGGATCGACGCCCCCGCCGGTGGGACGGAGTGAGATCGGCGATCCAGTCAGCCGCCCCGCATCAGCGAACCGGGACGCCCCTCCCGCGACGTCCCGGCCCGCCGATGTATCAGCGGGAGCGACGGCGGGAGCCGTCGTCACCACGAGGAGCAGGCCGATCACGGACAGCAGGCGACCCGCGACGGAACGACACGAACGGGTCACCGGGCATCCTCCCGAGAGGGCTGGCGGTGCGACCGGGCAGGGTCAGGGGGGTCCCGGAGGTCACCGCGGCCATCGTCGGCGGAGGTCGCGAGCTACGTCAATCGGCCGGAAGGCCCGGCCGTTCGGCGTAGGGCGGTACCGGGTGGAGCGGAAGCGAACGCCGGCTCAGAGCCCGACATCCACAAGGATGAGCTCGCTCGACGCGGCGGCGGTGGATCGGATCTCGGTCTCGTCCCAGATCTTGGCGGCGTCGCCGGTGGTCATCCGTTCGTCGTTGACGGTGATATCGCCGACGATCACGTAGAGGTAGACGCCGCGGCCGACACCCAGCGGGTGCGTGACGGAGACGGCCGTCTCCAAGCGCGACACCCACACGTGCGCGTCCTGATGAACGAGGACCGCGTCCCCGTCGTCGCCACTGATCACCTTGAGCAGGCGGTTCGTTCGATCCGCCTCGCTGAAGACCTTCTGCTCGACGCCGGGTGTCAGACCCCGCTCGGCCGGCATGATCCAGATCTGGATGAACCGCATCGGCTCGGTCTGGCTGGCGTTCTGTTCCGAATGCCACGCGCCGGAACCGAGCGTCATCCGCTGGACGGCGCCCGCGGGGAGCGGACCCGGATCGCCGTCGACGTCGTCTTGGTGGCGGAAGCTCCCTTCCACGACGTAGGTCAGGCCCTCGATGTCGCGGTGGGGGTGCATCGGCCAGATCGCGCCGGGGATCAGCCGATCGTCATTGAACACCCGCAGCGTCCCGAAGCTCGTGTACTCCGGGTCCCGGTAGGTGTCGAACGAGAAGTGCCAGCGCGCACGGAACCACTCGCCGTCGACGTCGGAGATCTCGTCGTCGCGCCGGATCGTGATCGTCATCGCGGTGCGCTGCGGTCTCGCGGCTACATCGAGAGGACGGGGCAGGTGAGCGTCCGCGTGATGCCTTCGATCTCCTGCATCGGCATCACGATCTTCTTCGCCAGGCCGTCGAGATCGTCCGCTTCGACCCGCGCGATCACGTCGTAGGGACCGGTGACGCCGTCGGCGTTCACCACGCCGCTGAGGTTCTTGATCTGGTCGGTCACCTGCGACGCCTTGCCGACCTCGGTCTGCACCAGGATGTATGCGCTCACCATCTCGTGGAGCCCTCCCCTTCTGCTCGGTTCTCCGGACTAGACGTCTGTGGAGTCGCCGGCACCGGGCGCGCCGTCGTCGGTCTTGTCGGTCGCGAGCTTCTCCTTCGCCTTGTCGAGCAGCCCGCCGGCGACCTCGCCGGCTTTGCCCACGAGAGGCTTGGCCTTCTCGACGACATCGCCCGTGACGTCCTTCGCCTTGTCGAACGCCGAGATAGCCGCCCCGCCCGCCTTGTCCACCAGGGGCTTGGCCCGCTCGACCAGATCGCCGGTGACGTCCTTCGCCTTGTCGACGGCGCCGCCGGCCGCGCCCTTGGCCTTGTTCACCACGCTCTTGTCCTCATCAGTCATCGCGTTCCTCCTTCGTCCGTCGGATGTGCCGAAGGTCGCCCGCAGGCGCCCTCGACGTTCCATGGTCGCAGCCGGGAAGGAGAACGTCGAACCGGCGCTCAGCCGAGCCGCTCGCGGACCCCGGCCATGCCACTCTCGACGAACGCGGGCTGCCCGGACTCGGACCCGTGCTTCACCTCGTGCCAGGGCATCAGCATGAACGCGAACCGGCTGCGAACCACGAACCGATCGTCGGGCGGCCCGCCGTACGCGCCGAGGACGCGCTCACCCACCTCGGGTACCGCGTGGATGACCCACGTCAGATCGAACACCGGATCGCCCACCTCGAGGTCTCCCCAATCGATCACACCGGCCAGGTCTCCGGAGTCGGTGACCAGCACGTGCGCCGGACCGATATCGCCGTGGGTCAGGCCCGTCGCGAACCGGAAGTTGTCGTCGTCGTCCAGGAATGCGGCCAGCGTCCGCTCCGCGGTCGTGCGCTCGTCCGTCGAGAGCAGCGGGAGCACATGTTCGCTCAGCACGTCCACCTCGTGGCGGAGTCCCTCGCGAACGGCGGCGGCGGTCGTCGAGCGGAGGCCGACGAACTCCGGGGGCGTGAGGTGCAGGTCGTACAGGAACCGGCCCAGCCGCTCCGGCCAGATGCCGTCGACGTCCGCCGACATCGGGCGGCCGTCGATGCGCGCGTAGCCCATGCACAGTGGATCGCTCGACACGTACTCAGGCGACGGGATCGCCGACGACACCTCACGGGCCAGTTCCGGCAACACGAGGATCTGCTTCGCCAGGCTCTCGCTCGCGGCGGGCGACCGCGGGAACTGGAACACCCACTCGCCGTTCACCAGGTAGGTGAAGCAGTCCCAGCCCTCACCCACCGGCTCGAACGTCCGCACGTCGAGCTCCGGCCAACGGCGCTCGACGAACGCGCGATGTTCATTCGCTTCGGTCACGGGATGACGGGTTCGATCTCCTGCCCCGGCAGTCCGGGCTCGGACAGAGCGGGCGTGGACAGAGCGAACCATGCCACGACCGCTCCCGCCAGCGCCAGTGAGGAGGCGCCCGCGTAGAGCACGACGGTGCCCGCTCGCTGGTACACGAACCCGCCGATGCCTGCGCCGAGGATCGGTCCGATGCCGAGCATGACCATCTCGCGCATGGAGTTGGCGGTCGAGTAGAGGGCGGCAGGCATCAGCCGCCCGACCACCACGACACTCGTCGTGAACAGCAGGCCGAACGCCACCCCCTCCAGCGTCGTCAGGAACGACAGGATCGTCGGATCATCCACCAGACCCCACAGGAGGAACCCGGCGGCGTAGATGCAGCAACCGACCACGTAGACGAGCCGAAGTCCCCATCGCACCTGCAGGCGGGACGAGACGCGCATCACCGGTACCTCGAGCAGCCCTCCCATCGCCGTGCCCAATCCGATCAGGAACGGCCCGCCGCCCTCCCGCACGATCTTGAGCGAGATGAAGTTCCACGCCGCGTTGAAGCCGACCCACACCAGCAGCGCCGCCGCCAGGAACCCCCAGAACCGCGGCGCGGCCTTGAAGACGGCTCCGACCGTCCCGAGACGTCCGTGCGCCTCGACGTCCTTCGGCTTGTCGCGGACGATCGTCGTGCTCCAGGCGAACACGACCAGGCTGGCGACCGCGTAGATCGGCATGGCCCACTCCACGCCCGCGGCCTCCAGGATCGCGCCGAACGTCAGGCACCCGAGCGCGTACGACGCGCTCATCCATCCGCGCAGCCGCCCGTAGTCGGCCATCGCCTCGTCGCCCAGGTGTACCAATGCGATCGAGTCGATGTTCGGGCCTGTGGCCACCCAGAAGGCGGCGACGATCGCCGCCATGATCGTGATCGCTGCGAACCCGTCGACCAGGTTCATCGCGGCGGCGAACACGCCTGCGCCGATCGTCCCGATCTGGAACGCCGTCAGCCGTCCCATGCGGGTATCGGCGTAGTGCCCCCAGATCGGGTTCCCGATGATCCGTGCCAACGCGGTCGCCGCGATCACGATCCCGATCTGGTCGGCGGAGAGGCCTCGGCCCTGCAGGTAGATCGTGAAGAAGGGGAAGAACGCCGCGATCACGAACCCGAAGACCACGAACAGTCCGTGAACCGCCACCTCAGGGCGGACGGCCGTCCGCCGACTCACGAGGCGCGCCCACGGGGTGGGCTGACGCCGCCATTGCTGGCCCGTGCCGCGTCTGCCACCATCCCGCGCATGTCCGGCATGGTAGCGACGCGCCCCCGGCGCTCAACGGTTCCGATCGGGGAGATGCCGTGCGCGGGCTGACCGACAAGGCCGTGCTGATCTCGGGGGGAAGCAGCGGCATCGGGAAAGCGACGGCTCGCCGCTTCCTGGAGGAAGGGAGCCGGGTGTTCTTCTGCGGAGTGGATGCCGACGAGGTCCGCGCCGCCGCAGCCGAGCTCGCGCCGTTGGGTACGGTGGACGGCGTCGCCTGCGACATCGCCAGCGACGAGGACGTCACGCGGCTGGTGGAGGTGGCCGAGGCCTCGTTGGGTTCGATCGACGTCTTGATCAACAACGCGGGGGTCGCACACAAGGATGCGTTCCTGGACATGGACGTGACGGAGTGGGATCGGATCCTGCGGGTGAACCTGCGCGGGATGTTCCTGGTGGCGCAGGCCGTCGCCCGGCGGATGGTGGCGCACGGCTCCGGCGTGATCGTGAACATGGCGTCCACGAACGCCCTCGGCGGGGAGGAGGACTTCGCGCACTACAACGCGTCCAAAGGAGGGGTCCTCCAGCTCACGCGAACGATGGCGGTGGAGCTCGGGCGTCAGGGGATCCGCGTCAACTGCCTGTGTCCCGGGTTCATCAGGACGCCGCTGAACGATGCGATCACCGACCACGCGTTCGTCGCCGCGTACGAACGTGACAAGATCCCGCTCGGCCGCGCCGGCACGCCTGAGGAGGTGGCGGCCGCGTACGTGTTCCTCGCGTCGGACGACGCGTCGTTCATCCACGGCGAAGCGCTGGTGGTCGACGGCGGTCAACTCGCGATCATGTGATCGAGCCGTTCGTCAGCGGCACGGGTGGTACGGCTGGGCGAACAGGGAATAGTTGGGCGACTTCTTGATGGCATTGAACCCCAGGCTCGCGGCGTCCTCGCAGAACTCGTCGCGCGTGAGCCGGTACTCCACCTCGAAGACCGCTTTCCCCGCTTCGATGAACGCGACCTCGCCGGGCGATGGGTTCCCCGAGCAGAACCGGTACTCGAAGCACTCCTCGACGATCGCGTAGTCGAAGTACGGAAGCAGATCCTCGATCTGTGACGGGTCGTTCTTCATGGCGACGGACATCCCGAACCGATGCGCCATGTTGGCCAGGCGTGTGTTGAACATCAGTTGTGCCCGGTAACTGATATCGAACCCCGAGTGCGGATCCTCGAACGTGTCGATGATGTCCCACTCCACGCCGTCGAACCCGGCCGCCGCGCACTTCCGCACCCGGTCCCGATTGACCTGGAGGATGAACGCGCGCTGACCCTCGTCGTTGTTGATGTTCAGGAAGAACTCGTCGGGGAAGACCTGGCTGAACGGGTTGCCGATCAGGCAGCCGTCGCACGCCTCGTCGAAGTCCACGAACCGCTGGTAATCGGGCCGATACGTCTCGGCATCCCCGGCGTCGATGTAGCAGATCGCGTGTCCTCCCGCGGCATGGATCGCGTCGACCGCGGCCGTGTTCACGACGAAGTTGCCCTCTCCCGACACGTTCGTGTCGACGTAGAGGTCGATGTCGAACACCTCCGGTGTCACGCAACCACCGCCCGAGGCCGGAGCGGCGCAGATATCGACGTCGATGCCGCCGGTCTCGTCGGCGACGCCCGGCTTCGCCTGGAGCTGGTACTGCCACCTGGCGTCGAGCGCCGGCAGCCAGCACCCGGGGCACGGTTCGGGATCGGGACAGTGCGGACACGCGGGATCGGCGACGGCGACCGCGGCCGCCGGAGCGAGCGCCGGGGCCGGGGCGACGATCGGCGGGCTCGCGACCGTGGGCTCCCCGAACGGGACCACCAGCACGACGACGCAGATGGCCGCCCGGGCCAGTCGTTTCATCCGCCTACGCTAGCATCGGCTGGCGCGATTTGTTGCTTTACATGCCCGATGGAACAATGTCGCGCATGCCGAACGTGACGATCATCGGGGCGGGCAGCGTCGAGTTCACGATCGATGTCCTGTCGAACATCCTGTCCTTCGACGATCTCGGCGACGTCTCGGTCGTCCTCCACGACATCGATGAGACACGGCTGGAGACCGCGGGCCGGATCGGCGCCCGGATCAACGAGGCCAAGGGCGGGCGCGCCACGATCGACACGCAGCTCGATCGGCGGAAAGCGCTCGACGGTACGGACTACGCGATCAACGAGATCCAGGTCGGGGGTCGGGACGCGTTCCTGCTCGACTTCGCCATCCCGAGCCGTTACGGCGTGCGGCAGACGATCGCCGACACGCTCGGTATCGGCGGGATCTCGCGTGGGCTCCGCACGCTGCCGGTGATGATCGACATCGGCAACGACATGGCCGACGTCTGTCCCGACGCCACCTTGCTGAACTTCACGAACCCGATGGCGATGGCACCGTGGGCGGTCTACGAGGGCTCGCGCTTCGATCGCGTCGTCGGGCTCTGCCACTCGGTCTTCTACACCCACGAGTTCCTGGCCGAGACGGTCGGCGTGCCCATGGATGAGATCGCGTTCCAGACGTCGGGGTTCAACCATCAGGCGTTCGTCACGCGGTTCGAGCGCGACGGCGAGGACCTCTATCCGCATCTCGACGCCGCGATCGAAGCCGATCCGGAGGGACTCGGCCGCCGGGTCCGGGTCCAGCTCTACAAGGAACTGGGGTACTTCCCGACCGAGTCGAGCGAGCACTCCGCGGAGTACGTGTCGTGGTTCATGCGCACGACGACCAGATCGAGCGGTTCCGCATCCCGGTCGACGACTACATCGGTCGCACCGAGGAGGCGTTGGAGGACTATCGCGAGATCGTCCGCAAGCTCGAGGGCGGCGAGACGGTCGAGGTGCCGCCGGGGAACGAGCTCGCGTCCGACATCATCCACTCGATCGAGACCGGGACCCCGCGTGCGATCTACGCGAACGTGAAGAACACCGGCCTGATCCCCGACCTCCCCGACGGCTGCTGCGTCGAGGTGCCGTGCCTGGTGGACCGGGCCGGCGTGCAACCGACGGCGGTACCTGCGCGCCCGGCGCACCTGACGGCCATGAACCGGACGTTCCTGAACGTGGTCGAGCTCACCGTCCGCGCGGTGCTCGACGGCGACCGGCAGCAGGTGTACCGCGCGGCGATGCTCGACCCGAACGTCTCGGCGACGCTCACGCTGGACCAGATCCACGACATGGTCGACGAGCTGATCGACGCGCACGGCGACATGATCCCCGAAGCGATCCGCCGCGGTTCGACGCGCCGCCGCCACTGACCGCGTCGCGCTGGGCCGGTGTCACACCGTGGTGACGACGACGCCCGTCGCGGCGATCTCCGCCAGCGCCTCGGGCGGCGCGCCGGCGTCGGTGATCAGATCGTGGACGCGCTCGATGCCGCAGATCCGCGCGAACGCCGCCTGTCCGATCTTCGACCCGTCGGTGACGACGACCACCCGCCGGGCGCGGTCGATCAGCGCGAGGTTCGTGTGCGCCTCCACCTCGTGGTGCGTGGTGAGCCCCGCGTCCGCCGAGATGCCGTCCACACCGAGGATGGCCATGTCCAGGTTGATCTCCTGCAGGCTGGCCTCGGCGAGCGGCCCCACCAGCTCGTACGAGGCGCTTCGCGCCACGCCGCCCGTGACCACCAGCCGGAGGTTCGGTCGCACGGCCAGCTCCGACGCGATGTTCAGCGCGTTGGTCACGATGGTCAGACGCTCATGGCCGATGAGCGCTCGTGCGACCTCGGTCGTCGTCGTGCCGCCGGTGAGGCCGATCGCCGCTCCCTCGGGGACCAGCCCCGCCCCTGCGAGCGCGATCCGGCGCTTCTCCTCCTGGTGGCGGGCGGTCTTGTACCGGAGCGGCAGTTCGTACAGGAGCCCTTGCGAGACGGCACCGCCGTGCGTGCGTCGGAGCAGCCGGTTCTCCTCAAGGAGGCCGAGGTCGCGTCGGATGGTGGCAGCGGAGACGCCGAGCCTCCGACAGAGTTCGCTGACGCTGACCGAACCGCCCTCCGAGAGATCCTCCAGGATCACGCTCAATCGATCGGCCTGGCGCACGTTCGGAGTATAGGGAGGCCACCCTTGCATTGCATCGATGATCGTTCGTGCAATAAAGTGCACTCGAATGAGCGAAATCGTGCGCGAGCTGGCGAGCCAACCTGACGTGTGGCGCCGCGCCGCGGCGATGGCCCCGAGGTGGCCGACACGCTCCCGAAGCCAGGCGATCGGGTCGCCGCGGTCGGATGCGGCACCTCGTTGTTCATGGCCCAGGCGTATGCGGGGCTCCGCGAGCGAGCCGGTGTGGGCGAGACGGATGCGTTCCCCGCCTCCGAGACGCCCCGGGGACGTATCTACGACGTGGTGCTGGCCATCTCCCGGAGCGGAACGACGACCGAGGTCGCCCGGCTGCTGGAGCGCGGCGACGATCCCGCGCGCTCGGTGGCGATCTGCGGCGTCGTGGGCACGCCGGTCGCGGAGGCCGCCGACGCATGCATCATCCTCGGGTTCGCCGACGAGCGTTCGGTGGTCCAAACGCGGTTCGCGACCGGCGTCCTCGCGTTGCTGCGCGCCGGCCTCGGGGAGGATCTGGGTCCGATCGCGGACGACGGGCAGCGCGCGCTGGTCGCCGACCTGCCCATCGATCCCGAGGCGTTCGGACACTTCGTGTTCTTGGGCCGGGACTGGACGGTCGGCCTGGCGAACGAGGCCGCGCTCAAGCTTCGGGAAGCGACCGGCGCGTGGGCCGAGTCGTATCCGGCCCTGGAGTACCGCCACGGCCCGATCAGCGTGGCGGGCCCGCGATCCGTCGTTTGGCCGCTTGGCGACGTGGAGGCAGACCTGCTTGACGACGTCGCGGCAACGGGTGCGGCGATCGTCGACCCCGGCCTGGGGCCGATCGACCCCATGGCCGAGCTCATCCTGGTGCACCGGATCGCCGTCGCTCTGGCCGAGGCTCGAGGGCTCGATCCAGATCGTCCACGCCACCTGACTCGTTCGGTGGTGCTGTCGTGAACGTGTGGAACACGACCAACGAAGGGGGAGCCATGAAGCGCAGCTGGCGTGTGTCGGTGATCGTGCTCGTGTTCGCGCTCGTCGCGGCGGCGTGCACCGGTGGCGACGAGGACGGCAACGACGAACCGAGTGGCGGCGCGACCGGTGGTGAACCCATCCAGCTGACGATGTGGGTGGGCTACACGCCGCCTCCTCCGGAGGACGAGTCGCACGAGTACCTGTCCATCGAGCGTATGGTCGAGGAGTTCGAGGCGGCCAACGAGGGCATCACGATCGAGCTGCAGTACGTGAACAGCGACAACGCGCTGCAGAAGGCGACGGTCGCGATCCAGGGAAACAAGCAGCCCGACATCTCGTACCAGTACGGCACGAACATGCCGCAGCTCGCGCAGAGCCCGGCGCTCGTTGACCTGTCCGACATGGTGACCGCCGGCGATTACGACTGGGCAGACTTCTTCCCGGGCGAGCAAGCCGTCGCGACCGTGAACGGCCGGGTGCTCGGCGTCCCGGCGCTCGTGGACAACCTGGCGGTCGTCTACAACAAGGACCTGTTCGCGGCCGCCGGCGTGCCGGAGCCGACGCCCGACTGGACATGGGAGGACCTCCGTGCGGCCGCCGCCGCGACGACCGATCCGGCCAACAAGGTGTTCGGGCTGAGCTTCCCTGTCGACGGCAGCGAGACGACCGTGTGGCAATACATCGCCATGCTGTGGGCGGCTGGTGGCGACATCCTGAACGAGGACAACAGCGAGGCCATCTTCAACTCCGAGGCCGGGGTACGCGCCCTGACGACGTTGACCGAGATCGAACAGGATGGGTCCATGTACCTGGACTTCCAGCCCGACTCGGGCAGGTACGGGCAGCTGTTCAACTCCGGCAAGATCGGGATGATCATCACCGGCCCGTGGGATCTGTCGGGGTTCCCCGACGCGAACTACGGCGTGCAGGTCATGCCGTCGTTCGATCCGGGCGGCAGCCACGAGACGATCGCCGGCCCGGACAACTGGGTGATCTTCGACAACGGCCAGGAGCGCGTCGAGGCGGCGTGGAGCTTCCTGAGCTTCATGACGTCGCCCGACCAGGTCCTGCAGGACGCGCTCGACACCAGTCACCTGCCGATCCGCGCATCGGTCTCGGACATGCCGGAGTTCCAGGCGTTCTTCACCGAGTACCCCGGCACGGAGGTGTTCGTCGAGAACCTGAACAACGTCCTCAAGGCGCGCCCGCAGATCCCGCAGTACCCGCGCATCTCCACCGCGCTCGGGCAGGCGCTGGTGAGCGCCATCCAGGGGGAGGCCACACCGCAAGAGGCGTTGGACGCCGCGGCCGTCCTGTCGAACGGGTTCCTGGCCATCCCCGGCTAGCCATGAGGAGCGACGGAAGCACGCACGCGTGAGCGTCCGCCGGATCCTGCGGTCCGACCACGTGGTCGGGTGGGCGTTCGCGTTCCCCGCGGTCGCGCTGCTCGTCGCGTTCGGCATCGTGCCGATCGTGTGGTCGGCGCTGATGTCGTTCCAGAAGACCAACCTGCTGTCGACGCCCGAGTGGATCGGATTCGACAACTACCGGGCGCTGCCGAAGGACCCGCTCTTCAAGACGTCGATCGTCCACGCCATGATCTACACCGCCCTGTTCGTGCCGCTGTCGGTCGGCGGCGGGCTGTTCGCGGCGGTCGCGCTCAACCGGCACATCCATGGGATCCGTCTCTACCGGCTGGCCGTCTTCGTCCCGGTGGTCGTCTCCACGATCGCCACGTCGATCATGTTCCTGTGGCTGTTCGATCCGAACTTCGGACTCGCGAACTGGCTCTTGGGGAAGGTCGGGCTGGGGCCGTTCGGCTTCTTCACCAGCTCGGACGGCGCGCTCTACTCGATCATCGCGATGACGGTGTGGGGATGGATCGGCTTCGACGCGATCATCTACCTGGCCGCGCTGCAAGGGGTGCCCAAGGAGCTCCTGGAGGCGGCGGCGATCGACGGTGCGCGGACGTGGAGCATCTTCCGCAACGTCACGCTGCCGCTCCTCGGCCCGGCGACGCTCTTCCTCGTGGTCTTCTCGACGATCAACGCGATCCAGGTGTTCGACGAGGTGTACTTCCTGACGAAGGGCGGGCCGGGGACGGCCACGTATGTCCCGGTGCTCTACCTCTTCACGCTCGCGTTCCAGCAGGGCATCGCGGGCTACGCGGCAGCCATCGCGTACGTGCTGCTCATCGTGATCCTGATCCTCACCGTGATCCAGCTCTGGGTCGGCAAGCGGATGGTCTATTACGCCTCATGAGCGACATCGCCGACGCCCGCGCACGCACGCTCCCGCCGCTCGAGGAGACGGGCGGAACGCGATCCCGACCGCGGACGGTTCCTGTTCAGCGGCTGGCACCTGGTGCTGCTCCCGCTGGCGTTCCTGATGGTCGTGCCGTTGATCTGGATGGTGATCACCTCGGTCCAGACCCTCAACGAGACGCGACACTTCCCGCCGATCCTGATCCCGAGCGGCATCCAGTGGGAGAACTACACGGAGGTCCTGCAGCGTGCGCCGTTCGCGCGGTGGTTCCTGAACACGCTGGTGGTCACCGTGGTGGTCGTCATCGGCAACCTGCTCTTCTGCAGCTTGGCGGGCTACGCGTTCGCTCGCATCAAGTTCTTCGGACGCGACGTGGTGTTCATCCTGGTGCTCGCCACATTGATGATCCCGTTCCAGGTCATCATGATCCCGACGTTCCTGATCGTGCGGGAGCTCGGGTTGATCGACACGCTGGGTGCGTTGATCGTTCCCAACCTCGCCGGTGCGTTCGGCATCTTCCTGCTCCGGCAGTTCTTCCGATCCCTCCCGATCGAACTGGAAGAGGCCGCGCGGATCGACGGCGCGTCGCGACTGGGGGTGCTGTTCAAGATCATCCTCCCGCTCTCGGGTCCGGTCCTCGCGACCGTCGCGGTGATCACGTTCCTGTGGACGTGGAACGATTTCCTGTGGCCGCTCGTCACGATCTACAGCCCGAGCAACATGACGTTGCAGCTGGGCCTGACGACGTTCCAGGGCGCCCATCAGACCAACACCCATCTGCTGATGGCGGCCAACGTGATGAGCGTGGTGCCGGTCTTGCTGCTGTTCTTCGTCGCGCAGCGGTTCTTCATCCGCGGCATCGCGACGTCGGGGTTGAAAGGCTGACGATGCCCGGACTCACGCTGGACCACGTCAGCAAGGAGTTCCCCGGCGGGACGGTCGCGGTGAACGATCTCTCGCTCGAGATCGCCGACGGCGAGTTCATGATCTTCGTCGGACCTTCGGGCTGCGGCAAGACCACCGCGCTGCGGATGGTCGCCGGCCTGGAGAAGGTCTCGTCCGGCGCGATCAGCATCGGGGACCGCGTGATCAACGATGTCAGCCCGCGGGATCGCGACATCGCCATGGTCTTCCAGAACTACGCGCTCTACCCGCACATGACCGTGCAACGGAACCTCGGGTTCGGGCTGAAGGAGCGCCGGACACCCAAGGCCGAGATCGATCGGCGCGTGAGCGAGGTGTCGGCGATGCTCGGGATCGACGACCTGCTCAAGCGGCGGCCGGCACAACTGTCGGGTGGGCAGCGCCAGCGCGTGGCCATGGGACGCGCCCTCGTCCGCGAGCCCAAGGTCTTCCTGATGGACGAACCGCTCTCTAACCTGGACGCGAAGCTGCGGGTCCAGGTCCGGGGCGACCTCAAGCGACTCCATCAGCGCCTGGGCATCACCACGGTGTACGTGACCCACGACCAGGTCGAGGCGATGACCCTCGGCGAGCGCGTCGCCGTCCTGTCGAACGGCGTGCTCCAGCAGCTCGGAGCTCCGCAGGATGTGTACGACCGCCCGGCGAACCTGTTCGTCGCCGGCTTCATCGGGAGCCCGCCGATGAACCTGCTCCGCGCGACCGCCCGTGCGGGATCCGCGACGGCCGGCGACCTGTCGATGCCGCTGCCCGGCCTCCCCGACGGCGAGGTCGTCCTGGGGATGCGGCCCGAGCACCTGCGCCCCGCCACGAGCGGCCAGCCGTCCATGGAGTTACAGGTCGATGTCGTCGAGCCACTCGGCGACGGCGTGATCGTGCACGGCACGGTGAGCGGCCAGGTGGCGACCAGCCCGTCCGGGGACGACGAAGTGCTCCCACCACTTCCGGGTGGCCGCGCCGAGATCACGACCAAGTTCGAGCCCACGCTGCGGCCGTCGCCGGGCGACCGGATGCATCTCGGGATCGCCCCCGTCCACGTCCATGTGTTCGACACGAAGACCGGCGACGCGATCATCGCGGCCGCTCCGTGACAGGATGCCGATGCCATGAGTGAGACCTCGATCGAACGGCTGAAGAACGTCGTCCTGCCCGACGGAACGGCGGCCCTTGTCGTGGTTCGGCCAGGCGAGCTTCGCGGCACGCGGCGGCGCCACCACGATCCTCTTCGACCCGTTCCTGTCCCCCTACGGCGGACGGCTGCACGACTCGCCGCTCGCTCCCGATGAGGCCGTCGGCGTCGACGTCGTGTTCTGCTCGCACGAGCACGTCGACCACCTGGACGTGCCCAGCATCGGTGCCATCGCGAACGCCTCGCCGGGGGCCGTCTTCGTGGTTCCGACGCCCATCGTGGACATGGTCACCGAGGCAGGTGTTCCCGCGGGCCGCGTCATCGGCGTGCAACCGGACGAGGTGACGGAGATCGGCGATGTCACGATCCGCGCGGTGCCCGCGTGTCACGGCGTGACGATGGACGATGCGTACGGCTTCGGCGAGTCGCTCTCGGGGGGACTCGTCCGATTCCTGGGGTTCGTGGTCGACCTCGGAGGCGTGCGCATCTATCACGCGGGAGACACGATCCATTTCGATGGAATGGAGCAGACACTGTCCGGTCTCGACATCGATGTCGCCTTGTTGCCGATCAACGGTCGCGACGCCGAGCGTGAGGGGCGCGGGATCGTCGGCAACCTTGACCACCGCGAGGCCGCATGGCTCGGATCGCGGATCGGAGCCGGCCTGCTGGTCCCCATGCACTACGACCTGTTCGCGCGGAACCTCGGTTTCCCCGGCGCGCTCGTCGAGACGGTCGGTCGCGAGTTCCCGGAGGTGCCCGTGCTGGTGCCCGCGCGTGACCGGCCGTTCGTCTGCACGAAGGGCCCGGATGCGCCGTGAAGGCGCTCGTCTACCTCGGCCCCGGCCGGATGGAGTTGCAGGACGCCCCTGACCCGGAGCCGGGACCCGGTGAGGTCGTGATCGAGGCGCGCGTGTCGGCGATCTGTGGGTCGGATCTGCACGGCTTCCGCGAGGCCAGCCCGCGGCGGATCCCGCCGCTGATCATGGGCCATGAGACCGTCGGTGAGATCGCGGAGGTCGGCGAGGGTGTCTCGCAGGCACGGATCGGCGAGCGCGTGGTGCTGAAGCCGATCGTCTCGTGCGGCGTCTGCCGCTGGTGCCGGCAGGGGGCGATCAATCACTGCCCGGCAGGACGGCTCGTGGGGCGCGACCAGCCGGGCGGCTTCGCCGAACGACTCGCCGTCCCGGCCGCCGCCGCCCTGCCGCTCGATCCGGAGCTCTCCGACGACCTGGCCGTCCTCACGGAACCGCTGGCGAACGCGGTGCACGTGACGTCTCGCGGGGTGCGGGCGGGCGACACCGTGTTCGTGATCGGGGCCGGGCCGATCGGCGTCCTCATGGCGAAGGCGGCGCTGGTGTACGGGGCGGGCCGTGTCCTCATCACCGACCCCGTCGCAGGCCGCTTGGCCCTGGCAGCGGCCCAGGGAGCCGAGAGCATCGACGACGACGACCCGGCCGGAGCGGTCGTCGAAACGACCGATGGAGTGGGCGCGGACGTGGTGATCGACGCGGCCGGGTTCGAGGCCACGTGGGCCATGGGGCTTCGGGCGGTGCGGCACGGCGGGAGGATCGACGAGGTGGGGCTGGGCTCTCCTTCGGGAACGGTCGATTTCTTCGGCGTGTTGGGCAAGGAGGCCACCATCGTCGGCTCGTACGGATGGGACGACGCGGACTTCACGCGCTCGATCGAGCTGTTGGAGGACGGGGCGCTCGACGTATCGGGGTGGCTCACGTCGATGCCGCTCGCCGAGGGACAGCGCGCGTTCCAACAGCTGGTCGACGGCGCGGGTCATTTCAAGGTGGTCCTCACCCCCTGAGTCGCCACCGGTCGGGCGTCGGCCGTCATCTCGGCCACGCCGTTCCGTACAGGAGGTGCTCGCCGGATGCCTGGATGTCCGCGTCCCAGCCGAGTGCGTCGAGCGTGTCGGTCAACTCCCCCGGCGTGAAGAACCGCTTCACGATCGTGTACTCGCGACCGTCGGCCAGCCGCCTGCGATGCGCGTACGCCGGTCCGTCCTCCACGACATCGCCCGAATAGGGACGGCCGGGACCGGCCGCGTCCTCGATGAGGAAGAGCCGGCCGCCCGGCTGAAGCCATGTCGCGAGCCGCTCCCAGAACCGCTCGAACCGATCCGGCGGGATGTGGGAGACGAAGAACCCGGTCAACACTGCATCGAACCGCTCGCCCGGCTCCCAGGTGAAGACGTCGGCATGCACGTACTCCACGTTGGACGCACCGAAACGACCACGGTTCAGCTCGATCATGGCCGACGATGAATCGACCGCCACCAGCCGGTGGGCGCGCGGCGCGAGCCGTCGCGTCCAGATGCCCGAACCGCATGCCAGCTCCAGCACCCCGCCGCTCGCGTCGAACGCGTCGACCGCCGCCTCAACGAGAGCGGTTTCTCGGAACCAGCCGTCATTGAGATCGCGGCCCAGGTCGTACCGCCCGCGGCGGAACCACAGATCCTCGTACTCGGTCGCACGGTCGTCGTAGTATCGGATCTGCTCGGCGACCAATCGGTCGCTGTCGTCGCTCATGCCGACAGATCCATCGACATGGACGCGGCCGTCACGGTGGAACCTTCGCGGAGTGGCAACCGCACGCCGTCATCGATGAAGCCGCAACGTTCGTACAGTCGCATCGCGCCGGCGTTCGTCTGCGTGACGAGGAGACGGAGCACCGGGAAGCCCTCGGAGCGTGCCCACCGCACGACCCGTTCGACCAGACCCCGGCCGATGCCGGCGTGGCGCGCGTCGGGTGCGACCCACATCGCGAACAGTCCGGCTTCACCCGGGTGGTCCCGATGTGGCGCCCCCACCGCCATGCCGACCCAGTGGTCGTCGTCGATCGCCACCGCGCCGAACGATGGGCCATCCCCGAGCACGGACGCCCACTCCATCCACTGCGCGTCGGTACGGGCCGATTCCTCGGTGTGCGTTGAACCGAACGCGTCGGGAGCGTCCTGCAACGCCCGCAAGCGGAGGTCACGGAGTTCCCCCCACTCGTGCGCATCGATACGACGCACCTCCACAGAAACCGCTCAGACCAACCCGACGGTAGCCCGTTCAGCGAGCGCCTCCGCACGGGAGGGATCGAGGCGGCCGGCGCCGGGGAGCTCGGCGTTCGCCGTCGCCGCGCCGAGTGCGAGGCGCAACGCCCCTCCCCACCCGGTCCCGGCGTCCAGCGCGACAACGAGACCGGCGAGGAACGCGTCACCGCTGCCCACGGGGTACCGGCCACGCACGTACAGGACGCCCTCGTACAGCGCGCCGTCGGGCGCGGCCACGACGACCCCATCGGCGCCTCTCGTCACGATCCCGACGTGTCCGTCTCCTCCGGCCAGCTCCCGGAGCTTCTGGGCCGCGGCCATCGCTTCGTCGCGACGCGCCGTGGGCACGCCCAGCAGCTCCGATGCTTCGGACGCGTTGACCTTCACGACGTCCGGACGCGCGTCGAGCGCCAGGCGAAGCCGGTCGCCCTCGGCGTCCAACGCCACGCGGACGCCGGCCGCCCGCGCCTCGGACACCATGTCGCGGTACGCCGCGTCGCCGACCCCCGCGGGAAGCGAGCCGGAGATCGTGAGCCACGTCGCATCGGGGAAGAGGCTGACCGTCGCATCGGCCAGCTCCGGCCACGCCGAGGACGGCACCTCTGAGCCGTGCTCGTAGAACTCGGTCAGCCCGCCCGTCTCGCGGTCGGCCACCGAGAGTGAGGATCGGTTCTCGCCGTGGGTCCACACGAACGAGCCGTGGACGCCTTCGGACGACAGCGTCTCCTGCAGCCACTTGCCGGCGTGTCCGCGCAGAAGCGCCACTGCGCGCACATCGCCGCCGAGCGCCTTCGCGGCACGCGCCACGTTCAACCCCTTGCCCCCCGCCGTCTGCTCGAACCCGAGCGGCCGGTGGATGTCGCCGCGGACCAGCCGCTCGACCTCGAAGAGCTTGTCGATCGACGCGTTGGCCGCCAGGCAGACGATCACGGCACGGAGCCCCGCTCGATCGCATCCAGCGCCTCGACCATGGTGGCCTGCATCGCCGTGCCCCCGAGCCCTCGCGCGGAGAGCGCGCCGCACGCGTTCCCGAGTTCCAGGCATCGTCGCAGCGGATCGCCGTTCAGGAACCCGGCCAGGAACCCGGCGTCGAACGAGTCGCCGGCTCCGGTCGAGTCCACGATCGTCGTCGACAGGCCGGGCACCGTGACCTGCTCGCTGGCCTGCGCCGCGATCGCCCCCTGCTCGGCCGTCTTGACCACCACCGTCCCCGCTCCGGACGAGCGCAGCCGGGCGATGGCATCATCGACGACGGAGATACGCGCCAGGCTGAGCGCCTCGACCTCGTTGGGCAGGAACACGTCCACCTCCGGAAGGAGCGTCAGCAACCCGCCGTCCCAATCGCCCGCGGGGTCCCAGTTCGGGTCGAGGGACGTCGTCGCTTCGCCCTCCCGCGCTTCGTGGAACAGGTCCGCCAGGTCGGGCACGAGCGCGTGCTGCAGGAAGTACGAGCTCACGTGGATGTGCCGGGTCCGTCGCAACAGGTCGGGGTCGATCATCTCCCTCCGGAGATCGCCGGTGGTACCGGCGAACGTGAGCATCGCGCGATCGGCACGGCCGGACAGGACCACGGTCACACCCGTCGGCCGGTCCGGAGCCACGACCACGGCGGACGTGTCGACGCCCTGCTCCTGCAGTCGGTCGCACATGAAGCGGCCGAACAGGTCGTCGCCCACCACGCCGGCGAACGCGACGCGCAAGCCCATCTTGGCGGCGGCGCAGGCGAAGATGGCCCCGGAGCCGCCGATCACGAACCGCGCATCGTCGACCAAACGTTCCGCTTGGCCGAACGCCGGCACCACGGAATCGCCGCTCAGGATCAGATCCGGATTGGCGTCACCGAGCACCAAGATGTCGAACCCCGACATGCGAGGCAGGGTACCGGGCGAGCATCGATCCTGTCGCCGGCGTCGGCGCGCACGCCCGGACTACGATGGCGTCATGCCGAAGATCGTGCTGGTACAGGGGGACATCACGCTCCAAGACGTCGACGCCATCGTGAACGCGGCCAACACGGCGCTGCGTCCCGGCGGCGGCGTCGACGGGGCGATCACCCGGGCGGCGGGACCTGACGCGCTCGCGGACCGGGAACGGGTCATCCGGGAACGCGGCATCCCGCCGCTCCCGACCGGCGAGGCGGTCGCGACGATCGGCGGCGCGCTCGCGGCGCGATGGATCGTCCACACCGCCGGACCCGTCTACTCGGGATCTCCCGACGACCCACGCCTGCTCGCGAGCTGTCACACCGAGTGCCTGCGCGTCGCCGATCAGCTGGGTGCCGCGACCGTTGCGTTCCCCGCCCTCTCGACCGGCGTGTACGGGTACCCGGTCGACGAGGCGGCCCCGGTGGCGATCGAGGCGGTCGCCGTGGCGAGCACCGGCGTGGAGGAGGTTCGGTTCGTGCTCTTCGACGACCGCTCGTTCGAGGCATTCGAGACGGCGCTCAGCGCACGTGGACGTCGCTGATAGGCTTTTCGAAGACATGTTGGAAGCCCTCACGACACCTCGCGGGACGTACGAGCGGCTGGAGGAGATCCAGCTGGTCGACTGCCGGGAGCAGTACGAATGGGACGCGGGACGCGTGGACGGTGCGATCCACCTGCCGTTGAACTCCATCATGGCCGGCGCGGGTGCCGATCTGGACGCTACCAAGCCCGTCGTCGTCATCTGCCGCAGCGGCAACCGCAGCGAGCTGGCCACCATGATGCTGCAGGCCCGGGGGTTCGAGGCCTACAACCTGGAGGGCGGCATCGAGGCCTGGGCGAGCGAGGGGCTGCCGATCTCGGCACCCGACGGCTCCCCCGGCCGGGTCGCCTAGCCCGACCCGGTCGCGGCGCGCCACTTCCGGCGTTCGGTCGCGTCCCCCACGTACTGCGTCCCCATCGCCTCGTCGCACCGGAGCTCGAAGAGCACGTATGCACCGTCGGCGTCGACGACGTCGATCGCGGAGAGCGCCGTGGCGAACGTTCCGGGATCCTCGACGCGGATCGCTCGGCCGTTCAGCGCGAACTCACCGCCCACGCCGTCATCGTTGTCCATCATGGAATGCAACGCGAACCGCGGATCGCGCTCCAGATCCGCGGCCTTCGGCGACGTCGGGTACATCCGGACGTAGAGGCGACCATCGGCGATCCACGGGGTGACGGGGTGCACGCGAGGGCCGCCGTCGGCGCGGACGGTCGCCAAGAAGGACACCCGCCGATCGACCCGCTCCCTGCCGAACACGGCGAGCTCCCCGGCCTCGGACCCGAACGCCTCCCACGTCACCATCGCTCCGGCCCTACCCTAGCGCCATGACCGATGTCGATGGCGCGCGCGCGGCGCTCGAAGCGGCGCTCGGACCCTCGGAGGTGCTGTCCGATCCGTTGGCGCTGAAGCTCTATGCGCGCGACGCCTCCATGGTCGAGGGAGGATGCGCGCTCGTCGCGTTCCCCCACTCGACCGACGACATCGTCGCCTGCGTGCGGATCGCCGCCGAGCACGGCCTCCCGGTCGTGCCGCGTGGGAGCGGAACCGGTCTCGCCGGCGCGGCCACGCCGATCGGCGACGCGCTGGTCGTCGTCACGGCCAAGATGCACGACATCGTCGAGGTCCGGGGCGACGATCGACTGGCGTGGGTCGAGCCCGGTCTGTTCAACCTCGACCTGTCGACCGCACTCAAGCCCACCGGCTTCACCTACGCGCCCGACCCGTCGTCGCAGCAGACCTCGTCGATCGGCGGGAACGTGAACACCAACGCCGGCGGCCCGCACTGCCTGGCGTACGGGGTCACGTCGGCCCATGTGCTGGCGCTGGACGTCGTGATGGCCGGACGGGACGGTCGAGCGCCTGGGGAGCGAGGGACCCGAGGCGGCCGGCTACGACCTTCGCGGAGTCGTCGTGGGATCGGAGGGAACGCTCGGTGTCGTCGCGCGCGTGTGTGTGCGTCTGACCCCGCTCCCCCCCGCGGTGCGCACGATGCTGCTCGACTTCTTGGATGTGAGCGACTGCGCCGCGACCGTGTCGGAGATCATCGCCCGCGGCGTCGTCCCGGCGGCGGTCGAGATGATGGATCACGGCATCATCGTGGCCGCGGAGAGCTTCGCGCACGCCGGTTACCCGACCGATGCCGCCGCGATCCTCATCGTCGAGGTCGACGGGCTCCCGTCGGGCGTGGAGGCCCAGACCCGCGAGGTCGAGGCCGCCGCACACGCCAACCGCGTCCGCACGATCCGGGTCGCGGTCGACGACGCGGAGCGCGCGCTGCTGTGGAAGGGGCGCAAGTCCGCGTTCGGCGCGGTCGCCCAGATCGCACCGCACTACCACCTGCACGACTGCGTCGTCCCGCGCACCAAGCTCGAGCAGGTGCTGACGGGCGTCTACGCGATCGCCAAGCGCCACGACCTGATCGTGACGAACGTCTTCCACGCCGGCGACGGCAACCTCCACCCGCTGTTGTCGTTCGACCGTCGCGTCCCGGGCACGCTCGAGCGCGTGCTGGAGGCGAGCGACGAGATCGTCCGCCTCTGCGTCGCCGCCGGCGGCGCGTTGAGCGGCGAGCACGGCATCGGGTTGGAGAAGCGCGACTTCATGCCGCTCGTGTTCACCGTCGAGGACTTGGCCGCGCAGGCATGCGTCCGCGATGCGTTCGACCCGGAGCACCGCATGAACCCGCAGAAGGTGCTGCCGGCTGGCGCCCGGTGCGGTGACTTCGCGATGATGCGCGGCTCCGACGCCGCGCAGGCGGCCGCCGACCTGCCGGAGGGCGCGTGGATCTGATCCACCCGCATGCCAAACAGGACGTGGCCGACGCCGTGCGGGATGCGGCGTCGGCGGGTACGCGGTTGCTCGTCGTCGGCGGGCGGACCCACATGGATCGCGGGGATCCGAGCGACGTCGACGCCGAGCTGTGGACGACGATGATGGACGAGGTCGTGGCGTACGAGCCGGCGGAGATGCTCGCCGTCGTCGAGGCAGGGAAGCGCATCGGCGACCTCCAACAGGTCCTGGCCGAAGGCGGACAGGAGTGGCCGGTCGACGCACCACGCGATGCGACCGTCGGCGGCGTCATCGCGGCGGGCGTCTCGTCCTTCCGCCGGCTGCGGCTCGGCAACGTCCGGGACACCGTGGTCGAGCTGGAGTTGGTGCGGGGCGACGGGCAGCTCGTGAAGAGCGGCGCCCGCACCGTCAAGAACGTGACCGGCTACGACCTGCACCGGCTGGCGACCGGCTCGCTCGGCACGCTCGGCGTGATCGTGCAAGTCGCGCTGAAGCTTCGCCCGCTGCCGCACGTCCGACGGATGCTCACCGTGGAGGGAGACGGACTGGAGCTCGGCCGTCGGATGCTCGCCGACGTCCCGCTGCCATCGGCGGTGATCGCCGAGCCCGGCCGGGCGAGCGTCTGGCTGGAAGGGTGGGCGGACGAGGTCGAGGAACAGACCGCGGCCGCTCGCGAAGTGGACCCCGCAGTCGCCATCGACCACCAACCCGCGGCGTTCGACCCGCTCGCCATCGACGGCCCGACGATCGTCGAGGCGGCCGTGACGCCGTCGCGGATCGCGGACCTGGTCGCCGGCCGCGACGACTGGACCGCACTGATGGGCGTGGGGCTGGTGTGGTTCGCGCTCCCGGGCGGAGCGGAGCCGCTCGACGAGCTCCGGAAGCGCGTCGCCGAGGCCGAGGGCGTGGCGCCGGTCATCCGAGGCGTCGGCGGCCTCGGCGACGGGGACATCGCCGCCCGAAGCGTCCATCGACGGCTGAAGGACTCATTCGATCCGGCCGGGATCCTGGCCCCCGGACGCTTCTGGGGGCTCTAGCCCGCGTCAGACCAGCGTGCGGAGGCGCTCGCCGGCGGCTTCGAGCGTCTCGAGCCGCTTGCAGAACGCGAACCGCAGCAGGTGTCTCCCGTTCACCGGGTCCGAGAAGAACGACGAGCCCGGGACGGTCGCGACGCCGATACCCTCGACCAAGCTCCGCGCAGCCACAGTGTCGTCCGCGAATCCCAGGTGCGAGATGTCGGCCATGACGTAGTACGCCCCTGCGGGCGGCTCCGCGACGAAGCCGCTCTCGTGCAGGATCCGCATCATGCTGTCGCGACGCTGGGCGTACTCGGCGAGCGCTTCCGCGTAGTAGCTGCTGGGGAGTCCGAGCGCGGTGATGCCGGCCATCTGCAGCGGTGCCGGAGCCGCCACGGTCAGGAAATCGTGGACGGGGCGGATCCCGTCCATCAACGCGGGTGCGGCGACGGCCCACCCGACGCGCCACCCGGTCACCGAGTACGTCTTGGACAACGCGCTGATCGTGACGGTCCGATCCTCCATCCCGGGGATCGTGGCGATGGGGATGTGGGGCACCCCGTCGTACGTGATGTGCTCGTAGATCTCGTCCGTGATGGCGAACGCGTCGTAACGGGTGCAGAGCTCGCCGATCAGCGACAGCTCCTCGCGCGAGAACACCTTCCCGGTCGGGTTGTTCGGCGTGTTCACGACGATCGCGCGCGTGCGGTCGTTGAACGCGGCGCGGAGCTCGGCCTCGTCGAACGTCCACTCGGGCGGACGCAGCGTCACCAGCCGGGGAACGGCCCCGGACAGGATGGCGTCGGGCCCGTAGTTCTCGTAGTACGGCTCGAAGACGACGACCTCGTCGCCCGGGTCGAGCAGGCCGAGCATGGTGGCGATCATCGCCTCCGTCGAGCCGCAGGTGACGCAGACCTCGAGCTCGGGGTCGACCGACATGCCGTACACACGCCGGTAGTGCTCCGCGATCGCCTCGCGGAACGCCGGGATGCCCCACGTCACCGGGTACTGGTTGTGGTCGTCCGCGATCGCGCGGCGCGCGGCTTCCTTCACTTCGTCGGGCGCCGGGAAATCGGGGAAACCCTGACCCAGGTTGATGGCACCGTGCAGGTCAGCCAGCCGCGTGAAGTCGCGGATCACCGACTCCGTGAACGAGGCCGCCTTGATCGAACGGCGGGCGTTGAGCGCGTCCATGCCGCGACAGGCTACCGGGCCGAGGGCTCCTTCACGCGCGGAACTCGTCGTGCAGGGAACGGATCTACAGGTGCGAACGCAGGCCCCACAGCTCCGGGAAACAGCGTTTGTCCAGCGTCGAGCGCAGGTAGTCCACGCCGCTCGAACCTCCCGTGCCGCGTTTGGCGCCGATCTCGCGTTCGACCATCAAGACGTGATGGAACCGCCAGATCGACAGCGACTCGTCGTGATCCAGCAGGCCCTCGCTGATCGCGAACAGCTCACGGTCGCCGCGCGCCATGGCTACGAGCGAGACGCGACGGAGCTCGGCGTCGTCGGCCGGCATCGGGAACCCGTTCGTGTCCATCAATGCGCAGAAGCCCTCCCACAGCGTCGGCTCGGACAGCCGTCGCTCCAAGCGCGCGCGTTCGTCGGGCTCCGACGCCACGTCCCGAAGGTATCGCTCGTCCTTCAGCCCCGAAAGGAACTCGAGCTCTCGGAACTGCACCGACTGGAACCCCGAAGCCGGGGTCAACAGCGCGCGGAACGCCAGGAAGTCCTGGGGGGACATCGATTGCAGGACCTCGATGTGATCGATCAACACGCGTTCGATGGCGTGCACACGGACCAGGTAGTGCCGCGCGCGTTCGGCATCCCCCGCGAACATCCGATCTCGGATGGACTCCAGCTCGAACAACACCTGTTTGAACCAGAGCTCGTACGCCTGATGCACGACGATGAACAGCAGCTCATCGTGGACCGGCGGATCGGAGCGGAGCTGCTGCAACGAGAGCAGATCCGGGATCTTCAGGTAGGAGCTGTACGTCAGGAGCGATTCCGAGGGTTCGGTGAGCTGGCCGAACCGCCGCTCCCTCCCGCCACCTTCGTCGCCGGCCACGCCGCCGACCGTAGGTGCCCGTCCGTCGACCGTCAATCTCCTGCGCCCTCGCTCGCATGACAGCGTGTCGTCCGTGCGACGATGGACACGTGAACCCCGACACGAACATCGCCGGCGCGCCGCTGGGGACCGATCTCCCCGAGGGGGCCCGGTTCATCGGAGCGGAGCCGGACGCGATCCCCGGGTGGTCGCCCGGTGACGCGCCCACCGACGCGGACCTTTCGTCCTGCGTGGCGTGCGGGCTGTGCCTGCCGCACTGCCCCACGTACCGGCTGACCGGCGAGGAGTCGGCCTCCCCACGCGGCAGGATCGCCGCGATGCGCTCCGTCTCCGAGGGAACCTCGGTGGTCGACGACACGTTCGCGAGCTTCATGGACCTGTGTCTGGTCTGTCGCGCCTGCGAGGACGTCTGCCCCTCGCACGTGCCGTTCGGCCGGATGATGGAGCACGCGCGGGTCCAGGTGGAGCCGCTCCGCAGCCGGCGCGCGCGGTTCCTCCGCTGGCTCGGCCTGGATGTGACGCTCCCGCACCCTGCGCTCCTGCGCGCCGCGACGTTCCTGCAGCCCGTCGCCCGGCCGTTCCTCCCGCGTCGCATGCGCGCGCTGGCGCCCACGCGCACCTCGCCGTTCGCGCGGCTCCCGCGCGCGACCCAGCCGCCCGCCGGCGTCGCCGTCCGCGGTACGGTCGCGGTGCTGTCCGGATGCGTGCAGGACCGCTGGTTCCACCAGGTGAACCGGGCCACGATCCGCGTGCTTGCCCGAAACGGCTGGCGCGTGCTGGTGCCCCGAGAGCAGCGCTGCTGCGGAGCACTGGCCGCGCACAACGGCCGGCTGGGGTCGGCTCGGAAGCTCGCTCGTCGCAACGCCACCGCGTTCGCGGGCGTGGATCACGTGATCGTGAACGCGTCCGGTTGCGGCGCGCACATGCAGACGTACGGCGACTTGGTGGAAGGCACGTCGCTCCCCGTCCATGACCTGATGGCGTTCCTCGCCGACTTCGGCCTGGCCGAGGCTCCGACGAACGCGCTCGCCGACGGGCGCGTCGCGTACCACGACGCGTGCCACGCGCTGCGTGCGCAGGGCATCAAGCAGCAGCCGCGGGACGTCCTCCGCCGGATCCCCGGCGTCGAGATCGTCGAGATCGCGAACGGTGACCGCTGCTGCGGCGCTGCCGGTCTCTACAACGTGCTCGAACCCGGGATGTCGGGACGGCTCATGCGCGAGAAGGCCGGCGCGGTCCGGGATACGGCAGCTCGCGTGATCGCCACCGCCAACCCCGGTTGCACGATGCAGATCGCCGCCGGGCTTCGCGAGCTGGGCGCGGATGTCGAAGTGGTGCACCCGGTGGAGCTCCTCGACCGAGCCTACGGCCCGACGCCTCGATGATCCCCGCCGCCGCTGGTACCTTCGCGACATGACCTACGTGGGCGTGGGGCGACGGTTCGTGGCGGTGTTCATCGACGGCGTGCTCTTGCTCGTCCTGTCCGGTCCGTTCGCCGACATCCAGAGCGGAGACGGCTACCTCCGGATCGAGTGGAACGGATGGCGGGTGTTCTGGCCGAGCCTGATCGCGATCGCGTACTACATCGTGCTCGAGGGGATCGCCAGCGCCACGATCGGCAAGTTCCTCACCGGCATCCGCGTGGTGAGGGAAGACGGGGGCAAGCTCGGCTGGAGCGGTGTAGTTGTCCGGAACGTGGCGCGGGTCGTCGACGCATTCCCGTACGGCTTGCCGTACCTCGTGGGCGCGATCTCGGTGTGGGTCTCGCCCACCCAGCAACGACTCGGCGACCGATGGGCGAACAGCGTGGTCGTCACCAAGGAGTCACTCCGTCCTCCGGCTCCCGGTGTGCCGCTACCGCAGGCGGGTGGGTGGCAACACGTCGCGGCTCTGCCCCCCGTCGAAGTGTCGGCGAACGCGCCGCCGCTCCCGCCACCTCCCCCGATGCCGCCCTCGGGCGGCCCGCCGAGCGACTGACTACCAGCGGGGCTGGTCGGCCGAGAGCGCCTCGGTGCCCGTGCAGTTTCCGTCGGCGACCAGGTACAGGGGAGCCGCACCCGCGACCTGTTTCACGTAGAAGCACGTGCCCTGGGCGGTGGGCGATGCCGCGGCCCACGTGGTTCCCGACGCGTAGACGCTGACGGTTCCGGGTGATGGAGCGTGGCTGTCGGCGTCGACGAACGTCCGGCCCTCGACGGCCGCGGCGAGCGCGTCGGCGTCGGCGGGCGTGAACGAGCCACCATCCGCGTAGATGCGCTCCGCTGCCGCCAGGGACATCTCCAGGTCGTTCTCGGTCCGCGCGATCGCGTTCACCATCGGCCGGTTCGCGAAGATCTCCACCATCAGGACGATCCCACCGAGCACCATCGTCCCGGCCACGACCCAGAACCCCCGGTTCGAACGCCGCGGTCGCGGCTCGAAGGGCTCGGCACCGAGCTCGCGCTCGTACACCTCCAGGATGTCGTCGTCCTCCCGCACGGCCCAAGACTACCGGTGGTGAGCCGGCACGCGCTTCCTACCCCCGAGCACGCGTCCCAAGTGCTCCAGGCTCTCCAGGTTGTGCCCCGAGAGGAACGTGTCGATCGAGGGCATGGCCGCCGCCATGCCACGGGCGAGCGGCTCGTATCGAGGCGACCCCTTCAGCGGGTTGACCCACACGACCCGGTGAGCCAGCCGTCGCAACCGGGCCATCTGCACCTTCAGCAGTTCGGGATCCCCGCGCTCCAGGCCGTCTGAGCACAGCACGACGACAGCCCCGCGGAGCGCCGCCCGCTGGCTCCACCCGTCCAACAGCGTCTTCAGCGACTCGCCGATCCGCGTCCCGCCTTCCCAGTCGGCCACCTGCCGGCCGATCTCGTGCAGCGCGCGATCGGGGTCCTTGGTCCGCAGCGTCCGCGTCACGCGTGTGAGCCGCGTCCCGAACACGAACACCTCCACGTGCCGTCCGGCCGCCATCGCCGCGTAGCCGAACTGCATCAGCGCCCGCGCGTAGGGCGCCATCGACCCGCTGATGTCCAGGATCAGCACCAGGGGACGGGTCCGTGACTTCCGCGCGCGGCGCGCACGATCGAACGGCTCACCCTGCGTGCGCAGCGACCGCCGGAGCGTGCGACGGATGTCGAACGTCGACCCCTTGGACGCGGGCTTCGTCCGCCGCGTCCGCTCCACGGGCACCGTCACCGCGAGCCGGCGGATCATGGCCGCCACTCGCAGCCGCTCTTCCTCCGTGAGGTCGGGGAACGACTTCTCGCGCAGGACCTCCGTGCCGCTCGCCACGATCCGGATCGACGTCTCCTCGTCGTCCTCGGGCTCGTCCTCGCCCGCCGAACGCCACTGGGCGGCGACGCCGCTCACGGTGACCTCGAGGTCGTCGGGCATCTCGCCCCAGTCGGGCCGGCGCTTGGTACCCGGCGTGGGCAGGTTCAGCTCGATGCGCAACTCCCCCCGCGTGATCAACCCGGCGTACCAATCGGTGAACGCCTCGTCGTACACGGCGAAGTCCTCCCTGCGGCCGATCATCGTGGTCCGACCTGCCCAGTAGAGCGATTCGCGATCGGTCAGCCCGATCGCGGCGACCGCCCGCGCGAACGTCAGGATCCGGCCGGTCCCGACGGGAAGGCCGCGATCTCGCAGGTCCCGGCCGAACGCGACGAGCGGTCGCAAGGGCCCGGCGGGCGGAGACGGAGCCGCGCCGTCAGCCATCGCCGACGACGTCGGCGAGGCGCGCGGACACCAGCTGCTGGTCTTCGTGGTCCTTCACGACCGCGCCGAGCGTGTCCGCGGCGATCGACTCGTCCAGCCGCTCCGCGCCCAGGAACGCCAGCGCGTTCGCCCAATCGATCGTCTCGGCGACGCCCGGGAGCTTCGCCAGATCCATCTCACGCAGCCGGAGCACCGCGGCGGCGACGTCGCGCGCCAGCGCGTCGCTCACGTGCGGCGCGCGCACGCGGACGATCGCGACCTCGCGTTCGAGATCCGGGTGGTCGATCCAGTGGTAGAGGCAGCGGCGCTTCAAGGCGTCGTGCAGCTCGCGCGTCCGGTTCGACGTGACGATGACGGCCGGAGGCGTCTCGGCGGCGACCCGGCCGATCTCGGGGATCGTCACCGCGAACTCCGACAGCACCTCGAGCAGGAACGCCTCGAACTCGTCGTCGGCGCGATCCAGCTCGTCGACCAGGAGCACGGCGCCCGAGCCCTCCCGGATCGCGGCGAGGAGCGGACGCTCCACGAGGAAGTCGGGCCCGAACAGGTCCTGGACGTGGGTCTCGGCGTCGGTCGCGTCCATCGCGCGGACCGCGATCAGCTGGCGCGAGTAGTTCCATTCGTAGAGCGCCTGGGAGGCGTCGATCCCCTCGTAGCACTGGAGGCGGATCAGCCGGCGACCGAGGAGGGATGCGAGGACCTTCGCGACCTCCGTCTTGCCGACACCCGCCTCGCCTTCGAGCAGGAGCGGCTTGTCGAGCGAGAGCGACAGATGGATGGACGTCGCCAGTCCGCGGTCGGCGAGGTACGACTGCGTGCCGAGCGCGGCCTGCAGATCGTCGACCGAAGCGTACGGAGTCTCACCCACGGGCTGAAGCGTATCGGCCGCAGGCGGTTCCCGCTGCCTCAGAGTCCCGGCGCCTCTCCCGGGCGACCGGTCGGCGTCGGCGTCGGCGGAAGCGGGACCCGGATGCCCTCCTCGCCCAGGCGCGCCTGGATCGCCTCGCGCAGCATCCGCTCCGCGTCGAAGCGCTTGGAGGGTCGGGTATCCGCGATGACCCGGACGACGAGCGCGTAATCCGACAACGCCTCGATGCCGAGGACGCTGGGGCCGTCGCGGAGCCACTCCTTCAACGGCGGACGCTCGCGGACCTCGTCGAAGAGGTCTTCCAGGATCCCGCGGACCTTGTCGACGTCCTCGCCGTACGGCAGGCGCACGTCCACGATCGCCCGGGCCCAACCGCGCGACTTGTTCGAGATCACCTGCATGTTGCCGTTCGGCACGACGTGCAGCGTGCCGTCGAACGCGCGGAGCGTGGTGATCCGCAGCGTCAGGGACTCGACCTTCCCCGTGACCTGGCCGCCGGTCGTCTGCGTCTCGACCACGTCGCCCACGCCGAACTGGTTCTCGAGCAAGATGAAGAACCCAGCGAGCGCGTCGCGCACGATGCTCTGGGCGCCGAACCCGAGCGCGACCCCGGCGATGCCGGCGCTCGCCAACAGCGGTGCCAGGTTGATGTCGAGCTGCGCCAACACCATCAACGTGGCGACCGTCCAGATCAGGACGATCGCGGTCGCGGCCAGGGCGTTCGTGAGCGTCGTCGCCCGCTGGAGGTTGATCGCCTGCGTGATGCTCGGCGAGCCCTCCAGCTTGCGCCGGAAGCGTTTGACCAGGATGCGCGAGGCGATCGTGACCAGGACGGCGACGACCACGATCACGAGGATCGGGATGCCGTCGTGCCGGAACCACTCCGCGAACGACTGATCGACCTTGCCCTGGGCCACCATCCGCCCCATTCAACGGGGCCAGGTGCCTCCCGTCAAAGACGCGCCGGGAGGTCAGATAAGAGAAGCGAAAGGCCGTACTGCGACGTGGACATCGGGCCCGTTCAGTCGGATCGGCGGAACGCCCCCCAAGATCGTGACCGCAGATTGTCTCTCCGGTGACTTGGCTGAGGACCCCAAGGACCATCCTCTCGCTGCGGTGTTGTCACACGAACTCCGTAGCGAGATCGAAGCGTGGGTACCACTCGACTCATATCTGTTCTCGGCGGCCGGATGTGCGTTGGGTCATCCAACCCAGGACTTTGTGGCACCATAGCCTCACGCAGCGACGAGCTTGAGGAGAGCACAGATGACCGGATCCTCCACCGGGAATACTCAGCCGGGTCTGACGGTGGGACCCACGAGCGAGTTCAGCCTGTTCTTCAAGGTAAGGGACGGACACGGTCCGGACCTGCGGCGGGCTCTATTGGATCTGCAGAACCACCCCGGGTACCGGCCTGGTGAGTACGGCATGGCGATCGCGACGATCCAGGAGGCGAGGTTCGTCCTCTTCGACGATGACACCCGCCTCCTGTTCGCTACGAGCTTCGACGGTCCCTGGGATGCCTACATGGACGACTTCTTCACGTCGGGACCGACGCTGCAGCTGTTCGACGCGATCTTCTCGCACGTCGAAGGCTATGAAGGCCTGCCGGACCGCGAGGCAGTGAAGAACTTCGTCCTGGGCGCGCAAGTCACGGCTGCCGCATACGCGCGCAACTTCGGTGGCACCGTCAAGGAGATCCGCAAGGCGCAACGAGTGAATCGGGCATTCCAAGAAGTGTTGGATGATCCTGGCGCTGGCGAAGCGCTCGCGAGCCCGGTGCTGGCACCGCTGCTCAACGAGGCAGCGGACTAGCCGGCGAGGCAGACGGATGTCGGACCACATCTCGGGTCCGCGCGCGCTGGCCGATCCGATCGCGGACATCACTGATGTCTACGCGTTCCCAAGCCCGGAACGGCCCGGACACCTCGTTCTCGTGCAGAACACGCTGCCCTTCGCGCCGGCGACGGCGACGTTCTCGGATGGGCTCGTGTACCGCTTCCGCTTGCGGCGGGTCACCGTCGTGGATACGGACAGCGGACTGTGGCCGCTCGACGCTCACGGTGCCGAGGAGGTCGTGCTCGATTGCGTGTTCTCGGAGGCGACCGGCGATGGGTCGCAGGAGGGCACGTGCTCCACGCCGAGCGGGGACACCATCACGTTCGTCGTCGGCGACGAGAAGGGCGGCTCTGCACACGGCGTGCGAGCCTTCGCTGGGGTGCGCTGGGACCCCTTCATCATGGATGCCCCGGCAGTCCTCAAGACCATCGCAACCGGTGAGCTCGCGTTCACGGATCCAGGCTCGATCTACATGGACGGCAAGAACGTGCTGAGCCTCGTGCTCGAGATCGACTGTGAGACGTATCCTGCCCGGCATCCAGCTGGTAGGGGTCCTCTCGGAAACGCTGACGCGTGGCAGGTTCAACGTCCGCCTCGAGCGGGTCGGTCGGCCGGAAGTGAAGAACCTGCTGCTCGCACCGAAGCAGTTCGACCAGGTCAATCGCGATCTCGAGATCCGGGACATCTACAACATGGAGGACGGCTTCCAGCTCGCGGACAGCTACATCGGCGCCTACCGAGCGCGGCTGAACGCGAACCTGCGCTTCTGGGATGGCCTCGACGGCAAGCCCGACTGGACCGACGACCACGGCGACACGCATCCCTTGACAGAGCTCGTTCTCGCCGATTATCTCGTGGTCGACCCGACGATGCCGTACGTCGCGACCGGGTCGTATTTCGAGATCGAGCGGGCGGTGATGGAGGGTCGACCACATACGACGTGCGGCGGACGCGCGCTGAACGATGACATGATGGATACGACCTTCACGTTGCTCATCAACGCCGGAAAGGGGCCGGTCATCCGTGACGGCGTGGATCGGGCCTCGAGGCCAGCGACCGACACGTTCCCCTATGTGGCTGCGCCGAATCCCGACCCGCCGGCGCACCCGGAGCACCACTCCTTGAGGGCGTCACGGTGAGCACGCTCAGGACGAGATCCAGCTGGACCTGGACGACATCCAGAGCGGCGCTCTCCACCCTCGCCCGTCTCCCTACGTCGGCGCGTACCTGCTGCTTCGGATCGGCGATCGCCGATCCGGACGCGAATTCGTCAGGCGCCTCCATCCATTGATCGGGTCCGCGCGGATCGCCCCCGATCCGGCCGCGGATGCATGGATCACGGTCGGCTTCACCTACCACGGGCTGGAAGCGCTCGGCGTGCCTCAGGATTCGCTCCAGAGCTTCGCCCCGGAGTTCCGCGAGGGCATGGCCGCACGCGCTACCGAGCTCGGCGACGTAGGCGACAGCGCGCCAGAGCACTGGGAATCGCCCTTTGGAACGCCCGATGTGCACGTGGCTCTGGCGGTGCTATCGCCGGATCCCGAGCACCTCGAAGCACTCCGCGAGCGGGCTCGGCGTGCTCTGGAGCAGCTGCCGGGCGTCGAGCTCATCTGGCAGCAGGACTGTTACCAGCTCCCGACGGGGCGAACGTCGTTCGGTTTCAAGGACGGGATCGGCCAGCCTGCCATCGAGGGGAGCGGCATCCCGCCGACCAATCCATTGGAGCGGCCCATCAAGCCCGGTGAGTTCATCCTCGGCTACCCGGATGAGACGGGCTCGTTGCCGCCGATGCCCACACCCTCCGCCCTGGGGCAGAACGGCACCTACGTGGTCCTTCGGAAGCTCCACACCCGCGTCGCCTCCTACCGGCAGTACATCCGCGACAAAGCCGCGTCGCGAGAAGAGGAGAGGCTGCTCGGCGCCAAGATGGTAGGGCGGTGGCAAAGTGGCGCGCCGCTCGCGATCGCTCCCGACGTTGACGATCCTGAGCTCGGCGCAGACGACGCGCGGAACAACGCCTACCTCTACGGCGATGATCCACGTGGTTTCAAATGTCCGGCCGGCGCGCACGCACGGCGCGCGAACCCCCGAGACGCGCTCGATGCCGAGGGCAGCGTGGACGTACGGTTGCACCGCATGATCCGACGGGGTACGAGCTACGGGCCGATGCTGCCCCCGGGCGTGGTGGAGGACGATGGCCAGGACCGGGGCATCATCTTCGTGTTCGCGGGTTCCCACCTGAAGCGCCAGTTCGAGTTCGTCAAGACGCAGTGGCTGAATGATGGGATCTTCATCGGCGCACCGCAGGAGCCCGATCCCCTCGTCGGCCGTCCCACCGGCCCCAGCGTCTTCACGATCCCGACACGACCGATCAGGCGCCGGCTCGCCGACGTGCCGCCGTTCGTCGTCACACGAGGCGGCGAATACTTCTTCGCCCCCGGTCTGCGCGCCCTGCGCTGGCTCTCAGAGCTCGACACCTAGGAGGCACCGTGGCATCAGGATCGACTCATACGGACCGATGGACATCGCTGGACTTCGGTCCGACGACCGGGAGCGGGGAAGAACCCGATGATCCGGTACTGGTCGAGTACCTCGCAGACGGCGCTATCGCGGAGATAACCCTCAACCGGCCACACGCAGACAACGCCATCACTACCGAGATGGGGGCTCGGCTGTCCCAGGTCTTGGAAGCGATCGCGGTGCGACCCGCAGTGCGCGTCGCGATCATCACCGGTTCAGGCGATCGTGCCTTCTCCGTCGGAAGCGACCTCCGCCAACGCAAGAGCATGACGAAAGAGGATTGGCTTCGACAGCGCCAGGACTTCGATCGCACCCTGTACACGCTGCGGGAGCTGCGGACACCCATCTTGGCCGCCGTCAACGGCCTCGCCTACGGTGGGGGGTCGGAGATCGCGCAGAGCACCGATTTCATCGTCGCCTCGGAGAATGCGACCTTTGGCCAGCCGGAGGCGATGATCGGCCTGTCGGCAGGTGGCGGCTCACCGGTGTTCTTGCCGCGCGTGCTCCCGCCTGGCATGGCGATGCAGATGCTGATGACTGGTGATCCGATCACGGCACAGGAGGCCCACCGCCTCGGCATGGTCAACGAGGTGCACCCGCAAGCCGACCTCCTGCAAGCAGCTCGCGGCATCGCCACGAAGATCGCCAGCAATTCACCGACCGCAGTGCAGGCGGTGAAGCGCGCGGTACGCCTGGGCCAGGGACAGCCAACCGAGCAAGCCATCTCGATCATGATGGAAGCCCACTGGCGCTCGGCGATCCACCCTGACCGGATCGAGGGCATCGGGGCATTCAACGAGGACAGAGACCCCACCTTCCAGGACCCCGACTACTAGCCCGATCCAGTCCCGTCCCCTGAGGAGGCCGAAATGAGTTCGACACACGATCTGGAACGCGAACGTGCGGCACTGACGATGATCCACGCCCAACCGTTCAACGCCGAGGCGCCGCCGGAGGCGCTTGAGACCGACATCACGCCGACCGAGATGCACTACGTCCGCAGCAACTTCCCCGTCCCCGACCACGACGGCCAGATCGAGATCAGCGGGGCGGTTCGCAGTCCCTTCACGCTGACACTCGACGAGCTGAAGTCGATGCGCTCGATCGAACGAGTCGTCACCCTCGAGTGCGCGGGGAACGGGCGGCTTGGGATGCGACCTCTGCCGGCCGGCGAACCGTGGGGCGACTACGCCGTCTCAACCGCGAGCTGGAAGGGAGCTCTTCTGCACGAGGTGCTCGAGCGCGCCGAGCCGCTCGACACCGGGATAGAGGTGCTGTTCGCGGGGAACGACCATGGGTCATACATCCTGAACCCCGTGCTGAAGGACGTCGATGCCTCGGACCTGTCCTTCGAGCGCTCATTGACGCTCGTCCACGCGGCAGACTCGTCGGCTGAGATCCTGATCGCCTACGAGATGAACGGCGAACCGCTCAACCCCGATCACGGAGCCCCGGTACGGCTGATCGTGCCGCACTGGTACGGCGTTGCCTCGGTGAAGTGGCTGAAGCGCATCGAAGTGCTCAGTCACCCGTTCGTCGGAGAGTTCGAAACCGGCCACTACATGTATCAGTGGGCCGATCAAGCGCCCGGGCGCGTGACGGTGATGCGGCCACGCGCCCGCATCACCGCCCCCCGTCAGGGGGCCGTCATCGACCGCGGGATGAGCGTGGTACGTGGCAAGGCATGGTCCGGCACCGGACCGGTGACGAACGTGGACATCAGCCTGACGGGCGAATCGGAATGGCTACCGGCGCACGTCGAGACACCGATGGGCCCATATCAGTGGCAGAACTGGTCGTTCGAATGGAAGCCCACGGACCCGGGACGCAAGAGCCTTCGTGCCAGGGCGACCGATGCCGCAGGGAACATCCAGCCCGAAGTGCCTATCTGGAACAGGCTCGGCTACGGCAACAATGCCATCGAGGTGATCTACGTCGACGTTCGATGAGGAGCTGACGCACCGCGTCACGCATCAGCTTTCGCTTCGCGTACACCTCGTCGAAGCCCCCGGTTGCGCCCTCGGATCGGGAACCTCGATCTGCAACGACCCGACTTGCGTGCACGCCAACAGCCATCTACGCTCGGCCGCCGGTCGGTCAGCGCGCCACGCCGGCTCCGGACGGACGGAAAGGAGTGCGGGCTCATGCGGAGGCTCCCGGCGGCGGTCGCGGCAGCCGTGCTCCTCGTGTCGATGCTCCAGGGTGGCGTCCCGGCTCGCGCGGGAGGCGGGGAGCCGGTCACCTACCTCGCGCTCGGCACTTCGTTGGCGGTCGGCTACCAGCCTGACCGGGACGGCGAGACCGCCGAGGGGTACGTCGACGACCTCTGGCGGAGCATGCAGGAGGAGATCCCCGGCCTGGGACTCCGCAACGTCGGCTGTCCGGGCGAGACGAGTCGCTCGATGATCAACGGGGAGCACTCGCTCTGTCACTACGCGGCCGGGTCGCAGCTGGACGGGGCGGTCGCCTACCTGGAAGGGCATCCGGGGCAGGTCGCGTTCATCACGCTCGAGGTCGGCGCGAACGATCTCATCGGCAGGTGCCTGCGGGAGACGTGGCGGCTCGACCGCGCGTGCGCGGTCGCCCTGCTCCCACGACTCCAGGCAAGGCTGACGCACATCGTCGACGCCCTGCAGACGGCGGGCCCCGGCGTGCCGATCGTCGCCATGACCTACTACGACCCGTTGCTCGGCCTCTGGGGTCTCGTGCCGGGAGGTCGCGCGCTGGCGCGAGCCGACCAGCGAGTGTGGGCGCAGTTGAACGCGGCCTTCGTGGCGGCGTACGAGGGCGCCGGGGCTACGGTGGCAGACGTGGCGGAGACGTTCAGGATCGACGACTTCACCGACACGATCGTCGTGCCCGGACGCGGTCCGCTCCCCGCGAACGTGGCGCTCACGTGCCGGTGGACCTGGTTCTGCGACGCGAGGTTCGGTGGCGACCCGCACGCGAACGCGACCGGGTACCTGAAGATCGCGAGGACGTTCGAGCGAGCGCTCCAGGGTCTGTTGCCGTAGCAGCGCCCACGCCGCCGGCGATGGCCGCGGTGAGGTGTCGCAGCGCTACCCGAGGAGGTCGTCGAGCGACCGCTTCGGCGCCTCCGGCTTCGACAGCAGGTCGTCGATGGAGCGCGCCGACCGTTCGTCCGGGCGATCCAGCACGTCGTCGAGCGTCGGACCGTCGAGATCACCGGCGGCGGCCATCAGGGTATCCAGGTCCGTGCCCGCGTCACCCTTCAGTCGGATGCGGAGCGCCGCCAGGACGGCCGCGTGCGGTTCCGAGAGTCCCGTCGACACCTTGATCTCGGTCAACGCCTCCTCAGCCCGCGCCAGGAGGCGTTCGTCGTCCTTGCGCTGATGGTCGCCCGCCATGTGCATCGCCCCTTCAGCTCGTCGCTCGACCGACGCGCCACGCTACCATCGGCGCTCCGGCCGCAGGACGCTCGTGCAAGCAACCGGATGTCACGGTTGCGCGATGGGGTTGCGGGCAAAGGCCATCAGAGGATCGCGGAGACGTCACGCGCGAGCGCCACGAACGACGCCGTGAGGACGGTGAGCAGGGCCACCCGTCCGATCCACGTCACGATCGTCGATCCCCAGAGGGAGGCGAGCGCGGGCGACGCTCGATGGACGTACCAGATGGCGGGGATGAGGATGAGTACGGCCAGGCCGACCGGTCCGAGGAACGCGATCGGGAGGAGCGGAACGATCCCCAGAACCCACCAGCGCGAGCGACCCGCGTCCTCCCGCGCGCCCAGGAGGCGTTCGACGAGTCGGCTCATGACGACTCCGTACACTGCCGGGAGGCCGACGAAGAAGACGATCCCCAGCGGCAGAGGCTCGAGGAGCCGGAAGTCGATCCCGTCGGGCCGGACGATCGCGGAGCCCCCGACGATCCCACCGAACACCCCCATGATCACCGCGCGCCGACGCCGCGGGAGCCACCCGCGAACGACGACGTAGAACAGCGCCCCCAAGACGCCGAGGAGGCTCGTGGCGATCACCAGGAACAGCGTCGCCGCGCTGACCTGTCCCATGACGAACCCATCGTCACTCTCCAGACCGTGCAGGGCGTCGTCCGATGTGAGTCGCAACACCAGCATGGCCACGCGGCCCCCGAGCCCGCCCACCACGGCGCCGGCGACCGATCCTCCGACGACCGCAGCGGACAACCACCGGGCCGACGCGACGAGGTCTTCGCCCCAGGGTCGTCGAGCAACGGCGGTATCCACGGGCGCATCGTGCGCGTTGTTCAGGTCGATGGGAAGCGGGGTCGCACCCCCATCGTCCGGGTGTGGTGGCACCCACTCGGCACCAGACCCCCGGGCGGACGAGAGTCGTCGCTTCGCCGGCGCCCGGCCGTAACCAGCTCAGGCGCCGCGCATCGCGCCGGTCGCGTCCCTCACCGGTGGGTGGTTGAGCAGAAGCGCAACCGCCGATCGCTCGCTTCCGTGGTCGTTCGCTCGTCAAGGCGGGTCCGTTCGACGCCGACATCCACAGGGAGGACCGCTTCCGACGTGGAGATCAGATGAAGGCCGAACCGCCGACCGGAGTGAACCGGCGCATCGCGCTCATGCTGGGCTGTCTCGCGCTCGTGGCGACGGTGGCCTACCTCGACTGGCTCTCGACCGCCTACATCGCCTTCTCGGTCTTCTACGTCGTGCCGATCGCGGCCGCAGGATGGTACGGCGACCGCACGACCGGCCTCGTGATCGCGGTCGCGTGTGGACTCGGCGGGTTCACCGCAGACCTCTCGACCCCGGACGCCCACATCGGCTTCGCCGTGGTGAACCTGGTCTGCCGTCTGCTGCTCTTCACGCTGATCGCCGAGTTGATCTCGCGCGCCAAGCTGACGCGGGATCGCGAGCAGCGCCTGGCCGAGCTCGAACGGGAGGCTTCGCACCGCCTGCAGGAGCTGAACGACATGAAGGACGAGCTGATGCGATCCGTGATCGTGGGCGCGCGCGAACCCTTGGGGGATATCTACGCGCGGATCGTCTCGCTCGGGTTCGATCTGCCGACCCTCTCGGTCTCGGAAACCCGGGCGGTGCTGGCCGAGATCGCCGACGCGAGCCGTCGGTTGTCCGCACTGGTGAACAACCTGGTGCCCGACGCCGGCGCGCTGCCTCCCACGAACGGAGCCACCGTCGACGCTCCCGCGCCGTCGGTCTAGTTCCCGGAGAACGCCTCCTCGAGGGCGCGCCGCACCAGCACCTTCGCCAGCTCGCGCCGGTACTCGGCGCTCCCGAACGCATCCGACGGTGGGCTCACGCCCTCGTCGGCTCGCGCCGCTGCCGTCGTCGGATCCGCGCCGCCGGTCAACGCCTCCTCGACCCCCACCGCCCGGATCGGCTTCTCACCCATGTTCGTGAGCGCGACGTGGGCGCCGCCGTTCTTCTGCACGGCCGCCACACCGACGAGCGCCCAATCCTGCGCGCGACGGTGGAACTTGATGTAGCTCCAGCCGGCCGACCGCGTGGCGGGCACACGGACCTCGGTCAGCACTTCGTTCTCGGCCAGGTCCGGCGTGAACAGACCTTTGAAGAAGTCCGCGGCCGCTACGGTGCGGGTCGTCCCCCCGCTCCGCGGATCGTGAACTGGGCACCGAGCGCCACCAGAACCGCGGGCATGTCGGAGGCCGGGTCGGCGTGCGCCACCGAGCCGCCGATCGTTCCCATGTGGCGGACCTGCGGATCGCCGATCTCACCGGCCGTGTGCGCCACGATGGGGCAGAGCTCCTGCAACACCTCGCTGTTCGCCACGTCGTGGTGGCGCGTCAACGCACCGATCACCGCCGAATCGCCGTCGGCCCGGATCCCGGAGAGATCCGGGACACGGCCGATGTCGATCAGCATCGACGGCCGAGCCAGCCGCAGGCGCATCAACGGCAGCAGCGAGTGTCCGCCGGCAAGGATCTTCGCGTCCTCGTTCGAGGAGAGCAGCTCGATCGCATGGTCGACGGACTCCGCACGCGCGTACTCGAATGCCGCGGGGATCACGCGCCACCTCCTTGCGCGTCGCGGATCGCTCGCCAGACCCGTTCGGGCGTGGCGGGCTTCGCGATCTCGGTGACACCGAGGTGCGCCACGGCGTCGATCACCGCGTTGACCACGGCCGGTGGCGCCGCGATCGTCCCTGCCTCGCCGATGCCCTTCACCCCGAGCCCGTTGGTCGTCGATGGCGTGACCGTTCGATCGAGGATGAACTCGGGCATCTCCGTGGCGGCCGGCACCAGGTACTGCGTCATCGAGGACGACATCAGGTTGCCTCGATCGTCGTAGACCGCCTCCTCGTACAGGGCCTCGGCGATCCCTTGCGCGACACCGCCGTGCACCATCCCGTCCACGATCATCGGGTTGATCACGTTGCCGCAGTCGTCCGCCGCAACGTAGCGGAGGATGTCCGTGGCGCCGGTCTCCGTGTCGACCTCGACGACGCAGACGTGGGTGCCCGCCGGCCACGTGAAGTTCGGTGGATCGAACACCGCCGTTCCTTCCAGCATCGGCTCGACCCCGGCGGGCAGGTCGTGCGCGTGCCACGCCGATCCGGCGAGCTCGGGGATCGTGCGCGCCTTGTCCGGAGCGCCCCGCACCCGGAACGCGCCGTCGGTCCACTCCAGGTCGTCGGCAGCGACCTCCAGCTCGTGCGCGGCGATCAGGCTCGCCTTCTCACGGACGCGCTCCACGGCGCGACTCAACGCCTCGCCGCCCACCGCGGCCGAACGTGAACCGTACGTGTCCATGCCCATCCTCGAGACGGCGGTGTCGCCGTGCAGCACATCGACGTCGTCGGGGGTCACACCGAGGCCATCCGCGACGATCTGCGACCACGACGTCGCGTGCCCCTGTCCGTGCGGCGAGGTCCCGGTCCGCACGACGACCCTCCCGTCGGGGCGACACTCGATCTCCGCCGCGTCCCACCCTCCTGCGACGTACCGGAGCGCGCCGAGGATGTTGGACGGAGCGAGCCCGCACATCTCGATGTAGCTCGAGAGCCCGATCCCGATCTGCCGCACGTCGCCGGTGTCTCTCCGCGCGGCCTGCTCCTTGCGGTACTGCCCGTAGTCCGCGAGCTCCAGCGCGCGGTCGAACGTGGGCTCGAAGTTCCCCGAGTCGAGGCTCAGGCCCATGATCGACGGCGTTGCCTCCTCGAACGGCGGATGGAGATTCATCCTGCGGACCTCGGCCGGATCCTTGCCGATCTTCCGCGCGAACGCGTCGACGAGCCGTTCGATCACGAACGTCGCCTCCGGCCGGCCGGCGCCGCGATACGCATCGGTGGGGGTGGCGTTCGTCATGATGCCGCGTGAACTCGTACCAGTAGGCGTCGGGCGTGTACGGGCCCATGTAGACCCAGCCGCCCAGCTCCGGGATCCCCGGCGTGAGCAGCTGGAAGTACGCGCCCATGTCGGCGAGCTCGACGAACTTCATCCCGAGGATCTTCCCGTCCTCGGTGCCCGCGAGCGTGCAGTCGTGGATCACGCCTCGTCCGTGGATCGTCGCCACGTAGTTCTCCTGACGGCCCTCGATCCACTTGATGGGCCGACCGAGCCTCCGGGTGAGCGCCAAGCGCGAGCGCTTCCTCCGCGTACACGTCCAGCTTCGAGCCGAAGCCGCCGCCGACATCCGGCGCGATGATGCGAAGCTTCGACTGCGGGATGCCGGTCGCGATCGACAACCCGACCCGGCAGATGTGTGGGATCTGCGTGGCCGACACCAACGTGAACTCCCCGGCGGCCGGGATCCCGTAGGCGAGACATCCGCGAGGCTCGATCGCGTTGGGGATCAGCCGGGGCTGCGTGTAGCGCTCCTGCACGATGACGGGCGCGGACTCGAAGATCGATTGGTCACCGGCACCGCCATGGCTCCAATGCACGACCTTGTTCGTGCCCAGGTCCTCGTGGATCACGACCTCGTCCTTGGCCGCCTCCTCGAGATCGAGGACGACCGCGAGCTCGGTGGCCTCGACGACGACGGCCTCGGCGGCATCCTCGGCCTGCTCGCGGGTCTCGGCGACCACGACCGCCACGGCGTCCCCGCCGAACCGGATCTTGTCCTTCGTCAACGGCCAGTGCGTCGGCACCTTGATGTCCTCGGTGATCGGCCAGACCATCGGCAGGCCGGAAGGGAACGCGTCCTCCAGGTCGGCCGCCGTGAGCACGCCGATCACGCCGGGCATCGACGTCGCGGCCGACGTGTCGATGCGGTCGATCCGGGCGTGCACGTACGGCGGGCGGACCAGCTGCATCCACGCCATCCCCGCCATCGTTTGGTTGTCGACGAACGTGCCCTGACCCGTCAGCAACTTGGCGTCTTCCTTGCGGAGGACGGATGAACCGACGTAGCTCTCGGTTGCGACCATCGATGCCTCCTAGGCCTGCGCGCCGCTCATGGAACCCGCGGCGTCGAGGATCGACTTCACGATGTTCTGGTAGCCGGTGCAGCGGCAGAGGTTGCCCTCCAGCGACTCGCGAACGTCCTGCTCCGTCGGTGACGGATGCTCCTTCAGGTAGCTCGCCGCGGCCAACAGCATGCCGGGCGTGCAGTAGCCGCATTGCAGTCCGTGGTTGCGATGGAAGGCTTCCTGCAGCGGGTGCATGTCCCCGTTGGAGGCCAGGCCCTCGATCGTGGTCACGGACCGGCCGTCGGCCTGCGCCGCCAGCAGCGTGCAGGACTTCACCGACTCGCCATCGAGCAGCACGGTGCAGCTGCCGCACGACGACGTGTCGCATCCCACGTTGGTGCCGGTGAGCCCGAGGGTCTCTCGGAGGAAGTACACGAGCAGCGTGCGGGGTTCCACGTCGGCTTCTCGTGGCGTCCCGTTCACGGAGACGGCGACATGCGTCACGGCGAGCCCTCCTTTCGAACAGGAGACGAACCGGGCCTTCGATAGCGCCGGAGTGTAGTCCTGTCACTCTGATTCCGCGAGCCGCGGTCAGCCGGGTGGATCCGCGCGGCCGAGACGCCCCTCGCCCGTTCGCAGGGACTCCCGTACCATCGACCTGTGAGCGAGATCGGCGACGTGCTCCACGCGATCGAGTCGCTGTCCGCCAAGGGCGAGCGGATGGCGCTCGCGACGATCGTGGCGGTCCGCGGCTCCACCTACCGGCGGCCCGGAGCGCGGCTGCTGGTCCCCGAGGACGGCGCTCCGATCGGCAATATCTCCGGCGGCTGCCTCGAGGGTGACGTCACCGACATGGCCCGGATCGTCATGGAAGAGGGCCGGGCGCGGCTCGCCGGCTGGGACCTCACGGCCGACGACGACGAGGTCTGGGGACTGGGATTGGGCTGCAACGGCGCGATCGAGGTCTTCATCGAACCAGCCGATCGCGCCGCCGAGGTGGCCGGCGCCCTGAGGATGGCGCTCGAGGAAGAGCGGCCGATCAGCGTCGTGACCGTGCTCGAGTCACCGCGCGGCGACGTCACCTCGGGTGCGCGGATCGTGGTGAAGCCGGATGGCACGAGCGAGGGATCGCTCGGCGATCCGGCCCTCGACGAGGCCGCCGCGTTGGCAGCCAAGGAGCAGCTCGCCGCGCAGAGCTCCGAGATCCGGTCGTTGCCCGGCGACATCCGGGCGTTCGTCGAGGTGCTGGAGCCCCCGCTCCGATTGCTGATCTGCGGCGCCGGACACGACGCGGTCCCGCTGGTGAAGGCCACCGCGGTGCTGGGGTGGAGCCCCGTCGTCGTCGACGACCGGCCGGGGTTCCTCACCGAGGAGCGCTACCCCGAAGCCAGCGGGTTCGTCCTCGTCGACGATCCTGAGGACGCCGCCAAGGTGGCGGCGACCGACGAGCGGACGTTCGTCGTCGTGATGACGCACAACTTCCTCCGGGACAAGGCGTACCTCCGCTCGTTCCTCGCGTCCCCCGTCGCCTACATCGGGATGCTCGGGCCCGCCGCGCGGACGCATCGACTCTTGATGGAACTGGCGGATGAGGGTGTCCAGGTCTCGGATGAAGATCGCGCTCGCATCCACGGTCCCGCCGGCCTGGATCTCGGGAGTGAGGGCCCCGAGGAGATCGCCGGCTCGATCCTGTCGGAGATCGTTGCGGTGCGGCGCGGCCGTCACGGCGGGTTCCTCAAAGAGCGGCCGGGCCCGATCCACGATCGCCCTCGCCCTGGGGCCGAGGCGCGCTAGCACCCGGATCGTGAGCGAGTCGCCGCCAGAGCCACAGCAGCAAGAGCACGGCGAGGGCCCCGACCCACACATGGTAGGAGATGGTTTCGGCCACTTGGACCCACAGCCACCATCGGCTCTGGGTTCCGTTGCCGGCGAGATCCAGCCCCGCGAGCAACATGCCGTAGCCGACGCCTGTCACGACCCAAACGGCGACGCCGACCACGACGACCACGCCAAGGACGCGGATGAGCCTGAGCCGCTCACGCCGAGCGCCGCGCACGAGCCATGCCGTAGCGCTCCCACGCGGCCTCGAACCCCTCGTCGCCCGGGGGTAAGAGGCCACGGGGGCGGCGTCGGAGCCGAGGTCCAGGTCGTAGATCGCAACGCCGTCGGCGTCTCGGATGAGCGCGTAGCGGGTGGTTTGCTCGACGATCTCGGCTCCGTCGTCTCGGCCGCGGTGACCCACATCCGCATCCTAGCCCTCGCCCAGATGCGAACCTCAACGGCCGGCCATCCGTAGACCTCGACGTCGGGTTGCCGGTTGGGGCCGGTCATGCGATAAACGCACCATCTTCCGCGACGCGGATGCCCCATCCCGAGAAGGGAGATCGAACCGATGCTGCCTTCCAGCTTCGAGTATCACCGACCGACGACCCTGGACGAGGCGCTCAGCCTCCTCTCGACTCACGGCGACGACGCGAAGGTGCTCGCCGGCGGGCAGAGCCTGATCCCGATCATGAAGCTCCGGTTCGCGACCCCGGGGCAGCTGATCGACATCAACCGGATCGAGGGGCTCGACGGCATCGAGGAACGCGACGGATCGCTTCGCATCGGAGCGCTCGTGCGTCACAACCACCTGGCCGCGGATGAGACCATCCGTTCGCGCTACCCGACGATCGCGGCGGCGGCGCCGCAGATCGCCGACCCGCTGGTCCGCAACCTCGGGACGATCGGCGGTTCGCTCGACGCACGCGGATCCGTCGGGCGACCTCGGTTCCGTGATGCTCGCCCTCGGGGCGAGCGTGGTCCTGAAGAGCTCGACGGGCGAGCGCGAGGTCCCGGTCGGCGAGTTCCTGGTGGATACGTTCCAGAGCTCGATCGCCTCGAACGAACTGCTCACCGAGATCCGCGTGCCGGCGCCCGCCACGAAGGCGGGCGGTACGTACCTCAAGTTGGAACGCAAGGTGGGCGACTACGCGACCGTGGCCGCGGCCATCTACCTGGAGCTGAACGACGGTTCGATCGGCAAGGCCGGCATCGCGCTGACCTCCGTGGGCCTGACGAACATCAAGGCGACGGCCGCCGAAGCCTCGCTGGTCGGCGCCGCGGGTGGCGAGGGCGTGTTCGCCGATGCCGGCCGGCTGGCGGCCGAGGCCACGAACCCGGTCGCCGACGTCCGCGGGTCCGCCGAGTACAAGAAGCACATGGTCGAGATCTACGTGCAGCGCGGCTTGGCCAGCGCGTTCGAGATGGCCGGCGCGGCCTGAGCCGAGAGGAGACGCCGACATGGAAGTCAAGATCAACGTCAACGGCACCGAGCGGGCGGCGGACGTGGAGCCCCGTCAGTTGCTCGTGCACGTGATCCGCGAGGAGTTCGAGCTCACCGGCACGCACGTCGGTTGCGACACCACCAGCTGTGGCGCCTGCACGGTGCTGCTGGACGGCGTGCCGGTGAAGTCGTGCACGATGTTCGGCGTCCAAGCCGACGGGCGCTCGATCACCACGGTCGAGGGACTGGCCGGCGCCGCAGGGCTCCACCCGATCCAGGCCGCGTTCAAGGAGCACCACGGCCTGCAGTGCGGCTTCTGCACACCGGGGATGATGCTGACCGGCGCCGCCCTCATCGAGGCGAACCCGGCCCCGAGCGACGACGACGTCCGGTGGGCGATCTCGGGACAGATCTGCCGGTGCACCGGCTACATGAACATCGTGAAGTCGATCCAAGCCGCGGCAGCCGCGAAGTCGGGCGTCAGCACGCCCGCCGCCGTCTAGCCACCCTCGATCAGAAGGAGCCTGAAGACATGGCGAGCGACACCGAAGAGATCCGCGGCATCGGTCACAGCGTCCGCCGCGTGGAGGACGACCGGTTCATCCGCGGCGCCGGCAACTACATCGACGACATCCACCTGCCCGGGATGCTGCACATGGCCATCCTGCGGAGCCCCTACGCCCACGCGACGCTCAACGGCATCGACGCGTCGAAGGCGCAGGCACTGCCCGGCGTGATCGCGGTCGTCACCGGCGAGCTGATGGCCCAGCACAACCTGGCGTGGATGCCGACGCTCTCCGGCGACACGCAAGCGGTCCTGGCCACCGACAAGGTGCGGTTCCAGGGGCAGGAGGTCGCGGCGGTGGTCGCGACCGACCCATACATCGCGGTCGACGCGCTCGAGCTGATCGACGTGGACTACGGGCCGCTCGACGCGGTGACCACGCCCCAACAGTCGCTCGAGGACGGCGCGCCGTTGATCCGCACCGACAAGGAGGGCCAGGAGAACAACCACATCTACTCGTGGGAGGCCGGCAACAAGGAGGCCACCGACATCGCGTTCTCGCAGGCCGACGTCGTCGTCTCGCTCGACACGTTCTACCCCCGCATCCATCCGGCGCCGCTCGAGACGTGCGGGTGCATCGCCGACATCAGCCCGGCGACCGGCCAGGTCACGATCTACATGACGTCACAGGCGCCGCACGCGATCCGCACGGTGTTCGCGCTCGTCGCCGGCCTGCCCGAGGAGAAGATCCGGATCGTGTCGCCCGACATCGGCGGCGGGTTCGGCAACAAGGTCCCCGTCTACCCGGGCTACGTGATCGCGACGGCTGCCTCGCTCCTGCTCGGACACCCGGTGAAGTGGATCGAGTCCCGCTCCGAGAACCTGATCTCCACCGGCTTCGCCCGCGACTACCACATGCACGGCGAGCTCGCGCTGAAGAGCGACGGCACCATGCTCGGGCTCCGCGCGTCGCTGCTCGCGGATGAGGGCGCGTTCTACGCCGACGCGCAGCCATCCAAGTTCAAGGCCGGCCTCTTCCACATCGTGAGCGGCTCGTACGACCTGCCCGCGACCCATGTCTCCGCCGAGGGCGCCTACACGAACAAGGCGCCCGGCGGCGTTGCCTATCGGTGTTCGTTCCGCGTGACCGAGGCGTCGTACCTGATCGAGCGGCTCGTGTCGAACGCCGCGTACGAGCTGGGCATGGACCCCGTCGACATCCGGAAGAAGAACTTCATCCAGCCCGACCAGTTCCCGTACACGTCGTCGACGGGGTTCGTCTACGACAGCGGCGACTACGAGGGCGCCATGGACAAGGCGCTCGAGATGATCGGCTACGACGATCTCCGCAAGGAACAGGTGGAGGCACGAGCGCAGGGCAAGCTGTACGGCATCGGGGTCGCGTCGTTCACCGAGGTCGTCGGCGCCGGCCCCGCGAAGGACTACGACATCATCGGCGTGAAGATGAACGACGGAGCCGAGCTCCGTATCCATCCGACCGGCAAGGCGATCCTCAAGCTCAGCTGCCAGACGCAGGGGCAGGGGCACGAAACCACGTTCGCGCAGATCGTCGCGAGCGAGCTGGGGATCCAGCCCGAGGACATCAAGGTGATGCACGGCGACACGGACAACACGCCGTACGGGCTGGGCACGTACGCGTCGCGGTCCACGCCGACATCGGGAGCGGCGACGGCGATGGTGTCGCGTCGCGTGCGCGAGAAGGCGATGAAGTTGGCGGCACACCTGCTCGAGGTGGCCGAGGAGGACATCGAGTACGAGGCCGGTCAGTTCTCCGTCCGCGGAGCGCCGGATCAGGTCAAGTCGATCCAGGACGTGGCGTTCGCGGCGTACACGAACTACCCGGAGGACATGGAGGCGGGGCTCGAAGGCGTCTTCTACTACAACCCGCCGAACCTCACGTTCCCGTTCGGGACCTATGTCGTATCGGTCGAGATCGACCCGGACACCGGCGTCTGGAAGGTCCGTCGCATGATCGCGGTCGACGACTGCGGTGTGCGGATCAACCCCATGATCGTCGAGGGGCAGATCGTCGGTGGCCTCACCGAGGGCTACGCGACCGCGGCCATGCAGCTGATCACGTTCGACGAGGTCGGCAACGCGATCGGCACGAACTTCATGGACTACCTCATCCCGACCGCGTGGGAGACGCCGAAGTTCGAGCTGGGCGAGACCGTCACGCCGTCGCCCCACCACCCGATCGGCGCGAAGGGCGTGGGCGAGTCGGCCACGGTCGGTTCCCCCGCCGCGTACGTGAACGCCGTGATCGACGCGCTCTGGCCGTCCGGCGTGAAGAACATCGACATGCCGGTGACGTCCGCGAAGGTCTGGGAGGCGCTGGAGAAAGCGAAGGCCGGCGTTTCGGCGTGAAGCCGGACGTCCTCCAGCTCGCGGCGGAGCTCTCCGAGCGAGGGGAGCCGTTCGTGTTGGCGACCGTGGTATGGCGTCGGGCGCCGTCCTCCGGCAAGGAAGGCGCGACGGCGCTCATCACGCCGGATCGGAAGGTGCGCGGCTGGCTCGGTGGAGCGTGCGCAGAGCCGACCGTCGTCCGGGAGGCGTTGAGAGCGCTGGAGGAAGGCTCGCCGCGGCTCCTCTTCCTCGGTTCGCCGGAAGAACTCGAAGGTCATGCGCGCGACGGTGTCGTCACCGTCCCCATCGCGTGCCAGAGCGAGGGCGCATTGGAGGTGTACGTGGAACCCGTGATGCCGCAACCACGGATCGTCGCGATCGGACGCTCTCCGGCCGCAGGAGCTCTCGCGGCATTGGCGACCGGCCTGGGCTGGCGCAGCGTCCTGTTCGAAGACCGCGCGGACTTCGGATCCGATGTCGACGAGCGCTCCTACGTCGTGGTGGCCACACAGGGACACTTCGATGAGGAAGCCCTGGGACAGGCGCTGGAGACGCCCGCCGCGTACGTCGGTTTGGTGGCTTCCCGCACGCGGGCGGACGCCGTGCTCGGCTACCTGCGCGACCGCGGTGTCTCCGACGAGGCGCTGGCACGCGTCCACGCGCCGGCCGGGCTGGATCTGGGCCACGTGTCGACCGACGAGATCGCCGTGGCGATCCTGGCCGAGATCGTGCAGCTCCGCGCCGCCGGTTCGCTCGAGCCCGGGACGGTCGCGGAGGCGCGTCATGAGGAGGTCGACCCGGTGTGCGGGATGACCGTCGACGTGGCCGGCGCTCGCTACCGCACGGTCCACGACGGACGCACGTACTACTTCTGCTCGGCAGGTTGCCTCGAGTCGTTCGAGTCGGACCCGGCGCGCTACGTGACCGTCGCTCCCTGACGCCGACCCGATAGGCTGCCCGACGTGCTGATCGAGAACGCATTCACCGTCGCCGCTCCCATCGACTTCCTCTGGGACTACCTGCTGGACGTCCAGAAGATCGCCCCGTGCATGCCCGGCGCGGAGCTGACCGAGGTCGTCGACGACAAGAACTGGAAGGGCAAGCTCAACGCCAAGTTCGGTCCCGTGAGCATGTCGTTCGCCGGCACGGTGACGATCGAGAGCCGCGACGACACCGCGCACCGCGTGGTGCTGTCGGCCAAGGGCATGGAGCAGAAGGGCAAAGGGGCCGCGAACGCGAAGGTCACGTCGTGGCTCGAACCTGGTCCCGCCGAGGGTGTGACGACCGTGAAGATGGAGGCCGACATCACGCTCACCGGTGCGGCCGCGCAACTCTCCCGCGGGCTCCTCCCGGAGATCTCGAAGAAGCTGACACAGACGTTCGCCGATTGCCTCCAGGAGTCGATGGCCGCGGAGCAGACCACGCGTGAAGGCGATGCCGCGGCAGCGGCTTCGGCCGCCAGCGAGGCATCCGCTCCTGCCAAACCGGTGGTGGCGAAGCCGGTGGGAGGCATCGGCCTCGGCATCGCCGCGGTCTGGTCCATCATCGCGAACTTCTTCCGCAAGCTCTTCGGGCTGAAGCCGAAGTCGTAGCCACGTGATCTCGGGGGTCGTGCTCGCGGCCGGCATCGGATCGCGGTTCGGCGGAACGAAGCAGCTGGCGGTCGTCGCCGGGAAGCCGCTCGCGCAGCACGCGATCGACGCGCTCCACGATGCCGATGTCGACGAGATCGTGGTCGTGACGGGGTACGACGCGGTGAAGGTGGCATCAGGGCTGACGCTTCCCGCACGGACACGGATCGTCTACAACCCGGCGTTCAAGGACGGCCAGGCGACGTCCCTCGCGGTCGCGATCCACGCGCTCGACGACGACAGCGAGGCCGCCGTGATCCTGATGGCCGATCAGCCGGGCATCACGGCCGACGTGATCCGTCGTCTCACGGCACGGTTCCGCGCCACGCGCAAGCAGGTGGTGCGCGCGTCGTATCGCGACGGACCCGGGCCGTCGCTCCTCTCCCGCGAGATCTACGCCGAAGCCGGGCACCTGCACGGCGATGTCGGCGCGCGCATCCTCATCGCATCCCACCCCGATTGGGTGGAGGAGGTGGCGGTGGAGGCCGACGCGCCTCGGGATGTCGATACGCCTCAGGACCTGGAGGGCCTCTAGCCGTCCGGTCGTTGCCGCGTCATCGTCCGTTCGTTGGGCGGGCCGAAGCCGAACCGCGCATAGAGCTCGTGGGCGTCGCGCGTTCCCAGGTACCACTGCATGTCACGATGCGCCGGGAACTCCACCGCGTCGCGGACCAGCTCGACGCCGATCCCTCGGCCACGGTAGGCGGGGAGCACGAAGACATCGCCGAGCCACGCCATGTTCGACGCGTCCGACATCACGCGTGAGAACCCGATCAGTGTGTCGCCGTCGTACGCCGCGATCACGCGTGTCGACTCCCGCACCAGCCGTTCGATCGTCTCGCGCGAGCGCCCCATCACCCAGTAGGCCTCCTCCGACAGGTAGCGGTGAACGGCGTCGACGTCGATACGATCGCGGTCGTCGTCGATCTCTACGCCGTTGTCCAACACGCGTCGCATCAGCAGGTCAGTCCCAACCGGCGATGCTGGAGCGCGGGCAACACCTGGCGGACGCGACGGAGTTCGGTCATGTCGAGGTCCGCGAGCCAGACCCCGTCGCCCTCCTCGGGCGCACGCGCCAGCACCCGCCCCCACGGATCGACCACCATCGAGTGACCGTACGAACGCCGGCCCTTCTCGGGATCCCCGAACGTCCCCCACTGGCCGGGCGCGACGACGAAACACTGGTTCTCGATCGCCCTCGCGCGCAACAGGACCTCCCAATGATCCGTCCCGGTGTGGAACTGGAACTGTGCGGGGACGAACAGGACCTCGGCACCCATGACCATCAACCCGCGATACAGCTCGGGGAACCGAACGTCGTAGCAGATCGACAGACCGACCCGTCCGACGTCGGTCTCGTGGGTCACCAGCTGATCGCCGGCCGCGTACGAGGCCGATTCGCGGAAGGGTGGCTGGCCCGGCAGGTCGACGTCGAACAGGTGGATCTTGCGATACGTCGCGACCAGCTCGCCGTCGCGATCGAGCAGGACGGACGTCGCGTACCGATGGTCGCCGGCGGCCTCGATGACGCTTCCGCCCAACACCCACATCGACCGAGCCCTGGCGACGGCCGCCAACCGTTCGGTGGTGGGTCCGGGGACGGGCTCGGCGGCGGCGGACCGGCCGGCGGCCGAACCCAGGTACGTGAAGACCTCGGGCAAGGCGGCCAGGTCCGCGCCGCCGTCCGCGGCCTCGCCCACGAGTCCTTCGGCGAGCACGAGGTTCTCCTCGACATCTTCGCCGGAACGCATCTGACAGAGGGCGACCCGCATGGCCAGCAAGTCTAGGGGGCCGTGGCGCCGGGTCACGCGACGGGGCGCGCCCGCGAAGCGGGCGCGCCCCTCACCAAACAACCGAGTTGTCGCGTCAGACGGAGCGGGGACCGCTCGTCTCCGCAGACCCCGTGACGGGGTTCGGACGGATGCCGTTGTCCGTGAGCGGGTTCGCCTTCGGACCGATGCCGGGTGTGGACGTGTCCACCCCGTGGCGAAGGTCCGAGTACCGGTCGGTCATCGAGGACGCCCAGTGACGGATCTGCTCGTACCGCTCCCGGCCGGCCTTGGTGCCGAAGACGTACGCCGCGCCCCCCACGATCACCAGCCGGATCAGTCCACCGCGCGGCTTGGCCGTGACCTTGGTCTTCCGCTCGGAGGCGCGGTTCAGGGCGGCGAGCACATCCTGCTGCCGGTCGCGCTCGCGGTCGAGCTGCGACTTCGTCATGCGCAGCTCCGTGCGCAGTCGGTCGTTCTCCTCATCCAGGCGATCGACGCGCTTGGCGTTGCGCATCGAACGCCACCGGTCGGGCAACGTGCTGGTTCCGAGATCCATGGCGGTCTCCCCCTCGGGTTCGAACGGCAGCGTCCCGTGCGGACGCTTCCCGACAGGTATGTCCGCCGGTCCCTCGGACGAAACCTCGGCGTGGCCGGACCGGTGCCACCACCGTCCCGACACGGTATAACCGTGGGGATGGAGCCGCGGGTCGGGGTCGTCGGGGTCGGCTGGTCCGGCTTCTCCCCCACCACCCCCGGGGTCTCCTACAAGGAACTGATGTTCGAGGCGGCCCGCACCGCGTACGGGGATGCCGGCATCGACGCTCGCACCGAGATCGACTCGTTCGTCTGCGCGTCCGAGGACTTCGAGGAAGGCACGAGCATCTTCGACGAGTACGTACCGGATCAGCTCGGTGCGGTGCAGCGCCCCGTCCAGACGGTGGCTTCCGACGGGCTGTTCGCGATCGCCACGGCCGTGATGCTGCTCCGCTCCGGCATCGCGCGGATCGTCGCGGTCGAGGCCCACTCGAAGGCCTCCGACGTGGTCTCGCACGGCCGGATCGAGCGCTTCGCGCTCGATCCGGTGCTCAACCGCCCACTGGGCGTCCCGGCGCTCGCCGTGGCCGGGCTGGAGATGCGGCGCTACCTCCACGAGAGCGGCCGCTCCGAAGTGGAGTGCGCCGAGGTCGCGGCCCGCAACCGCGCGCACGCGGCGGCGAACCCCCGGGCCGCCTTCGCGGACGTCACCGACACCCGGATGCTGTTCGATCCGTTGACGAGCGAGCAGGCAGCGCGGAGCACCGACGGCTGCGTGGTGGTGGTGCTCGCGACCGAGGACCGCGGCCGGCATGCCGCGGTCTGGGTCGACGGCGTTGGCTGGAACCAGGACGCGCCCAGCCTGGAGAGCCGCCACTGGGGCGAGGCGGTCGCGACCAGGCGCGCGGGTGAGATGGCATATCGGCAGGCGGAGGTCGGCCCGGCCGATGTCGACGTGGCGGAGGTCGACGACACGTTCGCGTACAAGCAGCTGCAGCACCTCGACGCGCTGGGCCTGCAGGGCCTCGATCCCTCGGGGATCGATCGGTCGGGAGGGTCGCTCGGCGAGGGCCACCTCCACGAGGCGAACGGCCTCGCGCGGTTCCTGGCATGCGTCGAGCAGCTCCGCGCCGGCGACGGCCGGGTCGGTGTCGCGCAGTCGTGGCGAGGCGTCCCGAGCTCGTCGGCGGCGGTCGCCGTCCTGCGAGGGTCCGGCTAGATGGTCGGGCGGGCGGACATCGTCTACTTCTTCGTGAGCGACATGGATCGCGCCGTCGCCTTCTACCGCGACGTCCTCGAGCTGGAACCGGGCCATCGCTCGGGCGACGAATGGGCCCAGCTCGGGGCTGGCCCGATCCAGGTGGGGCTGCACGGGTCGGGCTCTGCCCCCGTTCGTCCAGGGGGCACCCTCGCGTTCACCGTCACCGACCTCGACGCCGCGAAGGCGAGACTCGCCTCGCGTGGCGTGGCGGCCGGACACGAGGGAGGCGGCGACGGTCGCGGGCCGCGGTTCGTGGAGTTCACCGACCCCGACGGCAACATGCTGGCGCTGTTCGAGTACGGAGAGCACGCGTGACCGGCCGTCGTGTGGCCGTGATCGGCGCGGGCATGACGACGTTCGTCCGGCGCGCACAGGAGACCGGGAAGGAGCTCTCATGGCAGGCCGCGAGCGAGGCCCTGCGATCGTGCGAGCTCACGCTCGCGGACGTTGACGTCGTCTGTAGCGGCTCGGCGCCCGACGCGTTCGACGGCGTCCACCGCAAGGGCGACTACCTGGCGGACGGGTGCGGCGCCGTCGGCAAGCCGTACATCCGCACGTTCGTCGGCGGCGGCACCGGCGTGTTCGCGCCGATCCAGGGTTGGTACACGGTCGCATCTGGCCTGGCCGACGTCGCGCTCGTCGTCTGCGAGGAGAAGATGTCGTCCTGCCAACCGCACCCGCAGGGCGCGTTCCTCACGATCTTCGACAACATCATCGAACGCCCGCTCGGACCGAACCTGTTGTGGATCTTCGCGCTTGAGATGAACCGCTACATGCAGCGCTACGGGTTGGACAAGCGCGACATCGCGGCGGTCGCCGTGAAGAACAAGCGCAACGCCGCCGGCCACCCGGCGGCATTGCTGGGTCAGGCCGACATCACGGTCGACGACGTCCTGGCGAGCGAGGTGCTGGCCTGGCCGGTCCAACGACTGGATGTCTCGCCGATCAGCGACGGTGCGGTCGCGATCGTGATGGCGAGCGAGGATGCGGCGCGGCGTCTGACCGACAAGCCGGTGTGGGTCGACGGGGTCGGCTGGAACCTCGACAGCACGTACTGGACGAATCGCGACCTGTCGTACCCGGAGTACGTGGAGAACGCCGCGCGCATGGCGTACGACATGGCGGGGATCACCGAGCCGCGCAAGCAGATCCACGTCGCGGAACCGTACGACCCGTTCGACTACAAAGAGCTGCATCACCTGGAGGGTCTGATGCTGTTCGACAAGGGCAAGGCGCCGGAAGCTGCCCGCGACGGCGTGACCGCGCGCGACGGCGACCTCCCCTGTTGCCCGTCGGGGGGGCTCCTCGGGGTCGGCAACCCGATCGCCGCCGCGGGGCTGATGAAGATCGCCGAGCTCTTCTGGCAGCTGCGCGGCGAGGCCGGCGCTCGGCAGGTACCCGGCACGCCCGAGCGCGGCGTCGCCCAGGCGTGGGGCGACCTGATGCAGGTGGGCACCGTGGTGGTGATGGGCACCGACTCGCCGCGGCAGGGCAGCGGGGCCGACACCACCGCTCCGACCACCCTGCCCACCGGCCATCCGCTCTCGGAGACGGCGTTCCGTTCCGCGGTCGGCGCTGTGGACGACGCGCTCGACATCGCGTTCGAATGGGATCCAGGCGAGGCGATGGGCGCGTTCCTGGAAGGCATGCGCGACGGGCGCATCGTGGCCACGCATTGCCGTGGCGTGCGAGCGCACGCTGGTGCCGCCTCGGAAGTTCTGCGAGCGCTGCTTCCGGCCGACGGATCGGTGGGAAGAGGTCGCGGCGACCGGGCTCGTCGAGACGTTCTCGATCTGTCACGTGTCGTGGGACATGCATCCGCTCGACCCGCCGGAGCTACCGGCCGTGATCCGGTTGGACGGCGCCAGCCAAGGTGGCTTCCTCCACAAGCTCGGCGAGGTCGCCCCGGACGACGTGCGGATCGGGATGGCGGTCGAGGCGGTCTGGCGCCCGCTCGACGAACGCACGGGGTCGATCCTGGACATCGCGTACTTCCGGCCGGTCGCTGGCGGTGATGCGTGATGGCGCGGACCGTCAGCGGCGGGATGCCGGTCGCGTTCCACTACACGCCCGGCGTGGGCAACACCGCGTTCTTCGAGGCCCTGCGCGATCGTGGCGTCTTGCTGGGGTCTCGCTGCGAGGCATGTGCGTATACGTACCTGCCGGCGCGCATCTTCTGCGAGCGGTGCTTCGCAGAGCTCACGGCTGATACCGAGTGCGGTCCTGGAGGAACGCTCGAGTCCTTCACGGTTGGTCACGTCGACCTTGACGGCGAACCACTGGACGAGCCGGGGACGATCGGACTCGTCAAGGTCGACGGCGCCGACACGGTGTTGATCCACTACCTGATCGGCGAGGGTCCGTGGGAGATCGGTGCGAGCGTCGCAGGCCGTGGTCAGATCGGAACGCACCGGCTCTATCCTCGACATCGAAGGTTTCCGACCGGCATGAACTTCGATCTGACGCTCGGAGCAAGAGGACTTCCGCAAGGTCGTCCGCGAGTTCGCGGACGAGGTCGTGGCGCCCCGCTCGGCCGAGGCCGACCTGAAGGAGGAGCTCCCGCTCGATGTCATCTCGAAGATGGGCGAGCTCGGGCTGTTCGGGCTCCCGTTCCCCGAGGAGGTCGGGGGATCGAACGCCGACGCCATCACCGTGTGCGTGGCGCTCGAAGAGCTCGGGCGGGTCGACCAGTCGGTGGCCATCACGCTCTCGGCGGCCCTCGGGCTGGCCGGCAACCTGCTGAACCGGTTCGGCACCGACGAGCAGAAGGAACGCTGGCTGGCGCCGCTCGCGCGCGGCGAGGCGCTCGGCGGGTTCGCGCTCACGGAGCCCGCGGCCGGGTCCGACGCCGCTGAGGTCCGCACCACCGCCCGGCTGGAGGCGAACGAGTGGATCGTCGACGGCTCCAAGGCGTTCATCACGAACTCGGGATCGGCCATCTCCACGTTCAACATCGTCGCGGCGGCGACGGAGCAGGCGGGCGGGCCGCGCGGGATCTCCACGATCGTCGTGCCGACGGACACCCCGGGGTTCGAGGCGGCGCCGTCGTACCGCAAGCTGGGATGGCGGGCGAGCGACACGCACGAGCTGGTGTTCCGCGATTGCCGCGTTCCCGGAGAGCACCTGCTCGGCGAGCGCGGACGGGGGTTCCCGCAATGCCTGGCCGTGCTCGCCGACGGACGCATCGGCGTCGCCGCCCTGTCCGTGGGGCTGGCGCAAGGGTGCCTGGACCAGAGCGTGACGTACGCGCTGCAACGCGAATCGTTCGGCAAGCCGATCGGCGCGCACCAGGCGATCCAGTTCAAGCTCGCCGACATGCGGGCCAAGGTCGAGACGGCGCGGCTGGCCACGTACCGGGCCGCCTGGCTGAAGGACCAGGGCCGGGACTACGTGGCGGCCGGATCGCTCGCCAAGCTCGTCGCGAGCGAGGCGGCGGTCGAGAACGCGCGGGAGGCGGTCCAGGTCCATGGTGGCTACGGATTCATGGAGGACTTCCCGGTCGCGCGGTTCTATCGCGACGCGAAGGTCCTGGAGATCGGCGAAGGGACCAGCGAGATCCACCGGCTGATCCTGGCGCGCGACCTGGGCCTGCCGGAGACGTTCTAGACGTGCCGGCAGGACGATACGCGGTCATCGGCGACGACGGCAGTCGCATCGGGACGGAGGAGTTCCGGTGCGCGCCCGGCCCCATGGGCTGGCGCTACTTCTCCGACATCCAGACGTCCGAGCCCACGGCGCACGTCGAGACGTTCGACGTGGTGGTCGACGCCGACTGGCGCCCGGTGCGGATCCGGGCCGACACCGGAGGCCACCAGATCCTGCTCGAGCCACACGGGGCTCTCCTTCAGGGGACCCGCGACGGCGTCGCGACCGAGCTGCCGTGGGCGCCGGACCGGCATCTCGACTACCTGACGCCCGCGACGAACCTGATCACCACGCGCCGTCTGACCGGCACGGCCGAGATCGACGTGGTGTTCCTGGCGCCGGTCACGCTGGAGCCGACGCTCGTCCGCCAGCGGTACGAACGGAAGGCCGACGAGGACGTCGACACGCCGGTCGGTCGGTTCGCCGCGACCAGGTGGACGTACACGTCGCTCGACGACGGGTGGACGTCCGACCTCTGGGTCGCCGGCGACACGGTCGTTCGATACGACCGTCTGTTCGAGCTGGAGTGGTACGAGGCGGGAGCCAGCGGCCCGCAACCGCTATCCCTGTAGACGCCGAACGACCGGCCCGCGGGGGGTGCGGACCGGTCGCCGGAGCTCGGATGGATCGGGGTTAGCCGACCTTGTGCGCCTCGACCTCGATCTCGAGGTCGACCTTCTTGCTGACCAGGAACCCGCCGGTCTCGACGGCCATGTTCCAGGTGAGTCCCCAGTCCTCGCGGTCGACCGTCGTCTTGGCGCTCGCCGCGAGCATGGGGGTCTCCCCGTCCATACCCGGTCCGGCACCGAGGAACTCGCCGACCAGCGTGACCGGCTTCGTGACGTCCTTGATGGTCAGGTCGCCGTCCAACTCGAAGCCCGCGCCACCGGTTGGGCGAACGGCCGTGCTGGTGAACGTGATCGAGGGGAACTCGTCGATCGCGAAGAAGTCCCCGCTCTTGAGGTGCTCGTCGCGCTTCCCGGTGTCCGTCTGGATGCTCGCGGTTCGGATCTCCACGGCGACGGACGAACCCTCGGGCCGATCGGCCACCTGGATCGTGCCGGAGAAGTCCGTGAATCGACCGCGGACCTTCGTCAGCATGTGTCGGGCGACGAACTCGACAGCCGTGTGCGAGGTGTCCAGCTCATACGTGCCGGCGACCGGCAACGTGAGCTCCTCGATCTCCCTGAGTGCCTGCGACATGGTGCCCTCCTCGTTGCTCCTGGTCATCACCCGGTGTGACGACCGCGTTACAGGCACTAACGCGGGAATAGTTCCTCGGTATTCCAGAGTTACTGAAGATATCTTTGCCGCTCTCCGATATCTATCGAGGGGGCACGAACCTAAGATGAGGGCCCATGACACCGCAGAACGCAGCAGACGAGCTTCCCGAGCACACCGACGGCATCTGTGTCCACTTCCAACGCGCGGCGGACCTGCTCGGGAAACGTTGGAGCACCCTGATCGTGAGCGCCATGCTGGCCGGCGCGACTCGGTTCTCCGACATCCGCGACGAGGTCGCGCCCATCTCGGACACGCTGCTCTCCGAACGGTTGAAGCAGCTCGAAGCCGACGGGATCATCCGGCGCGACGTCACACCCTCCACGCCGGTCCTGATCGAATACCACCTCACCGAAGAGGGCCGGGATCTGGAGCGCGTGATCGACGAGCTGCGATCGTGGGCAGAACGCTGGGCCGAGACGCCCGTCGAGGCCTGAACCTCCGGAGCTCAGGCCTCGTCGAGCAGCGTGAACAACGCGGAGTGGTCGAGGTCGCCGCGACCGGCATCGTCGACCAGTCGATCGAGCTGAGCCGCCACCGCCCGGAACGACGGGATCGGCGTGTCCGAGGCCTCAGCGGCGTCCATCACGATGCGCGCGTCCTTGCGGTGGAGCCGGGCGCGGAACCCGGGTTCGAACGTGCGGTCCAGCATGCGCTGGCCGTGCACCTCCAGGATCTTGGAGCCCGCGAACCCGCCGAGCAGCGCCTCTCGCACCTTGGCGGCGTCCACGCCCGAGCGTTCGGCCAGGACGAGCGCCTCGGCGACCGCCTCGATCGTCGCGGCCACCACCAGCTGGTTGCAGGCCTTCGTGATCTGGCCGGCGCCGCTGGGTCCGACGTGGACGATGTTCGCGCCCATCGCCTGCAGGAGCGGTTCCGCACGCGCGAACGCCGGTTCGGACCCGCCGACCATGATCGAGAGCGTGCCGTCGATGGCGCCGCGCTCGCCACCCGAGACCGGTGCATCGAGCATGTCGACGTCGCGGGCCGCCAACGCCTCCGCGATCGCGCGTGTCGGTCCCGGATCGATCGTGCTCATGTCGATCACGAGCGCGCCCGCCCCGATGCCCGGAGGCCACCCCGTCCCCGCCGAGCATGCACGTGCTCGACGTCGGGCGTGTCGGGCAGCATCGTGACGACGATGTCGGACAGGCGCGCGACCTCCGCGGGCGATGCGGCTCGCTCGGCGCCCGCCGCCACGAGCTCGTCGACCGGAGCCGGGCTCCGCGAATGCACGGTCAGCGGGAACCCGGCCGCCAGCAGGTGGCGCGCCATGGGCGCGCCCATGATGCCCAGCCCGATGAAGCCGACCCGCTCGCCCACGCGCGGCCGTTATCCCTCGACCGCCGCGTCGGCGATCTCGAGCGCGCGGTCGATGATCTCGAACCCCTCCGCCATCTGCTCCTCGGTGATCGGCAACGGCGGGTTCGTCATCAGGGTCCACCAATGGATCATGGTGTAGAGCCCGTTCTCCAGCAGGAACCGGTTGACGCTCCCCATGACCTCGTTCGTCACGTTGAACGGCGACATCGGCTCCATCGTCTCGCGGTTCTTCACCAGGTCGAGCGCGCCGAACAGCCCGATGTTGCGAACGGCGCCGACCGACGGGTGCTTGTCCTTGAGCTCCTGGTGGTGGCGAGCCATGACGTCGCCCATCTTGCGCGTGTGCTCGATCAGGTCGTCCTCTTCGTAGACGCTGATCGTGGCGAGCGCCGCGGCCACCGAGACCGGGTGCGTGTTGTAGGTCAGTCCGCCCCAGAACACGTTGTCCTCGAAGTGCGCGGCGATCTCGGGCCGCATGCCGAGCGCGCCCAGTGGGGCGTACGAGGACGTCAGTCCCTTGGCACACGTGATGATGTCCGGAACGACGTCCCAGTGGTTCACCGCGAACCACTCGCCCGTCCGGCCGAAGCCGCACATCACCTCGTCGCTGACCATGAGGATCCCGTACTTCGTGCAGAGCTCGCGGACGCCCTGCAGATAGCCGTCGGGTGGGATCAGGATGCCGTTCGTACCGGTCACGGTCTCCAGGAAGAACGCGGCGATCGTGCCGGGGCCCTCGAGCTGGATCGTCTCCTCGAGCGTGGCGAGGGCGGTCTCCGCGTCGTCCTGCGGACGTTGCGGGCCGTGGTACGGATCGAGGACGTGCACGACACCGGCCAGCGCGGGCTCGTTCGGCCATCGGCGCGGGTCGCCGGTCAGCGTCATCGCACCCGTCGTCGCCCCGTGGTACGAGCGGTAGCGCGCCATGATCTTGTGGCGGCCGGTGTAGAGCCGTGCGATCTTGATCGCGTTCTCGTTCGCCTCGGCGCCGCCCAGCGTGTAGAAGGACTTCTCGATGTCACCCGGCAGCAGCTCGGCCATCTTCTGCCCGAGCAGCGCCCGCTCCTCGTACGCCATGAACGGCGTGATGTAGGCCAGCCGCTCGGCTTGGCGATGCATCGCGTCGGTCACCCGGCGGTCGCCGTGGCCGATGTTCACGCCCATCAGCTGGCTGTTGAAGTCGATGAACCGCTTCCCGTCGACCCCCCAGAAGTAGATCCCTTCGGCGCGATCGATCGCGATCGGCGAGGCCTTCGATTGCGCCTGCCAGTCGTACAGCGTGTACCGCTTCGAAAGCGCGACGATCTCTTCGGCCGTGAGCGTGCCCATCCCCGTCTCCCCTCGTTCAGTCCTGCGCCGCGGAGGCGAGCCCACGGGCTTCCTCCGCCGTCGATATCGATGTTCTCAGAGTCCCCGATCACGAAGCTGTGTTCGGCCGCCCAGTGCAGGGTCACGTGGTCGCCGGGCCGCGGATCGACCGCGCCCACCTCGTCGTTCAGCCGATGCACGGTGAGCCGGTCGCCGGTCGGCAGCTCGACGATCAGCTGCGTCACCGACCCGAGGTACACCACGTCGACGACCGATACCGCCGACGTGCGACGCGCGGTCGCCGACCTCGCCCGACGCCAGCTTGATCCACTCGGGCCGGACCGTGATGGTGGCCGACGCCTCTCTCCCGGTGCCCGGATCGACGGCGAGGATCCGCTGCCCGTCCGTCAGATCCATGACCAGGAGCCCGCCATCACGCCGGTCGACGCGCATCGTGATCAGGTTCGACACGCCGATGAAACCGGCCACGAACGTGCTGGCCGGACGTTGGTACAGCTCGCGAGGCGTCGCAAGCTGTTCGACGACGCCCTTGTTCATGACGGCGATGCGGTCCGACATCGTCATGGCTTCTTCCTGGTCGTGCGTCACGTAGACGAACGTGGTGGCCGTCCGCTGCTGCAGGCTCTTCAGCTCCAGCTGCATCTCCTTGCGGAGCTTCAGGTCGAGCGCGCCGAGCGGCTCGTCGAGCAGCAGCGCCGCCGGACGGTTCACCAGAGCCCGCGCCAGCGCGACCCGTTGCTGCTGCCCGCCGGAGAGCTGTGCCGGACGCCGATCCTCCATGCCGTCGAGCTGGACGGTGCGCACCACGTCGGCGACGCGCGACGCGATCTCCGACCGGCCGAGCTTCTTGATCTTCGGGCCGAACGCGATGTTCTCCGCGACCGTCATGTGCGGGAACAGCCCGTAGGCCTGGAACACCATGTTCACGTTGCGTTTCGCGGGCGGGACGTGCGTGACGTCGCCACCCTGGAGCAGGATCCGCCCCGCGTCCGGCGTCTCGAAACCGGCGATCATGCGGAGCGTCGTGGTCTTGCCGCAACCCGACGGGCCCAGCATGGAGAAGAACTCGCCGCCGGGGATCGTGAGCGAGACGTCGTCCACGGCGGTGACGGAATCGAACCGCTTGGTGCACGTCTCGACCACGATCTGCCCTTGCATCGGATCTCCCATCTCGGGCTCCCTCGCGCTCACGGATCGATCCTGTTCAGCCGGGCCAGCCGGAACGCGACCAGCGAGAAGATCCCCGACAACGCGAGCATCAGGAAGTTCAGTGCCGAGCCCGAACCCCAGTCGCCCGACTGCAGGATCAGGTCTCGCACGCGCTGCCCCATCATGTACGACCCCGCGCCGCCAACGATGTCGGACGTGACGAAGTCGGTGAGCATCGGGATGTACACCAAGATCATCGCGATGAAGATGCCGGGCGCCGCCAACGGGATCAGGATCCGCTTGGTCTGCGGCCACCAGCCCGCGCCCAGATCCACCGCTGACTCGAACACCACGGCATCGATCGCCTTCATCGCCGCGTAGATCGGGATCGTGGTGTACGTGATGTACGTCGTGGCCAGCGTCAGGATCACCGCGAACGGGCTGTACAGCAGCCACTCCACCGGCGGACCCGGGATCAGGAAGTTGATGATGCCGTTCCGTCCCAGGATCACCTGCCACGCGTAGATCTTGACCACGGGCGCCAGCTCGTCGGCCAGGACCAGCGACAGCAAGATGAACAGCTCGAGCCTGCCCGCCTTGAACACCATGTAGTACGCCAGCGGGATCGCGATCACGAGCATGATCGCCATCGCCGTGGTCCCGATGAACATCGTGGTCGCCGCGATGTGCAGGTTGAGGTCGTTCGTCAGGACGGCCGTGTAGTGCTCCAGCGTGAACCCGCTCGCGGTGTCGGGCGGGAACTTCACCACGCTCATCCACACCATCACCAGCAACGGCAGCAGGAAGAGCAGGATGAGGAGGGTCACCGGAGCGAACAGGATGCCGAACGCGCCGCGGCGGCTCCCACGAACCTTGCCCGGACGCATGGCGACGGGGCTGGGCGCGGGAGCCGTGACGGTCGCCATCTAGGCCGCGTCTTCCGCGAGCGGACGAGGGATCTCGGCCATCGTGATGGCGCTGGCGCCACCCCGTGAACGCAGCATCCGGAGCGCCAGGTAGATCAGCACGACCTGCACCGCGGAGATCAGCGTGGAGATCGCATTGACGACCGCCGTGTGGTCGGGGTTGCGGACCGACGAGTACACCCAGATCGGGAACGTCTGCTGGAACCCGATCGTGAACGCGCTGATCTCGTAGTTGTTGAACGACCACGTGAACGCGAAGATCCCCGCCGCGGCGAGCGCCGGCGCGATGTGCGGCAGGATGATGTGGCGAAGCACCTGGAGCCGTGAGCAGCCGAGGTCGATCGCCGCCTCCTCCTGCACCCGCTGGAACCGGAACAGCTGCGCCGAGACGATCGCCGTGACCAGCGGGAACGTGCAGATCGTCTGCGTCGCGATCACGGTCTTCAGGCTGAGGTCGACGTTCGCCCGGGCGTAGCCCATCAACGCCGCGATCCCGACGATCAGCCACGGTAGTACCAGGGGCGCGCCGACCAGCCCGCCGATCGCACCGCGGCCGCGGAACCGGAACCGCGTCAGCCCGAACGCCGCGAGCGTGCCGAGCACGAGACAGAGCGGGGCCACGATGAACGCCACCGCGGTCGAGTTCATCAGTGCTTGGCGGAGGGTCGGATCCTGCAGAGCCAGCGAGTACCACTCGGTCGTGAACCCGTCGAACGGGAACGCCAGGATGTTCGAGTCGTTGAACGAGAACGCCACGAGGATCGCGAGCGGTCCGAACAGCGTCAGGAACACGATCCCGAGGAAACCGCGCCATCCCCAGCGGTTGAGGGCACGATGGATCCGGATGGAAACGGGTACCGCCGACCCCGCGGTGTCCAGACCGATCGGGTGCGCGACCTGTGCCACTAGGAGGCCTTCACCTCGGTCCATGCCGCGACCCAGGCCTCGCGATCGTTGGGGGGACTCGCCGGGATCGCGTTGGTCGCCTGACCGAACGTGTCGAGACCGGAGTTCGCGATCGCCTCCGGGGTCAGCAGGTCGCCCACGGTCATGTTCGACGTGATGTAGTCGAATTCCGTCGCCGCGTAGACCTGCGGCGGCACGCTCGAATACCAGTTGAGCAACGCGTAGGCAGCATCGAGGTTCTCCGCATCCGGACTGATGCCGTAGCCGCACGTCCACAGCATCTGGCCTTCCTCGGCGACGGCGAACTGCGCGTTGACACCTTCCCGGCGAAGCTGCTTGGCGTAGTCGGGATAGCCGGACGCGATCACGACCTCGCCGGACTTGAACTGCGACTTGATGTCGGCCGCACCCTTCCAGAACGTCCGGAACTGATCGCGGTGATCGATCAGGTAGTTCTTGACCAGTTCGAGCTGATCCGAGGACATGGTCAACGGATCGGAGATCCCGTTCACCAACGCTCCGATGTCGATCGCGGTGACGGAGAGGTCTTCGATGGAAGCCCTCCCGGCCCACTGAGGATCGAACAGATCGAGCCACGACGTGGGGGGTGTCGTCACGACGTCCGCGTTGTACAGGATCCCCGCCGTGCCCGCGTCGGCAGGTACGAGGTAGACCTCGCCGTCGACCTGGACCCCCGGAAGCGCCTTCATCGACGGCCAGATGTCGTCCCAGTTCTCCAGACGCGAGACATCGAGCGGCGCATAGAGACCCTTGTTCACCATCTCGAGCGTGGCTTCGTCGACACAGCTATTGATCACGTCCGCCTGGAATCCGGCCTGGAGCTTCGCGACGGCTTCGTCGTTGCTGCCGAACGACGCCGTCTCGAGATCGATGTCGGGGTACTCCTCGTAGAACGACTCCATGTACGCGGGGTCGAAGCCATCGCTATAGGAGAAGAGCCGAAGCGTGCCCGACGGGGTGACGGACCCCGCGCCGGAGGGAGTGGCGGTGTTACTGTCGCCGTCTTCCGGATCGCCGGACGAACAGCCGGCGGCCATGAGTGCGAACACCGACACCAGCAGCGCGAAACCCCGGATCCGACGGCTCGTCATCGTTCCTCCTCGTTGCGTTCCGGTAGCGAGTCGAGGTACGCCGCGATCAGCTCTCCGGCTTGATCGCAGTGATGCTCGGTGTGCGTCATGGCGCCCTGGACGTCGCCGGCGTCGATGGCATCGACGATGGGTCGGTGCTGTTCCGCGACGGCGGCGAGCGAGTCCTGCATGCGTTCGTCCACGTGCAGCAGCGCCCGCAACATGGGCACGTAGCGCGCGAAGACCTCGTGCAGCCGCGCGTTGCCCGAGAGCCGGCACACCGCGTCGTGGAAGGCCAGGTCCTGCCGGTACACGGCGGCGACGTCGCCCGCGGCGGCCGCGGCTTCGATCGAGGAAAGCAGCCCGCGCAGTTCGGCGACCGCAGCCACGTCCTGCTTGGCGGCGAGCAACCGGGCCGCCCGGCCTTCGATCGCCGCCCGGAGGCTGTAGATCTCCCGGACGTCGTCGGCGGAGAGGCTCACGACGAACGTGCCTCGGCGCGGCTCCTCCAACAGGAGTCCCTCGGATCGCAGGAGCTTGAACGCCTCGCGGACGGGACCGCGGCTGACGTTCAGCTGCTCCGCGATCCGCGCCTCCACCAGATGCTCCCCTTGCGCGAAGCCGCCCGCCAGGATCTGCTCACGGATCCGGTCGGCCGCGTCCTCGGCCAAGGACCGAGGCGCGTCGAGGGGCCGCAACGTGGCTGCGCTGGTGGTCTCGCTCATCGACCCCTCCTCCCGGCGAACCCTCCGGCTCGCCTCGTCCGAACCCATGTTCCTGGGGCTCACGGGGAACTGTAAACTGTCAACCGCTGGCAAAGCAAGGGGCCGGGAGCGGCGGGAACGGCGTCCCATCGGCATCTCCGCAGGTGCGAGCCCCGCGAGCGGGCCCGCGCAGCCGTGGGTTCTTCCGCGCGGAGGGTGATCACGTCTCCCCCCGAGCCCGCTTCATCGCTTCCTTCACGCTCTCGGTGTCGAAGGACAGCTCGAAGAACCCGACCTGCTCCTCGTAGACCGCAGGATCGGCCTGGTCTTTCACTTCGTCCTCGAAGATGTGCCACACAGGGAGGCCCAACTGGACCCCGGCCAACGGACCCACGTACGCGGGATCGCCTTCACGCACCGTCTCCGCGGCGACCTCGACCGCTTCGGCGTCGGCCGCTCCGAGGATCACGACGAGATCGGTGGTCCCGAGCTCGTCGGCGATGCGCTTGATCAACCCCTGGTTCTCTGGATCCATGGCGCCGGAAGCGGTTCAGACGAAGCATTCCGTGCGCGTCTCGATCACCTCGGCGCCCGCCGACCGCGCCACCGCGGCGATGGCTTCGCCGGGGACGCTGTCTCGCTCGCCGAGCGCGATCACCTTCTTGCCCTTGAGTTCCATCTCGTCCGTCCTCACCTCCCTCACTCAGATCGCAGGATGCTGCCGGCCTTACCGCAGGTGCTCCGGCACCGGGAGCCCGGTCACCGGTGCGCCGGCCAGGAGCCGCTCGATCGCGGCCTCGATGTCGGCGATCGTGGCGCCGTTGCCGGTAACCCGTTCGACCTCGCCGCCGTCGCGGAGCGTGATGTACGTGGGAAGCCCGGCGACGCGCATGTCCCGGCACACCTGTCGGTTCTCCGGCGCGTTCAGCTTGAGCAGCGTGATGCGCCCCTCGTACTTGTCCTCTAGGGCCTCGACGGCCGGCATCATCGCCATACACGGGGCGCAGTCCGGTCCCCAGACGTCGAGCAGGACGTGCCCTTCCTTCACCAGCTCGGTGAACGTCTCCACGGTCGCTTCCGTCGCCATCTATCCCTCCAACGTGATCGAAGCTCCGTCCCAGAGCCGCGTCATCCGGCCGAGGAACAGGCTGCCCTTCGCCATCAACATCGTCGTGTGCAGATCGCCGCGTTCGAACGCCCGCAACGCGTGCGGAAGCCACGGGATCGCCGACGCGATGTGCCCCTGCGTCGGTGAGAAGCCCGGCAGCCCGTGCGAACGGACGAACGGGAGGAGCTCCTCCTTGGTGAGATCGCCGCGCACCACGCCGAGCCCAGCGAGCATGCGGTAGTTCCGGTCGGGGACGTCGCCTCCGCCCGACGACTCCGTGATCTCCGGGTTGTGGAGCTCGGTGGCGTAGACGTCGACGTCGGCGATCGTTCGCCCCATCGCCGCGAGCGGCGCGCCGACGATGTCCTCCAGCAACGCCTGCTGGGACGACTCCCGCCGCCACGCGGTGACGCCCGACCGCGTCCATCCGGATCACCGGCCCGCACGATCTCGCCGCCGCCTCGACGAGGATCGCCATGCTCGCGAGCACGTCCTCCAGGATCGGCATCGTCGTGCTCGAGCGCACCCTCGAACTTCATGCCGAGCTTGGCCAGCGCGCCGCCGGCGACGACCGCCACCCGGTCGTACACGCCCGCCGACACCAAGCGCGCCGGCGACCACCAGCGCGTGGATCGGCGCCGCACAGAACGCCTTGATGTCGCAGCCGCTCGCCTCGGTGAGTCCCGCCGCCTCGGCGACCGCCTTGCCGAGGTTGCCTCCGCCGCGCTGATACCGGTCGCCGATCGCCTCCTCCCCCGCGCCGATCACGTACGGGATCGACGCCGGGTCGACGCCGGTCGCCGCCAGCAGGTGCCGCGTCGCGTGCACCGCGCCGGCCTTGCACGCCAGGTTCTCCAGGAGCACGTGCGCCGACAGCGACTCATCGGCCTCGTGGGCCGCCGCGAACGCGCCCACGACGTCCGCGCCGTCGAACAGCGGGCAGCTCGCCGGGACGCGGCTCCTCCTTCAGGCGCACGAGCTCGAACTGGTCGAGCTCGGCGAGGAGCTCGTAGAACGTCGCCTGATCCAGGATGTCGCCGAAGGCGCCGCGCGGGTCCCCGGGAGGGGCATCTCGCCACCAGGGACGCGGCAGCTCCCGCAGGATGCCTGGGTCCGCGTTCCCGATGAACACCTGGTTCGGCGGATAGCTGACGGCGTCGCTGAAGCTCCGCAGCGCGTCACCGACCTGCGGGAGCCGCTCGTGCTCGCGCCGCGGCTTCGAGCCGTACCGGACCAGGTCGGGAACGTGCTGCAACGTCAACGACGCGCCGGTGATCGCGACGTCGCGGCCCGTCATGCCGGCACCTCCCACACGGTGCCCGGGCCGACATCCGTGGCGAGCAGCTCGAGGGCGCGCTCCACGACGCGGCGGCGAAGGGCGCGCTCATCACCCACGGACAGGGACGGGTCCCCGGTGGGATGGGTGATGGACACCCCACGCAGCACCCGGTTCGCCCCGACCATCTGCGCGATGGTCGGGAGCGCCGTGACGAACACCGTCGCGATCCCCATCCGCTCTATCTCCTTCGCAAGCGTTGCCCCGCAACGCGTGCCTGTGCCTCAGGTTCCGGTGAGGATGACGGCCTGGACCCCGGCATCCCGCAGTTCCTCCGCGATCTCGCGCCCGAACTTGGCCGACGTGGCGACCGGCGTGTCGACACCGGTCGTCGTGTAGAACCGGTCGTGCAACGAACCGATCCGGCCCTCCCGCCTCAAGCTCGCGCACCGCGTCGAGCGGCACCAGCCGGTTCGGGTCGGCGTTCGCGGCCGTGGTGTCGAACCCGGCGTGCACCGACTCGTAGGCGCCCGCGGCGAACGTCGCCACGCCGTCGATCGGATACCGCAGCCACACGTTGGCGTGCCGCGTCGGCAGCCGGTCGGGGTTCCCCTGCGGGACGCAGCCGGCCTCGGTGACCAGCGCGAGGCGTCGCCGTCGCCACATCCGGTGACCGCGGCAGGCGGTGCCACGCGGTCGCCGCTCGGGACGACCTCGGAGCGGACGTCGCCGCCGAGCTTGGCCAGCAGCAGGTCGAGCGCGCGCTCCGCGCCCGTCCTGTCGGCGTGAACGTTCGTGCGGAGACCGCGCGGCAGGTATCCCTCGTCCTCGGGTGATCCGACCGGCTCGCCCGTCGCCAGCCGGCCGGCGAGGCTCGCGATCACGGGGAGCGCGGTGCGCATGCTCGCGACGTTCGGCCCCGTCGGGACGATGTACGCGGCGCCTTCGGCCGCCAGCACGCCGGGGCTGTCGGGCGTCATGCCGGACACGACCGGGATGCCGCGCCTCCCCGCCTCGCGCGCGAGCGAACCGCACGCGTAGCCGTAACGGCCGGATCCGAACGACGGACCGCACACCAGGACGTCGGGCCGGATCTCGTCCAGCCACGCTCAGCAGACGCGCGAGCGACTCCGCCTCGTGCTCACCGAACCGGTCGTCGCCGCACGCGAGCGTCACGTCGATCTCGAGCCCGGCCGCCACGAGTCCCCGGCCGGGACCGGCCGCGCCCTCGATCCGCACCGGCTCCTGGCTCGCGGCCTCTTCGCCGCCCAGCCCGGCGAAGAACTGGTTGAGGTAATGGACGACCGTCATGCCGGCACCGCCGTCAGCGCCATGTCGCCCGTCTGCCACGGTCGCGCCCAGGTACGCCCAGAGCGGGACCGGCTCGCCCGCCGCGCACGGGCTCGCTCGGCACCCACCACGCGCTCCGGCGTCCACGGGTTCGATCAGTTCGTCCTCGTTGCCGACGCTCACGATGGCGTCCGCCTCAGGGACGTGATCCGTGAGCCCGCCGTTCGTCTCGCTGATGATGGCCGTGGTGCGGATGCCGAGCGATTCGCACGCGCGCACCGTGAGCATCGTGTCGGTGTGCGAGTTGCCCGACGAGAACGTCGTGCACACGACGCCGTCGGCGCCCAACGACCTGGCGAGGCGGGCGGAGAGCATGGCCGACCGCTGCTTCTCGAACGCGCGTATCCAGGTAGCCGAGCGCCAGGATCAAGCCGGCGAACCGCCAGCCGTTCGCCGTGACCGGCCAGGAGCGTGCGGACGAGCGACGAATCCTGATAGTTCGCGGTCACGTTGCGAACCGACGCCCAGTCGTAGGCGCCGTTCGTGAGCGCCCCGTCGAGCACCTCGTTCGCGTCGAGCAGCGTCGGCACGATCCCGCCGACCGCGCGGCCGTAGAGGAACGTGTCGGTCAGCGGGCCTTCCGACGCCACCTGGAGGATCGCGCCGACCGATGGGAGCGCGGGATCGACGCCGGCGCGCGGACGCTCCAGCGTCGCGACCTCGCTCGCCTCACGATCGATCGTCGCCGCGGCCAGATCGCGCGCGACACGGAGCGACGCGCGTCGCACGGCACGGTCGACGTCCCCGATGGGCGCGCCGGCCGACGGGACGCACCGGACCACGACGTCGATCGTGCGTCCCCACCGCGTCACCTCCGCGCCCGGACCCGCCATGTCGACGAGCGCGTCCGGAAACTCGTCGGGTTGCGTGTAGCCCGCGGCGAGCCAGTCGCAGACGGAGAGGACGGCGACGCCGTCGAGCCGGTTCGTCCGTCCGCGACCGGCGATCGTCAGCGAGCCGAGCGCACCGGGGAACGTTCGGTCCGGATCGTCGGCCTTCACGTCCGGCAGGACCGCGTCCAGGACGTTGGCGATCCGCACCGGGTCCCCCGGACGGACGACGTCGATCCGCACGTCGGCGAGCGCCGGCTCCGACGCCGCGTCTGCGAGCGCTCCGACGTCGAGCTCCAGCCGTCCGTTCAGCCACGACGTCGCTCGGCCCTCCACGACGTCGTCGACGCGGAACGTGGCGAGCTCCAGGACCGGAGCCGGAGCGGTGGCTGCGCTCATCGGTGTCCCGCGCTCACGAGGACTGCCCCTCGTCGGGGATGGGCGGCGCGTCGGCCGGGTCGTACCAATCGCCGCCGCCGAGCTCGCCGCCGTCGACGATCAACGTCTGTCCACTGATCCATGCGGCCTCGTCGGACGCCAGGAACAACACCGCGGCTGCTTGATCGTGCGGCGCCCCAGCCCGCCGCAGCGGGATCCGCATCAGGTAGTCGCGTTGGAGACGCGCCTCGTCCGGATCGGACGCGATCTCGATCTCTTCCTCCGGGGTCGTGGTCTGCCCCGGCGCGACGCAGTTGGCGCGGATGTTGAGGTGGCCCCACTCGTGGGCCGCCGCCTTGGTGAGCGCGACCAGCGCCGCCTTGGACGCGTTGTACGGCGCCTCGGGCGATTCGTTCTTGAACGCGTTCGCCGACGCGATGTTCACGATGGCGCCGCCTCCGTGTTCGGCCATGTGGGCGGCCACGACCTGCATCGTGGCCATGGGCGCGCGGGCGTTGACCGCGAACGTCAGGTCGAACGTCTCCCGCGACACGTCGATCAGCGGGCCGCCGGGCATGACCCCGGCGCAGTTGACCAGCACGTGGATGTGTCCGAGCTCCTCGATCGCAGCGCGCGCCATCGCCTTTGCGGCCTCGAAGTCGGAGAGATCGACGGCGTGGGTGCGCACGCGATCGGGCTCGGCCTGCGCCGCGCGCATACCCTCGAGCCCGTCGGCGCGGATGTCGGCGGCGAAGACGGTGCGCCCCCTCGGCGAGGAACGCCTCGACGATGCCGCGCCCGATGCCTTGAGCCCCTCCGGTCACGATCACGTTCCGGTCGGTGTAGCGGGCCATCACGGCACCTCCGGATGATGGAGCGGTAGTCCGGTCACCCCGACGTCGCCGATCGACAGGAAGCGGTCGCCGACGTTCGCGACGACGACTCGGTCGAGTGCCGGGCCGACCCAGGCGATGTTCGTCGGCGCGTCGAACGTCGACGCGAGGTGGTCGTCGACGACCGTAGCCACGGTGCCGTCGGGCGCGATCCGCAACAAGCCGTCCGGACGATACAACGTCACCCAGTACGCGCCGTCCGCGGCGATCGCAAGCCCGTCGGGATCCGTGTCGGGGAGGTCGGCGATGACCTCGGGGGTGCCGGCAACCCCGTCCGGCAGGATCGGCACGCGAACGACCCGCTCCGCCTTCGCCTCGACGACGATGAGCGCGGAACCGTCTGTCGTCACCACGCACCCGTTCGGGTACCGCGGCACGTCGGCGCTCCAGCGCTCGGTCCGCCGATCGCCGTCGGCACCGGGCACGATCCGGACGATCTCGGGGCGATCGTCCTCTCCGGAACACGTCACGTAGAGCATCCCGTCGGGACCGAACGCCGCGACGTTCGGCGTGTCGAGATCGTCGCCCCCGACGCCACGTCCGTAGATCTCGACCACACCCGAGGCCGGGTCCAGCCGCACGATCTCGCCGTTGCCGGCATCGCAGGCGTACACGCGCCCCGCGCCGTCCACCGCGAGCCCCAGCATCGAACCACCGGTGGCGCCGCGTTGCTCGACCTCGCCATCGAGCGTGATCGCGTACAGCTCGCCTCCTTCTCCACCCGCGTAGACCAACCCGTCGAACGGGTTCCACGTGACGCCCTCCGGATGGTTCAACCCTTCGGCGAGTTCGTCGAACCGGTCGAGCATCAACGTCTCCCTCTGACGTCGCGGAGCAGCTCACGCGCGCCGTTGCGCCCGTCGGCGCCGGTCACGCCCCCGCCCGGGTGCGTGCCCGCGCCCCACAGATACAACCGCGACACCGGCGTCCGGTAGTCCGCGTCGCCGCGCACCGGCCGCAGGAACAGCGGTTGGTCCGGCGACATGTCGCCGTGCAGATGGTGCCCACCGTTGGGGGTGGGCCGCCGTTCCAGGTCGAGCGGCATCGGGGCCTCTCGATGCAGGACCGAGCCGGGAGGGACAGCGAGATCGCGAACGGATTCCATCGACGGCTTGATAGCCTACAGTTAACCGTTGACAAACGCAGCCGAGGAGCCCGGATCGCCGGTCGAGCGCATCGAGGTGCTGGCGCTCGGTCCAGACCTGCCCCGTCACGCGTACACGAGCCACCTTCCGGCTCCATTCACGACCAGCACCCTGGTGCGCGTCACAGACGGCGACGGGGTCACCGGCCTCGGCCAGTTCGATTCGGACAGCTACGGCGCGTTCGACCTGGCACCGCTGGAGACGCTCCGGACGATCGCTCCCCGCGTGATCGGCCGGGACCCCCGGGAGCGGCGGGCCATCTGGGACGAGCTCCGTGACCACGGGACCGCACCCGACATGCCGGGTGTCCGCTCCGCGATCGACATCGCCCTGTGGGACCTGGCCGCCCACCGCGCCGGCCTGCCGCTGCACCGGCTGATCGCTCCCGAGCACCGCGGCGTGGAGCGACTCCCGGCGTATGCCTCGCTCCCCACGCTCGGGCGCCCGGAGGCCTATGCGGACGAGGTCGTCCGCCGCCGCGCCGAGGGGTACACCGCCGCGAAGATCCACGCCTGGGGCGATCCGGACCGCGACCTCGAGGCCGTCCGCGCCGCTCGCGGCGCGGACGACGACATGGCGTTGATCTACGACGCCGAAGGGTGCTTGGAGCGCGACGCCGCCGAACGCATGGCGAGCGAGCTCGGAGACCTCGGCGTCCGGTGGTTCGAGGCGCCGCTGCCCGACCTCGACCTGGAGGGGTACCGCCGGCTCGTGCGGATCGGGCGCGTCCCGATCATCCCGGCCGGCGACGCGATCTGGGATCCCCGTCTGATGACGGAGATCATGCGAGACCCGCCGTGGTCGGCGATGCGGTTCGACGTGACGTTCGCGGGAGGCATCACGTCCGCGCTCCGGGTGTTCGATGTCGCGGAGGCGTTCGGGCTGGACGTGGAGGTGACCAGCTACGGCCAGACGCCGGTGCAGGCCGCGAACCTCCACGTGATGCTCGCGTTCTGCCGGACCAGCTTCTTCGAACGAGCGGTGCCGTCCGAGGAATTCGAGTGGGGCGTGACGACGCCGCTCGAGATGGACGCCGACGGGACGGTCGGACCCCTCGAGGGCACCGGGCTCGGGGTGGAGCTGGACGAACGCGCGATCGACGCGGCCGTGCTCGCGCGGTTCACCGTGGGCATCTGACGCGCGGGTACCCCTCGATCATCCCGGCGAACCGACGGCTTCCGCGATCGCGTCGTCGACGATCGCGATCCCCTGCTCCAGGACGTCGACAGGTGTGACGAGCGACGGCTGGAGATTGAACGACGTCGTGCTCGCGTCGGCGAGCAGCCCGCGCCGGATGCATCCCCATGCCACCCGTTCCATCAGCTCGAGGTCCCGCTCCTTGGTCACACGGTCCTTCACGAACTCGATGGCGATGAAGCAACCGGTGACGCGCACGTCCCCGATGGCTCCGTAGCGCTCCGCCAGCGGCGCGAGCGCGCGCCGGGCAGCCGCGTCCAGCTCGCGCACGTGCTCGAGGAGCGGCTCCTCGCGGAAGACGCGGAGCGTCTCGATCGCCGCCACACAGGCCGCCGGGAGCCACGACCACGTCGAGCCCGTCGAGACATCGTCGAAGCCCATGGCGCGCTCGGTGCCGAGCACCGCCCCGATCGGCATCACGCCTCCGCCCATCGCCTTGCCGAGCGCCATCAGGTCGGGCCGCACGCCCCATCGTTCGACCGCGAACAGGTGACCGGTCCGTCCGAACCCGGTCTTCACCTCGTCGGCGCAGAGGAGGAAGTCGAACTCCCGGCAGAGCTCGACGAGCGCCGCCCAGAACGCGTCGGGAGGGGCCACGCAGCCACCGCTGCCGAGCACCGGCTCGATCACGAAGCCGGCGACCTCGCGGGGATCGATCGCGTGATGCAGGAGATGATCGCGGATGTAGTCGACGGTGCCGTCGCCCGTGCCGCCGGGACGAGCGGTGAACGGGGTTCGGTACGGGTTCGGGTACGGGCACGTGGGCGAATCCGGACATCAGCGCGCGGTAGCCGAACGAGAGATCGGACGTCTCCGCGCCGATCGCGCCCGGCGGTGCCGGTCTCGCCGTGGTAGCCGCCCATGAACCCGATCACGATCGGGCGACCGGTCGCGCGACGCATGAACCGGATGGCGGTCTCGACCGCCTCCGTGCCGTTCAGCGCGATGTCGACGCGCGTCGAGTCCGTCCGGCGCGACGCGCAGCAGCTCCTCGGCGAGCGGCAGCACGTACTCGTTGGAGTAGTAGTGCGTGTCCTCGTTGCCGTAGCGACGGAGCGCCTCGATCACCGGCTCCACGACGTCGGGACGCGCAGCGCCGAACGGCACCGACGCCATCGCGCTGATGAAGTCGAGGTAGACGTTGCCGTCGACGTCCTCGATCTCCCAGCCGGACTTGCGGTTGATGACGAACGGCCCCAGACCGTGCGCGAGGCCCGGGTACAGCACCCGCTCCTGACGAGCGAGGATCTCCCGTGTCTTCGGGCCCGGCGGCGTCGCGACGATCCGGGGCACGTCCTCCGTCATCGACTCAGCAGGCCCAGGCTCGCCCACGGGCCGGTGATCGCGCACGTGATGCCGGGAACCTGGATGTTCACGAACAGGAACTTCCCGTCCGGGCTGAACGTGGGGCCTGCGAACTCCGCGTGACCGATCCCGTCGCCCGCGGAAGCACCGTCGTCGGGGACCGTCGGGTCGTAGAGCTTGCCCGACGCCTCGATGTAGTGCCATTGCACGCCCACCAGGTTCTCGGCGACCGTGATCAGGCTCCCGTCGGGCAGCAACGCACGCACGAAGTTGCTCTTGAGGTTGCCGTCCTCGGCGATGACGATCGCTCCGCCGGGACTCGTGCACATGTTGTCCGGCCCGTCGAGCACGCCGGGACCCGTCGACTCGAACAACAGGACCAGCTCGCCCTCCTCGTTCTTCTTCCCGACGTTGGTCGTCGGCGTGTACTGCCAGACCTGACCGAGTCCCGACGTCGCCGCCGTCGGACGAGCCGAAGACGACGCCACCGTCGCGGAACGTCGCGCCCTCGCCTCCGAGGAACTTCGCGGCGCCCTTGGCGCGACCCTGCTGGAACACCGCGGACGCGTTGTCTTCGGCGTTGGCCGGGATCCGGGTTGTCGATCGTGACCCAGTTCGCCGGCAGCACGTCGCCGACCGTCTGACCGACGATCGTGTTGTACTCGGCTGGCCCTTGACGGCGAGCATCTGGAGCGTGCCGCCGGCCGCGAGGTTGCCCGGATCCTTCGGGAGGTACCGGTAGAACCCGTCCGGGCCCTCGTCCTCGGTCATGTAGACGACGCCGGTGTCGGGATCGACCGCGCCGGCCTCGTGCAGGAACCGCCCCATCGCCTTGTAGGGCTTGCTCTTCGTCGGCGCGTCGGCGGACGGATCCACCTCGAACACGTAGCCGTGCGGCTTCAGCCGTCCGGAGTCCACGCCGGCCACCGTCTCCTCACACGTCAGCCAGGTACCCCACGGCGTCGGCATCCCGGCGCAGTTCGTGTCGGTCCCGTTCAGGCTGATCCAGTCGGACCGCAGCTCCCCGGTCGCGGCGTCGACCACGAGCGTGACGGTTCCGCCCGGCGCCTTCTTGTCGTACGCGGTCTTCGGATCGCCGATCACGGTGCCGGCGGGGACGTCGTTCCCCTCACCGAGCTCGTGGTTGCGCACGATGCGCAGCGTCCCGTCACCCATGTCGAACGCCGCCATGCCGTCGTGGATCGGCGGGGTGATGAACCCGTCGGTCATGGCCGATCCGAACGCACCGAACGTCGTGTAGCTGAACCCGGGCGGCAGCGCCAGCTCGGGCCCGGCTTCGACCAGCCCGGCGGCGCGGGGAGCCCCGGTGACGGTCGAGCGCTTCATCGCCGCCGCTCCCGCCTCGCGGTCGCGGTCCATCAGCATCGCGCTCGCCATCGCGGTGCCGACCACCCCCATCCGGATGAACCTGCGGCGGTCGATCTCTCCGCGCCTGCCCTCCCCGTCGGCGTACACGGCCGAATCGTCGTCACGACCCATCCCGGCTTCCCCCTTCCGCAGGTGGCTCGCGGCACCGTCGGCACGCGTCGACCGTCCTCCTGCTGTGAACTGTCGACAATCTACGGATGCCTCGGCGCCGGTCAAGAGCCTCTTCGCTACGATGGCCGCTCCCGCATGGATGATCGGGGGTCGGATGGATGACGAGGAACACGAGGCGCGGGTCCTGCTCGCCGGCCTCCCACAGCGCCACGTGGAGGCCGCGCTCGCGGTGTGCGCCCGGAGTGGCCGCGTCGTCATCCCGGCCGGAAGCCCGGGCGACCTCGACGTGGCGGCCGCCGGCATGGACGTCCTCCTGATGATCTCGGGCGAGGACGCCGTGCCGGCCGTCACCTGGCGTGCCACGTTCCTCGCGGCGGGTGGCACCCGAGGCTCCCGACCTGCCGGACCTCCTGCCGTCGACGTGGATCGAGGAACGGCGGGTCGCCGCCGAGACCGATACCCGATGTCGACCCGGACGACGAGGACGACGAGACGACGAGCGGGGGCCCGCAGTCGTTCTTCGAGGTGGAGCGCCTCGAGCCGCTGCCCAAGCACGAGTGGATCTTCGCGAACGAGCTCGTCCGCAAGCAGGAGCGTGGTGGCAGGTCGTTCTTCCCGCGAGCGCCGCGCGTGATCCGCGCGCCCGCCTGACGACTCGCGCTCGTGAGTTACGCGAGCTTCTTGTGCGCGTCGCGCAGGACCTCGCGCGCGGCGTTGCGGCCGTTGGCGCCGGTGACGCCACCCCCGGGATGCGTGCCCGCGCCGCAGAGGTAGAGCCCCGGACCGGCGTCCGGTAGTCCGCGTACCCGCGCACCGGCCGCATGAACAGGAGTTGATCGGGCGACATGTCGCCGTGCAAGGCGTGGCCTCCCGTGAGCCCGATCAGCCGCTCGAGGTCCAGCGGGCTCAGCACCTGTCGATGCTCGATCAGATCCGGGAGCTTCGGGAACACCTCCGCGATCTGCGCGATCGCGGCGTCGGCCCGCGCCTCCTTGATGGTCGTCCCAATCGTCGTGTCGCAGGTCGTACGGCTGCGAGTTCACGTCGATCGTGATCACGTGCTTGCCCTCCGGCGCGAGCGACGGGTCGTGCACCGTCGGGAAGCAAAGCTCGACGTGCGCCGGATCGGCGGCGATGCCGGCCCGCGCCTGTGCCTGCTGCATGTCCATCTCGGGGATGAACGGGTTCATCTCCATGATGCCCGTGTGGTACGGCTGCACGCCGCCCTCGGGGAGCCCGCGAACCATCGGGAGCTCGGACACGGCGAGGTTGATCTTCATGCTCGTCCCCATGCAGCGGTACGCGCGGATCGATCCCAGGAACGCGTCGGGCAGATCGCGTTCGTCGACCAGCCCCAAGAACGTCCGCTTGGGGTCGGCGTTGGACAGCACGCGCGACGCGCGGATCTCTTCGCCGCTCGCGAGCGCGACGCCCGTCGCGCGGCCGTCGACGGTGAGGATGCGCTCGACCTCCGCGTCGGTCCGGATCTCGGCCCCCGCCTCGCGCGCCGCATCGGCCATCACCTCGGTGAGCCGGCCCATCCCGCTGCGGACGAACCCCCAGGCGCGCGGTCCGCCGCCCGTCTCCTCGCTCGCGTGATCGTGCAACAACACGAACGCCGTCCCGGGCGTCGAGGGACCGGCGACGCTGTCGTTGATCGCGTGCCACCCGATCGCGGCCATCACGTGCTCGGACTCGAACCGCTCCTCCAGGAACTGCGTGGCCGACGTGGTGAACAGGAACGCCAGGTCCAGCAGGTCGCGACGATGCTTGAGCGCCAGGCGTCCGGCGTGCGCCAGCTCGCGCAGGTCGTGCGCGCTCCGCAGGCGAGGGTCCGGCGCGGTCCGCTCGAAGTACGGGACCACGGCACCGGCCAGCCGGCCGAGGTCCTCCTCGAGCCGGACCAGGGCGTCGGCGTCGCGCGTGGAGAATCGGCGCGTCTCGGCGAGCGTCAGGTCCATGTCGTCGGCCAGGTAGTAGTGCGCGCCGTCGGGGAAGACGTTCAGCGTGGGACCGGCCGCGTCGACCTGGATGCCGCGTTGCACCAGCCGCATGTCACGCCAGATCGACTCGCGGAGCATCGACAAGACGTAGGCGCCCGGTCGACGCCCGGATAGCCCGGGGCGAACTCCTCGGTGACGCAGGCGCCGCCGACGATGTCGCGACGCTCCAGGATCAGGGTGCGCAGCCCGGCCCGGGCGAGGTAGAAGCCCGCCACCAGCCCGTTGTGTCCGCCGCCCACGACGATCGCGTCGTAGCTCATCGTCCGACCCTCGCTCCTCGCTCGTTCGGGCGAGGCTATGGCGTCGTTTGGTTGACTGTCAACAATCCTGGCCAGCCCGCAGCTGAGGCCGGGTCGCGCTTGACGACCGCGCCGCCCTTCATCACGAACGGGATCGACTCGAGCAGCGAGATGTCCTCGAGCGGATCGCCGGTCACCGCCACCAGGTCCGCGAACCGTCCCGGCGCAAGCGCGCCCACCCGTTCCGACCAGCCCATCAACTCGGCCGCGACGACCGTGGCGCTGCGGATCGCCTCCATCGGCGTCATGCCGTACCGGACCATGTACGCGAACTGTTTGCCGACCCATGCGTGTGGATACACACCGCTGTCGGTCCCGTAGGCGATCGTCACGCCCGCCTTCACGGACTTCTCGAAGCCCTCGCGCTGGGCGTCGGTCGTCTCTTCGTTCTTCCGGATCACATCGGCGGACCACCCACCCCGTGCGCCCTCCTCGGCGATCCAATCGCCGCAGTAGATGTCGGCGACCAGGTACGTGCCGTTCGAGGCCATGAGCTCGATCGACTCGTCGTCCATCAACGAGCCGTGCTCGATCGAACGAACGCCGGCGCGCACCGCGCGCTTGATCCCCTCGGCGCCGTGCGCATGCGCGGCCACATGCGTGCCGTAGAGCGCCGCTTCGTCCACGGCCGCGCGGATCTCGTCCTCGGTGAACTCGGGCGCGCCCGGTGTGGTTCCTTCGGTGAGCACCGCACCGGTCGCGATCACCTTGATGAAGTCCGCCCCACCGCCGAGGATCCGCCGGACACGCTGGCGCACCTCGTCGACGGAGTTCGCGACCCCGAACCGGAGATCGATCGGCACGACGGCGTCGACATCGGGCGAGAGCCCGGTCACATCACCGCCGCCGCCCGACACCGTGACGAACGGCCCCGCGCACATCATGCGTGGCCCGGGCGTGTCGCCGGCGTCGATCGCATCGCGCAGCGCGCAGTCGACGAATGCCCGGAACGTCCCGACGTCGCGGACGGTCGTGAACCCTGCCTCGACGGTGGCACGCGCGTTCCGGACGCCGCTCATGGCCTCCTGCGCCGGGGTCCGCATCACCAGGGCGGCGTAACCCAGCCCCGTCTCCATCTCGCCGACCATGTGAGCATGCATGTCCATCAACCCCGGGAGCACCGTGTGATCGGAGAGATCGATCGTCGCCGACGACGTCTCCGCCGGTGACTCGGTCAGCACGTCGGCGACGCGTTCGCCCTCGACGACGATCACGCGGTCGGTGAGCACTTCCCCGCGCTCGACGTCGATGAGGCGTCCGGCACGGATCAACACGCGTTCGTCGTTCATCGAGCCGAGCATATCGGTCAGGCGCGCTCGGCGAAGAACACGGCGTCGGCCGCGGGCCGCAGACAGTGCTCCGACGTCATGGATGCGTTGTAGCTGCCGACGTTGAGCGCGGCGACGATGTCCCCCTCCGTGACGTCCGGGAAGGGCAGGTCCTCCGCGAACAGGTCGTCACCCTCGTTGATGTGCCCGCTGATCGTCACCTCGCGCGCCGGCGCCTCGTCGGCGGCGCGGCAGAGCACCACGTCGAGGAACGAGTGGTAGATGAAGCGTTCGCCCATCGCGTTCCACCCGATGTCGACGCCGACGAACCGCACGCCATCGCGCTCCTCGACGGTGACCACCTCCGCCAGAGCGATCGCGCACTCCTTCACCAGGAAGTCCCCCGGCTCGGTACCGACCACGACGTCGAGCGGCCCGAAGTGCTCCGCCAGGATGGCCGCCCAGCGATCGAGGTCGAGCGGCCGGTCACCCGCGCGTTGCGGCACGCCGAGCCCGCCCCCGGTGTTGACCTCGACGATCTGACAGCCCTGCTCGTGCAGCGAGCGCACCATGTCCGCCACCCGGCGAACGACCATCTCAAGGTCTGCGAGCCCGTCGTTCAGGTAACCGTCCCCGACATGGAAATGGACCGTGTCGATCGTCAGGTCGTACCGGCCCGCGAGGGCGAGCGCCTCGCCGAGCTGCTCGCCGAAGATGCCGAACTTGGTCGGACGGGCGCCCGAGTAGAGCGCGGTCCCGCCGTGCTCGACACCCGCCCGGGGGTTGACGCGGATCCCGATCGCGCGACCCGGCGCGCGGCGACCGACCCGATCGATCTGCGTCAGGAGATCCACGTTGAGATGGACGTCCGGGTGCGCCAGGATCACGTCCAGGTCGCGCTCGGACAGGTTCGTGCCGGTGTAGCTGATCTCGTCCGGTCGCCAGCCGTGCGCGAGCGCCCACTCCAGCTCCCGCGGCGAGCACACGTCCATACCGACGCTCCCCGGGGAACCCGGCTCCCCGAGTGCGCGCGCGAACCGCAAGAGCTCGGGTTCGTGCTGGGCCTTGAGTGCCAGTCGGATGCGGCCGTTCAGGCCGGCGCGTTCGAACGCGGATCGCAGCGCGTGCGCCTGCTCCGACACGCGCGTGAGGTCATAGACGTAGAGCGGAGTGCCGTGCTCGCGAGCGACGGACTCGGCGTCGCGACCGGCGACCGACAGGCGACCGCCCCGGACATCGAGTCCGGGGCGGGCCCACCACGTGCGATGCGGTTCCGGTGCCTCCGACATGGAGGCTCAGGGTACCGGGAGCTTCGTGCGTCAGGCCTCGACGGGCTCCGCGGACACCTCGACCGCCGGCACCGGGCCTGCGGCCAGGATCTCCTTCGAAGCCAGGATCGAGCTCGCCACCGCGATGACTCCTCCGGCGAACGAGAGCGCCAAGCCCGTACCCATGCCCGTCGTGAACTCCGCCGCCGGCACGCCGACCGCTTCGCCGATCCGGGCGAAACCGGAGAGCGACATGATCAGCAGGAACGCCGAGGAGACGGCACCGAGGACGCCCGCGATCCGGCGCATCTGCGGATCCTGCAACAGCACGTAGGCGATACCGAACGCGAACGCGCCGAACGCCGCGGCCAGAGCGACGGTGCCGGTCCAATCGTGGGTGCCGCTGAGGGTGACCGTCGCGGTGTCGTCGCCCAGCGAGTACGTGTACTTGAACCAGCCCACGATCACGCCGAGGAACCCGATCACGCCGCCGACGGCCACGCCGACACCTGCGTATGAGATCTTGCCAGCCTTCATGGTCCCTCCTGGGATCCGGGGTATACGGAGGTTGTCGGCACGCTGGGGGTCCCAGCTTGAACGCCGCTTTCGGGGGCGAGCACGCCCGGAGGAGCCGTAGGGCTCAGTGGTAGACGATGACCGGCGTTCCGATGGGGTCCTGCTCGAACATCCACAGGGTCACCCAGTACGGGATCCGCACGCATCCGTGACTGGCGGCGTAGGTCGGAACCTCGGTCCAGCCGTGGATCGCGCGCTCCCCGTCGAAGAAGCTGGGGTAGTACAGGCGCTTCGGGCTGTATCCCGCGAGCTTCGAGAAGATCGTGAACGAGCCGTCGCGCGTGGGGGTCGAGGGCTTCCCGGTGGACACGTGGATGATGTCCTGCACCTCGCCGTCGCGGACGATGGCGAGCACCTGCCGGGTCTGATCCACCTCGATATGCACCCCGGGCCGGTCGTTGCGCGGCGCGAACACCCGGGGCGAGCCGAGCGCACGCCACGTGGCGGTGTCGACCGACTGGAGCCGCGCCATCCCCTGCACCTTGCGGAAGGCCATCACCGCGTCGGCGGTCCGATAGTCGAAGACGTCGTCGACGCCGACCAGGTGGTAATGCAGTTGGACGAGCCGGCGTTCGAGGAGACCGACGAAGATGCCGTGCGCACCCGACGCCAGGTCCGGCAGTGGCGTGACGGACGGCGTGGTGGCGGCGCGTCCCGGCAGCAGATCCGGCGCGTCCAGCACGACGCGCACCCGGTAGCTCCCCGCCTCCGGCACGCGGAACGTCGTCGCGAACCGCCCGGCAGCGTCCATCGCGACGCGCTTGGTCCCCACGACCTCGCCACGATGCTGCAGCTCGACACTCACGCGTTGTCCTTGCCGGATCGGCCTGAACGTCCCGCGGACCTTCACGTCGTCGAACAGCCGGACCGCGCCTGCGCTGACCGTCACGAGCGGTCGAACACCCACCGACACCGGCGCGCTGTCGACACCGGCGGATGAGGCGTGCACGATCAGGTTGGCCGCAGGCTCGACGTCGGTCGAGAACGTTCCGTCCGTCCCCGTCGTGCCGGTGGCGATCACCGAGCCCGAAGCGTCGAGGATGCTCACCGGCTGGCCGGGCACGGCAGGATCCACCGTCGCCACCAGCGTCACGCTCCCGTGGAACACCACGCTGTCGGCCGACGCCGCGAGGGAGAGCGCCGAGGGACCCTGCCCCGATGCGCCGGTCGGCAGCGCGATGAGCATCGCGAACGCCACGAGCACAGCGGAAACCCTGCGGCGGGCAGACATGTGTCCATCGTACGAGACAGGTGGTGGAACGGCGGCGATTCCTAGAAGTGCGTCGTGACCGCGTCGACGACTCGCTCGTCGTCGCCCACCACGGGGATCGCCCGCCATTTGTCGAACGACGTGCACGGATGGCAGATGCCGAGTCCCACGCGATCGCCGACCTCCAGCGCGAATCCCGGTCGGACCTGCCCGTACGCGTGTTGGTCGTTGAGCTCGAGGATCTGCAGGCCGTCGCCCATCGCCTCGCTCGCGCCCGATCCGCGCCGGACCACCCGGGGATACGGCAGGTCGATGTCGAACGACACGTCGCGCTTGCCGAATCCGAGGATCGCGAGCTCCGGCTCGGGCCGCGAAACCACGTGGCTCCACAGCTCCATCGCCGGCTGGAAGCCGCGCGCGCCGTCGCGCGACGGGAGCGGGGACACCCGTTCGTAGATCCCCGCATCGTGGGTCACGTAGCAACCGGATCGGAGCACGACGCGGACGTCGGCGCTTGCGTCCCACCGGCCGCGGATCCGGTCGACGACCAGGTCGAAGAAGGCGCTCCCGCCGGCGGACAGCACGACCGGATCCGTTCCCGGGAGGCTGCCGGCGTCGATCAACGTCACGGTCAGCTCGCGGAGCCGGTCGAGGAACCCGATCACCTGCGCGAGGCAATCCGGTGAGCGATCGTGACAGATCGTTCCCTCGTAGCCCGAGACGCCGGCGAGCCGCAGCATGCTCGACGCTTCCACACGACCGGCCACGTGCGCCGCGTCCGGGATCGTCCGGCACCCGGTCCGGCCGCCCTCGTAGCCCAGCTCCACCAAGACCGGCAGGGGGCGGGTCGGCGCCGCGCCGCGCGCAGCCCGGCGTCCAGGAGTTCGACGGACCGGTCCGAGTCGACGTAGCAGAGGAACTCGAACGCCGGGATCCGACGAGCTGCGTCGCGACCCACGCGATCGCGACGGGATCGACGAGCTCGTTCGCGAGCAGGACCCGCGGCACGCCCGGCCGTGCGCATCACGCGGGCTTGGCCGACGGTCGCTGCGGTGATGGCCCACGCGCCGGCGTCGAGCTGCCGGCGCCACAGCGACGGCGCCATGGTGGTCTTGCCATGCGGCGCGATGTCCACACCCCACGCCCGGCAGTACTCCGCCATCAAGGAGAGGTTGTGCGCCAATGCGGACTCGCTGAGCACCATCACCGGCGTCGGGTAGGTCGCGCGAGCGTCCATCCCTGCGCCGCGACGTCGGCGACGGGCACCGGCCGATCGACGGCCGGGAACCCTTTGGTCCCGACGTCGATCACGGCCGGCTCCATATGGCGAGCGTACCGCGAGGGCTCCTGGTGGAGGTGAGGGGATTCGAACCCCTGACCTCTGCCGTGCGAGGGCAGCGCTCTACCGGGCTGAGCTACACCCCCAGGAGTCGGTCAGCCTAACAAAGGGGTCCGACCGGACCGGCTACGCGCCGGCCATGTCGCCGGCGGGCCGGACCACCACGTGGACCCGGTCTCCCTCGCCGACCGAGCCGAGGCCGTTGAACGTCGGACGCGCCCATCCGCTCATGTCGTCGACCACGTAGCGGGGCGACGGCGGTGACCGGCGTCTTGACCCGCGCCGGCGTCCGGCGGCGCGCGCCGTCTCGGCGCGGTCGGCACCGCGGCGCGATGCTTGATCGAGAGCAGCAACCACACGTAGAGGACGAGCAATCCGGCGAAGATGCCGTCAGCACCCACACCGCATGGAGCGGCGGGACGAGGCCGATCAGGAACGTGAGGCCGATCGACTCGAGCAGGAAGACGAGCACCTTGCGCCGCCGTTCGCGGAGCCTGGCCCGTCGGCGCTCGGCCACTCCCACGAACCGTGCGCCTTTGCGGGGGTGACGATCCACCGCCCCTCATCGCCCTGCGTTTCTGCGTGTGCCAAGAGCTCCATCCTGCGTTCGAAGTCTTCGACGCTGTGTTCGGTGCTCTGCTCCGCCGGTCCGACGGCAGGAGGAACGCCACCCACATGATGCCCAATGCGCCGAGGAGTAGCCAATCCACGCGCCAGCCTCCTGCCTGTCGACCCCCGGTTCGAACACAACATCTAGGCGGGAACAGCACGGTAGCAGCGACATATGGTGTGGGAAAGCACATCGATGTGATTTCAGCCCGATGCACCGACTCCGTAGGCGATAGCCGCCCGTCGTCCGGCCATCCGGCCCTCACCCTCCGACGCGGCGATGGACACGATGAACGCATCGACGATGGCGCTCGCCGCGTTGCTGCTCGTCGTGACGCTGGTGGCGTGCGCCCCCGGCGCATGCCGCGAGGGCTCCGTCGGCGACGATCGCCGGACGGGCCACGGGACCGCGGTCTTCGTCGGGTCGGTGCGCTGGATCGACGCGGAGCTCCGTGAGGAGCTGATCGGACGGAACTGGCACCCCGGCTGTCCCGTTCCCATCCGCGACCTCCGTCTGGTGACGGTGAGCTACTGGACGTTCGGCGGGCGCGTGAAGCAGGGGCCGCTCATCATCAACGAGACGGTCGCCGACGACGTCCTCTCGGTGTTCCATCGGCTGTTCGACGCCGGGTTCGCCATCCAGAAGATCGCGCTGGCCGCGGCATGGCGCCCGCCGCGGCCGTCCGACTGGTACAGCACCAAGAACGTGAGCGCGTCGTTCAACTGTCGACCGGTGACCGGGCAGACGAGCGGCTTCTCGCAGCACTCCTACGGATGGGCGATCGACATCAACCCGACGCAGAACCCGTACGTGACCGGTGACGGCGAGGTGCTGCGCAAGGCGTGTCTGCCCGTACCTCGACCGCACCCAGCACCTCCAGGGGATGATCCACCGACACGACGCGGTCGTGCGCTCCTTCGCGGAGATCGGATGGGGCTGGGGCGGGGACTGGAACTCGCTGAAGGACTACATGCACTTCTCGTTGACCGGCACGTAGCGGACTATCGTCCTGGAGGATGACGACGGCCCGACACACGCTCCGCGAGGTTGCGCGATGACCTGTTCGCGCTGTGGCTCGCAGGTTCCGGTCGACGCCCGGTTCTGCCCGTCGTGCGGCGTCCCCATCGGGACGGGCGGCGTCGTTGAGGAGCGGAAGTTCATCTCGGTGTTGTTCGTCGACGTCGTGGGCTCGACCGCCCGGGCCGACGGTGCGGATCCCGAGGACATCCGTGATCGCAACCAGGTGTATTACCGGGAGGTTCGCGACCGGATCGAGCGGCACGGCGGCACCATCGAGAAGTACGTCGGGGATGCGGTGATGGCCGTGTTCGGCGCGCCGCTCGCGCGGAGCGACGACGCGGAGCGAGCGGTGCGCGCGTCCCTGAGCATCCTCGAGGGCATCGCGTCGTTGAACGAACGCGATGAGAGCCTCGACATCCAGGTGCGTGCCGCCGTATGCACCGGCGAAGCCATCGTCTCCGTCGACGCCGCGCCTGCCGACGCCCTCGCGACGGGCGACGTGGTCAACACGGCCGCCCGTCTGCAGTCCGCAGCGCCCGTCGGCCGAGCCGTCGTGGGCGACGAGACCTACCGTCTCACCCGCCACGCGTTCGACTACCGGGCGCTGGAGTCCGTCGACGCGAAGGGGAAACGCGACCCGGTGGCGGCATGGCTCGTTGAGCGTGCGCTCGTATCGCCGGCGGAGCGACCGACCTCGACGACGCCGCTCGTCGGGCGGGACCGAGAGGTCCTGCTGATCCGGACCGTGTGGGACCGCGCGGTCACCGCGGCGTCGCCACACCTCGTCACGGTGGTCGGGCCCGCCGGGATCGGGAAGTCGCGGCTGGCGGAGGAGATCGCCGCCGTCGTCCAGGGGCGGGGCGGGCGCATCCTGTGGGGTCGGAGCCTGCCCGTACGAGGAGCAGACGCCGTACCGCGCGTTCGGCCAGATCCTGCGTCGGGCCGCGGGCATCTACGAGAACGACGGCGTCGACGTGGCCCGGCAGAAGCTCGGGGCGCTCGTCGGCTCGCTCTTCCCCGACGGCGGAGGCCGCCGACGCGACGCGCTACCTCTCGCTGATGCTCGGACTGGGCGTCGGAGAACCGGCGTCGGAGCCGATCCACCTGCTCTTCGCCGCGCGCCGGATCGTCGAGCTCCTGTCGGAGCGCGGTCCGTTGCTGCTCGTGTTCGAGGACGTGCACTGGGCGGACGATTCGCTGCTGGACCTGATCGACTACCTGATCGCGCACATCCACGATCACCCCGTCGCGTTCCTCGCGCTCGCGCGGCCGGAGTTCCTGGAGGTTCGTCCCACGTGGGGCGCCGGTGTGGTCGGACAGACGACGCTGACGCTGGAGCCTCTCACGTCCGTGGAATCGGCCGAGGTCGTCGGTTCGCTGCTCGCGGCAGCCGACCCGTCCACGGTCGCGAAGGTCGTCGCCACGGCGGAGGGAAATCCGCTGTTCATCGAGGAGCTGGTGGCGGCGCTCGGGGACGAGTCGGCGACGGACGACCTGCCCGCGACCGTGCGCGCCGCCATCGCCGCACGGATCGACGCGCTCCTCCCGACGCGCGGACGGCGCTGCTGCACGCGTCCGTGATCGGGCAGTCGTTCTGGAGCGGCGTGCTCGAAGGGATCGGCGAGCTCGGCGACGTGGACGCGTCGCTTGGAGGCCCTGGAGACGCGCGGACTCGTCCGGCGACATCCGCAGAGCCAGGTCGAGGGCGACGTGGAGTACGCGTTCAAGCACGTGCTGATCCGCGACGTCGCGTACGCCACGCTCCCCGAGGGCTGCGCCGCGACCTCCATGCGGCGACGGCGCGGGTGATCGAGGCGTCGGTGCCCGATCCGACGGAGCTCGCCTGGGTCCTCGCGTTCCACTGGCGCGAAGGCGGCGAGCCGGCGCGAGCCGTCGAGTACCTCCTCGCGGCGGGCGATCGCGCACGCGCGGCGCTCGCCGTGGAGGAGACGTACGACTTCTACACGCGCGCCCTCGAGCTCGCGGACACGGACGCCGACCGCCGGAGCATCCGCCTCCGCCGCGGCCTCGCGCTCGCCGAGCAGGAGCAGTTCTCGCGCGCCGACGACGAGCTCGCGTGCGCTGATCCCCGAGCTCGACGGACGCGAGGAGATCGAGGCGATCCTGGCGCGCGCGCGGTCGACGTTCTGGACGGAGCAGGCGGAGGAGACGCTGGCGCTGTCGCAACGGGCGGCAGACCTCGCGGCGGCGAGCGGCACGATCGAGCTCGAAGCTCCCGCGATCGGCGATCCTGGGGTGCCACGCTACGCGATGCGAGGCGAGGAGGGCGATCTCGATCGCGCGATCGAGACTACAGGATCGCGCGCTCGAGATGTGGGTGCCCGGGACCCGGCAGCTGGAGCTGGCCGAGCAGTACCACATGCACGCCGACAACTTCTACTGGACCGGCGACTACCCCCGAGCCCTGGAGCTGTCGCGGTTGGCGGCGGCGACCGGCGGCCTCGACCCCTGAGCGCCGAGTACGTCGCTTCGCGGCGCCGGGCTCGAAGGGCTCATCCTCTCGGGGATGGGCCGCTACGAGGAAGCGCTCGCCGCGTGGCGGACGGTGCGATCGCGACGGCCCGCAGGATGGGACGGGGCGACAACGTCGTCACGAACTACTCGACGATGACGCTGCGAGACATCTTCTGGCTGGACGAGGCGCTCGAACGGAGCTCGCTCGTCGCCGACCGGCTCGGGCCCTCGGATTTCGACATGCCGTGGATGAACGCCCGCGCCGACGTCATCGGCGCCGACCTGCTGCTGGAGGACGTCGGCGCCGTGCGAACGTGCGTGGCCCTCCGCCTGGGACGACGCCTTGGCGTGCCGGGGCTGGGAGCGCTGGCTGATCACGGGGCGGCTCGCGTCGGTCCGCGCCGATGCCGAGCTCGAGGTCGGCCGCCTCGACGACGCGGTGACCTGGTCACGCCGGTCGCTCGAGATGGCGCGGTCCGTGAAACGCCGGAAGTACGAGATCGCGTCGTTGATCACGCTCGGGTCCGCGCTGTCGGCACAGGGGCGCACGAGGCCGCGGCGGAGGCAGCTGCGTACCGCCGTCCGGCTGGCCGACGGCCCCGGAGGGTCGCCGTTGCTCCGCTGGCGTTCGCGGGTCGCCCTCGGCCGCCGCCGCGATGCAGCGCCGAGAGCGCCTCCGATGGCGAGGCGCGAGCTGCGAGCGGCCGCGTCGATCATCCGGGAGATCGCGTGCCGCGCTGGCACCGGAGCGAGGCGATCGCTACCTGGCGGCCCCGCAGGTGGCTCGGGTCGTCGAGGCGGCAGCGTCGCTCCGGTGACGCGCGTCGCGAGTCGCGCTACGTCAATCGGAGCGGTAGTCGCCGCTCTTGCCGCCCGACTTCGCGAGCAGCCGCAGGCCGTCGATCCGCGCCGCGCGGTCGAACTCCTTCGTGGTGTCGTAGAGGCTGAGCGCGGCGACGGCGGCCGCGGTGAGCGCCTCCATCTCGACGCCGGTTCGGTCCTTGGCCCGGACGGTCACCTGCGACGCGGATCGTGCCCGCGGCCTGGTCCGGCTCGACGACGACCTCGGCGCCGGTCACGGCGATCGGGTGACAGAACGGGAGCAGGTCGGGCGTGCGCTTGACGCCCATCAGGCCGGCGATCCGCGCGGCCTCGATCGGGTTGCCCTTGCGCGTTCCGGCGATCAGGTGGGCGCACGCCTCGGGCGTCATCGACAGGATGCACTCGGCCGTCGCCTCGCGATCCGTGACCTGCTTCTCGCCCACCTCGACGATCCGCGCCGCGTCGGTCCACCTCAGTCCTCCGAGGAGCGGAACACCATGACGCGGACCTCGGAGCCGGCCTCCGCGACCGCGGTGCCGACCGGCACCATGGCGAGGCCGTTCGCCCGCACGACGGTCGAGATCAGGTTCGAGCCGCGCGAACCGGTCGGCGTCGCGATCCATCCGTCGCTGCCGCGCTCGAGCCGCACGCGGGCGAACTGCAGCTTGCCCTTCGGGCCGGCGACGTCCTCGGCGAGCGTGGCCGTCACCTCCGGGCGGAACAGCTGCGTGCGTCCCATCATCTTGAGGATCGAGGGGCGGACGAAGATCTCGAAGCTCACGAAGACGCTGACCGGGTTGCCCGGCAGGCCGAAGTACGGCTTGCCCTCGATGTGTCCGAACCCCTGCGGCATGCCGGGCTGCATCGCCACCTTGTAGAAGTCGACCTCGCCGCGGCGGAAGAACGCCGCCTTGACCACGTCGCGCTCGCCGACGGAGACGCCGCCCGACGAGATGAACGCGTCGGCCTGGATCAGGTAGCTCAGCACGGTCTCCTTCAGCGCATCCACGTCGTCCTTCACGATGCCGGCCAGGACGGGCTGGGCGCCGACGTCACGCAACGCGGAGAAGATCATGTACGCGTTCGAGTCGCGCACCTGTCCGAACTCGGGCGTCTCGGTCGGCGGGATCAGCTCGTCGCCGGTCGAGAGCACGATGACGCGCGGGCGCGGGTGCACGAGCGGATGGGGGAAGCCCGCGTTGGCGAGCAGCCCCATCTCCGGTGGGCCCAGCCGTTTGCCCGCTCGGCACCAGCACCTGCCCGGCCCGCACGTCCTCGCCGGACGGGCGGATGTGCTGACCTGCGGGCGGCCCGTCGAAGATCGTCGCCATCTCGCCTCCGGGCTCGGCGTTCTCGATCGGCACCACGGTGTCGGCGCCCGCCGGGATCGGCGCGCCGGTGGCGATGCGCACGGCCTCGCCGCCGCCCACGACCGCATCGGGACGGCGGCCGATCCGCGCGCTGCCCACGATCTTCAGCTCCGATCGGGCGACGACGGGGTGGCGCCGGCCACGTCGGACGAGCGCACCGCGAACCCGTCCATCGCCGACGACGCGAACTCGGGCAGGTCCTTCTCGGCGACGGTGTCCTCGGCGACCACGCACCCGTACGCCTCGGTCAGCGGCAGCTGCAGCGGCGCGAGCGGATGGATCTGCGACAGGACGTTCGCGCGCGCGTCCTCGACGGAGACGAGCCCGGCGACGTCGTCGTGATCGTGGACGTGGCGACGCTCGGCCATGCCCGCAGTCTACTCAGAGGTGTCGCGGAACCGGGCGGGACCTTCAGCGGAGCCGGTCGTCCTTCAGCAGGTCCTGGAGGTACCGGCGGAAATCGTCGCCGATGTCGTCGCGCTCGAGGGCGAACTCGACCGTCGCCTTGAGGTAGTCGAGCTTGTTGCCGACGTCGTACCGGCCGTGATCGAACGCGTACGCGTAGAACGCCTGCTCCTTCGCGAGCGCGTTGATCGCGTCCGTCAGCTGGATCTCGCCGCCCGCGCCCGGCTCGGTCTCGCGCAGCGCGTCGAAGATGTCGTGCGTCAGCACGTACCGGCCGATCGCCGCGAGGTTCGACGGCTCGGTGCCGGGGGCCGGCTTCTCGACGATCGACATCACGCGCGCGAGGTTCTCCTCGACGAACTCCGGCTCGACGCACCCGTAGAACGCGGATCTCCTCGGGCCGTACCTCCTGGACGGCGATGACGCTGCGTCCGTACCGCTCGTGCACGCGGAGCATCTCGGCGCAAGAGCGGCATGGAGTGGTGGATCAGGTCGTCACCGAGCAAGACGGCGAACGGCTCGCCGTTCACGTGTTCCTCGGCCACCGACACGGCGTGCCCCAGACCGAGCGGATCCTTCTGGCGGATGTAGTGGATCGTCGCCATGTCGCTGATCTCTTGGACCTCCTTGAGCTCGTCGAACTTGCCCTTGGACTCCAGGAAGTGCTCGAGCTCGAACGATCGATCGAAGTGGTCCTCGAGCGAGCGGTTGCCGCGGCCGGTGATGACCAGGATGTCGGTCAGGCCGGCGCGCACGGCCTCCTCGACCACGTACTGGATCGAGGGCTTGTCGACGACCGGGAGCATCGCCTTCTGCTGGGCCTTGGTCGCCGGCAGGAAGCGCGTCCCGAGACCTGCCGCGGGGATGACGGCTTTCCTGACCGGCATGAAGCGACCCTCTCTTGCCGTGGCCCTCGGATCGACGGCGGGCGTTCATGAGTGTATGGCCTTTCCGACGCGTCGTCACGTGAGCTGGCTCGCTCATCCGTCCTCTCTCCACGTCGGCAGCTCCGATCGGATCGATGAGCTCCACCTCCGTCGAGCACGGTGACGTCCGACGCGACGCCGTCGTCGTTCTCGATGGCGGCGGCTTCGACGGGCCCGAACAGCAGATCGAGATCAGGACGTCGCCTCGCTTCTCGCGCGAACCCTGACCCTGGCATGACGACCTCCTTGGATCGTTCCGGTGGCGCTCCGCGGGCGCGGCGCACCGCGATTCGCAGGCGATGACCGTAGCCTTCCCGGGTGATACGGGCATCCGCTGGAAGGCTAAACCGAAAGGTCGGATACGGTTCCGCCGAAAGGCCAGGTCGTCGTGCGTCCGGCGTGCGACGGGCGCGCTCGAACCTCCCGCTACACTCCACCGCGTCATGCCCACCTACGAGTACCGCTGTCGCATCTGCGGGCACACGTTCGACGTCGTGCAGGTCGATGAACGACGAGCCGCTGACGGCATGTCCCGTCTGCGGAGGCGAGCTGCGTAAGGTGTTCGCGCCGCCGGCGATCTCGTTCAAGGGGTCGGGCTTCTACGCGACGGATCACGGCAAGAAGTCGAAGTCGGCATCGGAGACGCGGGAGACCGATCGGGCGAGACGTCCGGGGAGAAACCAGCCGCCTCCACGGGGTCCTCGGATACCAAGAGCGGCACGAACGACACGAAGGAGTCATCGAAGCCCGCCGAGAAGCCCGCCGCGTCCACGAGCGCCGCCTCCGGCTCGTCCGGCGGCTCGGGCTCCGGTTCGGGCTCCGAGGCATCGAAGTCCGGACCCGGGAGGAAGAAGGGCTCATGACGTCGGCAGACATCGGCGTGTTCGGCGGGTCCGGGTTCTACTCGTTCCTGGAGTCCACCGAGACCGTCGACGTCGACACGCCGTACGGCAAGCCGTCGGCTCCCCCGGTGATCGGCGACGTCGGGGGCCGCGCGGGTCGCGTTCATCCCCCGCCACGGCGTGAAGCACGAGTACCCGCCGCATCGCGTCCCCTACCGGGCGAACGTCTGGGCCATGAAGGAGCTGGGGGTGACGCGCGTGCTCGGCCCGAACGCCTGCGGTTCGCTGCAGCCGACGGTGAAGCCCGGCGACTTCGTGATCTGCGATCAGCTGGTCGACCGCACGAACGACCGGCCGAACACGTTCTACGACGGTCCCGAGACCACGCACATCTCGTTCGCCGATCCCGTACTGCCCCACGATGCGCGAGGTCGCGATCGCGCGCGGTCGCGCGCTGGACATCCCGCTCCACGATCGCGGGACGGTCGTGGTGATCGAAGGCCCGCGGTTCTCGACGCCGGGCCGAATCGGCCTGGTTCGCGTCGGCGGGTTGGGAGGTCATCAACATGACCCAGTACCCCGAGGCCGTCCTCGCGCGCGAGCTGGAGCTCTGCTACGCCAACATCTCGCTGATCACGGACTACGACGTGGGCGTCGAGGGCGTGCCGCCGGTCACGCACGAAGAGGTCGTCCGCGTCTTCGCCGAGAACAACGAGAAGCTCCGCGACCTGCTGTTCGCCGTGATCCCCGCGCTCCCCGAGGCCCGCGACTGCCCGTGCGCCACCGCCCTCAGCGGCGCTCGGTTCGAGGTCTCATGACCGGCGAACAGGTCCTCGTTCGCATCGAGCTGACGTTCAAGACCGAGGGCGACGCCCAGGGGCTCGGCGATCGCATCGAGGAGTCCGTGCGTCTGATCGTCGGCCGCGAAGCGCTCGAGGAGTTCCGCGTACGGACGATCCCGCTCGGTCGGAGGAAGGGGCCCCGTCCGGTCGAGTGATCGCATCGCCGTCGCGGTTCGTGACGACGGTCACGGTAGCGGACGGGCGACGGTGTGAACCTTCGACGATGCTCCGTCGTCGCTGGCCGCTCGCTTCGAAGATCCTCGTGGGGATCGCCGTGCTGCTCGGCGGATCGGCGTTCGTATTGGTCCGTGGCTATCAGGAACGGGTCGAGGCGCGGCATCCGGCGGTCGGTGCGACCGGTCGGCGACCGTGACGGCCGTCACCGACCTGCCGCGGGGGACGGTGCTCTCGGCCGACATGCTGGCGACATCGTCCGTTCCCGCGGAGTTCGTCCCGCCCGGTGCCATCGTCGACGCGGCATCCGGTCGAAGGGCGCGTGCTGGCGGCGGACGTCGCAGGCCGGCGAGATCCTCACGCAGGTCCGGCTCGCCGGAACGGCGGTCGGACCGGTCGCGGCCTTGGTCCCCGACGGTCTTCGCGCGGTGGTCGTCCCGAGCGGCGTCCCGGCGAGCGCCCTCCGCCCGGGCGACCGGGTCGACGTGTACGCGACGTACGGCGGCGGGCGGCCGCACACCGAGCTCGTGGCGAGCGAGCTCGAGGTGGTGCGGATCCTCGAGCGACGACGCCGCGACGGGTGCCGGCATCGGCGGGACGCCGGCCGGCGATCCGGGTGCCGCGGTCGTGCTCCTCGTCGACGGCGACGCGGCAGCGCGACTCGCCTACGCGCGCGCGTTCGGCCAGCTGCTGATCGCGATCATGGGTCCGCGAGCCCTCGCCGTCACCGACGGGATAGGCACCAGAACTCCCCGCCGGATGCCGGGTCGGACGCCGCCGGGTGGCGTAGCATGGCGCCGACCTTCCACCGAGAGGACCCCCTTGACCGTCCTGCAAGCGATCGTGCTCGGCCTGACGCAAGGCGTGACCGAGTTCGCGCCCGTCTCGAGTTCCGGGCATCTGATCCTGGTCCCGTGGCTCTTCGGCTGGTCCATCGTGGACGACGTGGCGTTGAACAAGACGTTCGACGTGGCGCTCCACATGGGGACGTTGCTCGGGGCGATCATCTACTTCCGTGCCGACCTCGTGCGGTACCTGCGGGCGTGGTTCGCTTCCGTCCGCGCACCGAGCGATCCAGGATCAGGATCAGCGTCTCGCGTGGGCGCTCGTGCTGGGCACGATCCCCGGCGCCGCGATCGGTGCGGCCCTCGAGGGGCCGATCCAGGAACACCTCGGCGCAGCCGTGGTTGATCGCGGTGATGCTCGCGGTCTTCGGCGTCGTCCTGTGGTGGGTCGACGCTCGCTCACCGAGCGATCGCGGCTATCGACACCATCGGCGTTCGAACGGGCATCGGGCTCGGCTTCGCGCAGGCGATGGCGTTGTCGCCGGGCGTCTCCCGCTCCGGCATCACCATGACCGCCGCGCGGTGGATCGGGATCGATCGCGAGTCGGCGGCGAGGTTCTCGTTCCTGCTGGCGATCCCGATCACCGCCGGCGCCGGGCTGTTCAAGGGCCTGGACCTCGCTGGAGTCGGGGTTCCAGGGCTACGCGAACGAGTTCTTCTGGGGGTTCGTGTCGTCGGCGATCAGCGGCTTCGTCGTGATCTGGGCGCTGCTCGGCTACCTGCGACGGCACAGCTTCAAGGTGTTCATGATCTACCGGCTGGCCGTGGCGGCGCTGGTGTTCGTCCTGATCGCGACCGGCGCTCGCTCGGCCACGATCTAGTCCGTTACGGACGACTCGACGTCGGGGACCCTGCCCAACGTCGTCACCACCCACGGCCGGAAACCCTGTCGCTCGTAGAACCGCATCGCTCGCTCGTTGGTGGCGATGACGCTGATCGCGAGCTCGTGGATCTCCGCCGCACGGAGCTCGACGTAGAGCTGTTCCATCAGCCGCGTGCCCAGGCCGGCGCCCCGCACATGAGGCGTGACAGACAACGACTGCAGCTCCGCCCATCTCTCGCCGGTGACGTGGGTGTCATCCGCCGGCTCGTGGATGCTCACGAGGGCGTAGCCGACCGGGCGCTCCGCATCCTCGGCCAGCAGGACGAAGGCGTCCGGATGGCGCAACCACTCGACGTACTTCGCGCGACGGCGCGGCCAGGAATCGTCCGGCGTCCTCGGCGGGATCCGGCGGAGTCCCGGGTCGACCGAAAGGTGATACTCCTGCAGCTCTTTCCACAGGTGCCCCAGGTCGTCGATCCGTTCCGCGCCGGCCCTGGTGATACGAACGTCGTCCACGCGGCGTGCCTACACGCCGGCGAGGGTCATCTCGCCGATCAGGATCGACGGCGTCCCGACCGAGGAGAAGAAGCGGAGGTCGCTCCCGACGCCGGTGATGCCGGCGCAGCATGTCGGGGAGCGTCGTCGCGACCGTCATCTCGCGGAGCGGCTCGCCCAGCGCGCCGCCGGCGATCCGCAGGCCGGTCGCGCCCACCGAGAACTCCCCGCTGATCGGGTTCGCGCCCGAGTGCACGCCGCTGACGTCCTGGATCAGCACGCCGCCTTCGGCGCGTCGCGAGCAGCTCCTCGAACGACAGCTCGCCCGGCTCGAGGTAGAAGTTCGACGTCCCCACGCCGGGCGTGCTCTTGTACCCGCCGCGCTTCGCGTTGCCGGTCGAGCGCGGTCGCCGCCGGTCCGCGACGGCGGTGTACGTGTTGTGGAGGAACCCGTTCAGCGTGCCGCGCGTGAACAGCTCGGTCCGCCCGGTGGGCACGCCCTCGTCGTCGAACGGCGAGGCCGCCGGTCCCGATCGTGAGCGTCCCGTCGTCGACCAGCGTGAACAGCTCGGAGCCGACCTGCTGGCCGACCATCGTCGGCGAACAGCGAACGCTGCTTCAGCACGGCCTCGGCCGACAGCGCGCCGGCGAGCACGCCGAGGAACGACATCGCCGCGAACTGATCGAGCACGATCGGCACCTTCGTGGTCGGCGGCTTCGTCGGCGCCGAGCATGCGCACCGCGCGCTGCGACGGCCTCGTCGGCGATCGCCTCCCAACCCAGGTCGTCGAGCCGCGCGCCGATCGTGAACGAGAACCCCGTCTGCGTCTCGTCGCCCTCGACGGCGAGCGAGACGACCACGCACCACGCGTCGGTCCGCGCGTACTCGGCCTGAACGCCCGTCGTCGACGCGATCGCGACCCGCGACGACCGCGTCGCCGATCTGCGCGGCGTCGATCTTCGTGACGCGCGCGGGTCGATCGAGATCGCCCGTCGCTCGAGGTCCAGCGCGAGCGCGACCTTCCGGTCGGTCGGGATCGACCGCCTGATCCTCGCGATACAGCGCGGCGATCGGCTCGGCCGGCGGCGCGGCGTCGGCAGCACGTTGAACTCGTCGGGCTCGCGCGAGCGCGGCGTTCTCGCGCGCGCGCCGCACCGCGTCGCGCACCTCCTCGGCGCGTCGGGTCGGCCGCGTACGCGTACCCGAGCCGTCCGTCCGGCGATCAGCCGCACGCCGACGCCCGCGGGACTCCGCGAACGTGAGCCCCTCGATCTCGCCGCGCAGCGCGCTCGCCTCGGTCTGACGCGACTCCTCGGCGTACGCCTCGACGGCCTCGTCGCCCGTCGCGGCGTCGACCGCGGCGGCGCACAGCTCGTGGAGGTCAGGCACCGGTGCCTCCGACCGTGAGCCGCGAGATCCGGAGCGTCGGCGAGCCGCTCCCCACGGGCACGGCCTGGCCGTCCTTGCCGCAGACGCCCTGCCAGGTGTCGAAGTCGTCGGCGACCGCGTCGACCGCGCTCATGACCTCGATCGCGCGGCCGATCAGGTTCGCGCCGCGGACGGGCGTCGTCGACCGCGCCGTCCTCGATCAGGAACGCCTCGGCGCACGCCGAACACGAAGTCGCCGGTGGCCGGGTTCGTCTGGCCGCCGCCGAGCGACGTGACGAACACGCCGTTCGCGGTCGACGACAGGATGTCGTCGGCCTTCGACGTGCCGTTCAGGATGTAGGTGTTCGTCATCCGCGGGATCGGCGGCGACGCGTAGGACTGGCGGCGGCCGTTGCCGGTCGGCGACTGGCCGTCCTTCGTCGGCGTGCAGCCGGTCGTAGAGCAAGCCCTGCAGCACGCCCTTCTCGAACAGCGACGGTCCGCTGCGACGGCGTGCCCTCGTCGTCGAACGAGAACGAGCCCCACGCGTTCGGCACCGTCGCGTCGTCGACGCCGTCGATCAGCTCCGACGCGCACCGCTCTCCGATCCGCCCGCGGTACACGCTGGCCTCCTTGTCGATCGCGTCGGACTCGAGCGGATGGCCGACGGCCTCGTGGAACAGCACGCCGCCCATGCCGGGCGCGAGCACGACCGTCATCTCCCCGGCCGGCGCCGGGATCGAGTCGAGCATCGTGACGGCGCGCCGCGCCGCGACCTCGGCCGTCGCCGCGGCGGGTGCGCGTCGACGAACTCGGTGCCGCTGCAGCGCCGCCGGCCCGTGGAACCCGGTCTGGATGTTCCCGTCGCGCGCGGCGACGACCTGCGCGACCAGCCGGATGCGCGGACGCGTCTCCTCGACCCACCGCCCGTCCGACGTCGCGATCAGCACGCGCTGGAGCGAGTCGCCGTAGACCCCGATGACCTGACGAACCTCCGGGCGAACGACACGCGCCGCGTCGTCGGCCTCGCGGACCCACGCCACCTTGTCGGCGGCCGGGCAGCGACTCCGCGGGACGCTCGACGGGGTTCACGACCGAGCCGACGATCGCGCGCAGATCGACGACGTCGCCCGGCCTCGCCCTCGCGGAGCGCGGCGCTCGCGGCCTCGGCGGCGGCGAGCAGGGCGTCGCGATCGAGGCGGTTCGAGTACGCGTAGCCGTACGACGTGCCCACGGCAGACGCGGACGCCGGCGCCGCGGTCGAGCCCGGTCGTGAGCTCCTCGACCTTGCCGTCGTCCAGACGGATCGACGTCGACGTCTCTCCTCGACGAACAGCTCCGCGAACGCACCACCGCGCCGACGCGCCGCACGGAGGACCTCTTCGACGAGCTCTCGATCGAGCATGGCCGTCAGGCTACAACGCCGGCTCTCGGACACCGGCCGACGGTTACCGTCGAGGACGGTCCGCGGGTCGGTAGCCCCGAGCGCTGGGGTACAGTCAGCCGTCCCGAAGGGAGCGAACGCGTGCGTCGGAACCTCACCATCGCGTCGGCGTCGGCGCTCGTCCTGCTCGTGGCGTGCGCGGCGGCGGACCGGCGCTGGAGTCGCTCGGTCCACCTCCCGAGGCATCCCCGACGGGCAACGTGTCACCGGTCGCCCCGTCGTCGGCTCCGGTGACCGGACCCATCGTGACAGGACCCACCGGCGGCACGATCACCGGCGGCACCGGGTCGCTGCCCACGACGTCCCCGGGCGCCACGGGCTCGGTCGACGCAGGGGAACGCGAGCCTCACCGTGTCGGGCGGCCTGCAGACGTCCCGAGACCGACGCTTCCCGCTGGCGAGCTCCGTGATCTACGCGCCGGCGCCCGGCTCGTTCACGCTCGCGTGGTCGACGGACGGGGCCGGGTTCGCGCTGGGTGGTCCGACGTTCGTCGGCACGCAGGTGACGTCGGCGTCTCTGCGGCTCTCGTTCTCGATCCGCTCGGCGTCGGGGACCGCGTCGTTCTCCTCGACCGACGGCGGATGCGATGTCACCGTGACGACGGCGGAGACCGACAGCTTCGAGTGGAACGTTCTCCTGCCTCGGCGTGACGGACGACGTCCGGCGCGACCATCGTCGACGCCACGGGCACGTTCAACGCCACGGAGTAGACGACGGACGAAGAGGGCCGCGCCCGGACGGGCACCGACCTCGCGTGGCTGGGGGCGCTCTCGCTCGTCGTCCTGGGCGTGCTGCTGGCGCCGTTCGTCCGTCACGGGTTCCGCTTCGGACTGGGCCCCGACATCCCCGTCTACCTGTGGTGGACGCGCGTCGGCCGCTTCGCAGGGACTCTCGCTCGTCGGTGAGCGACCGGGGAGTCCCGCGCTCTTCGCCGTCTTGACCGGGGCCACGCACCTGCCCGTCGCCGCCGTCACCGCCGGCTTCGAGGCGGCGTTCGGCGCGGCGATCGGCGCGGGATCCGCCGATCCTCGTCCGCGCGGCAGGCGCCATGGCCGGCGAACGCCGCGTGGCCCGAGCGGCCTGGGTGCTCGCGGGCCTGCTCGCCGGCCTGTTCACGGTGCACCTGGCCGCGGGCTACCTCGCGAACCTGGCGTTCGCCGCGCCGTTCATCGCGGCCGCGGTCTGCCTGGCGACCGGCGCCCGTCGGGGGACGATCGTGGCCGCCCTCGCGCTCGGCGGCGGCGGACTGGCACACCCGCAGTTCTTCGTGATCGGAGCCCTCGTGCTGGCCGGCGTCGCGGTGTGGTCGCTCGCCCGGGGCGAACGCGGGTGGAGCGCGGACGCCGGACGGGTGACGTCGGCCGCCCTCGGCGGAGGCGGGATCGTCGGCGGCGGACTGCTGGCGATGGCGATCGGTCCGGCCCGCCTGGTCGTCGACACCTCGAGGGACGGCTTCCTCCGCCGGGCGGGCATGACCGACGCCGTCCGGCACGCGTACCTCGAGCGGGCGATCGACCGATGGACGCGGTACGTCCAGTGGCTCGCCCTCCCGCTGGCGGCGCTCGGATCGACGCGGACCAGCGGGTTCGCGCGCCGCGTACTGGTCGCATGGACCGCGCTCGTCGTGATCGGTGCGCCCGTCGGACTCGCCACCGGATGGTTCCCGGCGGACCGGCTCATCACGTTCGGGTTCTCCGTCCCGGCGCTCGCGGGCGTCGGTGTGGTCGCCGTGTGGCTCTGGCTCGAACGCCGGGTCTGGCTCGCGATGCTCTCCGCGGCGGTGCTCGTCGGACTGATGGCCTCGGGCGCGCTCATCGCGTGGAGCCGCCAGGCACCGTTCATCGCTCCACTCGAGGTCGAACGAGCGCACGACCGCGGGGCAGATCGCCGACGCGGTCACCGCCCCCGGGCACGCCGCTCGTGTTCATCGTGGACGACGACGATGCGACCGCGTCGTTCCTGGCGACGCGCGCCGCGAACGTGATCCGCGCCGCCGTTCCCCCGGATCGCGCCGGCGACGTGTGCATCTACATCGGCACCCCGGCGAACTTCCTGGCCGGCGAGCCCACGATCCGCGGCAACGAGGAGTACGACGCCATGTCGCGCCTGTACCTGGCCGACATCCCGAGCGATCCCGACCGCCCCCCCGTCGCGTTCGTCCTGTCGCCGTTCGACCGGACCCCGGACGCCACGGCCGATCCGCGGTTGGTGCGGTGGTCGCCGCGGCGTGTACACGACGATCCCGGGTCCCTCGCGCCCTGAGCGCCGCACGCGAGCCGCTCGAACCGTCGTCGCCGTCCCAGGTCGTGCTGGCGTCCGTGGTCCTGCTGCTGCTCGCCGGCGCCGCCGGGTTCGGCTGGACGCGATGGGCCGGGCTCGATCTGCCGGCCGCCGTCGCGGTCGCCCCCGCCGTGGGCGTCGCGGTCCTCGCGATCGCCGGGGTCGCGTCGGAGCCGCTCGGGTTACCGCTCTCCGGCAGCGTAGGCCCGACGATCTGCGCCCTGCTGGCCGGCGGGATCGGCTACGTCCTGCTCATCCTGCGGCCCGCGACCATCCCGCCACCGTCGCCATCCGTCGATGAGCAGCCAGGCGGCGAGCACGATCACGACCGGCGTGATCACGTAGTGCCCGATCAGTAGGTTCACGTCGTACGCGCTCCGGAACCGCAGCGGCTCCGCCGTCCACTGCGAGACCCCCAGCGCGACCGACGTGCCCAGGAGAACCACCCGTGGGACGCGGGGAAGCAACCAGACCAGCGGCAGCGCCCACGTGACGTACCAGGGGAGGAGGGTGGGACCGAGCAGCATCAGGAACAGCAGCGACCAGCCCCAGGCGGCGGCGAGTGACGACGCCGAGACGCGACGATCGGCGGTTCGCTCCGCACGTCGCCACACCTCGCGCACCAGCAGCACGACCATCGTGAGCAACACCACGGCGAACGCGATCCGTGCGACGACGCCGAGCGGTGTCGCCGGAAACCGCATCCACGAGCCGGCGGAAGAAGCGCGAGGGCGCGAGCCATCCCTCGTGACCGGCGAGCTCGAACATCCCGAGCGATGGATCGTGGAGGTTCAGGAACGGCGCGGCGCACACCAACCAGATCGCCGCCGCCAGCCCCGCGTGTGTGACGAACGTGCGGAGCCTCCGACCGGCCGGCGCGCGGGCCGTGCACCACACGACCAGCAGGAGCAGCGGAAGCCCGGCGACGACCTTCACGGCCGTGGCCGAGCGTGAGCGCGACCACCGCGAACCGGTCGCGTCCGGCCAGCAGGAGCGCCAGCGCCACGGCGACCAGGAACGCGACCAGGAGATCGTTGTGGCCGCTTCCCACCGACGAGAACAGCACCACCGGGTTCATGCCGAACGCCGCGACCGCGAACGCCGCGCGCGACGGCTTGGCGCGCCGCACCGTCGTCGCGATCACGGCCACCGTGCCGAGACTGGCGCAGAGCGCCGTCCACCGGAAGACCTCCACCTGCGCCTGCACCGAGTCGACCGCCCTCACGACGAGCGACGCGAACCCGGTGAACAACGGTCCGTAGACGGCCGGGGTCGAGAACCAGGCGGGACCCACCAGGCTCGACACGGCGTCGTTCGGGAAGTCGATCGGCGTCTGGATGTACGGGTTCGCGTGGTGCAGGCCGGCGATGTTCCCGTACGCGATGTAGGAGTACACGTCGCGCGAAACGAGCAAGGGCAGGACGATGACGACCGCGTGGGCCCCCACGGTCAGGAACAGCGCGGTCCGCAGGGAGACCTCCCCGCGCCACGCGGCCCGCACGACGAAGACGAACGAGACGACCGCGCCGAGCAGCGCGGCCACGGATGCCGCGACCGTCGCCGACCCCCGGAGCCCGTCGATGCCGAGCCGGCCGGCGAGCCAACGGAACGGCCCTTCCGGCTCCACGCCCGGCGGCATCACCGGATGGAGGGGAGATCCGGGGATCGACGCGACCAGCGCGGTGGCCACGACGGCGACGACGAAGCCGGCGATCGCGAACGTCGACGATCGTGAGGAGCGCTCCACCGAGGCCGAACGTACCACCGAAGGATGCTCGACCTTGGTCGCTCCACGTCGGGACGTTCGGCCTAGGGACCGGACGACCGCTCGGTGCGATACTCGGGGGACGGGTGCCCCAGCCCACGTCGAGAGACGGAAGCTCCGACATCCTCCATTGCTCAAGGCCGAAGGCCCGCGGTCCCCGCGGGCCTTCGCGCATCTCCGGGTGAAGGTGACGACACGTTTGTCGCTCGCGTGACCCGACACCACACTGAGCGCGTGGACGATCGCGAGATCCTGCAACGTGACGGCAAGATCGGCCGCCAGGTCGCGGGCATCGCCGAGGAGTTCCGGCTCGGGTTCGAGACCGTGAACCGCATCGACCGCCCTGCCGTCTCGATCTTCGGCTCCGCCCGCACCCACCATGCCGACGCCTCGTACGCGCTCGCCACGGCCACCGGCCGGGCATTCGCGGAGCGCGGATGGGCGGTCGTCACCGGCGGCGGCCCCGGCGTCATGGAAGCCGCGAACCGCGGGTGCCGCGAGGCCGGTGGTCTCTCGGTGGGATTCAACATCCGCCTGCCCCACGAGCAGGGCGACAACGGCTACCTGGATATCGCGCTCGAGTTCTCGCACTTCTACGCCCGAAAGACGATGTTCGTGAAGGCCGCGGAGGGCTTCATCGTGTTCCCCGGCGGCTTCGGCACGCTCGACGAGCTCTACGAATCGCTCACGCTGATCCAGACCGGCGTGATCCGCCACTTCCCGATCGTGCTCTTCGGCAGCGACCACTGGGCGCCGCAGCTCACATGGTGGAGAGGCGATCTGTTGCACCAGGACCTGATCGCCGAGGACGACCTCCGCCTGGTATCCGTCACCGACGACCCGGAGGTGGCGGTGCGGACCGTGGTCGCGTGCTACGAGCACACGTGCGACCACGACCTGGACGGACGCGAGATGGTCGGCGAGTGACGGGCGTCGAGGCCGACTTCCTGGAGGACGGGGCACAGTCCGCCGCCGAGGTCGCGGACCGGCTCGTGACGTTCATCGGCGAGGCGACGACCGCGCTCGATGTCGCGATCTACGACTTCGACGCGCGCGCCGGAGCGACGGTGCGGATCGCCGACGCCCTGGAGGCCGCCCTGGCGCGTGGGATCCGGGTCCGCGTCGCGTTCAATCAGGAACGTGAGGCCGACGCCACGCACAACCCGCCGATGATCGGCGATCCGGAGGCGATCGACGGCCTCGAGGTCCCGACGAAGGGGATCCACGATCAGGGCGCGCTCATGCACCACAAGTACGTGGTGCGCGATGGTGCCGACGTGTGGACCGGATCGACGAACTGGACCGACGACGCGTTCTCGCGGGAAGAGAACGTGATCGTGCGGGTGGCGTCATCCCGACGTCGCGGACGCGTACGCCCGGAACTTCGAACAGCTGTGGGCGAAAGGCCGGCTCGAATCGAGCGGCGGCGAGGGTGCATCCGCGACGCTGGAGCGGGGCGTCGAGGTGCAGCCGCTGTTCTCCCCACGCGGTCCGTCCCTGGCGCACCGCACCGCGGAACGCATCGGCGCGGCCGAGCATCGCGTGCGGATCCTCTCGCCGGTGATCACGTCCGGCGCGGTGCTCGGAACGCTCGCCGAGCTCGCCGGGCGTGCGTCGTTCGATCTGGTGGGTGCATACGACGCCACGCAGATGCGGCAGGTGGTCGGTCAATGGGAGGGATGGCCTCCGAACCGGTGGAAGATCGCAGCCTGGGAGGCGATCCGCCCGCGCCTCTCGGGCAAGGTCTCGACGCCGTGGAGCGCTTCGGGCGGCGTGCACGACTACATGCACGCGAAGGTGGTGGTGGCAGACGGGCACGTGCTCACCGGCAGCTACAACCTGTCGCACGGCGGTGAGGAGAACGCGGAGAACGTCCTGCACATCCGCAGCGGCGCGCTGGCGGAGCGGTTCGGGGCGTTCGTGGAGCGCGTCGCCGCGCGGTACGCGCTCCCCGGCGGTGACGCAACGGCGACGTCCGTCGCCTAGGCGTGGCCTCCGGCCGCGGCCAACGCCAGCGGCTTGGACTCGAACGAGAGCATCAGCTTGCGCAGCAGCGAGTTCAGTCGCTTCTGCTCCGCCGGCGTCAACACCGACACGACCGCGAACTCGTTGTGTGCCGCCGCATTGACGGCTTCATCGATCTTGTCCAGACCGGCGGGGGTGAGCCGGACGATCAGCCCCCGACGGTCGTCCGGGTCGGGCTCGCGGGCGATGAAGCCGGCGGCCTCCAGCGATCGAGGCGATTCGTCATGGCGCCCGACTCAGCAGGAGCTCGTCACCGAGCTCGCCGGGGGACATCGTGAACTCGTCGTTGTGCTGCCGCAGCGTGATGAGGACCTTGAACTCCCCCTTGTTGAGCCCGAACTCCTCCACGGCGTGCTCCAACATGGTGTCGAACCGCTTGTTCAACTTGCAGATCCGATCGACGGCCCCTTCGACCTCCGGATCGAGGCGGGGGAAGATCCTGCACGCACGCTCCAAGAACTCGTCGATCGAATCCTTCGTTCCCATCGTCGGTCGCTCCTTTCGATGTCGAGAAACTTCAGGATTCGGTTTGCTTGACATCAAGCTACACGTCAAGTATCTTCACGTCAAGATATCACGGGCACCGATATCCGGTGTCCAGCACCTGGGAAGGAGGTGAGCGCGAGATGGTCCAGACCCCGACGTTCCGAACGGACGAACAGCGGATGCGTGAGCAGGAGCTCCGCCGGGCGACCGAGATCGCCCGTCGCGAGCGGTCCACGTCCGCCGAGCCGTTCGGGACGCATGGCGGCTGGGGCGTTGCGGGCGATGTCCGCGGCGCTCACTCGGACGGCGAACGCGCTCGACACGCCTTCCGAACGTCTCGAGCACGACGTCCGCATGATCGACCGGGCCTGACCCGGACGATCAGCGGTCGAAGGAGCTCGGACCGGGCCCGAGGTGCTTCCGGTGCGCCACACCCCCGGCACCCTGGGCTCGGTCCGGGTTCCCGCGTTCCTCCCGATACAGTGACCGCGTGAGACGCACGCTCGCGTCCCTGTTCGCGTTCGCGGCCGTTTCGTGCTCGCTCGCGACGGGCGCCGTCCCGTCTCCGCCTCCCCCGCAGTCCCCACCCGCGCTCGGTATCGCCGGCTGCCCGGTGGCCGGCGAGCTCGCACCGCCGCAGGCGCTGATGCTGTTCCGCGACGACGGATGCGTCCCTCCCGAGCGCCTGATGGGCTTCCGCTGCTCCCCCGACGAGCCGGTCGTGATCGAGATCGGTGCCGGATCGCGTCGGGCCGAGCGCTTCATCGGCGAACGGTGGGCCACCCCGATGGACGCGTTGCCGACCGACGCCTTCCCGCTCGGCGACGGCGGAGACATGCAGGTCTTCGGCGTGCCCGGGCGACGACGAAGACCCTCTACGTGGCGCGCGACGACACGGTCGAACGATGGCTCCGTCTCCCGCGCCTGGGCGCGAGCGATCCGCCGACGGCGTTCGTGATCGGCGACTCCATCGCCGACGGAGCCGAGCCGTCGATCCTCGAGGCCCTCCCTGGATGGGACGATCGGCTTCGACGCGATCATCGGTCGCGGGACGAACTCCGCGCTGACCGCGGCCGCAGCCGCAGGCGGCCGTCCGTCCCGATGTCGTGGTCCTCGAGCTCGGAACGAACGATGCGGACCCGGTGGCGTTCCGCGAGAACGGCGTGACCCTGCTGGACACGCTCGACCACGTGCCGTTGGTCGTGTGGCAGACGGCGCACGGTCCCTTGGAGAACGTCCCGGGCGTGAACATCCACATCCACGGGCTGGTGTCGCAGTACCCGAACGCCGTCGTCGCCGATTGGGACTCGTTCGTCAGCGACGACGACCTGTCACCGGACGGCGTGCATCCGGCGCCCGGCAACGAGGATCTGATGGCGAACCTCATCGCGCCGATCCTGACGCGGTGGCTGGAGGTGGCCGACGGCGGCGGCGCGTCATCGTGCGCGTCACAGGCCGAGACCGCTGCCGGCGTCGGCTGAACGAAGCGGCGGTCGATCGGCCTTCAGCCCGCAGGGGCGGGGGTCTCCGGCGCGTCGAACGGGTCGTCCGCGGTCGCCGTCCGCGACCGCACCAGGATCGGCCGCGGTGGCCGCCGAGCACGATGACCCCGCCCAGCGATCGTGAGCGGCGTGAGCGACTCGTCGAGCAACACCCACGCGGCGATCGAGCTGACCACCGGCATGGACTGCGTGATCAACGAGCCCAACCAGGCCTCGACGTGTCCGTGCGACCACGCGAGCAGCACGTGGCCGATCGCCCCCGCGCCGAGGGCCAGCGACCAGATCCACAACCAGTCGACCGCGTGCGATCGGCGGCGACAGCCCCTCCCCGAGACGAGCGCGACGACCGTCATCAGCATCGCCGCGATCAGGACGACGTGCGCGATGTACTCGAAGGCGCCGACGGTCGCGCGCGCCTTCTTCGAGAAGAGCCAGTAGCCCGGTCCACGTCAGGACACCGATCACGGCGAAGATCTCGCCCCAGACCCCGAACGACGGCGACCCCGCGGAGCCGATCGTCACGAGCACGACGCCGACGAGCGAAAGCCCCACGAACACGAGATCGCCGCGCCCGACGCGCTCCCCGAACCATCGGCCGGCACCGATCATGATGCAGACCGGCGCCAACGCACCGATGATCGTGGCGTCGGCCACGCTCGTCAGCCGGAACGCCAGGAAGCTACACGCGACGTCGGCGGTGAAGAAGACGCCGCCGAGCGCGCACGTCCGCAGCGTCGCCAATGTCAGCCGGTGTCCCGTGACCACGAACACCACCGCGAAGATCGCCACCCCCGCCCAGAGGCGGTAGGCGGCGAACGTCAGCACCGGCATGTGCATCTGCTTGAGGATCAGCGGGGCAACGCCCCACACCACGGTCGTGGCCGACACGGCCAGGATGCCGGCGGTCCGACGGGACTCCATGGTGCGGGCCGGCGATGTCATGGCCCCGACGCTACCAACGCGTCGCCTGCCGGCATCCTGGCGCTGAGCGCCTACCGGGGGGAGGACGGATCTGGCCGGTCGTTCGACGCCCCGCTTCCCGATACGCTTCGATCCCGGTCAACCTGGCCAGGTCGGGAGAGGAGTACGTGCGATGGGCAAAGCGCGCAAGCCGAACTCGACTCGGAAGCCGCCCGAACCATCGGAGAGCCACGCCGAGATCGAGGACTGGATCCGGCGCGTGATGCCGGATCTTCATCCGATCGTCGAGGGGTTGGATGGGTCGATCCGTAAGGCGATCCCCGGACTTCGCTACGCCGTCAAATGGAAGAAGGCGTACTACGGACTCCCGGAACTCGGCTGGATCATCGAGATGGTCGCGTACGACGTCTCCGTGAACGTGGTCTTCCTCGGTGGCGCGGAGTTCGACCCACCGCCGCCGCTCGGCTCCACCGACCGGAGCCGCTACGTCAAGGTGAAGACCCTGGACGAGGCGCGAGGACCGGAGATGCGCGCATGGATCAAGCAGGCGGGACGCGTGGCGGGTTGGAGAGGGTAGTCCGCGTGGTGCACAGACTCCTCCTGGACGTCTCGAGCCTCGGGTACCGCTCGTATTTCGCGCTCAAGGACGCGATCAAGGCCCCGGACGGCACGTCCGTCGGTGCGGTGGCGGGCTACCTCGACATGGTGACCCGGTTGATCGTGAGCCGGCGCCCCGACGACGTGATCCACGTGTACGACCACGACTGGCGTCCCACGGTCCGGACCCAGCTCTACCCGGGGTACAAGGCCACGCGGCCGGATGAGCCGGAGGAGCTCACGGTGCAGTTCGCGCTCCTGCGCCGCGCGCTCGACCTGACGGGGATGCGGCAGGCGCAGGCGCCCACATGGGAGGCCGAGGACGCGATCGGTGCGATCTGCGCCGACGCCGGCGACGACGACCGATTCGAGATGGTCTCCGGCGATCGCGATCTGATCCAACTGGTCCGCGATCCCTCGGTCCGCCTCCTGTTCACGGTCCGCGGCGTCTCCGAGCTGCTCGAGTTCGACGAGGCGACCGTGCTGGAGAAGTACGGTGTCCCGGCGTCGCGCTACGCGGAGTTCGCGATCCTGCGCGGCGATCCTTCCGACGAGCTGCCCGGTGTACAGGGCGTCGGCGAGAAGACCGCTCGCGCCCTGATCCAGACGTACGGTTCGCTGGACGAACTGCTCGCCGACGCCGCGAGCGGCGAACCTCGCCCGGGGCCGTTGAAGGGGAAGCCGGCGCTCCGCGCGCGGGTTCGGGACGCTGAGGACTATCTGGCGGCCATGCGCAAGCTGGTCCCGATCGAGGTGACGTGCCCCGTCGAGGTCTGGGCGGGAACGCGGGACGACGCGGCGTTGCGGGCGCTCGCGGAGGAGCACGGGCTGCGCGGCTCGGTCGTCAGGCTCTTGGCCGCCATGGACAGCACCGGTTCGACGTAGAACGGAGGGAGCATGGAGTATCGGACACTCGGCACCACCGGCGTGCGGGTCAGCACGCATTGCCTCGGCACGATGATGTTCGGGACGTGGGGCAACGACGACGCTGATGACTGCACGCGGATCATCCACCGCGCGATCGATGCGGGGATCAACTTCGTCGACACCGCCGACATCTACTCCATGGGCCGCTCCGAGGAGATCGTCGGCCAGGCGCTGCGAGGAGCGGTCCGCGACGACATCGTGTTGGCGACCAAGTTCCACAATCCGATGGGACCCGGACAGAACCAGCGCGGCAACTCGCGCCTGTGGATCATGCGGGCCGTCGAGGACAGCCTGCGCCGCCTGGGCACCGACCACATCGACCTCTATCAGGTGCATCGACCCGAGGGTGAGACCGCGGTGGAGGAGACGCTGTCCGCGCTGACCGACCTGCAGCGCCAAGGGAAGATCCGCGCGTTCGGCTCGTCGACGTTCCCGGGTTGGCAGTTGATCGAGGCGCAGTGGACCGCGGAACGACGGGGACTCTCGGCGTTCCGCACCGAGCAGCCGCCCTACTCGATCTTCGTGCGTCACATCGAGCACGACGTCCTACCCGTCGCCCAGCGCCTGGGGATGGGTGTCCTGGTCTGGAGCCCGCTCGCGCGCGGCTGGCTCAGTGGTCGCTACCGCCGCGAGGACTTCGACGAGTCCCCCGATGCCCGCGCCGCGCGCGTCAAGGAGCGCGGACCCGCCATCGCCGCCCAGTTCGATCTCTCGCGACCCGAGAACCAGCGCAAGCTCGACCTGGTCGAGCCGCTTGCCAAGATCGCGGCCGAGGCAGGCGTGTCGATGACCCACATGGCGATCGCCTTCACGCTCGCGCATCCGGCGGTCACATCGGCGATCATCGGACCGCGGAGGGTCGACCAGTTGGACGACCTGCTGGCGGGGGCGGACGTGCGGTTGGACGGCGCCACGCTGGATGCGATCGACGAGGTGGTGCCGCCGGGGACGCTCGTGGACGAGAACGATCGAGGCTTCACGCCGTGGTGGTTCGAGCCCGCGTCGCGACGGCGCGGGTAGGCTGTCGGGCGCGGGCCGCGCGGCGACCCGGCCGAACGGAAGGACGGACGTGACGGCGCAGGACGAACGGAAGGATCCCCCTCCGCGTCCGGACTGCCCCCACTGCGGATCGCCCAAGACCGAGCCGTTCACCCACGCGGGACCCGGCGCGCGCGTGAACATGACATGCACGCATTGTGGCCACCTGTTCCACGCAAAGATCGTGCGTTCCTGAGTCCCGGAAGCACTGCCGGAAACACCGCCGGATGCACGATTGACGCGCACGGGACAGGGGTAGACGCTCTCCATCCCGGCCGCCACGGTCGGGCCCCCAAGGAGGAACCACGTGGTATCCGAAGAGCCACAGGGCTCGCTGGTCGAGCGCGAACCGGAAGTCATCGTTCATGTTCCCGAAGCCGAGCCGGCCCCTGCCGCGCCGACCGTCATCGAAGAGCGCTCGCCGGCGTGGTTCGAGCGGCGCGAGGCGCCGTTCATCGTCGGTCTGGCGGTCCTGGCGCTGATCGCGCTCCTGTTCGTGCTGCTGGCGACGACGAGCACCGTCGAGGCGGAGGCTGAGCCGGAGTCCGGCACCGCGACACCGGCCGCGGCCGATGCCACCTGGACGGCGTACGCCCTGCCGGTTCCCGACACGTACCGGACGCACACCGTTGACGTCGCCGGCAGCGTGGATGCGCTCTCGGTCGCCCAACTGGGTGCGGCACAGAGCTTCATCGGCTCCGTTGCCATGGGTGACGGCCCGACCGTCCTGGACGTGTACAGCGAACAGACGTTCACACTCACGTCTCCGTCGGGCGCGATGATCGTCGCCTTCATGCCATACCAGGCAGCCGGTGCGCCGGTCCCCAGCCCGGGCGTCGCGGTGACGTTCGTCGGCACGTTGATGCCGGTGCCGGAGGATTTCTCGTCGTTCGCCGGACCGGAGGTCGCTGTCCTCGGCGCGGCCACGGGGGTGTACGTGAGGGTCGTGCCCGAGACCCTGACGCTCGCGTTGCCCGGGTCCGGATCGGACTGATCCTGGAGGTGTGAGCGGCCTCGAGGTGGGGAAGACCCCCTCCCGAGGAGGTGGTCGCATGACGACGACCTATGGCACAGCCAACAGCACCGCGGCGAGCATCGGCGGCCGCATCGCCCTGACGCTCGTGGGAGCGGCCGGTCTGATCGTCGGCGCGTTCATGGACTGGACGCGCTCGATCCAAGGCACCAAGCTCGACATCCAGGCCTTCTGGACGACGAACTTCCAGACCACGGAGACCTTCGTGAGTTCCGCCGGGTTCGCGATGATCGTGGCCGGGTTGGTCGCGGTGGTCGGCCTCGCGATGGGGACCGGCTGGCTGACGCGGCTCGCGGGAGCGGTCGCCGTCGTCGGGTTCGTCCTGTTCGCGATCGAGGTCTATCGGTCCTCGGCCGACGACGTGATCGAGATCGGCGCGTGGCTGGTCCTGGCGGGTGGGATCGTGTCCATGATCGCCGGATTCCTCGGTCCCCGTCAGGTCATCACCGCACCGACGAACACCGTCATCGTCGACGAGTCGTAGCGGCTCGTCGTACACCAGCTGCGACACAGCGGCCGCGGCACCCGTCGATACACTGCCCGGGTGCCGCGGCCGCTCCGTATCGGCGTGCAGCTCCCCGAGGTCGAGCGTGACGTGCGCTGGCCGGAATACGTGGCCATGGCGCGCGCGGCGGAAGACGTGGGGTTCGATTCGATCTGGGTCGGCGACCACCTGCTCTATCGCGACGACGGCCGGCCCGAGCGCGGACCGTGGGATGCATGGACCCTGCTGGCCGGGCTCGCCGCCGTCACCGATCGCGTCCGGCTCGGTCCGCTGGTCGCCTGCGCCGGGTTCCACCCACCGGCGATCCTGGCGAGGATGGCGGCGACCGTCGACGAGGTGAGCGGCGGGCGCTTGGTCATGGCGATCGGCGCCGGGTGGAACCGGACGGAGTTCGACGCGTTCGGCGTTCCGTTCGATCATCGCGCGTCCCGTTTCGAGGAAGCGTTCGGTATCGTGCGCCGCCTCCTCGCGGGCGAACGCGTGACGTTCCGCGGGGCCTATCACCAGGTGGACGACGCCGTGCTGTTGCCCAAGCCCGCCCGCCGCCCAACCCTCATGATCGGGAGCACGGGCGAACGGGTGTTGTCGATCGCGCTCCCCCACGTCGACGTGTGGAACACGTGGTTCGACTGGTACGGCAACACGCCCGAGGGCTTCGCGTCGCGGAACGCCGAGATCGACGCCGCCGTCGTGCGCGCCGGGAGAGATCCGCGCGAGATCGAGCGGAGCGCGTGCGTCCACGTCGTGCTCGACCGCGGCGCGAGCGAGCGACCGGTCGATGTCGCGAACCCGCCACTCGAGGGGACGCCGGAACGGATCGCCGACGGGCTGATGCAGATGGCCGAGGCCGGAGCGGACGAGGTGATCCTGGTCGTCGGCCCGATCACCGAAGCGTCGATCCGCGAACTCGGCGCCGTCGTGGCCCTGCTGCCCGGAGCGACCGGCTAGCATCCGCGGCGTGGAAGCAGCGGGTGCGTTCGAGGGCGATGGGGTCTGGCTGAAGACGGCGCTGCACACGCACACGTTCGAGAGCGACGGCGAGCTGCGGCCCGAGGCGGTCACCCAGCACTACGAGTGGGCGGGGTTCGACGTCATCGCGATCACCGACCACTGGAAGCTCACATCGGTGCCGTCGACCGAACACCTGGTGGTGATCACGGGCGCAGAGCTGGCGGTCGACCCCCTGGGGCCGGGCCGCTACACGGAGATCCTCGCGATCGGGATCGACGAGTTGCCGGATGATCCCGGCGGGGACCGCGCGTTCTGGGAACCGATCGACAACTACGAGTTCCGAACGTTCCCCGACCTCACCGCGGCGGCGGCGTTCATCATCGGCCGGGGTGGCGCGGCGTTCGTCGCCCATCCCTACTGGAGCGGCCTGACTCCCGAAGTGATCCTCGCGGCCGAGGGACTGACGGGTCTGGAGCTCTTCAACGCGAGCGCGGAACGCGAGAGCGGACGCGGAGACTCCTCCTACCTCTGGGACGTGTCGCTGGAGGCCGGCATGTCGCTCTCCGCGATCGCCACCGACGACAGCCACTACCCGTTGTTCGACATCGGCGACGCGTGGACCATGGTGCATGCCGCGGATCGCACACCCGAGGCGGTGCTCCAGGCGCTCCGCTCCGGCCGCATGTATGCGTCGCACGGCCCCGTGCTGCACGATGTTCGTCGCGACGGCGAACGGATCGAGGTCCGGTGCAGCCCGTGTCGCTCCGTGCGTCTCCACACGCGATTCCAAGAGGGGTGGGCGGTGCGCGCCGATCACCGGGGAAGGCAGGAGGGAGCGCGGATCCTGGAGCGGGACGCCACGGGGCTGGTCGTGGCCGCGGAGTTCGCCCCCAAGGTCGAGGATCTGCCGTTCGTCCGGGTCGTGGCGACCGACGAGGCAGGGCGCTCTGCCTGGACCAACCCGGTCTAGGCGGCTCCGTCCGCCCGACCCACCAGGAACCACGCCTGCGTCGGTCCTTTGCCCTTCAGCTGCACGATGCGCGGCTCGCTGAACACGTACCGGCCCGCGAGCAGCAGGTGAGTCGAGCCGGACACGAGGATCTGGCCCGGGTCTCCGTGCGACTCCAGACGGCTCGCCACGTTCACCGTGTCACCCCACAGGTCGTAGGCGAACTTCCTCCGACCGATCACACCCGCCACGACGGGGCCCGACGCCACGCCAACCCGCACGTCCATCGGTTCTCCGGTCGGCCAACGTGCGCCGGCCATGCAGTCGATGATCTCCAGGGCCATCTCGGCGGCGGCGGCGGCGTGGTCGGGTTGCGGGTCCGGCGCGCCGGCGACGGCCATGTACGCGTCACCGACCGTCTTGATCTTCTCCATCCCGACGCGGTCCGCCAGCTCGTCGAAACGCGTGAACACGTCGTCGAGCGCGACGACCAGCTCGTGGGGAGCGACCAGTGACGCGTGCTCCGTGAACCGGACGAGATCCGCGAAGAGCACCGTCACGCTCTCCAGGCGATCGGCGATCTGCGCCGCCTCCGGCATCCGATCCCGCGCCTGGAGCCGGTCGACGACCGATCCGGGCAGCGTGTTGCGCAGGAGCTCGTCCGCTCGCCGGCGCGCGCGGTCCAGCTGTCCCTCGCGCAGGAACACCAGGCGGGTCGTCCGGTCCAGGCCGTACGCCGCCGCCATGCCGATCACCGCGATGCCGATCAGGAACGAATCCGCGAGCCAGAGCTCGCGAACGCTGTCGTGCAAGATCCCGTAGCTGACCACGTTGTGATACGCGATCATCACGACCCCCAGGATCGACGAGTACGCGAAAGGCAGGCGGCTGAGGACGTAGCAGAACATCAGGACGACCATGAGTCCGGCGTACGCCCAGTCGGCAGGCGCGGAAGGGACCAACGCCCGATGCGTGGACCAGAGCCCGGCGTTGGCCAGCAAGATGAAGCACATCCACCAGCGCCAGAACCGCCCGAACGATGGTGCGTACGTCACCGCGAGGCTGAGGATCAACAGCGGCACGGCGATCGCGTACCGGATCAGCAGGTCGGTCTCTTGATCCCCGACGATCACGATATCCGCCAGGAACCCGAACACCGCCCAGAGTCCGATACCCAGGATGTGGGCCAGCCGGACGTACGGGAGGCTCTCGCGGAAATACGACTCCTGGAACGTCTCCTCGAGCGCGGGATCCACGAACCGCAGCGAGATCGGCCGCATCTCGACGGACGGCTCTAGGAAGCGACGCAGCGTCCGGGGAACGACCCATGCACGAGGGCGAGGCATGCGGGAGCGGTGCGCGTCCATCGGCGCCAGCATCGTATATGGCGTTCGTTGACCGTCGTGAGACCCTATCCGGATGCGGAGATCCCTCGTGCTCGCCGCGCTGACCCTCTCGGGCGTCCTGTTCGTCGGGACCCAGCCTGCGCTCGCCGCGGGCAGGTCGACCGAGTCCGTGCCCGCGCACATCGGTGTGCCCGTCGAGAACGCGTGCGGCTTCACGGCACTGGTCACGCAGCGAGATCCGCGCACCCTCAACACCTGGACGGACCGCCGAGGCTCGGTGGTGCTGCAGACCCTCCGTACCGAGACGTCGACCGAGTACACGGGCGGGACCGGCGGAGCCATGCTGCTCGACGAGAACTGGTTGCTGACGTCCACGCCGAATCGCGACGGAAGCAGCACGATCCTGTTCGTGGGCCGCGGAGCGATCTGGGGCACCGATACGTCGCTCGGCACGTCGTTCTTCCAATGGGTGACCGGCGTGGTGCTGATGCGAGGCACGTACGACGTGAAGTCCGGGGTCTTCCTCGTGTCATCCAGGACGACCCTCGGTCAGTCGACGGACCTCTGCGAGTCCCTGACGTCAGGACTGAAGCCGCGGCACTGAGACGGGCGTCCCGCGCGATCACGGGCGCCCTCGCGGCGCTCGCATGCATCGCGTCGTTGGTGTCGGCGTCGGCTGCTGCCCACGCCCAGCCCCGTCGGGCCGCGCATCCACGGCCGATGACGACGTTCGCTCCTCCTCCCGACAGCCTCCCCGGGATCGACGTCAGCCATCATCAGGACGAGATCGACTGGACGAAGGTCGCCGGGTCCGGCGTCCGGTTCGCGATCGCGAAGGCCACGGAGGGCACAGGGTTCGTGGACCCGCGCTTCTCGACGAACCGCGCCGAGGCCATGGCTGCGGGCATCACGTTCGGTGCCTACCACTTCGCCCGCCCCGACCTCCATCCGTTCGATCCCGTCCCGGAGGCGGATCACTACGTCGATACCGCGCAGCTCGCGCCGGGCAACATCCTGCCGGTGCTCGACCTGGAGCGCTCCGGTGACCTGTCGCCCGCTGAGCTCACCGACTGGGTGCTGGGGTGGCTCGCCCGCGTCACGGAGCGAACCGGGGTCAAGCCGATGGTCTACACCAGCCCCAACGGTTGGAAAGATCGTATGGCCGACACCACGGCGATCGCCGACGCGGGCTACACGGTGCTGTGGGTCGCCCACTGGGGGGTCGCGGCGCCGATCCTCCCGGCGAACGACTGGCAGGGGTATGGCTGGACGATCTGGCAGCACAGCAACTGCGGCACGGTCCCGGGCATCCAGGGCTGCGTCGACCTGGACTGGTACGACGGGTTGGACCTGACGCCGATCCTGATCCCCAACCCCGATACGGTCGCGCCGCTGGCGACGATCGCCACACCCACCGGAGTGACCGGGCCGGTCACCGTCTCGTTCAGCGAGATCGTGCGCAGGGTGTCTTCGGAGAACCTCTCGCTGTTGTCCTCCGGCGTCCCGGTGGATGCCTCCATCACGTGCGCCTCCAAGGCGGGGCAACAGGTCAACTGCAACTCAGGGAACGTCATCGTCACGGTGCTCGAAGCGACCGACGCGCTCATCCCCGGGCAGAGCTATCAGGTGGTCGTGAACCCGGCCGGAACCATCAACCCCATCGTGGATCGCGGAGGGAACGCCGCCGCGACGACCGAAGCCGTGTTCGCGGCGCCGACCGAGGTGGAACAGGCGAGCGCTGCGATCGACTACACATGGCGCTCGGTGGCGTCGGCGAGCGCGTTCGGTCGCTCCTACGCCGTCGACCACCTCGCCGGAGCGACCGCCTCGTTCGACTTCAAGGGCAAGACCGTCACGTGGTACACGGTGATGGGGCCTGCGCAGGGGAAGGCGTCGGTGTGGATCGACGGCCGTCCGCACGGCACGTTCAACCAGTACGCGCCGTCGGCCACGTTCAGGGTGCCTCGGTCGTTCCGTCAACTCGCGCCCGGCGAGCACACGATCACGATCCGGGTGCTGGGACAGAAGGGGTCCAAGAACGCCCCGGACACGCAGGTCGCGGTCGACGCGATCGAGGCCGGCGGAACGATCCTGTCGAACCCGGAGCTGCGACACGCGTGGGGTCGAGCGAAGAACGCGGCGGCGTCCGGTGGTGACGTCGCCGTCAGCGACCTGGCCGGAACGACGGCGACGTTCGACTTCTACGGCACGGGCGTCGTATGGCACACGATGCGGGGTCCTCACCAGGGCCGGGCGCAGATCTTCGTCGACGGAGCACTGGTCAAGACCGTGGACAACTACGCGAGCGCGCCGGCGACGGCGACGCGGACGATCGCCGGCCTGAACCTCGGGTCGCACGAACTGCGCATCGTCGTGCTGGGGCAAGCGCGACCCGCCGCTCGCGGCACCCAGACTTCGATCGACGCCTTCGCGGTGATCGCCTGAGCCGTGCCGTAAGCTAGAGAGCGACACTCCGCACGTTGTCCGGCGATGAGCGACTCCAGCCCTCGGTCGCGATCACGGAAGTGCCCCGACCCACGGCGAACGAGAGCCGGCTGGAGGAACCGATGCTGGATCAACGACGACCCGACACCGCCGTACCCCCTGCAGACATGCTCACGCAGCTCGAGCCTGCGCTGGAGAAGGGCCTCGAACGGCACCTGTCCCAGGCCACCGAGTGGTTCCCTCACGAGTACGTCCCGTACGAGAAGGGACGGAACTACGTCGAGGAACCGTGGGAGGTGGCGGACAGTCAGCTGAGTGAGATCTCTCGCGTCTCGCTCGAGGTCAACCTCCTCACCGAGGACAACCTCCCCTACTACCACCTCGCGCTCTGGGAGACGTTCGGTCGCGACGGGGTGTGGGGCGAATGGGTCCGCCGATGGACGGCCGAAGAAGGTCGCCACGCGATCGTGCTGCGGGACTACCTGACCGTGACGCGTGGCCTCGACCCGGTGGCACTGGAGCGCGGTCGGATGGAGACCGTCTCGCGTGGCTACTACCCGGACGGCCAGGGCGGCTTCTTCGCCGATCCCCTCGACGGGCTGGTCTATACGTCGCTCCAGGAGCTCGCGACCCGGATCGCGCATCGCAACACCGGGCAATACACGGACGACCCGTTGATCGAGAAGCTCACGGCGCGCATCGCGATCGACGAGAACCTCCACTACGTCTTCTACCGCGAGCTCGCGAAGGCCGCGCTCGAGATCGATCCCTCGGCCATGATGCTGGCGATCAACCGGCAGGTCGTGGGCTTCCAGATGCCCGGCATCGAGATCCCCGAGTTCAAGGCGAAGGCGATCCAGATGGCGAAGGCCGGCATCTACGACCTGCGCATCCACCACGACCAGGTCGTCCTCCCCGTGTTGTTCAAGCACTGGAAGATCGACCAGCTGACGGATCTGACGGAGGAAGCGAAGGAAGCACGCGAGGGCATCATGAACTACCTCGCGATGCTGGATGCGACCGCGACGATGTACGAAGAGAAGCGCGCGGCCGCCGCCGCGGGCTGACCCGTCGCTCTCGCGGCTCCCGGCTCGGACGCCCGGTTGTCTAGAGTGATGCCTCATGACGGACGCCGCCGCGGACATCACGAGCGTCGCCGGCGAGCCGGACCCGCTCGAGGCCCCGCCTCCGGCCTTCTCGGCGGCCGACGCTGAGCGCACGGCCGCCGAGATCTTCGGCGTCGCCGGTACCGCGACCCCCCTCGTCAGCGAGCGCGACCAGAACGTGACCGTCACGACCGGCGACGGTCGTGGGTACGTGCTGAAGATCGCGAATCCCGCCGACGACCCGGGCGTCCTCGACATGCAGATGCGAGCGTTGCTGCACGTGGCTCGCTCCGACCCGACGCTCCCGGTGATGCGACTGGTGCCGAGCGTCGACGGCGAGTTCCAGACGCTCGTGACCGGACCCGACGGTCGCTCCTCCATCGTCCGGATGGTCACGTTGCTGCCGGGACGGACCATGGAACCCGTCGATCTTCGGCTCGAGACGCTGCACGCCTTCGGTGTCGCGGGGGCACGGCTCGGACGAGCGCTCCGCGGCTTCTTCCACCCATCGGCCGGACATCGGCTGCTGTGGAACATCAAGCACGCGATGGATCTCCGTCCTCTGGTCGGACACATCCCCGACGCCGAGCGGCGCGCCGTGGTGGCGGAGGTCCTCGACCGCTTCGAGGAACACGTGCATCCGGTGTTCGCCGACCTCCGAGCCCAGGTGATCCACAACGACCTGACACCGGACAACTGCCTGCTCGATCCGGAGCAGCGCGTTTCGGGCATCATCGACTTCGGCGATATGGCGCACTCCGCCCTGGTCTGCGACTTCGTGTCGACGGTCGAGCCGTTGATGGGCGAGCGCCCCGATCACTTCGAGTCGTTGGAGGCGACCGCGGCCGGATACGCCTCGGTCACGCCGTTCCTGGACGACGAGGTCGCGCTCCTGCCCGACCTGCTGCTCACGCGATGGGCCACCACGGCGGTGATCTCGGCCTGGCGGGTGCGGAGCTACCCGGAGAACGCCGAATACATCACCGGGTGGGATGCCGGCGTGTGGGCGATGCTGGACGCCTATCGGGACATGGGTCTCGTGGCGTACCAGCGCCGGATCCGGGAGGCGATGCACGCCGCCGGCCGCGCGGATCGCCCGGTGCGCCGGAGCGTCAGCTCGTTCGACGAACTCGTGGAACGGCGCACGCGCCTGCTCGGCTCGGCGATCTCGCCGCTGTCGTACGATCGGCCGCTGCACCTGGTCCGCGGGAGCGGCGCGTGGCTGTACGACGTCGAAGGTCGCGCGTACCTCGATTGCTACAACAACGTTCCCGTCGTGGGTCACGCGCATCCCCACGTGGTCGAGGCGATCGCCCGGCAGGCGGCCACGCTCAACACCAACGCACGGTACCTCCACGACTCGGCGCTAGAGCTTGCCGAGCGGCTGACCGCCACCATGCCCGACGGGCTGGACACGGTGATGCTCGTGAACTCCGGGAGCGAGGCGAACGATCTGGCGTGGCGACTGGCCACGACCGTCACGGGGGAGACCGGCGGCCTCGTAACCGACTACGCGTATCACGGCGTGACCACGGTCGTGGCCGACCTGTCGCCCGAAGAGTGGCGGGACGCGACCGCTCCCCCGAACGTGGAGACGGTTCCCGCTCCGAACGGATACCGGGGCCGGTACCGTCGCGAGGAGCCGGGCTGGGCCGTGCACTACGCGGAGCACGTCGACGGCGCGATCGCCGCGCTCGCCGCGAAGGGTGTCCGTCCGGCCGCCATGGTGGTCGACGCCGGATTCACGAGCGACGGCATCCTCGCACCCCCGCCGGAGTACCTGCAGGATGCGGTGCGGCGCTGGCGCGGCGCCGGTGGCGTCTTCGTGGCCGACGAGGTCCAGTCGGGGTTCGGCCGACCCGGATCGCACCTATGGGGGTTCGACGTTCATGGCGTGATCCCCGACATCGTCACGCTCGGTAAGCCCATGGGCAACGGCCACCCGGTCGCCGCCGTGATCACGCGTGCGGACATCGTGGACCGGTTCGCTCGCGAGACCGAGTGGTTCAGCACGTTCGGCGGCAACCCCGTGGCGTGCGAGGCAGCTCTCGCCGTGCTGGACGTCATCGAGGAGGAGGGCGTCAGAGCGAACGCGGCGGCGCAGGGCGCGTGGATCCGGTCTGGGATCGAGGAGCTCGCGAGCCGGCATGATCTGATCGGCGACGTTCGCTCGCTGGGGCTCCTGATCGGCGTCGAGCTCGTGCGCGATCGCGTCACCCGCGAGCCCGCCGTCGCCGAGGCACGCGCGGTGCTGAACGCCATGCGGGAGCTCGGCGTCCTGGTCGGGACGACCGGTCGCGAGGGACACGTGCTGAAGGTCCGGCCGCCGCTCGTGGTCACGCGCCAGGAGGCAGAGGTGCTGCTCAGCACGCTCGATCGCGTGCTCGCGGACGCCACGCCGCCGAGGTAGCCCGCCCCAGGAGTCGTATGGTCAAGGCATGGAGCTGGTCCTTGGGGTAGAGGGTGACGGGGTCCACAGCAACGCCATCCTGACCGACGCCTCGGGCACGCTCTTGGGGCTCGGCGCCAACGACGATTCCTCCGATTGGGACCAGAACGGCATCGCGGCGGCCGCGAGCGCGCTCCGATCGTGCGTCACCGAGGCGTTGAGCGCTGCGGAGCTGACGACGGACGACGTCGAGGCATCCGTCTTCGCGCTGGCGGGGGTGGATTTCCCGGTCGACGAGCGCCGGCTGGCGGGGATCCCCGAGGCGATCGGGTTGAAGGGTCGATGCCGGATCGTGAACGACTCGTTCGCGGCATTGCGGGCCGGCACGGATCAGCCGTTCGGCGTCGTCATCATCGCCGGCACCGGCTCGGTCGTCGCCGGTCGGAACCGCGAGGGCGACGAGTATCGGAGCCTGGGGATCGGCCGGCAGTTCGGAGACTACGGGAGCCAGACCGACGTCTCCGAGGACGCGCTCCGAGCGGTGGCGGACGCGTTCACGGGCCGCGGGCCCCAGACCGCGTTGACACAACTGATGTGCCGGGCGGCCGCTGCGGCGACGGTCGTCGACCTGCTGGATGGGACGGCTCGAGAACGGATCGACGTGACGGGATTCTCCCCGCTGGTGATGCACGCCGCCGCGGAGGGTGATGCGGTCGCCCGCGGACTGCTCGCCCGCGCGGGCGCGATGCTTGGGGAGACGGCCGTGCACATCGTCCGGACCTTGGGCATGGAGCACACGGCGTTCGATCTGGTGTTGGCGCGGGAGTTGTTCAACGGCGGGAGCGGTGACCTCCTCGATGCCCTGGAAGCGGCCGTGCGCCCGGTCGCGCCGGACGCGCGTCTCAAGCGCCTCGAGATCCCGCCGGTGATCGGGTCCGCGCTGATGGCGCTCGATCTCGCCGGTCACACACCCGCGAAGGACGCGCGGGAGACGCTCGCGACCGGACTCGCGAAGGTGTTCGCGACGCAGGGCGCGGAATAGGCGCAACCGGTTCGGCGGTTCTGCGGAGCGAGAAGGAGGAACCGACACATGCCAGCGATCACCGTCAACGATGTCACCACCTTGCGACGCCTTCCGGCGACCGACCCAGCGGCGACACCCCGCCGCGTCCGGTCCGTGACCACCGCCCCCGGCGGTTTCGAAGGTGAAGGATTCCCCGTCCGCCGCGCCTTCGCAGGGGTCGATCTGTCCGAGCTCGACCCGTTCATCCACATGGATCAGATGGGCGAGGTGGAGTACGCGCCGGGCGAGCCGAAGGGCACGCCGTGGCACCCGCACCGCGGCTTCGAGACCGTCACGTACATCATGGACGGCATCTTCGAGCACCAAGACTCCAACGGCGGTGGCGGGGTCATCACGAACGGCGACACGCAATGGATGACGGCGGGTGCCGGCATCCTGCACATCGAGAAACCGCCCGAGCATCTGGTCGTGAGCGGCGGGCTCTTCCACGGACTGCAGCTCTGGGTCAACCTTCCGAAGGCGGAGAAATGGGCGGCACCGCGTTACCAGGACCTCCGCGGGAACGAGGTCGTCCTCCTGGCGTCATCCGACGCCGGGGCGCTGGTCCGCGTGATCGCCGGCAACCTGGCCGGGCAGGCGGGTCCCGGCGACACGTACACGCCGATGACCATGGTGCACGCGTCGCTCTCCCCCGGCGCGACACTGGACGTGCCATGGGAGTCCGGCGTTCAACGCGCTGGCCTACGTGCTGGCTGGAGCGGGGACGGTGGGCGTGGAGAGGATCGCCGTCGCGACCGGCCAGCTCGCCGTGTTCGGACCCGGTGACACGATCACGGTCCGCGCGGCCGAGGTGCAGGAGAGTCGCTCGCCCGCGCTCGAGGTGCTGCTCCTCGGTGGCCGGCCGATCCGCGAGCCCGTCGCATGGATGGGGCCGTTCGTCATGAACACGAAGGACGAGCTCCGCCAGGCCTTCGAGGACTACCAGGCCGGCAAGCTCGGCACCATCCCCGCGATACACAGTGCGCCGACCGAGATCGTGGAGTCGCAGCCACCGGAGTAGGCGCTCGTCCCTGTCGATACCGCCACCGCCCGTTCGTCGTGGGGGTGGGCCGACCATGGCGGTCGGACCCCTGGAGGGAGGCACCGATGAGCGGCAGGTCGAAGGCGCAGCTGAGCGTGCTGGTGAACCGCAAGCCCGACGAGGTGTTCGCGTATCTCGCCGATGTGTCCACGCATGCGCGATGGTCGCCGAAGGCGTATCGCGTCGAAGGCGTCGACGGGCCCGTCCGACTCGGCACCACGTTCACGTCGTACGGCTGGGTGCCGAAGGACGCGGACCATCGCAACGACGTCGAGGTGACGGCGTTCGATGAGCCTCGCCGGATCGAGTTCACAGGGCGGGAGAAGGGTCAGGACTACCTCAACACGTACGTCCTCACGCCCCACGGTGACGCGACCCGGATCGACCGGACGATCGACTTCCCCAAGCCCGACGGGTTCGGCGGCGTGATCTTCCCGATCATCCTGAGCGCCTACATCAAACCGGCCACGAACAAAGGCATGAAGATGCTGAAGGCGAACCTGGAGGCGGGCGTCTGACCGACGTCAGAGCGGACCGAGCAGACCGAAGTTGAGGTCCGGGTCCTCCGGGCGCCACGTCCCCAGCACCTGGGACCGCTCGCCGTTGCGGCGGGACCGCTCGAGCGCGGCGCGTCCGACCGCGAGCTGCCGGGCCTCCCAGCCCTCGACCGCCGAGGGAACGTCGCCGTGAGCGGTCGACAACGACTCCGCGAGCGCCCAGCCGTCGGATGCCGCCTTCGCCGTGCCGGCCGCCACGTGCGGCCGGAGGGCGAACGCCGCGTCGCCGATCAGGCACGTTCGACCGAAGGCCATGCGCGGGACGTCGATGTCGAAGACCGCTTGCACGAACGGCTCGTCGGCTCCGAGCACGGTCGCGGCCAGCGCCGGCGCGAGGTGGCGTTCCGCGGACGCGCGCATCTCGCGCATCTGAGCGTGCGCCACGGTTCCCGGAGGGAGGGTCGTATCGCGACGCTCGCCATCCCGATCGGTCATCAGCTCATCGAACGCGGGGCCGGGGTAGTTGCGGTACCACACGAAGTTCAGGAGCCGGCGCCCCGGTTCCGTCGCTCCGTCCACGTTGGGGATCGGGTACACGAGGATGTGGCTCGACGGGATCACCTGGTAGACGACCGCATCCGCGAGCGCGGCGAGCGTCGCGTCGTCGAGCCGCTCTTCGGCCACCGTCCCTCGCCAGGCCGCGTACCCGGCGTAGACCGGGACGACGTCGGGGAGGAGCGAGCGCCGCGCGGACGAGCCGATCCCGTCCGCGCAGACCAGCAGGTCCACGGATGCGCTTCCTCCATCGCGGAACGCGACCCGTATCGCGTCATCGTCCGGCTCGAACCCCGTGACCTCGACGCCCAGGTGGTAGTGGTCGGCATCGAACCTCGTGAGCAGCGACCGATAGATCGAATGCCATGCGGAGTACCGGTACGGCCGACGGCGCTCGTGCACGATCGCGCCCGTGGGATCGAGGTAGCGCACCATCGAGGTGGCGATGGTGACGTCGTCGTCCGCCGTCGAGGTGCGCTCACGGAGATAGCGGAGCGTCTCGTCGAGCACCACGATCCCCGCCCCACGGCTCTCGAGCTGGGCGGTCGAGCGCTCCCACACCTCGACGGGACACCCGAGGTCGCGCAAGACGAGCGCCGCGGTGAGGCCGCCGAGCGACCCGCCGACGACGCCCACCCGCGGCCACGCGCACATACCGGAGCGACGCTACGGTCGGCCGAACGTTGCCACACGATCGATGCCGCAGATGAACAGGACGCGCCGTTCGCTCAACGACGGATCACGCAAACCGTACGGTGGTTCGGCTCCGGTGTACTTCGTCCAGGCGGCGTCGATCGTCTCGGTCGCCAGGTGCCCATCGATCGGATCGTCCTCCGTGATCTCCCGCTCCACGGTGACCTTCAGGCTGACCCAGTGGTAGGGGTTCGCCGGGTTGAGCAGCAGGATCGTCATCCGCGGTTCGTTGCGGACCCACCCGGTCTTCCTCCGGTGCTCCGCGAAGTTCAGGAGCACCTTGTCCGACGAATGACCGAACCACACCGGTGTCAGGTTGGGACGGCCATCGTCGCCGGTCACCGCCAGGACCGCCGTCACGGGCTCGTCGAGGAGCTGCTGGTAGATCGGATCGAGGTCGTCGAGCGACGAGAGCTCCGTGCGAGCGCCGACGGTGAACTGCCCTTCCTGCACGCCGTCGGCGACGTCGATCACCTTCGCGACCGTGAATCCCATCCGTGCCTCCTCCCCCGGAGCTGCCGTCCGTGACAGCGGCGGCGATGCGCTACCCGAGCAGCTCGACCGTGACGAACCGCAGTGGCGTTTCGCCGACGTTCTCCAGATCGTGGAGCATCGGCTCCGTGGGCGTGTGCTCCGAGTAGATCGTGTCTCCCACGGCGTAGCGCAGGACCTTCAGCGTCCCATCCGCGTAGCGTTGGCGGGCCACCCCCGCGTCCACGCACGTCCAGAAGTACCGAACCGTGTGCGCATGGAAAGGGGTCCGCTCACCGGGCGCCAGACGTACCTCCCACACCCGCACGCGATCGTTCTCGAACAGGCGCGAAGTGCCGACGGCGAGGTTCCCCGGAGCGGCGGCGAGCTCGTCAGCGAACACCGAGAGGTCGAACCCGCCCTCCTCGATCGTCTCCACGCCCATCGGCGAGGAGTCTAGGCGAACATCGGTGGCAACCGGGATGGGGCAGCGATCGACCGCCGCCTCACCGACCGGGCCGACTTCCGGCTATGGTGGGGGGTGATGGCCGAGCCCGGATGGATCCAAGAGCTGGTCACGACCGTTGAGCAAACCCACGGTGAGCAAGCGGCCACGACGACCCGGATGTTGATCGACGCGACGTCCTCGATGCGCCTGCGATCCACCCACCAGCCGCCGAACACGACCGGTGCGTCGTTCGTGTCCGTCATCCCCGGCATGGTCAACGACGTCGAGCTCTTCTCCCTGTTCTCCAAAGGCGGCCGGGTCGCGGTGCAGCTGAAGACGCTTCGGCGGATCAACCCGTTCCGGATCGCGGAACAGGAAGAAACGCTCCGCCAGCGACTGGGCTCCATCGCGGGCTTCAAGCTCGACAAGCCGGACTACCCCGACATCACCCTCGCGAAGCTCTCGGCCCCCGAGGCCAGGGAATCGTTCGTCGAGACGATGCGGTGGGCGGTCGAGCGGGTTCGAAAGAGCAATGGTCTGAGCTGACCCCGTGGGTCAGACCGGACCGCTGAACGTGTCGCACGCGTTCGGGTCGCCCGACGCATAGCCCGTCCGGAACCACCGCTGGCGATCCGCCGATGAGCCGTGCGTCCACGTCTCGCGGTTGACCTGTCCCTGCGTCTCGCGCTGGATCCGGTCGTCTCCGATCGCCGCGGCGGCGTCGAGCGCGTCGGCCAGGTCCTGATCGGTGGGAGCCGTCAGGTATCCGGTCTCGACGGCGTTCGCCGCCCAGACCCCCGCGTAACAGTCGGCCTGGAGCTCGGTCCGCACGGAATCGCTCTGCGGTCCCTGACCGCCGCTGCCGCCCTGCGCGAACAACCCGAGGAGGTCCTGGGTGTGATGCCCGTACTCGTGGGCCAGCACGTACGCCTCGGCGAGCGGGCCGCCCTGAGCACCGAAGTCGTCCTCCAAGTCCTGGAAGAACCCGAGGTCGATGTAGATCTTGGCGTCGGCTGGACAGTAGAAGGGGCCGACGGCGGACGACGCCTGGCCGCAGGCGGTGGAGACCTGACCGGTGAAGAACACGGTCGGCGCGTCGCGGTAACCGGACATCTGGCCGTCCCAGTAGTCCTGGATGCTGTTCACGTACGCGACGATGCGGCAGTCCTCGTTCTCGCGCGCGTCGGCGCCCGTCTGACAGTGGCTCAGGTCGCCGGTCGCCGATCCCCCGCCGACCGTCTGCCCGGCGAGGTCTTCGAGGATGGAGCCCGCGTCTCCTCCGCCGACGGCGTTCATGACCACCAGCACGAGCGCGATGACGAGGCCGATCCCTCCACCGCCGACGGCGATCCCGGTGCCACCGGACATGCCACGGCGGTCCTGGACCTGCGAGGTGTCCAATCGGGCGCGACGACGAACCTTCATCGACCGACCCTACCCACGCTCGGGACCCGCCACACGCTTCAGACGTTGGCCCGGACCAGCTCGAAGACGTCGACCTCGTCTCCCTTACCTTTCAGCGCGCGGGTTCCGACCGATCGCACGTCGACCGCGTCCTGCAACCTCGCGATCGTCGTCGCGCTCGCGAGGACCTGGCCGGGAAGGGCGGCCGACTGCAGGCGGGCGGCGACGTTCGTCGTGTCGCCGATCGCCGCGAAGCTCCGCTGGTCGCCCCCGCCCACGTTGCCGATCACGGCGGGACCGGTGTTCACGCCGATCCGGAAGCGCGGCCAGGTGGGATGCGCGGTCGCGATCTCTTCGGTCAGATCTCGCATCCCCAGTCCGGCTCGGGCGGCGCGGAGCGGATGATCCGGCTGATCGTCGAGGGCATTGAACACCGCCATGATCGCGTCGCCGGCGAACCGCTCGATCAAGCCACCCTCCCGTTCGACGACGATCGGAACGGCGCCTTCCCAGTAGGCGTTGATCATCTCGATCACCTCGTCGGCCGGACGGCCTTCGGAGAAGCTCGTGAATCCTTGCAGGTCGGCGAAGAGCACCGTCACGTCCTTCTGACTGCCGCCGAGCTGCGCCAGCGCCGGCTCCTCCCGCAGCCGGTCCGCGAGCCGCGGTCCGACGTAGCGGCGGAACAACGTGTCCATCCGGGAGAGCTCGCGCGCCGACCGTTCGAGCATGGCCACCTCGTCGGCGCCGAAGCCCTGCCGTCGTAGGCGCTCGATGATCGGCGCGAGTGGCGCGTCCTCGCGCATCGCCGCGACCAGCTCCGCGAGCACCTCGGAGTGCCGCCGGTCGACGCGTTCGAGCGTGCGCTCCAGGTACAGACCGCCGAACGTGGCGGTGACCGATCGCTCCCGGCGGTACTCGCGACGCGCGGCCCACAGGATCGAGCCGAACGCGATCGCCATGAGCACATGCCACTCCCACCACGTCGCGTGCCAGCTCCGTCCGAACACGACCGCGACCATCGCCTCTGCCAGCAGCACGAACGCGGCCGCCACGGCGAGCGGGAGCGTCCTCAGGCGCTCGCGGTAGAGCACCAGGTACCGCGCCGCGGCGTAGGCGTACAGCGCGACCGCCACGGGTGCGAGCAGCCGGAGGATCGGAGGCGCCTCCTCGCCGGGTGCGTGGTGCAGGATCTCGAGCTTGGCGAACGACGCCAGCGCCCACGCCAGGACCAGGAAGCCCAGTCCCAGCCGGAGCATCCGCAGCGTGGTCATGGAGGGCCCCACGGTCCCCTCGCGCTGCCAGTGCCGACGCGGCCGCGAACCCGGCAGCGAGCACCAGCCCCACCGGCGTCGCGATCTGGAACCCCGCGTTCGGCCCCTCCAACAGGACGGCAGGTGTCGCGAGCGCATGGAGCGCCAGGAACCCCGCGCTCGAGAGGAGCGCGAGCGAGACGAGGAACAGTCGCGCGTCACCCCGTTGACCGGCGGCCTCGCTGGTCAGCACCCCGAGCACCACGTTCACCACGGCGACGACCAACACCAGCCAGAAGTGCGACGGATGGTGCTCCCAGCGGACGTCCAGCGCGGGCACCGCCAACAACAAGGCGAGGCCGGCGAGCGGGAGCAGCAGCAGCCCTCCCAGGGCCACCATGCGTGCCTGCGCTCGTTGCACCGTCGCCGGCCTCCTCGTGAAGGCGCACGTTACCGCAAGCCTGATCCGTCGAGGTCACCGTACGCTTCGAGGCGATGGGTCCCGACGCGCTCGATTTCTGGCTCGGCACATGGGATGCGACGTGGGAGGGAGGCAACGGCACGAACACGATCTCCCGCGAGCTGCACGATGCGGTCGTGATCGAGCGATTCGAGGCCGGGCCGCCCGAACCGTGGTCGGGGATGAGCGTCTCGGTGCACGATCCGCTCACGCGATCGTGGCGACAGACCTGGGTCGACTCGAACGGCAGCTACTGGCACTTCGTCGGTTCGCGCACGGATGACGGCACCGTCTTCGCCACGCCGGGGCCGGTCGACGAGGATCAGCTCTACAAGCGGATGGTGTTCAGCGACGTCCGGTCCGACGCGTTCCACTGGCGATGGGAGTCCTCGCCCGACGGTTCGACGTGGGTCGAACGCTGGGCGATCGACTACCGGCGGGCCTCGGCCTAGCCTCGCCGGGCGCGACGGCACCCACCGTAGACTCCGTCGGTGGCCGAGCGGACGCTCACCGAACGCGAACTGAACCGCGCGTTGCTGGCTCGACAGATGCTGCTCGAGCGCACGCGTGTGCCGCTCACGAGGGCGGTCGCACGTATGGGTTACGTGCAGGCGCAGTACGCGCCGTCGTCGTACATCGGGCTGTGGACGCGATCCGCAGGATTCGAACGCGTGCGGCTGACCCAGGCTCTCGAGCGTCGCGCGCTGGTGCAGGGAACGTTGATGCGCGGCACGATCCATCTCGTCCCGGCGGCCGACTACTGGGCCCTGGCCGCCGGCATCCGGGAGGACAGCCGAGCCTCGTGGATGCGCGCCACCCGCCATCAGACCACCGAGCGCGAGATCAGCGCGGTGGCGAACGCACTCCGCGACCTGCTCGCGGACGGACCGCGGCGACGGCAGGAACTGATCGCGGAGTTGGGCGTGACGTCGACCGTGTGGAACGGCGTGGGAGGCTGGATCAACCTCGTCCGGGTGCCTCCGTCGGGGACCTGGGAGCGCCGCTCCGCCGACATCTATGCCACGGCCGAGGACTGGTTGGGCCGCCCTTCCGGTGCCACCCGAACCGACGGCGTCGAGCTCCTGGTGCGCCGCTACCTGGCGGGATTCGGTCCGGCACCACGCAAGGACATCGCGAGCTGGGCCGGGATCTCGGCGGCCACGCTCGCACCTGCGCTGGAACGGATCCGAACGCGCACGTTCCGCGACGAGCGGGGAGGAACACTGGTCGACCTCCCGCGCGCTCCGATCCCTGATCGCGACGTCCCTGTCCCGGTCCGGTTCTTGCCGACATGGGACGCCACGCTGCTCGTTCACGCCCGCCGGACGCAGATCCTGCCCGAACGCTTCCGTCCGCTGATCTTCCACACGAAGACGCCTCATTCGTTCCCGACATTCCTGATCGACGGACAGGTCGCGGGCACGTGGAAGCACGAGCGGGGTCGAGTCGTGGTGTCGCCGTTCGAGCCGCTGCCGCGAACCGCGCGGCGCGACCTCGACGATGAAGCCGGACGACTCGCCGCCTGGATGGCCTAGGGCCGGGCCAGCATGGCATCGACCTCGGGGAGGTAGATCCGGGCGTCACACGCGACCAAGAGGTCGCGCGCCTGCTCGAGCGCCGAACGAGGGTCGCCGCCGGACCGATCGAGCGCTTCGCCGAGGTCGATCAGCACGCGTGCCTGCGCGATGCGCATGCCGAGGCGCTCGAACGTGCCCGCCGCATCCCGGAGCCGTTCGGTCGCGCGGACCGCATCCTCCTCCAGCAGACCTTCGATCGCCGTACCGAACGCGTTCGCTGCGGGGGCGCGCCCGGGCGTGGAGAGATCGCGGTAGCCACCGGCGGCGGCGCGATCGCCCGTCCGAAGGAGCAACCGCACCAACTCGTAGAACAGGAGCGGTACGAAGTCGGGGGTGAACTCGCGCGCCATCTCGACCCCTCGTTGGAGATGCTCGATCGCATCGGCCTCGCGTCCCTGTGCCATGGCGATCGATCCTTCGGTCTCGAAGACGAACACCTCGACCTGCGGCTCGGGGTTCGCTTCCATGATCGTGACCGAGCGATGCAGGAGCTCCACCGCCTCGTCCACCCGGCCGCGCTGGAACACGACCCAGGCGAGCTGGTTCAACCTGTTCCCGCGGAGCGGTTCGTCTCCCGCCTGTTCGGCCAGAGAGATGGACTCATTCCCGATGCCCTCCGTCGCCGCGAGGTCGCCGAGCTCCGTGGTGATGTCCGACAGCGTGCCCATGAACCAGGCGAGGTAGCCGACCGCGCCCACCCGTTGCGCGAGCTCGATCCCCTCGCGCAGGACGTCGAGCGCCCGACGATGATCCGAGGCGAACGTCGAGACGATCGACGGGAGGTTGTTGTACACACGGAGGAGAACCGTCACGACGCCCGCGTCCTTCGCCAGCACGTAGGCCTCCTCGATCGTCTCCACCGCCTCCTCGCTGCGGCCCTGCTGCGACAACGTCATCGCGAGCGTCTGCGTCGCCTCGGCGACGATCACCGGCGCATGCACCCGCTCGCCCATCTCGAGGGCACGCCGGACGATCGGCTCGCCTTCCTCGTCCCGACCTCGCCGGACCAGGTACTGCCCGAGCCACTGCAAGGCAACCGCCAGGGACTCGCTCTCCCCGAGCGGCTCGAGCCGCGCGATCGCTGCTGCGATCTCCGTCTGCGCCTCCTCGTCCTTCCCTTGCTGGAACAGCGCGAACCCGAGTTGCGCCTGCGCCCAGCCGGCGTTCGCCTCGTTTCCGATCGACTCGGAGAGGTCGAGGGCGAGGCGGGCTGCGTCGGCGTTGTTCCCGGCCGACTCCGTGCCGAACCCGACCTCCGTCAGCAGGTGCGCCAGGTCGGCGCGATCGGCCGTGGTCGCCCCGGCCGCCTCCGCGGCGCCGAGCGCCTCTCGGTACCAGCGAACCGACTCGACGCGCTGCCAGAGGGCCGCCGTGCGGTCGGCGGCTGCGCGCGCCCACCGGTATCCCTCGGCGTCGATCACCGCGAGCTCCTCGCCGGTAACGCCGAGTTCGTCCAGATACCGACGCGCCTCCAGGTAGTGGGAAGCGATCAGTTCCGCCATCTCCGCCGCCCGGTCGCCGGCTCGGTCCTGCGCCCAGCGTGCGATCCGCGCGTGCTTCTCCGCGCGGAGCGCCTTCGGCAGCGAATCGTAAGCGCCATCCCGGATCAGGTTGTGGCGGAACGCGAACTCCTGCTCGTTGGAGAAGCTCGACGGCTCGTGCGGCACCACCAGCTCTTTCACTCGCAGGCGATCGAGCGCGTCACGTGAGGCGGCTCGGTCCACACCCGCGAGCGTCGCGACGGCCCCGGTCCAGAAGACACGGCCCACGACCGCGGCGTCCTGCAAGAACGTCTTCTCGTCCTCTGGGAGTCCGTCGAGCCGCGCGGCGATCAAGCCCTGGATCGACCGCGGCACCTCGACCTCGGCGACCGGCCGCGCGACCTCCCACCGAGATGCGTCGGTCGCCCGGAGGACGCCATCGTCGATCAGCATGCGGACGATCTCCTCCACGTAGAGCGGGTTGCCTTCGCTGCGCTCGACGATCAGGTCCCGCACGTCGGGTGTCAGATCCGAACCGAGCAGATCCGCCAGCATCTCTCCGCCCTCGGCCACCGAGAGCGGATCGAGGAAGATGGACGCGGCGTTGCGCTTCCCACCGCCCCACGACGGCCGTGACTCGAAGAGCTCGGGCCGCGCGAGCGTGAGCAGCATGATCGGCCCCTGCGCCAGGTCTGCCGCATGCTCGATGAAGTCCAGGAGCCCCGCATCCGCCCAGTGGACGTCTTCGAACACCAGCACCAGTGGATAGCGAGCGGCCAGCCGCTCCAGGAACCGCCGCCACGCGTCGAACAGATCCTCCCGGCTGAACGAGCGCTCCTCGCCGGCTCCGACGAGCGCGCGGATGTGCGGAGCGAGCTCGTCGTCACCCGAGAGCTCGCGCACCGTGACATTCACCTTCCGGGCGGCGACGTCGGCAGGGTCGTCGTCGAGGATCTCGCACTGCGCCTTGATCGCGTCCGCGAGCGCCGAGTACGACGTGTTCCCGTAGGCCAGGCACCGGCCCCGCCGCCAATACACGAACTCCGGCATGCCCTCTGCGTAGCGCTCCAGCTCGTGAGCCAGACGGGTCTTGCCGACGCCCGCGGTCCCCACGATCGTGACGAGCGCCGGCCTCCCTTCGGTCTGAACCCGGCGGAACGTCTGTTCGAGGACGGCGAACTCCTCGTCACGTCCGACCATCGTCGCCTGCATGCCCAAGCCCGGTCGTTCGCCGCGGTGCTGCGCCCTGATGCGCAGGGCCTCCCAGGCGATCACGGACGCGGACTTCCCCTTCAGGTCGAGCGGCGGCAGCTCGCGGTACTCGATCGCTTCCTTCGTCGCGGCGTAGACGGCGGGACCGACCACGATGCGTCCCGGCTCGGCAGCACCCTGGAGACGGGAGGCGGTATTCACCGCGTCGCCCGTGAGCATCCGGTCCCGTGGGCCGCTCGCTCGCTCCTGGTCGACCAGCACCTCGCCGGCCTCCACGCCGATCCGCATCGCGAGCTGCGGCCGGCCCTCGGCGGCGAATCCTCGGTTCAGCTCGGACAAGACCGCTTGCATCTCGATCGCGGTGCGGACCGCTCGCTCGGCATCGTCCTCGTGCGCACGAGGCACGCCGAACACCGCCAGTACCGCGTCCCCCATGAACTTCTCCAGGAAGCCTTCGTGGCGTCGGATCTCCTCCGACATGCGGTCGAACGTTCGGCTCACGACGAACTGGACGACCTCGGGATCCTCGCGTTCGACGAGGGAAGTCGACCCGACGAGATCGGCGAAGAGCGCGGTCGCGTACTTTCGCTCCATCCGCCGTTGTTCGACCTGGACGATGGGGCTCGCGCAGTGCAGGCAGAACCTCGCATTGTTCGGATTCTCGCCGCCACAGTTCGAACAGACGACCATGGCCCGAAGCCTACGGCGGCCCGGGGTCGGAGGCTACGGGCGCTCGTCCAGCGACGGACGTTTCCACAGGTTGAGGTCGCCGTCCTGCGCCTGTCCGTCGATCGCGGCCAGCTCTTCCGGAGTGAACTCCAGGTTGTCCAGCGCTCCGACGTTCTCGGTCACCTGCTCCGGATGGCTGGCACCGAGAACCGCCGACGTCACGCGCGGGTCGCGGAGCGTCCACGCCAGCGCCATCTGCGCCAGGCTCTGCCCGCGCGCCAGTGCGATCGCGTTGAGCGCGCGGACGTGCGCGAGATTCTCTTCATCGAGGTGGGCTCGCTGGAGGGAGTCACCGCCGGGACGGTTGATCCGCGAATCCTCCGGGATCCCCTCGATGTACTTGTCGGTGAGCACGCCCTGTGCGAGCGGCGAGAACGCGATGCAGCCCATCCCCTCATCCGCCACCGCGTCGAGCAGCTCCTCTTCGATCCATCGGTTCAGCATGCTGTACGACGGTTGATGGATCAGCAACGGGACGCCCATCTCGCGCATGATCCGTGCCGCTTCCCTGGTCATCCCCGGCGAGTACGACGAGATCCCCGCGTACAGAGCCTTGCCCTGATGCACCGCGGTCGCGAGCGCTCCCATCGTCTCTTCCAGCGGCGAGTCCGGGTCGAACCGGTGCGAGTAGAAGATGTCGACGTAGTCGAGCCCCATCCGGCCGAGGCTCTGGTCGAGGCTCGCCAGCAGATACTTCCGGGAGCCACCGCCCTGTCCGTACGGTCCGGGCCACATGTCCCAGCCGGCTTTCGTGGAGATGATCAACTCGTCGCGGTACGGTGCGAAGTCCTTCTTCAGGATCTTGCCGAAATGCCGCTCCGCGGCCCCGTACGGGGGGCCGTAGTTGTTGGCCAGGTCGAAGTGCGTGATCCCCAGGTCGAACGCCTCCCGCAGGATCGCGCGCTGCGTCTCACCGGGGGTTGGATCCCCGAAGTTATGCCACAGACCCAAGGAAAGGACGGGCAGCGCCAGCCCGCTGCGGCCGCAGAAGCGGTACACCATCCGGTCGTAGCGCTCCTCGGCGGCAACGTAGCTCACGGCTCCTCCTTCGGCCTCGACGGAGATCGGTCGCCCGCGTCACCCTATCGTTCCGCTCGCGACGTTTGCCGAAGCCCGTCCCAGGGGACATGATGGGCGGCGAAACACCGGGCACGACCGAGGAGGCCGGACCATGACGTACACGATCGCCGAACCGTGCATCGACGTGAAGGACCTTGCCTGCGTGGACGAATGCCCGGTCGACTGCATCTACGAAGGAACGCGCATGCTGTACATCCAACCGGACGAGTGCGTCGATTGCGCCGCGTGCGAGCCGGTGTGTCCCGTCACCGCGATCTTCTACGAGGATGACGTCCCGGCCGAGTGGAGACAGTTCACGCCCATCAACGCCGAGTTCTTCGGCGACGCCGTGAGCGGGCTCGGCGCGCCCGGCGGAGCCGCGTCGGTCGGAGCCGTCGCGGCCGACCACCCCGTGGTCGCGGGCTGGGCCACGGCCTGACCGCCTAGCACCACTCCCTCCGCTCGTGGAGGCACCCTTGGACTCGTTCGCGCCGGGGTGCGACGATGCCGTCATGGTGGACGGGACCGAGGCAACCGAGGTACGACCTCCGATGACGGGATCCCGTCGCAGGCGGCTCGTGCTGCTGGCACGCGTGAGTTCCGCGTTCACCGTCCTGTCCGTCGTGATCGGTCTCTGGCTATCGACGATGGATCCAGGTACCCACGGATCACGCGCTGCTCCTGGCGTTCGGGCTGTTCCCGATCGTGGGGTATTTCATGGCCACCCGGCGCCCGGAGAACGCGCTGAGCTGGATCATGGTGGGGCTCGGCGTCGCGATCGGGGTCGGCGCGCTCCTCAGCTCCTACGCGGGCTACGCGGTGAACGGCGGCATCGGGGGCCGGCGACTGGGACTCATCGCGCAAGCGTTCGACAATCCGATGTGGGTGCCGGTCGTGGTCCCACCGGTCACGTTCATGCTGCTGTTGTTCCCCGACGGCCACCTGCCTTCTCCGCGCTGGCGATGGTTCGCGCGCATCCTCGCCGTCTGCCTGGCGATCGTGTACCTGACGATCGTCCTCGCGCCCGGGAAGTTCGGCGACGAGGCCGCCCAGTTCGCGGAATACCGGAACCCGCTCGGCCTGGAGGCACTCCGGCCCGTGCTCTCGATCACGATCCTCAGCATCGTCATGCTCCCGATCGGGGTGATCGGTTCGCTCGTGGCCTTGGTGCTCCGGTTCCGGCGCTCCTCGGGCGTCGAGCGACTCCAACTGCGGTTGCTGGTGGCGACGGCCACGTTCGTGGCGGTCCTGTACACGGTCGCCCTGCTCATCTCGTTCGCGGGTTCGTGGGGCGTCAACCAGCCTGGGTGGATGTTGTTCCTCCAGAACGTCTCCGTCTTCTCGTTCGGCTTGATCCCGATCGCGATCGGCGTTTCGGTGCTGCGGTACCACCTGTTCGACATCGATGTCGTCATCAACCGCGCCCTGCTCTTCGGCACGCTCGCCGTCTTCATCACCGCCGTGTACGTCGGCGTCGTCGTGGGCATCGGCGCGCTCGTGGGGAATACCGGAGATCCGATCCTGTCGGCGGTCGCGGCCGCGATCATCGCGATCGCGTTCCAACCGGTCAGGACGCGCGCCCGGAGGTTCGCCGACCGGCTCGTCTACGGCGACCGAGCCGCGCCCTACGAGGTGCTCTCGGAGTTCTCGGAGCGGTTGGGGAACGCGTATGCGAACGACGAGCTCCTGCCGCGGATGGCGCGGGCGCTCGCGGGCGGCACGGGGGCGGTCCGGGCGGACGTCTGGGTTCGGATCGGCGAGGAGCTGGTGCCGGAGGCGACCTGGCCGCACGACGCCGAGGCGCTGTCGCCGATCACAGCGGTGGAGGACGACGTCGGGGAGGTGTCCTCGTTCCGCATGCGCGAGCCGATCCGGCATCAGGGCGAGCTGCTGGGTGCGCTCTCGATCGTGAAACGGCCCGGCGAGTCGATCAGCCCGACCGAGGAGAAGCTGGTACGCGACCTCGCCGGCCAGGCTGGGCTGGTGATGCGCAACGTGGCGCTGACGGAGCAGCTGTTGGACAACGTGGACCAGCTCCGCGCGTCGCGGCAGCGGCTCGTCCACGCCCAGGACGAGGAGCGACGCAAGCTCGAACGGAACCTGCACGACGGAGCCCAACAGCAGCTCGTCGCCCTCTCGGTGCAGCTGCGCTTGGCGGAAGGCCTCGTCGACCGCGATCCCGAGAAGACGAAGGCGATGCTCGGCAACCTGCAGACCGCGACGGGTCAGGCGATCGAAGACCTCCGCGACCTGGCACGCGGCATCTACCCGCCGCTCCTGGCGGACAAGGGGCTGGTCGCGGCGCTCGAGGCGCAGGCGCGGAAGGGTGCCGTGACCACGTCGGTGGCGGCGGAGCACGTCGCGCGGTACCCCGAGCAGGTGGAGGCGGCGGTCTACTTCTGCGCGCTCGAAGCGCTCAACAACGTGGCGAAGTACGCGGGGGCGAGCCGAGCGGAGGTGCGGCTGTCTCGATCGAACGGCGACCTGACGTTCGAGGTGTCCGACGACGGAGCCGGCTTCGACCTGGAGCAGACGAGCTACGGGACGGGCCTCCGCGGCATGGCCGACCGTGTCGAGGCGATCGGGGGCAGGTTGCAGATCCGGTCGGCGCCGGGGAGCGGCACGTCGGTCGCCGGCCGGATCCCCGCCGTTCCGGTGACGCCTCCGACGTAGGACCTCCCCGCGCCCCCTCTCTTAGGATGGGAGTTCCCAACAGAGGAGGTCCGTATGGACGATCGAGGTCATGGTTCGGCCTCCGCGATCGAATTCCCCTCCGACGCGAACGTGACGAAGGCGGTGGTCGGGTTCGTGAAGGCGCGCGACGTGCATCTCACGGGGTCCGGCGCAGGCTTCGTGGCCGCCGACGGGAACTTCTCGATCCTCAACGGCGGGTGCGGTCCGGTGCTTGCGAACGGCAGCGTCACGATCCGCAACGGCGGATGTGGCCCGCTGGTGGCGAACGGCGACGTCTCGATCGAGAACGGCGGGACGCAGGCTGTCGTCGCCGCCGGTGGTGCCACGATCGGTCCGCGCGCGTTGGTGGGCCTCGTGGTGTCCCCGAGCGTCACGGTCCAAGAAGGCGGACGCGTGCTGACGAGCTCGCCTCTCGCCCTGGCGTTGGGGGCCGGCGCGGGGTTCGCGCTCGCGATGCTCACACGCCGGGGTCGCCGGTGACCGGCGCCACCGATCCCGAGGGGGAGGAGGATCCATGACGAACGCCGCCGCTGAGTTCGCCGTCGCTTCGTGGAACGAGGAGACGTACCTGGACCTCGAGGGCGACGCCAAACTGACGCGGGCAAGCGTCTCCGGCAGCCTGACCGGCGACATCGTCGGCAGCAGCCAGACCGAGTGGTTGATGGCCTACGGGGCGGATGGCACCGCACACTACGTCGGGCTGCAGCGGGTCGACGGCTCACTCGGGGGGAAGCAGGGCAGCTTCGTCGTCGAGAGCAACGGGGTGTTCGACGGCAGCCACGCCAACGGGACGTGGACGGTGATCCGGGGTTCCGGCACCGGGGAACTGGCGGAGCTTTCCGGCGAAGGGACGTTCGTCGCGCCGCTCGGCGAGCACGCGAAGATCGGACTGGACTACACGCTCGGATGACCGACTTCGCCGAGGTCGACCGGCTCGTCGACGCGTTCGTCGGCCGCGAGCCGGTCCCGGGCGTGGCCTACGGCGTGACCATGGACGGCGAGCTCGTCCATGCGCGTGGTGTCGGAACGTCCACGGTGGGTCACGAGGACGAGCCGACCGCCGACACGGTGTTCCGGATCGCCTCCATGACCAAGAGCTTCACGGCCGCCACGGTGCTGCTGCTCCGCGACGAGGGCCATCTGGATCTCGACGACGAGGTGACGACCCACGTCCCCGAGCTGCTCGGACAGCGCCCGTCTCACGCAGGAGCGCCGGCGATCACGCTCCGCCACTTGCTCTCGATGTCCGCAGGCTTCCCGAGCGACGACCCGTGGGGAGACCGCCAGCAGGACCTGGACCCGGAGCGCTTCACGGCGTTCCTCGAGGGTGGCCAATCGTTCGCGTGGATGCCGGGGACACAGTTCGAGTACTCGAACCTGGGATACGCGATCCTCGGTCGTGTGATCACGAACGTGACGGGGCAGGAGTATCGGGACGTTGTCCGATCACGGTTCCTCGACCCGATGGGCATGACCTCGACCGGATACGACGCCGGCGAGTTCCCCGCGTCGAGGGTGGCGAACGGGTACGTCAGGCGCGACGACGCGTTCATCCAGGAGCCGTTCGCCGGCTACGGCGCGTTCGCGGCGATGGGAGGCGTGTTCAGCACGGTCCGCGACCTGGCGCGGTGGGTCGATGGGTTCACCCACGCGTTCGCGAGCGACGGGGCGGTGCACGACCATCCGCTCTCGCGGGCGTCGCGACTGGAGATGCAGCAGGTCCACCGCGCGATCGAGCCCGAGATCACCTGGACCTCGATCGGTGATCTGCCGACCGCGGTGTCGATCGGGTACGGCTTCGGCACGTTCGTGCGATCGGACCTCGAGCTCGGGAAGGTCATCGGTCACAGCGGCGGCTATCCGGGCTTCGGATCGCACATGCGGTGGCATCCGGCGTCGCGTGTCGGCGTCGTGGTACTGGGCAACCGGACGTACTTCCCGGCCGCCGAGATCGCCGAGCGGATGCTGCGATCGCTCGTGCGCTCCGGAGCCGCTCCGATCCGACGGCTCGCCCGGGCGCCGGCGCTGGAAACCGCGATGGATGCGATCGGGTTGCTGCTCGCGTCGTGGGATGCGGCGCTGGCCGCCGGGACGTTCTCGATGAACGTCGACCTGGACGAACCGGTCGAGCGACGTCGCGCGGAGTTCGAGCGGCTCCGCCAGACACACGGCGCGCTTCGCCGCTCCCCAGAGGAACCGACGTCGGATACACCGATGCACGCGCTGTGGTGGATGGAGGGCGAACCCGGACGCGGCCGCGTGAAGGTCGAGATCACGCTGGACCCGCAGGCGGTGCCGAAGGTGCAGTGGCTGGACCTGACGTCGGTGCCCGAACCGGGTCCCGGTGTGCGAGCGGCCGCGGAGGCTCTCGTCGAGGCCGTGAACGATCCGTCGCTCCCGCTGCCATCCGGTGAACGCCTCGACCGCGCGGCGGCGGAACGAGATGTCCTGCTCGTCCGGACGCTGTTCGGCACCATCCGTCTCAGCGCACCGATCGCGGGCGACGGAACGCGGGTCACGTTCGAGGTGGCCGCGGAACGAGGGAAGCTGGATCTGGAGGTCGCCGTCGACGCCGAGGGCGAGATCGTCGCGGCGAAGTGGACGCCGCGCCCGGTCAGCCCGCCTCCGTTCGAGGTGCGCTGACCGGGTGGAACGTCGTTCGATCGGCTAGCCGAGCTCCCACGTCATCGTCACGCTGACGGACCCGTAGAACTCGCCGGGTGCCGGTGCGGGTTCCATCCCACCGCCGCCGGCCGAACCGGTCGACGACCCCGACGCACCGGCCGTGGTTCCCACCATCGGGTAGTCGTAGACGTAGGGCGCCGCCGAGACCTGCATATCGATGATCGCGCCGAGGGTGATGCCGGCTGCGTTCGCAGCAGCGTTCGCCTGCGCGGTCGCATCCAGCACGGCAGCCGCGATGGCGGCGTCACGCGCCGCGGGCTCCGCGCTGTCGATCGTCGCTTGTCCGTACGTCGTGAGGCCGGGAACGTAGCTCGTCCCACCGCCACAACACCAACCGGGCATGGCGATCCCGGACGAGACGGCAACGTCGGGGGCCGATACCGCGACGCCCGATCCGGTGCCGATGTCCATGGAACCCGGCGAGCCGGCAACGCCACCGCCCGACGCCTGATCCGGCGAGGGAGCCTCCCGGCCCGAGGCGGTCGCGGCACCGATCACCAGGACGGCGGCCGCTGCGACGATCGCGAGCGTGAGGCGAGCGGGGAACTTCCGAGCGATGTTCGCGTGCATGGGCGTGCTCCCTTCGGGGAGTGAGGAGTTCGTCCCTAGACGCCCTCGACGCGCGGGGAGGTTCCCCGCGATTGCGACGCCGCTCGATGGGTACGTGGGAAGCGACATCGTCACGGAGGAGGTCGTCATGGCTGAACTCGATACGGAGGACCGCCGCAAGCTGGCGGAGGACGGGAAGGCGCTCCCGGACGGATCGTTCCCGATCCGCAACCGGGAGGACCTGAAGGACGCGATCCAGTCCTACGGACGGGCGAAGGACAAGGCGAGGCGAAGCGGTGGATCAAGCGTCGCGCCCGTGAGCTGAACGCCGAGAAGGAACTGCCGGAAGACTGGTGACCGACGGCCCGAAGGTCAATCGTCGTCGTCCGGACGACGGAGACGCTTGATCCTGGCGCGGCGACGTTTCTCGGCCAGGCGCCGTTCCGTTGCCGCCCTCGTTGCCCGTGTCGGACGTCGCCGGGGCGGCGGCGGTGCCACGGCTGCCGCGAGCGCCTGAGCCATCCGAGCGCGGGCATGCTCACGGTTGCGGAGCTGGGAACGCTCCTCCTGCGAGCTGACGGTGAGCACCCCGTCGACCAGCCGGTCGGCCAGGCGTTCCAGCGCTCGTGCCCGTTGCACGGGTCCGAGCGCCGTCGTCGTCGTGAGATCGAGGCTGAGCTCCACGCGCGAGTCCGCGGTGTTCACCGACTGACCCCCTGGCCCGGACGACCGGCTGAAACGCCACTTGAGCTCCCGCTCGGGGACCAGGATCGAACGGCTGACGCGGAGCGGACCCATCCACGCAGTATGGTCGGCAGTCAGCTACGTCCGGCGACCTGAGCCAGCCTGACCGCCTCAGGGATGCCGTCCGTCCAGGGCTCCCCGTGACCCGGCAGGACCACGTCTGCGGGCACCGCCGCCAGGGCGTCGAGCGAACGGAGCGCCAGGTCCGAGTCCTGGTTCAATCCGTCGGGCGCGATCTGCGGTCCCACTCGGCCGGTCAAGGGATTCTTCGTGGTGAGGACGTCGCCGGTGACGAGCACCCGCCGCTCCTCCAGCAGGATCACGCAGCTGCCGTCGGTGTGACCGGGCGTATGGACCACGCGCGGACGACCCGGCACGTCGAGCGTCTCGCCGTCCTGGAACGTCGAGACCTCGTGGATCGGGATCAGCTTCAGGCCCTGACGGCGCATCAACCCGAACAACGTGCGGTACGCCTCGGGCCGCACCAGGTAGCGAGCGACGCCGGCCTGGTTCTTCGGCGTGCGCCCGCTGCGTGCCACCGCCTCGTCCGCCGCGTGGATCCGTACGGTGGCGTGGGCTTCGGTCCTCGCGCGTTCGGCGAAGCCCGTGTGGTCGCTGTGCGCGTGGGTCAGCAACACCGAATCAAGGTCCCCGAGCGTCCGGCCGAGCGACGTGACCGCGCGCGCGAACACGTCCCAGTCGCCGGGCGTGCCCGCATCGATCAACGTGAGCTTCCCTGCGTCGGCGACCAGGTAGAAGTTCACCACCCCGTGTGTCAGCCGGTAGACACCCTCCGCGACCTCCACCGACCTCACTCGCCGGTCGAGGGTGGCGGAGGGGGTGGCGGAGGTGGCGTCGAACCACCCTTCGAACGGATCGCCTCGGTGGCCTCGCTGACCGTGGCGGTGATGGCGTCCCCGATCGCGCTGACCGCGTCCGTCAGCTCCTGCCTCGCTTGCTCGTCCTTGAGCGTCGCGCCGACCGCCGACACCCCCTTGGACAGCTCGTCGAACACCTCCTTGACCGCGCGCGTCAACTCTCGCTCGGCCTCGTCCGCGCTCGCTTCCCCTGCCGCTCCGGACTCGCGATACCGGTCGGCGACCTTGCGCCCCCATGACGAGAACTTGTCGCCCACCTCTCCCCATGCCTGCTTCGCACTCTCCGTCATCCGGTCCTCCCCTCTCCGAACCAGCGTGCGCTTCGACTCGACGCGAACCCCGCCTTCTCGGCGGCCGTCTCTGCGGACGGAGCGACGAAGATCCCGGAGGGCTGGCCCGGCGTCGAGTAGAAGTCGACGTCCACGCGTGCGACCTCGTCGCCCCCGAGCTCGATGTAGCAGGTGCCGGTGCCGTCGTAGCCGTCGGGCGGCCCCACACGGCGGATCTGCGCGATCAGCGTGGTCGGCCACGACGCCCGCCTGGCGCTCGGCGAACACGCCGGCCTTCGGCGTGCCCACGCTCGTCACGTCGCCCACCGCGTAGACGCCGGGGAACCGCGTGGCGAGCGTCCGAGGATCCACGGGGATCCACCCGTCCTTGGCCATTCCGGAGTCCTCGACGACGATGGGCACCCGATGCACCGGGATCCCCAGGAACAGGTCGTAGGGCATGCGGCTGCCGTCGTCGAGCACGACCTCACTCGAACCGCCGTCGAGCGACGCGACCCGGCGGTCCGGCACGAACTCGATCCCTCGCTCGGCGAACGCGGACAGGATCGCCTCCGACGTGGAGGGCGACGGCGGGATCGGGACGCCGAACGGGATCACGACCTGGATCCGGACGTCGTCGCGCCGCCCGCGTGCCCGCAGGTACTCGTCGAGCAGCAAGCCCGCTTCGCTCGGCGCCGGCGGGCACTTGAACGGGGCGCCGCACACGCCGACGATCGCGGTCCCGCGCTCGATGGAGGGGAGCACGTCGCGGAGGGTCTCAGCTCCTGCGACCGAGTAGAACTCGTTGCCCGCCTCGACCAGGCCGGGCGTGGCCCCCAAGTCGTAGTCGGCACCGAGCGCCACGACGATGACATCGGCCTCGTACTCGTCGAGGTCGGTCGTCACGTGCCGCCGGACGGGATCGATCGCGGTGATCGATTCCTGGCGGAACCGGACGTGAGGCGTCGTGAGATCGCGGTAGTGGAGCCGGACCGTATCGGGCGTTCGCTTGCCGAACATCACGTCCAGCTTCAGGAAGCCGAACACGAACGCGTCGGCTCGGTCGATCAGCGTGATGTCGACCTGGTCGCCGAGCTCCTCGGACAGCCGGGTGCAGAGCTCCAGGCCGCCGAAACCCGCTCCCAGGACCAGCACGGACGTCGCCACGGCCCCAGGATAGGCCGAGGACGCCGAACCGATGCAGCTCGCCCAGGGTTCTCGGTTCGTCAGGCGTCGAGCGACGGCTGCGCGAACTCCCGCCGGACCCGCTCGAGAGCCTTGTAGGCACCGAACAGCGCGAGGGCGAGACCGACCAGGGCGGCGATCTGTTTGATGGTCATGGCATGAGGCTAGCCGGAACGAGCGCCAGGAGTGGCACACCCCGGCGTGCGCGGCGGCCGCGCTCCCGGGTATCGTCGCTCCCATCATCGGAGGAGGGAACGGATGGCGTTCCGAGGATGGCCCGTCGAGGCGCTCGAGTTCTTCGAAGGACTCGAGGTCGACAACTCGAAGGCGTACTGGCAGTCGCACAAGGACATCTACGACACCGCCGTCCGCGCGCCGATGGAGGGGCTCCTGACCGAGCTCGCGCCCGAGTGGGGCGAGGGACGGATCTTCCGGCCGTACCGCGACGTCCGGTTCAGCGCCGACAAATCCCCGTACAAGACGAGCATCGCTGCGACGATCGGGCATCGCTACGTGCAACTGACGGCCGACGGACTGGCGGCGGGCGCGGGCATGTGGGAGATGGCGCCCGAGCAACTCGAACGCTACCGCGAGGCCGTCGACGACGATCGGTTCGGCAGCGACCTCGAGGGCATCGTCGCGACGATCCGCAAGAGCGGCGTCGAGGCCATGGGGCACGGCGTCCTGAAGACGGCTCCGAAGGGCTACCCCAAGGACCACCCCCGGATCGAGCTCCTGCGCTTCAAGGGTCTCGTCGCGTGGCGGGAGTGGCCGGCGGGTGCGTGGCTCGGCACGCGGAAGGCGAAGGAACGGGTGGAGGATCTGTTCCGGAACGCGGAGCCGCTCACCGCATGGCTGGTCTCACACGTCGAACGACCCGGGTGACCAGGAAGCCACGACGCCGTCGGCCACGCGGACGGGTGCGGCCTCGGGGGTGGCCGGCTGGATCCAGACGCCCGAGACGCCCGACTCGTCTTCTCCCGCGTAGACGAACGCACTCCCGTCCGGCGACCAGAGGCTCATGCTCTGCGCGTACTGCTCGAAGAACGGGAAGTATTGCCTGCTGAGCTCGTCGCTGGGGACGAACCGTCCGGTCGTGAACGACGTTCCGTCCTCCCATACCCCCCATCGGAACCAGATGCGCTCGTCCGTGACCTCAGGGACCAGGGCCAGCAGCTTGGCGCCGTCGGGGCTCCAGAAGAACGCCGGCGCGTAATCGGTGGCCACGCGATCGATCGCTCCGCTCTCTCGATCGATCACCGAGAGCGGGACCACCACGGACCGGTCCCGGATGACCTGGAACGCGACGCGTCGCCCGTCGGGACTCACGACGAACGTCACCGTTCCCTCGAACCGCGCCAGGACCTCGCGACGATCCGTGCCGAGATCGAAGCTGACGAGCCGCTGACGGTTCGCGCGTTCCGACACGTAGACCAGGGTCCGTCCGTCCGCCGTCCAGACCGGGGCGCTGAAGGCCCCAGGACGATCGTCGAGGCTCGTCAGCGTGCCGTCGATCGCGAGCCGATCGAGCCGATCGGTCCCCACGTGCACGAGGAGCCGTTTCCCCGAGGGGGCCCACGACACGTAGAACGGGCTGCCGGCGTCGATCGGCGCGCTCGTGCTCGCGGCCACATCGACCAGGCCGAGCTCGATGTCGGCCGACGCCGACCCGCCGAGGTAGACGATCCGCGAGGACGTTGGATCCCAGGACAGGTAGAACGGTGCGGCGGCGACGGGGGTGTCGGTGGTTCGCGTTCCGTCCGCTGCTGCGGTCATGACCGCAGCCGACGTGCCGTCGGCATCCAGGCCCACCCACGCGATGCGCGTGCCGTCCGGGGACCACGTCGGCTGTCGCACGAGCATGACGTCGGGGTCGGATCCGGCGATCAGGGTCGGCTCCGATCCTGCGGCGTCGAAGACGGTGAGCGTCCCTCGAGCATCGAGCACCGCGATCCGACCGACCGCGCCCGGGACGCCGGTCGTCTGCGGAGCGTCGGAAGGCGCGGGCCGGCTCCCGCTCGGAGCGCGGCCGCCCGTTTCCGGCGCCTCCCCGAACGTGATGGAGCATCCCGCGGCCAGTATCAGCGAGCTCGTTGCGAGGACGGAGCGGAGGCTGCGCTTCACGGGGGGTTGCTCCGTCGGGGCATCAGGCCTCGACGGTAGCCACCGGTCGCCGCCCTGGCAAGGGCACGATGACCGAGTGCTCCTCCGGCGATCGAGGTGGTCTCCCACTAGCGGACCCGGTGGCCTCACGGATATGGTCGCCCTCGCGGAGGAGGGCGCATGTCCGAAGGTCGATCGAACAGCGTGCTGGCCTCGGTCACCGCCGGCGTGGTGATCGGTGTCGTCGAGGTCGTCCTGGCGATCTCCTTGGCCGCCTTCGTGTTCGGTGGCTACCTCGTCTACTTCCTGGCCGAAGGCATCGGCCTGTACCTCGTGGCAGCCGCGCTGGCGCTCGCGATCCTCGCGTGGAGGGGAGGCGGACGCGGCGTGGTGGGAAGCGTGCAGGGCGCGGTGGTGGCCGTGCTCGCGGGCGTCGTCACGGCGACCGCGCTGAGCACGTTCGGCAGCCCCAACCGGGCCTTCCTCACCGTCGTCGCCGTCACCATGGTCGTGACGCTCCTCACGGGGATCACCTTCCTCGCGATCGGAGCGTTCAAGCGCGGCAACCTGATCCGGTTCGTGCCGTACCCCGTCGTCGGAGGCTTCCTGGCCGGGACAGGATGGCTCCTCCTCAAGGGCAGCGTCGCCGTGGCCTCCGGGGTGGAGGTGCACATGGACACGATCGGCTCCGTGATCGAGTCGGAGGCGCTCAGGCGGTGGCTCCCCGCCCTCGCGTTCGGCGTGATCCTGCTGGTCGCCGTCCGGCTGGTGCAGCGACCGCTGGTGATCCCGATCGTGCTCGCCGTCGGGATCGCGGGGTTCGCGATCGGCATGCTCGCCACGGGCTCATCGCTCGAGGACGCGCGGACCGGGTTCTGGATGCTCGGACCGTTCCGCTCCGATCGGCTGTTCGAGCTGTGGACCGTGCGGTCGCTCACCGGCGCCGACTGGGGGGCCGTCCTCGGCCAAGCCGTCGGCATCGCCACCGTGGTGCTCGTCGGGGTACTCGGCGTCCTGTTCCACGTCAGCGGCACCGAGATCGAACTCGACCGGGACCTGGATACGAACAGGGAACTCCGCGACGCCGGGTTGCTCAACGTCGTCGGCTGGAGCGTTCGGCGGGATCCCCGGGTACCACGCACTCAGCCTGACCGCCATCGCGCGGACGATGGCCGTGGACGCACGGACCGCCGGGCTGGTCGCCGCCGTCGTCCCGATCGCGCTGGTCGTCTTCGGGACAGAGCTCGTCGCGCTGATCCCACGGCTCGTCGTCGGCGGCGTGCTCGCGTTCGTCGGCCTCGGGTTCATCGTCGAGTGGGTCTGGGACAAGCGGCGGACCCTGCCGACCCTCGAATACGTCGTCGTCCTGGTGATCCTCGCGGGGATCGTCACCAGAGGGTTCATGCCCGGGGTGGTGATCGGCCTGGTGATGGCCGTCGTCCTGTTCGCGATCAGCTATGGACGCATCGACCTGGTGCACGAGGTCGCGTTCGGCGACACCCACCGAAGCAACGTCGACCGGCCTCCCGCCGAGCGAGCGACCTTGCGAACGATGGAGGCTCGCGTGCAGATCCTGCGCGTGCAGGGATTCGTGTTCTTCGGGTCGGCGAGCCGGCTGTTGGAGCGGATACGCAAGCGGGTGGAGACGGCGCCCCCGCGGTTCCTGCTGATGGATCTCCGTCAGGTGACGGGGGTCGACGCCTCGGCCGTGATGTCGCTCGTCAAGGTGATCCACCTCGCTGAGGCGAACGGGTTCGAGATGGTGCTGACGGGTGCCTCGGATCGGGTGCGCCGACTGCTCGAACGCGGCGGGGTCGCGTCGACGGAGGGGGTGGTCCGGTTCGAGCCGGACATGGATCGCGGTCTGCAGTGGTGCGAGGACATCCTGCTGCAGGAGAGCCAGGCCGAGCGCGACCTGACCGCCGGATCGAGCGACGGGCCTCCCGGTCCGCCGCCGGGCTTGCGGACCTACTTCGAGCGCCTGCCCCTCGCGCAAGGAACCGTGCTGATCCGGCAAGACGAGCAGCCCGACGACGTGTTCGTGCTGGAGTCGGGACGACTGCAGGTCGAGATGGTGACGCCCGAGGGGAGACGCGTGCGACTGCGCACCATGCTCCCCGGGGTCGTGGTCGGTGAGATCGCGATGTACACGGGTCTTCCGCGGACCGCCGCCGTGGTCGCCGAGACGCCGAGCGTGGTGCTGCGGCTGAGCCGGCGGTCGATCGAGCGGATCGAGGTCACCGAGCCGGCGCTGGCAGCGGCGCTACACCGCTGGCTCGCCACGACGCTGTCGGAACGACTGACCGAGACACAGAGGGCCGCCGGGGCCCTCGTCGACTAGTCCATCGCTCGGGGGAGCAGGCCGATGTCCGAACCGCGACGATCCGTAGGGACGTTCGCCACGCTCGCTGCAGGCGTGATCATCGGCGCCGTCGAGGCGGTCCTCGCGATCGCGTTCGCCGCCTTCGTGTTCGGCGGGCTCCTCGTGAATCGGCTCCCGGACGGCATCGGCCTGTACCTCGTGGCGGCCGCGTTGACGCTCGCGATCCTGGCCTGGAGGGCAGGCCGGCGGGGAGTCGTCGGCAGCGTGCAGGATGCGGCGGCCGCCGTGCTCGCGGTCGTGGCGGCGACCACGGCGGCGAAGGCCGCGGAGATCGCGAAGGTCGCTCAGGCCACGGGGCTGGACGGACTTCGAGGCACCCGACGTCTTCCTCACCGTCATCGCCGCGACGCTGGTCATCACGATCCTCTGCGGGATCGTGTTCGCGGCGCTCGGGACCTTCCGGCTCGGCAACCTCGTCCGGTTCGTGCCGTACCCGGTCGTCGGCGGCTTCCTCGCCGGCACCGGATGGCTCCTGCTGAAAGGCGGCCTCTACGTCGCCTCGGGTCTGGAGGTCCATCTGCGGACGATCGGGCCCATGCTCCGCGAGGGCGCGCTCACCCACTGGCTCCCCGCCTTCGCGTTCGGCGTGGTCCTGCTCGTGGCCGTCCGGGTGGTCAAGAAGCCGCTGGTCATCCCCGTCGTGCTCGCGGCCGGACTCGTCATGTTCGCGATCGGCATGGTCGTCACCGGTTCGTCGATCGACACGGCGCGGGATGGCGGGTGGCTCCTCGGGCCGTTCGAGTCGACGCGGCTGTGGCAACCCTGGAGCCTTCGCGCCCTCGGCGGGGCCGACTGGTCGGCGGTCCTCGGACAGTGGACGGGCATCGTCACCGCCGTCCTCGTGGCCGCCATCGCGATCCTGTTCAACATCAGCGGGACCGAGATCGTCGCTGCACCGGGACCTCGACACGAACCGGGAGCTCCGGGACGCCGGCGTCCTCAACGTCGTCTCCGGCGCACTCGGCGGGATCCCCGGGTACCACGCGCTCAGCCTGACGGCCCTCGCGGAGCGCATGAGCGTGAACGCCCGGGTCGCGGGACTCGTCGCCGCGCTCGTCCCGCTCGCAGCCGTCGTCTTCGGTGCGGTGGTGATCGAGTTGATCCCGCGCATGATCGTCGGCGGCGTGCTCGTGTTCCTCGGGCTGGCGTTCATCGTCGAGTGGGTCTGGGACAAGCGGCGAACCCTGCCCGCCCTCGAATACGTGGTCGTCCTGGTGATCCTCGCGGGGGTCATCGCGCAAGGCTTCCTACCCGGCGTGGTGATCGGCCTGGTGCTCGCGATCGTGCTCTTCGCCGTCAACTACGGGCGGACCGAGCTCATCCACGAGGTCGCCTTCGGAGCGACGTTCCGCAGCAACGTCGACCGGCCGCCGGGCGAACGCGCCGCGCTGCGTGCGATGGGCTCGCGCGTGCAGATCCTGCGTATGCACGGGTTCGTGTTCTTCGGGACGTCGAGCGGACTGCTCGAGCGGATCCGCCTGCGGGTGGAGGACGGATCGCTGCAGTACCTGCTGGTCGATCTCCAGCGGGTGACGGGTATCGACTCGTCAGCGGCGATGGCGTTGAGCAAGGTGGCCCGTCTCGCGGAAGCGAACGGGTTCCAGGTCGTGTTCACCGGCGTGTCGGATGCCGTGATGTCGCGACTCTCGCTCGCCGGGATCGTCGAGGCGGACGGGATCGTCCGGTTCGCACCCGATCTGGATCGCGGGTTGGAGCGCTGTGAAGACGGCCTGCTATCCGGCGATGGCGATGGGGCGCCCAGATCATCGGGCGACGCGCTCGCCGGCATGCCGCCCGGCCTCATCGCGTACGTGTCGCGCGAGACGCTGGCGGCGGGCACCGTGCTGATCCGCCAGGACGACCGGCCCGACGATGTGTTCGTCCTGGAGTCCGGCCGGCTGCAGGTCGAGATGGTGACCGCCGAGGGGACGCGGATACGGGTACGCACCGTGTTACCGGGTGTCGTCGTCGGCGAGATCGCGATGTACACGGGTTCCCCGCGCACCGCCGATGTGGTGGCTGAGACGCCGAGCGTGGTCCTTCGTCTCGGTCGCGCGTCGATCGAACGGATGGAGGCCACGGAGCCGGAACTGGCCGCGGCCGTGCACCGATGGCTCGCCCGGACGCTGTCGGAACGGCTGAACGACACGCTGCAGGCGTTCGATGCGCTGTTCGATTGAGGCCCCCGGCGTCGGCCCCGCGGCCAACCGGCCACCTCCCGTTGTTGCCTTTCGCCGACGTCTGCCGCACCATGTGCGGTACGAGAGGAAGGAGGTGGTCCGTCTTGCATGAACAGCAGGAGACCCTCGAGGTGAGTGGCTGCTGAGCCATCCCTCGCGGGCCAGGGTTCACCACCTCGCCCGCATGCCGGGAGACCGGCAGAATCCAACCATCTCACCGACCTCACGGGTTCCGGCTTGGTCTACCGGACGATGCCTCGCGAGAGCCTGGATCGCTCGTGAGTGGAAGACGGTCGAACGAGCCGGGCCTGCGAAGGCCCGGCTCGTTCGCATCTGACGACCCTCTCCGGCTCGCGTCGGCGGCGCCACGGTAGGCTCGAAGCTCGATCGAGAGACGGGAGACGACGATGGCAGCGACGCGCAAAGCAGCCGGCGAATGGCACGGCACCCTGACGGAGGGCACCGGTCGGGTCGGTCTCGAGTCGAGCGGGCTCGGGACGTTCGACGTCACGTGGGCCTCGCGGACGGAAGAGCCGAACGGCCTCACGAGCCCGGAGGAACTGATCGCCGCGGCGCACGCGGCCTGCTACTCGATGTCCGTTTCCAACGTCCTCACCAAGGCCGGACATCCACCAACGACGGTCAACAGCCGCGCCGAGGTCGACTTCCAACCGGGTGAAGGGATCACCGGGATCCGGCTCTGGGTGTCCGGCGACGTGCCCGGACTCGACGCAGACGCGTTCCGCGAGGCCGCCGAGGCCGCGAAGGTCGCGTGCCCGGTGTCGAAGGCGCTCGCCGCGGTTCCGATCGCGCTCACGGTCGAGTAGGGACCAACCGACCGTCCCCCACCCGGTCGCGGCGAGCCCGGACATCCAACCGCCGTCAGAGTCGGTGGCGGAGCGGGGAGGGAAGGTCGGAGATCTCGAAGATGTTGACCGGCTGGCGGAAGCCCTCCAGCGTGATGGCCTCCAGCGGGACCGAGTGCACGCGCTCCCGAACGTCGGGCGCCGCGAGCGTCTGGTCGGAGACCAGGATCTGATCCGGGCCCGCGATCTGCGCGAGGTGTGACGCCAGCCGGACATGGTTGCCGATGACCGTGTATTCGGTCCTGGTCGCCGACCCGATGTTGCCGACCGTCACGTATCCGGTGCTGATGCCGATGCCGACGTTCAGCTCCTCGTCGCGTTGGAGCGTCCATCTCGTCCGGAGGCTCCGGAGCCGCTGCCGCATCTCGAGCGCCGTGACCACGGCCCGCTCGGCATGGTCCTCGAACGCGATCGGGTCGCCGAAGAACGCCAGGACGCCGTCGCCGATGTACTTGTCGAGCGTGCCGTCGTGACGGAACACGACGTCGGTCATCACCGTGAAGTGCTGATTGAGCCCCTCGATCAACTCCTCGGGCTCCATACGCTCGGACAGTGACGTGAACCCCCGGACGTTCGCGAAGAGGATGGTGAGGTTGCGGCGGGTCGACGTCAGGGAGACCGTGGCGCCGCCTTCGAGCACCGCGTCGGCGACCTGGGGAGCGAGGTAGCGGCGGAGCTGCTCCGCCCGATGGAGCTGATCGATCTGCTCGTCTACCTTCTTCCCGAGGTCCGTGTTGAGCGTCGAGAGATCCGTGTACAGCTCCGAGAGCTGATCGCTCGTGCGGTTCAGGTTGACCGTGAGCCGGCCGAACTCGTCGCGGTTCGGGACCTCCACGTGCTCGCCGAAGTTGCCGGCGGCGATCCTCGCGAGCGCCAGGTCGATCTTGCGGACGGGGCGGATGATCGACCACGAGAGCGCCGCCCCCAGACCCAAGGCGATCAGCAGGCTCAGGCCGGAGAAGATCGCGACGGCGAACAGCAGGAACCGGTGCAGGGAGTCGAGGCTCGCGGCGCTCTCGCCGACGCGCGTCTCGATGTCCGCGATCAGCAGGTTGAGCTCGTCTTCGAGGTCGTGCGAGATCTCATGCTCGGCCGAGAGATGCAGGTCGAGCGCGCGGTCGAAGTCCCCCGCCTGATAGAGCGACACCACCTCCTCGCCCGCGTCGGAGTACCGCTCGTCGATCGCCCGCATGCGCTCGACGCTCTCGCCCACGCCGGGCCCGCCGATCGCGGCGATGCCGTCGAGGTCGTTCGTGAAGTTCGCCTTCGCCACGAGGATCTTGTCGTTCCACGAGTCGTCGAACGTGGTGAGCGCCATCGCGCGGTAGTGACTCTGCGACGTGATCGAATAGATCGCCTGCCGCGCCAGGTCGCTCTGGTCGCGGAGCTCGATCTGGTCGTGGGCTCGCGCGTTCATCTGCCGGATGACGAGGATGCTCGTGACCCCCATCGCCAGCAGCAGCACGGCGATGATCAAGAAGCCCGCGAGGAGCTTCTTGTGCACCGTCGCTCGGATCCGCGCGATGCGGTCGACGGCAGGGCGGATCAGCGGTGGGAGCTGGTCCGGGTCCCCTTCGGGAGACCCGAGCTCGTCGGCCGTCCGAGCGCCGGGGTGATCGTCGGTCACGTCGCCTCAGCCCTCCTGGCCGTGTCCGGAGGGCTGGATTCTGCCCTCAGCGCCGTCCGAGCGTCAATCGCGCCACTCGACCGCCACCACGTCGACCGGCTCGGCGATGCCCTTCAGCTGTGTGGTGCGCCGCTCCGAGACATGCGTCGCGGGCATCTCCGCGATCGTCTCGACGCTCGCCAGGATCTCGCCCGCCCCCGCCAGGGCGCTGATCCTGGCCGCCGTGTGCACGCCCATGCCGGTGTAGTCGGTGCCGTCGTGGATCGCGGCGGTCGCGTGCACGCCCATCCGGACCTGCGGCGCGAACCCGTGGGCGCGTCGATGCTCGACGAGCCGCCGTTGGATCTCGATCGCGGAGGCGAGGGCCGACGCCGTGTCGGGGAACGCCACGAAGAACCCGTCGCCGGCATGGTCGATCTCCTCACCCCCGTGATCGACGAAGGAAGCCCGGAGCGTCTGGTCGTGCCAGCGACGGAGATCGTCCCAGGCGTCGTCGCCGATCACGCCCAGCAACGACGTCGAGCTCACGATGTCCGTGAACAGGAACGTCCTCTCGGTCCGCGTCGGCGACCCCCCTGATCCGAGTCGCTCCTCCAGGTTGGCCGCCCGCCGAGCCTCTCCCTCCGCCCCGAGCCGCTCGAACGTGACGCGAGCCGCATGGAGCTGCACCGCGGCCTCGTCCCGATCGCCCCGAAGGAGATCCGCCTCGGCGAGGGCAGCCTCCGCCTTCGCCGTCTCGTACGGCGCCGAGAGCGCCCCCCACCGATCGCGTGCCTCGCGGAGGTGCCGGGAGGCGGTCTCGGGATCGTCAGCCACGAGCGCCAGCAGCCCGTCCGCCCAGCCGCTCGCCGCGTGCACGGCCGGCGACGGGATCTGTCCCGCGAGCTCGCGGAGCTGATCCCGCGCGTTCCGGGTGCGCGCGACGTCGCCGGCGGCGCCTGCGATCTCGGCCTGCGCCGAGAGCATGCGCGCGCGCGCGAACCCGTCGAACGCGGCCTCGTCGAGGCTGCGCTCGATCGATGCGAGGGCCGCGGGAGCGTCCCCCTGCGCGAGCCGGAGCAGTGCGAGACCCGGCTGCGGATCCTCGCCGAGTTCCTGAGCACGGGCGAACGCGTCCTCCGCCCCCTCCAGGTCTCCCAGGCGCCGCCGCACCTCACCGAGCTCGTGCTGCGCAACGCCCGCGTGGACGCGGCTGACGCGCACGACCTCCTCGCTCGCACGGCCTGCCTCGCGCAGCGCCTCCTCGAGGTTGCCCAGCATCCGCAGGAGCTCGCTCCGGTGGATCCGGCAGATCCCGGGGAACCCCTCGATCCGTTGACGCTCGAGCCACCGGTTCGCGGCGTCCGACCATTCGATGCCTCGGCGATAGCTCGCGAGGTCGCGGCACAGGCTCATCATGTTCGTGAACACGGCTCCGGTCGTGTACCCGCCGAGCTCGCCGCCGGCCGCGGTCGCCGCCACCTCCTCCATGAGCCGGTAGCCCTCGGCCAGCCGTCCCTCATCCACCAGGAACACGGCGCGCCGCATCACCCCCCACGCGCGCAGGTTCCGGTCATCCGAACCGTCGGCGATCCGCAGCGCGCGGTCGACCAGGCCGAGCGCTCGCGCGAAATCGCCGCGCGCCCGCGCCGCGTCGGCGTGCGCGATCGCGAGGTAGCCGTCGGCAGCGGCGGTATCCGCGAACGACTCCGGACGGCCCTCGAGCAGATGCTCGGCTCGCTTGAGCCAACCGGCAGCCACCGAGTCCTCCATGTTGGCGATGTGCTCACGGCGCAGCGTGAGCGCGCAGAGTGCGGCTCGTTGGTCGTCGCCCCGTTGGAGGTAAGCCGCGTACGCGGCCTCGCGGATCGAGATCGACCGATCCGAGCGCCCGCCCCAGTACGCGGCCTTGGCGAACCGCTCGAGGTCTTCGGGATCGAGCGTTCGCGTGTCGGCGAGCGTGGAGAAGCCGTCGTACGCACGATCCCAGTCGCGGCCGGCGAACCGCATCCTCGCCTCGTCGAGCGCGGCGTCGGGGGTTCCGGGTTCATCCATCCCGGGATGGTCCCACGGCCTCTCGAGGGGCGGAAGGGCCCGCACGCTCTCAGCCACCGGTGCCCGCCGGAACGGCTCGTGGACCCGATGCCTCCACCGCCCACTTCGGGCTCCGCGACCTCGCCGTGATCACGTGGCCGCGGATCGGGATGCCGAGCGTCCCGTCCGGCGCGGTGAACGTCCGGAGCGCCTCGCGCGCATCCTCGATGATCGTCGTCAGGACGTCGGGGCTCAGGCGCTCGCCCAGCGGAGTGCTCCGCACCTCCGTCATCACGAACGCGTCGACCGATCCGAACCGCAGGTCGGTCGCGAGCGTCTGGATCGCGGTGGGCCAAAGCCCGGTGACACGCAGGAGGTCGCGCAACTCGGACAGATCCCCGCGCGAGAAGTACGAACCGAGCAGGTCCATCGCGTCGGGGCCGGCGGAGCGCGCCGCCGCGTCGATGAACGGCCGGTACGCGGGCTGATCCTGCAGGCGATCCCATACCTGGATCGCCACGGTCCCGTCGTCCTTGACGGCTCGAGCCATCTCCCTGAGCGCTCCGGTCGGCTCGGGGAAGAACATCAGGGCTGCCTGACACAGGACGACGTCGAACGACCGGGCGAGGAACGGTAGACCGGACGCGTCTCCCTCCCGCCACTCGATGTCGGGACCGATCCGTTGGGCGACTTCCAGCATCGCCGGGTTCCGGTCCAGTCCGATGACGGAGCCAACGGGGCCGGCGCGTTCGGCGGCGACACGCGCGACGATGCCGGTGCCGCACGCCACGTCGAGGACGCGGTCGCCGGCCCGCACGCCGGCCGCATCGACCAAGATCCTCGCCCACGGCTCGAACAGCGCGGGCACGAACGACGACTCATAGGCCTCGGCGGCCTCGAGCGACAGATGGAACGCCTCGGTGCTCGCCATGGTGATGTCCTCCTCGTTCCGGGTTTCGCGCCAGGGTCGCGTCTCTCCCCGCACCGAGGCGGTGCCCGACGTCACAAGGTCGCCGTGATGTTCCCTCGGGCGACCGGAACCGGACGTGAGCATCCGGGGTATGCAGGCGCATGCGAGGGAACGGTCCGTCGAGGGCGGCGTGGTACGCACCGTGGGTCGTGGTCCTCGGCATGATCGCCACCGCGTGCACCCCCGCGACGACCGCACCACCTCCTTCGCCGACCATGGACGGACCGTCGATCCCGCCGTCGTTCGGATCGACCGATGACGTCACGATCGCGTTCCACGCCGACCCGGGCGGCCGCGACGACACGTACGCGATGGATGCCGCGGGAGGTCAGCTGGTCGCGGTCACCGACGGGATCGAGACGGTCGCCCGGCCGTACTGGTCGCCCGACGGGACGCGCCTGCTGATCGCGTGCTGCACCGGGGGGTCCGAACACCTGTTCCTCGCCGCCGGGCCGGGTGCGCCGCTCGTCGGCGATCGCACCGGATGTTCCGAGCGCCGCCGACCCCGTGTGGTCGCCGGACGGTCGAACGATCGCGTTCGGCTCGGTCGACGACGGGATGCTGTACCTGGTCGACGTCACGGATGGGACTCCCGGGGAACCGCGGATGTTGGTGTCCGGCGCGGCGCCGTCCTGGTCGCCCGACGGGACGCGGCTCGTGTACTTCGCCGACGTGGACGGGAACCTCGACATCTACTCGGTGGCATCGGACGGATCGGACGTCCAACGGTTGACAGGCGATCCAGCGCCGGAGTACTCGCCCGTGTGGTCACCGGACGGTGAACGGATCGCGTTCGTCTCGGAACGCGACGGCGACCAGGACATCGCAGTGATGGACGTCGACGGCACCCATCAGGTCGACGTCAGCCGGGATCGCTGGCCGGACGAGTCGTTCGCATGGGCACCTGACGGCCGTCGCATCGCATTCGTGGCGTACCTGGACGGCGCCGACCCCCACACGATCGGCGACGGCAACGCAGAGATCATGGTCGTGTCGGCGGACGGGTCGCACCGACGGAACGTCAGCCGGGATCCGTGGTGGGATGGAGATCCGTCGTGGTCACCGGACGGCCTGTCGATCGCGTTCACACGACGCACCGATCACGCAACCATCTACGTGATGCGATCCGACGGGTCGGATCAGCGGCGGCTCCGCGGCACACCAGGCCGCGCCAACGACTGCTGCCCCGCGTGGCGGCCGTCGGGTACCGTGACGCCGTGAGCTGGCACCAACGGGAGCAGGAGCGTCGGGTCGTGGTCGCGAGCGTGCCGACCACGTCGGAGGCCGACCTCATCAGGATCTCGCTCGCGGTCCGCGGCGTCGAGGCCATGGTGTCTCCCGCCTCCGTCTACCCGTCTGTCGACTTCGTGGAGGGCCTCCGGATCACGGTCCGCGCATCGGACGAGGAGGCCGCCCGAGCGACGCTTCGTGAGATGGGCATCGACGTCGATGAGCCCGGATAGCGTTCGCGACATCCCAGAGCGTTGTCCAGCCGGATCGGGTCCCGTCGCGCTCGATGATCAACCGCGGAGCAGGCCGTGCTCCAACGCGAAGATCGTGGCGCCGGCGCGCGTCGACACGCCGATCTTTGCGTAGATGTGCTGCACATGGTGTTCGGCCGTACGCGGCGAGATCACCAGCTCGGCGGCGATCGCACGGTTCGAAAGACCTCGCGTCAAGAGCCGGAGCACCTGCACCTCGCGATCGGAGAGGCCGGCCGCCCACGTCACACGTGCGGTCGTCGGCCGCAGCCCGGCTGCCTCGACCACGGCTCGAACGCACTCCGGGTCGAGACGACCCTCACGCGCTCCGATGAACAGTTCGTCGGCCGCCCGCTCGTCGGTGAGTCGAGGGCGATGCGGTCGATCCTGGGTCATCGCCTGGTAGGCATCGGCGATCGCGATGACTCGGGCCTCCGGAGCCTCCTCCGCGGCCGAGGAGCCGCGATGGTATCCGGAGCCGTCGAGGCGTTCATGGTGCATCCCGGCGATCCGCGCGATCGGTTCCAGCACCGCCGACCGCGAGAGGATGCGCTCGGTGTGGTACGCGTGCAGACGCACCTGCTCCCACTCGGCCGTCGTCAGCGCGCCCTGCTTCTCCCACACGCCGACGCTGACCGCGGTCCTGCCCAGGTCGTGCAACAGCGAGGCCAGCCGCACGGACGAGACGTCGGGCATCCCGAGCCGCTCCGCCGCGGCGGTCGCCAGGTCCGCGACGCCCGGCGAATGGCCGATCGTGTACGGCGTCATCACATCGACCATGTCCGCGAACGTCTCGGCGACGCCGTCGACGCGGTCGGCGGGGATCCGCCGTACCGGGTCGGGTTCGGCCTCGAGGACCATCGTCCACGGATCCTCGGAACGGAGCCGCGCGAGGGCGCTCGGCCCCACGGCCCGGAACGCCCCGACGACGGCGGGGTCGAACCAGCCGCCGGCTCGCCGGTCGGCCATGGCGAGCGCCGCATCCGGGCCTCCGAGCCGGTCGAAGACGATCGCCTGGGTCGCCGGTTCCGCGATCCGGGAGGGCAGCGCGATCTCCTCCCCTCGCAGTCCCTGCGGGTCGCCCTTGCCGTCCCATCGCTCGAGTCCCTGATACAGGGCGATCTCGACCCCCCGGCCGAGGCCGAGCCGCGACGCCAGCCGCGTCCCCACCTCGCACACGGCGCGGAAGATCGACGCGCTGGAATCCTTCCCGGCCGTGAGCGCGCGCATCAGGTAGCGCGGCCGGCCGAGACCGGCTCCATGGCCGGCCACCGCGAGCAGCCCGAGCACCTCCCGGGGACTGACCGGGTCGGTTCGTTCCGCGACGCGGCGCACCGTCGGCCCGTCCGGTCCGAACAGGAACGCTTCCTCGTGCAACGTCGCGGTGCACCCCAGGTGCTTGAGGAGCGTCGTGTAGTAGACATCGGCGATCTCGGCCTCGCCGAGGGCCATGTGCCGGCCGATCTCGGTCGCGACGACGGCAGCGCGGATCGCCTTCTCGGGCTGCTGGCCCATCGCCAGGTCAGTGGTGAGCGAGAGCGCCGCGAGCAGGTCGGCGAGTCGAAGCTCCTGGGTCACGACCCCTCTCTCCGATCGAGGGCCCAGGATGGCACAGTCCGGGTCGGCGGTCCGCCCTCGCGAAGATAGGTAGCCCTACCGATGCGCCCGCCGCTCTCCCTCACGCACCATCGCCCCGACGGCATGAAGGAGGCACCGATGATGCGCAGCCTGACGCTGAAGACACGAGGCCGGGCCGTGGAGACGCCGCCAGAGGCAGCCCGGACGCTGCTCACACCGACGTTCATCCTGGTGGTGGTGGCCGAGCTCGCGTACTTCAGCGCGGACGGCGTGCTCCTTCCCGCGTTGCCCCGCTTCGTCACCGGACCGCTGGGCGGCGGCAACGTGGCCGTGGGCCTCGTGATCGGCGCCTTCAGCCTCTCGGCGTTCTTCCTGCGGCCGTTCGCGGGGCGGTTGGCCGATCGGCGCGGCCGCCGGATCCTGATGGTGTCGGGGGCGGCGCTGTTCTCGCTCTCGGTCGGCGGGTACCTGATCGCGACGTCGGTCCCGGCCCTCGTCGCGCTGCGACTCCTGACCGGCGCGGGAGACGCGCTGTTCTTCGTCGGCGCGTTGAGCGCGAACATGGATCTCGCACCGCCCGAGCGACGCGGCGAGGCGATGAGCATCGCCTCGCTCTCGCTCTACGTCGGGATCGGCGTCGGCCCGCTCATCGGCGAAGTCGTCATCTCGAACGTCGGATTCCGTGCGGCCTGGCTCGTCGCGATCGGGCTGGCTGCGGCCGCGGTGGCGCTGTCGCTCAGGCTCCCACCGATGCGACCCGCCGACGAGCACGCCGCGCAGGAACGGCATGCACTCATCCATCCCGCGGGCCTCCTTCCGGGTGTCGTGCTGTTCGCCACCATCTGGGGGATGGCGGGGTTCCTGGCGTTCGTCCCTCTCTACGCCTTGGACCTGGGGATGTCCGGAGCCGGCGTGGTCCTCGGGCTCTTCTCGGGGATCGTCGTCGCGATCCGGAGCATCGGCGCCCGGATACCTGATCGGCTCGGCGCGGGCATCACGACGCGGGTGGCGCTCGGCCTGTCGGCGATCGGGCTCGGCGTGATCGGGCTCTGGCGGACCCCCACCGGCTTGGTCGTGGGCACGATCATCCTGGCCGTCGGCGTGGCCCTGTTCACCCCCGCGCTGTTCGCGCTCGCCGTGTCGGGGGTGCCGGCCAACGAACGCGGGGCCGTCATGGGGACGACCAGTGCCTTCCTGGATCTCGGCTTCGGCCTCGGTCCGGCGACGCTCGGTTTCGCCGCAGCGGCCGTCGGCCGAAGCGGGACGTTCCTGGTCGGAGCGGCGGTCGCCGTGGCGGGGCTGGTGATCGTCGTGGGAACCGGGCTCGGCCGTTCGTCGACGACCGGGACGGCACGGCCGTAGCGTGACGGGAACCTGACGACCGTCCTCCGCCGTCCCACGGCATCTCGCGAAGGAGGACCCCAATGGCCCGTCGCACGCACGCACGGCTCCCCCGCACCGCCCTCCTCACCCTCACCGCCGCGCTCATGGTGCTCGTTCCCGCCGGGAGCGCGTTCGCATGTGGAGGGCTCGTCACCTCGAACGGCACCGTCAGCCTCACGCGCACCACGACGCTCGCCGCGTACCACGAAGGCGTCGAGCACTACGTAACGGCGTTCCAGTTCGCGGGCGCCGACGCCACCGAGGTCGGATCGATCGTCCCCCTCCCCGGTGTCCCCACCAAGGTGATCAAGGGCGGGGATTGGACGTTGCAGCGCCTGATCCTCGAAACGCAGCCGCCCGAGCAGCGGGTGGCTCTCGCTGCCGCGGAGGACGGAGCGGCGGGCGCCGCGAAGGTCATCCTGGAGACGCAGATCGACGCGCTCGACATCACGGTGCTGGAAGGGCGGCGCGGTCGCGGTCGGAACCTGGGCGCGTGACCACGGGTTCTTCCTGCCGCCCGACGCGCCTGAGGTCCTGGCGTTCTACGCCGAGCGCAGCCCGATCTTCATGGCCGTCAAGTTCGACATCGGTCGCGCGAACGATCAGGGCGTCCAGCAGGGTCAGGGCACGCCGGTCCACGTCGTGATCCCCACGCCGAACCCGTGGGTCCCCTTGCGGATACTGGCGCTCGGGCGCGACCAAGCCGACCTGGTGCAGGCCGACGTATTCCTGTTGACCGACACGGAGCCGGCCACCCTTCCTCTGGCCGCGCTGCCCGACGGCGACCCCGAACAACGCGGGCTGATCCAGGAGGTCAGCGAACCTGCGTCCGCCTTGTTGCTCAGCGATCTCCGATCGGACCGAGGCATGAAGTGGATGCCCACCGACGACATGTGGCTCACGAAGATCAACGTGAACACGCCGGCCGGTGACCTGATCCATGACCTGGCGATCGACGCGAGCGGGTTCGGACAGCCGAGCGCGGTCGCCGCGGGGCTCAGCGTCGCGCAGCGTCCCGCAACGGATGCCGGAACGTCGATCGTCCTGTGGGTGACCCTCGTCGTGGTGGCGTTCGTGATCGGCGCAGGCATCATCGGTCGCCGCCGGTCCGATCCGAACGTCACGACCTGATGCGTCGCGCACGGCTGCGAGCGGCAGGGATGGGAGCGGTGCTCGCTTCCGTGCTCCTCGCAGGTGCGGGCGCGGCGACCGCGGCCGGATGGCTCGATCACGACACCACGCCGCCGCAGACCCGCACCGTCCACATCGATATCCACTTCTCTCGGTTCGACCCGGCGGTCATCGATGTCGAGCCCGGCCAGGCGATCCGTTTCGTCGTGGAGAACGCCGATCCGATCGATCACGAGTTCATCGTGGGCGACGACCGGGTGCAACAGGCGCACGAAGATGGCACCGAAGCGCACCACCCACCTCGACCGGGCGAGGTCTCGATCGCGCCGGGCGAAACGGTGGTCACCACGGTCACGTTCCCGTCGGCGGCGAACCTGCTCTTCGGCTGCCACCTGCCGGGGCATTACGCGTACGGCATGCGGGGCGTGATCACCATCGCGTAACGCCACGGCGCGATAGCGTGAGCAGGTGACGATGCGGCATCCCCGAGCCGTGCCCGGGTTGGCGGCGATGCTCCTGCTCTCGCTCGCGTGCACGGCGGCGCCGGAGACGAGCGCCCCTGCGGAGCGCGGGACGCCATCAGCCCCCGCGACCGCCTCCCCGCCGACGTCGCCGAGCCCCGCCCCGATCGGCACGTCCGATCGACTCCGTGTCCAGCCGCCCACCGACGGGTCGTTCCTGGTGCACGGTGCGTACCCACACGTCGACTCGCCGTGCCGGGATGCGGAGCAACCGCGACTCACGGCACGGTACCCGGGCACGCTGGCGGTGCGCCTCGCCGACGACGGCACGCTGTCGCTCGTCGTGACGCTTCCGTTCGAGGCGTACCTGGAAGGGATCGCGGAAGTGCCGCCGTCATGGCCCGCGGCGGCGTTGGATGCCCAGGCGATCGCCGCGAGGAGCTACGCGCTCGCCACCACGGGGTGGAGCGGCGAGCAGGGAGAGACGCTGGAGACGCCGATCTGCGCGACCACCGCGTGCCAGGTCTATCGCGGTATCCCGGTCGAGCCGGTGACCGGGATCGGCCGGTGGTACGCGGCGGTCAGGCGAACGAGCGGGCGGGTCCTGCTGTTCGAGGGCCGGCCGGCGGACACCGTCTACTCCTCGACGTCCAACGGCCGCACGTACTCGAACGAGGATGTGTTCGGCAGCGCGCCGTTGCCGTACCTGCGGCCCGTCCTCGAGCGAGACGACGGGGCATCGCCGACATCGCGGTGGCAGGTCGAGATCGGCTTGCGAGACCTGACCACCTTCCTGACGCGTGCCGGCGCGTGGCCGGACGGCTCCACGATCACGTCCGTCGTTGGCGACGGCTCGAGCGTGGAGGTCACGGGCGAGACCCGTAACCCCCAGACGATCGACGGGAGCACGTTCCGCGACGCCGTGAACACGTGGGCGCCGTGTCTGCGTCCCGAGCGCTTCCCCTCCGGCGCATTGCCCGTCACGATCCCGTCTCGGTGGATGACGGCTAACTCGTCCGATCGCACCGCGGTGATGACGGGCCGGGGGTGGGGTCACGGCGTCGGGATGGTCCAATGGGGCGCCTACGGCAAGGCGCTCCGCGGATGGTCCGCCGCACGGATCCTGGCCTACTACTACGGCGGTCTGCTGCCCCGGCGGTACCCGGAACCCGGCCTCATCCACGTGGAGGTCGCGAGCGGCCTGACGTCGGTCCGGATCCGCGCGTCGGGACCCGGTGCCATCCTCGACGGGGACGCGCTCGACGCAGGACCGCTCGTCATCACCGGCGGGGACCAGCTCACGCTCGGCGGCGAAGCGATTCCGTCGGTCTGAGCTCGCTCGCGCCTTGCTATCCCCCCTCGGGGGATCGTCCACCGGCGGCGGTGAGCAACCCGGCGGCGGTTCGCTCCCACGACCAGGTCCGGCCGGCGAACGCGCTCACCGCGCGCCGCAGCTCATCACGTTCGGCAGCAGGCAACGACAGCAACCGATCGAGGCCGGACGCGACTCGTGACAAGGCGCCCGTCCCCGGCTCGAACGAGAACAACCCCGGGCGACCGACATCGGCCTCAAGTGCCGCCGCGACCTCCGCCAGGCCGGAGTGCCGGGACACGAGCGGCAGCGCGCCGGCTGCCGCACCTTCGACGGCAACCATGCCGAACGCCTCGTCAAGGATCGACGGGACGACGAGCACATCCATCGCGGCGACGACCCCGGGCGCGTAGCGATGATCGAGCCTGCCCGTGAAGACCACGTCCGGGTCGTCATCCGCGTCGTCGCGACCCTGGATGGAGGGACGCTCCGACCCTATGAGCCCGCGTGCGCGTAGCCACTCGAGGGCGTCGGCGTCCCCCTCACGCAGCGCGATCGCGAGTGCGGAGAGCCATTCGCGATGCAACCCGAACCCGACGATCAGCGCGACCGGATCCGTCGCAGCGAGGCACGGGCGACCAGCACCGACTCCACACCCTTCTGCGGGATCAGCTTGCCCAGGTACCCCACGATCGGGCGTGCCGACGCGGCCAGCGCCCGGAGCGATGTCGAGGCGCCGGGATCCGGCGCCTCCTGGTCGTAGGTCGCGGCGAGCGCGTCGATCGCGTGGGCGTCCCGCCGAGCGAGCGCCTCGACGACCCGGGCATCGAGCGACGAGGGCCGCCCCCGTACCGTCGCGGGATCCGAGTCGAGGAGCTCCGCGGTCTCCCGCAACGCGGGCCCGCGAGGGCGGGGGCGGAATCGCGCGACGTCGACGCCCGGCGCGACGACCCGCAGCCGTCCGGCGATCTCCGGCACCAGCGCCTCGCATCGCTCCAGCACGTCGCGGCTGCCTCCGAGGACCGATCGAGCGCCGAGCAGACCTTCGCGGGCGAGCTCGCGGTACCGCTCCTGTTCGTCGATCGCGTACACGAGGTCGCTGCCGTGCACCTTGGCGACGTACCGCCCGGCCCCCACGGCTCGCGCCGCGACCACCGGGCCGGGCACCGCGTGACCGGCGATCACCACATCGCTCTCGTGCCAGGCCGCCGCCGCCCGCAGCGCGACGATGTTGCGGTCGAGGTACGACCCCAGCTCGTCGTCGGTCAGATCGACGAAGCGCCGAACGGTCGCGAACCCTTCGTACCGGTCGATCACGAAGGTCGGGAGCAGCTCGCCGATCATCGGCCGGAGCAGGACGCACCGCCCGGCGGCGGGCTCGAGGTCGCTCGTCGTCAGGCCGGACGGACCGCTTCCGTCGACGGTCCCCCACGCGTCCACCCACGGGTAGCGCTCGGGATGCCGTTCCTGACACACGAGCGCCACGTCGTGACCGTCCGAGCGGAGGATCTCGGCGACCCTGGCGGTGTAGACGTTGGACCCGGAGCCCTCGAGGAGCCATCCGTGCCAGATGAGCACGCGCACCGTCGCATCGTAGGCGGCAGCGAGGGGCGCCGGCCGGTGGCCGGCGCCCTCGCTCCCTCGTGCTCAGCAGATCCCTACGTGCGGATCGTGCCGTCCGTCGTGTCGCCCTCATCGGCGTCGAAGTCGAGCGCGATGTCGAAGCCCGCACCACCGCTGAAGAAGTCGGCTCCCTTGCCGCCCTTCAGGCGATCGTTCCCGTGACCGCCGCTCATGGTGTCGTCGCCGTCCCAGGCGAGGATGAAGTCGCTGTCATCTCCGCCGCTGATCAGGTCGTTGCCGTCCCAGGAGCGGATCAGATCCTTCCCGCCCCGACCGAAGATCAGGTCCGACAACGACGAGCCGTTGAGGACGTTGTTCCTGCGGTTGCCGACGAGGATCTTGATGTCGACCGATGACGTGTTGCCGTCCACGTCGGTCGCGGTCACCGTGACGACGGCCCGCCCGCTCCGGTGCGGATCGGCGGAGATCGTCACGGTCCGGTCGGGCCCCGTGCCGCCGAACGTGATGCCGCCCGCCGGAACGAGCGCCTCGTTCGACGACGCTGCCGCGAGCGTCACGCCCGCCGCGTCGCCGTCGGCGTCACCGACCAGGAGGTGCATCGTGCCGGTGGTGTCCGAGTCCGTCGGGTCGCCGCCCGTGACCTCCAGTGACGGAGCCGCCAACGCGCACTGCACGACGGTCACATCGTCCACGTACCACCCGTCGATGCCCGCGCACCCGTCCAGGCCCATGTCGAACCGGACGCGGATCGTCTGCCCGGACGGCGACGCCCAGTGCCGACAGATCGATCTGGGACTGCCCCCACGTGCTCTCCAGCACGCCACCGTCGGTGCCGCTGAACCCGGGCTCGCCCGCGAGCGGGTTGGTCGGCTGCAGGGCCGGCGTGTTGTAGGTGTTGAACGTGAAGGCGGTATCCGGCACGAGCGTGAACGGCCCGCCGTCGATGCTGACCTTCACGTTCCCGCCGTCGAACGCGGACTCCGTCGCCACGTAGTGGTCGAACGTCAGCCGTGTCGCACCCGGCTCCGCCGGGATGTCGATATCAGGGCTCTCCAGACGCATGACCCCGGAGATGTCTCCGGCTCCGAGGTCGCAGTTGCCCGCGTCGGGGTCGTCGCCCTGATGCGGCGGCGCCGGGGCGCCCAGCGGGCAGGGCCGTGTCATGGACCCAGTCGATGTTCGGCCAGCCGGCGAACGCCCCTTCGTTCGTGAGCGTCCATCCGCCCAGCCCGTCCTCGAAGTCCTCCTCGAAGAGCGTCGTCGAGTCACCGGCGCACACCGGAGGCTCGCCGGGCTGCAGGACCGGCTGGAAGTTGCACTGTGCCGCCGGATCGGTCCGCAGTTCGACCGCCGCGATCACCTCGGCAACCTGGGCGCAATCCGCCGCCGTCATCGACTGGCCGGACGGCCCGGCAGGCGCCGAGCCGGTGCTGAGCCCCTGCAGGTTCCCGCCTGAGGTCACGAGATCGTTGCACGACGCCACGAGTGCGTCGGCGTGGTCGACGAAGTTCGTCGTCGGGGTCTGGTAGACCGTCATGGCGCGGTAGTAGAGGTGCGCGGCCTTGACGAGACCGAGAGCCCCGATCGTGTGGCCGTTGTAGTTCCCGCCTTCCACGAGCAGGGCGTACCCGTGGTTCGGCACACCCGAGTTCGTGTGGACGCCTCCGCCGTCGTCAACGGCACAGAAGTACTCGGCGTCGGTCACCTTGCCGGGGTCATTGATGCACCTCGGGTTCCACAGGTCGCGGATCGCACCGTCGAACGCGGTCGCGTCCTCGCCCATCATCCAGCGGACGTTGTTCTCCGCCGAGGGCATGCCGAGTCGCATCGTGACGTTCACGCCACCGGCGAGCGCCCCCTTGATCAGGGTGCCGGATCCCAGCGAGATGCGCAGCGATGGGATCGTGATCGTCGCGTCCTCTCCTGCCAACGGGTCCGACGGCGGACCCCAGACGTTGTCGGCGACCAAGACACCGACCGCGCCCGCGGCCTGGGCGTTCGCCACCTTGATCGTGAACGCGCATGCGCCGCGGTCGACGAGCGCGATGTTCCCGCTCACGGCCGCGCCGTTCGCGAACGGCTCGCATCCGTTGCTCGTCGGCTCGACCCCGTCGTCCGCCAGGATCACATCATCCGTGACCCCGGTGGCGTCCAATGGCGGGCCGAACTCGGCCGCTCCGGCGTTGCAGAAGCCGGCGATCGACGCCGGGCTGTTGATGATCACGTAGTTGCGAACGACCATGTGCGAGGTGCAACCGTCCGCGGACCTGGCGGCGTCCGGGGCATCGGTCCCGTAGCCGTTGATCTGGTCGACGGTCTCGCCCCAGATGTCCGAGTACGACTCATTGAGCGCGCCCGACTGCCACTGGTAGATCAAGCCGTGCGTGCGCTCGGTGTACGCGTGTCCCCATTCGTGCGCGACGACATCGTCGGCCGTGACGCCGTTGCAGTAGTTGGTCGTCGCGCCGTTCCAGTTCGCGTTGGGACACGCGATCGTCGGGTCGTTGTTGACGGACTGCATCTCCGCGCCCGCACCGTCCCATGAGTCGTGGGCGAACGCGTTGAAGAAGAAGTTGTACGAATGACCGCTCGCCGTAACGATGTTCTGCTGATCCTGGTTGAGGGCGCCGGGGAACGGGTCACCCTCCTGCCAGACCTGCGTCGCCGTGGTGAGCTCGAAGAGCCTCCGGAAGAGCGCGTCGTCGACCATCGAGTAACGGTTGAGGATCTTGCCGGCATGCGCATGGACGTAGACGCGATCGCGCACGGAGGAACCGTTGGTGACCTCGACCTCGTACGCGAGCTGGTTCGTCCCTCGCACGTCGCGGATCAATCCCGTGCGGTACACGACGAGCCTGGTGGAAGCCGCCTTGAGGGACGCCCGCTTGACATCGGCACCACCGGGCGGATCCGCGGCCACCTCGCGGATCGCGCGATGCGCTGCCTGGACGCGGGAGAGCGTGGGAGCGGTCCCCAGCGTGATCGTGGGGACGAACACCCCGTTCACCGCGGTGAGCCGGTTGGCGGCATCCAGGTGGACGCGGATCGTCGCCCCGAACACCGGGACGCCGCGATAGACCTGTTCGTACGTCAGGTGCGTCGCGCCGGCCGAATCCTTGGCTCTGGACCTGAGCACCAGCTGCGAGGCGTCTCGGACGCCGAAGACCTCGCCGAGCTCGGCGAAGTAATCGTGCGCCTTCGCGACCGGGGTTCGCCCGGTGCTCCGCGGGAAGAGATCGCCGCGTCGGCTGACGCGGACGAAGCCGGCGACACCGGTGCTCTTGCGCATGGAGACGAAGACCGATCCGTCGGCGGTCGCCCGGAGCTCTCGGATGGCGCGAGCGCTGAGATCCGAGACCTCACTGCCACCCACCTTCCCCGGCGACTCGGCTGCGTTGGTGGCCGGAACTACGAACAGCCCCCAAGAGACCATCGCTACGACCAAGAACAACGCGCGCACGCGCTTCGGCTTCATGTCACCCTCCCCTTGTCGTCACCGGCACCCGGTGGGAACGCATGCGTCATACGCATGAGCGGATGGACGCCCGACGGGAACGAGTGGTGGGAGCGCCGTGTGGATGGACTGGCGCGCGGAACCGGAACCCGCACAGGGAAAGATCAGTCCAGCCGTGGCCTACCCCCCTCTCTCGGCGGACAGTAGGCAGGCTCGGCACTGCAGGTCAAATCGGCCGCGTCGCTCGGGCGGCTAGGATGCGGCTGCCATGAGCGAGGACACCCTCGAACTGCTGCGCGGGGCACCGCTGATCGATGGCCACAACGACCTGTTGTGGGCCCTCCGCGAGCTGAGGGAGGAGGGCGCCGAGGAGCCCGATATCGGCCAGCCCGTTCCGGACCTGCAGACCGACCTGCCTCGTCTGGAGGCCGGTGGGGTCGGTGCCCAGTTCTGGTCGGTGTACGTCCCCTCGCACCTGCCTCCCGATCAGGCGGTCACGCAGACGCTCGAGCAGATCGACGCGTTCTACGACCTGGTCCGGCGCCATCCAGGCAGGCTGGAGCAGGCCCGTACCGTCTCCGATGTCGAGCGGATCACCGGGAAGGGACGCGTCGCCTCGATGATCGGCGTCGAGGGCGGCCATTCGATCGGGAACTCGCTGGGCACCCTCAGGGTCCTGGCGCGGTTGGGGGCCGGCTACATGACGCTCACGCACAACGAGGACACCGAGTGGGCCGACTCCGCGACGGGCGAGCATCCGCACGGAGGGCTGACGACGTTCGGCGAGGAGGTCGTGCGCGAGCTGAACCGGTCTGGCGTGCTCGTGGATCTCAGCCACGTGTCGGACGACACCATGCGACAGGCGATCGCGATCAGCGAGGCGCCGGTGATCTTCTCCCATTCGTCCGCGCGTGCGCTCTGCGACGTGACGCGGAACGTCCCCGACGATGTCCTCGAGTTGGTGCGGGCGTCGGGCGCCGTCGTGATGGTCACGTTCGTGCCGTCGTTCACCGCCCCGGAAGGCGCCGAGCTGAACCGCGAAGCGCGGGAGCGGGTGAGTGCGCTCCGCGCGGAACACGCCGACGATCCCGAGGCGCTCCGCATCGCGATGGACGAGTGGTGGGACGCACTCGAGGAGGTACCGGCGACCCTCTCGCAAGTGGCCGACCACATCGATCACGTGCGCCGGGTCGCCGGTATCGATCACATCGGCATCGGTGGTGATTTCGACGGCGCAGCGGCGATGCCGGAAGGCCTGGCGGACGTGTCGGGGTACCCGAGGCTGTTCGACGAGCTGGCCGCACGCGGCTACAGCGACGACGATCTCCGACGGATCGCCGGCCGGAACGTCTTGCGGGTGATGCGCGAAGCGGAGCTCGTCGCCGCGCGCCGCTAGATCACTCCGTCACCGTTCGGAGGTGACGCGAAGTCCACGGCCCTCACGAAGCACGAACGCCGTGTTGATGACGGCCAGATGCGTGAACGCCTGAGGGAAGTTGCCGAGCATGCGGCCGGCGCGTGGGTCGTATTCCTCGGAGAGCAGGCCCACGTCGTTCCGCAGGTCCAGCAGCCGTTCGAACAACTCCCGGGCCTCCTCGAGCTCTCCCTGCATCGCCAGGACGTCCGCGAGCCAGAACGAGCACGGGAGGAACACGCCCTCGCCGGGCGGCAACCCGTCCACGGAGCCGTCCTCGCGCGTGCGGTAGCGAAGGATCAGCCCATCGACGGTCAACTCGCTCCGGATGGCGTCGACGGTCGACCGGAACCGTTCGTCGGTCGCCGGCAAGAACCCGAGGTGGGGCATCAGCAGGATGCTGGCGTCGAGGTCGTCCGCACCGTAGGACTGGGCGAACGCGTGTTTCGTCTCACTCCACGCGTTGGCCAGCACGTCGTTGCGGATCTCCTCGCGCACGTCTCGCCAGCGCTCGACCGGACCACCGAGCCCGAACTCGTCCACGGAACACACGGCGCGGTCGAACGCGACCCACGCCATCACCTTGGAGTGGGTGAAGTGCCGAAGCGGTCCCCGGATCTCCCAGATGCTCGTGTCCTCGCGCCGCCATCCGTCTTCGAGCCAGGCGAGCAACTGCAGCATCAACGACCACACGTTGTCGTCCGGCGGCGCGCCACCGACGCGCAGCTGGTAGATCGCGTCCATGATCTCGCCGTAGACGTCGAGCTGGAGCTGTGTGCAAGCCGCGTTCCCGACCCGCACCGGCCTCGACCCCTCGTAGCCGGGGAGCCAATCGAGCTCGCGCTCGTCCAGCCGGCGCTCCCCTGCCAGGCCGTACATCACCTGGATATCGGCGGGATCGCCGGCCACCGCGCGGAGGAGCCATTGGCTCCAGGTCACCGCCTCATCCTGTGAGCCGGCTTTCAGCATCGCCAAGAGCGTCAGGGTCGCGTCTCGCAGCCAACAGAAGCGGTAGTCCCAGTTCCGTTCGCCGCCGATCGCCTCTGGCAGCGAGGTGGTGGGCGCAGCCACGATGCCGCCCGTCGGCGCATACGTCATCGCCTTCAGCACCACGAGCGACTCGTTGATCTCCTCGTGGTAGTCGCCGGCACTCGACAGGGTCCCGGCCCAGTGCAGCCAGTACTCCTCGGTGTCGCCGAGCGCGCGCTCGGCAGGTACAGGATCGGGGAGCGCCTCGTGGGAGGGGAACCAGGTCAGCACGAACGCCAGTCGCTCGCCCTCTGCCAAGGAGAACTCCGCGACGGTGGTCAGGCCTTCGCCGTGCGTTTCGACCGGTGACCAGAGGCAGAGCGCGTCCGGTCCTGCCACGGCGACCAACGCGTCGTCCATCCGCCGCACCCACGGGACGGTGCGGCCGTGGTCGAAGCGGATCACCAACTCGAAGCGCATCGGCACGGTGCCCGAGAGCCCCTCGACGATGCGCACGATGTCGGGAGCGTTCCCCCGCGGAGGCATGAAGTCGATCGCGCGCACCGCGCCGTCATCGGTCTCGAACACGGATTCCAGCACCAGCGTGTCGTGTCGGTATCGCCGGGTCGCGGCCCCACCGCTGCTCACGGGTGCCACCAGCCAGCGGCCGTGTTCGGGTCCACCCAAGAGCGACGCGAAACACGCGCCCGAGTCGAAGCGCGGGAAGCAGCACCAATCGATGGACCCCTCGCGGCTCACGAGCGCGGCCGTCTGCAGGTCTCCGATCAATGCGTAGTCCTCGATCAACGCCACCGAGCAAAGCCTAGCCCGACCGCGCGGTCGAGCATCGGTGAGGGCCGCGGACGTCGACCGGTTCAGACCGCGACGTCGAGGAACGCGTAGCCGAACGCGGGGAGCCGCACGTCGTACGAAACCGACGTGATCGGCGATCCCGCCTCCTGCGTCGAGAGGTCCGTCGGAGTTTGCGGCACCGCGATGGGGCTTCCGGACAGGTCGACGGTGATGCATCGCGGCTGGTTCGTGAAGTTGTAGATGTTGAGCGCGGTGCGATCGCCGTCACTGCTGGTCCGCTCGATCGCATACACCTGATCGGCGGACCCTCCGCCGCAGATGCTCGCGGGACGTCGGACGCGCGATGCCCCCGGAGCCAACGCCGTCGAGCGCTTCAATGCCCGGAACACGTCGTCGTAGGACGTTCGTTCCTCGGCCGTCAACCGCGAGTAGATCTCCTCGACATCGATCGAGTACAGCGCGCCCATCCCGGCCTGCACGGCCGCATCCAGCGCTCGCTGCTCGGGGGTCATGTCGACGTACAGCGACCACGCGTTGACGCCGAGATCCGGGTTGCGTTCACGCCGATCGTCGAAGTACTCCCGCCAGTGCGCCTCGAGGTCCGCGACCGTCATCCTCCGGTTCTCCGCGCCCTCGTCCATCACGGCCCACGGGTAGGACCATCGGTCCTCGTCGCCGTTGATGAGGATGTGGGTGAACCCGACGTCGTCGTTCCATCCCTCGTCCCAGAACTGTCCGGCACCTTCGGCGTGGAGCCACGCGTTCGGCGTCGACGTGAGCGGCGTCGTGATCAGGAGGTCCGTCATGTTCGGGTCCGCGCGCGTCATGTCGTCGGATCGCATCCCCAGCATCGACAACACGTAGTCGAACTCGATGCCGTCGACGCCCGTATCGAGCCAGAAACGCAGCACCTCCTCGATGTAGCCTCGGGTCTCGGCGTTCGCGTAGTCCGGCGCCGGGTATCCCCAACTCGTCGCGTACCACCGTTGCGCCGTCTCGCTGAACGCCCAGCCGCCTTCGGCCTCGGGGAAGTCCGGTGGTGACTCGCTCGGCGGAGGCTTCTCGCGCGCCCAACGGAACATGTGCGACTCGGGCGAGTCGACCCCATCTCGCACATCCCCTTCCGCCTTCCGGAAGATCGCGTTCGTGGGATGCACGCTGAGGAACGCCAGGTAGATCGTGACGGTCATGTCGTTCGCATGTGCCGCGGTCACCAGCTCCCGGAAGTCTTCGATGGTTCCGGTGCCGACCTGCGCGTCGAAGTAGTCGATCGCCGGGAGACCGCGGAACTCCGCCGACGCCCGGTACGGACCGTAGATCATGATGTTCGACGCACCGCGGTCCGTGTAGTAGCCGTCTTCGATCCTCGACGTGATGTCCGCGTAGGTGGTCGCCGGGTAGTCGTCGGTCCCGCGCACGTAGTGGTAGAACCAGCCGGTCCCTTCCTGGAACGGGTTCCCGTGCGAACGGTTCCCGGCAGACGGGGTGGGGCTCTCGTCGGCCGCACCCGATGCTCCTCCCAGCTCGCATCCCGCGGTGACGAGCATCGCGCACGCGATGGCGACCTTGCGGATCGCTCCCATCGCTCTCATCACCCCAACGCCGTCTCCACATGCGCCGCCCATCCGAGGAGCTCCTCGTCGCGTCCGTGTGTCGTGACGAGCTGGACGCCGAGCGGCAGGCCGTCGGGACCGTCGAAGACGGGCAGCGAGATCGCGGGGAAGCCGGCGTAGGACCAGAGCCCGGTCATCGTGGCGTCCCCGGTGTCCTGGTAGCCGATCGGAGCCACGCCTCGGGCCGACGGGCAGACCCAGGCGTCGATACCCGCGCTGGACGCGAGTTCGTCGAGTCGGCCGGCGAGCTCGCTCCGCGCGTCGCGGCACTCCCGGATCCGCTCCGCCGTGATCTTCTGGCCCCCGCGGACCGCCTCCACCGTGTAGGTGCGGTAGAGATGCGCGAACCGGTCGAACCAGGGCGCGTGCGCGAGCGCCATCTCCCCGTGCAGGAGGTCGAAGACGCGCGTTCCCCACTCCCCGCGCACGTCGGGGTCGTTCCATGGCACGCTCGTTGGCCGGAGCTCCACGCCGTGGTCACGGAGCACGGCGAGGTGCGTCGCGAAGGCGCGCCATCCTTCACCGACGAGCGAAGGATCCCCCCACGGCTCGAGCACGCCGAGGACGGGTGATGATGATGTCGCCGGTTCGTTCCAGCGCGGAACGAGCGTGGCCGCGGCGGTGCGCACATCGGCGACCGACGGCGCCAGGAAGCCGACGCTGTCGATCGACGGCGCGAGCGGGATGCCGTCGAACGCCGGCCGGCCGAACGACGTCTTGTATCCGACGACGCCGCAGTACGCCGCGGGCACGACGACCGACTGCAGCGTCTGCGAACCGACCGCCAGGCCGCAGATCCCGGCCGCGACCGCGGCCGCGGAGCCGCCGCTCGATCCGCCGGGCGTCCGCCGGGGGTCGCGTGGGTTCTTCGTCGGCGGAGGCTCGCAGTACGCGAACTCGTCCATGTCCGTCTTCCCGAGGACGACGGCGCCGGCCCGCTTCAGATCCGTCACGACCGACGACTCGTCGCCCTCGAACACCGACGGCGGGAGCCGGGAGCCGGCCCGGGTGGGGAGGCCATCGACCCGATAGAGATCCTTGACGGCCACCGGGACCCCGTGGAGCGGTCCGTCGGCGGACCGGCTCTCGGCGAGCCGGCCATGGCGGTCCGCCTCGTCGACGAACGCCCGGATGTCCGGGTCGATCGCCTCGAGCCGGTCGAGCGCGGACGCGACGGCGGCGTCGATGACCCGCCCCGCCTCAGCGCTCGCGTCTGCGTTGTGCGAGCTTGAGCGTTCGATCGGCCAGGTCCGACAGCGTGGAGTGGTCGTAGCCCATGATCGCGCTCCGCACCGTGTCGTTCAGCGGATCCACCCAGTGACCCGGCAACGCATCGGCCCCGTGCAACGCGCCGAACACCGATCCGGCCGTCGCTCCGGTGCAGTCCGTGTCCCAGCCACCCTGCACCGCGAGACCGATCGTCTTCGTGAAGTCTCCCGCTCCCCACAGCAGTGCGGCCGTCACCAGCGCGGCGTTGTTCACCGTGTGCACGAAGCTGTAGTGGCCGTAGCGCACCTCGACCTCGTCGCGAGCCGCCTCCCACTCGAGGCCCTTCGCGTGCAGGTCGAGCATGTCGCGCACCGCGTCCGCGAGACGCGAGCGAGGCGGGACGTGATCGAGCGAGAGCTCGAGTGCGGACCTCGCGTCGGGCGACACGAAGCACGCGGCGATCAGCGCCGCGGCCCACATCTCGCCGTAGATCCCGTTCGCCGTGTGCGACAACGACGCGTCGGCGAACGCGAGGGCGGCGGCACTCTCCGGTTCGCCCGGACACACGTAGCCGAACATGTCGGCGCGGATCTGCGCGCCGATCCATTCCCGGTACGGGTTGCGATAGCTCGCGGTTTCGGGCGGGCTGAATCCGTGGATCAGGTTGCGATATGCCGCACGCTCCGCCGTATACACCTGGAAGAAGGGGAGCCGGAGCATCCACTCCTCGGCGACGTCGGCCGGGCCGAACCCGAAGCCGTGCTCCTCGAGGATGTGCATGGCGAGGATCGTGTAGTCCGTGTCGTCGTCGCGCGCCATGAACGCGATGTTGCCCCGCGTCGTCTCGGGCCAGCACCAGTTGAGCTTCAGGCCGTCGGGCCACGGGTCGATCACGGGCAGGTAGTCGGTGATCGGGTACGAGTCGGCCAGGTCGAGGTACGAGCGGATCCTGGCGCGGCTCCATCCCTCGACCGGCTTCCCCAGGTTGCAGCCGGCGCACCGTCCGAGCCAGGCGCCGAGCATCCGGTCGCGCAATCCGTCGTCGTCGAGCGTCAGGGCCGGCACGTCGGCGGGCGAAGGCAGGCTTGCGCGGATCTCCTCGAGCGTCGACGGCTCCTGGTGCGGCCAGTCGGCCCGGAGGGACGTCTGCTCCAGCCGGGTGTACGCCGCATCCATCTCCGCCGGCGACCCGCTCTCGACCGCCCGGAGCACCACTTCTTCCAGCTCGGCGACGTCGTAACCGGACTCCTTCCGTTGGATCAGCTCGTCGGAGACCATCTCGGCCGGGTCCAACACGTCATGCACGATGCACCCCTCCTTCAGGTGGAAGCCACGGATAGTTGAACGCCACTACGCCGACCCTCGCTCCACGAGCCGGGCGCGGAGGACGACCTCTCGTCGCTGCCCGGTGTGCCGCCCGGTCATCCGGTCGAGGAGCAGGCGGCCCGCCGCCTGACCCGCCTCGTACGCGGGGTTCACGACCGTCGTCAGGGGCGGGTTCACGAGCGTCGCGGCCTCGATGTCGTCGTACCCGACGAGCGCGAGGTCCCGGGGGATGGAGAGTCCCGCGTTCCGCGCCACGTCCATCGCGCCGATCGCCATCAGGTCGTTCGCACAGAAGACGGCGGTCGGCCGATCGTCCAGGTCGAGGAGCCGGCGCATCGCTTCCTGGCCCCCGCGCCGGGTCCACTCCGCGATCGCGGTCAACCCGGCGTCCGGATCGAGGCCGGCCTCATCCAACGCGCGGCGGAAGCCGGCGGCCCTTCGGTGCCCGGGCCCTTCGGCGCCACCGATCATGCCGATCCGACGGTGGCCGCGATCGATGAGGTATCGAGCGGCCTCGAACGCACCGTGCTCGTCGTCGGTCAGGACGACGTCCACGCGCGGATCGTCGATGCTCGCTCCGATGGAGACCACCGGCAGCCCCGAGTCGATGATGTCCCGCAGATCGGCCGCACCGACCTGGAACGCCACCAGCACCATGCCGTCGACGTGGCGATCGAAGGCGTCGGCGGCGAAGTCGATCTCGCGCGTGCGCGCGGCGTCGGTGTTGCAGATGAGGGTCCGGTGGCCCGACAACGCGTCGTCGAGCCCGCGCGCGAGCACGGGGTAGTACGGGTTCGTGATGTCCGGGATGATCAACGCGACCGTGTCGGAGCGGCGGGCGCGAAGGCTCCGGGCGAGCCCGTTCGGGCGGAATCCCAGTTCCTTGATCGCACCTTCGACGCGCTCCCGGGTCGCCTGCGCGACCGGCCGGTTGCCCGAGAGCACATGGGAAACCGTGGTACGGCTCACCCCGGCGACATCAGCCACCTCGGCGATCGTCGCCCGTCGATTCCCGGTCACGGCGTTGCCCGTCACGGCGGGACTGTCTCTCAAATCGATTTGCAAGTCAACGGGCGGCGTCTTGCCCATGCCCTCCACCGCGGTCTAGACTCCCCCGGTTTCCAAAACGATTTGGACCAAGCCGACGGGGAGGCACGTGGCCGGGATCGCGCTCAACGGTGTGACGAAGCTCTACCCGGACGGCACACGAGCCGTGTCCTCGCTCGATCTCGAGATCCCGGACGGCAGTCTCTTGGTGCTGGTGGGACCGTCGGGTTGCGGGAAGACGACGGTGCTCCTGATGGTCGCCGGGTTGGAGGAGGCGACGGAAGGCACCATCAGCATCGGCGACCGGATCGTCAACGACGTGGAGCCGGGCAAGCGCGACGTCGCCATGGTCTTCCAGAACTACGCCCTGTATCCGCACATGACGGCGTATCGCAACATGGCGTTCGCCCTCAAGATCCACGGGCTACCCGGTCCGGAGATCGACCGCCGGGTCCGCGAGGCGGCACGCTTGATGGATCTCACGGACGAGATGCTCGCGAAGAAGCCCAAGCAGCTCTCCGGCGGTCAGCGGCAGCGTGTCGCGATGGGGAGGGCGATCGTGCGGCAACCGCAAGCCTTCCTGATGGACGAACCCCTGTCCAACCTCGACGCCAAGCTCCGCGTCGAGATGCGGGCAGAGATCTCGCGACTGCAGAAGTCGCTCAACGTCACCACCATGTTCGTGACCCACGATCAGACGGAGGCGATGACCCTGGGGAGCCACGTCGCGGTGATGGACGCCGGGGAACTCCAGCAGGTCGGGACGCCGGACGAGGTCTATGCGCAGCCGGCCAACGTCTTCGTCGCGGGCTTCATCGGATCGCCGGCGATGAACCTCCTCGATGCCACGCTGACGCGGTCGAACGGCGTGACGTCCGTCGCGTTCGCCGGGAGCCGACTGCGGTTGCCGGAGGCGCTGGCCTCCCAGCCCGCGCTCCTCGCCTACCCCGACGAACCGATCATCGTCGGCATCCGTCCGGAGAGCCTGCAGGACGCGAGCGCCGTCGACGAAGCTCCCCCCGATCAGCGCATCCCCGCGCTCATCACGCTCCGCGAAGCGATGGGGCCCGAGGCACATCTGCACTTCACGGTGCCGGGGTCGGACGGTCCCAACGTCGTCGCCCGCGTCGACGCCCGTGCACGCGCACGCGAAGGCGACTCCGTCGAGATGCTCGTCGACACGTCCGCGCTCTACTTCTTCGAGCCCGAGACGGGCGCTCGCCTGCCCCTTCCTTGACAGGACATCGTCCATCGGCGCATCCTTCAGCGGTTGCGACTACAAATCGATTTGGACTTCCTGGGGAGTCGAGCTTGAGGGGGTCGCGATGAGGCGGTTCGGGCGAGCGGCATGCATCGTCGCCGGGTTGGCGCTGGTGGCTGCCGGATGCAGCGGTGGTGGATCGGACGAGGGATCCAGCGACACACCGGGTGGCCAAGCCACCCTCAACCTTTGGATCTTCGAAGGCGAGGAGACGTTCCTCCCGGCGCTCGAGGCCGCGTTCGAGGACGCGCATCCCGACATCGACCTGAAGATCACCGAGATCCCCGAGGACAACTACTCCACGAAGATCGATACGGCGCTCGCGGCGGACAGTCCTCCCGATGTCGGGTTCATCGTCGAGCCCCGCTGGATCAAGGCCGGCCGGATGCTTCCCCTGGACGACATCATCGAGTCGGAGGGGATCGACCTCTCCAACCTGAACCAGAACGCCTTCGACGGTTGCGAGTACGAAGGCAAGATCTACTGCCTCGGGTCGTACTCGGCGGCCACGATGCTGTTCTACAACAAGGATCTGTTCGACGCCGCCGGCTTGTCGTACCCCTCGTCGACGGAGTCGATGTCGGTCGACGAGTACGCAGCCCTGGCCGCGCAGCTCACCCAGCCGAGCGACGATCTGTCCACACGGGTCTGGGGCGGCGAGGCCGCGACACCGTACTGGTGGATGGACACGCTGACCCATTTCAGCGAGGACGGTCGGACGACCCTCGGCTACGTGAACGATGCGTCGACCGTGCACATGTACGAGGTGTTGGCGGGGATGGTCGCCGACGGCTACGCCCCGAGCGAGTCGCAGTCGCAGCAATTGGGAACGACGGAGATCCTCGCGACCGGCCAGCTGGCGATGAGCATCACCGACAACGCGTCGGCGATCCCGATGCTCGAGGGAGCGGGGATCCCCTGGGGCGTGGCGCCCCTGCCCGTGGAGCAGGCAGGCGACGCGCCGTTCGTGAGCTCCTGGACCGACATGTGGGGCGTGTTCGCGTCGAGCAGCAACGTCGAGGCGGCCAAGCAGTTCATCGCGTTCGTCGGAACGACCGGCAACGAGCTGCGCGTGGAGGTCGGCAACGCGGTGTCGCTCGACCTCGCGGTCGCGGAGGAGCTCGACTGGGCCGGGGAGAGCGCCGGGCGTCAAGAGGCGCTCGACGTCATGTCGCTGGCGCAACCAGGCATCTTCGTGGCCGGATACTGGGACGTGACCGATCCATTGTGGGACTCGTTCTCCCTGGTGGTGGAGGGCGACAAGACCGCTCAGGAGGCGCTCGACGAGGTCGCTCCGGAGATGCAGGAGAGCCTCGATCAAGCGTGGCAGACCTGGGAAGACATCTAGCCGGTCCGGCAGCTGAGTGCGTTCGCGCCGCAGTCGCATCTCCCGGAAGGAGAACCGCGCAGGGTTCCTCTTCGCGCTGCCCTGGCTCATCGGGCTCGTCGTCTTCCTGATCGGACCGATCATCGCGTCGGTGCTGCTCAGCTTCACCAACTGGAACCTGATCTCGCCGGCCCGGTGGGTCGGGCTCGAGAACTATCGCGACATGATCCACAGCCGGGAGTTCTGGCAGTCGATCAAGGTGACGCTCTTCTACGCGGCGCTGTCCGTCCCGCTCTATCTGGTCCTCGGCCTCTCGCTCGCGATCCTGCTCAACCAGCGGGTGCGCGGGATGTACGTCTTCCGCACGATCCTGTTCCTGCCGACGGTGCTGAGTGGCGTGGCCGTGGCCGTGCTGTGGGTGTCGCTGCTGAATCCCGATCTGGGCGTGATCAATCAGGTGCTGAGGTGGATCGGGATCGACGACCCGCCCCGATGGCTCCTGAGTCCGACGTGGGCCGTCCCGGCCATCGTCCTCATGGGCCTGTGGGGTATCGGCGGCAGCGCGATCATCTACCTCGCCGGTCTGCAGAACATCCCGCCCGCCCTGTACCAAGCCGCGAGGGTCGACGGGGCGAGCGCCTGGCAGACGTTCCGGCACATCACGCTTCCGCTCCTCACTCCGACACTGTTGTTCACGCTCCTCATCGGCCTGATCGAGGCGTTCCAGGTCTTCGACACGGCCTTCGTCCTCGGAGGCGGAGGCGGCCAGGGCGGAACACGGGGCTCGATGCTGTTCTATGTCCTCAACCTGTGGAACGAGGGGTTCCGTAACGGACGGTTCGGCTACGCATCGGCGCTGGCGTGGGTCCTGGTGATCGTCGCCGCCATCGTGATCCTGCTGGTGTTCAAGACGTCGAGCCGCTGGGTCTACTACGAGTCGGAGGGAGAGTAGGTGGCGACGACCGAGATCGAACGGCCCGCGCCCGCTCGCAGCCGGAAGCCGAAGTTCCGCCGCCGCCTCTACCTGTTCCTGACGTACGCCGCGGTGTTGTCGCTGTGCGCCGCGGTGATGCTGCCGCTCGGCTGGATGATCACGGTCGCCCTCAAACCCGACAACGCGCCGGTGTTCACGGCTCCTCCGGAATGGGTGCCGACGGAGCACTGGCAGTGGGACAACTTCTGGCGGGCACTGACGCTGCCGTCGCGGCCATTCGCCCGCTACACGCTGAACACGCTGATCATCGTCGGGGGAAACATCCTCGGCACGCTGTTCTCGTGCTCGCTCGTTGCGTATGCGTTCGCCAAGCTCCGGTTCCGCGGCCGCGAGTTCCTGTTCAACGTCCTGATCATCACGATGTTGATCCCGTGGCAGGTCCTGATGATCCCGCAGTTCCTGATGTTCTTCAAGATGGGCTGGTACGGAACGTATCTGCCGCTGATCATTCCCTCGTTCTTCGGCAACGCGTTCTTCATCTTCCTGATCCGGCAGTACATGCGAACGTTGCCTCGGCAGCTCGAGGATGCGGCGCGCGTGGACGGCTGTACCCATTTCCAGGTCTTCTGGCATATCGTCCTTCCCCTCTGCAAGCCCGTCCTCGCGGTCTGTGTCGTGTTCGTCTTCATCGGGGAATGGGGAGATCTGCTCGGACCGCTGATCTACCTCGACAGCGGCGAGGAGTTCACGGTGTCGATCGGGATGGCGAACCTGGTGACGCGCTCGGATCCGAACCTGAACCTGCTGATGGCGACGAACCTGATCCTGATGATCCCGGCCGTCATCCTGTACTTCTTCGCGCAGGAGAAGCTGATCGGCGGGATCGCGTCCGTCGGCCTGAAGGGGTAGCACGATCGACTACGAATCCATCGAGCTCGGGCGCTGGTGCAACGCGGGACCCGACGCCTTGGGGTCCGGCGCCGGGATCTCCGCGGGACCTCAGGAGTCCCGCGGACTGCCGTTCCTCGTCGGCGATCCCGACGCTCCGGACGCTCCGCGGTTCATCCTGCTGGAGGAAGGCGCAGCGTCGGTCACCGTCCCGATCGGGCGGGCGGCGCGCAACGTCGTGGTGGCGCATCGGCTGCTCACATCGCCCAGCCCGGACGGCCTGGGCGCCGGGACGACGGTCGCGCACTACACCTTCCGACTCGACGATGGTTCTTCGAGCGAGATCCCGATCCGTGAACGCTTCGAGATCCAGGCGATATCCGATGACTGGTTCAAGGCGGATGCCCCGTTCCTGGCGTGGTCCGACTCGTCCCCGGGGATGTTCGATCGGAACGCCGGTCCGTGGAGCCAGTCCGGGGCACGGCAGATGGAGAGCTACGCGGAGCTGGCGGCCGGCTACTACCTCTGGGCATGGGAGAACCCCGTGCCGGAGCGCTCGATCGAGTCGATCGAGTTCCGCCCCGTGGAGGGACGATGCCTGATCGCCGCCGTGACCCTCGGGCACGCCGACGAGTTCCCGTTCGTGCGCGGACCCACCCGTCCGGTGGCGATCGAGATGATCGACCCCGCGCGCCGGGACGTTCCGTTCGATCTCACCGTGCGCGTGGATCGGGGCGAGGCGACGTACACGTACCCACTCCCCGTCCCCTCCGCGGACGACCGCCGCGATCCTCCGGTCGACGGGTGGGGAGAGCCCGCGAACACGACGTCGAGCCACGCGTACGCTCGGGTGGCCGCCCTGCCCTCGGCCACGTTGTCGATCGACCAAGCCGGCGTGGAGATCGGGTCGGTTCGGTGGAGCGACCTGCAGACGAACACCCCCACGGAGCGAGACGGGGTCCGCATCCGCCTGATCGAAGACGGGCGCAACTGGGTGCACACGACGGTCGTGGACGAGGCGACCGGCACGCCGGTGCCGTGCCGCGTGCACTTCCGGTCGCCGTCCGGCGTCCCGTACCAGCCCCACGGTCATCCCGATCACCTCAACTCCGACATCGAGTCGTGGCACGTCGACGTGGGAGGAGACGTCCGGCTCGGACGCGTCACCTACGCCTACATCGACGGGACCTGCCAGGGCTGGCTCCCTCGTGGGGAGGTGATCGTCGAGGTCGCTCGGGGATTCGAGTATCAGCCGCTGCGTGAACGCGTGACGATCGCTCCCGGGCAACGCGAGCTCGCGCTCACGCTGCGGCGGTGGACGTCCATGAACGACCGGGGTTGGTACTCCGGCGATTCGCACGTGCACTTCCTGTCGGCGCACGGAGCGGCACTCGAGCAGCGGGGTGAGGATCTGAACGTCGTGAACCTGCTGCAGAGCCAGTGGGGCAGCCTCTTCACCAACGTCGAGGAGTTCAGCGGCGAGCCGCACACGTCGGATGGCCCGTTCGTCACCTACGTGAGCCAGGAGAACCGCCAACATCAGCTCGGACATCTGATCCTGTGGGGGCTCCGGGACCCGGTCTATCCGTGGTGCAGCGATGGGCCGGACGAGGCCGAGCTCGGAGGAACGCTGGAAACGACGCTCTCCCACTGGGCCGATGCGTGCCACGCCCAGGGCGGCACCGTCGTGGTGCCGCATCTGCCCCAACCCAACGGAGAGCGCGCGGCGCTCGTTGCCACCGGGCGCGCAGACGCCCTGGAGATGATCGTGCAGCGGCCCGACGCCCACGATGCCTACTACCGCCTCCTGGATTGCGGATATCGGATACCGCTGGTGGGCGGCACCGACAAGATGAGCAATGAGGTCCCGGTGGGCCTCTACCGGACGTACGCGCACCTGGACGACGAGGAGTTCAGCTACGACGCATGGTGCCGCGCCGTTCGGGCGGGCAGAACGTTCCTGAGTGGCGGGCCCATGATCGAGCTCGAGGTGGAAGGCGGAGGCATCGGAGACGTCGTCCGGATCACCGGTCCGGGGACCGTGACGATCCGCGCGCGTGCCGAGGGGATCTTCCCGATGCACTCGCTCCAGATCGTGCAGAACGGGAAGGTCGTGGCATCGACCGAAGACGCCGCAGGGAGCCGGACGCTGACGCTCGACGCGGCCGTCGAGGTCCGCGAGCACAGCTGGTTCGCCGCCCGATGCGGCGGGGAGGAGTACTTCGACGCGGACCGGCATCTCGATGCGTGGCAGCGTGGGTGCTTCGCGCATACCTCACCCGTCTATGTCGCGTGCGGGGGAGACTGGTGGCGGTTCGATCCCGATGTCGCACGCCACATGCTCACGCTGACGCAGGGATCGATGGACTACATGGAGCGTCTGGCACGGCACCACGAGCAGGGTTCGGCAACGCACCACCACGGCGAGCAGGACCACCTGGCCTACCTCACGCGCCCGCTGCGCGAGGCCGTGGACGCCATCGGTCGGCGGATGGTCAACCCGTCGGATCCGGAACTCGGTCGCCGGTAGGATCGATCCTCGTGTCCTCCAGATAGCCCTCACGTCTCCGCCGCCCGCGGCCGATACCTGCTCTATGGGAACGCGGCTCGAAGACGACGCGCTCGCGGACACGTTCGTCCGTGGCACAGCGGTCACCGGCAGGCGCGAGCGCACGCTCCGGCGTGACCCGCTCGCCACGGTCCTGTCGTTACTCGCGGGCCTGCACTCACGCGAGGTCGGAGCGCGTCGCCCCTGTGCACGGTCGACCGCGCTCCCGTTCGGGAGGCTGCCCGATGGCTGGCACGCCCTCGCCACCGATGTGCCGAACGGCCATCTCGTGATCGGACCCGCCGGGGCGTTCACCCTCCACTCCAAGGATCTGATGGGCAAGGTGTGGATCGGCGAGCGGTCGATCCGCCACAACGGTCACCCGACGGACTTCCTCTCCAAGGCCTCGCTCGATGCGGCTCGCGCGTCGAGCACCCTCACGATCGCGATCGGCCGGCCCGTCGACGTCGGCGCGGTCATCGTCATCCTCGCCGATGAGTGGACGGTCACCGAGACGCCACCCGATGTGCACATCGGCAGCCCACGGAGCGTCAGGGACTGGCTCGTCCGTCTCCCCGCCGCATGGTCATCGCGCGACGTCTCGGAGATCGCCGCGGCGGCGGGCCGGCCGTCCACCTGGACCCCGCGCCCGTAGACCGCACGGCTCGCTACGATACGCACCGCACCGCGGCCGACTCGGTCGCCGAGCGGAAGGAGCGTGCCATGGGCATCTTGGACAAGGCCAAGGCGGCGGCGGAGAAGGTCGCCGTCGAGGCCAAGAAGGGGTCGGCACAGGTCCAGGACAAGGTGGGTCAGGCCCAGACGCGGAAGAAGGCCGATGGCCTCGCGGAGCAGCTCGGCTACCTCATCGTGAAGGAGCGGAGCGGAGGCGCGCCCGCCGGCGCCGAGGCCGACCGGTTGGTCGCCGAGATCCAGGAGCTCGAGGCGAAGCTCGAGGCCTCCGATCCGGAGGCCGGCGACGCGACGACGGCGTAGGGCTCTCCCCGAAGGGAGAGCCCAGACGCCCGCCTACATCACGTCGAAGGTTTCGAAGACCATGACCTCGGCGCCGCCGTGCAGCACGGGGCAGTTCTCCGCCAGCTTGGCCGCCTGGTCGAGCGAGTCGGCCTCGATCACCGAGTAGCCGCTCGCCGTCGCCTTGGCATCCTTCACCGCAGGGCCGGACGAGATCGTCTTCGAGTCCGCCGTGAACGGGTTCCCCGGATCGACGACCGCGGGGCCGAGCTCCGTGAACCAATCGGTCCACGCCTTCGTGACCTCGGCCTGCTGAGCCTCGGTCTCGGGCATGCTCCCACCTGCGTAGAGCAGCAGGTACTTCGCCATGCGATCCCCTCCTTGCGGGTCCGCGGTCCCCGAGTGGGACCGACACCCCCACGACGAACGCCACGCCACGGAATCGACAACCGCCGTAGATCGGGGCACGATCCTTCGAGATCGCCGCGCGGCTACCAGGCGAGCGGCTCGCCGTCTTGGAAGTAGCCGCCGCTAGGCCCGTCGTCGGGGAGCGTGACGCCCCACACGATGCTGGCGGCGCCCTGCTCCGCGGAACGCGGGGCGCTGGCTCCACCCATGTCGGACCGGCACCAGCCGGGGCTGATCGCGTTCACCAGGATGCCCGATCCGTCCAGGTCCTCGGCGAGCGCCCGGGTCATGTCGTTCATCGCGACCTTGGTGGCGCGATAGATGCCTCCCCCGCGCCGCTCTCGACCGTGCGTGGCGACCTCTGACGAGACGTTGACGATGCGTCCCCATCCGCGTTCGCGCATCGTCGGCAGGAACGCCTGCGTGACGCGCCACACACCGAGCGTGTTCACCTGCCAAGCCTGGTCGGCCTCCTCGGCCGAGACCGATCCGCGCGGGTTGATCGCCGCGTTGTTGATCAGGACGTCGATGCCCTCGGGCGACAGCGCGTCGCGCGCGGCGGTCACGTCGGTCGCGTTCGACACGTCGATGCGGACCGGGGTCACCGCGGGTCCACCGAGTGCCGCGGCGGCGGCCTCACCCGCCGCCAGATCGCGCGAACCCAGGAAGACCTCCAGGCCCAGACCGGCCAGGAGCCGCGCGACCTCGAGACCGATGCCACGGTTCCCACCGGTCACCAGCGCGCGGCGCCCCGCGAGGCCCTCCGTGGTCACCATCGAGCGCGAGCCTACCGCTGGGGAAGAAACGCCGCCCCGAGAACGGTTCTTGCAGGATCGGACCGAGGGAGCTGGACGGGTGAGCGACGGGAACGAGAACATCATCGATGAGTTCCGGGCGAACGAAGGGCGCGTCGGCCACGCCTTCGAGGGGGCGCCGCTCTTGCTGCTCCATACGACCGGGAGACGCAGCGGGACCGAGCGCGTGAACCCATTGATGTACCTACCGGATGGGGACCGATGGGTGGTCTTCGCGTCGAAGGGCGGATACGTCAAGCATCCCGACTGGCTCCACAACGTGGAGGCCGGTCCCCAGGCGACCATCGAGGTCGGGACCGACACGATCCCCGTGAGAGCGAAGGTGCTCCGCGAAGGCCCGGAGCGTGACGAGCTCTACGCGCGACAGGTCGCCGCCTACCCCCAGTTCGGTGAGTACCAGAAGAAGACCGAGGGGCATCGCACCATCCCGGTCGTGATCCTCGAACGCCGGGCGTAGATCCCTTCAGGTCACCCCGGCCGGCGCATCGGAACGTCAGTCGTGACGTTGCGCGACGTCGTCCAGGTCGTCGCCCGGCGCGCCGGAGACGGCTCCATCGCCCGCGCTCCGTCGGTCGTACTCCTCGTCGCCGGTGGTCGTGGTTCGTGGGAGCTCTGACCCGGGTTCGGACGCCGGTTCGGATGAAGGTCGGGCCGCAGGTTCGGCTGCAGGGTCGGATTCGGGTTCGGGTGCACGTCGGGGTCGGATGGACGTTCCGATCCGGGTTCGGACTCAGGCCTCGGGACTCAGGCTCGGCGTCGGCCGATCCATCCGTGTCGGGATCCTCGACCGGGTCGGCGGGCGCGTCCTGCGGGGTCGTGTCCTCGGCCTCGTCGCGTTCTTGCTCCGACGGGGGCGGTACCGGCGGCTCGCTTCCCTCGCGCTCCATCATGTCTCCCGATCCTCCGGCGGGCGGGCTCGCGTCCTCGCGAGCCGAAGCCTCGGCGTTGAGCAGGCCGGCGACGTAATCGGCCTCACCATCGCCTCGGTACAGGTATTCGAGGATGTCGTCGGCACCCGGGATCGTGTCGTCGTGCGTCGTCGGTGTGCGTCCGGCGGCCAGTGGATCGTGCGCCCGACCTCGGGCTCCGTCTCCGATCTCCTTGCGTCTCGCCGTCGAGCGGTCCACCCGTGAATCGCACCTGCATCGCGTGCTCCTTCCCTCGTCCGCCGCACGGGCTCGTCGTTCATCGGTCGTGGAGCAACCGCTTCGGCAGCCGATTCCGTTCCGTGGCGAGTGCGTCCCACCGCGTCGGCCCGGGTCGATCCAGCAGCTCCGGTACCGTCATGATCGAGAAGTCGCCCGGCGAAACCGTCGAGAGCTCATCCGGCACCAGCGGGAACGACACGGTCGGGTCCTCGCGCGCGCGGGGCGAATACGGCGCGACGATCGTGGCGCCGGTGCCGTTCCGCGATGGATCGAGCATCACGCGCCCGCCCCGGTCGGCCTTGCGGAACTGGTCGGTGACCAGATCCGGGCGGCGCGCGACGACGATCGCGGTCAGCCGGGCGGCGGCTCCCCGCAGCGCCTCCGCGTCGTAGCGACGCTCGATCGGTGCCACGATGTGCAGCCCTTTGCCACCGGTCGTCTTCACACCCGTCGCCATCCCGAGGTCGTCGAGGACGTCGAGCACCAGCCCGGCCACCTCGACCGCCGCGTCGAACGCGCCCTCGGGCGGATCGATGTCGACGACGAGCAGATCCGGCCGTTCCAGCGTGTCGGCGCGGACCGGCGCCAGATGGAGCTCCAGCGCCGCCTGGTTCCCGAGCCACTGCAGCGTCGCCCGGTCGTCGCACACGACGAAGTCGACGTCGCGACCGGCGCTGGGCGCGGGGATGCGGACCGTGCGGATCCACTCCGGCGCGTAGGTCGGGACCGCCTTCTGGAAGTACTGCTTGCCTCCGACACCGTCCGGGGCGCGGACCATGGTGAGCGGTCGCCCCCGGCTCCACGTCAGGAAGCGATCCGCCACGCTCCCCAGGTAGTCCACGTAGCGCCGCTTGGTGACCCCGGGGACCGGCCAGAGCAGCTTGTCGGGCCGGGAGACCTCGATCTCGTCGGGTGTGGACGGCGCCATCAGGTGACCCTACCCAAGGTCGCGCGCCGGCTCACGTCTCGCTACCATGACCCGACACTGGGTCCCGTGACCGGAGGGAGACGACCGCATGTCCACGACCGTGAGGGCCGCGCTGCTGCAGACGGACTGGTCGGGCGACCAGGCAGTCGATGATCGACAAGCACGAGGAGGCCGCGCGTGAGGCCGCCGCCGACGGCGCGCAGGTCATGTGCTTCCAGGAGCTGTTCTACGGGCCGTACTTCTGCCAGGTGCAGGATCCCGAGTTCTACAGCTACACCGAGCCGATCCCCGACGGCCCCACGACGAAGCGGTTCCAGTCGGTGGCCAAGGAGCTGGGCATGGTGATCGTGCTGCCGATGTACGAGATCGTGCAGGCCGGCCTGTACTACAACACCGCCGCCGTGATCGACGCCGACGGCACGTACCTCGGCAAGTACCGCAAGCAACACATCCCGCAGGTGAAGGGCTTCTGGGAGAAGTTCTACTTCGCGCCCGGCACCGGTGGGTACCCCGTGTTCGAGACCGCCGTCGGCAAGGTGGGCGTCTACATCTGCTACGACCGCCACTTCCCCGAGGGCTGGCGGATGCTCGGCCTGCACGGCGCCGAGATCGTCTTCAACCCGTCGGCCACCCACCGCGGGCTCTCCGAGTACATCTGGCGCCTGGAGCAGCCGGCGGCGGCCGTCGCGAACATGTACTACGTGGGCGCGATCAACCGTGTCGGCATCGAACCGCTCGGCGACGACGACTTCTACGGTCAGAGCTACTTCGTCGACCCCGAGGGACAGTTCGTCGGCGACCTGGGCGACGCGTACAAGCCGGAGCTGATCGTGCGCGACCTGGACCTCGCGAAGATCCGCGAGGTGCGCGACCGGTGGGCGTTCTACCGCGACCGCCGGCCCGACGCGTACGACGACATCGTCGCGCGCTAGACGCATCACGAGGAAGGGGACGCCGTGGACATCGGCGTGGTGCTGCAGACCACTCCACCCAGCGCACGCGTGATCGACCTGGCGAAGCGCGCCGAATCGTACGGCTTCAGCCACGTGTGGACGTTCGACTCGCACATCCTGTGGGAGGAGCCGTTCCCGATCTTCACGCAGATCCTCGCGAACACCCGCAACGTGATCGTCGGCCCGATGGTGACGAACCCGATCACCCGCGACTGGACCGTCACCGCGAGCGTGTTCGCCACGCTGAACGAGATGTTCGGCAACCGCACGGTGATCGGGATCGGCCGCGGCGACTCGGCCGTCCGCGTGATCGAACGGCAAGCCATCGACGCTGGCCGCGCTCCGCGAGGCGATCCACGTGATCCGCGAACTGTCGAACGGACGGGAGGTCGGAGTACCGCGGGCTCCACGCTCCGTTTCCCCTGGGCATCGAAGAGCCGGGTCGAGGTCTGGGGAGCCGGCTACGGGCCGAAGGCGTTGCAGGTGATCGGCGAGGTGGCCGACGGGTTCATCCTGCAGCTCGCCGACCCGGACATCGCCGCATGGACGATCAGCGCCGTGCGGAAAGCCGCCTCGGATGCCGGGCGAGACCCTGCGGAGCTCACGATCTGCGTGGCGGCGCCCGCGTACGTGACCGACGACGTCGCCTACGCGCGCGATCAGTGCCGATGGTTCGGCGGCATGGTCGGCAACCACGTCGCCGACATCGTCGCCCGCTACGGCGAGTCCTCGGAGATCCCGGCCGCGCTGACCGACTACATCAAGGGCCGCGAGGGCTACGACTACAACCAGCACGGCCAGGCGGGCAACGTGCATGCGCAGTTCGTGCCCGACGAGATCGTCGATCGCTTCTGCATCCTCGGCGGCGTCGATGAGCAGGTCCGGAGGCTGGAGGAGCTCCGGGACCTCGGCGTGGATCAGTTCGCGGTCTACCTGCAACACGACGACAAGGACGGGACCCTTCGCCTCTACGGCGAGAAGGTCATCCCCGCGATCGCGGAAAGCGTGCTCGCGAAGTCGTGAGTCGCCGTTCGACACGAGCCGTGGCGACACCCGAGCGGGTCCGGCGCGTCTGGATGTTCCTGCTGGCGCTGGCGGCGGTCGCGCTCCTCTGGGAGCTCTACAAGCTGATCGGACCCGAGGACGGCGGCACGCGTGTTCGGGATGACGCTCCTGCCGCGCGCGAACGACACCGCGATGCCGCACGTCTGGGAGATGCTGTCGCGCTACGCGGAGCCGGAGCGCCGTGGCGCCGAGGGGTCGATCTTCCTCACCGTCGCGGCAGGTGCGTGGTTCTCGCTGCGGCTGGCGCTGGCCGGGTTCATCATGGGCGTGGTCGTCGGCCTCGGCCTCGCCGTGCTGATGGCGCGGTACAAGGTCGTGGAGCGCGGGCTGCTCCCCTACCTGGTGATCCGCCAGACGGTGCCGCTGATCGCCCTGGCCCCGCTCGTCGTCAGCTGGGGCGGCAAGCTCCATATCGGCGGGTTCGAGTGGCCGAGGTGGCTCTCGGCCGCCGTGCTCGGGGCCTTCCTCGCGTTCTTCCCGGTCGCCGTCGGCACGCTTGAAGGGCCTGACGTCCGGCCCCCAAGCCGCGTCGCTCGAGCTGATGGATTCCTATGCGGCGTCGTGGCGACAGACGCTCTTCAAGCTGCGGTTCCCGGCCGCGGTGCCGTTCATGATCCCGGCGCTCAAGCTCGCCGCGACGGCGTCGGTGATCGGCGTCGTCGTCGCCGAGATCTCGACGGGCCTCGCGGGCGGTGTGGGACGGCTGATCATCGAGTACGCCCGCGAGGCGACGAGCGACCCGGCGAAGGTCTTCACGGCGGTGTTCGCGGCGGCCGGGCTCGGACTGCTGATGGCCGGGCTGGTGGCGGTGATCGACCTCGTGTCGATGCGCAACCGTCCGCCGAAGGAGGCCTTCGAGTGACCGATCCCGCGGCCGTGGAGGTCCGCGACCTCACGAAGACTTCAACGCCGGGCCGGCCGAACGCCGTCGACGCGCTGGTCGACATCGACCTGACGATCGGCCGGGCGAGTTCGTATCGCTGATCGGACCGTCGGGCTGCGGCAAGTCGACCCAGCTCCGCCTGATCGCGAACCTGATGGAGCCGACCACCGGCGAGGTGCTGGTCAACGGCAAGCCGGCCCGGCAGGCGCGGCTCGACCAGGACTACGGCATGGCGTTCCAGCACGCCGGCCTGTTCGAGTGGCGGACCGTCGCGAAGAACGTCGAGCTCCCGCTGGAGCTGAAGGACTGGGGCAAGGAGGAACGGCGCCAACGCGCCGAGGAGATGCTCGAGTTGGTGAAGCTGCCGGAGTTCGCCGAACACTACCCGTGGCAGCTCTCGGGTGGGATGCAGCAGCGGGTCGCCATCGCCCGAGCGCTGGCCGCCCACCCGCCCCTCCTGCTGATGGACGAGCCGTTCGGCGCGCTGGACGAGATGACGCGCGAGCACATGCAGGCAGAGCTGCTCCGGATCTGCGGTGAGACGGGAACGACCGTCGTGTTCGTGACGCACTCGATCGCCGAGGCCGTGTACCTCTCGACGCGTGTCGTCGTGATGTCGCCGCGGCCCGGGAAGATCAAGACGGTCATCGAGGTGGACCTCGGGGCGAAGCGCAGCATCGACACGCGCGAGGACCCTGCGTTCTTCCGCAAGGTCACCGAGGTGCGCGAGGCGCTCCGCGGGATGCAGGTGACCGACCTGGACGAGGCGGTGCTCGAACCGTGAGCGTCGCGGTGACGACCGGTCGGTCCCGGCGGGCCCGTACGGGTCGCTCCTGGTTCGACGCGCTCTGGCCGCCGGTCGTGTTCGGTCTCGGGTTCCTGGCGCTCTGGGAGGCTCGCGGTGAAGGTCTTCGACTTCCAGCCGTACTTCCTCCCCCCGCCGTCGTCGATCTGGCAGCAGTTCACGGAGAACCCGGGACTGATCTGGGATGCCACGAAGGTCTCCGGCCTCAACGCCCTGATCGGGTTGGTGGTCGGGACGGTGCTCGGCGATCGCGTACCTCGTTCCTGCTTGGCGAGGTATCGGCTGCTCAACGACCTGATGACGCCCGCTGGCGATCGCCCTGAACGCGGTGCCGATCTTCGTGCTGGTGGCCGTGTTCAACAACATGTTCTCGATCACCAGCGAGGTGCCCGGCGGCTGATGGTCACCCTCGTCGTCGATTTCATCGTATTGGTGAATGTGGCGAGAGGACTCCGGGAGGTCGAGCCCGACGCAGCTGGAGCTGATGCGGTCGTACGCGGCCGGCGAGACCGCGATCCTGCGCAAGGTCCGTGTGCCCAACGCCGTGCCGTACCTGTTCACCGCGCTGAAGATCGCGGCACCGGCCGCCGTGATCACGGCGTTCGTCTCCGAGTACTTCGGCGGCAGCCAGAACGGCCTGGGGAGCCGGATCGTGGCCAGCATCGCGATCTCGAAGAACGCGACGGCGTGGGCATACGTCCTGGGCGCATGCCTGCTGGGACTCACGTTCTACCTGATCGCGGTCGGTCTCGAGCGGGTCGCCACACCCGGCGGGGCGGTCCCGCGTCGCCGGGATGGCGCATGATGCGCCGAGGGAAGCAGGATCGGTCGATTCGGGGCGGCGAGCGTCCCGACGGGGGGAAGGGGCAGCGATGAAGGGAAGCCGGTTCCGGTTCGTGATCGCCGGTGTCTTGGCGTTCGCGTTGGTGGGTGCCGCATGCGGCAGCGACGACGGTGACGGAGGGGACGGAGGAGGAGGAGGAGGAGGCGGTAACGCCGGCGGCGACTGCACGACGCCGGACCCGGTCAAGCTCCAGCTGCAATGGTTCATCCAGGCACAGTTCGCGGGCTACTTCGCCGCGCAGGAGAAGGGCTTCTACGAGGACTGGTGCCTGGACGTCGAGATCATCGAGGGCGGCGTCGACATCGTGCCCGCAGCAGCAGCTCGCGGACGGTGCGGTGGACTTCGCGCTGGCATGGGTGCCGAAGGCGCTCGCCAGCCGTGAGGCCGGCGCGAACATCGTGAACATCGCGCAGGTGTTCCAGCGTTCGGGCACGCTCCAGGTGTCGTTCAAGGAGGCCGGCATCACGTCGCCGTCGGACTTCGCCGGCAAGACGATCGGGAACTGGGGCTTCGGCAACGAGTACGAGATCTTCGCCGCGCTCTCGCGAGGCCGGGCTTGATCCGGCGAACGATGTCTCGCTGGTCCAGCAGCAGTTCGACATGCTCGGCCTGCTGTCGGGCGACATCGACGCGGCCGAGGCCATGACGTACAACGAGTACGCGCAGGTGCTCGAGGCCGTGAACCCGGACACCGGCGAGCTCTACACGCCGGAGGACCTGAACGTCGTCTCGTACGAAGACGAGGGCGTCGGCATGCTCCAGGACGCGATCTGGGCCGACGGCGAACGGTTGGACGCCGACGAGTCGTACATCGACCTCGCCGGCCGGTTCGTGGCCGCGTCGCTGCAAGGGCTGGGCGTACTGCCGCGACAACGTCGAGGAATGCCGCGACATCGTCGTCGCCAAGGGGTCGAAGCTCGGCAACAGCCACCAGCTCTGGCAGATGAACGAGATCAACAAGCTGATCTGGCCGGCGCCGGACGGGATCGGCTACATCGATCAGGCCGCGTGGGACCGCACGGTGCAGATCGCCATGGACACGCCGAACCTCGAGGGGGCGACGGTGTTGACCGCGGAGCCCACCGACGGCGCGTTCACGAACGACATCGTGTCGTTGGCGCTCACCGATCTCCAAGAGCAGTTCGACATCGACACGACCGGCGACGAGCTATCACGCCGATCGAGGTCACGCTCGAGGAGGGCGGCGCGTAGGAACGCCGTACCTCGCCCATCCACGGTGTCGATGGGCTGACGCGGAGCCGGCGGTCCGGCTCCGCGTCGGCCCGTCGTCGCGTCTCACGACCCGCGAACCAGAGGCACGGGGACCTGGAACGGGACATCGGGGTTGGGCGGGGGTGTGCGCCATGGGCTCGGCGGGGAGAGACCGATCAGGTCGTCGGGGCCGACCGGGATCCGGGTGAGCCCCCGCCCCGTGGCGTCGCGGAGGGCGGCGGCGATCGCCGCCGGCACCACGATCAACGCATGTTCTCCCACCCCTTTCGCCCCGAACGGCACGTCGGGCTCGGGTTCCTCGACCACCTCGCAGACGACACGAGGCATGTCGAGGATCGTCGGGATCAGGTAGTCGGTGAACGACGCGTTCGCGATCGCTCCGTCGACGAGCTTCAACTCCTCCATCAGGGCGAAGCCCACGCCTTGCGCGGTCGCGCCCTCGATCTGACCGGTAAGACCGCGCGGGTTGATCACCCGCCCGACGTCCTGCGCCACCGCGATCTGGACGACGCGTACGAGCCCGAGCTCTTCGTCGACCTCCACCACGGCGCGCGCCGCAGCGAACGCGAACGACACGTGGATGTCTCCCTGGCCCCGCTCGTCGAACGGTCCGACGGGTCGGTGCCGGTAGGTGACCGTCGCGCGGATCGGCGGCGTCAGGTCGGCGACGACGTCCACCATCGACGGACCCCCGATACCGCCGTCCTCCAGATCGACATCCGCGTCGGTGGCCAGGCCGAGCCGCGATCGGACCCGACCGAAGAGCTCGGCCCGCACCTCACGGCACGCGGCCTGAACGGCCCCACCGGACATCATCGTCTGACGCGACGCCGAGCTCGACCCGGCGGATCCCACGTCCGTATCCGCCGGCAGGATCCGGACATCGTCGACTCCCAGCTCGCTCTCGACGATCTGCTGGAACACCGTCGTGAGCCCCTGCCCCACCTCTGCGGCCGCCGAGCGCACGGTGGCGACGGCGGATCCTCCCTCGACGAACAGCTCGACCGTCGCTTCTGAGGAGTCGTCGAAGCCCTCGCTGTACGCGATGTTCTTGTACCCCACCGCGGATCCGACGCCGCGACGCAAGCCCTCGCCCCTGCCGACGTTCCCCGCGCCTCCCGGCAGCTCGATGGGGTCGCGGCCCTCGGTCGGCTCGCCGGGCGGCCCCGGGACGGCGGCACACCGCCTGATCACCTCGTGCACCGGGGTGCTCGGACCGAGCACCTGCCCGGTCGGCAAGACCGAACCGGGCTGCAGCGCGTTCCGCAACCGGAGCTCGGTGGGGTCGAGGCCGAGCTCGGAGGCGAGCCGATCCATCTGGGCCTCGTGTCCGAAGCAGACCTGCGGCGCGCCGAATCCGCGCATCGCACCGCACGGCGGATTGTTCGTGTAGACGGCGGTGCCGTCGATCCGCGCGTTCGGCACGTCGTACGGCCCGCACGCGAACGTGGAGGCATTCGCGATCACGGCGGTCGACGAGGAGGCGTAGGCGCCGCCGTCCACCAACAGTCGAACCTGGACGTTCACCAGCCGGCCGTCGCGATCCGCTCCGTGTCGCATCCACATCCGGGCCGGGTGCCGGTGGACGTGTCCGAGGAACGACTCGTGGCGGCCGTACACCATCTTCACCGGACGGCCGGTGCGCAGCGCCAGCATGCACGCGTGGAGATGGAGGTGCAGGTCCTCGCGCGAACCGAACGCCCCGCCGACACCCGCCAGGTGGATCCGGACGAGCTCCGGGGGCAAACCGAGACATGGCGCGATCTGATCACGGTCGGCGTGGAGCCATTGCGTGGTGACGTGGAGATCGACGCCGCCGTCGGCCGACGGGATCGCGAGGCCGGCCTCCGGGCCCAGCGCTGCCTGGTCTTGCATCCCGGTCTCGTACACACCCTCGACCCAGACGTCGGCCTCGGCGTCGGGATCTCCGTGTTCGATATGGACATGCCGGAGCACGTTGCCGGTCGGATGGAGCTGCGGTGTGTTCGGATCGAGCGCGCGCTCCATGTCGGTCACCGGGTCGAGGACGTCGTAGTCGACCCGCACGAGCTCCGCCGCCAGTCGGGCGGTCTCCGGATGGTCGGCCGCGACGACGGCCACCGGCTCGCCGACGTACCGCACGATCTCCTCCGCCAGGACCGGTTGGTCGGCGAGGTCCAAGCCGTACATCCGTTGACCGGGAACGTCGTCGGCCAACAGCACCGCGTGCACGCCGTTCATCGCGAGGGCGTCGGCGATCTCGACGCTCCGGACCCCGGCTCGCGCGTGCGGGCTCCGGACCGTGCTCCCCCAGAGCATGCCCTCGACCCACAGATCGCTCCCATACGCGAACGAACCGAGGACCTTCGGGATGCCGTCGACCCGCGGGGCGGAGACGCCGACGCCGGTACGCCCCCGGGTGTCGATCGCCCCGGTCACGCCAGGCGCTCCGCGGCCAGGCGGACGGCGTCGAGGATCTTCTCGTACCCGGTGCAGCGACACAGGTTGCCGGCCAAGGCTTCGCGGATACCGGCGTCGTTGGGCGAGGGATCGCGCATCAGCAGATCGGTCACCGCGACCACGAGTCCCGGGGTGCAGAAGCCGCACTGCACCGCGCCCGCGTCGAGGAATGCCTGCTGAACCGGGTGAAGCATGTCGACATCGCCCAGCGCCTCGACGGTACGGACGTCGCGACCCTGAGCCTGCGCAGCGAGGACGAGGCAGGAGCACACGAGCGTCCCATCCAGCCATACCGAGCACGAGCCGCACTCCCCCTCTTCGCAGGCGTTCTTCGAGCCGGGGAGATCGAGCTGGTCGCGGAGCATCGCCAGGAGGCTGCTTCCCTCCCACACGTCGGCCTCGACGGGCCGGCCGTTCACCACGGTGCGGACGAGCATGATCAGGACCTCCCGGTCCGGCGGTCGTCGAGGACCCAGCGGAGGGCACGCGCGGCCAGTATCCCGACCGCGTGATGCCGGTATGCGGCGCTGCCACGCGCGTCGTCGATCGGACGCGCCGCCGAGGCCACGAGATCCGCGAACCGTGCGACCGTCGCGTCGGCCGGAGCACGGCCGGGGTCGCCCCACGCGCCGGCCTCCTCCAGGGCGCCGGCGGCGAACCGCTCGGCATCGGTGGCGCGCACGACCGTCGGCGCGACGCTGCCGAGCGCGATCCGTACCGCGCGAGCGTCTTCGTCGATCTGGAGGCAGACCCCCACGATGGAGATCACCATCGCGTTGCGCAGGCCGATCTTCGCGAAGACGCCGGGACCGTTCGCGCGGGTCCATCGGATCGCCGTGATCAGCTCGTCCGGCGCGATCGAGCTTCGTTTCGGGCCGACGAAGAACGCGTCCCAGGGGACGAGTCGACGTCTGCCACCAGTGGCGGCGAGCTCGACGTGGCCGTCGTTCGCCGCGATGACCGGCAGGAGATCGCCGGCGGGAGAGGCCGTGGCGACGTTGCCGCCGACCGTCCCACGGTTGCGGATCTGCGGCGAGCCGACGGATCGAGCCGCCTGCGCGAGGGCCCGCTCATCGCCCAGCTCCCGAAGGATCCGTGCATACGTCAGGCCGGCCCCGAGCACCACGTCCGCGCCGCGCTCATACGTCTCCAACTCGGCGACGCGGGACAGATCGAGGATCGCGGTCGGTCGTTCGCGACCGGCGTTGATCTCCACCATGAGGTCGGTACCGCCGGCGATGGGCGCCGCGTCCGGGAACGCGGCCTTCGCCTCCAGGGCGTCGGCGAGAGCCTCGGCGACCAGGATCTGCACGCGGCGACCCTATCCCACTCCCGCCGCCGCGGACCGCGGCCCGCCCGCTAGTCTTCCCCGCACCTCGGGAAGGAGCGCAAGATGGAGCAGGTCACCTCCAAGGACGGCACCACGATCGCGTTCGACCGGATCGGTCAGGGAGCACCGGTCGTCCTGGTCACGGGCGGCTCGGTCGATCGATCGTCGCTCGCACCGCTCGCCGACCTCCTGTCGGCACAGCTCATGGTCCTGAACTACGACCGGCGCGGACGTGGTCCGAGCGGCGACACGCCTCCGTACGCCGTCCAGCGCGAGATCGAGGACATCGACGCCGTGATCGCCTCGGCCGGCGGCTCTGCACACCTCTTCGGCTCGTCCTCCGGAGCGGCACTGGCCCTGGAGGCCGCGGCCGCCGGTTCACCCGTCAGCAAACTGGCGCTCTGGGAACCGCCCTACATCATGGACGAGCACAGCCGTCCACCGGCCGACCAGGTCGAGCAGTACCAACGGATGCTCGCCGAGGGCCGTCGGGGCGACGCGGCGCAGTACTTCATGGAGAAGGTCGTCCGCATGCCCGCGGAGTTCGTCGCCGAGTCGCGCAACGCCCCCTGGTGGCCCGCCCAAGAGGCGCTCGCGCATACGCTGCCGTACGACGCCACCATCATGGGCGATTACTCGTTGCCCACCGCGTCGGCTGCGAAGACCACCGTACCGACGTTGGTGCTCGACGGGGGCAACAGCTTCGGGTTCATGGCGGAGACCGCTGATGCGCTCGTCGACGTGCTGCCCGATGGCCGGCGATCGACCCTGTCGGGACAAGACCACAACTTCGACCCCGCCGTCATGGCGCCGGCGCTCTTCGCGTTCTTCGCCTGAGGAACCGATCGCCGTTCAACCCTGCGGGAGCCGGAGGGTCCCGTCGTTCTGCAGTTCGAGACCGGGGTTGCAGGCGATCTCCCACGGATGCCCGTCGGGATCCACGAAGACGCCGGCGTACCCCCCGTAGAACGTGTCGGCCGGCTCCCGGCTGATGCGTGCCCCGGCGGCTCGCGCTTCCTCGATCACGGCGTCGACCTCGTCGTTGGACGACACGTTGTGCGCCAGCGTGACGCCGCCCCACGAGCCGCCGTCGCTGACTCCGCTATCCGCTTCCAGCTTCTCCCGGCCCCACAGGATCAGGAGCAGACCACCGATCGGGAAGAACACCGTGTCCTCGGCCTCGAGGCCGGCCTCCCACCCCAAACGCTCGTAGAAGCGCCGCGAAGCCGAGACGTCGGCCACACCGAGCGTGATGATGCTCACGCGTTGCTGCATCGATGCACTCCCCCGGGCCGCGTCACGCCTCGTCTCCTCGAGACGGGAACCGCCAGCGTGTCTGGCTGAACTCGCCCTTGCCGAACCCGAATGCGACCGTCGGTATCACCCCGTAGAGCAGGTTCGTGCCGCCCTCGGCGATGAACGTGCCGGCACGCATCTCTTCATGGAACACGCTCGCTCCTTCGCGGGGAAGGTACTTCGCGGCGAATCCTTCGGCGACCCGCCGCACCACGGCCGGGTCGGTCGTGAGGACCGCCTCCCCCTCGATCACCACGTCGAGGCCGTGATCCATGGCGTTGCAGCCGGTCGTCAGGATGCAGTGCGGGTTGCCCGAGAGGTTCGCAGCCTTCCGTTCCCCCGGGCCGGTGGTGAAGTACACCGCGCCGTCCAACCAGGCGAAGATCAACGGCGTGACGTGCGGGCGCCCGTCCGGGCGCACCGTCGTCAACCAGGCCAGATCGGCCTCATCGAGATGTCGCGTCGCCTCGGACCACGGCGTCGCGGATGCGTCTGCATCGCTGAATCCGCCGTGCAGCTCGGTCGTGGGTTCCATCAGGTCATCCGTCATCGGCTCGCGGGCGGAACGTTCTGGTTGCCGGCGAACAGGTTGGTCGGATCGTAGCGAGCCTTGATCGCCGCGAGCCGATCCCAGGTCGGACCGGGATAGGCCTCGTGGATGCGCCCCTCCCCCTCGTCGGCCAGGAACCCGACGTAGGCGCCGGTGCCGGTGCCGCGCAACGCGTGGGCGAACCCGTCCACCCAGGCTTCCTGCGCCGGGAGCTGATCCGTGCTCTCGACGAGCGCGGCGACGTTCGCCATCAGGTGCCGATCGCGATGCGCGAACGCCGTCGCGTCCACCGGGACACGCGCCATGGCGCCGCCGAGCACGCGGAGCTGCGCCACGCGCATCATCGCGTCCGACGACTCGAGGTGCTCGACGATCGTCTCGGCGTCGGCCCCACCGACCGCGTCGAGGAACATCGTGCGGGCGGCCCCGATCGGACGGTAGCCCTCCTCCTCCGGCAGATAGATCTCGGGGTACGTCATGGGACGAAGCATGTCCGCCAGTGGCGCGGCCAGCGAGCGGAACGGCGCCAACGCGCGTTCCCCGGCCTCCGTCTCCCCCGCGTACACCATCAAGGCGAGGAGCACGAGCCTGCCGTGGAGCTCCTCGGGCAGGAACGGCATCGGCGGTGCGGGCATCACGTTCGCGATCGTCGAGAGCTCCTCCGGTGCGGCCTCCGCGGCAGCCACGAAGCCCGTGATCGTTCCGGGCGTCGCGGGGAGCACCAGCATCCCGCCGACGACCGATGGCAGATCGTGCAGCCGGAACCGGAACCGGGTCGCCACGCCGACGTTGCCGCCGCCGCCGCGGACCGCCCAGAACAGATCGGGGTGGTGTTCCTCGTCGACCTGGAGGATCTCTCCGTCGGCGGTCACCAGCTCCGCGGCGAGCAGTTGATCGATCGTGAGGCCGTGCGGACGGACCAGGAAACCCACGCCACCCGAGAGCGTGATGCCGCCGATCCCGACCGAACCGGTGTCGCCGAACCCCGTGGCGAGGCCATGCTCCGCGGCCGCGGTGGTGTACGCCCCGGCCGTCAACCCGCTCTCCGCCCACGCGGTCCGACCCTCCACGTCGATATCGAGCGCCTGCATCGACGACAGGTCGAGCGTGATGCCGCCGTCGGACACGCTGTAGCCGGCGGGGCTGTGGCCACCGCTGCGGACCGCCAGGCTCGCACCTGCGTCCCCCGCGAACGTGACCACGCGCGCGACGTCGTTGGCGTTCGCCGGACGCACGATCGCGTCGGGGTGGCGATCCAGGTGTCCGTAGAAGACCCTGCGAGCCTCGTCATACTCCGCGTCTCCGTGCCGGATCACCCGGCCGTCGAGCCGGCCGGCCAGCGCGTCGATGTCGAACTCCGTGCGGGCATCCTTCATGTTCGTGCCTCCTGACCTATGCGTCGTGCCGAGCCTTCAGCACATCGGGTTGTCCGGGGTGTCCGTGTTCCCCCGGCTGGCGAGCTGCCACCGTCGAGCGCAGCGTCTCGAGGTAGGTCGGCCAACCGTGCAGGAAGTCGTCGCGCATCGCTTCGGTCTCGAAACCGGTCTGCATCATGGTCAGCAGCGTGTTGCCGTCCCGGTCCTCGAACGTCATCGTCATCTCGGTCTCGACGACGCGACCGTTCCACTCGGCGGACTTCATCGAGTGCCGGAAAACCAGACGATGGGGCCGATCGACGACGGAGAAGACGCGGGTCTCGACGTCCGGCTCCTCCCCCTCCATCCCCATCTCGTAGACCGACGTGCCTCCGACGCGAACGTCGGTCTCGCATCGGCTGACCGTGAACCCGGGTTGGCCCGACCCGTGCAACTGCTCCTGCACGTCCGGATCGACGAACGCGTCGAACACGACCTCCGGCGGCGCCTCGTACACACGCTCCAACTTCAGCTCGAAGCTCACGACGTTCCCCTTCCCTGTTGTTCACGGATGTACGCCTCGAGTCGGTCGAGGCGTCGTTCCCACTGCTCGCGGTACCGCTCGATCCACCGCGTGACCTCATCGATGTCACCGGGAGCCAGACGGCACTCGCGGATGCGACCGTGCTTCTCGGTCGTCACCAGGTTCGCTTCCTCCAGGATCCGCACGTGCTTCATCACGCCGGGTAGCGAGATGCCGATCGGCCGCGCGAGCTCACTGATCGAGGCGGGCCCGGTCGACAACCGCTCCAGGATGTCGCGCCGCGTCGGGTCCGACAGCGCAGAGAACGTTCGGTCGAGCACGAGAGACTGAACCATACGGTTAAGTGTCTCCGGCCGCACAGGGAACGTCAACTCGGGGTGGGAGCCGCGGCTGCTGATCGACGACGCGTGGGGTCGGATGTGGGCGGGTCGCGAAGCGACCCGCCCACCCTCCGGTGCGATCATGCGATGTCGCGTTGCCCCAGCACGGCCCCGACCCCGACGGCGACCAACGCCCACGTGGCAAGCACCATGGCGCCCGCGACAGGGGCGAGCACCGCCCCGGTGATCCCCGCCACGGCCGCGCTCGCCTGTCCGGGCAGGTACCCGCCGATCCCCGGGATGATGCCGAACAGCAGGTTCTCGACGATCAGTACGGAGACGATCGACCCCACGATCGCGGCCACCTGGTGACGAACCGCCAGGCCGACGCCCACGCCGATCGCCGACCAGAGGAGGTTGACCAGCAGCAGCTTGCCGAACCACACCGCGAGCGGCCACAGCGCGACCTCGATCGCCACGCCCTCGATCACCAGCCAGGTCGCGCCGATCACGAGCGACAGGGACGCCGCCGCGATCGCGAACACCGTCGCCGCACCCGCCGCCACGACGAGCTTCGCGGCCAGCACCCGTCGACGCTCGGGATCGGCCAGCAGCGTCGGAACGATCGACCCATGCCGGAATTCGTCGGTGAACGAACGCAGACCCAGGATCATCACGAACAACCACGTCACGCCCAGCGGGACCGAGAGGAACGGTCCGGCGCTCAGGGGCGCCGCCAGGGCCGCAGGCGTGGCATCCACCATCACGCCGACCACTCCGACCGCGACGAGCGCCAACAGCCCGACCAGCAACCCCCACCCCGTCCGGGTGGTCAACAGCTTGCGGTACTCCGACACGATCTGGTTCTTCATCGGATCCCCTTCCCGTCCGTCATGTCGAGGAACGCGTCCTCGAGGGTCCTCGTGCCACCGGCGGTGAGCTCCGCCAACGTTGCCTGCCGGAGCAGCCGGCCCTGATGGATCACCACGGCCTCGTCGGCCATCTGCTGCATCTCACTCAGCTGGTGGCTCGAGACGAGGACGGCGTTGCCGCGTGCCGCGAAGCGCTGGAGGAAGTCGCGCAGCCATCGGATCCCCAGCGGGTCGAGCCCGTTCGCCGGTTCGTCCAGGATCAGGATCCGCGGCTCACCGAGCAGGGCGCCCGCGAGGCCGAGACGCTGCCGCATCCCCAGCGAATACCTCCCGGCCTTGCGACGGCCGGCGGCCGCCAGGTCCACCAGCTCGAGCACCTCGTCCACACGATCATCGTCGAGACCGCTCGCCGCGGTCAGCGCCAGGAGGTGGTTCCGCCCGCTCCGCAGCGGGTGGAAGCTCTGCGTCTCGAGAACCGCTCCGACCGTTCGCGCCGGCTCGTCGAGATCGCGATACGGCATCCCCACCACCGATGCCGTGCCCGCCGTCGGTTCGATCAGCCCGAGGATCGCGCGAAGCGTGGTGCTCTTGCCCGAGCCGTTCGGTCCCAGGAACCCTGTGACGCGACCCGGGCGGACCTCGAACGAGAGGTCTTCGACCGCGGTGAGGTCCCCGAAGCGCTTCGTCAGGCTCCGGACCGAGATCGCCGGCGACCCCACTCGATCAGGTGGCGTCGCGGGCGATCCGATGCTGCGATGTTCGGTGTGCGCCTCCATCTCGTCCCTCCTTCGTCTCCGTGTTCCCTGCTGGAGAGACGCTATGGGGGGCGACGACGGCCGGCGTCAGCCGTGGGTACCGTTCACGCGTCATCCCGTGGGAGGACCGGGCGACCGTTCTCGGCGATCGATGCGCGGACTACGGGGACCCGGGACGAACCAGGCCGGATTCGTACGCCAGCATCACGGCCTGGGCACGGTCACGGAGGTCCAGTTTCTGCAACACGCGTCCGACGTGCGTCTTCACGGTCGTCTCGGCGACGAACAGCTCGCGGGCGATCTCCTGATTCGAGAGCCCGCGCGCCATGCACACGAGCACCTCGCGCTCCCGGGACGTGAGCTCGTCCAGGGCCTCGGGCGGTGGTGGCGGATCGGGGCGACGGGCGAACTCCTCGATCAACCGGCGCGTCACCGATGGCGCCAGCAGCGCCTCTCCCGCCGCCACGACCCGCACGGCCGCCACGAGCTCCTCGGGAGGTCGGTCCTTCAGCAGGAAGCCGCTGGCGCCGGCGCGGAGCGCCCGGTACACGTACTCGTCGAGGTCGAACGTCGTGAGGATCAGGACGCGCGCGGGAGGATCGGCGGTCATGAGCCGGCGTGTCGCCTCGATCCCGTCCATCGTGGGCATCCGGACGTCCATCACCACGACGTCCGGCTTCGTGGTCGCGTACTGCCGGAGGGCGTCCTCACCGTCGATCGCCTCGCCGACCACCTCGATATCGTCCTCGGCGTCGAGGATCATGCGGAACCCACCACGCATGAGGGCCTGGTCGTCCGCGATCAACACACGGGTGGTCACCGCCGCGGGCCTCCCGGCGCATCCAACGGGATCCGAGCGCGGACGACGAACCCTCCGCCCGGACGAGCACCCGTCTCCAGGTCGCCGCCGACGAACGCGACCCGCTCGCGCATCCCGATCAGCCCTCGGCCGCCGCCGTCGACGTCGCCCGTCCCCGGCCCTCGCCCGTCATCGACGACCTCGACGGTGATCTCCCCGTCGTCGTACCGGAGCCCGACCCGGGCGTGCACGCCGTCCCCTCCATGCTTCAGGGCGTTCGTGAGCGCCTCCTGCACGATGCGGTAGGTCGACAGGTCGACGCTCGTGGCGAGGGGCCGCGGCTGGCCCTCGACGACCAGCTCCACGTCCAAGCCGGTCGCGCGCATGCGCTCGAGCAACTCGTCGAGCCGGTCGACGCCGGGCTGCGGTGCGAGCGAAGGCTCTGCCTCGCCGCCGGCGGCGAGGAGCCGGCGCAACTCCGCCAGACCGGTCCGCCCGGACTCCTCGATCGAGCGGAGCGCCCGCTCGGCCCCCTCCGGATCGCGACGAAGGACAGAACGCGCCGCCCCCGCCTGCACGACCATCACGCTCATGCTGTGCGCGACGACATCATGCAGCTCCCGCGCGATCCGGCTCCGTTCGAGCGCCACGGCATCCTTCGCCGCCAGCTCGCGCTCCCGGTCGAGGCGTCGACGGCGGTTCCATACGATCCGACCGATCGCGAACGGGACCCCCACCGTGAAGAACGCGGCGCTCGCCATCTCGACCCAGTTGGTGTTCGCATCCGCCCAGGACACGGCGGATGCCGCGAGGAGACGCCAGGAGCGCGATCGTTTGGCCGGAAGAGCGGTGCCGGTAGGCGGCGATCGAGTACGCCGCGATCGCGAGCGACAGGAACGTTTCCGTCGCCGGACGGTGGAGCGCGCCGAACGCGATGACCGCCGCCGCCACCACAGCCGCGGTCGCCAGCGGGCGACGTCTGCGCGCATAGAGGGGGACGGTCGCCACGACGAGGAGGGCGGCAGCGAGGAGGTCCGGCTCACGAACCCCCGGGCCGACGTCTCGCGCCATCCACAGGTCCAGCTGCGCGTTCACGAGGGCGGCTGCCGCGAGCAGTCCGTCCCATATCCGAACGTCGATCCGGGTGAGACGCTCCCACGCGGTGGCTTTGCCTTCCACCGCCCAACGGTATCCCGCAGGACACCGGCTCCGACGTCATCCTGCAGGAGGAGTCCTCCACGCGGATCAGCCCTGCTCATGTCGGGTCGGAACGGCGTCGATACCGATGTGTGCTGGAAGATCCGCTGGGACCCCTCTACGCAGCTCTCGACCCCGCCCGTCTGTTCGCAGCCGGCCCCGAGGCGCTGTTCGTGCTTCGCGATGGCCGGGTCGAGTGCGTGAGCGCGCGCGCGATCGAACTCGTGGGACACGATCTCACGGGCACTCCGATCCGCGACTCGGTCTCCGGGTGGCGCGACGACGACACCGCCGAGCCGTTCGAGGCCGTGCTCCATCGCACCGACGGCGACCTCCCCATCCAGGTCCGGGTGCGCGCGCTCGATCTCGGCGTCCTCGTCGCTTCCATCCGCGACGCCCGTCCGGTGATCGCGCGCCGGGAGGCCGAGGCGGCGCTGGCGGAGGCGGAGGAGAAGTACCGGAGCCTCGTCGAGCAGATCCCCGCCGTCGTCTATGCCGACGACGGCGAAGTGACGAACTATGTGAATCCGCAGATCGAGCAGATCCTGGGTGTCTCGGCGCAGGAGTATCTGGCGGACGCCGACATGTGGCTCCGGATGGTGCACCCCGACGATCGGCCGAAGGTCGAGGCGGAGAGCGCCGCGTTCCTGGCCGGACACGGTGGCGATCTGTCCGACTATCGGATGATCCGCCCGGACGGCCGGATCGTGTGGATCAGGGATCGCGCGTTCGCCCACCGCGACGAACACGGCCGGGTGCTCTGGGAGCAGGGGATCCTGTTCGACATCACCGAGCTGAAGGAGGCCGAGGCGAGGATCGCGCATATGGCGTTCCACGACGGGCTCACCGGCCTGGCGAACCGCCAACTCTTCGAGGAGACGTTGACGCTCGCCCTGGAACGCGCGAAGCGCGACCTCGCCGTCGTGGCGGTGTTCTTCCTCGACCTCGACAACTTCAAGCACGTCAACGACACGCTCGGACATCATGCGGGCGATCGGTTGTTGGTGGAGGTTGCGTCGCGCCTCGAAGGATGCACCCGCGGAACGGACATGGTCGCGCGCCAAGGAGGCGATGAATTCCTGATGCTCCTGGCGGATCTCGACCTGGCCGAGGTGGACGCGGCGACGAACGAGGTGGCGGAGCGCGTGCACGTGGCGTTGGATCGACCGTTCGACCTGCACGGGTCGGAGATCCAGCCGCGTGGATCGATCGGGATCAGCCTGTACCCCCAGGACGCCTACGACGTGCAGACGCTGCTCAAGAACGCCGACATCGCGATGTATCGAGCGAAGCGCTCCCTCCCGGGGAGTCACGTGTTCTTCGGAGCCGAAGACTCGCCGTCGCTCGTCACCTGACGTCCCGCGGCCGACGCCGCCGGCCGCCCCTTCTTCGCGTCCGGTAGCCTCCAGGCCGTGTCGGCCACCCGTCTCGCCATCGCGTTCTCGTTCGTCGCGGGCCTCGCCGGTGCCGCGCAGGCCGCGATCGCGGGCGCGCTCGGCCGGACGGGTTGGCTCGGTCCAGGCGGCCGCGTTCGGCACGGCCCTCGCCGCGACGATCCTCGTCCTGCTGGCGGTGGTGCTCGGACGTGGCGGTGGCATCGCGCTCGGCGATCCACCAGCCTCCGTGGCTCTGGCTCGACCGGCGTGCTCGGCGCGACGATCGTCCTCGCGATCACGTTCGCTCCGCCGCTCATCGGCACGTTCGCCACGGTCGCGCTGCTTGATCGCGGGCCAGCTCATCGCCGGCGCGTTGATCGATGCGTACGGCCTGCTCGGTTCGCCTCGGCTTCCCGATGACGTTGACCAGGGCGACCGGTCTTGATCCTGGTGGCGGTCGGGGCCGCGCTGACGCTCAGGCACTGAGCCGTCCGCGCGCGTCCCGGGTTGACGGGTCGTAGGCTGCCCCGTTCATGCCGACGGCGATCGGCACCCCCGAGCGATCGCGGCGCTCCTCGTCGCGATCGCGGTCATCGCCGGCGGTGTCGTGCACGGCTCACCACCGGCGATGCGTCCGAGCCCGGCCCGAAGCGCCCGGTACCTCCGACCGATCCCGAGCCCTTCGCCGACGCCTCGCCGAGCCGCTCGTCCTCGATCTTCGTCGGGTGGAAGGCACGCGCGTCTCCGGGAGCCGCGTCCGGCCCGTGACGCTGCGTCCGGCGGCGCAGGCGGTGCGCCGGGCGATGACCGACCTCTACGCGACCGGGTTCGTCGACCCCGACGCGTGGCAGGGCGGCCGACTTCCCGACACTCGGAACGTCTCTTCACGATCCGGACCCGGCCTCGGGTGCGTCGCGACCTCGAAGCGCTCACGCTCGGTGCATCGGCTCGCCGCGTCGACGTGGTACGCCCGGGGACGTCGACCATGGGTGTGCGGTTCCTGGTCGGACCGACGACCGCTCGTCGCGGTCGCGTCGGTCAGGTTCCGCGCCGTCGCGATCGCGGACCACGTCGGACTCCCCGATCCGCCACTCGGGCATCTACACGCTTCGCCGGGTCGACGACCGGTGGCAGATCGCGTCGTACCGGGTGCGGAGCCACGTCCCGTCGATCGCGCGACCTGCACGCGAAGGTCCGGCAGAGCCGCCGGCTCCCCCGGGCTCGCATCGACCGGCACCATCCTTCATCCTGGTCATCGGGAGCGACGCGCGACCGGGCGAATCGCCGGGCCAGGCGCGCGGCGACTCGCTGCACATCGTCGGCGTGAACCCGTCGGAAAGCGCGGTCTCGATCCTCGGGATCCCGCGCGACTCGTTCGTCCCGATCCCGGGCGTCGGGACGCGGAAGATCAACGAGGCGTTGCTGCACGGGCCCGACGTGATGGTGAGGACCGTCGAGCAGCTGGCGGGCGATCGACATCGACGGCTACGTCCTCACCGGGTTCAACGGATTCCAGGACCTGGTGAACGCGGTGGGCGGCATCGGCGTCGACGTCCCGTACGCCATGAGCGATCCCTACTCCCACGCGCGCTTCCGGCCGGGCATGACGCACATGCTGGGCCGCAACGCCTTGGCGTTCACGCGTGACCGCCACGACGTGCCCGGCGGCGACTTCGGCCGCTCGTTGAATCACGGACGCATGCTGATCGCCGCGCTCCGTCAGCTCAAGCTCGACGTCGCGAAGAACCCCGGCGCGCTCCTGGCATGGCTGGCAGCCGGCGCGAACACGCTGCAGACCGACCTGGGACTCGCGGACATGGCCGACCTCCTGTTGTCGATGCCCTCGCTCGATCCCGGGCGCGTGCGCAACCGCGTCGTCGCGGGAACGGGAGCGATGATCGGTGGCCTCAGCGTGGTCCAGCTGGGCGCAACCGCACACGCGATGTTCCGTGATCTGGCGGCGGACGCGATGCTCAACGGTCACCCCTAGGCAACGCCGAACGCCGGCCGTTGTCGGAACCGGCCGGCGTCGCGCGTGGAGCGCTGTGGAACGTCAGGCGATGGGGGTACCGCCTGAGTCGATGCGCTCCTCGGTGCGGACCTCGCCCGTCGGCGTCTGCTGGACGCTCGACTGCGACGTGCTGCGACGCTGGGAGCCCATCGCGATGAAGGTGATGCCGAGGATGAACGCCACGACGCCCGCCCACAGCAGGATCACGCCGGCGGTGTTGATGTTGAATCCATCGGTCGTCGCGGTGACCGCGTAGCGCATGATGGCGCCCACGATCATCAGGACGATCCCGAGACCCAAGAAACCCGTGCCTGTCCCTCTGTTCATCACGTTCTCCTTCACTCGTGCAAGACGATCTGACCGGTGTACCCAGGACGGATGGGGGCCGAAACATCGGAACCGTCGGCTTGCCGCTCGCGCCCACGCGTGGCTACGGTCCCGCGATGGAACCGATCGTGCAGCGGGCTCGGGCGATCGCCGAGGACGTCTTGTTCCCGGCGGCGATGCGGCACGGATGCTGCGGACCTCCTGCCCGTCTCGCATCTCGATCGGCTGGCGAGCGAAGGGTTCTACGGGATCGCGGCACCCGTCGACGCCGGAGGGACGGACCTGGACGCCTCCACCACGTCCGGGGTCGTCGAGGCGCTCGCATCGGGTTGCCTCACGACGGCCTTCGTGTGGCTGCAGCACCGCAACCCCGTCCGCGCGGTCGCAGGGAGCTCCACTCCCGGCCTGCGGGACCGGTGGCTCGTCCCGCTGTGTCGAGGCGAACGACGCGCGGGCATCGCGCTCGCAGGGAATCGTCCCGGTCCGCCGATCCTGCGCGCGACGCCCATGGTCGGGGGCGAGGTGCACCTGGACGGCGAGGCGCCGTGGGTCAGCGGGTGGGGCCGGATCGACGTCGATCCTGGTGACGGCACGTGACGGCGACAACGTGGTCTCGGTGTTGGTGGACGCCGAGCCGAAGACGACGCTCGACGTTGAGCAGCTCCGGCTGGTCGGCGCGAACGCGAGCGGCACGGTCACGCTGCGGTTCCGCGACCACGTCGTGCCGGCCGGCCGCGTGGTCGGAACGGAACCGCATGCCGACGTGGTCGCGCGCGATGCCTCCGGCTTGCGCCTGAACGGTTCGCTCGCGCTCGGCGTCGTCGACCGCTGCTGCCGGCTGATGGGGTCCAGCGTGTTCGACGATCGTCTCGACGCGACGCGAACGATGCTCGACGATGCGACGGCGGAGACCTTGCCGGCCGCCCGAGCGGCGGCGTCGGAGCTCGCGGTCCGAGCGTCTTCGGCGCTGACGATCGCGACCGGGAGCCGCGCGATCCTGCTCGACCAACACGCGCAACGCCTGTCTCGAGAGGCACAGTTCCTGCTGGTGTTCGGATCCCGTCCTCGTATCCGCGACGAGCTCGCCCGCCGGATCGCCGGATACGTAGACCCCTCTCGACGCCGGTACGCTTCCGCCCGATGCTCGTCGATGCCGGCTTCGAGTCCCTCCTGACCCCGCGCTTGCGGCTCCGACGATCCCGGCCGGAGGACGCCGATGCGATCTCGGCCTACCGGAGCGATCCGGCCGTGCATCGCTATCAGGGGTGGGAGCGGACCGACCCCGAGGGCGTCCGGGGCGAGATCCGAGGAGATGGCTCGGCGCGATCCCGGCGCGTCGGGTGGCTGGACCCAGCTCTCGGTCGAGGATCGCGAGACCGGCGAGCTCGTCGGCGACGTGGGCCTCAGCCCGGCCGACGATGAGCCCGGCGTCATCAAGGTCGGGTACACGATGTCACCGACGTTCCAGGGACGCGGCTACGCGACGGAGGCGGTGACGGCGCTCATCGGCTATGCGTTCGACACGCTGGATGCCGATGTCGTCCGCGCGTTCGCGAGCGCCGAGAACCTGCCCTCGATCCGGGTCGCCGAGAAGGTCGGGATGCACCTGGTCGAACGGCTCGAACGCCATCACGGCGACCGGACCCGCTACGTCGTGCGATACGAGATCCACCGCCCCTGAGCGTCTCCCTGCTCCTTCATCCGTGCCCGACCCCGGTCGCATACTGGATGCGATGCTTCGCATGCTCCGGCCTTCGCGTCCTGCTCGCGGCGTTCGTCGTCGTCACCGCCTCCCTCGGGTCGTGTGGCGAAGCCACACCTGAGCCACCTGCGGGCTCGCGACAACTGACCATCCCCTCGACCGGTGGCTCCGAGCTCCAGGCGGTCGAGGTGGGCAACGGCTCGGACGTGGTCGTGCTGTCGCACGGAGCGACCGGGACCAAGGAGGACTTCTACGTGCTGGCGGAGTCGTTCGCCGATGACGGATGGAGGGCGATCGCGTTCGACGCACGCCAGGACGCCCGCGAGGACGATCTCCGTGCGGTCGTCGACTACGCGCGCGAGACGGGCGCGACGTCGGTCGTGCTGGCCGGGGGATCGCTGGGCGCATCCTTGTCCATCTCGATGGCGACGGAGCTGGACGCCCAGGCCGTCGTGAGCCTGTCGGCGCCCGCCGGTGCGTTCGACGCGCTCGCGGCGGCCGGATCGATCGGCGACTCCATCCCCGTGTTCGTGGCGGTCGCGGAGGACAACGAGCCGTACGCGACCGACGCGCAGCGGATCGCCGATGCGCTGGGAACCGACGCCACGGTGGTCTCGGGGAACGGGCACGGTGCCGGCGTGCTCCGCGACCACCCGGATCTCATCGTGGCCATCGTGGCGTTCTCCGACGAGGCCGTCGGCCGGAGCTAGGCGTACGGGTCGCGGTTGCCGATCAAGAGCACGGCCGCAGCGATGAGCGTCATCGCGACCGCGGCGATCACGTACGGTCCGGCGCTCTCGTCGATCGCGAGCTCGGTGGACAGTCGCGAACCGAGCGTGTCGTAGACCTGCGTGAGCTGATCGGCCGTCTGCGTGGTGTACGCCCTGGCGCCGGTCTCCTGCGCGATCCGTGCGAGCACGTCCGAGGATCCGCTCCTGGCGGAACCGGTGCCGCCGGTCGTCGCCGACGGCGACACCGACACCTCCCCGATCGCGACGGTGAACACCGGCACGTTCAGCTCTCCCGCACGGGTCGCCGCATCGTCCGGCGGGATCGTGCTGCCCGAGTCCATCCCGTCGCTCAAGAGCACGACGGCCGCCGGGCGGTCGCCGTCCTCGCCGCGGTCCGCCTGGATCGCGTCCAGCGCCGACGACAACCCGTCGCCGATCACGGTGCCCGTGCCGGGATCGATCACGAGCGCATCCAGCGCATCGACGACCCGCACGCGGTCGGACGTCGGCGCGACCGGCACGTCGCTCGTCACCGAGAACGTGGAAAGACCGACGCGGAACCCCGGTGGCAATCGGTCGAGGAACGCCGCCGCTGCGACCTGCGCCGCGGCGAGGCGGTTGGGCTGCACGTCATCCGCGCCCATCGAATGCGACACGTCGATGGCGAGCATCACGGTGCCGCTCGTCACCTGCCGATCGAACCGCACCTGCCCGAACGCGAAGAGGAGGCTCACGACCGCGCCGACGATGAGGGCCACGGGGAGACGTCTGCGCCACTGCGGTCCCCGGCGCTTGCCGCGGAGCTTCCGCCGGCGACGGCCCGGTGATCGCATCCACGACCATCACCAGGCCGTACGCGACCACGACGGCCGCCAGGATCACGAGCGCGGGCATCCATGGGGATGACATCACCGACCGTACGCCGACATCGGCTCCGTGACGACGTGCTCCGTGAGTGCCCGCTTACTGACGATGTGACCGACGAGTTCCCGCAGCCGCTCGTCGCGCTCGGCCTGCCGCTCGCGTGGATCCAGGCTCGAGCGCCTGGAGGGCTTCGGTGAGGTCCGAAGGTGTGAACGGTTTCGTGATGTACCCGTCGGCGCCTGCGGCCCATCCTTCGATCTGGTCTTCGATGCCGACGCGCGCGCTGATCAGCACGACGGGAAGGTCCGTGAGCTCCTCGCTCCCGCGGATGCGCCGGAGCGCTTCCAGGCCATCGATGTTCGGCATCATGACGTCGAGGAGCACGACATCGGGGGCGGTGCTCGAGATCAGCTCGAGGCCTTCGGCGCCTCCCGAGGCCTCGATGATCTCGTGACCATCCCAGACGAGGTTGATCTCGCAGAGCTTGCGAACATCCGGGTCGTCATCCACCACCAGTACGCGCATCTCGTCGTTCCCCTCTTCGCTGTCCTGTGAGTTGTCGACCGGAAGGCGTGTTCGCGCGTATGGCCCATGAAGACGGTTTCCGCCTGGCCCGTTGGGGCTAGTGTCGGCGGCATCTGCCGCCCCGGTGAACGGTGCTACGGGTTCGCGACCGTCACGATGTAGTCCTCCGCCTCGTCATCCCAGTCGAGGTCGACGATCCCCTGCGTCTCGGCAGCCTTCACGAACTGCAGGAAGCCCCGGTAGCCGTACTTCTTCTCGCTGAAGTCCGGCTGGACCTTGCGGAGCTTGTTCTTGAGTCCCGACAAGGGTGGCGGACCGCCGCGCCCCTCCAGGTCCGACACCACCGAGCGCAGCAGGCCGAACGCGTCCTCCTCGCCGCCGTGCGACGGAAGCGAGACCTCGGGATCGCCTTTGGCCGAACCCTCGGTCAGCTCGATCACGTTCCGGTCGGTCAGGTGGCGCAGCAACTCGCCGAACGCCCGGAAGCCGTACTCCGCCTCGCTGAACGTCGGATCCTTCCGCAGCAGCGCGCGCTTGATCGACGATGCCAACACGGGACCGCTCGACGACCGCTGGAGCCCCGCCAGTGTCTGGGCGATCAGCACGGCGAGCTCGTCGACGTTCCCGGGCTTGGTCGAGCGCCTCGACCGCGACCTCCGGCTCCGGTTCGCGCGCCGGCTCCCGCTCGGGCTTCGCGGCCGTGCGCTTCTTGCGCGGGCGGTCGACCGGCACGTCGACGCCTTCGAGCGTGTCGTAGAACAGGAACTCATCGCACGCCGGAGGCAGCAGCGCCGACGTCGAGTCCTTGATGCCCACGCCGATCACCCGCTTGTTGAGCTCGCGGAGCTTGTGCACCAGCGGGGTGAAGTCGCTATCTCCGGTGCAGATCACGAACGTCGTGACGTAGTCGCGCTCGAACGCCATCTCCAGCGCGTCGACCGAGAGCTTGATGTCCGCAGCGTTCTTGCGGACCGCGCCCATCCGCTGCGGGATCTCGATCAGCTCCACGTGGCTCCGCGTCAGCATGCGGCGATCCTCATCGAAGTACGACCAGTCGGCGTACGCCTTGCGGGCGATCACCCGGCCGCGCTCGGCCAGCGCGTCCAGCACCGGCCGCAGGTCGAACTGCATGCCGTGCAGGCTCTCCCGCGCACCGATGGCCAGGTTCTCGTAGTCCAGGAACAGGGCGATGCGTTCTTCCTCGGTATCCACGGCCTCAGGGTAGCCGCCCGGACACAGCGGCGGCTCTGGGGTCGATCGTCCTCCGCGGGTCTACCGCTCCGGGGCTGGCTCCATCTGCTCCTGCGCGGCTGGCACGGGAGCCGTGGCCGGCAGGGGTTGTGCGGACGGCACGGGCCGGCGCTCGGTGGGATGGCAGTCGCCGGCGGCGTGCGCCAGGAACTCCAGGTCGGCGCGGGTGTGCTCGGGGACCAGGCCGTTCTCGGCGACGACGTCCAGGAACGCCTCGACGCACGCGGGGTCGAACAACGTTCCGCCGGCTCCGGCGAGGTGCGACACCGCGCGGTCGAGCGGCCACGCCGGGCGGTACGCGCGGTCCGACGTCAGCGCGTCCCAGACATCGGCGACCGCGACGATGCGTCCCGAGAGCGGGATGTCCGTCCCGCTCAGCCGGTCCGGGTAGCCGGTGCCGTCCCAGCGTTCGTGGTGGTGACGGATCGCCGACAGCGCCCCGCGCAGCGAGTCGGCCCGGCTCACCAGATCCCAACCGATCTCCGGGTGCCGCTGGATCTGCTCCCACTCCTCGGCGTCCAGGTCGCCCGGCTTGTTCAGGACCTGGTCGGGGACGCTGATCTTCCCCACGTCGTGCAGGAACGCGCCCTGGTGCAGCGCCGCGGATCGACCTCCGGTTCCAGCGCCAGGAGCAGCCCGATCCGGGTCGAGAGCTCGGCGACGCGGGCGGAGTGTCCGTGCGTGTACGGGTCCTTGGCCTCGACGGCGCCGATCAACGCGTGCAGCGCGTCGGGCTGGCCGTGCGCCACCTGTTCCAGCGGATCGTTCATCGTGATCGCCACCGACGGCACCCACCAGCGTGCGCGAGCCGCGGTACCCGGCCACGACCGCCCACGCGGCGGCGGCGAACCCGGTCAAGAGGTAGAGGTGGTAGTCCCACCACGACAGTCGCCAGAACGTCCCGTACGCGAACGACAGCATCGCCGACATCGTCAGCCAGCTCGCCAGCACCAGCGCGAACTCGATGCGGTTCCTCGGCCCAGCTGCCAGCGCCGCCAGTGCACCGCGCCGACGAACAACAGCGTGACGCGCGCTCGCGACGAGCAACGCCGTCTTGATCGACGTCCTCCCCCGGGACGGGCGCGGAACCCCAGAGCACCGTCGGCTCGATCGCGATGGCCGCACAGACGAGGGCGATCAGACCGTCGGGAACAGCAGCGCGACACGGGGCGACCGTGCGACGCACCGGGAGATCGTCCCCGTCGGGGCGCGAGGCGGCGGCCAGACTGCCGGCGAACGTCGCGAGCGCGAGCACCGGGAGGCGCGCGACCCACAGGTTCATCGGCCGGCCGAAGATGCCCGGGGTCGTCAGGCCGTGGCCCAGCATCATGAACCCGACGGCGACGCACCCGAGCGCCATGAGCACCGGAGCGGCGCGACCGTCGCGCGATCGGCGAACGACGCGGTCGCGAGCGCGACGAGCAACGCGCACGCGGCGATCGCGCTCACGACGTACAGGTGGAAGACCAGAGACTCCAGGATCGGGTCGAGCGCAGGAACCGACCGGCCGACCACGAGCGCGATCGCGGGAACGACCAGCAGGCACGAACGAGCAGCAGCCATGCCGCGGCGGTCCAGGTGGCGGAATCCTCGTGTAGGGCCCGTACGCATTCGTGGTCATGCGTTTCGTCGTCCTCGGCTCCCGGCGGCATGGGATCTGCCCGGGGGAAGCATCGACCGGATACGCAAGCCGCTTGAGCAGTGGCTCCGGCCGTCCGGACGCGGCCCGCCGTCGCCGTGCGTATCGTGACGGGATGGGGCCGGAGCACGCGACGGACACGCCGGGGATGCGCGCCGCGACGGCGGCCGGGCATCGCGTTCGAGGTCGCTCGGACGGACGCGCCCCTCGAGCGCCGAGGAGAGCGCGTCGCTGCAAGGGATCGAGCTCGGCCAGCTGCTGCGGACCATCGTGATCCGCCGCGCCGCGGACGACTACGTGTTCGTCCTGGTCCCGGGTGGTCGACAGATCGACTGGCCGAAGCTCCGCGCGCACCTCGGCGTCAAGCGTCTGTCGCTCCCCGATGCCGACGAAGCGAGAGCGGCGACCGGATACGAGCGCGGCACCATCACGCCGTTCGGCGCGAGCCACGCGTGGCCGGTGATCGCCGACGCCGACGACCCGCGACGTTCGACCGGGTCGCGATCGGCGCCGGCGCGCACGGCGTGAACCTGCACGTCGACGCGTCGGCCCTCATCGACCGCGCTCCACGCCGACGTCGTCGACGTGACGAGGCCGGACGCGCCGCGAACCTACGCCGTGATGCGGCTGCGCGGCAGGAACCGTCCCTGTCCCGGTGTGCCGTGGAACTCGCCGTTCTCCACCAGGACCTGTCCGCGCTGCATCACGACCTCGGGCAGCCCACGCACGACGCGTCCCTCGTAGGCGGAGTAGTCGACGCGCATGTGGTGCGTCGACGGCGGAGATCGTCCGTTCCTTCTTCGCGTCGAACACCACGATGTCGGCGTCGGATCCGGGCGCGATCGTGCCCTTGCGCGGGTACAGGCCGAACATCTTCGCCGGCGCGGTCGCGACCAGCTCCACGAACCGGTTCAGGTCGATGTGGCCGGCCTCCACGCCGCCGTAGAGCAGCGTGAACCGGTCCTCCACCGACGGCAGGCCGTTCGGGATCTTCGAGAAGTCGTCCTTGCCCAGGTCCTTCTGGCCCGTGTAGTTGAACGGCGCGTGGTCGGTCGACACCACCGAGAGGTCGCCGCCGCGGAGCCCGATCCACAGGTCCTCCTGATGGTCGGCCGTGCGCAGCGGCGGCGAGCAGACGTACTTCGCGCCCTCGAACCCGGGCTTCGCCATGTCGTCCTGGCTCAGGTACAGGTACTGGGGGCACGTCTCCGCGTACGCGGCCTGGCCGCGGTCGCGCGCCTCGCGCAGCGAGTTCAGCGCGTCGCGCGACGACAGGTGCACGATGTAGGCGGGCGTCTCGGCGAGCTCCGCCAGGCGGAACACGCGGTGCACCGCCTCGCCCTCCATCACGGCCGGTCGCGTGAGCCCGTGGTTCACGGGTCGGTCTTGCCCTCGTCGAGGAACTGGCGGACCAGCACGTCGATCGGGCCGCCGTTCTCCGCGTGCATCATGATCAGCGCGCCCGACTGCCCCGCCTGCCGCATCGCGCGGAAGATCGATGCGTCGTCCAGCATGAACACGCCCGGGTAGGCCATGAAGAGCTTGAACGACGTCACGCCCTCCCCCACCAGCTCATCCATCTCCTTGAGGACCTGGTCGTTCACCTCGCGGATGATCACGTGGAACCCGTAGTCGGTGACCGCGTTCTGCGCTTTCGCGAACCAACGATCGAGCCCCTGCCGCAGTCCCTCGCCGTAGTCCTGCAACGCGAAGTCCACGATCGTCGTCGTGCCGCCGAACGCGGCCGCGCGCGTGCCGGTCTCGAAGTCGTCCGAGCAGAAGCTGCCGCCGAACGGCAGCTCCATGTGCGTGTGCACGTCGACGCCGCCGGGCATCACGTAGCGGCCGGTCGCGTCGATCACGCGGTCCGCTTCGACGGCCATGCCCCTGCCGATCGCCGCGACCTTCTCGTCCTCGATCACGACGTCGGCCTCGGTGGTCTCGGTCGCGGTGACGACCGTTCCTCCCTGGATGAGCGTCCTCACGATGGCGTCTCCTCTCTCGCGTCTCGGTCGTTCGACCCGCATCAGTAGTCTCGTTCTCGCGTTGCCGGCGACCCATCGTCTCCCGCAACCGGTCGGTGAGCTCGGGCATCTGTTCCGACATCGCCGTGAGGTCGTCGGCGCTCAACGCCACCGCCCGAACGTGCCCGACGGCCACGACGGATGCCCACCGGCGCTCGAGCTTCAGCAACGCCATCTCGCCGACCACATCGCCGGCTCCGAGCATGGCGACGGCACGCCCGTCCCGGGAGACCTCCACCGACCCCTCTTCGATCACGAACAGGTCGTGCGGCACCGAGCCCTGTTCGAACAGCAGGGCGCCGTCGGCGAACTCCACCTCGCGGACCCAGCGGAGGAGCTGCGACAGATCGTGATGATCCAGCTCACCGAAGAGCGGGAGGCGTCGGAGCCGTTCGACATCCACAGCGGAACTCAATCACAAAGCGGAGATGCGGTGGACCGCGAACCCCTGGCGCGCCAAGATCTCGTACCCGTCGTCCGCCAACAGGTACAGGCTGTAGCGGCCGGGCGGCAGGGGCCACGGACCGGCCGAGGCCGCGTCCAGGATGCCCGAGCCCTGGATCGTCGAGCGCGTGTAGAACCACGTGAGGTAGGAGGCCACGTTCGGGTCGGCCCCGCGCTCGTAGACGCCGATCCAGTCCCAGCGAGTGCCCGGTGCGTTCCACCAGCGGACCGGGATCGCCTCGTCCGACCCCGTAGACCCGTCGAGGGGTCGTCACATGCGGGCCATCGCCCTCCGCGGCGATCCAGAAACGGGTCCGCGAGAGCACGGACGTTCCGTCCATCAGGAGGGCGACGTACGTGCCCGGTATCCCATCCGTCGGTCGGGACCGCCACCGTGCCGTCGATCTCGCCGGGGATCGGCTCGTCCGCGATGGGTGCCGCGGTATCGCCGCGGCCGGGAAGCACGACCAGATGCTGTTCGGGCCTGCCCGGCGCGTGGAACGTGAGCGTCTGGTCGGTCCCCGATCTCGACCAGCCGCGACCCGACCGACACGAGCGTCGGCAGGACACCGCCCTCGACCGAGAGCTCCGACACGAGCGCGCGATGGTCGGTGCCCCAGGGATCGACGGCGATCGTGACGTCGGGCCCGCCCGACTCGCCGACGAGGTCGCTGCCGAGTCGTCTCGATGGCGCCCGCCGTGTAGATGAAATCGATCCGGTCGGCCGGGGCGTTCGGACCGGGGCTCCACTCGCCCGGCGGTCGCGGCCTGCCCGACGGCCACGTGAGGCCCTGATCGTCCACCGGGTCGGGATGCGCCACGCGGTACGTGTCGTGGAAGCCCGCATCCTCGACCAACCGGCTCATCGGCCAGTTGACCGGATACCGGACCTGGTCGCGGAGCCCGACGGTCTCCGGCGTCCAGTCCAGCCGCGACGGTGCGTTGAAGTCGCCGAGCAGGATCGCCGGGATGTCCTGCTCGAGCGAGACGCGGTGAGTGCGGTCAGCGACGGCTCCACGGCGGGGACGCGTACCCGTCGTTCGATCTCCAGGATCGTCGAGCGCGTCGCGCCGCGCCGGACCAGGTTCGGGCTGTACGGGCCGGCCGGCAGGTGCACGTTGGCGACGGCGCACGACCTCGCCGGCGCGACCTGCACGAACAGGTAGAGACCGTCGCCATCGGGTGGCTCGATCAACGGCAACCGCGAGATGACCTGCTGGCCGCACGTTGTAGTACGGGTAGCCGAGCGCCTCGGCGAGGCGCGGCACGTTGCCGAACCCCTCCTCGACGGCGATCACGTCGGGGTCGGCGGCCTGCGCGCCGGCGACGATGCTGTCGAAGTCGACCACCTGCCGCCGTACTCGATGTTGAACTCCATCACGCGCAGAGTCACGGGCGGCCCGGCCTTCGGATCCGCGGGCGTCGCGGCGGAGGCGGCCGGGACGACGGATGCCGCGCCGATGAGGGCGATCACGAGAGGAAGCGCACGCGGCGGGAGCGGATGCGGAGGCGATCCATGCCGGGCACGCTACCCCGTCGGGTCACCGGAGTGATACCCGCGTCCGGCGATCAGGCGCGTACCCGGCGCCGTCCGGATCGTAGAAGGCGACCGTGCGTGGTCGCGCCTCGAGCGTCGTGCCGTCGGGCGAGCGTCAGCGTGACGGCCGAGCCGGACGGCAGATCCGCGGGCAGGTACCCCATCGCGAGCGCCTTCTCGAGGAACCAGCCGCTGTCCGTCGACGTGAGCGTGCCCAGCTCGCGACCGTCGGCGATCCGCGACGGCGTCGCCGGCAGCGGGCACGTGGGCGAGGTCGGCGAGCTCGATCCCGGTCAGTCGCCGAGCGACCCCCTCGTCCCGCTGGCGCGCCAGCGCGTCGCGGCCGACGAACGACGACGGCATCCAGGTCGACCGCCCACGCCAGCCCGGCCTCGAGCGGCGACGTCGTCTCGCTCACGTCCAGCCCGTACAGCGGGTACTTCTTCTCCATCCGGGTGCTGCGCAAGCGCCCCCAGGCCGCACGGCGTCGCGCCGGCCGCACACAGCGTGTCCCACATGTGCAGCGCGTAGTCGCGGGGGTAGTACAGCTCGTATCCGAGCTCCCCCGAGTAGCCCGTGCGCGACACGCAGCGTCGGCACGTCGGCCACCGTCGTCGCGCGAACCGGAAGTACGGGAGGGCATCGGTGGAGAGATCCGCGTCGGTGAGCGGCGCGAGCAGCTCGCGCGACCTCGGTCCCTGCACCGAGAGGTACGCCGTGCCCGAGACGCCGTTCGTGACGTACGCGCGGCGGTCGCGCGCCTGCTCCGTGACGTACCGCTCGATGATCTCGGCGCGCGACGGCGTGGCGATCAGCCAGTAGTGCTCGGCGCCGAGCCGGTAGACGGTGAGATCGTCGATCATGCCGCCCGCGTCGTTGCACACCGAGGCGTACAGGACCTGTCCGTCGGTGGACAGACGTCGCGGCACGTCACGGGCGAGGACGTGGTCCAGGAGCGCCGCCGCGTCCGGGCCTTTGATGTCGATCGGCCCCTGGTAGTAGACGTCGTACAGACCGACGTCCTCGCGGGTAGCCATGTGTTCCTCCCGCGTCGAGCTGAACACGACCGCCGCGTCGAAGCCGATCCGGTCGCCCATCTCGGCGCCGAGCTCGACGAACCGTTGGTGGTACGGCGTGTGGCGTGTCGGCATGGTGCGGGAGCCTACCCGACGCCACTGGGTGTCAGGATGCTGACCGCTGCGTGGCGTGTCGGCCGAGGCGGGCCGGGTCGGGCAGGCTGGGCGGGGTCGGGCAGGCTGGGCGGGGTCGGGTCGGGCTGTCAGGCGGCTGACGCGGTAGCGGCCTCTCTCACCAACCAGGCGTCAGGAGGCTGACAACGAACCCGCTGGTCGGAATCGTCAGCCTCCTGACACCGGGTTCGCACGGAGCCGCGCTCTCCCGTCAGTCGCCTGACGCGGCAAGGCCACCGGCAGGCACCGGCAGGCACCGGCAGGCACCGGCAGCCAGCCTGACCAGAGCCCGCCCGACGTCAGCGCCGGCGGCGGTTGTTGTTGCCGTTCGTGGGGCGCCGAGGTCCGCCGTTGCCCGCGGGACGAGGCGCGTCCATCCGCAGACCCGCCTCTCCGAACTCCGCGTGGAGCTCCAGCACCTTGGCGATCTTGCCGACGTCCGAGCGCTTCTCCGGGGTCACGAACGTGATGCCCGTCCCGCCGCGACCGGCGCGCGCCGTGCGTCCCACGCGATGCACGTACGCCTTCTCGTCCTCGGGCGGATCGAAGTTGATCACGTGCGTGATGTGTTCGAGGTCCAACCCACGGGCCGCGACGTCGGTCGCCACGAGCACGTCGTTCGCCCCCGACGCGAAGTGGCCGAGCGCCCGTTCGCGGGCACCTTGCGCCATCCCGCCGTGCAACGCTCCCGCGCGGAAGCCCTGCGTCTTCAGGTTCTTCGCCAGCCGATCGGCGCCGCGCTGCGTCCGGACGAAGATCAGCGTGAGCCCGCGATCGGCGGCCAGCTCGCGCACGAGCACCTGGGTCTTGCGGCTCTGCTCCACCGCGATGAACCGGTGATCGGCCTCGGCGACCAACACGCCGTCGTCGTCCTCGACCTCGTGCGTCACCGGGTCGTGCGTGAAGCGTGCGGCCAGACGACCCACCTCACCGTCGAGCGTGGCGGAGAACAGCATGGTCTGACGATCGGGACGCAGCATCTCGAGGATGCGCTTCACGTCCGGGAGGAACCCCATGTCGAGCATGCGGTCGGCCTCGTCCAGCACGCAGATGCGCACACGGTCCAGACGGAGCAGACGACGGGCCACCAGGTCCAGCAGCGGCCGGGCGTGGCGATCAGGATGTCCGCGCGACGCGCGCGCTTGGCCTGCGGCCCGATCGCGACACCGCCGTACACGGAGGCGACGTGCAGGTGTCGGACGTCGGCGATCGCGCGGAACTCCTCGGTGACCTGGCTCGCCAGCTCGCGCGTCGGCGCCAGGATCAGCGCCGTCGGGCTGTTGCCGCTCGGTGTCAGCCGTTCCACGATCGGAACGGCGAACGCGAGCGTCTTGCCGGACCCCGTCCGCGAGCGGGCCAGGACGTCACGTCCGGCGATCGCGTCGCGGAGCACGAGCTCCTGGATCGCGAACGCGCCCGAGATGCCCCGCATCTTCAGCGCGTCGACGACCGGCCGGGAGACGCCGAACTCGGCGAAGCCGGTGAGCGGCACGATGGGTTCCAGCGGCGTCAGCGGATCCAGCGTGGTGAGCGAGCTCGCGGTGGACGGGCGCCGTGGGTTCACGGTTCGTTGTGACATGGATCGAATTCCCTCTCGAAAGATGTGGGGATGAACGGCCCAGATCTTCCGGAAAGAAGGGAGTGAGACGGCCTTCACCACGCGATGTCGGCGCGTCAACGCGCTCGACCTACCACTACAGCGTACGCGAAACCCGTGGGTCCGCGACGGAAGCACCGCCGGATGCGCTACGAACGAGCGAGCGGGTGCTTGTACTTCGAGTCCGTGTGGAGCCAGCACGTCGTGCCGGCGTTGTACGTCGTGAGGACCGTGGTGCACCCTTCGTGGTGGCACAGTCGCCCGGCCGTTGCCCGTGATCCCGCTCGTTTCCCGCGATCCGGTAGGCCGAACTGGATCTGACTGTTCCCGCTGGTTGCCTTCGCCATCGACGGTCTCCGATCTGGCACACAAGATCCGTGGAGGGCGAGGCGAAAGGGTGATGGAACCCCGTTATCGATCACTCGGCGCGAACCCTCGGACGTCCGCCCGAGACCCCAAGACTACTACGTTGGTCATCGGCGGCGACGGCGGCGATCCGAGCCGGTGCGATTGACCGTGCGACGGCGGCTTGGTTGGATGCCGCGATCCGACCGGAAGGATGCGACATGGTGGACCTGCACGTGCTGTGTGACGGATACGTCCGAGAGGGCGACGAGCTCCGTGTCGGTTCGACGGTGGGGTTCGTCCACGACGGCGACGCCCTGATCGTGATCGACCCGGGGATGGTCGCGAGCCACGCCGCCATCCTCGACCCCTTGCTCGCGCTCGGCGTCGCACCGGGCGACATCACCGACGTCGTGCTCTCCCATCACCACCCCGACCACACCATCAACGTGGCGCTGTTCGCCACCGCGCGCGTGCACGACTTCCAGGCGATCTACGTCGACGACCGGTGGATCGACCGGCCGGCCGAAGGGTTCGCGTTGTCGTCGAACGTCGCGTTGCTCGAGACGCCCGGCCACACCCCGCAGGACATCACGACGCTCGTGACGACCGACGCCGGCGTCGTCGCGTTCACGCACCTGTGGTGGATGGCCGACGGGCCGGCCGACGATCCCTACTCGCACGCGCCGGACGTCCTGCACGCGAACCGGGAGCGCGTGCTGAGCCTGGCGTCCGAGATCGTGCCGGGGCACGGACCGCGATTCGTCCCGGGCGCGGACACGCCGCGATGATCGCCGCACGGCCATGACGCCTCCGAAGCTGATCCTGATCCTCAGCGAGAACTGGACGATGACGTCCGCGCGCGATCTGCCGTCGCTGGTGCGGTTCTCGGTCGAAGCCGAGGAGGCCGGATTCGACGCGGTGATGGTGAGCGAGCACGTCGTGCTGGGGCCGGGCGCGGATGCCGACGGCCTCCCCGCGAACCCGCGCGACTACGCGCTGCCCGGCAACCAGGATCCCTCCACCCCGTGGCCGAGCTCGCTCCTGCTGCTGGCGGCGGTCGCGGCCGCGACGTCGCGACTCCGATTGGTCGCCGGGGCGATCATCCCGCCCGCTCCGACACCCGTTGCTCCTGGCGAAGGATCTCGCCACGCTCGACCTCCTGTCCGAAGGCCGGTTGGTCGTCCAGCCGACCGTGAGCTGGCATCGCGCCGAATACGACGCGCTCGGTGTGCCGTTCGCGTCGCGAGGCGCACTGCTCGACGAGCACCTGGCGGCGTGGAGCGTGCTGTGGCGCGACTCACCGGCCTCGTTCGAGGGCACGCACTACCGGTTCCGCGACGCGTTCCTGGAACCCAAGCCGTTCCGACCGGACGGGCCGACGCTCTGGTTCGGCGGCAGCTCGCTGCACGAGCGGCTCCTTCGACGCATCGTGCGGTACGGGAGCGGCTTCAACCCCTTGGGTCGTGCGACACCCGAGGCGCTCGACCGGCTGCGCGCCGCGATGGCCGACGCCGGGCGAAGCATGGACGAGCTGGAGATGGTCGGGGGGACACGCGGAGCGTTCCCCGACCCCACCGCGCGTCGCGGATCTGGACGACGCCCTGTCGTCGGTCCCCGGGCAGGTGCAGGCGGGCTTCACGTCCATCTGCATCAAGCCGTCACAGTTCATCGACGATCCCGCGCAGCTCGGCCCGTTCTGCCGGCGGGTCGTCCAGCGGGTGGCCGCGCTCGTAGGCTGACGGTATGAGCGACGCGCCCGACACTGGAGCAGATCCGTACGGCGCCGAAGGTCCTGCTCCACGACCACCTCGACGGCGGCTTGCGTCCCGCCACGATCGTCGAGCTCGCCGACCAGACGGGGTACGCGGATCTGCCCACCACGGATCCCGACGCGCTGGGCGCATGGATGACGCGCGGGGCCAGCCGGAAGGACCTGGTCCTGTACCTGGAGACGTTCGCGCACACGGTCGGGCGTGATGCAGACGCCGCGAAGCGCTGACGCGGGTGGCGCGCGAGTGCGCGGAGGACCTGGCGGCCGACGGCATCGTGTACGCGGAGGTGCGGTTCGCGCCCGAGCTCCACCTGGAGCGCGGCCTGGCGTTGGACGACGTGGTCGAGGCGGTGCAGGACGGCTTCCGCGCGGGGAGCGACGGTCGGTCGATCACCGTGCGCACGTTGCTCACCGCGATGCGGACGGCGGCCCGAAGCCTGGAGATCGCGGACCTCGCGGTGCGGTGGCGCGACCGCGGCGTGTGCGGGTTCGACATCGCCGGCGCGGAGGCGGGGTTCCCTCCCACGCGTCACCTGGACGCGTTCGAACACATCCGCGGCGAGAACTTCCACCTGACGATCCACGCGGGCGAGGCGTTCGGGCTCCCCTCGATCTGGGAGGCGCTGCAGCTCTGCGGCGCCGAACGCCTGGGCCACGGGGTACGCATCGTCGACGACATCGAGCCGCGGCCCGACGGGTCGGCGCGCCTCGGCCGGCTCGCCGCGATGGTGCGCGACCGCCGTGTCCCGCTCGAGCTGTGTCCGACGTCGAACATCCACTCGGGCGCCGCGGCGTCGATCGCGGAGCACCCGATCGGGATGCTCGCCGACCTCCGGTTCCGCGTCACGCTCAACACCGACAACCGGCTGATGTCGGCGATCACGCTCAGTCGGGAGATGGCGAACCTCGTCGAGGCGTTCGACTGGGGGTGGGATCGCCTGGAGTGGCTGACGATCAACGCGATGAAGTCGGCGTTCCTGCCGTTCGACGAACGCATCGCGCTCATGGACCGAGTGATCAAGCCGGGCTACGCGGCGTTGAAGCGGAGCTGAGAACGCCAACGGGCCGGGCTCGAAGAGCCCGGCCCGTCGACAACGATTCCGCGGAGCGCTACGAGAAGGCGTCCTTGACGCTTTCCTTCACGTCTTCGGCCGCGTCCTTCGCCTTGCCGACGGCCTTCTTGGCGCCACCCTTGGCCTGGTCGATCTTGCCCTCGGCCTCGAGGTCCTCGTTGTCGGTGGCCTTGCCGGCCGCCTCCTTCACGGAACCCTTCGCCTTGTCCCAGGTGCCCTCTGCGCGATCGCTCTTCGCCTGCCATCGTCGGCTCCTCCTCGGGTCGATGTGTGCACGTCGTTCCCCGCCGTCACGTCCCTGCAAACGCGGTTGGCTCACGCCCTCCGCAGGAAGAACATGATCGCGGCGATCACGAGCACGATCAGCAAGACGGTTCCGATGAGTCCCAGTCCCATGGCTGCAAGCATGGTCCGATCCTTTCTTCGATGACGGACGTCGTTTACCCGCCGTATCGAGGTCGGAAACCCGGCGTGGAACGCAGCGGAACCCGAGGAGGTCCGCCGCTAGCGGGAGGTCGGAGGATCGTCGCCGGGCGCGCGATCGATGAACGCCAGCCGTTCGTTCATCAACGTCATGCGGAACACCCGGTGGACCCGGTCGGGGCCCTTCACGAGCTGCATCAGCCGTCCGTGCTGCCTGGCTCGGGCGTCGGCGGACACGATGAGGCGCAGCCCGGTCGAGTCGATGAACTCGATGTCGCTGAGATCCACGACCACCCGCTTCGGCCGCTGCTCCTCCGCCGAGCGCGAACGCCGCCTCCGCCGCCTGCACCGTCGCCAGGTCCAGGACGCCGCTGAACGCCAGGACGATCGTCCCATCCGGTGCGTCACGGGTCTCGGCGGAGAAGTTCACGGCTCCGGATTGTCCCGTGGGGGCGTCCGAACCGGCAAGTGATTCACGGCCCGTCGCCGGCGCGATCCTCGATCTCCCACGCGTGATCGAGGACGTGCCAGGCGGCTCGGCGGACGAAGTAACGAGGGAGCCAGATCTTCCCGCCTCGAGGCCCCTTCTCGGGGAGCCCCTCGGTGACGGCCCGCGTCAGCGTCTCGCGGACGACCTGCCGCTCCTCCACGGCGACCTCACCGGGATCTCGTCCCTCCATGGTGAGACCGCGTACGGCCAGCATCCGCAGGTACGAAAGCTCGGCGCCGATCACGTGGTCGACGATGCCGTCCAGCTCGCGTCCGCCCCCACGGGGCCCTTTGCGCAACTCCACCCCGGCGGCGGCCGCCACGGCGGCGTCGAACGCCTCCCACGAGGCGTCGAGGATGGCGACGAGCCGCTTCACCCCTCGGAGGTCCAGCGGTCGGGCGTCTGCGGACGGGGGGATCGACGGAGCGCCGAAATCGGTCGTGGCATCGCCGGTGAGCTGTTCGACGACGTCGAGATCGGCGACGGTGCGCGGCTTCGTGAACCGACGCAGCGATGCCGTCATCGCGGCGGCGTACCGGGGCGTGTACGCGAGCAACGCCTCGACCGCGTCCTCGCTCCGGCGTCCGCTCCGGCACCAACCGGGCCACTCGATGGCGCCGGCGAACGCCCGCTTCGCGCCCGACTCCACGTAGACCGGTACCGTGGCTGTCATGGATCGTGACGCTACCGCAGCCGGACGGACGTCACTATCGGCTATCCAGGCACCCGTGGAAGCTGCCGATACGGGTCGTGTGGGAGATCAAGGCATCACGTGTGCGGAGTGCGGCGAGCCCGTGGATCCGGACCTCTCGTACATCATGAGCGTGCCCGTCGGCAAGGAGCCGCTCTATCACCACCTGGCCTGCATCGGCCTCGATCAGATGACCGCCGACTCCAGTACGTAGCTTCGGGGACAGCTACAACGTCGCCCATTTGGGGGAACCGCACTTCAACCCGACCGGCCCATGCGCGGAACCCGCCCGGGCGCCGACACTGGTATGGGACGACTCTCCGAAGGGGACATGACAGATGCGGATCCTGGTGATCGATGACGACCCTGGCGTGCGGATGCTGTGCAAGATCGCGTTCCGCACTCGAGGCGACGAGATCATCGAAGCCGCAAGCGGTCGCGAAGGCCTCGAGCTCCTGGCGACCGAGGATGTCGACGCGGTCGTCCTCGACGTCATGCTTCCAAGCGTGAACGGGTTCGAGATCCTCCGGCGGATCCGCGAGGACAGCGGCACCAGCGATCTCCCCGTCGTGTTGCTGAGCGTCCGCGTGGGCATGCAGGACAAGATCGACGGGTGGCGGGCCGGTGCCGATGACTACCTCACGAAACCGTTCTCGCCGTCCGCGCTGGCCGCGAAGGTCTACGAGCTATGCGACGTCGATGCCGCCGAGCGCGCGGAGCAGCGCACCGAGCGGCTGGACGCGCGGGTCACGCTGCACGGCGTCTGACCACTGACCCGGAACGCGGCGAGGGCCGGTCCGAAGACCGGCCCTCCCTACGAGTCGCTGCTCGCGATCGTGCTCGGTGTCGATCAAGCCACCGGGATGACCTGCGTCTCCCCGGGGATCAGCGCGGACACGACCACGAACGGACCGTCCTCGTTGACGGCGACCGCCATCGGCATCGTCAGGTCGGTGGCCGCCTCGGTGCACGTCCACGTCGTCGAGTCGCACTCGTTCACGGTGCCGCCCTCCATGGCGTCCGTGGCGACCTCGACCGCGAACCAGCTCGCTTCGTCGAGCTCCACCACGTAAGCGGTGCCGTCGGGCGCGAAGGTCAGGTCGACGATCGACGTGAACCCGTCCGCGACGACGGAGCACGGTGAGTCCTCGGCGTCCGCTTCGCAGTGGTGGTGACGCGTGCCCGGCTCGATCCGCCAGATGCGCGACTCACCGCGAGGCGCGGGGAACCCCTTCAGCTCCGTGACGTAGTACGCGCCGTCGGGACCGACCGCGATACTCGTCGACACCCCCTGCGCGGGGATCGCGTCCGGCAGCTCACAGATCTCGGCGGCGTCCGGCGGTGCATCCGGGCACCCGGCCAAGCGTCTTGATGTTGTCCGTCGGCACGACCTCATCCGGCAACGTGGCGATCCAGTCCAGCCCACCGCGCTTGTTCCCGATCAAGCACGGTGTTGGCCCCGGCGTCGGCGATCAGGGCGCGCTTGCTTCCGAGGGCCGTCACGTCGAACGGGTTCGAATCGATATCGGCCCCGTCCGGGTTGACGTTCTTCTCGAACTTCCCGAGGCTCACCAGCCGGCGCGGTTCCCCCTTGACGATCCGGTAGAGCTTCTTGTTGCCGATGGCCCACATCAGGCCCGGCTTCACTGGGCGCCACGTCGGCGACGCCCGGCAGCTCGACCACGACCTCCCCTTCACCGTCCACCAGGCGAACGACCCCGGCACCGGATTCGGCGGCGAACAGGACGTTGCCCGGTCCGGCCGCCAACCCGAAGACCGGCGACGCGAACTCGTACGGCGCGGCCGAAGCCGCCGCCGCCGACGGAGCCACGGCCGTCATGGCCGCCACGAACGTGAGCAGTGCAGCCGACACGATGCGGCCGCGCGAACGATGCTTCATGCAGAACCCCTCCCCTAGCGGAACCCGACGATGTCCGTCGCTGTGTATCAGTAGGGCTCCACAACCGTCAATGGATCAGATGGACCCCGACGATGGTCGGGACCCCGCACCACCCGACCTCCAGTGGTTTCGCCTCGCTCGGCGTCTGGTAAGACCTACGGGGAGGAAGGGAGGCATCATGAACCTGAACAGCATCTTGATCGGCTCGGAGGACCCGCAGCGATTGGTGGACTACTACACCAAGCTCTTCGGCGAGCCCGGGTGGACGGGTGGTGGCTACACGGGATGGCAGCTCGGCACGGGCGCCTTCATGGTCGGGCCGCACGACGAGGTCCGAGGGAAGAACAGCCACCCCGGACGGTTGATCTGGAACATCGAGACCCCCGACGTGAAGAGCGAGTTCGACCGCCTCGTCGCCGCCGGTGCGACCGTGGTCCGGGAGCCGTACTCGCCGGACGTCGAGGGCACGGAGATGCCGGACGGGGCACGGAGATGTTGCTCTGCACGTTCTCCGACCCGGATGACAACCTGTTCCAGCTCGCGAGCCCGATGGGCTGACGTCACCCTCAGGTGATATCGAATTCGCCGGGCATCCAATCGTCTGCCGGATCCGGCGGTTCCAGCGCGACGTTCTCGAACGCCTCGTCCAGCGTGAGCTTCGCTTCCAGCGTCTCGGGGTCCACGGCTGCCTCCTTCCCCCGAAGATGGAGCGGTTGGACCTAGCGTGCACCGCCGAGTGGTCTCCGGGCGAAACGGCACCTGAACGGAGGATGTCGATCGTCCGCACGATCCGGACGTCGGCGACGGAGCCGGTGACACGCGCAGCCGCGACCTGACAGGGTTCGGAGCGTGGACCTCGACTCCGGCGCCGGGCTGCTGCACCGGCTGACGTCGTACGTGCCGGACCGCGAGTGGGACGTGCCCGTCGACGATCCGCGGGTCCGCCACGACCTGGTCCCGAACGACCTGGCGACCGTGCCGCCGCCGATCAAGGCCTACCCGACGGGCTCCCCGTCCTCGCGCTGCCGCGCGACCTGCCGGATCCGGGCGTGCCGGCGACGGCCGCGCTGGCCGGCGTGCCGGCGCCGGCGCAGCCGCTCGACGCGGCGCAGCTCGGCCGCGTGCTCTTCCTCGGCGCCGGCGTCGTGCGCACCGAGCCGAATGGCACGGGCGCCCCTTCCTCTTCCGCGCCTCCGGGTCGGCGGGCGGGCGCTTCCCGCTCGAGGTCTACGCGAGCACGCGCGGCGTCGCCGGGGTCCCGGACGGCGTGCACTGGTACGACCCGGTCCGAGCACGCGCTCGTCCAGGTCGGCCCGGCCGCGGACGGTGACGTCACGACGCTCGTCGTCACGGGCGTGCCGTGGCGGACGGGATGGCGCTACGCCGAGCGCGGTTGGCGGCACGTGTACTGGGACGCGGGCACGCTGCTGTCGCAGCTGTCGGCGGCGGCCGTGAGCGCCGGGCTCGCGCCGCGGCTGCGCTCGCTCTTCCCCGACGCCGCGGTGCGGGACCTGGTCGGCGCGGACGGCGTGCACGAGTACCCGGTGGCCCTGCTGTCGTTCGGCGACGGCGAGCCGGCGATCGGATCCACCGGCGCCGGCGACGCCGGGCGCGCTGCCGCCGGTCGAGCTCCCGTTGTGCACCGCCGCCCAGCGCGCGGGCGAGCGCGACGTGCTCGGGGACGCCCTGGCCGGAACCGGTCGCTGTCGGACGTCGTCCCGCCGTCGGACCCGCTGGACGAGGTGGTGCGCCGGCGCGGCTCGCAGCGGCTGATGGACCGGTCCCGGACGCTGCCGCGAGCCCTGCTCGAGTGGCCGATGGTCCGCGGCGATGCGCGGCATCGACGTGCCGCACTGGATCGTCGTCCACGGTGTCGACGACGTCGCTCCCGGCGTCTACCGGTGGCCCGACCTGTCGACGCCGTTGCGGACCGGCGACCTGCGCGACGAGCTGGAGCGGATCTGCCTGGACCAGACGCTCGCCGCCGACGCGGCGTTCGTGGTGATCGGTGCGGCGCCGCTGTCGACGCTCGACGATCGCAGCTACCGCGACGCGCAACTCGCGGCCGGGGTGGTCGAGGGCCGGCTGCACCTGGCCGCGTACGCCCTGGGAGCCAGCGCGACCGGGATGACGTTCCTCGACTCGGAGGTTCCGGCGCTGCTGGGCGAGCCGGACGACCTCGCGACGCTGCTCTTCACCTGCGTGGGCGTCCCGGAGTACGCGTCGCGCGCCGGCGGCGGGCCGGGCGCACCGGTCGAGATCCGTCGGGTCGAGCCGCGGTTCGTGGATGAGTGACGGTCGCGGATGACGCCGGCGATGGAGGTCATCCGATACGACGACCCCGCCGCGTTCATCCACGACGGCGCGCCGGTCTTGGGCACGAACGCCGCCCGTAACAACCTGCCGGTCTCGATCCTCGACGTCCTGCTGGATCAACCGGAGGTCTACCCGACGTTCCACCTGTGGATGGCCATGCGCGACGGCCGGCCCCGAGGCCTCGCGCTGCAGACCGAGCCGTTCGGCATCGTGCTCGCCGAGCCGCTGGACGACGACGTCGTCGAGGGGTTGGTCGACGCGGTGATCCTGGACGCCGGACCGCTCCCGAGCGTGATCGGGAACCTCCCGTGGGTCGACCGGTTCGCCGAACGCGTCATCGCGACCACCGGCCGGACGGCGGTGCGCCTCCTCAACGAAGGGATGTGGGAGCTGACGGCCGTCGCAGACGTTCCCGTGCCGAACGGTGCCGCTCGCCTCGCGACACCCGATGATCGCGAGCTCCTGCGCACGTGGACAGCGGCCTTCGAGGGGGAGGCGATCCCTCCGGCGACTCCGGTTCGGACCGAAGCGGCCACCGATCTGGTGATCGACCTGCGTCTGGAGGGCCGGGGAGGCGGCTATTGGCTCTGGGAGGACGGCACGCCGGTGGCGCTCGCGGGATTCCGCGTGATCCGCGGCGTGGGCTCGCGGATCGGACCCGTCTACACCCCACCCGAGTACCGACGCCGCGGCTACGCGACGCGGTTGGTCGCGGAACTCTCTGCGAGCCGGCTGGCACAGGGAGACCCAGCGTGCTTCCTGACGACCGACCTGTCGAACCCGACATCGAACGCGATCTATGCGCGGATCGGCTACGTCAAGGTATGTGACGCCGTGGAATACGGGTTCCACGCCGAACCCTGAGACCGACGACCGTCCCCTGACCGGTCGAGGCCGTTCAGGAATCCGCTGTTCCCTGTCGAAGACCTAGACGGGGGAAACCGCATGGACTCGAGCGAAGTCAAGGCATGGGCACCGACGGGTGCCGACGTTCTTCGAGGCACCTTCCACTTCCATGAGGCCACCCATTGGGCGGTCCGGACGGAGGATGGAACCGTGTGGCTGCTCGAGGTCGTCGCGGAGGATCAGCTTCGTGCACTCAGACCGGACGAGGGGCAGCAGGTGCAGGTCATGTACCTGCAGGAGCCGGCAGGCGCATCTCGCTACCACGTGAGCATCCACTAGCTCGCCGGGAGCGGTTGGCGCGCTCGGCGCGTGTGCACGAAGATGGAGCCATGGCCTCGTACGAACTCAACGAGCGGGCGGTCGCCCACGCGCGCGAGCTCATCTCGAAGCGCCAGTACGTCTTGGAGAGCACGTGGGGCGAGGTCCAACCGACGACCGAGGACGAGAATGCCTTCCTCGATGGCCACTCGTGGGAGGAATACGGCGAGTGGCATCTCGGGCTCACCGAAGGCGCGACCGATGAGACGAAGGGGCGGTACGGGTTCGTGTACGGCGACTTCCGTCGGGTCCACCGGATGGGCCTGATCGCGTGCCAGTACCGCGCGGCCGAGTGGAGCCACAAGGAGATCGAGCTCGCCGCCCACGACCTGCTGCAGCACCTCGACACCACGCGGGGGTAACCCGGCCTCGACGCGAGTTGTCCCTGTGCCCGGGATGTGCGGCGGGGCGCCCCTTCCCCATGGGCGCCCCGCCACGTCTGCCGCTGGCTCGAAGAGGTGCTACCGAGCCGCGCGGAGCTGGTCTTCGTCCTCGCCGAGGAGATCGGCGAACAGCGCCCGGTAGTGCATCGAGACCCTGACGCATGTCCTCGGTCGTCACGCGCTGATCCTCGGCGTCGGCCGAGATGATGTGCGCCGCCCGATAGTGTTCGACGACCTCCGAGTGGTCGACCGAGATGTCGGCGACCCGCTGCTCGAAGTCGTCCATCGGGTACCCGCGTTCGCGCATCACGATGAGCACCAACCGGTCCGCCTCGACGAGCGACGCGGTGGGCTCATCGACGAACCCGGTTTGGACCTCCCGCCAGGCGTCCGCGTACCGGTCACGCGCGGACGGCGATAGCGGGCGGATGTCGAGCGCAGCGCGGCGCTCGCGGCGAGCGGCGAGCTCGCCCTCGGCCTCGCGTCGGCTGTCGGAGACACCCACCGTGCGGTCGTATTCCGATCCGAATTGTTCGCGGAGCACGGTGGTCCTTCGACCCCTCACGGCCATCCAGGCGATCAGGGCGATCGCGGCGAGGGCGACGATGGCGATCACGATCCACACCCATGTATCCACGGGTTCCTCCCCTCCGCCGAGCGCACGCGCCCGGCTCCTTCACCAAGGACGCTTCCCCTCTGGCGCGGGACGTAAACCGCGGCCTCCCCGGGTGGGCGTTCTCGTTGTCTCTGCGTGGCTTCACGGCCAGACTGGATGGGTGACTGCGTGACCGACCCACCGGATGCCGATGCTGAGCCGTCTGCGCGAGCCGAGGGTTCCGCGGCCACGGGAGTGCCCGTGCCGATCCTTCCGCGAGTGTCGCCGGCACGGTGAACTCGTCCCGTGCGCCGAGGTCGGCCGCGACGGTGTCTGCTGGGAGTGCAAGCACGGGGAGCGACGTGGGCAGCGTCCCGACCGCGCACGCCCGACGTTCAGCTGGAGCACCGACGCGCCCCCGGGCTCCAACCGGAACGGTCGGACCGGCTAGCGCAGGCTCATCCGGCTCTCGCCTGGAGCGCTCGAGGTCGCCGCCGGTACACCCTTCGCGCGACGACGACGGCGACGCCGCCGCCAGCCCGGGAACCCCGATGAGGTACGCGACCTCTGCTGACGATGAGACCGGCGCCCCCAGAAGGGTCAAGAGCCCGGGGATCGTCACGGCCGCGCCGGCGACCCAACCGGGCCAGCGGTAGACATGTCCGCCCACGACCTGCCCGACGGCGGCCGGGCCGAGGACGAGCACCAGGAGGAACACGATCGGCGCCTCGATCGGACCGACCGGTGCACCGGACGATCGGGCAGACACCGCGATGACCGCGATGCCGACGACGACCGCTCCGACGACCGCGCCGATCAGCCCCCATCCGATGAGGTTGAGCGCTCGCCACAAGCGGAGCGTGCCGCGGTCCAACGCATCGAGATCGTCCGTGTTCATCCTTCGAGCCTCCATGTCTGGTCGGGAACACCCAGCGCTCCGAGGTCGACGGTCGTCTCGGTCTGTCCACTCGCGCACTCCGGGACGCATCCGCTGGGGCCCACCGCGAACGTGAGCCGCCCGTCGGTCGACTTCGGGATCACGAGGTACGTGTCGTACGTCCCCGCGCTGAAGGTCGCGAGTGACAGCGACACGCCGACGCCGGGAACCTCGACGCCGGGATCGGGCACGACGACGAACCGAAGTCCGGTTCCGTCGCCGAGGTCCGAGACCTCCGCCAGCGCGACCGTCGATCCCTCGATCCGCCACGTCATCGTGGGGAACGACCGAAGGGATGACGCCTCCATCCGTTCGCGGACATCGGACGGCTTCGTCCCGGAGATGAACGACACCCCGGCGAAGGCGACCACGAGCGCGATCCACAGATACCGGGTCCAGAACCGTCGCCGGAACGCCTTGAGCGCCTCGTGCACCACCTCGGGCGCGTCGACATCCGCCAAGGCACGCAGGTCGAGAGGCTGTGGTTCGCTCATCGCTCGTACGCCTCTCGGAGCCGGCCGCGTGCGCGGTGAAGCCGCACCCGCATCGCCTCGGGGGTGATGCTGAACATCCGCGACGCCTCGATCGGCTCGAACCCGAGCACATCGACCATCACGAGCACCTCTCGGTCGGCGACGGAGAGCGATGCGAGCGCACGCTCCAGGTCGATACGCGCGTCCGGGTCGTGATCCGTTGCCGGGGCGTCCACGAGCTCGGGTCGGCGCTCGAACAGACCCGCTCGCGCGGCTTCCAGGAGCACCCGCCGCGCGATCCCGAGGACCCACGTCTTGACCGATGAGTCTCCGCGGAATCGGAGGGCCGCCCCGCATGCCCGAACGAACGTCTCCTGGGTGAGCTCCTCGGCATCCTGGCGATTCCCGACCACCCGCAGGAAATAGGCGAAGACGGCCTCCTGATAGGCCCGGAAGACATCTTCAAGCTCCAACCGACGCTCGATGACCGTTCACGCTAATTGAGTGACGGGAGCGGTTCGAGCGTTACCGGGATGTCGGAGATGGACGAGATCGGATGTCGCGACGTGCTATCGCGACATCGCCGAGCCGTCGTTCGACGACTCGGTGGTGTGCCGGTACCGGATGTTCGCTTGCGGGATCCGCGGCGACGACACGCGCTCGAATCGAGCCCGTGTCACCTCGTCGGCATGCGCGAAGCACAGGAAGTCCATGTTGTAGGTGGACAGGGTCGTCAGGCAGCCCGGGGCGAGGCAGCGACGCTCAGGCTTCCGACGGGTGTCCATGTCGCCACGGTAGCGGGCGGAGAAGGAGAAGTGGATAGGCATGTCGGCCGTTTCGGGGCGTATAGGGCGGCAACCGACTACGTCGAAAGTCCTAGACGCGGCAGTTGCCTTCGGCGAGATCATGTCGGTCTACGATGCCGGGATGCGGATGAGAGCCGCTTTCACGATCGGCATGGTGATGCTCGGCCTGGTGGGATGCGATCAGGCAGAACCCTCGGGGGGCTCCGCATCCGCTACTGGATCTCCCTCCGAGGCATCTCCGACGCCGAGCGCCGAACCGGTACTGCCGATCATCACCGGACCATGCTGCTACGGACTGGAGCTCACGGCGGGGACGTACACCACGCCTTCGTGGTTCGAAGCGGGATTCACGATCGAGGTGAGCGACGGTCTCCTCGGCGTGGGGGCGGAACTCGACGGGTCATGCTGCTCGGGCGCGGAACGAGTCGCGCGGGGAACCTCGAGCGCTACGTGGGGTTCTTCGTCGCTCCGTCGCCGTCGGCCATCCTCCGCCAGCTCCGGAGCACCCCATCCACGACGCAGGGACCCGTCGAGGCGACGACCGTGGACTCGATGCCCGCGCAGATGTTCGAGGCCGAAGCGCAACCGAACCCGGACACGCCTCCCAGCGACGAGATCGTCCCCGGCGCGATCCGCATCCCGGCGATCGACCGGCTGGTCCCGACGTTCTTCTACACGGAGAGCGTCCCCGCCCGCATGCGTTTCGTGGTCGTCGATCTGGGCGACCGGGCCTTGCTCATCTACCTCGAGGCACCGACCGCCCGTTTCGAGGCATGGGCGAAGGAACTCGCCCCGGTGCTCGAAAGCATCCGCTTCGCGCCCTGATCTGTTCTTCAGTCAGGCCGCCGGTCCGGCGATGACGTCATCTCGAGAGGACTGAGGATCGACCGCTCCTGGGAAAGGGGTTCAACGTCGAGTCCCCAACCGAGGAGGCGAACATGGCTAAGAAGAAGACCGGTGGGAAGAAGAAGGGCGGCAAGTCGAAGCCGGCTGCGAAGACGAGCGCGCCGAAGAAGCTCCTGGACGCCGTCAAGATCGAGCCGAAGCAGGTGAAGAAGGTGCCGAAGAAGGCGAAGAAGTTGCTGAAGAAGGCGAAGAAGCGCGCTCAGAAGATCGTCCCCGCCAGCCGCCACACCGGGTGACCGTGGACGGTGAGGCACCGGGCAGCGATGTGCCACGTTGAGCGGGACGTGCGGCCGTGAGCGAGCCTCTCACGTACCTCCTTCCGATCCGCAGCGAAGGGTCCGAGCCGTCCACCGAGCTGACCCGATACCTCAGATGGCTCGCCGAACGTGCGACGGTGTTGATCGTCGACGGGTCGCCACCATCGCTGTTCGAAGCGCACCGGCTCGCATGGGGTTCGTTCAGCATCCACGTCGCCCCGGCCCCGGAGTTCCGGTGCCTCAACGGCAAGGCGTGGGGCGTCCGGACCGGGATGCACGTCGCTCAGGACGAGATCGTCGTGGTGGCCGACGACGACGTTCGCTACACGGAGCGATCCCTCGCGGCTGCCGTCCAAGCCCTGGGTGATGGTGATCTTCTCCGGCCGCAGAACTACTTCGATCCGCTGCCGTGGCACGCGGCCTGGGACACGGGGCGGACGCTGCTGAATCGGGCCTTCGGCAACGACCACCCCGGCACCCTGGTGATCCGACGCTCGACGTATCTCGAGTTCGGTGACTATGACGGGGACGTCTTGTTCGAGAATCTCGAACTCGTCAGGACCCTGCAGGCGAACGGTGGTCGCGTGGTCGACAGACCCGACATCTACGTTCGGCGGCTCCCGCCTTCGGTCGGTCATTTCCTCTCACAGCGGTTCCGGCAGGCATACGACGATCTCGCGCAGCCGTCACGGTTCGCGCGACATCTTGCCGTTGTGCCCGGGGTCGTGCTGATGTCGCGACGCCCGAGGCTGCTCCTCGCCGCAGCCGGCAGCGTGGTCGCGACCGCCGAGCTGGGACGCCGCAGGAGCGGCGGGAGCACGGTCTTCGCTCCCGGTATCCAGTGCACTCTCGCTCGCGTGGCTCATGGAACGAGCGATCTGCTCGTGGGTCGTGATGTGGCGCCGCCTCACCGGTGCAGGCTGTCACTACGCAGGTGCCACGATCGTTCGCTCTGCGAACCCTCTGCGTGACCTCCGCCGACCGTCATCTCGCACCTAAGACCTACGTCCAAGGCAAGGGTTGTCCGGGGTGCGTCCATGGCCGTAGCGTCGTGCCGGCTGGTGATGTCGATCCTCCACAACTTCCCCTCGTACCGCCTCCGCCACCGCATCAGGGTGTGGCGTGACCGGCGACGCCATCCGTGGCACTACCCTCCCGCCCCCGCGGATCGGGTAGCCGCGGACCTACGACGAGTGCGGGACCACGACCATGAGGGTTGAGCCCGCCTCACTGGCCGTGAGCGTGACATCCTGGAGCTCGTCGCGGTCGGGATGACGACCCGCGAGATCGCCGGTGCTCTCCACTTGAGCCAGGGAACGGTCAAGAAGCACCTCAGCTCCATCTTCAGCAAGCTCGGGGTGACGAATAGGACCGAGGCGGCGATCGCCGCGTTCTACTCGATCCCCCGAGGCGAGTAGCTCGAACGGGACCTCGAGCGGATCCCGGACCCGCCCAGCACGCTCGGTTGGCTTGCGCACCGTCGACGGGAGTGACACCGTCGCAGGATGGATGATCGGGAGAGGCAGGAGTTCCTCGAAGGGGAGGGGGATGCCTTCAAGGCCACCTTCGAAGAACCGATCGGTCCGGTGGAGGTGCACGTCGAGGCAGCCCTCGTCGTCCTGTCCGCTGGATGGGGCGGGTGGGGTTGGGAGGCAGTGGGTTCGGATCGGACCCAGGCGTTGCGACGGCTCCAGCGACGCCTCGAGCGCCGAGATCCCTTCTATGGCTTCGATGCGTGCTGGGGCGAACCCGGGCGAAGAACCGGCGATCTCGATCGCACGGAATCCCCGAGCCGGTCCGCGCCAGGATGCAGGCTTGGGAGCTACGGGAACACGAGGAGTAGCGGTCGGCCCGCCGGTCACGGAGTTCGAGAGCGCTCCGGGTCGAGCACGAGCTCCAGGGCCCTCGTGACCCGCAGGAGGCGCTCCTGCATCCCGCGGACCTCATCGACCATCTCCCCACGGCGCGCGTCGGCGTTCGCGACCAAGGTCCGGGCATCCTCTTCCACCTGATCGAGGAACGCACCCGCGTCCTCCAGGGACCGCTTCGCGTCGGCCTGCGCGTCCCTCGTGGTCCGATCGGCTTCGCTCCTGGCCTCGGAGACGATCGCGGCCGCCTCAGCCTTCGCGTCCGCGACCATCTGCTCGATCGCCCGCTCGCCGGCCTCGACCATCCGGGCGACACGCGCCGGGACGGCCTCCGTTCCCGGATCGGAGGCGGCGGCGAGATGGTCGTTCAGCTCGTCGCGGAGCGCCTCGATACGCGCGACGATCGCGAGCAGGAAGGCGTCGACCTGTGCGGGGTCGTAGCCACGGCGGACCGACGGGAATCCCTCGTCCCGTTTCCCCTTGACGCTCTCGACGAGCGATGGGTCGAGCTCGGCGCGCATGGCGGACCCTTCGACGCTGGGCGCCGATGCTCACACGCGTCCGCGGAACCAGTCAACGGTACGGCGCAATCCTTCTTCGATCCCGACCCGGGGCTCGTATCCCAGCGAGGCGCGGGCGAGACCCACGTCGGCCTCGCTCCAGCCGGACGTCCCCCGTCCGTTCGGGCTCGTGCACCGGCTCCGGATCGACCTCGCACGACGCCGCGATCAGCCCGAGGAGCCGGTTCACCGACGTCGGCTCCGCTCCCCCGCCGATGTTGAACGCGAGGCCCCGCGACACATCGGGCGCCCGCACCGCGAGCAGGTTGGCCTCCACCACGTCGTCGATGAACGTGAAGTCGCGCGCCTGCTCGCCGTCACCGTCGATCACCGGCCGGCCGCCGGTGAGACACGCGATGGAGAACCGAGTGACGACCGCTGCGTAGTCGCTGGCCGGGTCCTGCCCGGGCCCGTAGACGTTGAAGTACCGCAGGGAGATCGTCGGTACGCCGAACGAGTCCACCACGCGCGACAGTAGGCCTCGCCGGCGAGCTTGCTCGCCGCGTACGGGGAACGAGGACGTGGCGACATGTCCTCGGTGAGCGGGAAGCGATCCTGGTCGCCGTAGACCGACGACGAGGACGCGGAGACGACGAACGCGGAGACGTCACGCGCGGCGAGCAGAACGTTCAGCGTGCCGAGCACGTTCACGTCCGTGAAGCGTGCCGGTTCCTCGATCGAGCGGGGCACCGACTTCATCGCGCCCTGATGGAAGATCACGTCGCAGCTCCGCGCGGCCGCGGTGACGGCGCCGGCGTCGCGGAGGTCGGCCTGCTCGAACCGGATCTCGGGAACGTCCGCCAGGTTCTCGAGCCGGCCCTCGGAGAGATCGTCCAAGCCGACGACCTCGTGCCCTTCGGCGACGAGGCGCCGACAGAGGCGCGAACCGATGAAGCCGGCGGCGCCGGTAACCAGGGTTCTCACGGGGCGGAGCCTACCGAAGCTCCGCCCGCGGTTCCGGCGACGTCAGCGTCTACTGCGACAGTTCCCAGAGCGCCGACTCGGCCTCTTCGACCTGGCGGAGCACCTCTTCCAGCGCGCGGATCGGCGGCCCGGCCGCCTCGCCGTTCAGCTCGTGGAGGATCTCGAGGCCGAGCTCGAGCGACCTCCTCGCTGCGTCGAGCCGTTGCCGGCTATGAACGAGCTCCGTCAACGCTCGATTGTTCGTGAACGGGATCGGACGCTCTGCCGGCTCGACGATCATCGATACCTCCTCCGCCTCCGCGCTGCTGAACCCTGCCTCGGTCGACCCGCCGGCGCCAGCGCCGTCGGACGTAGGAAAAGCACGCCTTCCGACGCTGATCCCCCGAGGCTCGACCTCAGTACGCTGCGGTATGTCCCGCGTCACTCGGAGCAAACTCGGAGTGCGTCGCGAACGACCGGAGGATCGAGTGTCCGAACGACCGGATGAGCGCCAACGCGTCAGGGAGCGCAAGCCACAGAGCTCGTGAATGGACAAGTTGGACCACCTAGGTTGGGTGGTCTCGAGCTCCTTCGCGATCGGCGACGTACGGTTCGCCGTCCGCTCGACCTCGGCGGCGTTCGGGGCCTGGCTCTCCGACGCGCTCGCCGGCTTCGAGGTCGACGACGTGGAGGACTACCTGTACTCCGTCGTCGTGCCGGAGCCTCCGGTGGACGGGACGGTCGCGAAAGAGTTCTGTGTGCTCTACAAGGGCTCGTCGGCGATCGTGCGGACGCTCGATCCGATCACGCTCGGACGGAGCATGCTCGCCGAGATCGAAGCGCTCCGCTTCCACGAGCGCGAGGATGCCGTCTACGTCAGTGCCTCCGTCATGGACGTGCTCGGCACGATCACGCTCGTCCCGGCTTCGGTGGTGCCGACGCTCGTGAGGCTCGGCAAGCGCGCCGCCAAGCTCGGCATCGGGATCCCCGGTGAGCTGACGGTCGCGATCGACGTGACCACTGCCTCGATCGTTCCGGCTCGTCCGTCACTCGACGTGCCCGGCGATGCCCTCGAGCGCCTGGCCGAGGCATGCCCGTGGGAGGGTCGCGACGGGTTGCGGTTCGTCCGCGAACCCGAGAGCGTCCGCGCGTTCCTGGTGCCGGCGCGAGGCGGCGACGTCGCGATCGGGCCCGCGCGCAAAGGCTATGCGCTCGCGAACCTCGCCGGACTGACGCTCAACCTGCGGGAGGCAGGAGGAAGAGGATTGGAGACACTCGGACGGTTCATCGAAGGCACGGCCTGCTATGAGATGGCGTGGACCGACACCGGTCAGGTGCTGACGCGGTTCGCCGAGGCGGTGAAGGAGACCCGTGATCGAGCGTGACGGGGATGGAGAGAGGCCGGCGGCCGAGATCGACGGTGCCTTCGTGCCGATCCGAGGCGTCGACGTCACCGCCGTCGTATTGGACGGAGAAGCGGTCGCGCTCGCCGAGGGCGCCGCGAGCGCGTTCTTCATGGATGAGCTCGCGACGCTCGTGTGGGGGACGTTCGACGGTTCGGCCACCATCGACGAGCTTGCCGAGGACTTCGCCGATGTCTTCGCGGCCGATCTCGACGTGGTCCGGGGAGACATCCTGAAACTCGCCCGAGACGTCGGGCGTGCGGGCTTGCTCCGGGGGATCACGTACGAACCGCCGTCCCCGTCATCGCACGCGTGGCCGACCGGCGTGAGCCCGGGCGAGCCGATCCCGCCGTTCGAGCTGGCGGATCAGGATGGCAACGCGGTCAGACTCGCGGATCTCCGAGGCCATCCGGTGCTCCTGGTGAACTGGAGCCCGCGTTGTCGGTTCTGCACCGCGATCGCGCCGGAGCTCTCGCAGCTGCAGTCCCCGCTCAGCGCACGCGGCGTGGAGCTGGTGTTCATCACGCTCGGCGACGTGGAGGAGAACCACCCGTTGCTCGAGCAGCACGGCCTGCATCCCAGGCTCTTGCTCGGGGCCGGTGGCGAGACGGAAGTCTTCGCCGGTGTCGGCACGCCCGCCGCCTACCTCGTGGACGCCGAGGGCCGCGCGGCTTCTGCGCTCACCGTCGGCGCGGACCAGGTGCCGCTGCTCGCCCGGGTCGCTGCGGGCGGATAACGGCGTATGGACGACGGATGGGGCTCCGACGAGTGGGTCTACCGGAGCCCGTGCTATCGCGCACTGAACCTTTCCTTCGGCGTGAGGAGCACGGAGCCCGAGGTCGGGGCGTACCTCGATCGGGTCCTGTCGGCTCTTCGTTGTGGCGACGAGGGTGAAGCACCGGACGTCTGGTACTCGATCACTCATGGGAACACCGATCCTGAAGGCACCACGACGCTGCACTTCGGTTCAGAGCTGGTGGTGCGCGCGCACAGCACGGCATTCGCCATCGAGACCATGTTGTGGCACCTCAACGGGGCGACCGAGGATCGGGCCGAACCGTTCGTCGTCCTCCACGCCGCCGGAGTCGCCCTCGATGGTGCGGGTGCGATCATCAGCGGACCGTCGGGAGCGGGCAAGACCACATTGACGGCCGCGCTGGTTCGCGCGGGGTTCGGCTACCTCACGGACGAAGCGCTCGCGATCGACCCGGGCTCCGGCCTGCTCCAGCCCTACCCGAAGGCGCTTTCGATCAAGAAGGGTTCGTGGGAGCTCCTGCCCGACCTCCGGCCGCCGCCCTCCGACCTCTCGCCTCGGGTCTGGCACGTCGCTCCGACGGACATCAGACCCGATGCGGTGGCAGGTCCAACCCCGCCGTCGTTGGTGCTGCTCCTGAGTCCATCGGGACCGGATGAGGAGGCGAATGGGCCTGGCATGCAGGAAGTACGCCGCGCCGAAGCGTTGGTGGAACTGTTCAGGCAGAGCTTCCGGTCCTCAGAGCCGCCTCAGGCCTTGCGCGTGCTCGCCGACGCCGTCGAGAAGATGTGCCTGCTTCCGCGTGTCGGCCACGCATCTCGGAGACACGGTCGATCGTGTCACCGAACTGATGGCGCAGCTCTCGCGGCGAGGCGGGAGCGCAACCCAGCGGCTCAGACCTTGATCTTGACCTTCTCGGACTTCTCCGACGTCTTGGCCGAGACCTCGACCTCACCCCGGTAGTCGGCCGGGATGAGGCCCTTCTCGCGGAGGAAGGCCGCGAGTCGCGCGTCGCTGCTGGAGTTCGTCATCCTGTCACTCTCCTTGATGGCTACTAGCAGGGTCCGGGTTGCACGCCGCCGACGAGGGTGCAATCGCCGGAGATCGCGCAGCCGAGGACCGCGAACAGGTCACCGCCGTTGGCCGCGATGCAGTCGCAGCACGTGGTGGAGGGGCTGAACTCGATGTGCTGGGTCGTGGGTGGCCCGTCGGGCGGATCGAACGTTGCCGCGATGCAGGCGAGGCACAGATCCGACCCCGATCCTCCTGGGGGGACCTCCTGGGCGTTCGCCGGGATCCGCAACGACTGGACGACCGGGGTCGTCCACACGAGCCCCCCGACGATGGCTCCCCGCTTGATGAGGGATCGCCGTGACATCCCTGACTTCGGCCGACGCGCTTCGTCTTGATCCATGTTGACCTCCCTACACGCCTGATACAGCTACCGATGGCCACGATGGAGCCTGCGGCGAAGGGTGGCACCGTCTAGGGGCGGTATCTTTTGGCCAGCGCAGCGGCGTAGCTCATCTACGCAATCCCCCCGGGTTGAGGCGCCGGTAGAGACCTATCCGCCGGTGTCGGCGAGCTGCACGCTGGCATTCCACTCCGGAACCAGAGTGCCCGGCTGGTCCTTCTGCCGGAGGTAGACATGGCCGTGGGCGGCGTCGTTCACTTCGACGAGGCTGTCGGGCGCCAGTGAGCTCGACAGCATGAATTCGTTGCCCTCGTACGTGCAGTCGAAGAACGATTCCCGATCCGACTTCCGGTTGGAGTTGACGATCCCGACGCAGGCCACCCTGGCGCCGCTGAACCGGCATCCGTCGAAGATCGTCGGTTGACCGCCGCTGAAGTTGTGCGGTGCCGTGCGCATCGCGTAGTCGGCCAGGCCGGCGGCGTCGACGGTGCAGCGGGTGTAGAGGCTGGAAACGTTCGTCGGTGATTGCATCGCGAGGACGATCCCGGCGTCACTGTTCCCGTAGCACCAGCAGTCTTCGAACGAGTAGTAGTTGCTGTACGCCCCGTGATAGATGCCTTGCTGATTGTGGTAGGCGGCGAACCGCGAGATCAACGGGGATTCGAGGTCCTTGCCGTTCTGCCAGATCACCATCCCGCTCTGGCTGTTGTTGTGCGCCACGCAATCACGGACATCCCAACTTCCGTGGTTGTTCTCCGGCCACTGGAATCCGCCACCGAGCTTCCCTTGTCGCACCCCGACGGCGACGCACCCGAGCGCGGCCAGGCCGCTTCCGCGGTTCAACGAGAAGCCGTTCAGCCGGTAGACCCCTGCAGGTCCGGTGACATCCGCCGCGACACACCGGTCGAACACGATGTCGTTGGTGATCGTGTTCGGGTAGTCGTTGACTGCCGCCGGATCCAGAAAGGTCGCCGGGCACGCGATCCCACCAGTAGGCGTCGTCGACCGTCGAGAACGAGACGCACTGGCGGAACGTGATGCCGTGACTCATGTGGGGAACGAACGCGTGGCTGTTGCAGTCCCTCACCACGACCCCCGTCACCGTGGTCCCGCGGGTTCCGTTCCCGGCCATGTGGAAGTGGACCCCGTAGCGACCGAGGATCCCGTTCCCGTCCCTCTGTGGCCCCATGTATCGGACCGCCACGTTCGAGAACGTCTGCCGCCGGCGCGGACGGATGAAGATGTGCGATCGGCCCTTCAGCGTTCCTTCGATGCGAACGTTTCGAGTCAGGTTGAGGATCTCGGGGCCGAGCGTGCCGAGTGGACCGCTCACGGACGGATGGGCGTAGCTCAGACCGGATGACAGGCGGACCGCATTCCCGTTCACCGCCGTGATCGTCCGGACCTCGCTCGTCAGGTAGCTGGGATCGTTCGGTGGCAGGGTCGGGACGATGGCGACCTCGTCGCCCTTCTTCCACCCCACCGGAGCAGTGGCGAGCTGCAAGTCGCTCGCTCCTGCCGAGATGGATGCCGCTCGCATCCACGCGGTCTTCCGCCCACCTACGGCGTCGAGACGCCCGTCATCCATCACCCAGAGCCCCACGTCGCTCCGCAGGGGGCTCATGCCGCCACCGACGAAGCTGGACTCCTTGACCTTGACGAATCGAAGCGTATGGACGACGCCATCGGTCCGAGGCCGCATCCGGAGCGTTCCGTAGACGATGATGTTGCCCGATGACTCAACGGTCGTCGACTTGCCGGGGTCGAATTCGATGATCTGACCGGCCTTGATCGTGAAGCCCTTCGGAAGGACGACGCGACCGGACCATCGCTTGACTCCCGGCTTCGCCCCCGCCAGGAGTCTCGGAAATGCTCCCGCCGCGAGGACCGCGAACCCTGCGACGATCGCCTTGAGGAAGTTGCGTCGTTTCATACCATCTACCCCTCCGACGGATGAATCTAGACCCTACGGTGCCCGTCCTCCTGTTTCCTTCTTGAGCAACAGGCTACCGCGTGATCGTCGTGTTCGGCCGCAAGGTCCGGCACTGAGTTGCCGGACACGTCTCGGCCTGTGTCGACGAGCGTTGATCGGACGTAGCTGAACTACGGGAAACGATGCGTGACAACGGATGAGTGGCTCGTCACATCTTCGTGCACCAACACCGCGTCGATGGGGGCATGACGTGGCGATCGCGCATGACTCATCAGCGATCGGCTGGTACGAGGACCCGGCGTTGGGCATACGCGAGCGCTTCCTTACCCCCGAGATCGGGGGTGGCCGAACCGTCGCGGTGCTCTCTGAACCATTGCGATCACGCGTCCGATCGGATGGGTGGTGTGTCACTCGTTCGGGCTGGAACAGGACAACCTGCAGTCGTTCGAAGCGCATCTCGTCGAGACGACTCGCACTCGCTGGGTGTCCCGTCTTGCGATTCCACTCGCAGGGATACGGAGACAGCGAGTTTCCGATGGAGCACATCGGATTGGAATCGCATGTCCAGGATGCCGTCGACGCGATCGCATTCATGAGCGCCCCGATGTCGCGTGGCCGATGTCGGATTGATCGGCGCACGATTCGGCGGCGCGGTCGCCGTCATGGCGGCGGACCGACTCCGCTCTCCCGCCATCGCCGTCCTTGATCCAGTGGTCCGTGGGAAACCCTTCATCCGGTCCATGATCCGATCCAGCCTCGCCGTGCAACTGTCTGACGCGGGCATCTCGAGCCCGGACGAAGCCCTTGACCCCATCGCAACGATGCGACGTGATGGGTACCTGGATGTGCACGGCTTCCCGCTCCGCCAAGCGGTGTTCGAGGAGATCGACGGCATGGACATCGTCGACAACGTCCGGCGTTTCCGGGGTCGGTCGCTGGTCCTCCAGGTGTCCAGGTCGGCCACGCCTCGGCAGGACTTGGAGCGGCTCGTGCGACGCCTCAGCGCCCTTGGTGGCGAGTGCCGCACAGAGACCATGGTGGATCCCGACGCGCTGCGTTTCGGCATGCCGAGACTCCGAGAGACCGGTCCAACGACGAAGGTGGAGTCGATGGCGCATCTGAGTGAGGCGCTCATCGCCAGGACCGTCTCGTGGTGCGTCGAGGCCGATCGTGTCCCGGTGACTGAGGGTGGAGTCGTTCGAGCAGGTGACGCGATCGCATGATGGCCGCCGACAAGCACGTTGAGCATCCGATGTTCATCCCATTCGGGGATGAACATCTCGCGTCGATCCTCACGGTGCCGGAGGTCGAACCTCGGGGTGTCGTCTTGTTGCTCCAGGGCCTGGGAGTAGCGCGCTGTCACCGGAACCGATTGTGGACGATGACAGCGAGGACCCTCGCCGAGCGCGGTATCGCCTCCGTACGTTGGGACTATCCCGACCTGGGCGACAGCACCGGTCGGCTCCACGCCGACCTCAACGACCCTCCTGTGGCAGAGGCCGAAGAGGTGGCCCGAGTGGCGATGGAGGTTGTCGGAGTCGATCGAATGAGCGTCGTGGGGAATTGCATGGGAGCACGAACAGGCTTCGCACTCGCGGCCCGAAACGAAGCCTGCCTGAGCGTCGTCTCGATCCTGTCTGCCTTCAAACCGTTGCTCCGCCAGCAGGGGGCATCCGCCCGGACGCGAGCCGCCAAGACGGTTCGGCGGTTCCCTCGGGCGACGAGGCCCCTGCGCCGGCTCATGCCGCGCACCCGTGCTCGGCATCGGCTCCGTTTCGTCGCCAGATGTGGAAAGTGTCATCCGCACCCGCGGTGGCTTCTTCTTGTTCTTCGGACGGGCCAATGCCGAGCGGTTCGAGAAGGGCCTGGCCGTGCTCGATGACGGAATCACGTGGCACGCAGTTCCCTCGGATCGAGGTCAGTGCGGTGTCGACGAACAGCATCTCCGGGTTCCGCGTTCCGGTCGAGCAACAGCCCATCCTGATCGACTCCGTTGCCGAGTGGATGGACGGTGTGTTCCCGGGTGGATCGATCTTCCGCTCATCCGCCCGGTTCCCCGCAGCTATCGATGAAGGAGGTTCGGTCGTGAGTGACTTGATGCCGGCGCCCCCAGATATCACCTCACGAGTGCATGACTTCCTTTCGAACGACTTGATCCTTGATGACAGTGTTCAGCTCGCCGATTCCACGCCGCTCCTGAACGGACTCATCGACTCGATCGGCCTCATGGAGTTGGTGTCGTTCCTGGAGGACGAGTTCGCGATCACGCTCGAGAACGAGGATGTCGATGCGGTGAACTTCCGCACGACGGCTGACATCGCTCGTCTCGTCAGCCGGAGGATCCAGGGGACGTGAACAGAGGTCGTCCTCCGGTTCTTCCCTGGGTCACCGCTGAACAGGCAGAGTTCTACGACGTGGCGTGCCAGTTCGCGAGCAAGCTGGTCGATGGCACGATCGACCGCGATGTCGATGGGACCTTCTGGCGAGAGGCGTGGGAACGTTGCGCCGAGTTCGGCGTGCAGGGTCTCCCCGTGCCCGAAGCGTACGGGGGCGGCGGCGCAGACGTCGTGACGACGATGCTCGGACTCGAAGCCCTCGGCTACGGCTGCACCGACAACGGCCTCGTCTTCTCGCTCAACGCCCACATGTGGACGAGCGAGATCCCGATCTGGAAGTACGGATCACCTGAACAACGAGAACGATGGCTGCCCGGACTCTGCGACGGAACGCATATCGGGTGCCACACCATCTCCGAGCCCGACGCCGGCTCTGACGCGTTCGCCATGCAGACACGCGCCACAGCCGTGGAAGGCGGCTATCTGCTGACCGGGCGGAAGACCTTCATCACGAATGCGCCGCTGGCCGATCTCTTCATCGCGTTCGCGCGCACGTCCGAGGGCGTGGGTCCCTTCGGGATCACCGCATTCCTCGTCGAAGCGGGAACGCCGGGTTGCGATGTGCAGTCACCGGTGCAGAAGTTGGGTCTCCGCACCTCGCCGATGGCCGACGTCGTCTTCGACGAGTGCCGCGTGGCGAAGGACGCGGTGCTCGGGGAGGTCGGGCGAGGCGGCGAGATCTTCCAGACGTCGATGCAGTGGGAACGCGCCTGCATCATGGCAAGCCAAGTCGGGACGATCCGCCGGACCATGGAGCGCTGCATCGAGTACGCCCAGCAGCGTCGTCAGTTCGGCAAGCAGATCGGGAAGTTCGAGTCCGTCGCCGACAAGATCGCGAACATGAAGATCTCGCTCGAAGCGTCTCGCGGACTGGTCCTTCGAACCGGGTGGCTCATGGACCATGGGCACGACGCCACGGTGGACGCCGCGGTGGCGAAGGCTTTCGTCAGTGAAGCGAGCGTCCGAACACAGCTCGACGCCGTCCAGGTCCATGGGGGGTACGGATACTTGACGGAGTTCGAGATCGAGCGATCGCTCCGCGACGCGGTCGGCGGCACGCTCTACTCCGGAACGTCAGAGATCCAACGCCGGATCATCGGCCGCGGGCTCGGTCTGTAGGGGCAGGTGTCCCCCCTCCTGCACGATCTCCTGCGCGAAGCGGCTGCTGCCGCTCCGGACCAGGAAGCCGTTCGATGCGCCGGACGGTCCCTGACCTACGGGCAACTCGAGTCTGGATCGAACGCGCTTGCCTCGCGCCTCGTCGACGCCGGGGTGCGCCGTGGAGACCGTGTCGGGATCTATCTCACGAAGTCCGTCGAGATGGTGGTGGCCGTCTATGGCACGCTCAAGGCAGGAGCGGCATACGTGCCACTCGATCCGAACGCTCCGCCAACCCGGATCGCCACCGTCGCAACCGATTGCACGATCACCGCGCTCGTGAGCACGTCGACTCGAGCGAAGTCGCTGGGCGACGTGCTCGCAGGGCTGGATCTGCGGTTGATCGTGCTCGTGGAGCACCCGGATGAGCCGGAGGGTGAAGGGATCCTGGCTTCCGGGTGCGGCCGACGTCACCATCACCTGGTCCGCCGCCACGTCGGATCTCGGTGCGAAGGTACCCGCGATCGAACTGACGGGTGAGGACCTCGCCTACATCTTGTACACGTCAGGTTCGACGGGCACACCGAAGGGCGTGATGCTCACGCACCAGAACGCGTTCGCGTTCGTGGAATGGAGCGCGAAGCAGATCGGGGTCAACTCCGACGATCGGCTCTCCAACCACGCGCCGCTCCACTTCGACCTGTCCGTCCTCGATCTCTTCGTCGCCGCGTTCTGCGGGGCGACGGTCATCCTCGTTCCCGAGGAAGAGGCATTCTTCGGCGCCGCCCTGGCACGATTCATCGAAGATGAACGCATCACCGTGTGGTACTCGGTGCCGTCGGCACTGATGCTCCTCACGAAAGCCCTTCCGGAGGTCGGTGCGCTCCCGCGTCTGCGGGTCGTGGTGTTCGCGGGAGAAGTGTTCCCGACGAAACGCTTACGGGAACTGCACGATCGGTTGCCGCATGCCACGTTGTGGAATCTCTACGGTCCAACCGAAACCAACGTGTGCATGTACTACCGCGTGGATCGATTGCCAGATGCCGATCGGACCATCCCGATCGGCCGCCCCTGCGACAACACCGAGGTCTTCGCGGTCCAGGAGAACGGCACGCTCGCGGGTGTCGGGGAGGAGGGAGAGCTGTTCGTTCGCGGGCCAACGGTCATGCGCGGCTACTGGGGCCGACCCGAAGCCACCGCGGCCGTCCTCGGTCCGGGCCCTTCTGGCGCGGCCGCAGGGACTCCCGCGTATCGAACCGGCGACATCGTCCGGCTCCGCCAGGACGGTGAATACGAGTTCGTCGGTCGACGCGACAACCAGATCAAGAGCCGTGGATACCGGATCGAGCTGGGGGACGTCGAAGCGGCGCTCAACAGCCATCCCCAGGTGAACGAGGGTGTGGCACTCGCCGTGCCGCATCCGGATTGGGGCACGGCCATCGTGGCGTGCGTGGTGGCCGATGATGGAGCCGACCTCGCGGAGCGCGACATGAGGGTCTACATGAGATCGCGCGTGCCCCGCTACATGATCCCGGTCAGGATCGAGTTCCTCTCGAACCTTCCTCGAACATCGACGGGAAAGGTGGACCGGGTTCAGCTCAAGGAGCGGCTCTCCCCCGCTCATGCACTGGCCGGGAGCGATCCCTAGCGGATCGTTCGGCCGGGCTGGATCTGGAGGATCAGGTCCGCGACCGCCCTCACCTGTGCGTCGGTCATCCCGACCCACAGGGGCAGGGTCAGCACCTGCTGTGCCGCCACCTCCGTCACCGCGAGATCCGCGGACGCGTGGGCGGGCGAGCGATAGGCGCGCATCATGTGGACCGGCGGCGAGTAGTACCGGCGCGTCTCGACGCCCTGATCACGGAGTCGTGCCGCCGTGGTATCCGCGTCCAGACCGTAGCCATCGGGATCGATCAACACCGAGTAGTCCTTGTACGTGCTCCGATCGCCCGCCGGCACCGCGGGGATCCGGATGCCGACGATCCCGTCCAGCGCCGCCGTGTAGACGGCCGCCAGGCGGTTCCGTTCTGCCAGTCGCGCCTCCAGATCGGACAACGACACCATCGCGGTCGCCGCATGGAGCTCGGACATGCGGGCATTCAGGCCCACGAATCGGCAATCGTAGTCACCGGGGTTGCCGTAGTCGCGGCCGATCCGACACCGCTCCGCCAACAGGTCGTCGTTCGTCGCGATCACGCCACCCTCCGCGGCGATCACGACCTTCGTCGGTGAGAGGCTGAACACCTCCGCGTCACCGAACCCGCCCACCTTCCTTCCCGCGTGGATCGATCCGAAGGCGTGCGCCGCATCGAAGAAGAGGCGCAGGCCGTTCCGCTCCGCGACTCGCTGAAGTCCCTCGACATCGCACGGCGTGCCATAGATGTGGGTCGCGAGGATCGCCGATGTGTGCATCCCGATCGCCCGTCCGGCCGCTGCGGGCGACATCGTGAGCGTCTGGGGGTCGACGTCGGCGAAGACGGGGCGGAGACCGTTCCAGTGCGCGGCGTGCGCGGTGGCGGCGAAGGTGAACGAGGGAACGATCACGTCGCCGGAGAGCTCGGCGGCGCGGAGCACGAGCATCAATCCAGCGGTGCACGAGGACACCGCGACGCAGTGACGCACGCCGAGATAGTCGGCGGAGGCCTCCTCGAACCGCCGCACGTACGGGCCGTTCGTCAGCACGCCGCTTCGCAAGATCGCCTCGGTATCGGCCGCGACCCGAGCCGGATCGGCCACCCGTGGGCGGGCCAGCGGCAGCCCTTCGGGGAACGCCTGTCGGGCGGGTGCCCGCCGGACCTGGGCGGAGAGCGGTTCGGTGTTCATGGCTCCTCCTTCATGGCGGAGACGGGCAGCAATCGGATCTCGAGCACGACGGTGAGGACGAGGGCGGCCGCGATCACGAGCAGTGCGGGGACCACGCTCATCTCCCAGACCGCGAGCCCGACGAGCGCGGCGAGGATGCCGAGACCCCACAGGACGAACGTCGCCGACGAACGCGACCCGAGTCGGGCACCGATCCGATCGTAGGAATGGTCACGGTCGCCTCGGACGGTCGGAGCGGACGACGCGAGCCGCCGGAAGACGGTCGCGACGAGCTCGTACGCGAACACGCCGAGACAGGCGCCGGCTGCCAGCAGCCCTCGCCATCCGGCGGCGGTCGCCTGGCTCGCGGACGCAACCAGGAACACACCGACCGCGTAGGCACCGCCGTCGCCGAGGAAGATCCGCGCGGGCGTTCGATTCCAGACGACGAACCCGACCAGCGCCCCCGCCAAGGCCAACGCCAACGCGGTCTCGAACGAGCCGCGGGACAGGATCGCCGCGAGGCCCAGCGCGGCGATCGCACCGAGCCCCGCCGCGAGGCCGTCTTGTCCGTCGACCATGTTGACGGCGTTGCAGCACGCCACGGTCGCCACCACCAGCCCGGGAGCGCCGAGCACACCGAGCGGCTCCAACCGGTACCCGCCTCCGACCAACAGCAACCCGGCCGATGCCTGCACGACCACACGAACCCACGGCGGGAGCGGCCGGGCGTCGTCGACCATCCCGCCTCCCAGCGCGAGGCACGCGGCTGCCGCGATCCACGGATCCGATCCACCGGTCAGCGCCAGCGCGGTGACCACCGCGAGGACGACCGCAGCACCACCGGTGACCGGCACCGGCGTTCCGTGGATCTTGAGCGCACCCGGCCGATCCACGAGGCGGAGTCGCCTGCCCACGATGGCCAGGAGCGGAGAGGCCAGGACGGCCACCACGGCGGCGATCAGGAACGGCATCGCTTCGTCCACACGTTGCTCCGCTCTCCCTCGTGCACCGCCGTGCTCCCGGCGAGCACGAACCCGTTGCGCTCGTAGAAGCGATTGGCTCCGGCGTTGTCCGTGCCCACCACCGCCTTGAAGTCGCGCACCCCCGCGAGGGCGAGCCGCTCGGCGACCGCCGACACGAGGGCACTCCCCACGCCGTCCGAGCGGCTCGAGTCGTCCACCGCGATCGACAACAGCTCGGCGACGGGCAGATCGTTCGCCGTGGACGGGTATCGCGCCGTTTCGATCGCGCGACGCACCGTCGTGGGTCTGAGCTTCGGTGCGGCAGCCAGTGCCGCAACGACGCCACGCCGGAACGCGAACCTCCGGTAGAACGCGCCCACCGATGGGACCGCGGTCGCGACGCCCACGATCCGGCTTCCGTCGTCGGCGACCATCGCGATCGCGTGACGATCCTGGACCAGCCCGCGATACAGCCTGACCAGGAACCCTCGCCCCAGCGTCGGCAGGAATGCGGTGGGCATCGAGTCCGCGTGCAGCCGCGCCATCGCTTCCGCATCCGCGGTCCGCGCGCGGCGGACACGAGGCTCGGAAGGGTGACCGCCTCGCGACGGCAGACGACCCGCTGCCTGCAGTGACCCTTCCGTGACCTGGACGACGGTCGCCGTCACGCGCCGCTCGTCGAAGCGCTCCTCGGCTCGGGCGCGCGCCGCAGCGCCCATCCGCACGCGGAGCTCGGGGTCGTCCAGCAAGCGGATGATGGCCCGGGCCAGGATGCGAGGTTCCCGCACGGGCACCAGCAACCCTTCGATGCCGTCGCGAGCCACCTCCCGGCACCCGCGGATGTCCGTGAGGACCAACGGCAAGCCGCTGGCGGCCGCCTCGATCGCCGATCGTGGCAGCCCTTCCCGCCACGACGGCAGCACGAACACATCCATCAACGCCATGAGCTCGGGGATGTCCTCGCGCCAGCCCGCGAAGACGACGTCGCCGGGGGCCTGCTCGACCTGCGCGGCCGTCAACGCGTCCGGCTTCTCGGGATCACCCTCACCGACGACGACGAACCGCGCACGCCGGCACCTGCGCGCGGACCTCGTGCGCCGCGGCGAAGAACTCCGCGTACCCCTTCTCGAGCACCATCCGTCCGACCGTCCCGACGACCAGTTCGTCCTCGCCGATGCCCAGCTCGGCTCGGAGCTTGCGCACGCGCTCCTCACCCGCAAGCGCCGGCGTGAACCGGGAGACATCGATGCCGTTCCCCAGGAGCAGCGACCGGCCCGGCCGTGTCACGTGCAGCCGTCGAGCCCACGACAGGTCCTCCTCGGACTGGTAGAGCTCGAGGTCGCTGCAGCGCGCCGCGATCCATTCCGCCGCCAACACGGGAGCGCGCCTCCGGAGCCTGTCCTCCGGCATCGCGTACAGCCCGTGCACCGTGTTGAGCACACGCGGGACGCCGGCCACACGGCCGGCGATGCGCCCGAGCACGCCGGGCTTCGGATTGTGGGTGTGCACCAGATCGAACCGCTCGCGGCGGAAGATCGCGAGCAGCTCGCGGAACGCGAGCGCGTCCGCGCCGGGATCCCAGGATCGCGTGGCATGCCCCCACGGGATATGCCGGATCCCTTCGGCCTCGATGTCGGCGACCCACGGACCGGGCGCGCTGATCGTCGCGACGTCGAACCCCGCGTCACGCAACGCGATGAGCTGTGGAAGGAGCAGGAACCGGAGCGTGAGATCCACGGTCGCGACATGCGCGATCCGAGCGCCGCTCATGCTCTCCCCCACGGTCCGCGGCCGAGCGCGCGATACAGCAGCCGCTCCGTGTCGAGTTCGCCGCGCACCTTGCGGCGGAAGAAGAACCGGCCATCGCTCCGCAGGATCGGCACCCGCCCGATCCGGTACGGATCGATGCGCTCGGCTCGATTCGTCCTCCACGCATCCAGGGCTGCGGTCCGGAAGAGGCGCCGCGCAGCGCGGTCGGCCGGTGCTGAGCCCACGGCCCACGGATACGCGAAGTGCGCGCACGCGATCCCCAAGTGATCCTCGATCAGGTCCTTGCTTCGGCGCATCTCATCCTCGGCTCCCGCTTCGTCCAACCTCGAGAGGTCCGCGTGGCCGTGCGTGTGCGACCCGACGGTGACCAGGCCCGTGCCGACGGCCTCGCGGAGCTGCGTCCACGTGAGGGCCTCCGCCGATGGTGTCGCCGCGCCGTTCGCCACGAGCCCGGTCGCGAGGTACAGCGTCGCGGGCACGCCGTGCTTCGCCAGGAGCGGGAGCGCGGCGTCGTGGAAGTCGCGGTAGCCGTCGTCGAACGTGACGACGACCCCTCCGTCCGGGTCGCCCGCGAGGACGGCGTCGAGCGTGAGCACCCGGTCGTTCGAGACCAGGCTCTCCAGCTGATGCTCGAAGACGTCGGGCGGCAACGCGATCTCCGAGCGGCCGTCCCCGATGCGGTGGTACAGCAGGACGACGACGTCACCCTTGCGACGGCGCGCCGGCCACCCCAAGGGCGTGAGCGTCGCTTTCGATGCCTTCCTGGCGAGGGTCGTCATGCGCATCTCTGGGTCTCCTGGACTGAACGGCCTGACCCGTCCCCACCAATGCGGCCGCCGCGAGCGGAACGGCCGGGAAATGGAGCACGTAGTCGACACATGCATGGATGAGGAGCGCGGCGAGCGCGGCGGCGGCGAGCGCGGCGACCAGGTCCGGCGACGGACGGACCCACAGTCGGACGAACCCCCACATGAACGATCGACAGCAGGAGCGCCGCCCCCACGACCCCCAGCTCCACCCCTTGTTGCAGGAACTCGTTGTGCGCCCACCGAGCGTCGGCATCCCGAGCCGCGGTGGGGCTCACCTCGGCGAACCGACCCGGGCCGACCCCACCGGGCTCCGCCGCGATGATCTGCAGGGACTCGTGCCACAGAACCAGCCGTCGCTCGCGTCAGGGCACGAGCCAGGAACGTGTCCGCCCCGGGTCGATAGCTCGCACCCACGACGATCGTGCCCGACGAGCACGACGGCGAACAGCGTCGCGGCGACGGACGATCGACAGGCGCGCCCCACCGGGGCCGAGCCACGCGAGCAGCGAGACCGCGACCAGCGCCAGGCTCACGCCGGCGGCCGCCGAATCGGCCGTCGCCACGATCGCGAACGCGATGGCCGCGAGGACGGCCGGTACCCACACCCACCGATGCGGTTGCGACGCAGCCACCATGAGGGCGGCGATCGCCGCCAGCGCGAGGAAGGCACCGGTGGCGTTGCGGTACCCGAACGGACCCTCGAGCGGCCCGCCACCGATCAGCGGTCCCGATGCCAGGACGACGACCCCCGCGGCCACGACGGCCAACGGGACGATGGCTCGGTGGACCCGGCCGAGGAGACGCCCGACCACCAGCGGCGCCCGCAGCACCCGAGGAGCAGCGCAGCCATGGGTCCTGCGCTCCCGCCGTTCCTCGCCCCGGCGACGGTCGCACCCACGCACAGCAGCAGGAGCAGCGCTCCCACGCCGTCCACGACGCGCAGGCGGCGCCCTCGATCGTTCACACGAGAGCACGCTGGCGCGCCGGCCGCGCCGGACGCATCGACCGCCAGTGCCTCTTCGTCACCGGCGGTATCGAGATCAGGACCAGGAACAACGGGTACAGCTGCACCCGTTGCCGGGCGAGCAGTCCGAAGTTCGCGAAGCTCGAATAGGCCACGATGAAGAGCACCGAGAAGACGAGACAGAACACCACGTACGGCTGACGCCTGAGCGAACCGACCGCTGCACGCAGCCAACCGAGCCTGAGCAGGCAGAGGATCAGCAACGCGGTCCCCTCGACGGCAGCCAAGAGCGACTGGAGGTTGTGCGCCTCGGAGATGAACGGGCGGAACAACACGGTGAAGATCGCGACCGGGGCGCGGAGCGGCGAGTCCATGATCGACGGCGCGAACGCCGAGCCGCCCTCTCCGGTCCGGCTCTCGACGTCGGACAGCGTCGAGCTGACGCCCTCCGCTGGTGTCGATCCCCGACTCCTGGAGGAAGCGATCGGTACGAACGACCAGCACGGCCGCGAAGATCGCGACGGCGACGATCGTCGCTCCCTTGACGATGGGTGTGAGCTCACGGAGCTCGACACGACTCTTGCGCGTGATGAGCGCGGCGGCGAACGCCACGCCGACGAGCGCGGCCATGTGTGGACGGAGCATCCCCGCGAGCCACAACCCCAGACCACAGACCAGGAGTCCCCGCCAGACGTCATGCGCGAGGATCTTCGCGACCCCGTACGCCGCGAGCCCGAGTCCGAACATCATCCACGCTTCCTTGCCGATGCCCGACGGCCAGAACAGGAGTGACGGCATGAAGAACAAGAGGTAGGCGTAGGACCGCCGCGCACCCTCCGGCACACCGATCGCGAACGCTCGATAGCAGAAGAAGAGCCCCCAGAACCCGAGCCAGGAGAAGAACAGGAATCCGCCCATCTTGGTCGGGCCGATGAACGCGTACACCACGCCCGTCACGACCTCCATGAACGGCGTCCCCGTGTCGAGGTGGAAGTCGCTGAAGTCCAGGTGACGGAAGGGCTCCGCGAGGAGCACACCGCTCTCGTGATACTTCGTGGCGTCGGCATGACCGCCGTACACGGAGAAGGCGACGTAGTACCGGATCACACCTCCGACGAGCTTCAGCACGAAGGCGAACACCAGCAGTCGGAACAGCGCCGGATCAGCCTCGCGAGCTGCCTGGCGGCTGAGCGCCGGCAACGTCAGCGCCAGGAGCACCGGCGTCACGAGCAACGCCCCCCAGACGTCGAACGAGCGTCCGTTCCACCAGGATGAGGAGCGCCGCGACGTAGCCCCCGATCAGGAGGAGACCCACCACGACGAGCAGGGCCGGCGATACGTGGGCGACATCCCTTCGAACGATCTGCATCAGAAGACCTCCAGATCGCCCAGGGACAGGGCCCACGAGCGCAGATCCAGCGGGTCCGGCGTGAGTTCGTGACCGAGCGTGTTGACGACCAGGGTCATCCCTCCCGGAACGCGCAGGAACCCCCTGCGACGGGCGGCCGCGTCCTGCGGAGACGAGGGTGGGAAGCTGCACGCGACGTGGTCGATCGGCGCCGCGGTCGCCACCCGTCGAAGCAGCCTCCGCGCCGTCCGCCGATCCCCCTCGCGCACCAACGTCTCGGCGACGGTCGCCTCGACCAGCGACCCGCGTGGACGCACGCGGAAGATCGCCAGTCCGCTCGGCGTCGTCGCGCCGCTCCGCTCGCGACGGCCCGGTAGTCCAACAAGGGCGCGGCGCCGTAGCGCCAGCGAAGGTACGCCGGATCGCGGGGGGTCGTGATGCCGCGCGCGCCGATCCCCCTCAGCCGGGAGACCGTCGCTCCATCCGCCCGAGCACGTCCGCAGCAGGCGCCGCGTCGACGGTCGGCACGGTGCCGAGCTCGCTCGCCGTGCGCCACGAACGTGCTCCCGTCGCGAACCGGATCGGGCGCCGCACCCGGACCCGGATCGGCACGTGGCCGACGACCTGCCATCCCATCTTCAGGTACCCGGGCAGGCTCTTCTCGTTCGGCGTGTTGAAGATGAAGTCGGCCTCGAGCCGGAGGGCGTCGAGCGCGTCCCGCGTGAGTCTCGAGAAGATCCCTCGCCCCTGGTATCCGGGGTGCGTCGCCGTGTCGACCGCGCGAACCGCGAGGAAGCGCCGGTCCCTGTGCCTCGAACTCCCAGCGCATGAAGGCCCGCAGCCCGACGATCCGTCCGTCGGTCTCCGCGACCAGCATGAACGACCGGCCGAACGGATTCTCCAGATGCTTCCAACGGAAGAACGACGCGGGACGGGTACCCGCAGGACCCGCACCGAGCGTGACGTTCAACAGCTCGATGACCGCGTGCTCGTCCGCGTCCGCGTACGGGCGGATGTCGACCCCGGTGGTGACGCGGCTCATCCGAGGATCTCCTCGTAGACCTGCTCGATCCGCCGCACGGAATGCCGGATGTCGAAGTCGTCGGCTCGGGTTCGTCCTTCACGCCCCATCTGTGCGCGGAGCGCCGGGTCCTCGAGCAGCCGGACGATGCGGTCCGCGAGCGCCGCGTAACGGCCGACCGGAACGATGAACCCCTGCTCGCCGTCCTCGATCACCTCGGGGAGACCACCGACGTCCGTCACGACCGCCGGCTTGCCCAGCGCCATCGCTTCGATCAACGCGATCGAGAGCCCCTCGTGTTGCGAGGAAAGCGCGAACACATCGAACGTCGAGCACACGCGCGGCGCGTCCTCCCTGAACCCGGTGAAGACGATGGTCTCGTCCAGGTCCAGGTCGTGCGCCAGGGAACGCAGTTCGTCCTTCGAGCGGTCCCTGGCCGACGAAGACGAATCGGACGGACGGGATCCGCTGCCGCACGACGTCCGCCGCGCGGATCAGCTGGTCCAACCGCTTGTGCGACTTGAAGTTCGCGACCGTGCCGACGACCGGCGCGTCGTGCGGCGAGCCCGAGCTCCTCCCGCACGCCGTTGCGGCGCGCCCACGCTTCGATCGATGCCTGATCGATGCCGTGGTACAGCGTCTCCACCGGTGGCATCGGGAGCACGCGCGAGCGGGCGTGGGTAGCGCACGGACTCTCTGACGTGGTCCGAGACCGCGAACACGTGGCGATTCCGGCCGAACGTGAGCATGTTGCTCCAATAGGTCAACCGGTGGTACCGCTCCCAGACGTTGTGCTCCGTGTAGACGATGGGCGGACCGTTCGGTGCCAGGGCGACCCGCGCCGCCGACGCGATCACGGGCGAATGCGCATGGATGAGATCGAAGTGCCGTTCGGAGACGAGCCGTCGAAGCCTCGGGATCCAGGCGACGCTCCGTGCGCCGTCGAGACAGTGGGTCGGCACGCCGGCATCCTCGAGCTCCTTGACGAGGGCGTTCTTCCGCGGGAGCAGGTAGGCCAGCTCGTAGTCGAACCGCGTGCGATCGAGATGCGGCGCCGCGGACGCCAGGATCTGCTCCGCGCCACCTCGTCCGAGGCCCTTGATCAGGATCAGCACGCGTTGCCTCACGGGGGGACCTCCAGGTCCGGTCGCGGCGGGTCGGATCGTCCGGGCGACGTCCTCGTACACACGCAGGTAGCGCGGGGCGACGGCGGCGATGTCGAAGTGCAGCCGGCAACGGCGTCCGGGCTTCCGTCCCCATGCGCGTGCGCGTCGGTGCATCGAGGAGGAGCGAAGCCAGGCGATCGGTGAGTCCCTCGATATCTCCCGGGCGGGCCAACAGCCCGGTCGTCCCGTCCACGACGACCTCCGAGAGCCCGGCGACCGCGTACGCAGCGACGGGAAGCCCTGCGAGGCCCGCCTCGATGGCGATCCCCGGCATGCCTTCCATCCCGTCGGGACGACTCGCCATCAGCACGACGTCGCCTGCCGCGAGGAGGTCGGCGACGTCGCTTCGACTTCCCAAGAACGTCATCCGCTCACCGACGCCGCTTCCCGCCGCCCGCCGCTGCGCCTCCTCCCTCAAGGGTCCGTCGCCGACGAACACGTGGACGGCGTCGCGGTGGTGGGCGAGCACCCGTCGCCCGACCTCGACGTGTGTGAGCGGATCCTTCTCCCAGGTCAGCGCGCCAACGGACAGCACGACGGGCGCCGATGGCCCGATCCCGAGGGATCTCCGCATCGCCTCGCGCCCGACGGAGGGCTCCAGCCGCTCCGGGTCGATCGCGTTCGGGATGGTCACCACGTTCCTCGCCGCGACGCCGAAGAGGTCGATCGTTTCGGAACGGACCGCATCCGCGACCGCCACGACGCGAGCGGCCCTTCGCATCAGCGCTCGGTGCGCCAGCCGCTTGGGTCCGTGGCGGATCCATCGCGGCGACATCCCGATCCTGCGGTACACGACCGGGACCCTCCGCCGCCTCGTGGCGAGCACGGCATGCTTGAACGCTTCACCCCCGTGTGCCTGCACCACGTCGGGCTCCCAGCCCGCGATCACCTTCGCGAGCGTCCCGACCGCGGCGACACGGACGTTGAGTCCGGGGATACGGCACGCCGCGGTCGACGCGGCGGTCGGAGTGATCCACCTCGCCGCCGTCGTCCCTCAGCACGAACGTCCGCTGTTCCAGACCGTGCTCATCGAGAGCGGCGATCAGATCGGAGGCGAAGATCTCGGCTCCTCGTCGTTGTGTCGTGGCGAGCACGTGAAGGACACGCATCTGTGGACGTCGCCTCGCTTTCGGTCAGATCGTGGTCGCCGCGATGCGCGTGAGCCGGCGTCGGCGCGCGAGCCGGAAATGCAGCCGGCGCCACTGCTCCGCCGCGCCGAGAGCGATGGCGGCACGGCGCTCCCCACCGTCGCCATCGTCCGGGTAGCCGAACCGTGCCATCCTCGCGCGACAGATCGCCGTGATCGCGGCGGCTTCGCGGTGCGTGAGCTCCTCCCGCCAGGCAGCCACCCGATCCGTCTTCACGGGACCGGTGACACCCGCTTTCCACGTCTCCCACGGCATGCGCAGGGCCGGGTCACCGATCTGGTTGACATCATCGGCGTGGTCGCCGAGCCCGAGGAACCGGGCGAGGTTCGCATCGCGCACCGTCCGTGTCTTCGACGATGTGTTCGTAGCGCATGGCGAGGGTCCTGGCGGGTCCGAGGACGCGACGCATGTCCTCCACCTGCGCTTGATCCGCGTTCCACCGCTCGGCCAGAGCCGCGCACGACCCCATCCCGAACGGCATCGCCTTGTTCGAGTTGACGACCGCACGGGGGTCACGAACCACCGAGATGATCCTGAGCTGCGGAAGCGCCTCGGACAGGGGCCGCCACCACAGCAGGTGATCGGGCGTCTTCTCGCCGTAGAGGGCGGCATCGCCGGCCAGATCACGAACGATGGCGCCGAACAGCGCGACGGGTCGCTCGCACGTCCCGCCCAGGTGCCGGACGATGGCCTCCTCATCCAGGTCCAACCCACGCGACGTGTCGAGGCCGGCGAACCTGCCGATCTCGTTCCGAAGCGTCTCGCCGGCCAGCGGGAACGTTCGTCGGCCGACGAGGTCGGTGGCGAAGTGCACGAAGAAGTGGGTCTCCGGCGGTACCCGCACACCGGGAAGCTCGCTGGCCAGACGCTGGACCAGCGTGGTACCGGATCGCGGCGTTCCGACGATGACGAACGCCGGAAGGGATCGGGTCTTGCCCTGCTGCTCCGTGATGCTCATGTCCGGCCCACCGCCGTCCGACGGGGAAGGAGGGTGCGGACGAGATGCCAGAGCGCCGCCGGGTCCCGGCGCGAACGGAGCGAGCGCCGGAAAGCGTGCCGAGCCGTCCGCAGGTCGCCGACGGTGAGCGCCAATCCGCCCGCCCGCTTCCAGTGATAGGAGGCGGCTCTGGGGTGCTCCGAGAAGTAGTCGGCGTGGACGTCCAAGAGCAGCAGGCGGGAACCCAGTCGATCGCCGACGCGCGCGGTCTGTCGCTCGCCGTCGTGGTGCCGAAGCAGGTACCCCGTGCGCGGGACCGTTCGCACCTGCCCCGCCGCCGAGGCCCGCAGCCACCACTCGACGTCCTCGCTCAGCATGAATCGCTCGTCGAACGCCGGGACCAACTCCCTGCGGATCGCGCATTGACCGAGGTGCGGCACCGGTTCGTCCAGGATCACATCGTGCACGGCGCCGTTGAGGATCCGGCGCTTCCCGTCGGACGACGAACCGGATCCGCCGATCGAACGCAGCCAACAGAGCGCCATCGGCGCGGAAGCGAGACCCTCCAGCGCGAGCGACAGACGGTCCGGCTTCATACAGGTCGTCGTCGTCCAGGAACGTGACGAACCGACCACGCGCCTCGAGGAGACCCGTGTTCCTCGCCGCCGCGGGTCCACCGTTCGCCGCGCGACGGATGAGCCGCACCCGCATGTCCGGAACGACGGAGACCGGTTCGGGGCTCGCGTCGTCGACGACGATGCATTCGAGATCGCCGACGTCCTGCGCCAACACCGACGCCACCGCTTCCTGCAGGTATCGCGCGCGCCCGAACGTCGGGACGATCACGCTGAAGAGCGGCAGAGGTTCCTGCGCGGGTTCACGCCTCTCCAACGGAGAGCCTCCCCGGAGACGGGTCCTGCACCGGTGAGATGAGCGATCTCGATTCCAAGGCCTGGAGCAGGGAGGTGACCCGCCCGTCCCATGACGCCGACCGCGCGGCCAGGGATCGAGCCTCGACCCCCATCCGCTCGCGCATCGCCGCGTCGCCTGCGAGCGCTTCCAGCGCGGATGCCACGGCACCCGCGTCCCCCGGCGGCACGAGCACACCGCCGTCGGTCCCGTCGAGCACCTCGGGCACCTGTCCGACGTTCGCCGCGACGACGGGACGTCCGCAGGCCAGATACTCGAACAGCTTCAGGGGCGAGTAGTGGAACGCCTGCCGTGCAGCCAGCAGCAGACACACGTCGAAGGATCGGATCCAGCGAGGGATCTCGCTGCGTGGGATCGCTTCGACGAAACGGACCCAGCGCTCCGATCCTCGAAGCTCCCGTTCGAGCTCGCTGCGGAGCGGCCCCGTCCCGATCAGGCACAGGATCGCGTTCGGGATCCGGGCACGGAGTGCCTCGACCACGTCACGGACGAGCTCCAATCCATGGAACGGTCGGAAGCCGCCGATCCACCCGACCACGAACCGACCCTCCAGACCGTGGTCGCGACGGAGCGCCTCGTCTGCAGGACCGGGGCTGAAGAGATCGAGGTCGACGCCGTTCGGCATCATGAAGACCTTCTCCCTCGCGATCCCCCGCTCGAGGAGCGCGTGCTCCAGGCTCGATGAGACGGGAAGCACCAGGTCGGCCTCGCGGATCAGCGACAGCTCCCCCATGCGTTCCACCGCGCCCCCGAACACCGGCCTGGTCCGTCCCCATGCGCGCTCCTCCTGGACCTCGAGCGCCTCGAGCCTCAGCACGAACGAGGCGCCCGAGCTCCTGGCGATCCGCAGACCGAGGTCTTGGAACCGGCGGTGGAACTGCACCACGAGGTCGTAGTGGCGGTTCGAGGAGCCGGGTTCCAGCGAACGGAGCGACCGAGCCTGTTGCCACAAGCGGACGTCACCGGCGAGCAGGCGGAGCGGAGACGGAAGCCGCTGTACGACCGATCGGGACGGGCTCGACGGGCCGTCGCTGCGGAGCGCCCATGCCGCGACCTCCGGCGCGTCGAACAGCCCGTAGGGCGTCAACACCGGGCATCCGTCGAGACGAGATCCGAGAGCGGTGGCGAAGTCGGCCGCGGCGAGCCAACGGGCGTCGATCGACGCCGACCGCGAGACACGGCTCGGCATCACACAGAGCGCCGAGGGAGCGATCGGATCTAGCGGTCCCATGTATAGCCGAGCCTCTCCATCGTCGGGCCGACGATCGCGCCGACGCTTTCGATCTCCGACCGGCGTCGGCGCCACTTCTCCGGAGCCGGCGACGAGATGGAGCCGACGTGATGCGACTCGAGACCGGCGACGAACCGCTGCACCGGCTCGCTCGCCGGCAGTTCCAGCCCCTCGAGGATCCGCCGCATCTCACGCACGGGGTCGCGGGTCAGGTCCTCGTAGGCGACGGACACGACCGTCCCGGCCGTGACGTCCTTCTCGTCCTCGAGTGCGATCTCGTTGGACTGCACGTACTGCGCCGCGGCGACCTCGACGATCGAGGAGTGCGTCCACCTCCGCCAGCCGGGAGGCAGGATGTAGCTCCAATAGCGACCCCGGTAGTCGCTCAGGTCCAACGGCTCCGGAAGGCGGTACGAGATCCCTCTCCTGTTCTTCCACCCCTCGACGAGCGAGCTGACGGTTGCCCGTCCATCCCGCTTGAGGATCACGAACCGCGCATCCGGGAAGAGCCGAGCCAGGTACGGGATCCGCAAGATGTTCTTGGGGGTCTTGTCCAGGAAGCGGTGCGGCCCCGCGATACCGGCGATCGCGGCATAGAGGAACGAGGCTTCACCGTGCCGGATGTCCTCGGCGGACGCCCGGTCGGACGACCATCCTTTGTCTCGCGGGTGCTGGTAGGCGTTCCACAGGGCATGCCCTTCGCCGGAGAGCGAGCCCACACCCTCATGCTCCTTCAGCGCCGCGAAGAGGAGGCTCGTCCCCGACCGTGGGCAGCCGATCACGAAGATCGGGCTCACCGGCCGCTCGTGAACGGTCGGCCCTTGCGCCGCCCGCAGCTTGAGCCTGAACATGCGCTCGCGAACGGCGCGACGGGCGAACGCGCTCGTGGCGAGCAGGTCGTCGCGCCTCGTCTCCTCTACCGTGACCATGCGGGAAGCTCCCTCCCGAGCCAGTTCGCCAAGGCGTCGTTCTCGGTGCGGAACATCTCGCTCAACGAGGCTCGGACACGCGGTTCCATCGGTTCGTACCGCTCCGGCTTGGCGTTCAATCGGCCGATGATGCGCCGCGGGGTCCCGGTGAGGCGTTTCGAGTAGCGCCGAAGTCGCAGGGAACGGAACGCCACATGACCGTTGATCGGTTGCCCCAGATCCGGCGGCTCGAAGCCCGGATCGATCGAGAGGAACTCGCACACCTCCCGATAGACCGATCGAGCGTCGCTGCGGAGATCTTCGAAGATGGCGACATGGATGGCGTCCTGGGGAAAGCGCTCGGACAGGCTGAGGAGTTGATGCAGGTAGCGCCCCCGGTCCACATAGGAATAGGCGAACCGCTTCCCGCGGCTCGCATCGATCCGCTCCGGTTCGGCCTCGAGGGCCTCGGCGAATCCCAACTGCTCGATGCCCGACGACCGGTTCATCCAGTAGTGGGAGTACGCGCGGTCGACGGGATCCCGCAGGATCGCGATGAGCTTGGCGTCAGGCACGGTTCGCGCCATGCGGTCGACGGAGAGCTCGTCGTACATGTAGACCTGCGTCGCCTCACCGATCGCCGATTCAACGTCCGCACGCGCGAACCGCTGTGCGTACCACTCCACGCCGAGGTCGAAATGCCGGTCGAAGAAGTGCACCTCCTTCTCAGGCGCCATGAACACGTCTGGGTGCGCACCGACGTAGCGGGCCAACGCCGTCGTCCCGGATCGCATCGCCCCCACGACCACGAAGTTGGGAAGCCGCCCGACAGGCTCAGCCCGGGTCGGGGCGTGGACCCGTTCCATGGCTATCGATGCCGTCCGCGACCCCGAGCGCTTGTCCGGGCGTGGGAACGCCGACCGTACCGAGCTCCCGGAACGACTCGACGAAGATCGGCCGCTCCTCGAACGCGAGGGATCCAACGCGCGACAGGGATCCGACGAAGGCCCCGCTCGTAGCCCACCTCGCGCCAACAGCATCACCCGCGACGGCTTCGAAGGACTGCGAGATCGTCGATCGACATCTGCGTGCGCCAGTCCGAAGGCCCCTTCGTGGGCGGCCGTCGCAGATGCGTCTCGCGGGAAGCCTCGTCATCGAACCGCGAGTGATAGCGCAGCATGCGTTCGTCGAACGCGAGGTCGATGAACGCACAGAGACCTGCCAACGTCGCTGCCGGGCGCTCGATCAGCTCCTCGTAACGAACCTCGCGGTATCGATCGAGCCCGAGCCGCCCGCCGTCGCCGCGACCCGCTGCGACCCTCCGCTCGCCAGAGCTCGCGGCATCGCGTCTCGAACGGTTGCGATATCTCGGGCCGGGCGTCCATCAAGGAGAGCGCCACGTCGCGCCCGTCGCGGATGAGGTGGACGAACCGGGCTTCCGGAAACAGCCGCGCGAGCAGATCGGCAGATCCATGCACGTACCGAGGCGTCTTGTCCCCGTATCGGTCCTTGCCGTGGTAGCGGCGCGTAGCGTCAGGTAGACGATGCCGGATGGCGTCGCGGTAGTCGCGTGGGTGCCGCGCTCTCATCGTGCCTACGAACCGTGTCCTCTGGGATGCCCCACGCGCGCAGCCACCGATCGGCCGTCAACAGGTGCTCCAGGAAGCGCCTCGAGCGTCGAATGACCGGGACCTTGTCCGCGAACTTGCCCTGATACAAGCCGACAACGAAATACGACTCTCCGGGGACGGCCAGGTCCGGGTGAGCGTCCAACATCACCCGGAGCAATGTCGTCCCCGACCGGGGACTTCCGACGACGAACGGGAACGGATGCGGTCATGGTTGCCGCTCTCCGTTCCGGTCCGGGATCCCGTGAGGCTTCGACCGTCACCTGCGTCGCATGAGCTCTCGGTAGGAGGCGAGGAGTTGCTCGCCCACGTGCTCCACCTCGAAACGCCGGACGGCATCTCTGCCGCGATCACCGAGTACCCGGCGCAGCTGGGGATCGTCAGCCAGCCGACGGATGTGTTCCGCACCCACGTCGGGACGGTCCGGCGCGAAGGTGAGGGCGCCCCGGACCAGCCCGAGCACCTCCGACAAGCCCGGGATCGACGTTCCCACGACGGGCAATCCCGCCGCCATCCCCTCCATCGCGACGCGGCACCAACTCTCCTGGAGCGACGGGACGAGCAAGACGTCCATCTGTCGATATGCCTCGTCCGGATCGTCGACCACACCACCCCACACGACGCGGTCAGCGATGCCCGCAGAGGTCAGGCGGCGGAGGCTGGCGTCCGTGTACGGACCCGTGGTGGGAGAGTCGATGCCGAAGATCAGCCATCGCACATCGTCCCCAACGAGGCGCTCAGCGATCTGCACCAGGAGATGGAGTCCCTTCCTGGGCGAGGGTGACCCCATGAATCCCACCCGAGACGGGTCGGTGATTCTTCGTGGGAGACGACCCTTGCCGGAGGTGTGACCGGATTCGGAAGGATCGGTACGACTCGGGCCAGCAGTCCGGCGATCCGCAACGTGGAAGAGCCTCCTCGGACACGGGCGCGATACGAACGTTCGCGCCGAGCCGCATCCAAAGCCTCGTCAGCGCTCTCGTCCGCACCCCCAACCGGGTGGAGTGATGGAAGTGGACGAAGACGGGGATGCGGGAACGCAGCGCGGCGGGTGCAACCAGGTTGAGGGCGGACAGCCCATTCGCGTGGATGACATCGGGGCGTGGCCCTCGCGCGACGAGCTGCGAGACCCGCCGACTCCCGTGCATCCACGACCCCGTCCGGCTCGCACGCAACGGGATCGGTTCGATCCTTCGATCCCGGGATCTTCGCGAGCTCCGAAGTCAAGAAGCCGTCCGGCGCTGCGACGACGACATCGTGATCGCGCGCGATGAACCCGGCGAGGACCTGGAGCGTCCGCGCGGGCCCTCGACGTCCCGGCAGCGCGTGCACCATCAACACCCGTGGCTTCAAGCTGGTCTCCTATTCGATGTAGCCGAGATCGCGCAGCCTGGCTTCCATCTCTTCGAGCTCTTCGGCGCTGTAGTCGCCTTCGGCTGTCGACGCGACACCGTGGTCCCCGTCCGTGCGGAACCCTGCGTGCTCCAAGACCCGCGGAAGGATGTCCGCGATGCTGGTCGTCTCGGCGAGTCCCACGTCCTGGTCCGTGGCGAAGATCCCTCTCGCCGATGCCCACCGACGGCCACCCGCGAGATCGGACCTGCGAAATCCCATCCCGCGGGGGTCCCGTATCCCGCGGCCGGGACCAAGAGCAGTTCCGGTCCGTCGCCTGCACGGGGCCCCGCGTAGATGTCCTCGCGTCGTTGCCACTCGATCGAAGAGCGGGTCTCCCGACCTCGGATCTCGCGCCTGACGGAAGAACCCGATCAGCTCGTCGCGGACCCGGTGAGCGTCCTCCGGCGCGACAGCGGGGGTGGCGAACGGCGAGCGTGTTGATGCGCACGCCGGCCCCGGCGGCCTCGTCCCCGACCGGAAAGGCCTGCGTGCGGGACCAGTCGATGGCTGGCCCGCACCGCCTTCGCCAGCGCCCGCCGCGATCCCTTCGAGAGCACGCGCACTAGCCGGTTGCGAACCCGTGGCGGGAGCCTGTTCCAGAGCGTCCGCTTCATCCCTCTGGCTGCCTTGACCCGGGCCGGCATCCCACGCGCCGCGGACAGCCAACCTCCGGAGGCGAGGAGCTCGGCCACGTGCACGTGCGTGTGCAGCGGCTGCGAACCGTGGTCCGAGACCACGAGTGTGAGGTCCTCTGCTGTCCCGAATCGCGCCAGCAAACGGCCCATCGCAGCGTCCACCTGCTCGTAACAGTCCAGGAGCGCCGCCGGTACCTCCGGCTTCGTCCACAGATGGTGTCCGGCCTGGTCGGGCTCCGTGAAGACGAGCATGAAGACCTGCGGGTCGTACTTCTCGACATGACCTGTGCGATCCGCTCCCGCAGCGCGATGTTCTCGGCCTGCTGCGCCAGGTAGATGCGCGGCTCCGATCGAGCCGGGGTTCGGCGTGGCACCCGGTCGACCACCTCGGCGAGCAGGCCTTCGAGTTCCTGCGGATGCGAGCTGGCGAGACCTTCGTCCGGCGCGTCCCACCCGGGAACGACCGCTCCGTGCTCGAGGGGTCCGCGGGATACGTCCAGGGCACGGTCACGAGGCAGGTGCGGATCCCTGCCCATCCAGTCGCTGGAACAGCGTCGGGACGTGACGGGCACCGCCCGGCACCCGGCAGAGACGATAGCTGTCCGGGATCACCCCGGCGGAACCGAAGATGCCATGCTCACCCGGATCGCTGCCCGTGAGGAAGCTGGTCCACGCGACCGGCGTGACGGCCGGAAGCGTCGACAACAACGTGCCTCGCCGCCCTGCCTGACGCTGATGCGGTGCAGGTTCTGCAGTCGCCCTCGACGCCATCCCTCCTCGATCACGTCCCAATCCGCACCGTCCCAGCCGAAGATCAACACACGTTGAGGACTCACACGACGCCTCCTCCTTCGCGACCTCTGCAGCTGCTTACGTACCGCGAGCGGATGTCCCAGTCGGCGGCGACGAGCACCGGAGCCGCCACGAACGACTCCACGTGGCGGGGGATCCAGGCGCGGGCCTTCGACCTGGAAGGACGCGACCCGATGCCACGGGAGCAGGTCACGCTTCTGGCTGCTCCCACGCCGACCCACAGGGTGAATCGTCCGTGAGGGAGCGGGAGATGGGAGATCGTGCAGCGGACGGACGTTTCCCCGGGCGCAGATGGAGCGGACGGGCAACGCTGAGCACGGGATGGGCCGACGATTGGCTCACCCCGATCTCGACCTTCGCCGCTCGCTCGCTGCGGAGCACTCGAACGTCAGACGAACGTCGAGGGGGCCGATGCGAGCGGATGCCGTCGCCGTCGCCCGCGTGTCTCGACCTTCAGGAGCCGGACCATGCTCGACTCGGGATGCGGGAACTCGTCGACGTCATCGAAGTAGCGACGGTAGGCGTCGAGCACCTCGCCGACGCGGCCCTCCGCATGCACCGCCCCGTCCGCAGCCAGACCGCCCGCGCGCAGGTCGCGTCGACGGTGGCGAGGTCGTGGGACACGTAGCACGAGCGTCGTTCCCTGGCTGAGGACGTAGCGCATCCGGTCGAGACACTTCTGCTGGAACGAGGCGTCGCCGACCGCGAGCACCTCGTCGACGAGCAGGATGTCGGGCTCGAGGAACGCCGCCACCGCGAAGCCGAGCCGCATCTTCATCCCGCTCGAGAAGAACTTCACCTGCCGGTCGATCGCGTCTCCGACCTCGGCGAACGAGACGATCTCGTCGAAGCGCCGGGCGACCTCCTTCCGGCGGAGGCCGAGCAGCGTCCCGTACAGGTACACGTTCTCCCGGCCGGTGAGCTCGGGATGGAGTCCGGCTCGCACCTCGATGAGCGCGCCGACCCTGCCCGCGGCGGCGACGCTGCCCGCGTACGGATACATCACGCGGCTCAGGATCTTGAGCAGCGTCGACTTCCCGGACCCGTTCACCCCGACGAGGCCGACGGACTCCCCGGGATCCACGTGGAAGTCGATGTCACGCAGCGCCCAGCGCCAACCCCTGCGGGCGCCGCGCAGGCGCGCCGGCAGCTGGTGGAGCTTGTCGCGGAGCTGGCGCGTCTGCCGGTCGGCGTGGAACCGCTTCCACACGTGCTCCGCTGAGATCGTCCCGTCAGGCAACGTCGGCAAAGCGCGTCTCCAATCGCTTGAACACGACGTAGCCGACCGCGAGGACGACCGTCGCTGAGATCGCTGCAGGGACCACCAGATGCCAGTCCGGAGCCTGCCCGTACAGGACCGTGCGCCGGTAGCCGTCGATCACGGGCGCCAGCGGGTTGAGGATCGAGTACAGCACCTGGTACTGGGCCGGGATGAAATCCATGCTGTACGCGATGGGCGTCGCGAACAATCCCAACTGCAGGAGCATGGGGATCACCTGGCGCAGGTCCCGCAGGTACACGAGCGACGCCGAGATGATCGAGCACCACGCCCACGGTGAACGCGAGTTGCACCGAGAAGAGCAACGGGCACCCAGAACGAGGTGGGCTTCGGAGCGAACCCGAAGATGACGAACAGCAGGACCAGCACGATCCCGGACACCGCCATGTCCACGCCCGCCACGACGATGTTGTAGAGCGGGAAGACCTCGCGCGGGCAGTACACCTTGTTCATGAGCGAGCCGTTCGACAGGATGCTCGTCCCGCCACTCGATACCGAGCTCGAGAAGAACCCCCACGGCAGCAACCCGATGTAGGCGAACAGCGGATAGGGCACGCCGCCCGTGTCGATCTTCGGCGACCCGCTGGAGGAGGAACGTGAACACGAGCATCATCGCGACCGGCGTCAGGACCGCCCACGCTGCGCCGAGAACGGCCTGCTTGTACCGAACACGCAGATCTCGCTCGGCAAGGGTCCAGAGCAGCTCTCGCGCATGCCAGAGCTCCCGCATGGACTCGAGCGGGTTGAGCTTCCTTCGGAAGCGGAACTCCTCACTGGGGGTTCGGGCGGGCCCGAGCCGGTTCGGATCATCGATGCCTCAAGCTTTCGTGCCGTGGATGAGGAACAGCGTGCTACCACGCGGATGAAGCAGGAACGGGTCGACCTGGAAGGAACTGAAGAGATGCAGGTACCTGTCCGCCACCTCCGCCTCGTCCGAGAAGATGCGGACGTGCCCAGCCGACTGGTAGTTGGGCACCGTTGCCAGAACCTGGGTCCCTTTGCGATCCGGCGCAGGATCCCAATGTCATCCTCGACGTGCTCGAGGAACTCCAGAGAGACGACACCGTCGTAGTCGGATGACTCGATCACACCCGCAGCAGAGATGTCTGCCTGCTCGAACTCGTACGCGGGACACCGATCCCGGGCGAGCTCGATGCTCTTCCGGCTGAAGTCCAACCCGCGATACGACTTGATGCCCCTGTCGAAGAGGAGCGCTGCGAACTGACCGGGCCCACAGCCCAAGTCGAGCACACGCTCAACGCCCAGCCGAGAGACTCGGTCAGCGACAACGGTCCACACGGATAAAGACGGACTCCGCGTAGTGGCTCGAATACTTGTCACTCGATGCGTAGATCTCGTCGTACCATTCGGCGGGCTTCAGCTCGCCTTGAACAACCGGTACGGCGATGCGCGGTGTCGTTCCCCGTTTTCCGCGAATGGACCTTGCCCGCCGGTAGATCACTGGGGGAAGCACGTCCCGTGCGACTGCCTTCAGCGTCTTGGTCAATTGGCCTCCCTCTGCCAGGCCACGCGTGGCCACATCGAGTAGAGCACCGAACGCCGTCGTCGGACTGGCGTTTCGGTCGTATCTCAAGAACGGGTAGAAGCCTGAACTCCTTGCGCTCGTTCTTCGGAAACCCCTGCTTCGAGCGCGGTAAACACGGAACCGATCACCGCAGAGCGCTCCTCGTCGGTCATCGTCGGGAAGATGGGAAGCGAGAGGACCCGCTGACTGGCCATCTCGCTCACGGGAAAGTCACCTGTTGCGTACCCGCAGTCGAAAAGGGCGGGGTGAAGGTGAAGTGGCACTGGGTAGTGAATGGCCGTCTCGATATTTGACCGCGTGAGCGATGCCCTGACGCGCTCGCGATCGGGCAACGAGATGACGTACTGGTGGTACGTCCGGCCCGAGATGGCGGGGGGAATGAGCAAACTGGACACGTCACGGAATGCAGCGTCGTACGCAGCCGCGTGTCGCCGGCGACCGGTCAACGACGATTCGAGGTGCTGGAGCCCAACTCGAAGAAGAGCGGCCTGCAACGTGTCCATCCGGCTGTTCATCCCCACTACCTCGTTGACGTACTTGATCCTCGCACCATGGGCCCTGAGTAGTCGCAGTCGCTCGCCATGCGCACCTGAGTTCGTCACGACCATGCCGCATCCCCGAAGCCACCCAGATTCTTCGTGCGGAAGAACGAGAAGCACCCGATATCGCCGATCCCACCTACGGGACGTTCTGCCCAGTCGATCCGAATGCCTGCGCAGCGTCCTCGACGACAGCCACGCCAAATTCTTCTCGGATGGTAGAGAAGGCAGCCATGTCGGCCGGTAGACCGAAGAGGTGAACCGGTATGACGGCTCGAATCGTCGAGGATCCACGCCCACACGGGCATGGACGGGGGAACGACCCTCAAGCACGTAGCGCACACAGGCCGGATCGAGATTCAGAGTGACTGGATCGATGTCCGCGAATACCGGGGTCGCTCCCACGTTCGCGATCGCTCCCGCCGTGGCGAAGAACGTCGAGGGGGTGGTCACGACCCCATCTCCACGACCAACTCCGAGCGCCTTCAGAGCGAGGATCAAGGCGTCGGATCCGCTCGCCACACCGACGGCGTCCCGAACATCGAGATACGACGCCGCCTCCGCTTCGAAGGCCGACACTTCCGGGCCGAGTATCCAACTACCCGATCGGAGAACGCGCTCAGACGCCGCGAGGTAATCCGCGGCATGAGCCTCGAACTCTCGTTGGGCGAGAACAATGGAACAGTCATGACGGGACCGCCGAGACGTCTGACGTGGCTGCATCCGTTCCTCAACACCCTTGCTACGCGCGGCAATGTACTCAGGCACGCGCCGAGATATGACCATCTTCGCCATACCGGCTGACATCCGACCCCGAACCTGGCCTTCCCCTTCGAGTGGCTTGGCGTGTGTTGTAGCCCTCATCGACGCTATCGTTGGCACGACCATCTCGATCTGTCGGTCGTAGAGACGTTCGGATAGGTCGAAGACCGTGTCTCCGCTCATGATGTCAACTGGCTCGAACCTGATCAGTCGTCCGCAATCCACATGTTCATCGATGATGTGCGCGCTCACGCCTAGCGGAACGTCGAGATACACCAACCAAAGGAGTGAGTCGAGTCCGCGCACAGCTGGAAGCAAAGCAGGATGCAGATTCAGGATCCCCAGCTTCGGCGCCCTGATGACCTCTGCAGTCAGGATCCGAGCCCCAGCGACAACACCGATCTCTGCTGAATCCAGCTTTCTCAGGCAATCGGCGGAATCGTGCGGCGATGCGACATATTCGTAACCCAGCCATGCGGCGACGTCCTTCGGATGCTGAATCTGCCTCCGTACCGCTGTTCTTACGGCAGATGCGGGTAGCGCTTGCCAACCCGCGGCGACGACGACAACTTCCTCGCCAGACATAGACAATCGGAGCAGAACGTCGATCGTCTTCTTGTGTGGAAAGTCGTATCCGAGTACAACGACCGTCATCGCCTCTCCCTGTTCAACGTGATCGGCAGGCCTCCGCGATCAAGAGAGCGCTGCCCTGCCTCCAGAACACTCAGCACTCTCACGCCGCTGACACCGTCTGTGAGAGGTGGTTCTTTGGACGACATCGATCGGAGGAACGCATGGCACTCTTCCAGAAGCGGCTCGCGCTCAGGGAGGGACACAGCAGTCGCCTCCGCCCGTCGAGCAACGGGAACCCTGCCATCCATCCAGTCGACTTGGTGGGGAAATAGGAGCAGCTTCTCGTTCCATCTTGCGCTGTCGTCGAACACCGCCATCTGCCGATCTCCGACAACGACGAATCTCTGTTCCTTGAAAGGATGGAGCCAGCTCACGAAGACATGGGCTAGAACCGGGCCTGGGAACTCGAGGCTCATCAGGGTGACGTCGTGCGACTCCTTCGCTGAGATACTCCCCTCCGCGAGCAGAAACGCGATGATCGGAAGCGTGCCCATGAGACGCAGCAGGAGAGCGATGTCGTGCGGCGCGAAACTCCACAAGGCGTTCTCCTCGATGCGAAGCCTTCCGAAGTTGAGTCGATTGGAATACGAGGTACAGAACCTTGCCGAGCTGCCCGGCGGCGATCAGCTGACGGAGCGCGAGAACAGCTGGGTGATACTCCAGCACATGTCCAACCATGAGGATGGCACCGGGAGGCGTCGGCCACGTCTACGAGCTTCTCGGCGTCGGCCACGGAGATGGCCAGCGGCTTCTCGACGAGCACGTCCTTCCCAGCCTCTAGGCAGTGCAGCGCGATCTCAGCGTGAGTGACCGCAGGCGTGGCAACAACAACGCCCTGGACATCCGTCCGCCGCACCGCATCGCGCCAGTCGTGATACGTCGCGACGCCCGGCGTCTCGTCACCACGCTCAGCAAGGCGCGCTGGATCGACGTCCGCGATCGCTCGAAGCACTCCGAGAGACTGCCACACGCGCACATGGTTCGAGCCCCAGGCACCGGTTCCCAAGACCGCGATCCCTGGTCCTCGTCTGTCCATCGCTGGCTCCCGTCCATATCCGGATGCCGGCTCCCGCTGGCAAATCGGCTGGGTCCCGGATCGACTCGTAGAGATCGCGATCAATCGTCCGGTCGCGGATCGCCCAGTTGTAGCGATCGAGTACCGCGCACGCGTCCGTTCTCTCCGAGCTCTGTCCTCGATCGTGCGTCGCTGAGCGCGAGCAGCGCATTCGCGAACGCCCTGCGTGTCGCCGGGCTGGCAAAGCAAGCCACAACCCGCATCCGAGACGACGCGTCGAGTCGCCCGCGCAGTCGGTCTGGCCACCACCGGCTTGCCGAGGAGCATGTATTGGAAGAGCTTGTGCGCGAGGCCGGCGTCGGTCTGGACCGACTTGACGAGCGGAAGGATGCAAACATCGCTCGCATGCGATGTACGAAGGCACCCGGTCGAAGGGCACCTGCCCTACGAACAGCACATGGCCTGCGAGAGCCGAGCTCCGAGTGCGAGTCGCTCCAGCTCCTCCGATGTCGGGCCATCCCCGACGAAGACGCATGACGGCGTTCGGGACCTCTTGGACGACCGTCTTGCATGGCGCGGACCGCGACGTCGAGCCTCGGTGTGCGCCCAAGGACGCCGGCGTGAACGATTACGAACCTGCTCTCGACGCGCGCTCGTGCAGGCCGTGTCCACGGGATAGGACAGGAATCGATCAACGTCGACGTAGTTCTCCACGAGCGCAGATCTCGCTCGGCTGGCACGCCGATCGAGACCAGTCGGGTCTTCATCTCTTCGACGACGGCGATAACCCCGTCGCACGAAGGCACGATCGTCCTCTCGTAGCGTCGCCACCGACGCGAGGAGAAACGGAACCGCTCGAACCTCGCTCGCGTAGCGTTGCGTCGATAGAACGACAGCGCCATCGGATAGTTCTCATGGAGATCTGCCACGACTCGCGACCCGCTCTCCTCGATACGGCCCAACGTGCGGTCCTGACGAGCGGAAGGTCGTGGACGTGGATGACGTCGAAGCCGGCCGTGCTCTCGCATGAGCGAGCCCTGATCGACTCGCAACCCAGTAGACGTTGACGAACCAATGATGGGGAGGTTCGTGAGTGTGCCTTCGCACCGCAGGAAGATCGTTCGACGATCCTGGAACCGCGTGGAGGATCAGCTTGTCGAGAGTCGTCGGCAACTCGACACCGAATCCCCCGTTGATCCCGCTTGCACAAGCAGGTGCACCTCGTGACCCGCAGTCGAGAAGCGCTGCAGCCTCATTCTCGACCCGGATGTCGGGTGGGAAGGGCTGCTGAGCACCATGAGGATCCGCACTGTTACCTGCCTCCTCGACCGAGCTGATCGAGACAGGTCGGCCAACTGCCGTCCTCGCGCGATCCACGTGAATCCGGAGAGACCGTTCGAACGAACGTCGCTCGTTCTGTCCGGTCCGCCAGTCCTGGTACCGACGAGCTAATCACCTGCGCCACTTCTTCGGGCGTCGAGGCCACGTCTCCCGCGCCCGTTTCCCGAAGGGTTTCCTCCACGAATCGGTCGGTCGCGGGTATCGCCAGGATGGGCGGGCCGGCGGCGAGGTATTCGTAGAGCTTCCCCCCCGGCACTCCCGAGCCGCCGTTCGAAGGACACAGCAGGAGGAGGAGATCCGCCTGGCACATCATGGGTGCGGGCGTCAGTCACCGGCACGACGCCAAGATCCTCGACAGACCTCGCCGACACCCCGCTGCTCCGCCTGCACCCGGAACGAGCGTCCCGCTTGGGCCGACGTACGACAAGCGAGATCGCCGGCCTGACACGCTCGCTGCTGAAGGAACAGCCGGAGACCGGAAAGGAAGGGATCCGGGTCCTGCACGCGAGGCAGGATGTTGCCCGCGTAGAGGACTCGGAAGCTGTCGGTCTCCGCGGGCTTCGTCGCTGGCTCCTCTGCCGCAGATCGTGCCATGTCGCCGGATCGAACCCGGACGGCAGCGACCGCACCCTTCGACGGAGTGCCGCCGCGTCGATCCTCGCCTCCTGCGGACTCACGCAGACCACCGCAGACGCGTGCCGAAGGTCTCGCATCCATCGCCTCCGCGGGAGGGAACGGACCGGCCTCGCGAGCCGGCGACCGGTCGGTGCCGTGTCGCCGTCCGCATAGCTCCTGGCGATCGAGTCACGGAGGTCGGCGACCCATGGCGTGCGATGCCGCCGCTGGAGACGTCGACCGATGTGCACCGCCCGGTAGGGCGGCGCGGTCGTCCACACCGCATCGACGTGTCGTTCCCGCAAGAGGCGATCCCCTTCCGCCGATGCTGCTCCCACCCAATCGTTGTGGCCGTCGGCGAGGACGAGCAGCATCGTCAGCGACTTCCGTGCGGCCGAGCGGAGCGAACGCCAGAACGGTGGAGCCGCCCATCGATCGATCCGGTCACGCAGCCGCGCGATGGACGTCGTCCGGACGTGGATCCTCCGGATCTCCGATGCGCGTGTGAGCGGCCGAACGCTCTCTCGATCGCCATCGTCGACCGCTCGTCCGTCCAGGCACGGACAGCCGTTCGCTCGCGTGACGACGATCGGACTCCACCCATTCGCGGCCAGCCCGTTCGCCAACCCTTCGGCCCGGGTCGACGCGGTCGGCCAGCAGGTGCACGGCGGGAAGTAGTACGCGAACATCGCGACGGTCCGGTGTGGGGTGTCCTCCTCGATCAGCAGACGGTGGCTTTCGGTCCGCATGGTCAGTAGCCGAGCTCCCGCAAGAGTGATCCGGCGACGCGCTCGATCGCCGTGCGATCGGCGGTCGTGAGCCGGCCCAACGATTCCTCGTTCATGTTCCTGATCGGGCCGGACGTCCCGTGGACCCGCCACATGCGATCGGCGACGGAGGCCGTCATCGGCTCGAGGCCGAGGAATCCGAAGATCTCACCGAGCACGTCGTCGGGTCGGTCGCTGAGATCCTCGTAGCGCACGGTGAGCACGCGCTCCAGGTGTGGCAGGTCCTCGAGCATCGCCTGGTTGCTCAGGAGCCACTGTTCGGCGGCGACCTCGATCGGATGACCAGCCCTCCGCCGGATGCCTTCGGCCACCGCGAAGCCGTTGCGGACCAGGAAGATGAAGCTCGCCGGCTGGAAGTGGCGCTGGAGCCACCTCGATCTGAGGGCGTTCGGCGGCGAGTCGTCGAGCAGGACCGGCCGCCCGCGATCGTTGAAGCGGTGTCCCCACTGCCGTTTGATCCGCTCGACGTCGATCCCCTGCCCGCTCGTCTCGTCCATGCGGAATCGCTCCGGGAGGAGCGCATAGAGACGAGCCATGCCCAGGCTCTTCGCCGTGAACAGCTGATCGGTCAGCCGGTGTCCCTCGGCGGGCATCGTGCCGATGTCCGGGTGCGAGCCGAGGAGCGCCTTCAGCAGGGTGGTCCCGGAGTCTGGACACGCGGCGATGAACGCCCACGCGTTCGGCTCGGGAACCGGTCCGACGCGCCCGTAGAGCTGCAACCGATACCGATGGCGGATCTGTGACCCTTGGCGCCGGAGGCTGCGGAGTGTCGGCGTGCTCATGCTGACCTGTTCCGTGCCGGATCGCGGGCCGGACGTTCGGGTCGTCGTCCGAGAGCGGCGACCCGCGACCTCGCCCAACGGACGGGTACGAGCCAACGCCGCACGAACGGCGAGGGGCCGATCCCGACGCGCGCTTCGAGGAACTTCCGGTCCGGCAGGGTCAACGCGCGGACGTACGCCGCCTTCCCGGATGCGCCGGGGATCGCCCTGAGGGTGGCGAGCGCCGTCCCGCCGGCGGCGCGACGGCTCCCCTCGTACCGTTGCAAGCGCGCGCCGCTCCCGCGCCGGGACGCGGCTGACGGTGCGGATCAGCTCGGGCGGTCGGCTGCGAGCCGAGTTCCGACGACAACGCGAACGCGCGGTCGATGACGGCGGAGACGTGCCACGCGCCGCACCAGCGCCCGAGCTGCTGCTCATCGACCGCGCCCGTGTGCAGCACCTGCGCCACGTCGCGGATCGGGACCAGTCGGTGTGGCCACGCGCCCAGGACCGCGTGCATCGCGACGTTGAGGAGCATCCCCGTATCGTCGAGCCGGTCGAGCTTCCTGCCACCCAGCAGGAACGGCTCGCGTCGATCGAGGAGCTCCTGCGGATCGATCCACAGCCCGAACGGCCCCAGCACGAGCGTTCGATGCAGGTCCACCTCGATGGCATCGTCGGGATGCGTGTGGACGCTCGCCTTGCCGAACCGCACCTCGAATCCCGGGCGAGGCTCGGGACGTCGCCGGACATGTCCCAGCCGGCCGAGCAGGGCGCACGAACGCTCGTAGTCGGACGTGGAGACCAGCAGATCCAGGTCGCCGAACGAACGAAGGCTCGGATCCGCGTACATGTTGTGCGCGACCGAGGGGCCTTTCAGCACGGCGAAGCCGATCCCCTCGTCATCGAACGCGTCGGCGAGTCCCACGAGCTTCCGCTCGATGGAGAGGCACCACGTCATCGCGTCTCGATGCACCGCGAGCAGTTCCGTGGCCTGTTCGTCGGAGAGGTCGAGCCAGCCCGACACCGCGCTCTGCACCGCGAGGCCGCTGATGCGCTCGGCGCGGATGCGCCACAGCACTCGCGGCCAGAGCTCATCGTCGACGGTGGTGGTCGCGGGTGATGGCGCGCCCGGCAGCCCGAACCCCGAGATCGCGCGGGTCAGGACCTCCGGCCGGTCGTCAGACATCGAAGTCCTGCACTTCGTCCACGACGCGGAGCTGCACCAAGGTGTCGATGCATGCCTCGACCTCGACCGCGATCGCCGGCGCGTCGGCCCCATGCGCCGCAGCGAGACGATCGACCAGATCGCTCACGGTCCTGGGGTTCCGGAGTTCCTCCCACACCGCGCTCGCGCCACCGGACAGCTCGTGGACAGCGTCATCGGCCGGCATGGTCACCAACGTGTCCGCGCCGACACGTCTCGTCATGGCTGCGGACGATCTCGTATAGCGGATGCCGGTCGGTCCCTTCATAGGCGCACGACGTTGGGGCGACGGTTCGATCCGAAGGCGTTCCGAGCGTCGAAGACCAGCCGCGCGTGCTCCGACACCCAGTCCAGGTCGTACGCGCTGTGCGGGGTGAGGACCGCCACCAGGTCCGCACGGGCGACGGAATGGTTCGTGAGTTCCTTCCGATACAGCGTCATGCCGTTGATGGACACCTCGGCGACGTAGGGGTCGTGGAAGTCGACCCGCGCTCCCCGCTTGCAGAGGTGCTGCATGATCTTGACCGCCGGGGACTCGCGCACGTCGCCCACGTCGGGCTTGTACGCCGCGCCGAGGACGAGGATCTGCGCGTCCCTCACCGAGAGACGGGCATCGTTCAGCATCTCGGCGATCCGTCCCGCCACCCACGCAGGCATCTGCGCGTTGATGTCCTCGGCTTCCTCGAGCACCCGGAACTGGTGTCCGACATCACGTCGCATCTGCCATGACAGATAGGTCGGGTCCAGCGGGATGCAGTGTCCGCCCACGCCGGGACCCGGGTAGAAGGGCATGAACCCGAACGGCTTCGTCGCAGCCGCGTCGACGACCTCCCACACGTCGATGCCGACCTCGTGGCAGAGCATGGACATCTCGTTCGCGAGGGCGATGTTCACGTGGCGGAACGTGTTCTCCAGCAGCTTCGCGAGCTCGGCCGCCCGGCAGGAGCTCACCGCCATCACCTTGTCCACGAGTTGCTCGTAGAACAGCACCGCGAGACCCGTGGACTCGGGATTCATGCCTCCGACGACCCGCGGCACCTGCCGGAACGTGTACTCCGCGTTGCCGGGATCGATCCGTTCCGGCGAATAGGCCAGCAAGAAGTCGCGCCCGGCATGCAGACCCGACGTCTCGAGGCTCGGCCGGACCCGTTGGTCGGTGGTTCCCGGATACGTGGTCGACTCGAGCACGACGAGCGATCCCGGAGCCAAGCGTGTCGCGACGTTGCCGCACGCGCCGTCGATGAACGACAGATCGGGCGTGCCGTCTCGCAGCGGGGTCGGCACGCAGATGAAGACCAGGTGGCTGTCGGCGATGGCCTCGACCGACGTGCTGAATCCGAGCCGTCCGGTCCGGAACGCGCTGTCGAAGACCTGTTCGTCGACGCCCGGCACGACCGGCAGGCCCTCACGCAGGCCGCCGATGCGTCGCGTGTCGACATCGACCCCGGTCACCTCGAACCCTGCCTCCGCCGCCGCGCACGCGAGCGACAGCCCCACGTATCCCTGTCCGATGACGACGACCCGGGCGGAGCGATTCAGGATGCGACGACGAAGATCAGCCGTGCCACGCATGAGCGATGCCTTTCTGGGATGCGACGACGTTCGTGAGGCGGGGATCAGTGAGGCGTGGATCAGTGGCTGCGGAGGCCACCGCCGGCTCACCGAGCTCGACGAGCCTCCGGATCACCGCGGCGCGGCGGCGGAAGCACTGCCTCCGGCTGATCCGCAACTCCCGGGCGATGTCGATCGCCGGCAGTTCACGCAGGTACCACAGGAACAGGAGCTTGCGGTCTCGCTCGTCGACGCGCTGCATCCGTCGACAGAGCTCTTCCCGCTCGGGCAATGAGTCCAGCAGGCCCCCACGCATCCCGTCGGAGGCGAACGTCCCGCGGCGGTTCCCCACCTTGTAGACCGAGGCGGTCGTGCGGCTGCCACCAATCCGTGTAGGTGATCAACGCCCACACGACCTGCTCAGGTGTGGAGAGCATGGACCTCTCCGCACGTTAGACCGTACAGCCGAGTCGAGTGCCGCGCGAGACGGGGAAATCCCCTACCCACGTGGCGCCTCGTTCGTCGGATCGTTCGAGAAGCCGATGGGACGTGAGCGCTGTCGATCGTCGGTCGGCCCCTCGGGGAACTCGGGCTGGAAACCCTCGAGCTCCGCACGAAGCTGGGTCAACTCCTGCTGCAGCGTTTCGAGCGCCCCGCGGTCGCTCGCTCGCGGCGTCGAGCCCTCGTCGTCGGGGCCGCTGCGTCGCTGGACGACGTCCGGGATCGCCACGTGCTCGTCCTGCTCCTTGACGGGCGCAGTCGTCGACGACGGCGGGCGACTCCTCGGACGACCTCGGGCTCCCGGGCGGTTGTCGGGCTCCGGGGCGACGCTCGGGCTCTCGGACGTCTGACTCCGGGAGATCGACTCCGGCATCCAGGTGCTCCTCGTCGACCAGCTCAGGGGTCTGTTCCGCGTGCCTTCCGCATCTTCCGCGTGGGTCGGTACATGCCTCGCTTCGCCAGCGGGATCGAGAACTCGCGCGCGTCGTTCAGCACGACGCCGGCGTTCGCCGAACCGAGCCGTTCCAGGAGCGCGGTGGCGCTGGCGGCCGAGCGCCTGGCGGGTCTTGCCCGCGCGGGCGACCAACACGACCCCGTCGGCGAGGGGAAGGAGCGGCACCACGTCGCCCGCCACGACGAGCGGCGCGCAGTCGAAGATGACGACATCGGTGAGCTTCTTCAACCGCTCTCCCAGCGCTGCATCGCGACGGAACTCAGGAGCTCGCCCGGACGTTCGGGGATCCGACCGCTCGGCAGCACCGCGACCCGCAGGATCGAGCACGGTTCGAGGTACGGGGTCAGGTCGAGCGGTTCCGTCGGGTCGGCGCGACCGTTCGTCGACCGAAGCGCGTCGGTGAGGCCGGGTTGGGCCGCGACGTCGAACACCTCGTGGATCGCCGGGCGCCGGAGATCGCAGGAGACGACGAGCACGCGGTTGCCGGCTTGCGCGTAGGCGGCCGCGAGGTTCGCGGCGACGGTCGTCTTGCCGTCACGCGCCTCGGGGCTGGTGACCAGGATCGCCTTCGCCGACCGAGGAACGCGGGCCGCCGTTGCCACCGCTCATGTCCGTTGCCGTTCTCGGAGGTCCATCGAGACGTTCCGACCTGGACGAGACGGAACGCGTCGGCCGCGCGCGAGTACGGGTGGGTCGCGGTCACCACACCGTCGCGGCGGCCGCGGGAGATCGCGGGCACCTCTGCGAGGACCGGCAGGCCGAACGCCTCTTCGGCCCGCTTGCTGGACCGCAGGCGCGTGTCGAACCGCTCCAGGACGAGCGCGAGCGCGAGCCCGGCGAGCAGCCCGAACAGGCAGGCGAGGAGCACGCGCATCGTCGGACTCTCCGGCAGCGAGAGGCCCTCGTCGGTCGCCGTCGCTTCGGTCGCCTGGGGGAGCGGGGCGGCAGGTTGCCGCTGGAACTCCGTCAGGGTGATCGGTGTGGTCCGGTTGATCGGGAGCTTGGCGAGACGATTCCGGATCGACAGGATCGCCTCCGGCGCGGCATCACCCTGCTCGAGCAGATCCGTCAGCTGCCCTTGGAGGAACTGCTCCTGCTGGTCGATCTGCTCCTGCTTGAGCTGCTCGAGATACGTGATCAACGCTTGCGAGAACGCATCGGTGACGGTGTCGGCGGATCTCGGGTCCGGCCCGATGCCGGTGATCGCGAGGAACCCGGTCAGCGGGATCGAGCCCACCCTGTACCCGAGCGCTCAGCTTCGCCGGACTGCCTTGGTAGTCCATGCTGTCGGCGGCGATCGCGGCGACGCTCGGCGACTTCAAGAACTGGATCAGCATGTCGCGTGCTCATGAACGGGCTCCCCGGGCCGACGGTCGCGGCGCCGGGGTTCCACAGCACGACCGTGGCGCCGTAGCCGGCGCTCGCGTTCGTGGGAGCGGGTTCGTCGGACGACGTCACCTCGGTGGTGATCCACGCGGCCGACCCCGCCACCAGGACGGCGAGCGCGATCACCCACCAACGCCGGCGGAACGTCCTCAGGTAGCGGACAGGCTCCACGTGCCCTCCCTTCCTACCGTCAGCGCCGCAACCGCCGCCGCCTGGTTGGGCACGCCGAGCCGCTTGAACGCTCGGGTCTTGTGTTGTTCGACCGTCTTCGGACTGATGCCCAGCGCGCGGGCGATCTGCTTGCCCGCCATCCCCTTCGCCGCCAATCGCAGGACCTGTGCCTCGCGGGGAGACAAGCGCGTCGTCGCTCGATGGCCCCGCGTGATGCCCGGGTGCCAACGCCGCCGCCAGAAGATCGATCGGCGCATCGACGGGGACCACGACCCCCTCGCCATCATCGTCCGCCGGCGCACCGCCGATCATCACGACGCGGAGCCCCCGCTTGTGCAGCCGCCCGACCGCCGCGTGCGCCCCCGGGATCCGCGCGTCGATCGCGACGGCGTCCGCCCGCTCGGCCCGTCGCTCGGTCTCCAGTCGCGTCGGTGGCGACGCCGACCAGCGCGATCGCCGGATACCGGGACAGGGCGGCGGCGATCCCTTCGGCCGCGAGCGTCTCCCGATGCGCGACCACGACGGCGCGGACGCTCATGACACCCCCTCCACGTCCGCGGACAACGTGCGACCACGCCATCCCCGGCGTGACGCAGGCACTCGGCGAGCTCGGATCGCCGGCCCTCTCGCGCGAGCACCTCCATCTCATGGAAGGACCGCCGGAGGGCCGCGGGATCCGCCACCGCGGGCGTGGTCACCACGATGCCGGGATGTCCCGACGGGTCGAGCTGCCTCGTCGGCGTCCAGCAAGCTCCTCGTGCCGCTTCTCGCCCGGCCGCGCGCCGATGACCTGCACGGCGATATCACGACCGGGCACGCGGCCGGAGAGCCGGATCAGCTTGTTCGCCAGCTCGAGGATGTTGACCGGCTCACCCATCTCGAGCGTGAACACCTCACCGCCGTGCGACAACGCGGCGGCCTGCAGGACGAGCTGCACGGCCTCCTCGACGCTCATGAAGTAGCGCGTCATCTCCGGGTCGGTCACCGTCACCGGTCCGCCGGACGGCGATCTGGCTCGAGGAACGTCGGGACGACCGACCCGCGGCTGCCGAGCACGTTGCCGAACCGGACCGCGCACAGGATCGTTCCGTGATCCGGCAGGCCTCGGACGATCTCTTCCGCCATCCGCTTCGAGCCGCCCATCACGCTCGTCGGCCGAACCGCCTTGTCCGTCGAGATCAGGACGAATCGCTCCGTGCCGGTGAGCGACGGCGGCCTCGACGACGTTCGCCGTCCCGAGGACGTTCGTCTGCAGGAACGCCTCCTGCGGGTGACTCCTCCAGGATCGGCACGTGCTTGTGCGCCGCGGCGTGGAACACCACCTGCGGTCGATGCTCCCGGAACACCTCGAGCATCCGCTCCCGGTCGCGGACGTCCGCCAGGACCGACGTCGTGCGCGTGCCGTCGAGCGTCGACGAGCAGGTCGTGCAGGTGCGTCTCGTCGTTGTCGAGGAGCGTGAGGCTCGCCGGCTCGAAGTCGCGGACCTGGCGCGCGATCTCCGATCCGATCGACCCGCCGGCGCCGGTGATCAGGACGCGCCTGCCTCGCAGGAGCTGTCGCACGGCGGCGAGGTCCGTCTCGACCTGCTGTCTGCCCAGGAGGTCCTCGATCCGCAGGTCGACGCAGGTCGCGAGCGGTGACCCGGCCGCCGACGATCTCGCGAACCGACGGCAGGACCCGCAGGGAAACGCCCGCCTCCTCGCACTTGCTCGACGACGTCGCGGACCAGGTCGCTCGTGGCGCTCGGGATCGCCAGCAGCACCTGGTCGACGTCGAGCTTCCGCGACGAGCGCCGGGATCGCCGCCCGGCCGCCGAGGACCCGTCACGCCGTGGAGGGACTGGCCCGAAGACCGCGAGGGTCGTCGTCGACGAGGCCGACGACGTGCAGACCCGAGTCTCGGATGGCGCAGGATGTCGTTCAACACCTGCGCGCCCGCCTCGCCGACCCCCATGAGCAGCACGCGCGTGCCGATGCTCTCGACGGAACGGCGTCGGAACGCGAAGAGCCGGCTCTGGAACCTGATCGCCCCGAACGCCATGACCGCCGTGGCGCTCCCGAACACGATCACCGACAGCGGCATCGGCCCGGCTCCCGCGTCCGGCGATCGACGACGAGCGCGAACACCAGCGACGAAGCTCATCGCCCCCGACAGGAGCACGCGCCGGGCCTCTTGCACGCTCGCGTAGCGCCACATCTGTCCGTAGAGGCCGAACACGTAGTTGCACAGGAGATGGATCACGATCGAGTCCGGGCAAGCATCAGCCAGAACGTTCGCCAGCTGATCGGGGGGACGCCCCCGTGGAACCGCAGGACCAGGGCCAGCAGGTACGCGGGCACGACGACCGAGGCATCGAGCAACGCCAGCGGCACGTCGCGCCGGAAGCGGTTCACGATGCGGCTCGGCAGGCCGATCGGCTCGTCGGCGTCGATGTACGGGATCGGTTCTCTCACGACCGCCTTCCTCGGGAGTGGGCGAGTCTAGGCAGTGCTCGTGCGCCGCTCACGGGTCCACCGACGTAGGTTCGGTACGGTCCGCCGCGTAGTCCCCGCGCGTGCTCAGCAGATCCGCGCTCCGCATATCGGCGAGGAATCCGTCCACCTGGCTCTGCACTTCACCGGCCGGCACCCCGAACGCCTCGGCGATCTCCGCCGAGATGTCTTCGATCGTCGAGCTGCCGTCGCAGAGGCCGAACAGGATCGTGGCGGTGGGGTTGAGGATGTGGAGCTCGGTCGTCACCTCGTCGTAGACCACGGCTTCCCCATCGAGTTCCACCACGGTCAGGTCGTCGCGAACCTTGGGCATCGCGAGGGGCATCGGGGCTACTCCCTCCAGATCAGGATGTCGGCCTCCTCGAACTGCAGGATGATCCGGCGCACGTCCTCCTCCACCACCTCGCGTGGCAGTCCCGACAGCTCGCAGATCGCATCGACCATCTCGCCGGGCGTCGTCTCACCGTCACACAGGACCCAGATCGCCGTCGCCGTCACGTTCAGCAGGTGGACGGCGCTCGAGTCGGGGTCGTAGACGACGTTCTCGTCCTCCGCTTGGCGGAGCCACACGCCGGGCTTCCTCGCCGGGTAGCCCTTCCGCACCAGGATGTTCATCGCGCCGCTCCGGCCAAGTCGTCCAGGATGCCGTTCTGCGTCACGAACGCGGCCGCCTCGAGCCGGGAGTGCACACCGAGCTTGCCGAGGACGTTCTGGATATGCGTCCTCGCCGTCTCGGGGCTGATCACCAGGTCTTGCGCGATGCCGTCGTTGTCGGCCCCCTTCGCCAGCAGTGCCAGCACCTCTCGTTCACGCCGGGTGAGCTTGCCCATCTGCTTGAGCGCCTCGTCGCGCTCGCGCCGACGGTGGATGAGCCGCTGCAGCAAGGCGCCGAGCATGCGGGGCGGGATCAGCGCGTCTCCGCGATGGACGGCCCGCGTCGCGTCGATGAGATCGACCAGCGGGGAACCCTTCGAGAGGTAGCCGCTCGCCCCCGCTTCCAGCGCGTTGACCAGCACCTGTTCGTCCTCTTGGGCGCTGAAGACGATCACACGGCACTCGGGAACCCGCAGGCTGATCTGCTCCGTCGCGCGGATCCCGTCGCAGTTGGGCAGGCCGGCGTCCAGCAACGCGACGTCCGGCCGCACCCGCTCGACCTCGGCGACCGCCTGTACGCCGTCGGCTGCCTCGCCGACGACGACGAGGTCGTCTTCGCTCGAGAGCACGACTCGTACGGCTTGGCGGAACAGCGACTGCTCGTCCGCGAGCAGCACACGGATCGCTCCATCACCCTCGGCCACGGTTCCTCCTCAGCGGGCTCCGACGGTAACGGTCGGATGAACGCCGAACATGCGCTCCGCGACGTAGACCGGATACGTCAGGTGGAGGAGGGCGGTTTGGCCGACAGCGCTAGGTGCGCGGTCTCACGAGACCGCAGCGAACGGCGAACGCAGCGGCCTCGAGGCGTGAGTGCACCTGCAGCTTCGACAGGATGCCATGCACGTGGGTGCGGACCGTGTTCGGTGAGACACGGAGCTGCTCGGCGATCTTGCCGCTGGTGGCGCCCTCCGAAAGGAGTTGCAGCACCTCGACCTCGCGGCTCGTCAGTTGATCCGCCAGCAGCTCGTCCTCGGTCCGCTCCCGGCGGCGGTGCGCGGACCGAGGGGGAGACACGATCTGCCCGTCCGCCACGCTCGTCAACGCGTGCTTGAAGCGCTCCGCCTCGGTCTGCTTGGTGAGGTAGCCGTGGAATCCGGCCCTGAGGGCGTCCTGCACCGACCGATCGTCTTCGAGCGCCGTCAACGGCGACCACCTTGGTGTCGGGCAGCTCTTCCAGGATGTCCTTCCCGAGCTCGAGACCGGACCGGTCGGGGAGCCCAAGATCCAGCAGCACCATGTCCGGGCGATGCTCGCGTGCAGCCTGCGAGCCCTCCGTCGGCCGAGGCGTAGACCCCCAGGACCGACATGCCCATCTCGGTGACCGTGACGCGGATGGCGTCGGCGAACAGCCGGTGGTCGTCGACGATCAGGACGCGGATCAGACGCCTCCCCTCCGCCGACCACGGGAGCTCGATGCAGAACTCGGCCCCGGGCCGGGCCGGCCGCAGACCGATGGAGCCTCCGTGTGCCTCGACGATCCGCCGGGCGATGAACAACCCCAGACCCTTCCCGTCACGCCCGTCAGAGCCGGATCGACCCCGGGCGAAGGGGTCGAAGATCAGATGGCGCTCCCCCGGCGGCACCCCGCGACCTCGGTCGCGAACGCGCACGCGGGCGACCGCATCGAGCTCCTCGACGGTGACCGTGACCGGAGTGGCAGAGGGTGAGTACGCGAGCGCGTTACGGACCACGTTGCCGATGGCGCCGCGGAGCTGGGGCCCGTCTCCCCACACCACCAGCCGGTCGGGAGCATCGATGACCACATCCGCGTTCTCGAACTCCAACGAACTGGACGCGACCGCCTCTCGAACGAGGTCGACCAGGTCCACGTAGCCCTCGTCGAGCGAGCTGTGGCCGGCGGACCAGCGGAGCAACGGGTCGACCAGCTGGGCGAGTTGGCCCAGCTCGTCCTTGGTCTGTCGCAGCAGCGCGCGGCTCTGGGGGCCCGGGTCGTCGATCTCGACGTGGTCGAGGGCCGCGCGTGCCCCCGCGAGCGGTCCCCGGAGCTCGTGCGCCGTGCACGCGAGCGCCAGGTCGAGGTGATCGTTGCGCGCCCGCGCCCATCCGACCGCTCCGATGTGGTCGAGCGCCTCCGCGAGGAGCGAGCACGCCATCCGCAGCATGGCCCGTTGTTCTGGCGGGACGTCGACCGTCAACAAGACGGCGCTGCCGGCATCGACCGCATCGGCATGCTCGCGATCGACGACGGATGCGAAGCGGTCCGCGAGCCGGGCGCGGGTCATCCGGCTGGGACTCACCGCGCTGAGCTCTCTGATGCGACGGCGGAGCGTCACGCATCGGTCGGCACCGACGCCGGCCGCCGTCAGGGACCAACCCGTCCCCGAGCGGTCCGGAAGCAGCCCGGCGACGGGGGTGCCGAACTGTTCGAAGCACCGTTGGACGGTGACGCGGACGGCCGAGGAGGGTGTCTCGGCCCGCAACAGATCCGTGGCGAGCCGCAGCATGATCGTCATGGAGCGCAGGGTGCTCTCTCGACGGGTCCCGTCGACGATGCTCCGGAAGACATTGGCCGCCTGACCGACGACGACGTCGAGGGCTTCGCGCCGGTCCTCGAGGTTGCGCAGGGGGGCGATCACCTCCATGACGCCGATCGACTCGTCGTCGGCGACGAGCGGATACATCCCGATCCCCCAGCCCGGAGGATCATGCAGGGCGATGCGGCGGGAGCGTTGCGACCCGAACACGTGGCGCCGGCGGTCCGAGCGGAGCCTCCCGCCCGTGACGGGAACGCCTTCGCTCGCCATCACGTGGAGCCGTCCGGCCTCGTCGGGTAGGAGCACCTGCACCGTCGCCGACTCACAGGCGGCCGCCTTGCGCACCCAACCGAGCGTGGACAGGATCAACCCTCGCGTGTCCACCGACGAGCCAACCTGGGAGTCCATCCGGAGGTCGATCTGGTCCTCGAGCGTCAAGGCGGTTCCTATGGATACCTCCGAAGGTCGGAGTCCGAAGGGCGGACCTCAGTCTCGAACGCGCAGCGCGTTCTTGTCAAACCTCAGATGAGCGAACATGCGGAGAACGCGTAAAGAACGTACGGTTCGTAGCTGATGTGCCTGTCCCCTCGGCGTCCTAGCGTCGTTCGCTCCGGGGCGCTGTACCCCCGAGGGCGCGACTGAAACAGGAGCTGGTTCTTGGCAGGGTCCGTCGGAGAAGAGGTGGGCCGTGCCCTGCGTCGCGTCCGGCTCGCCCGGGGACTTACCCTCAGCCAGGTCGGCGAACGATCCGCGGGCGCCTTCAAGCCCACCGCGGTCGCGGGCTACGAGCGGGCCGAGCGCACGATCTCGCTGGTCCGCTTCTACGGGCTCTGTGCGTTCTACGGCGTCGCGCCGACGGAGGTGTTCGCCGAGATCGCGGAGGCGGTCGACGGCCGGGCCGACCGCCTCGTCGACCTGACACTGCTCGAGCGCTCGACCACTCCCACACGGATCGAGGGTTGACCGGACGGACCCGATCACGACGGCCGCCCCGAAGGGGCGGCCGTCGATGAGGTGAGCGTCAGGATGGAATGACCGTCAGGTGAGGTGAGGGTCACGGTGTCGTGACCTCTTCTTCCACCGATATCACCATCTCGTCGGCCCGTGAGCGCGCGGCCCCGGGCCGGGCCTCTTGCTTGATCTCGCCGGCCTTCTCCTCGAGAGAGGTGCTGGCCTGATCCCAGTACCGACGCATGGTCTGGATACCGCCGCCGCCGACGGCGACGATCGCCGAACCGACGATCACGGCCAGCATCGCGTAGAACAGACCGTTCACGATCTCCGGTGCGATCTCCAGCTGGTTCAGGGCGGCGAACGCGCCGAGTACCAGGATCGCGATCCCCGCACCCCGTGCCATCCACTGGCCGCCGGAGACCCCGCTCAAGGTGGCGGTCAAGAGCTCCGTCACGACCTTCGCGATCGCGGAGGTGATCACGAGGATCAGCACCGCCACGAAGACGTTCGGCAGGTACGAGATGAGGCCCTCGATGAGGTCGCTCACCGGATTCGGCCCGAAGACACCGAACGCAAGCTGGAGTACCAGGAGGAAGAGGGTCCAGAACACGATCGTCCCCATGATGTCGCTTGCGTCGAACTTGCTCTTGCGGAGCGGCTCTTGCAGGGCCCCCCGCTCGACCCAACGGTCGAAACCGACGCGTTCCAATAGCTTGTCCACGAGCTTGGCGACCGCCTTGGCCACGAAGTAGCCGATGATCAGGATCGCGAGGAACCCGAGGAACTTCGGTACGAACGTCGCGATACGTTGCCAGGCCGCGTCCAAGCCCTGTTCGAAATCGACCGCAAGCATGTAACCCTCCCCCTGCTGAAGCCCGGCATCATGCTGGGCAAGGCCGCCCACCTACCCCATGCTGACCTGCTCAAACGGACGCACAGACGGACAGCTCGCTCCACTGAGGGCGTGGTCGACCCTTTGAAGAGAGGAGTGCGCAGCTACTTGGCTTGCAGCGCTGACGCTCCTGGACACGGCGTCGTGGTCCTCGACTCCCGGCGGACGCCGAACGAACGTCCAGAAAGAAAGTTCGTCGCCGAGCGTCAGCCATCCTCGCTGGCCGAATTGGGGACCTTCGGACGAGAGTAGGCGCGACGCTGGTCGGGTAGAGCGCACGAAGCTCCTAGCGGCGCACGAAGCACCCAGCGGCGCATGAACAACATCTCCGGTAGGGGAACACATGGACAGGGACCGGCTCAACGAACTGTTGAACCAAGCCTCGGAGCACCAGATGCTGCGCGCCGCAGAGGTCCCTCGACGAGATGGGCAGCGCGAGATATCACGGTTAGAGTCGCGAGGAGCGAAAACGGGAGGGGAGGATCATGAGGAAGCGGCTGATCTGTGTGCTTTCGTGCCTCCTCGTGGGCCTCGGTGCTCTCCCCGCGTCGGCGATCACCCTCACCGACTCGTTCGACCGCCCGGATGGAGCCCTCACTGCCCCCTGGTCGGTGGTGAACTCGACGTGGGCCGTGTCGTCCAACAAGGCCCGCGTCGCGAGCACCCGTTATGCCTCCGGGCTCGCCTACGCGGTTCGGACGCTGGCATCCACGAACGTCACGGTGTCGGCGAGCATCACGCTCTCATCGACCCCGCGACGCGCCAACGCCGGGCTGACGCTCCTGTTCGTGAACGACGCGAACAACATCTTCTGCAAGATCGAAGTGACGAACGGGAACCCGAACGGCCTGATGGCGATCGGGCGTCGTCGCGGCGGTGTAACCACCTCATTGCTGGCGAAGATCCGCGGCACCGGGTTCGTGAGCGGAGGGACCTACGGCGTGACATGCGCTCGGAGCGGGAACGTCATCCGGATGACCGTCGGTGCCAGGACGATCTCCTACACCCTCACATCGTCAGATCTCTCAGCGTTCGGTTCGGGGACCAAGGTCGGACTCCGAGGGCACGTCACCGCCGACGAGGACGACGGCTTGAGCAGATACGACAACTTCTCGGCCGTGGCCTGATTCGATCTTCCCGAAGATCTAGGGGTCCGAGTAGCTCAAGACCTCGGCGTGTGGGGTTCCCGACGCGCTCGCCGGCACGACGATGGTGGCGGATTCCTCGTCGCCCTTCGCGACGAGCTCGAGCGTCACCTCGCGGGAGACATCGCCCACGGTGACCTCGACGACCACGTTCTCGGCGCTCGTCCCGCCGACGTTCGTCACCGTGATCTCCAGCGGCCGCCCTCCACTCGCGGAGGTCGGACGCCGCGATGTCGATCTCGAGGTCGGCCGGCCCGCTCGTTCCTGTGAGCACCGGAGATCGCGAGCCCGATCAGCGAGGGTCAGGGCCGCCGCGACCGAGACCAGCAACAACGTCCACTCGAACGTCGTGCGCTCCCGGCCGATCCCGCGCTTCTTGGCAGGGGTCATATGAGCATCCTCCCGAGCGCCGCACCGATCGAGGCCGGGAAGGCCAAGACCACGACCCGCGCCAGCGTGGCCTGGTTCACGACGTCCACGCGGCCGAACATCGCCAGCATCGCGGCGGAGACCGCGAACGCCACGCCGTAGGCGAGGAGCGTCTCGGTGACCGGCCCCTGGGTCGCGCCGTCGCTCGCGATGCGTTGATCACGCCCGCCGAACTCGGCGTAGAACACCATGAGGTACGACAGGACCAGCGCGGCCACGACGAGGAGGCTCAGGTGCACGCCGTTCAGTTCGGCGGCGAGGATGACCGGTTCCGCCGTCGGGGCGATGTTCAGCGCGAACACCAGCGCGCCGCCCGCCGCGATCAGCAGGTCCCCACGCAAGCCGCTCGAATTCCTCCGATGACTCGGCTCCTTCGGGCGGCGCGAGCGCCGCCCCGACGGAGAAGCCGATGCTCACCGGTATCGAGGTGAGCGCGATGATGCCGAGCGCGTTCTCCGGCGACGTCCCCGCTGCCGATCCTGTCCAGGAGCGCGAGCAGCAGCGCGGAAAGCACGACGGAGATCCCCATGCCCACCACGGCGTCTTCGATCGGTCGGTGCGTGCGTCCCGGCCGGAAGCCCACGAAGTACGACAGCGCCACGTTCACGCCGAACGCTGCGATCACGCCGCCCAGGATCACGAGCGGCGAAACGCTCCCGCCGTGGAGCCACGTCTCCTGCGTGTAGAGCAGGGGCACCCCGAGGATGACCCCGCCCGCCACGCCTCGCATCACGTCTTCACCCGTCGTCGCCGTGGCAGCCACGGGGGAACACTCTCACAGCGCGTCGGAACCCTGCCTCGCCAGACGAGCTGCGACTTCGGCGGCTCGAGGACGGATCAACCCGACGACATCAGCGCGACCGCGACGATCGCACAGACGAGTCCGACGAGCTGCCACCGTCCCATCCGCTCGGCCAGGAACGCCCTCGCGAGCAGGACGGTGACCGCCGGGAAGAGCGCGCCGAGGACGCCGACCAACACCAGCGACCCGCGTTGCAGGGCAAGAGCGATACAGATCGTCGCTCCGACGTCGGCGACGCCCGCGGCCATCGACCAGCCGATCGCCCCCTCTCCACGGACCGGAGCATCCCGGGCGGTGACGAGCGCCGCCACGCCGAGGAGCACCAGCGCCACCAGGCGGCTCACCCCTACCGGGTACAAGCCGGAATCCGTCGACGTCGCAGCGAACGACGCGTTCAGCACACCGAGCGCGAGGCCGGCCCCGGCGGCCATCAGGACCACCCGGCGCGAGGATCGCCCGGCCGACACGACGGCCGGCGAGGGAGAACCCACCAACGCGACCGCGACGAGCGCCAGGCACACACCCGCCGTGGTCAGGGCACTGGGCCGCTCGCCACCGATCACGCCGATGATGACGTTGCTCATGGCCCCGACGACGGCCGTCGTCGGAGCCACGACGTGCATCGGACCGATCGCGAGGCTCCGATAGAGCAGCGTGATCCCGACGGCGGAGACGACCCCGGCGACCAGGCCCCACCCGAGATCGCTCGCGCTCGGATCGGCCGGGAAGACGACCAGGAGGACGGAGATGATCGCCAGGCTGACGGCCTGCATCACCACGCCTACGCGCTGTACGACCCACGACTTCGCCGCGAGGCCGCCGAAGAAATCGGAGCACCCCCACAGGAGCGACGCGAGACCCGCGAGTGCGTTCGGCATGCGGGGTCAGCGTATGTCGACGTAGGCTGTCATCCATGGCAGACAGGGAGTACTGGGGGATCTGCGGGAACTGCGCCTGGTCGGCGGGCCCGGGGCCCGAGGAGGAGATCAGCGCCGCCGCCCTCGAGCACCAGGAACAGACCGGGCACGAAGCCAAGGCGAGCGCGGGCGAGGTCGACACGAGCACGCCCGACGATCAGTCGTAGCGCGTCACGACCAGGGGCTCAGCCCGGCTTCGCAGAACGCGCTCGTGAGCGGATCGGTCTGTTCGGCCTCGAACCGCTCGAGCGTGTCCACGTACCACAGGGCGATCAGCCACTCGTCGTCTTCGAACGTGAGCTCGAAGCTGCCGAGGAGCCGCTCGGCAGCGCCCCCGCCCTCGGGTGCCGCGGCGGTCCAGGCCAGGTGGTACGTGCGCCGGCCGGGGATGTCCGGACCGCAGGTCCCCACTCCCAGGATCTGCGCGGCTCCCCCGCCGAGGTCGTCGGCGTACGACGGATCGATCACGTCGATCACCGCCTCGAGCTGTTGCCGGTATGCCTTCCGTCCCAGCATCTCGACGAGGAAGGCCGCACCGCTGATCCCGTAGCCCCGCAAGACGTCCTCGGATGCACATGCGGGGAAGTACTCGCGGGCGACCTCGTCGCAGTCGATCGTGGCCGACCGGCTGAGCGGGAGCAGCGATCCGCCGTCTCGGCGCCGCAGGGCATCCGCGACGTCGACAGCCGTTCCGCAGAACGCCGCGTCGTCGACCGGGCAACCTGTCGCATCGAGGGGAGCCTGAGCTGATGGCGTCGCGGGAGCGGGCGACGGCGACGTTCCCGACTGCCCCGGATCCGGCGACCGAGGTGCCTCCACCCCCGACGAGCAGGCGGCCAACAGGAGCGCCGCTCCGACGATGAGACCGATCACCCGCATGGTCTCCATCTTGGCAAGGGCGGCTCCCCCGCGATTGCGCTTCCTTGCGGTCTTGCCGGGCTACGAAGCTCGCTCGTAGACCGCCAGGTGCCAGACCAACCGCCGACGGCCCTGGACGACCGGGCTGAACCCCGCAGCACGAACACGCCGGTCCACCGCCTCGAGGTCGTGGACGTAGACGCGGAAGCCTCGGAACCTCCGGGCGCGGAGCCGGTACCAGGCGTTGGCGAAGAAGATCTCCACACGAGAGAACGCTCCGGCGAGCCCGGATGACCGGGGGGCGGTGAATGCATACACCTCGCTCGCGGCCGACAAGGAGTTGTCCAGCAGCGCGTCGAGATCGCGGTAGCAACACAGGACGCGGTTGAGGAGCACGACGTCGAATCGATCCAAGCGCACGGAGGCGGCATCGCCGACCTCGAACGTCGAGCGCTCCGTCAGGGAACGATCCACGGCAAGCGCTCGCGCGTCGTCGATCGCGCCCCGACCGAGGTCGATGCCCGTCGCTTCCTTCGCTCCGTGCATCAGGGTCGCGAGCGCGAGGTCGCCCGTCCCACACCCGACGTCGAGCACGGTTCTGCCCGCGAGCCTCGAGCGTCCCAGAGCGGACACCAGATCCTCCGTGATACCCGCGGTGACCTCTCGGCGCCGAGCCCGCTTCGCGTTTCCGGCGGCCCAGTCATCGAAGCAGCAGTGCTCAGGGTCAGTCCCCATCGGCTAAGCCTCCGGCTCATCGCGCGATCGCGCAAGTCCACGGTAGAAGCGCCGTTCGAAGGCGTCAGCGAGCCGACGGGAGTCGGAGCTGCACGCAGCATTCGTCCGGCAGCGGAACGAGCGACACGTCGAGCGTGTCGTTGCCCAGGCCGGAGACGATGCCCTGCACCAACTCGTGGTTCAACCCGCAGACCAGGTCGCGGCTCTGCTCCGCCAACGCGTGGAACGGGCAGCTCCGGAGGCGGACGGTTCCGCCGTCGACGTAGGGCTCGTAGCCGCACGTCGAGAGGACCTCGGTGGCCACCGACAGCGCGCGTTCGGCACCGGCCGGCGGAAGGTGACGACGTTCTCGCTCGGCCCTCCCGAGGTCTTCTCCGTATCGCCGGGCGATCCGCTGGGCGGCCACGCCGGCGCGCTCGCCGGGTCGCTCCTGTTCGATCGCCTGCACCAGGATCGAGCCCATGACGTCGTAGTTGCGCTCCGGGATCGAGACGTCGAACGTCCGGTCGGACGGCTCGTAGAACTTGGCGCTGCGGCCCGCACCGCGTCCGCCTCGACCGGGTGGCCGAGCGTAGGTCGCGACGAGGAGCCCGCGATCGACGAGCTTGTCCAGGTGGAAGGCGGCGAGCTTCCGCGAGACCCCGGCGGCCTCGGCGACCTCCTCCCGCGAGACGGGCCGGCGGCGCCGTCGGACCTCCAGGTACATCTGCTGACGGAGGTCGTCGTCCAGGGCGGCGAGGGCCGAGACGTCTCGCTTCATCCGTCCGAGCATCGAGCCACGTTACACCAAGAACGGCTGGACCAATGGGATCCGTGTAACTCGGTTCCTTCCTAACGACTACTTGGATTAGCGAAATTCTGTTGACATGCGTGCGGATCCGAGGGTTGAATGAGCGCCACCTAAGACCAACGCCGATGGGCGTTACAGAGAAAGGGGGCGGATGGCACCTGATCGAGATCGACGGATGTCGTCGAGCAGGACATCGCGGACGAACGACCCACGAGAAGGAGTGAGATGAGATGGCGACGACCGACGTGATCGAACGCTCGACGAGCGGAACGAGGACGGGGCTCGCGGACCCGACGCAGCAGGCGTTCCTGATCCTGCGGAGCGCGTTCGTGGTGGCTCCGATCCTGTTCGGGCTGGACAAGTTCTTCAACGTGATGGTCGATTGGCCGCTCTACCTGGCACCGTGGCTCGACCGGCTGGTCCCCGGCACCGCACAGGAGTTCATGTACGTCGTCGGGGCGATCGAGATCGTGGCCGGCATCGTGGTCGCGCTCCGGCCGGAGTTCGGCGGCTACCTGGTGGCCGGCTGGCTCGCCGGCATCATCGTCAACCTGTTGACGGCCGATCCCCTGCGGTTCTACGACATCGCGCTGCGGGACTTCGGCCTGATGTTGGCCGCGCTCGCGCTCGCTCGGCTCGCGGCCGGCGTTCGCCAGCGGTCACGCAGCTAGCAACCCGGGAACGTGGGGCGGTTGTGGCTAGGAGGGACGTCCCTCGGCCACAGCCGACTCCCACGGACGGAACCCGGCGCACATCAAGCTCATCTTGGTGATGCGTCCGTCGACGACGTCGAAGTACCCCTCCTGCTCCACGAAGCTCATCCCGTCGTCGTTCTCGACCCGGAGGCGGTAGAGCAGATGGTTCCGGTCGGCTGCGCTCCGCGTCTGGATCTCCAGGACCTCCCGGATGTGGTCCTTCGGCTCGAACCATGATCCGAACAGGATCTCGATGACCTCGTCCGGACTCTCGGCCCGCCAGTCGTGGTTGGGCGTCAGCCCCCGGAAATCGATCCCTGCGTCCAGGAGCGACACGAGCGTGGTGATGTCCTTCACGGAGACTGCGCGCACGAACTCCCGACCCAGCTCGGGCGGATCCATCGGTCCTTCGCCCATCCGCGCCTCCGTCTGCGTGACTCGAAGCATGCCGGCCCGCCCGATACTAGAGTCCGCGCATGAAGGCCGCCGTCCACACACGCTACGGTCCGCCGGACGTGGTTCGGATCGTCGACATCGACACGCCGGCGGTCGGGGAACACGACGTCCTCATCAAGATCCGCGCGACGACGGTGAACCGGACGGACTGCGGGTTCCGCGCAGGGAAGCCGTTCTTCGTGCGGTTCTTCAGCGGACTGCGCCGGCCGAAGGCGACGACCCTCGGGTGCGAGTTCGCGGGAGTGGTCGAGACGGTCGGCGGAAGCGTCACGTCATTCGAGGTCGGCGACGAGGTGTTCGGGTTCAATGAGTGGCGCTACGGCGGGCACGCGGAATACCTGTCGATGCCCGAGGACGGTGCACTCGCGATCATGCCGGCGAACGCGACGTTCGAGGAGGCCGCGTGCAGCACCGAGGGTTCGCACTACGCCCTCTCGGCGATCAACAGGGCGAGGATCCAGAGTGGGCAGCACGTGCTCGTGAACGGCGCGACCGGCGCGATCGGCTCGGCGGCGGTGCAGCTCCTGAAGCGGATCGGCGTCACGGTCACCGCGGTCTGCGACACGGGGCACGTGGAGCTGGTCCGAGGCCTGGGCGCCGACCGGGTGATCGACCGCACGACCGAGGACTTCACCAAGGACGGGCAGACGTACGACGTGGTCCTCGACGCCGTCGGCAAGAGCTCGTTCGGACGCTGCAAGCGGTTGTTGAAGCCCCGCGGGATCTACCTCTCCTCCGAACTGGGCTTCCTGAAGCAGAACCCGATCCTGGCGCTCATCACGCCGCTGTTCCGGGGGAAGCGGGTCGCGTTCGCCATCCCGCCGACGTACGACCACGCGAGGGTGCAGGGCTTCAAGGAGATGATCGAGGCCGGGGAGTTCAGGCCCGTGATCGATCCGCGACGATATCGGCTGGACGAGATCGTCGAGGCCTACCGATACGTCGAGACGGGACAGAAGATCGGCAGCGTCGTGATCACCGTCGACCTCGCCGCGGAGTAGGACGCGCTCGTCGATCGCGTGTCACGCCGACGAGCGCGTCGCTCCTCAGCGACGTCGGCGCACGACCAAGAAGATGATGATCGCGACGATGACGACGGCTGAGAATCCGGTGAGGAGGGTGTCGCCTCCACCATCGTTGTCGCCACCGCACGCGGCCATCAACGTCGCCACCGCCACCAGCCCGTACTTCCATCGGGTACTGACACGCTTCATGTGATCCTCCCTCGTTCGTTCCAAGACTCAACAACGTCGACGGTCGCCGCTCGGTGGAACCGTCAGCGGTCGGGGCTCGCCGCGCTGATGTCGGCCAACGCCGGACCGGCTCCCGCTTCGTTCGAGAGGTCGCCGAGCGAGACCACACCCAGCGCCCGGTCGCTCTCGACGACCGGCAAGCGGCGGACGTTCAGGTCCTTCATGAGATCGAGGGCCTCACGGACCGTGGCCGTCGGTTCCACGGCGACCAGGTCGCGGCTGTAGACATCCCCGACCTTCGTCGACGGTGCCATCCCTTCGGCGACCGCCCGGATCGCGATATCGCGGTCCGTCAGGATCCCGACGACGTGTTCCGTGCCGTTGTCGACGACGATCACGTCGCCGATGCCTTCGTCGGCCATGAGGCGAGCGGCGTCCTTGAGCGACGTCTTCAGCGAGACCGTCTGCGGCAGAGCCGTCATCACCTCGCGGACCTGGCGCGTCTCCGCGCTCGCAGCGGGGCGCAGCGGCTCCGGCAGGCGTTGGACGACGGCGTCGCGCACCTTCGACTTCCACTCGTTGGATCGGTGCCATACGCCGATTCGCTCCCAGGGCGTAGCCCGCCCCGAATCCCAAGATCGTTCCCATGACTCCCACAGCAGCCTCCTTGGCAAGACGCCGGACTTCGCCGAGCGTCGTCGATCGTTCCAACCGCTCTACCCACGACGAGCCGGCTCCAACCGGATGCTCCGCCGACCGGTCCCCTGAGCCGTTTGACCGACGGATCGCGCGGGTATCGCCGGGCATCGGCTTCATCGACTTCAAGGAGGGGAACATGCTCGGACAGCATCGCAGTGCTGGCGCAGAACGCCGGCGACAAGGGCGCCGACATCGACGTCGGCTCCATCATCGGGTTCATCGTCGTGGGAGCCATCGTCGGCATCCTGGCCCGCTTCGTGGTGCCCGGTGAGGACCCGATGGGCATCCTCGGCACCATCGTGCTCGGCATCATCGGCGCCGTGGTCGGCGGCTGGGCGGCTGGGGCCATCTTCGAGGACACCGCCGGCGTGGACTGGATCGCCTCGGTCCTGGCTGCGGTCCTCCTGGTGGTCCTGTGGCGCGCGGTGGCGGGCAACCGCTCCGGCAGTCGCGTCTCCTAGGGCCGGGTCCAGCGTTGATCGTCTCGTGGTTGCTCCGACTCGTGGCTGGCTTCGTGATCGGGAAGGTCTGGCGTCACCTCTTGGGGCGGCGGCAACGTCCGATCGCGACGGTACCGTCGATCCGGTCCGTACCGGCTCGGCCGGACCGCGAGCGCTCGTAGACGCCTAGTCGCCGTGCGCGGATCTCCGCGCACGGCGACGACGGCTATGCGGCTCGAACGCCGCTACTGGTACGAGCCGCGTGCCGACGAGCCGGCCAGGATGAGCGACACGATCACCCCGAGCGGGAGCGTGCCCCAGTACGAAAGGCCGAGACCCACGTTGCCCAGGAAGAGCATCAACAACCAGGTCGCGGGGAACGTCGCGAACAGGAAGATCCCGAACGCGACCAACAGTGCCTTGAACATCCGTCCCTCCCTCATCGATGGAGAGAGCAGGATGCGATGGCCGGATGACGCCGCGCAAATCCGGACCGCGCCCTGGTACCCGTCGTCACGAGCGGAGGCTGCGGGTGATGCGGATCCAGAGGAACTCGTCGACGATCTTCACGGGCGAGCTCGCGGGGCGGTCGAGCGCGGCGGGGAGCTCGGACGGCTCGACGCGTAGGCGGTCGGCGAGTCCGAAGAGCGCTTCTCGGACGGCCGCGAGGAACGTGGCGTACTCCTCGGCCTCGACGCGACCCCAGCCGAAGGCCCGTCGCATCGGCTCGTCCCACGGTGGGACCGCCTGCGGCCGGATCGCGAACAGCGCCTTGGCCGCCGCGGTGTCCCCGAACGAGACCGGGATGTCCCCGTGGTTGCTCACCCGGAACGCGGCCGGCGAACGCGCGAACGCAGCGTACGCCCGCCCCAACGCCGCGAGCTGCGCGTCGTCCAGGTCCGTCAGCGGAGCCGCTCGCCGGCGGCAGCGTCGGTCCGAACCGCGACCACCACGACGCCAGCGCCCGCGACGAACGCCCGGTGTCGTCGCGGCGGAGGTGGCGGCATCCCCAGGCGCGGAGGAAGCGCAGGAGCGCCTCGCGGTGTGCCCGGACCGACAGATCGATGGCCGGACGTGTCGTCGCTCGCAGCGACGTCCAGGCTCGTCTCCGGCCCGGCGATCGCCGCGAACGCGCGCAGCGCCGCGGTCACCTGCTCCCGCGAAAGCGTCGACCCCAGATCGTCCAGCAGCGCCCATCCCGACACCGGTGTCGCCATGCCACTCAGCATCGTCGATGCCGGTTCCCGGCGACTTCCCCAGCGCGGAGGGAGGGAGATCCAAGAAGGTGGGGCGGTCTCGCCGCCCCACCTTCCGGAACGACGTGCGAGCTACGGACCGGTGACCGAGCTCGTGTCCATCGCGTACGCGAGGGTCGCGAACGCGATGGCGTCGGAGTTCAGGTCCAGGACCTCGAGGCTCACGTTGTCGAAGGTGTCACACGCCTGGTGGTAGCACGGGTCGTACGCGACGCCGGCGTCGCCGCCGTACGTCGCCGCCTGCTCAGGCGTCTTGATCCCTTCGGCGCCCGTGAACAACCCGCCCGCCGGGACACCGACGGCGATGAACGGCCCGTAGTCGGACCGGCCGTTGAACGGGGTGGGCTCTGAGGCCAACCCGCGATCGCCGTAGAAATCAACGAACAACGCCTCGATCGCTCCCGACCCCTCCGGACCGACCGGCCCGATGGTGCCGTCGCCGTCGTACACGAACCGGACGAAGTTCGGCGAGCCGACCATGTCGAAGTTCAGGTACAGCGCGATGTCGTCGAGCTCCTCGGTGCTCAGGTTCGTCACGTAGAACTCCGAGCCGACCAGGTTCGACTCCTCCGCGCCCCACCACGCGAAGCGCACGGTGTTCGTCGGCTTGACCTTCCGCATCTGCTCCGCGACCTCGAGGATCGCCGCGCTGCCCGAGCCGTTGTCGTTGATCCCCGGTCCGGCGCTCACCGAATCGAGGTGACCGCCGACCATCACGACGTTGTCGTCGTTGCGCCCCTGCAGCTCGGCCAACACGTTGTACGTCGTCGCGATCTCTCGCACGGTGTTCGTGAAGATGTGCATCACGAGGCCCGCGGTGTTCGCCCATTCCTCCCCGCGGGCGAACGTCGTATCGATCACCGGGATGCCGCTCGCGTTGGAGGCGGCGAGCGTGCCGTTGATCAGGCCCTCACGGTCGGGGGTGTTGCCCTGGTTGAACAGGATGACCCCGACGGCTCCTGCCGCCGAGGCGTTCGCGGCCTTCGTTTCGAACGAACAGGTGCCTCGCTGGATCAGCGCGATGTTGCCGGCCGGGAAGCCGACGAAGTCATCGGGACCACCGGGGTCCGGCACGTTGTTCCCCGTCACCGGGTCGGTCGCGAACGCTCCATCGCATCCGCTCGAGCTCGCGCGCGGCGGCACGAGGTTGATATCGACGGCGGTGACCGCGGCGGTCACGTCGCCCGGATCCGTCTGATCCATCGGCAGGAAGTCGGTCCCCTCGACGTAGGTCGTCGGGACCGGTGCCGTCTGTTCGAGCGTCGACGCGCCGATCACGCCGAACGCGAGATAGTCGAACGGCTGGACCTCCGGGTCGTACCCGGCAGCCTCGAGCCGCTCCACGACGTAGGCGACCGACTCGTCATGCCCGGGCAATCCGGAGAACCGGTTGCCACCGTTGGCATCGGCGATCTCCTGCAACGCGGCCTGGTGTTCGCGGACGCCCTCGAGCGTGACGCACTCCAGGAGTTTCTTCACCGTGTTGTTGTTCCGGTGGTCGCACGCCGCCGGACCTGCAGCCGCCGGAACGGCCGTCAGCCCTGCGACGGCGATCGCCACGACGAATACCGCGGATGCGAACGCGGTCCTCTCACGCATCCCGCACCTCCTCCGATCGGGAACCCCTCTTCCCTATCGCAACAAGGCAAAAACTCGCAACTCGGCGGTATCGGTCCAACCCGGTCGGAAGCCGTTTGCCGGCGAGCCGTGCCGACGTTCAGGATGTCGTTCATGGAAGGTGGTGACACTCGGTTCGCGCGGAACGGCGACATCCATCTGGCCTATCAGGCCGTCGGTTCGGGATCGCTGGACCTGCTGCTCATCGATACGTGGGTCCATCACGTCGAGGCGGTCTGGGATTTCCCGGACTTCGCCCGATTCCTGCGCCGCCTCGGCTCGTTCGGACGCCTGATCCACTTCGATCGGCGGGGCACCGGCCTGTCGGATCCCGTCCCCCTCGATCGGCTCCCGGACCTCGACACGCAGGTGGAGGACGCGGTCGCCGTGCTCGACGCGACGGGTTCGCGCGAGGCTGCCGTCATCGGCTTGAACGACGGGACCATCGTCGCGACGCTGCTCGCCGTCGCCCATCCTGAGAGGTGCAGGTCGCTCGTGCTCTTCACGCCGACGACCGGCCACACGCACGCCGCGGGGATGCCGATGGACGAGATCGACGCGGTGGTCGAGCAGATCGCGTCCGACTCGACGGAGGGGCGTAGCGGCGTGGAGATCCTCGCCCCCAGTCGTGCCGGAGACGAGCGCTTCTCCGAACGGTTGTCACGGCTCCAGCGCAACTCCGTGAGGCCGGGCGCGATGGGCCACTACTACCGGCAAACGATGGAGGCGAACATCGGCGATGTCTTGCCTCGGATCCGTGTCCCGACGTTGCTCCTCAACCGCAGCGGCAACCGGATCGTGTCCGCGGAGCTCACCCGGGAGGTCGCGCCGCTCATCCCGGATGCCAAGCTCGTGGAGCTACCCGGAACGGACCACCTCGCGTTCTCGGAAGGCATCGACGCTCTCGTGGACGAGATCGAGGAGTTCCTGACCGGAACACGGACGGGGGCCGACCCCGACCGCGTGCTGACGACGCTGCTCTTCACCGACATCGTCGACTCGACGAGGCTCGCGGCCGAGATGGGCGACCGACGCTGGAGGGACGTGCTTGATCAGCATCACGCGCTCGCGCGCGCGGAGCTCGAACGATTCAACGGACGGGAGGTGTCCACGCTCGGCGACGGCTTCTTCGCCACCTTCGATGGACCGGCGCGGGCGGTGCGCTGCGCATCCGCGATCGTCGCCTCGGTCCCGGCGCTCGGACTCCAGATCCGCGCCGGGATCCACACCGGCGAGGTCGAGGTGCGAGGCGAGGATCTGGGTGGGTTGACCGTGCACATCGGGGCGCGGATCGCGGCGCTCGCACCCGGGGGCGACGTCCTCGTGTCGAGCACCGTGAAGGATCTCCTCGCGGGCTCCGGGATCGAGTTCCACGAGGCCGGCGAGCACGAACTCAAGGGGGTTCCTGGCCGGTGGCGCCTGTACACGGCGACGTTCACGAACGGGCGACCCAACTGAGCACATGAGCCCCAACTGAGGAGGGACACATGAGCGAGGCAGATGTGGTCGTGCGGATCCCGCCTCTCGAGCTGCGCACGGGATCAGCGACGCCGGGGATGGTTCGCGACGAAGCGGTCGCCACCCAGCAGACGTGGGCGGGGCTCGTCCGTACCGAGGCCGGCATGCTGTCGGGCTGGCACCACCACGGCGATTACGAGTCCGTCATCTACGTCCTCAGGGGGCTCCTCCGGATGGAGTCGGGTCCGGGCGGCGCCAGCGTCGTCGAGGCAGCTCCCGGTGATTTCCTGCTCGTTCCGCGCGGCGCGATCCACCGGGAGGGCAACCCTTCACCCGATCAGGGGACCGCGGTGGTCGTACGCTCGGGACGAGGCGAGGCCGTCGTCAACGTGGATGGTCCGGCGCCGACGTCCTGACAAACGAGCGGCTACGTTCCGGCCAGCGCTTCGATCTGGGTGACGGTGCGGTCGAGCTCGTCGACCAGGCGCGAATCGAAGCCGTCGATCGAGCGGTACGTCGTGACCAACGTGCGGTAGTACCAGAGCGTCTCGTCCCGCAAGCCCGCGAACCCATCGAAGACGCGAGGGCCTTGCTCCCGCAGATCCAGCAGGATCGATCGCGTGTTGTAGACCTTGTCGGCGACGCAGACCAGCAGCGCCTCCGGCGACTCGTCGGGCAGTCGCGCGATGTATGCCTCCTTGCGCTGACGCCACGGCGGCTTCGGGTCCTCGTCGGAGTCGGTGCACGCGGCGACGATCGCGGCGACATCGTCTCCGAATCGCTCGCGGATCTCCTCCAGGCGCGGGCGTCCACCCTGATCCTCGACCGCGTCGTGCAGGAGCGCCGCGATCGCCTGCGTCTCGGTGCCGCCCTCCTCGATCACGAGGGACGCGACACCGAGGAGGTGCGAGACGAAGGGAACGCCCTGGTCGCCCCTTCGTGTCTGCGTTCGATGCAGCATCGACGCGTACAGCCACGCGTCGTCGAACGCCGGGCCGAGACGCGATACGGCGTTCTGTTTCTCGCTCACGCCGGCATCGTAGCGGGCGACGCGGCCGCCTCCGCGACCTACCCGACCGGGACCGGCTCTTCCTCGCTCTCGGGATCGGACTGACGGATTCCAGGCTCATCTTCGGCAGGATGCGGTCCAGCCAGCCGGGGAGCCACCAGTTCGCGTCGCCCAGGAGCACCATCGTGGCCGGCACCAGCACGATCCGCACGATCGTCGCATCGATCAGCACCGCGACCGCCAGGCCGATGCCGAACATCTTGCCGACCGGGTCCGGCTGGATCACGAAGCTCAGGAACACGGCGATCATGATCAGTGCGGCGCTCGTGATCACACGGGCCGTCGTGGAGATGCCGCTGACCACGCTCTCGACGTTCTTCCCGGTCTTCAGGTACTCCTCGCGGATCCGCGAGAGCAGGAAGACCTCGTAGTCCATCGAGAGGCCGAACAGGACGGCGAACATCATCATCGGCACGAAGCTGACGATGGGGATCAGCTGATCGATACCGAGCAGGCTTCGTCCCCATCCCCACTGGAAGATCACGACGACGACGCCGTAGGCGGCGCTGATCGACAGCAGGTTGAGCACCGCCGCCTTCAACGGCACCAGGATCGAACGGAACACGACCATCAGCAGCAGGAACGACAACAGCACGACCGCGGCGATGAACCACGGCAGGGCGTTCAGGATCCGCTCGGACAGGTCGATGAACGTCGCCGTGCCACCGCCGACGTGGACGACCGCACCCTCCGGCGTCGCAGCCGGGATCGTGTCGTCGCGGAGGCGTTGCACCAGGTCGGTCGTCGCCTGATCCTGCGGCGACGTGGTGGGGATGACCTGGATGATCGCGGCATCGCCGGCCTCGTTCGGTTGGGGAGGCGTGACAGCCGCCACGCCCTCTGCCGACTCGAGCGCCGTCGTCAGCTGGTCCAGCTCCTGCAGCGCGGCCGGATCGTCGATCTCGACCGCCAGCAGCAGCGGGCCGTTGAACCCGGGGCCGAACCCCTCGGAGAGGAGGTCGTAGGCCTGGCGACGCGTCTCCGACGTCGGCGCCGTCCCGTCGTCGGGGAACCCGAGCTTCATCGAGAACAGCGGGATGGCGAGGACGACCAACACCGCGACCGCGCCCACGAAGTACCGCCAGGGGTGCCGCTCCACCTCGTGGCCCCATCGCATCCACATCGTCTTCTTGCCCTCGAACTCGTCCACGGTCTTGCGCTTGCGGTGGACGCTCAGCTTGTCGATCGCGTTGCCCGCGAAGCCGAGGAACGCGGGCAGGAGCGTGACGGCCGCGACGACGGCCACCAGGACGACGATCGCCGCGGCGGTCGCCATCATGCCGACGAACGCGATCCCCGAGATCCACAAGCCCAGGAGCGCGATCGACACGATGACGCCGGAGAACACCACGGCTTGCCCCGCCGTGGCGCTCGAGAGGCCGATCGCGTGCATCGGATCCATGCCGTCGTGCAGGTTCTGCCGGTAGCGCGTGACGATGAACAGGGCGTAGTCGATCCCGACGCCCAGACCGATCATCGACGACAGGATCGTGGCGAACTCCGGCACGCTCGTGAACGCCGCCAGGATCAGGGCGAGGCCGGTTCCCGTGGCGAGGCCGATCACGGCCGTCGCGATCGGCAGGCCCATCGCGACCACGGAGCCGAACGCGATCAGCAGGATGATCATCGCGGCCAGCAGGCCGATCAGCTCGGACGTGCCCGTCTCGGGCTGCGTCCCCCACGAGGCGTACTCGCCGCCGATCTCCGCGTCCAGCTCGGGCGAGCGGACCTCGTCGAGCGTTTCCTGGAGGGCTTCGAACGGCTCGATACCCAGGTCGGAGGCCGGTTGGTCGTAGGCGACCTGCGCGTAGCCGATCGTGCCGTCCGGCGACAGGGCGCCCGGCGTCTCGAACGGGTCCGAGACCGCGATCACGTGCGGCTGGCCCCCGATCGTGTCCAACGTGGAGGTCACGGCGTCGGCCTGGCCTTCGAGCGGGCCATCGGTCGCGTGGAAGACGATGTACGCCGAGGTGCCGGACGCGGAGGGGTAGCGCTCCGCCAGCAGGTCGTAGGCGCGCTGCGACTCGGAGTCCGGCAGGTTGAAGTCGTCGCTGAACTGGCCGCCGAGCGCGCCGCCGATCACGAAGATCGCGATCACGGTGGCGATCCAGATGCCGAGGGTGCGCCAGCGGTGGCGCGCTGCCGCTTGGCCGAGCCGATAGAGGAACGAACTCATAGACGAGGACCTTTCGTCGTACAGGTGGCGCGGGCAGCCGCCAGGGTAAGGGAAATCGCACGACCGGAACCCTCGACCCCAACCCACGAGCAAGGTGACTCAGCTGATCACCGGCGCGCCTCGTGCGACGGAACCGTTCGGGATCTGACCTGCAACCGGATCCGCGGGAGGCCGCTTCTTTGCCCGAGGGTGAGACAGCACTGTGGTCCGGGTGGTTCGAGGAGGCTACCCGCGGTAGCGTCCGCCAGTGACGAGATGCCCTTCGTGCAGCCAGGACAATCCTGACGGGTTTCGGTACTGCGGTGGCTGCGGCGCATCGATCGACGCCGTCACGTCCACCGGCGTCGTCCGCAAGACGGTGACGCTGGTGTTCTCCGACATCGCCGGATCGACGGCGATGGGGGAAGGCCGAGATGCGGAGGCGATCCGGGGCGCGATGGACCGCTACTTCGAGGAGATGCGTCAGATCGTCGAGCGCCACGGCGGGATCGTCGAGAAGTTCGTAGGCGATGCGGTGATGGCCGCCTTCGGGATCCCGATCGTTCACGAGGACGACGCCCTGCGAGCCGTTCGCACGGCGGCAGAGATGCGGGGGCGCCTGGCCGGCTTGAACGAAGAACTCGAGCGGGACTGGGGACTGCGGCTGGACGCGCGGATCGGAGTCAACACGGGCGAGGTCGTCGCCGGCGACCCGTCAAGCCGACAATCCTTCGCGACGGGTGACACGGTCAACACGGCAGCTCGCCTCGAGCAAGCCGCACCTCCCAACGAGATCTTGCTGAGTGCTGCCACCCTTCAGCTGGTGCGCCACGCGGTCCAGGTGGAGCCGGTCGAGCCCCTGACCCTCAAGGGCAAGGCCGAGCCGATGCTCGCATTCCGCCTCGTGGCGGTCGACGCGCTGGCTGTCGGCCGCGCTCGTCGTACCGATCTGGGTCTGGTCGGTCGACAGCGTGATCTGTCAGCGCTGCAGCAGATGTTCGAAGCAGTCGTCGATGCCGGCGACTGCCGACTCGGGATCGTGGTCGGGGTCGCCGGGGTCGGCAAGTCGCGGCTGCTCGAGGAGTTCTCGGGATGGGCCGGCGCCCGTGCGCGCATCCTCCGTGGACGCTGCCTGCCGTACGGGGAGGGGATCACGTTCTTCCCGATCGCTGAGGTCGTTCGCGTTGCCGCGGGCATCACGGAGGACGACGAGACGGGAACGGCGATCGAGAAGCTCCGGGCGGTCGCGGGGCGTGACGTCCAGGGCACGTCGATCGTCAACGGCGTCGCAGCGGCCCTCGATCTGGAGTCCGCGTCGATCCCGATCGACCAGCTGAATTGGTCTCTCCGCCGCTGGCTGGAGCTCTTGGCCGCGTCGGGGCCCGTCGTCGTGGTCCTCGACGACCTCCAATGGGCAGAGGACGCATTGCTCGACCTGGTCGATCACATCGCTCGGTTCGCCGAGGCCCCGCTCCTCGTCATCGGGATGGGACGGCCGGAGCTTCCCGAACGCCGGCCGCAGTGGGACGCCGGCGGCCCTGATCCGGTCCTCCTTCGGCTCGACCCGCTCCATCCTCAAGCGGGCGAGGAGCTGCTCACGTCCATCTTGGGAGCGCCCTTCGATCCTGCAGCTGCCGAGCTGATCCTCGAGACGGCCGGAGGCAACCCGCTGTTCATCCAGGAATTGGTCGCGAAGCTGGTCGACGACGACCTGCTGGTGCGCATCGCTGATCGATGGCGGGCTCGAGGAGATCTCTCCATCTTGGAGATGCCCGCGAGCATCGAGGTGCTCCTCGCCGCCCGGATCGAGCGATTGGCGCCGAACGCAAGGTCGGTGCTCGAAACCGGCGCCGTCGTCGGGCAGGTGTTCTACCGCGGAGCGGTCGTCGAGATGGCCCCCGGCAACGTCGGGGGCGCCGTCGACGAACACCTCGCCGACCTGGATCGTCGTGAGTACATCCGTCCCACGGAAGGCTCGATCGGGAGCGAAGAGGCGTTCGCGTTCCGTCATCTGCTGATCCGCGATGCCGCCTACCGCCGTCTCAGCAAGGGCACCCGGGCCAGGATGCACGCGGCGTTCGCCGCGTGGTTGAGCAGGACCGGTGGCGTCGGGTTCTCGGGGCAGGACGAGATCGTGGGGTTCCATCTGGAGCAGGCCGTCGCGTTCCGGTTGGAGATCGCGCCCGCGACCGATGACGACCTTCTCATGGCTCGCGAGGCGGCGGAGCTCTTGGCGGCGGCCGGGCGGCGCGCGTCGGCTCGCGGCGATGTTCGAGCGGCCTCCAAGCTGCTGACTCGCTCGGCGGCGCTGCTTCGCGCCGATGACCCGTGGCGTCTGCGGGTCGAGATCGATCTCAGTCGGGCACTCAACGAGGCCGGCCGCCAGGAGGAGGCGCTCACACTGATCCAGGATGTGGAAGCACGAGCGAGGGCGATCGCTGAGCCTTCGACGGTTGTCGCCGCCTCCGTGACCCGGTCGATCGTCGAGCTCTACTCCGAGACCGGGGACTGGAGCACGGTCGCGAAGGACCGCGCGTCCGAGGCGCTCGCGATCCTCCAACCGATGGACCCCACGGCTGACCTCGTGGCCGCAGAAGAGCTGATGGCCTTGATCTCTGTCTCAGCCGGCCACGTGGCGGAGGCGGCGGATTGGATGGCCCGCGCAACCGATCACGCCGATTCCCTCGGTGACGCAGCCACTTCGGCCCGCCTGCGTTCGCAGCTCACCGGAAGCCTCCTGCTGGGGGAAACCCCGGCCAGCGAAGGGATCGTCCTCTGCGAGCGCCTCTTGCCGGAGGTCGGCGATTACCGTGCGGCTCGGGGCAACGTCCTCGTGAACCTGGGGGCACTGGTGGGCATCACCGGAGAACTCGAACGGGGGCGAACGTTGATCCGCGAAGGATCGGACATCCTCATCGATATGGGAGTCCTCGGGAGTCAGATGGGAGGGCCCGCCCTCCGCTCGAGTCGGATGTTCATCGTCGAAACGTTCTACGGCGACCTGGCGATCGCCGAGGCGGAACTCCGAGCCGCCTGCGCTCATCTCGAGGAGATCGGGGAGTCATGGGCTGCGACCACGGCCTACGCGGAGCTCGCTCTCGTGCTCTGTGACCAGGGACGGTTCGGGGAGGCTGCGGGATCGGCCGAGCGATCGCGGGAGACGTCAGCTCACGACGACCCGATAGGCGAGGCCGGCTGGCGATCGTCCCTTGGCCGCGCCTACGCCCACACTGGGCGTCTCGAAGAGGCGGAGGTTCTCGCCACCGAAGCGGTCGAAGATCGTGCTCGCGACCGAACACCTCTTGGAGCGGGCAGACGCGTTCCGTGCGCTGGCGGAGGTGTTCGACGTCGCGGGGAGATCCGAAGAGGCGGCCGAGGCAGCCGGACTCGCGCTCCAGAGCTACCGAAGGAAAGGGCTGACCGACGCGGCGCATCCAGTGAAACGACTCGAATCGATACTCAGAACACACCTGAAGGGGTAAGCCTCCAAGTTGCGTGCGTTCAAGGTGACGGCCCCGGCGCATCCGCTGTATCGGATCGTGGGTGCGTCGGCCAGAGCTGGCGAAGCATCGCGGATGACGTCTCGTGCTCAGCCTGCAGCCCGTCGTCGCCTGCATCTCGCACGGCTCTGATCCTCCCGCAGCCGGCGTGGAAGAACATCCGACCACGCCCAACCGGGACGAGCATCATGTGCGATTGGTCCTCGCGCACAGGCTGGCCGCATCGCGTGCACCTGGCCACGAACTCGCTGTGCGTGACGCTTTCCATCCACCACCCCGGCGGTTGTGGTAGCGATGCGTGGGGAAGCCTTGGCTGCGCATCGCGAGTTACGTCCTCGACGCTAGGCCGCACACGTCGGCCGCGCCATTCCACCTTCGCCTTAGTCCTTAGGTCTTGCTCGAGTGGAACGACCTGCCTATCTTGCCGTCCGGTCCAACGCGTCGAGGATGAGCTCCAGGCCGAACTCGAACTCGCTGTCGACGCTGAACCGAGACCTCTGTGCGTGTTCTCCGATCTCGACGAGATGCGGATACTCGCTCATCGAGATCCGTTCGAGGATCGGATCCCGGCGACTCGGTCATCTCCTCTGAGGCACCGAAGGGCACGCTGGTCTCCTGGATGACGTGCCCGTACACGTAGCAATCGAGCAGCCAGAAGGCGTGTGCAGCGTTCTCGATCGAGAAGCCCGCCGATCGCAGTTTCCCGAGGATCGCGTCGAGATAGCGCAGGGCGGTGTGTCCCTTCGCACCGCGCGCCTCGAGCAGGCCGATCGCCCATGAATGGCGGCAGAGCACGGCCCGCGCTGAGATCGCCCGCCGCCTCATTGCCTCTTTCCAGTCTGCCTCCTCGCTCGGGATCTCGATCTCGCCGACGACGACCTCGACGATCCCGTCCAGGATCTCCTCCTTGTTGGCGACGTGCTTGTAGAGCGACATCGCCTCGACGCCGAGGTCCGCCCCCAAGCGACGCATCGTCAGGGCGCCGAGTCCCTCTCGATCCGCCAGGTCAACGGCACCCTGCAGGATCCGCTCCTTGGTGAGGGGCCGGCGGGGCGAGGTGCTCTTCGGTCATCACGTTTGACAGGTTACTAAGTAAACCCTAGGATTACTAAGTAAGCCGCCTGAGCCTTGGAGGAGGAAGCCGCATGTCCACCCAAGCCGAGAACGCACCGACGAGAGCCGGAACCAGGTTCGAACCCTTCGAAGTGAACGTGAGGATCAAGATCTCAGCGCTCTGGACCGCCATGCTGTTCGTCTTCGCCTACGTCGACATCTTCAGCCTCTATCGACCCGACTTCCGGGCCGACGTCGAGGCTGGACGGATCGGCGGGTTCATCGTCGATCAGTCGTTCCTCCTGGGGACCACGATCTATGTCGTGATCCCGAGCCTGATGGTGTTCGCTGCGCTCGTCCTGCGACCGAGGATCGCTCGACTCGCCAACATCGGACTGGGCATCATCTACGCGCTGACGATCATCGCCGGGGCGATCGGGGAATGGAACTACTACATCCTCGGCAGCGCCATCGAGGTCGCACTGCTCACGTCCATCGTCTACTACGCCTGGACATGGCCACGACTCGCTCCGTCAGTCTCAGGCGGCTGATCACTGGGCTTCGACCTCCGCGATGCGAGCTCGGAGCGCGTCGAGAAGGACCAGGATCCCCTTGCGTTCGAAGAGTATCCAGCGCGACGCGAAGCTGCTCGAGTCCTTCGACGCGTTCTCCCTTCGCGAGCAGGATCTCGCCGAGCACCCGATGTGATGACACCCTTCTCAAGCAGGTAGTCGGTCGGTTCCCCGGCCGCGACCGCCCCTCGCGCGTGCCGTTCGGCTTCGTCGAGACGTCCCTGCTTGCGAGCGATCTTCGCACGGACACGGTGGATCCCGATCACGGTCACGACGTCGTCCTCGGCCGCATGCTGCTTCGGCCTCCTTCAGTGTCGTCTCGGCTTCGTCGGGCCGGTCCTGCGACACGATCGCGTCGGCCAGGTAGATCAACGACGTCGGGAGGTAGCCGTGCTCACCCATCTGACGGAGCTGCTCGATGCCTTCGCTCGCGAGGCGCTCCGACTCCGCGTAGCGGCCGAGCATCAGGCCCGCCTCGAGCTGCGGATGGGCCGCCGCGAGATGCAGCCGCGCTCCGAGCTCGCGGGCGCGCGTCGCGGTCATCTCGAACCGCTCGTCCGCGAGTTCGACCTCGCCCCGCATCGCATGCGCGACCGCCAGAGACGAACTGAGCTCGATCGACTCGCTCCCCTCGGCCTCCATCTCCGCGATGAGCCCACTCGCCCGTCTGACCACCTCGTCGGTCGGGACCGGTCCCCAGACGAACGGGCCGAGCAATTCGTTGGTGGTGGACCGGATGAGCGGCTCGGATCCGGCGCGCTCGGCATGTGCGTGCCCTCGTTCGATCGCCTCCAAGCCCCCTGCCCCATCCCCGAGCCAGAATCGGAAGACCCCGACCGTCGACCATCCCTCGGCCAAGCCGAGGTCATCCCCCGCGGCCTCCAGCGGCGCGAGTGGCTCTCGACCTCCGCCAACGCCGGCCGCATCGCGAGATCCGGATCGAGGTGGTTGCGGATCAACACGCGGATGATGGCGACCCGGGCGCCGATCGTATCGGCACCCGCGGCGGCCGCTCGGTCGGACGCCTCCTCGACATACTCGAGTGCGCGCTCGAGCTGACCGCCGAAGTACAGCGCCTGTGCCGAGGGACGGCATCGCCGAGAGCGCCCGTGGGTCGTCGGCGGGCAGCAGCGCCATCGCGCGGCCCAAGAGGTGTTCGGCCGCGGCAACGTCGCCGCGTCCCAACGCGCGCTCTCCCGCCGCGAGCAGATGCTGCACCCGCGCGGGCAGCGATCGCGCGCCCGGCGTCGTCGACGGGACCGAGCTCCTCCCGGTACCGGTACGACTGCTCGAGGTGGTATCCCACGAACTCGTCCAGCTCCCCCGCCGGCCGCGCTTCGTGCTCGAGCCAGTCGGCGAACCCTTCGTGCAACGCAGCGCGGAGCTCCTTCGGCATCGCCTCGTACACGGCATCACGGACCAGCAGATGCCGGAACCGATAGGCGTCTTCCTCGCCGAGGTCGCCACGGTCCGGGCGGATCAGGTCCTTCCGGAGCAGCGCCCTGATGCCCTCGTCGACCTTGCCGGACAGCTCGTCGCTCGCGAGGGATCTGATCGAGGACGCTGCGAACACCTTGCCGATGATGGCCGCGCGCTCCAGCACCGCGCGCTCGACCGGCGCGAGGCGGTCGAGTCGTGCCGCGATCAATGCCTGGACCGTCGGCGGCACCTTCACCTCCGACAGATCCCCGGCGGGGATCCAGCGGTGGTCCTCTCGCACGAGATGGCCGTCGTCGATCAGCATCGCGACCATCTCCTCGACGAACAGCGGGTTGCCTTCGGCAGCCTCGACCACGCGCGCCGAGACGTCGGCAGCGGCCTCCGAGTCACCGATCAGGTCGGCCACCAGCTCGACCGTCTCGGCTTCGGTCAGCGGCTCCAACAGGATCGACGTCGCGTTCGCGACGCCGCCGCCCCAGCCGGGCCGGTCGTCACGAAGCTCGGGCCGCGCCTGCGCGAGGACCAGGATCGGTGCGTCCCTGGACCACTCGGCCACGTGCTCCACGAGATCGAGGAACGTCGGTTCGGCCCACTGGAGATCGTCGAGGAGCAGGAGCAGCGGTTGTCGGGCGGCGAGGATCTCGAGGAAGCGCCGGAGGGCCCAGAACGACTCCTCGACGGGCGCTTGCGTGCCCGAGAGGCCGACGAGGCACGCCACGAGGTCGGCGATGCGCTCCGAGCGCTCGCCCGGCCCGATCGCGGTGATCAGTTTCTTCTGCGCGTCCGCGGGAGGTTCCAGGATCGAGAGCCCGGCCGCCTGACCCACCATCTCGACGACCGGCCAGAACGTGATGCCCTCTCCATAGGCGAGGCACCGTCCGCGGAGGACGGTCGCGTTGGCATCGACCTGGGCGGCGAACTCTTCCACGAGCCTCGTCTTCCCGGCACCGGCCGTTCCCAGGACCGTGAAGAGATGACAGGCGCGATCGGTCGTCACCCGCTCGAACGCCTGCCCGAGCAGCGCGAGCTCGCGGTCACGACCGACCATCGGCGCGTCGAGCCGGCGGGTGTGGCCGGCGACACCGGCCGTGACGTCCTCGAGTCGGTACGCGGCGAGCGGCTCGGTCTTCCCTTTGGCCGCGATCGGATCCGCGGGCTCCGCCCTGACGGCGTCGCGCGTCAGCCGATAGGTCTCCTCGCCGATCAGGATCTCGCCGGGAGCTGCCGCCTGCTCGAGGCGGGCCGCGGTGTTGACGGCATCCCCGGTCACGAGCGCTTGCCCGGCCGCGGGATCGCCCGCGACGACCTCGCCCGTGTTCACGCCGATCCTCGAGGCGAGCGTGACGCCGCGATCGCGCTCGAGCTCCTTGTTGAGCTCGAGGAGCCCTTCTCGCATCTCCACCGCGGCCCGCACCGCGCGCAAGGCGTCGTCCTCGTGCACCTGCGGGATCCCGAAGACCGCCATCACCGCGTCCCCGATGAACTTCTCCACGGTGCCGCCGTGGTGCTCGATCGCGATCTTCATGGTGTCGAAGTAGCGGGTCATCACGCGCCGGAGGGTCTCGGGGTCGAGCAGCTCCCCGAGCGCCGTCGAGCCGGTGACGTCGCAGAACACCACGGTGACGGACTTGCGGACCTCGCGGCTCCGCGCCGGCTCGGTCGAGCGGCGAGGCGCACGCCATACAGAAGCGCGCATCGTCCGGGTTCTCGGTGCCGCAGCTGGAGCAGACCCGCATGGCGGCGAGTCTAGGCCGCGGTCGGCCAGCCCATCCTGGAACGCGATCGCGCTGCCCTGGTCACTGCCGATCATCGTCAACGACGCAGATACGGAGCCGTTCGTTGGAACGAAGGCTAGATCCGTGAAGGAGCGCTGGCTCGACGTACACGGCCAACCGGGCCGTGATGCCGACGTCGCCGACGCATGACTTCGATCAGGAGCAAGGCCATGCAGGCGGCGAGAACCGGAATCACCGGGAGCGCTCGAGGGGTCGCGGCGCGCACCGGGGGCGATGTCCCGATGCGGGGGAACGTGATGGTTGCTCGAGCGCTGCGTTCGAGCAGTCCGCTCGCCAGGGTGATCCGCGCGTCCCACGGACCGGTTGGTATCCGGTCGTCGAGGGCGAACGTGATCGGCTCCGTATCGCCGATCCCCAGGGTGGTGCCGAGTGTGGCAGTGAACGGGCCGGCGCTGAGTCCACCCGGGCCGGCGAGGAGCTCGAGAGTTCCGCTCATGTCGAGCGCCCGCCCACCGGTGTTGCGTACGGTCGCGAGGACCGTCGGCTCACCGTCGGCTGAACGGGTAGCCGTGAGGGAATCGATCGTGAAGTCGGGTGCGGGAGCACCCCCGGGTCCGACGGAGACGTACAGACGGATACCGACACGGCTCACCTGGACGACGCCGTCACCCGTGGCGGGTTCCGAGCGCACCTCCGCCCAGACCACTCCGTACCGCTCCCCGGCCGCTGCGTCTGTCGGGACGGTGATGCTCACGAGTGCCAACTCGCTGCTCTTGGCTGCGACATCGACCTGGTCGGGATAGACGGAGGTCCACGTCGAAAGGTCGTTCTGCGTGTGGCCGGCAGCGCCCAAGAAGGAGCCGTCCACGATGGTGGCCGCGGCGGCGTACGCGGTGATGTGCGCGGTAGCGGTAGTGGTATTGGAGACCTCGATCCGGCGGTGGATGACCGCACCCGGCGCGAGGTGGTCGACGATGTATCTGGGCCCGACGGACCGTTCCCTGCGGCGACCGGCACGTCGAGGAGTCTCAGCCCGATGCCGCCGCTGGTCGCCGGTCGAGAGGCCGCCGTCGACGCGCCGATGGGCATGGCGACGAGGGCGACCAACGTGACGACCACGAAGGTGAACCGAGCGGATGGCGCACGCCGCACCAGAGCACTCCTCTTAGAGAACAGAATGGGTGATGGTCGCGGAGTAGATGCCCGCGGCCATGCCTCCCGCCACGAATACGCTGATCGTCGGGTTCCACGTTGCGGAGTTGTCCCCGGCGATCCCGGTCGCCGTGACCGCGGGATTGACCGCCGTGAGGTTCCCCGGGTTGTTCGCCGTGTAGGTCGCGGTGCCCACCTTCACGATCGCTCCTGCGCTGTAGCTGACGTTGCTGGCCGGGATCGCTGGCCCCGCTGGCGGGGTGAACGCGGTGGAGATGACGCTTGTGATCCAACCAGAGCCGGCGGCGGCGCTGCGCGCGTCGGTCACCTGCACCTGGCCGAGCGGGCCGCTCTGATCCGTCCCGCCCAACACGGAGTTGGCCTGGGTTCCGAGATTTCCGGCGTCGGACGGCACGGTGATCGACAAGGAGCCCCCCGTCACGGTGATCGTGGCATCGGTGGTACCGGTTGTGTCCGCTGAGGCGGGGAGGGCGAAACCCACCGTGAGCATTCCAGCGGTGATGGCGACGAGCAGGCTGCGTGTTCGCATGGCGTTCCTTCCTTTCCTAACGCTTCTGACTAGCGGAACCCGTTGGCAGGGCTCACGTTGATCCACGTGATCCGCGTGTTGACATCACTCGGCTGGCTCAGGGCAGTACGGACCCGGAGATTCATCCGTTCCCACATGGTCCTGTCCGCATCGAGCGGCGAATCGGCCCCGATCGCGATGCCCTGGACGAGAACGCTGCAGTCGGTCAGCCGGCTGGTCAAGGCGTAGTGACACTTGGTCGCTACCTCAGCATCGATGCGCTGGAACTGATCATCAGTCATGTCTGGCAAGAAGGTGATCACCGCATCGCGTAGGTACGGATGGTTGCTCTCGGTCGCGGTCAGGGTCGGTGTCGCAGCGAATGAGGGCTCCCCGAGTGCGAGGTTGATCTGCTCTGAGATATCCATCTCCCTCACGTCGGGTTCGAAGAGTGAGTGGCGCAGGGCCGAAGGTCCCGTCTCGAACGGGCCGGTTGGCCTCAGCGGCTCATGGACCCGACCTCCGGTCGGCTGTGACCGAGTGTTGGGATCCAGTCCGGCCGAGAGCGATGTCGACCGCCATCGCAACGGTCCGTCTGACCCGAAGGTCAATGACAGCCGTCGAACGAGAAGTGCCCCGGATCGCTCGTCGGGAGTGACTGGCACCAGCCAGTCGCCTCTAGGGCATCGATGATGTTCGGAGTATCAAGACCACGCTGGTTGGTGTCGATCGCCGCACCCAGTTGGTGCCAGGACTTGCCCGGCGGTGCGCACCGTCCAGGGCACTGCGCGCCCCCGCAGATGTTCTGACAGGCGACGCGCTGCTCGGCGCAGGAGCGGTAGCTCCAAACGACGGGGATGCGCTCGCCAGCGCGTTGCTCGGCTCGCCTGAATGCGGCCATCGCGAGAGGCTGGAGAGTGACGTCCCGGTAGGTGGTGAGCGGCGGAGGGCTGGCGCACGCATCGGACGGGATCACGATGCCTGACGCGCGTGGGAGCAGGAGGAAGATCGCCGCGGCAGCGACAGCCAACGACCCGGCCCCCATCAGGAACCGACCGCGCCGGGTGATGCGTGAGGCGCGGGAGCGCCTTCTGTGGCGTCCGGCGCGATGTCCAGCTTCGTGCCGCATGAGCAAAGGGTATGGACATCGGCGGGCCCGGGCGCCGCCTGCAACGAACTCGTCACATCGGAGCGGGGGTCGGTCGACCGCTATCTGCGCGGTGGCTTCTCCATGGTCGATGCCGCATACCCTCTTCTGACCTAACCGGGTTTCGCGTCGGGATCGACGGGGAATGGGGGCTCGCGATGGATACCACTCGTTACGAAGAGCTCACGGCGAAGCGCGACGACGTCGGCCTCACGGACGAAGAGGCGGACGAGCTCGGCAGGATGGTGGCTGAGCTCGAGGGCGGCGCTTACGGGAACGCAGACACTTTGCGCGCCGAGGCAGAAGGGGAAGTGGACACGTCTTCGGTAACGGCGGCAGCGCCGAACGGTCCGTGCGAACATCTCGGGTGCGGCTGCCTGACGAACGACTCCTTCTGCAGTGACTTCTGTCGGAGCCACCAGGCGGAGCCGAACGACGCTGGTCCCGCGTTCGACTGCGGGTGCGGGCACGACGCATGCAAGACGGTCGTCGGCGAGGCGTGACGAGGGCTACCTGCCGGCAACGTGCTTCGAACACGGTCGCGGTACCCGCGTATCGCCACGATTCCGCGCTCAACTTGTTGACCTACACGGCGAAGCACCGACGCCGCGCGGGACATGGACGCGCTACTTCAGCTACCTCACTGAGGAACTTCGGCGCCCGGCGCGCAGATCGCACAGTCGGGCACCACCCGTGCGGGTTCCCGTCACCGGACCCACTGCACCGCTTCCTGCTGGGCGGCCGCCACCTTCGAACCCGACTGACGTCGGACCATCCGCCGGAGCAGTACCGGCGCGACCAGCAAGCCGAACACGGCCCAGGCCGTCAGCACCATCACCGTCTGCGGAGTGCGCCACGATCCGTCGATCTCGAGCGCCGCGGCGGCCTCGGGCAGGAACGCCGACCGCATGCCCAGCCCGAGCCAGTAGACCGGGAAGATCTGCGCCACGGCCTGCACCCACCCCCACAGCTCCTGGATCGGGAAGAAGATCCCCGAGGTGCCGAGGAGCACGAGCATCGGCAGCATGCCCCACGTGCCGACCTTCTGCACGCCCGGCACCAGCGACCCGATCATGATGCCGATGGGCAGGGTCGCGAGCAGCCCGAGCGCGACCACCCACACCACCGTCAGCCACCCCTGCGCTCCCTGGTTCATCACGCCCTCGAACAGCAGGGCGCTCGGGATCAGGATCACGGCGAACGACGGCACGAGGCTGAGCGAGTTCACCACGACCTGCCCCGTGACGTAGCCGATCAGCCCGTGCGGCACGGCCCTCGCCCGCAGCAGCGTGCCGTCCTCACGCTCCATCGCGAGTGTGTACGCCGGCCCGATCACCATGTTGAACGCCACCATCGCGCCGAGGATGCTGGGCAGCGCGACCGCTGGGAAGTAGAGGGCGGTGCCCTCGACCCTGTCTGCGCGGTTGAAGAAGAGGTAGATCAGGGTGATCAGTGCCATGAAGAGGTAGAAACCCTGGTCCTGGGGGCTCCGGATGCTCAGTTTGAACTCGGTCCATCCGCGCCGCATGCCGGTGCGGATCGCATGCAGCCTAGGGTCCATCGGCTCCCCCTGAGAACGCGGTCGTGGCGTCGCTCGGATCGCCGCTCTCGTGCTGATGCACCATCGCCAGGTACGTGTCCTCGAGCGTCGCCCGGCGTACATCGAGGTCGGCGATCTCGTCGCCGTTGCGCGACAGCAGGTCGCGTACGAACGCGACCGCGTCGGGCGTCCTCCGCTCGAACGACTCGCCGTTGCAGCGCCAGCGCACCCGAGCGTCGCGGGTCACCATCCTGGCGAGCTCGTCCGCGGTGCCGTCGGCAACGATGCGCCCGCCCGCGAGGATCAGGATGCGGTCGGCGAGCCGTTCCGCCTCGTCGAGGTCGTGCGTGGTGAGCAGGATCGTTGTGCCCTCTTCGTCGGCGAGCCGGCGAACCAACGCGTGGAACTCCCGCCGCGCCTTCGGATCGAAGCCCGCGGTCGGCTCGTCGAGGAAGAGCAGCTCGGGCCGCCCGACGATGCCGACGGCGACGTCGAGGCGGCGGCGCTCGCCGCCCGAGAGGGTGCGGATCTTCCGGTCGGCTTGCGGCTCGAGCCCGACCAACGCGATCAACGCCTCGACGTCATAGGGCCGTTCGCGCTCTTGAGTGGAGTACGGCTCGTAGTACCGGGCGAGATCGGCGAGCAGGGCCCGTGGCGACCATCGGGCATGATCACGCCACGATTGCAGCACGACGCCGACCCTGGCCCGCCAGTCCTGGTCGGCCCCGATCGGATCGACCCCGAGCACACGGACGTCACCGTCGGATCGCACCCGGAACCCCTCGAGGATCTCGATCGTGGTGGTCTTGCCCGCCCCGTTCGGGCCGAGCAGCGTGACGACCTCGCCGGCACCCACGCCGAACGTGACTCCGTCGAGCACGACGACGGGACCGTAGAGCATCCTGAGCCCATCGACCCGGACTACTTCGTCGGTTCCGACCATCGGCGTTTACTCCCTACGTCGTACGGTGTTCTTGCGCCGCGGTGAGGCTAACTGCTGGGCGCACCGGGTAGCCTGATCCGGATCGGATCAGCTTGATCCTCTCCTCGGAGACCTCATGCCCAGCCTCAGACCTGGTGTGTGCCCGCTCCGCGGTCGGGTCGATCCGCGCCTCTTGCGATTCAGTGCCGGGGCCACTGCCTGCACGCTCGCCGTCGTGTTGCTCATCATGGATGTTGCTCGACCGTTGGGTCTCGGCCTGCTCGCGTCGCAGGTCGCCGTATCTGCATTCACCGCGTTCGTGAGTTTTCAGTGGTCGTTGTGGGCGCAGATCTTCGCCCGCTTCATCTGGCCGCGGATCGAACCACCGACTGGATTGGAGGATGCTCGGCCGGCGAGGTTCGCCCAGTTCTTCGGCTTCGTGTTCACGGCCCTGGCGCTGATCTTCTTCGTGGTGGGCATCGATGTCCCTGGCTACGGCCTGACTGCGCTCGCCTTCGGAGTATCCGCTCTCAACGCATCCACCGGGGTGTGTTTGGGCTGCAAGGCCTACCGGCTGATCCGCCGACCGGAACCGGCCTGAGCTTCGC